>CAVTLI010000001.1:542500-1287741 GCA_963735585.1 uncultured Gaiellaceae bacterium | reverse complement strand
TTCGGGCGAAGGCGAAGAACCAGATCGCGATCAGGATCAGATCCAGCAGCACCGCGAGCAGCCAAGGCGCGGGGCGTGCCCAACCGACCCCCAGCGCGGCCGCCGCACCGAGCAGCAACGCCAGCGCGAGCGGGCGGTAGAGGTGAGCGAGCCTCCGGAAATCGGCGAGTGTGACGATCGTCGCCACGAGCGCGATCAGCAGCGCCGAGACCGACCCGGTCAAGAGCCAGCTCGAGGCCGCGGGCGTGCGGGCGTCGGCGGCGTGCTCGATCAGGCTCACCATGCCGGCGCCCGCTGCCGCCACCGCGATCGCGATCGGAAGCTGGCTGTACAGCCACAGCACCAGCGAGCCGCCGTCCTGTCGCGGCAGGCGCCGCCCGACGTAGTCGAAATAAGTCCACCAGAAGCCGAAGGCGATCGTGAGTCCGAGAACGCCCGTCGCGACCGTGCGGAAGTCGAGATCCCCAACCGCCAGCAGCCCATTGACCACCCCGAGGACCACCTCGCCCAGGACGATGATGATGAACAGCCCATAGCGCTCGGCCATCGAGGCTGTAGGCAGGATCCCGAGCGAGTCGTCGGGCGTACGCAACAAATAGAAGACGACGAGCGCGATCGAGCCGATGACGACGGCGGCCCAGACGGTCAGCCGGACTGTGTCCTCCATGCGTGTGCTGGCGACCAGCGCTCCGATCGACACCATCAGACCGGCGATGTAGCGGAGCGCGCCCGGGCGGTACTCGGGTGCGGCTGTCCGGTACACGGAGGCCCACTGCCAGAGGAGGACCGCCAGCAGCACCGCGTAGGTGAGTGCGAACTGTCCGCCGGCGGTGGTCGTCGCGTTCGTGGCGAAGACGGCCAGCACAGTGAGGATCCCCATCTGCAAGAAGGTGAACGAGCGGTCGCGACCGTCCTCGCGGCCGTGCAGCTCGTGGAACTCGGTGCCGTTGAACCACCCGATCCAGATCAGCCCGAAGACGACGGCGAAATCGAGTACGCCTGACCACGAGACGTCCTCGGCCAGCGTGTGCGCGATCTGGCCGACGAGCACCACGTAGACGAGGTCGTAGAAGAGCTCCAGGAAGCTGACCGTGCGGTCCGCGATCACCTCGCCGTGAGGGCGCGGCGGCCGCAGGAACCACCGACGCAGCCCCGCGCCCAGCGTCATGGGTGGATCAGCGTCCGCACTGCGCTCGCTCATTTCACGTGTTCCTCGATTACGCCGACTGGCGCAGCTCTGTCCTGTAGGCGATGCCGCGCCAAGCGGCGTGAGCGTAGGGATGCTCGTAGACGTTCATCGGGTTCAGACCCGCGTCTACGAGCAGTTCGAATTCGTCGCCTGTCAGATCGTCGTGGACGACGACGGCGGCCAAGTTCGTGTCGGCTTCCCAGAGGAGCAACACGAGAACTCCTTCGCTCCTGCGGCTTGCGAGCACCTCTCTCGGCCTTTCTGTCACGGTCCTGGTCATGGCTCCTCCGGTTGCGATGCACTCAGCACCTAGTCGGCAGGACGCGATCCGTCCTGCCGACTAGGTCGCGCTGGTTAGTTGACTGACGCCACCGACCTTGCGGCGTCGAGGATCAGCTCGGTCACAGCTGAGGCCCGCGAGTTCATCGGAACGTGCGACGAGCGGACTTCGGCGATCGTCGCACCGGCCCGCTCGGCCATGAAGCGCTGGGTGACGGGCGGGATTGCGCGGTCCTCGGTCGCGACGAGATACCAGGATGGGATTTTCTTCCAGGCCGGTTCACCCGAGACCTCCTCGAGGATCGCGAGCTCGAATGGCCGCTGAGTCGCGGCCATGACGGCAGCTGTCTTCTCAGAGACGTCGTGAGCGAAGATCTCCCGGAACAGGCTCGGAGTGATGTAGCTGTCGAGTCCACCACCGGGATAAGGCCTGACCGTCAGCGTGGCCGGACTGATCTGGCTGCCTTCGTTCTTGAGGATCAGTTCGATCTGCGTCTCGCCCTCGTCCGGTGCGAATGCCGCGATGTAGACGAGCGCTTTGACGTTCGGGTTCCCGGTCGCGGCGTTCGTCAGGACCATGCCTCCGTAGGAATGGCCCACGAGGACGATCGGGCCGGAGATGCTGGCCAGCACGCTGCGCAGGTAGGCAACGTCCCCATGGAGGCTACGCAGCGGGTTGGCGACTGCGAGCGCCGTATAGCCCTTCTTCTGCAACTTCTCGATGCTCTCGTTCCAGCCTGATGAGTCTGCCCAGGCGCCGTGCACGAGTACGATCGTCGGCTTCTGGGCCTGGGACGTGGCGGAACCGTCGGCGGTCGCGACCGCGCCTGCGGCGATGCCGACCGCGACCGTGACTGCGATGACGAGTGCGGCCAGGTTGCGGCGGCGTCTTGGATGGGTGAACGTGTTCATGCGAGTGCTCCTTCGGTGACGGCCGACCGGGCGGCCTGAGTGATCAGGCCGGTGACGGCCTTGGGGTTGGAGACGTAGACGGCGTGACTGCCGGGCGTCTCGGTGACGGTGGCGCTGGCGCGCTCTGCCATGGTGCGCTGCGCCGATGGGGGAATCATGTGGTCGTCGGTGGCCAGGGTCAGCACGAGCGGCGCTCGGAAGCGAAGCTGGGCGAAGCTGGAGGCAGTCCCGCGCGGGCCGCTTCCGCCGAACCAGGCGAACAGCTTCTGCGCGCCGTGCGCCGCCACGATCGATCCGAGGACGACCCTTAGAAGGAGGATTCCGTACGACATGACCGTGCTTCTCCTTTCGTTACGTGCTCACGGCCGCGAACTGCTCGGCTCGGTGCGCGCCGTTGATGGCGGTTGCTGATTGCGGTTCGTCCCGTCGCGCTCGGGCGGCGGGACGAACCGCGTCTTTCATCAGGGCCTGGTGTCGAGTGCCACGCGCAGGACGCTGATCGCCTGGTTGATCGCGCCCTCGGCCGCGTGCGTCTCGCGAAGGGCGTTGAGCATCACGAAGTCGTGGATGATGCCCTGGTAGCGGACGGCTGTGACGGGGACGCCGGCCTGGCGAAGCTTGTTCGCGTAGGCCTCGCCTTCGTCGCGCAGCACGTCGGCCCCGGCGGTGATGACGAGCGCCGGCGGCAGGCCGGCGAGCTGATCGAGGCTGGCGCGCAGCGGGGAGGCTGTGATCTCGTTTCGCTGCTCCTCGCTGGTCGTGTACTGGTCCCAGAACCACTGCATCCCGTCGCGGCGGAGGAAGTAGCCTTCGGCGAACTCGTGGTAGGAGCCGGTGTCGAAGCTGGCGTCGGTGACCGGGTAGAAGAGGACTTGCGCGGCCAGCTTGGGGCCGGAGCGCTCCTTAGCCAGAAGGGTGAGCGCGGTGCTCATGTTGCCGCCAACGGAATCGCCGGCGACCGCGATCCGAGAGGGGTCGAGACCCTTCTCGGCGCCGTGCTCGGCGACCCAACTGGCGACCGCATACGACTCCTCGAGCGCGGTCGGATAACGGGCCTCCGGCGAGAGGCTGTAGTTGGGGAAGACGACGGCTGCACCGGTCCCGGCAGTGAGCTCGCGGATCAGGCGGTCGTGGGTGTGGCTGTTGCCGAACACCCAGCCGGCGCCGTGGATGTACACGATCACGGGAAGCGGTCCGACCGCTCCCCTTGGGCGCAGGATGCGAACAGACACCTCGCCGGACGGTCCGCCTGGAAGGGTGGTGTCCTCGATGTCGACGTCCGGCTTTGCGATCTCACCGGCCTGCACCTCGTCGACGGTCTTGCGACCTTCTACGGGACCGAGGTCGAAGAGATAGGGCGGGTTGGCAGTTGCCTCGACGAACGCCTGCGCAGCGGGCTCGAGGACTGTGGTCTGGATGATGGTGTCTGACATCGTTGACCCTCCTTTTGGGTCTCGAAGATTTTTGGGGTCGTCCGTCAGCGGAACGGAGCTTCAGGACGTCTTTCGGAGCCGAGTCGACGCCGACGCCAGGTTGCGGCGGCGCCTTGGAAGGACGGAGGTGTTCATGCGAGTGCTCCTTCGGGGACGGCCGAGCGGGCGGCCTGAGCGATCACGTTGGCGACGGCCCTGGGGTTGGAGACGTAGACGGCGTGGCTGCCGGGCGTCTCGGTGACGGTTGCGCCGGCCCGCTCGGACATCGCCCGCTGTGCGGGCGGCGGGATCATGTGATCGTCGGTGGCGACGAGGTACCAGCTTGGCTTGGTCCGCCAGGCGGCATTGCTGACGGCGCCGTTCAGGGCGTCGAGGCCCCATGGCACCTGCGCATCGGCCATGAAGGCCGCGAGCTCAGGCGAGACGTCCGCCGCGAACGAGGCGGCGAATTTGTCGCGGTCGAGGAACAGGAGGCCGTCCTGCGGCGGCAGGATCGGCGGCACGGACGCGCCGGGAGGCGGGTCGGCGATCAGGCTCCCGACTGACTCGCCCTGATCCGGGGCGAAGGCCGCGATGTAGACGAGTCCAGCGACGTTTTCGTGGCTGCCGGCCTCCGTGACGACGACGCCGCCGTAGGAGTGGCCGACGAGAATCGTCGGGCCGTCCTGCTTGTCGAGGACGCGGCGGGTGACGGCGACGTCGTCTGCGAGCGACAGCGTCGGGTTCTGGACGACGCTGACGTTGAAGCCGTCTGCTCGCAGCAGGTCGTAGACGCCCTGCCATCCCGATCCGTCCACGAAGCCGCCGTGGACGAGGACTACGTTCGTTACCTCAGTCATGAATGATCTCCTTCGTTCGTTTGTGGACTGTTTTCGCGACGTCGCACGGCCAGAATCCGTCATCGCCGGGCCTGCGTCTGCCATAGAGGCAGGAGTCTTCGGGGCCCTCTGCTGTGCGTCTCGATATTCCATCTAGGGGTAATGCGCCGCCTGGATCGCGCTGCGATGCTGAGGCCCGTGCCACTGCGCTGCCTGATCGTGGACGACAACGAATTTTTCCTCGAGATCGCCGCCGCGAGCCTCGCCGGAGACGACCTTGACGTCGTGGGAACGGCAACGACGAGCGCGGAAGCGCTGCGTCAGGTCAGCGAGCTGCAACCTCAGGTCGTGCTCGTCGACATCAACCTCCGCGAGGAGAGCGGCTTTGAACTGGCGCGGATGCTCGTCGAGCGCTTTCCGTGGCTGGCATCGGGCGTGGTGTTGATCTCGACGCGCGCGGAGCAGGATTTCGGCCGCCTGATCAAGACGAGTCCCGCCGCGGGGTTCATCCCCAAGACGCAGCTCTCGGCTCGGGCGGTGCGCGAGCTTGTCGCTAGTCGATCACCTTCTGACCGCGAAGAAACGTGACGACGGCCAGGACTCGCCGATGATCGTCGTCGCTCCCGGTGAGACGGAGCTTGGCGAGGATGCTGTGGACGTGCTTGGCAACGGTGCCCTCGGTCACCCACAGGCGGCGGGCGATACCGGCGTTCGATCGACCCTCGGCCACCAGCGCGAGCACCTCGCGCTCGCGCGGCGTCAGCTCCTCGAGTGGGTCATCGATGCGCCGCGCCGCGACGAGTTGCTGAACGAGCGCTGGGTCGACAACGGAACCGCCTTTGACGATGCGCTCGAGCGTCTCGAGGAAATCGTCCATGTCCGTGACGCGACTCTTCAATAGATACCCGCATCGCTTGCCACTGGCGAGGAGGTCCACCGCGTGCTCGACCTCCACGTAGGCCGAGAGCACCAGGATCCCCACGTCGGGATACTCCGCGCGGATCGCGTGCGCCGCCTCGAGCCCTTCCGTCGTCTGTGTGGGCGGCATGCGGATGTCGATGACCAGCAAGTCCGGTTCGTGCTCGCGGCATGTCCGAAGCGCGGTCACACCGTCGCCTGCCTGAGCGACGACGTCGAAGCCAGAGCGCTCGAGCAGGCTGGCAAGCCCTTCGCGGAGCAGGACGTCGTCGTCGGCAATCACGACCCGAGTGGCAGGCGAGCTGCTCACCCGTGGAAGTATCTGCGATGCGGATATCTGCCACCAAGGCTCGCCGCGGCCGATCCCGGGTGCGACCCTTCCCTTGGCCGCGTGAGCGGATCAGACTGGTGGCGTGACCGGGACGAGCCAGGACGACGGTGACGTTCGCCTCGCCGAGCCCACAGGCCCGCTGACAAGGGCGAGCGAGCACGCGGATGCGCGCGAGGCGGTCCAGCTGCTGGCCGATGAGCAGGCGGCGCTGCGGCGCGTGGCCACGCTCGTCGCGAACGGAGTGGACCCGGGACCGCTGTTCGACGCGCTTGCCGGAGAGATCGAGGCACTGTGCGGAGCCGACATCTCCGCTGTGCTCAGATTCGAGGGCGACGGCACGGTCACGGTCATGGGAGCACACCGCGGTCCTCACAGCCGCGGCGCCCGCGTGCACCTCGATCCGGACTACGTCGTCGGTGCCGTGTACCGGACAGGTCAGTCCGCGAGCTTCGATCTGCAGAAATGCGACGGCGAGCCGCCGGCGGTCGCGCGCGAGTCGGGCGTGCGCTCCGCACTTGCAACTCCCGTCCTCGTCGAGGGCGAGTTATGGGGAGCGATCACGATTGCATCGCTCGAGATTTCGCTCGCGGCTGGAACCGACAGGCGTCTCGCCGACTTCAGCGCGCTGTTCGCTACCGCAATCGCGAATGCACAGTCGCGAGAGGCTCTCGCCGCGCTGGCCGAGGAACAAGCGGCCCTGCGGCGCGTCGCCACGCTGGTCGCGAACGACGCGCCATCGACCGAGATCTTCTCCGCCGTCAGCGAGGAAGTCGCTCGCCTCTTCGACTCGGCAGCAGGCGTTGGGAGATTCGAGGACGACTCAGCGGTCGTGTATGTCGGTGTCGTGAACATCGACATCCCGGTCGGGTCACGATGGGACTTTCAGGATGGAATGATCTCAGCGGAGGTCCACCGGACTGGGCGCCCGGCACGTGTCGAGGAGGGGGACTGGTCCTCCCTGGAAGGAGAACTTGGAGAGCAAGTTCGTCGGCATGGCTTCCGCTCGATGGTTGGAAGCCCCATCTTCGTCGACGGTCGCCTGTGGGGAGCAATCGTCGTGTCTTCTCAGGATCTCTTGCCGCGCGACACCGAAGAACGGCTGGAGAGATTCACTGAACTGATCGCAACCGCGATCGCCAATACCGCGATACGGCAAGCCCACGCGCAGCTCGCCGAAGAACAAGCCGCTCTGCGGCGGGTGGCAACGCTCGTTGCGCACGCCGTACCGCCCGGCGCGATCTTCGCGGCTGTGACCGAGGAAGTGGCGCAGGTCTTCTACTCGAATGCGGCCGTCTTGAGATTCGAGGACGGTGCGGCGGTCGTATTCGTCGGCGCCACAAACATCGACATCCCAATCGGGACACGCTGGGAATTCCAGGAAGGAATGGCTTCGGCGGAGGTCTATCGGACGGGACGCTCGGCCCGTATCGAGAAGAAGGACTGGGCCGCCATCGGCGGGTCAGTTGGAGAGGCGTCGCGTCGCCTCGGCACGCTGTCACATGTCGGATGCCCGATCGTCGTCGAGGATCACCTGTGGGGAGCGATGGTCGTGGGTTCTACTCATAATCTCCTGCCGCCCGACGCCGAGACGCGTCTGGAAAGGTTCACCGAGTTGATCGCCACGGCGATCTCGAACGCGGCCGCCCGGACCGAGTTGATCGAGTCCCGCGCCAGAATCGTGGCCGCAGGCGACGAGGCGCGACGCACGATCGAGCGCGACCTCCACGACGGAACCCAGCAACGGCTCGTCTCGCTCGCATTGGCGGCCAACGCAGCCGCGGCCGAGCTACCGCCGCAGAGCAGCGACGTTCGAGAGAAGTTCTCGCGCATCGCCGCCGGTCTCGGCACGGCCGTCGAGGAGCTGCAGGAGCTCTCGCGAGGCATTCACCCGGCCATACTTTCCGACGCCGGTCTCGGACCCGCGCTTGAAGCACTCGCCCTGCGCTCGCCAATCCCCGTGGCACTTGAGGCGACGACAGCGGAGCGTTTCCCCGAGCCGGTCGAGGTCGCCGCCTACTTCGTCGCGTCCGAGTCTATGGCTAACGCCGCAAAACACTCACGGTCGACGCGCATCGACGTTGCGCTCAATGTGAAGAACGAGATCCTGCTGCTGTCGGTATGCGACGACGGCATCGGCGGTGCCGATCCGGCTCGGGGCTCTGGCCTTGTCGGCCTCCGCGATCGGGTCGAGGCGCTGGGCGGCGCGCTGGAGATCACAAGCAAGCCCGGCGACGGGACTTCGCTTGTCGTCGCGCTTCCGGTCCCGCATTAACCGGGAGACGAGACCGGGTCCCTTTCAGCGCCCATGCGGGAATCTCACCTGCTTTGGCACGCTCGCATGGGCCGGCGTCGGGCGCGATTCGCTCGCGGTTGACCCCATGCTTGGGAGCCAGGGATAAGACGCGACGCGCCGATAACACGCCGGAGGTCCCGTCGTAAGGCGACGTGCTTGACGGCGGTTACGATCGACAATTCGCACGGACGCGGGAGGAGATCGGATGAATGACAAGCCGAACTGGCAGGTCGCGCACCTCGACGACATCGAGCGGCGCGGCAGAGATATTCCGGTGCGGGAGCATCTCGGGATCCACGCCTTCGGAATCAACGCCTACACGCCCGGCGAGGACGGCACGCTGATCAACGAGCACGACGAGTCCGGGTCGGGTCAGGAGGAGCTGTACATCGTGCTCGACGGGAACGCGACGTTCGAGGTCGACGGCGAGACGGTCGACGCGCGGCCAGGAACACTCGTGTTCGTCGGGCCAGAGTCGCGGCGGAAGGCGACCGGGGACGGAACCGTCCTGGCTGTCGGCGCCACACCCGGCGAGGCGTACCAGGGGGTCGACTGGGGTGAGGCGTGGCCGTTCCATAGAGAGTCCATGACGGCCTACGGCGAGCAGCGCTACGCCGACGCGCTCGAAGCGGTCCGCGCTGCCCTCGAGCACATGCCGGATCACGCGGGCTTGCATTACAACTACGCGTGCTTCGCAACGCTCGCGGGCGATACCGGCGACGACACGTTCGCCCACCTGCGACGGTCCGTCGAGCTGCTCCCGCGGTTCCGCGAGGACGCGCGCAGAGACGACGACTTCGCCGCCGTACGCGACGACCCGCGGTTCGAGCAGGCTCTTAGCTGAGCACGCAGGTTAAGACGCCGAGCCCCATTGCCGAGGCGGAGCCGGAGGCTACGACTAAGATCGGGACGGATACCGTTGGGCGCGATGCGAGTTGCGGCGCTCTACGACATTCACGGCAACCTCCCGGCGCTCGAGGCAGTGCTGGCCGAGCTCTCGCACGTCCGACCGGATCTGATCGTGGCGGGTGGGGACATGGCGGCAGGCCCGATGGCGCGGGAGACGCTCGATCGGCTGATCTCTCTCGGCAAACGCGTCCGCTTCCTCCGCGGCAACACCGACCGCGAGATCGTCGACCATTACGACGCGTCCTCCCAGCCGGAGACGCGCGGTGAGGACGACGTCTGGGTCCAGCGCATCGAGTGGGCTGCGCGGCAAGTGACCGAGGCCCAACGCGATCTGCTCGCCGCCTTGCCGACGACCGTGACGATCGAGGTCGACGGCCTCGGCGCGACGCTCTTCTGCCACGGATCCCCTCGTAGCGATCACGAGGTGATCACGCGGGTCACGCCGGACCGGCGGTTGGACGGCATCCTCGCAGGGGTGACGGAGAACCTGGTCGTCTGCGGCCACACCCACGTCCAGTTCGACCGGACGCACGCGGCAAAGCGCGTGATCAACGCCGGCAGCGTCGGCCTGCTCCGCGAAAAGGCGCCGGGGGCGTACTGGACGCTGCTCGGCCCTGACGTCGTGCAGCGGCGGACGCGCTACGACCTCGAAGACGCCGCGCGTCGCATCCGGGCGACGGCGTGCCCCGAGGCGGATGCGTTCGCCGACGACCTGCTCAGGGCCTGGGACCCGGCTCGGGTGAGCGAATCCCGGGAGGCGGAAGCACATCACTCACCGGAGAGCACTGAGTAAAGCGTCTTGTGGATCCGTCGGACAACCGGTGCGGCATCGAGCGGACGATGCCCTCGCAGGTGAACCCGGCGCGGTCGACCACCGTTCGGACTCTACGACGTGTGCACGGGATAGCGCAGATGCGTGACACCCACACCGGTGACGACTGTCGGATTCCCGAGGACGGCCGGTGTGTTCGCGAGGTGGTCGAACAGCCGCACTCCTGCGCCTAGCAACACGGCAGCCAGATCGATGTGGAGCTCGTCGAGCAGCCCGGCGTCCAGGCACTGCTGGATCGTTTGGGCGCCGTGCACTCCTACGGACTTCGGGTCGGCAGCCGATTTCGCTCGAGCAACGGCGCTTTCGATGCCGTCGGTGACGAACTGGACTGTCGAGCCGGGCCGTGGCCAGCCGTCGGGCACCTGGTGGGTGGCGACGAAAGCGGGAATATCCCACGGGTGCTGGCCGCCCCAGCCGTCGGCGCGCTCGAACGTGCGCCGACCGGTGAGCATGGCGCCGATCTCAGCCTGCAAGCCTCTCAGGTGGTCGGCGCTCGGCGCCGAGACGTGGAACGTCATGCCGGAGGTCGTGCTCGCTGTGGGGACCTCGACGTCGCCCGAGAAGTACCAGTCGAAAACCTCGGCGACCCCGTCGTTCGCGTCGGCGACGTACCCGTCGAGAGACATCGACATGATTGCGACCACCTTGGTCATGGTGCAGCCCCATCGACGGAGACGAGCGTCGTCGTCGTCAGTTTCATGGGTTCGTCCCTTTCTCTTTCTCGTTACGACCGCACCGAGGCGCGGATCTCATCGGTCGCAGCAGACCACGGGTTGCCGACGAACACCATCAGCAGAGCCGCGACCCCGATCCCCGCGGGACCGATCAGCGCCGCAAGCCCGGTGACGACCGACGCGTTTCCGACTTCGCTGACTGCCTCGGCTCGTCTCACTTCGCGTGTGGCGTCGTGTGGGCATGGCCAATCTGGCCGGCGGGGTGGGCGTGGCCGGCCTGGCCTGCGGGGCGAGCGACGCCGGTAGGGCGCTCCCCTTGCTTCGCGAGGGTCGCAGTGCTCGTCGCCGGGGTCACAGACTGACTCGGCGATTCACTCCGCGTCGGGCCCTCCCTTCCTGTCGCGGCAGTCTGGTGGTGGGTCGCGGACTGCGCAGGCTGCTCTCCTGTCGTGGCGTGGTGGTGGGCGCCTCCCTGGTCTTGCGCGAACGCGACCCCGGTGAGCGCGACGACGACTGCAGTCCCGATGGCGGCAAAGAGCTTGACCTCCCGGCCGGCCGGCGCCCTGAGTGGTGCACCGGTAGCGACGAGACCCCCGATTGCGACGACGAGGCCGAGCTCGAACGTCGACGCGGCAACGTCCAGCGCCGAAATCGGCTCGGGCGTCCAGCGCTCGGGCCCGACCGGGAGGCCGGTTGTTCGCGAACAGGCCCAAGCGCCGAGGATCGCGACATTCCCGGCTGCACCGGCCGCCAGCAGCCGTGCCGACGGCGCGGCGAGCAGGAGGACCGCCCACACAGCCTGCGCCAGCGCGGTGGCGAGGAACAGCAGGCCGAAGGGGACGTACTCCTCGAAATGTGGCCCGACGACAGCTGCGTGAATCGCTGCCGCCCCGATCGAGAGCAGCGCCGCCGCGACCGTGAGCTGGGGAGCCGAAGCGCACGCCGGTGGGAGTCGGGAGGGCCATCTAACCCGCCCCGCCCGTAACGATGACTTTGCCGCGCATCCCAGGGTGGAGGGCGCAGAGATACGCGAACGTCCCAGCGCGGGTGAAGCGGCGGCGGAAGCTCGCTCCCTTCCCGAGCTGCGGCGACGAGAACTGCTTGGCCGTAGCCGTGTGCGGGGCGGCGTCGGCATTCCGCCAGGTGACGGTCTTCCCAACCGTCGTTCTGAGCGTCGCCGGCTTGAAGGCGAAGCCGGAGATGGCGACCGTCGTGCGCGCCGGCGCAGCCGCCGGCGTGATGAACGGCGCATCCGTCCTCACCTGGAGCACGCCGCGCATCCCCATTTCGTCGTGATGGCTGATGAAGCATTCGATCTCGTAGACGCCCGCGCGCAGATTCAGCGTCATCCGCGTCGACTCGCCGGGGAGGAGCTTGATCGACTTGGCGTCGTCGTCGCCGCGATGGTCGCCGTGATCGTCGTCGTGCCGTTCCTCGACACGCCGGATCTCGAGCTCGAAGCCGTGGCGGAACTTGCCACGGTTGCGAATCACGAACGTCACCGGACCGGGTCTGATGGCCGGCGCTTCCGGTGACAGCGCCCATTCGCCGAGTGCGATCTCGAAGCCGCCGGCCCGCGGATCGACCCCGGCGGCGCCCAGCGCGAGGGAGGCGACCGTGGACGGCGTCTCGGCGGGGCGTGCATCCGCCGAGGAGTTGATCGCGAGGCCGCCACCGAGGGCGGCGGCGCTCGCGGCCAGGAGAAGGAGAAGGCCTTTCTTCCTCATCGCCAACTCCGCTAACGGACGCTGAAGGCGCCGTGCATCGCGCTCGCGTGCGGCTGGCACGTGAACTGGTACCGACCCGCACGGAGACGAACCGTCAACGATCGCGTCCCGACGGCGGCCACACTGCTGAAGACCTTGTTCACACCTGGTCCTCGCAGGCGGAAGTCATGGATGCGCGAGCGATCCCTGACCGTGATCGCGTACGTGCCCGGCTTCAACGTCGTGACGTTCTTGCCGGCCGCCGTCTTCAGCGAGATCGTGAAGCCTGGCCCCACGGTCGCGATCAGTTTCGGCGTGGCCGCCTGTGAGCTGGCGGGCACTCCGACGACTGCGACCATGGCCAGAAATGCCGCGACAATCCCCCGTCGCGCCGCGGTACTCGTCCTCTTGCTGCGTTCCATCTTTCGACCCCCTTCGCCGGTTTCGACTCATGCACCGAAGGTAGGGGAGGGTGCGTAAGCGCCGGACCTCGGCACAGACAGCACTCGGCAAGCTTTGGGTAAAGAGTTGGCAATCCGCACCCTGTTTCACACGGCGCGAACGCATCAACGGACTTGCGACCGGGCGCGCCAACCACGACCAAGTGGACGAGTTCACGCCGTCGGGGACATACTTCCCGCAGACGCGACCCACATCGTGGTCGCGCTCGAGAAAGGAGTGTCATGACCTCGATCAGACGACTCCTCGCGACGATTGCCGCGTTTGTGCTCTTCGCGGTCGCGCTCGCTCCGGCCGGCTTTGCCGGGGAGGACGAGGAGGAGAATGGCGGCGGCGGCGACGGCGGCGGTGCCGCTGGTGGCGTCGGGACCGGTGCGGGCGGCACGGCCACTCGCATGTCCGACGGCTCGCTGGTGGTGTCGCTTGCCCTGGCGGGCGGTGGGCTTGTCCTGTTGACGCTCGGAGCGGGTTCGCTGCGCCGCCGGAGCGAGGAGCGCTAGCACCAGCATGGACGCGCGCAGGAGGCACGGGCGTCGCCGGCTCTGGCCGGCGACGCTCGTGCTCGGCGGTGTTGGCCTGCTCGCGGCGGCGGGCGTGCTCGCGGTTCGCGATTCTGCGCCGACGGGCCCGCTCGAGCTGGCAGGGCTCAGCGTCGAGTCGGCACAGCAGCAGACTCGGATCCGTCAGCCGCGCTCAGAGGCGAGCACTGCGCGGGAATCCATGCCGCCGCGCGATGTCCAGAGAGCGAGTCCGGTCCGGGTCGTGATTCCAGCGATTCGTGTCTCGGCAGCCGTGATCCCGCTTGGGCTCAACCCGGACCGAACGCTCGAGGTGCCTACGAACTATGCGGAGACGGGCTGGTACGTCGGCGGCCCCGAGCCTGGTGAGCTCGGCGGCGCCGTGATTGCCGGGCACGTCGACTCCAAGAGCGGTCCCGCCGTCTTCTACCGTCTGCGCGAGCTGCGCAGAGATGACCTGATCGAGGTGGTGCTGAAGGACGGCTCCACCGTCCGCTTCGCCGTCCGATCGAGCATGGCCGTACCCAAGGACAATTTTCCGTCGAAGCTGGTGTACAACAAGAAGCCTCACGCGACGCTCACGCTGATCACGTGCGGCGGGGCCTTCGACCAAGCGACAGGCCACTATCGCGACAACTACCTCGTCTTCGCAGAACTCGACGAGCGTCCGTAGCTTGACCGAACGCCGCGCGCTCGCACCGCTAGTGGCCCTCAGCTTCGCGCTCGGACTCGTTGCGCTCGTCGCCGTCGGCCTGGCGCTCGGCGAGCACGATGCCAGTCTCGGGGTGGCACCCTCCGAAAGCTCCGAGCGCGGGCGGCCGGTCCAGGCCGAGCTTCTTCCCGACCTCGACCAGGAGGCGCCGAGCAAGCTCGTGGTGACGGAGGCCACCCGGGCTGGGCTGCCCGTCCACCGGCTCGGCTTCGCGTCGGCTGTGGTCAACATCGGAAGCGGGCCGCTGATCGTCGACGGCAGCCGCCGGGCGTTCCGCGCAGGGCCGATGCGAGCCGATCAGATCGTGCGTCGAGCAGACGGCTCGACCCGGGTCGTCCCGGGTGTTGCGACTCTGCGTTACGTGCGCTCGGCCGATCATGCGCACTGGCATCTCGTCCCCTTCGAGCGTTACGAGTTGAGGCGCGTCGGAACGAGCGCGTCCGCGGTGCGCGACGTGAAGACCGGCTTCTGTCTCGGCGATCGCTACGACTCGAAGCGCAGCCTCCCGGGGAAGCCTCCCGAGAAGGTGTTCCGCGGGCGCTGCGGGCTGCGATCGCCACACCTGCTGCGCGTGCGCCAGGGCATCTCCGTCGGCTACGGCGACGACTACGACCCGACTCTGGAAGGACAGTACGTCGAGCTCACCGGTCTACCGGGCGGCCGGTACGTACTCGTCCACAAAGTGAACGGAGATCGTCGTCTGCTCGAGCGCGACTACTCGAACAACGCAGCCTCGCTCCTGCTGCAGCTCGGGTGGCAAGGAGGGCAGCCTGTGATCGAGACCCTCAGGGTCTGCGCGGCGAGCGCGCAGTGCCGCCTTCGTTGACGCGGTGATCGAGTCGATTTCATGCCCTCCCTGGCGCGACACGCGCGGACGGCCGGGCCGTGGCATGGAAGGCAAGCGCCGCAGCCGCTACCACCCCGCCGGTGACCACGAGCGGGAAGACCGGTGCCCAGGTGCGTGCGTGGTCGACGAGAAACGCGCCCGCGGCGGCGCCGACGACAAGGCCGCCGAGAACGGCAGCGAGTCGTAGCCGCTCCCCTCTCGACTGCGCCCAGCCGGCGAGGTCGCCCGACAGGGTGGCCCAGGTGGCGGTGGCCGCGGTGGTGAAGACGGCCCGGACGCCGAGCGAGAAGATCGCGGTCGTCTGCATGCCCATGGCGAGCGCCGACAGAGCGACGAGCAGGTCGCCGGCCCGGCTCGACGGGTGCGCGTCGACGCCGACCCACAGGACGAGGAACGCGACCTGAACCAGGAGCACAACTCCGAGTGCGACGGTGACTCTGCGCGGCCAGACGATGCCGGTCTTCCTCGTCGAAGCGACGATCCGCGCCGCCAGGGCGGCTCCGACGCCGAAGGCTGCCAACGCCACGAGGACACGCGGCACGGACGGCCCGTCGGCACCGCCGGCCCGGAATCCGAGGAACGCGAGGTTGCCCGTCATGAACGCCGAGAAGACCTTGTCGAGAACGAGCCAGCTGAGCGCGTCGACGGCGCCTGTGGACACCGTCAGCGCGACCAGCAAGAGATCGCGAACCAAGGGGCCTTCCGTTCCGCCCGAATTCGCGGCCGGGCCGGTGTGTTCCGGGTTCGGATCTGTGGTCCGATCGCTGCGGGCAGCCATGTCTAGCGCACGACGATCGGCTTGCTCTTGGAGAGGGCTGCGATCGTCTGTGGACTGAGATTGAGGTGAGCCCGGACGAGCTCGGCCGGCGTCAGCGCCATCCACTGGTTCAGGGAGACGTCGGCGAAGCGGTCGCTACGGAACATCTCGAGGAAGACCAGCGGCTCGTCCCCCGTGTTCTGCACGTAGTGGCCCATCGCGAAGGGCACATAACCGACGTCGCCGGCTTGAAAGTCAGTCGTCCGCGCCTTGCCACTGGACGCGAACACGGTCATGCGGCCCTGGCCGGCGAGGTAGTACTGCCACTCGTCCGTGTTGGGGTGCCAATGCATTTCACGGAGGCCGCCGGGCGCGACCTCCACGAGCGCCGCCGCGATCGTCTTCGAGATGGGGAAGTTGGTCGAGTCGGTGATCCGCACCTGTCCGCCCCTGGTCTTCACCGGCTCCTGCGCCGTCATGCGGTGGCTGAAGATCTGGGGCACCGTCCCGTCGGGCGCGGAGACCGCGTCCTCTTGAAGCGGCGGCGGCACCTCGCCGTCGAACACGTAGCGGTCGTGCTCGACGTTGACCGGAAGGTCTGCGAAGGCCGACTCGGGCACGCCGAAGTTCTGGGCGAGCACGTCGCGCGGCGTGTGCGCGAACCAGTCGGTGATCAGGAACGTCTCGTTCTCGGAGAAGCCTCCGTCGTCGAACACGAGCAGGAATTCACAGCCCGTCGCGAGCCCCTGGATCGAATGCGGGATCCCGGCCGGGAAGTACCACAGGTCACCCTCGCCGACGTCGTCGATGAAGTTGCGTCCGTCCGAGTCGACCGCGGTGATCCGCGCCGTGCCGGCGATCATGTAGGCCCACTCCGCCTCTTTGTGCCAGTGCATCTCGCGGATGCCGCCGGGCTTCAAGCGCATGTTGACTCCTGCGATCTCCTTCGCGATCGGCAGCTCGCGGATGGTCACCTCGCGCGCCCACCCCCCGGTCAGGATGCGATTCCGTGCCGCGGCAAACGGGAACTTCAGGTTCGGCACCGAGCCAGAGTCGGTCGACGGCGAGGCGAGCAGGCTGAGGTTCTCCGTCTCGACCGGAATGTTCCGCGGCCCGAGAATCGAGGCGCCGCGATCATCCTCGATCGGCTCCGGCGCGCTGTCGTAGCTGTTGTCGCGATTGAGCATGTCCGTGGGCGCTCCAATCAAGAGATCGTGTGGTGGGCGTTACGAGGATCGCCCACCGGCGCGCCTCTGTCCCTACCGCTACCGCCCATCTGCGGCCCCTGCTGCTGGGGATTCGCGCGTACCCACTGGCTGGAACGACCCGGGGATCTCCCCTGACGGCCGAGCTGCTCACGCGTCGGTGCCGGCGTCGTGCCGGTGCTCGCGTGCCTCCTTCCTGGCGGCCTTCTTCTCGGAGCGCCTCTCCGCACGCTGCGCCTTCTGATCCGACATCTTCTCCTTCGCTCCCGTGTAGGACTCGGTCACGAGCAGCCTGCCGCCCGTCCAGCCGAAGACCCAGCAGACGAGCGCGATCGCGAAGATCATGTTCCAGGCGGTGGTGACGAGCTGTTGGCCGATCGAGTACGCGGTGGCCGTCTCGGCGTCCGTGTAGTCCTGCAGGGCGACGACGTTCATCGCCTGGTTGACGCCGACGCCGCCGGGGGTCACGGAGACGGTGTTGGCGATCGAGTTGGAGCCGACGACGTGCATGACGGAAGCGAAGGTGACGGGGATCCCGTAGGCGGCGAGGAAGACGGCGATCACGCCCAGCTTCGCGAGCCACCCGCCGAACGAGGGCAGGAACACCTTGAGGAAGTAGTCGCGGGGCCGGGAGAGGATGGCGCCGCCCACCTTCGCCTTCTCCCACAGCTTCTTCACCTGGCGCCAGAAGATGCGCAGGAGCAGGACGATCAGGAACAGGCCTCCCGCCACGATCAGCAGCGTGAGCGCGGGGTATGCGGAGAACCAGCTCCAGTCGGGCGAGCGCGAGCCCTCCACGGTCATGCCCGGCACGCTGAGGAACAGGTAGAGGTAGACGAAGGCGCCGATCACGGTGAAGAAGATCTTCTGCACGAGATAGCCGGCGAAGATCCCCGGGGAAGGTGGAGCCGGGGATCAGCGCCACGAACATCAGCAGCAAGGCGAAGGTGCCGATGTTGGCGGGTAGCACGTTGTTCATCGCGACCGAGACGGCGTACGCGGCGACGATCGGCCGGAAGCCGATCGACACCTTCGGGTAGGCGGCGCGGAGGATGAAGAGCCAGGAGAGCGCTGTCAGCGTCGTCTGAAGGGTCTGGAAGGCACACGCGGCGATCAGCGAGGCGACCGAGATCGCCGTGACCTGGTCCCAGACGTTCCGGAACCAGCCGACGAGATCCCAGCCGAGCAGGTTCGCCACGACCATGACGACGGCGAGGCCGACCGCCCAGCCCGCGAGCTTGGTGAAGCGCCGCTTCCGCGAGTCGTCGCGGAGCGGCGAGATCGTCTCGACCGCGGTGTGGCTCACGCGGACCCTCCGGGCCTCGACCGCAACCGGCTCACGGACGCAACCCTATGCCGTCCACGCGGAAGATGCATCTGACCGCCGATGTAGGGTTGCGCGATGGACCCGTCCTCCACCAAGCGTGTGGAGCTCGTCCTGCCTATGCGGACGGTGCTGATCGTCGCCGCGGCGGTCGCTGTGGCTGCCGCGTTCGCCGCGATCGGCAGTACGTTCCTCGTCGTCTTCGTCGGCATCTTCCTCGCCCTCGTCTTCGAGTTCCCGGTCCGGTTCGTGATGGCGAAGACGCACATGTCGCGCGGTCTGGCCGCGACCGTGACGGTGCTCGGCACTGCGGTCGCGGTGACGCTGTTGGCGCTGTTGCTGCTCGTGCCGCTCGTCGGTGACGTCCGTGACTTCCTGCAGGAGCTACCGACGACCGTCCAGCAGCTTCAGGACTCCGACGAGCTGTCGTCGGTCGGAGATTCGGGGGCGGCCGAAAACGTCCAGGAAGGCGCTCAACAGATCTCCTCCCTGGTGCCCGATGCGATCTCGGCCGTCCTCGGGATCACCGGCAGCTTCTTCTCGATCTTCCTCGCCGCCTTCACGATTCTCTTCGTTTGCCTGTTCCTGCTCACCGACATCGCCAACTTGAAGCGGTCGCTCGGCAGCGTCCTCATGCCGGGCGAGGACGAGCGTTGGCTCGCCGTGTGGGAGCGGATCACCGAGTCCGTCTCCCGTTGGGCGATCGGGCTGATCATCATTGCGTCGATCGCCGGCACGACCCAGGGGGTGACGGCTTGGCTGCTCGGGTCGAGCTACGCCGTCGCGCTGGGCGTGATCGCGGGGCTGCTCGACATGATCCCCAACATCGGCGCCACGATCGCCGGCTTCATCCTCGTGCCGACGCTGTGGGCTGAGCAGGGGCTCACGGCCGCATTGATCATGGCCGCTGTGGTTCTGATCTACCAGCAGCTCGAGAACAGCATCCTCACGCCCAAGATCCAGGGCAAGGCCGTGAACATCTCCCCGTTCTTCATCATCGTCGCGGTGACGCTCTTCGGCGCGCTGCTCGGCGTCCTCGGCGCGCTCACCGCTGTCCCGCTGGCGGCGGCGATCCAGATCCTCGTCCAGGAGCTGACGAAGGCGCGGCGCGAGAAGGTGTTGCAGGCGAGGGCAGCAGTCGAGCCGGCCGCCGGCGCGCCCGCGTAGGGCTGGGGCGGCGCGCGAAACCAGATCAGCTCTTGGCAGCCCGGAAGCGAGGGGAGAGACTTACGGCTTGGCTGCAGAGATCGATGAGCTGCGAGCTGCCCGGTGCCCGAGTTGCGGTGAGGAGAACGCGCGCCGTTCGCGCTTCTGCAGCAGCTGCGGCGCGCCGCTGGACCGCGCGACGACGTCGGAGGAGCGAAAGCTCGTCTCGGTGCTCTTCGTCGACCTCGTGGGCTTCACGTCGCGCTCCGATCGAGCCGACCCGGAGGACGTCCGGGACGCGCTCCAGCTCTACCACGCAGAGGCGAGGCAGCGAGTCGAGCAGCACGGCGGCACGCTGGAGAAGTTCATCGGCGACGCGATCATGGCGGTGTTCGGAGCCCCCATCGCGCATGGGGACGACGCCGAGCGCGCCGTCCGCACCGGCCTCGCCGTCCTCGACGGCATCGAGGCGCTGAATCGGAAGCACGGCCTCGACCTGGCGGCGAGAGCTGCGGTCAACACCGGAGACACGATCGTCTCCGTCGGAGCCGGCAAGAGCGGCGAGCCCCTGGCCATCGGCGACGTGGTCAACACGGCTTCGAGGCTTCAGTCCGCCGCCCCGACCGGCCGCTTGATCGTCGGCGAGGAGACGCACCGGGCGACGCGCCACGCGATCCGCTACGAGTCTCTGGAGCCGATCGACGCCAAGGGCAAGGCGGAGGCGGTGCCCGCCTGGCTGGCCGTCGAGCCGGTCGGCTCCCCTGCCGGGCGGCCACTGGTGGCGAACCCGCTGGTCGGCCGAGGCCGCGAGCTCGAATTGATCCATTCGCTGTGGACGCGGGCCGTCGCGGAGCGGCGACCGCACCTCGTGACGGTGCTTGGCCCGCCCGGGATCGGCAAGTCGAGGATCTGCCTCGAGGTCTCCGCGCTCGTCGAGCGAGCCGGTGGGCGGACCCTGCGCGGCCGGTGCCTGCCCTATGGCACGCAGTCCGGGTACCAGGCCTTTCCGGAGCTCGTCCGCGGGGCGAGCGGCATCTTCGAGTCGGATTCGGTCACCGTCGCTCGTGAGAAGCTGCGGCGCCTCGTCGACGAGCTGCTGCCGGCGGCCGAGGCCGCCGACACGAGCCGCTATCTCGCGCTCCTGCTCGGGCTCGGGGTCGACGACAGCGTCGACGAGCCTCGGCTGCTCTTCTTCGCCGCGCGGCGCTTCGTCGAGTGCGCGGGGCTCGCGACGCCGACGCTCCTGCTCTTCGAGGACATCCACTGGGCCCAGCGCAGCGAGCTCGAGCTCCTGGAGTACCTCGCCAAGTACGTGCGCGACGCTCCGATCATGCTCGTCGCGCCGGCGCGTCCCGAGCTTCTCGATGCTCACCCGAGCTGGGGGAGCGGCCTCGTCGCGCAGACGATGATCCCGCTGGATCCCCTCGAAGCCGCGGACGCCGCTGCGCTCGCGTCCCACCTGGTCCGGTCGGTCGGCGAGCGCACGGTCGACGTCGACCGCCTGATCGAGGTCGCGGAAGGCAATCCGCTCTTCCTCGAAGAGCTCGCTGCGTCGATCCTCGAAGTCGGAGAGGGCGCTGCGCTGCCCGTGACGGTGAGGGAGGCAATCGCCGCGCGCATCGACGCCATGCCGCCGGATACACGGGCGACCCTGCTCTCTGCGGCGGTGGTCGGCAAGACCTTCTGGCGCGGCATCCTGGGTGCGGTCGGCGACGCCGGCGTCGACGTCGACGAAGCGCTCTCCGCCTTGGAGGCGCGCGACCTCGTCCACCGCGAACCGACGAGCCAGCTCGCCGGCGACGTGGAGTTCACGTTCAAGCACATGCTCATCCGTGAGGTGGCCTATGCGACGGTGACGCGAGCCCCGCGGCGCCAGCGCCACGCCGCAGTCGCCCGCTACGTCGAGGAGACGATCGAGGGCTCGAGCGAGACCCACGCCTGGCTGCTCGCACACCACTGGCGCGAGGCAGGGGAGCCCTCGCGCGCGATCCCGTACCTGCTCGCCGCCGCCGAGGCGGCGTTCCGGGGCTGGGCCCACGGCGCAGTCGCCGACCTGTACTCGGCAGCGCTCGAGCTGGCCGAGGACGAGGGCCTGCGGCGCCGGATCCGCCTGCAGCGCGGCATCGCCCTCGCGAGGCTCGAGGAGTACGTTGCTGCGGCCGACGAGCTCGGTGCGCTGCTTCCGGAGCTCGAGGGCGGGGAGCGGCTCGAGGCCCTGCTCGCCCGGGGCCGCGCGACGCTCTGGACCGAGCGGCACGCCGAGACGATCGAGATCGCCGCGGCGGCAGTCGCGCTCGCGGCCGAGCTCGGTGACCACGAGGCGATGCCCGCCGCGCTCGCGCTCCAGAGCCAGGCCTACGGGATGCGAGGCGACGAGGGCGACCTCGATCGAACGCTCGAGCTCGGGGAGCGGGCGCTCGCGGAATGGGTGCCCGGAAGGAGAGAGTTCGACTACGCGGAGCACCTTCACCTGCACGCGGACGCCACCTACTGGACCGGACGCTACGAGCGCTGCGCCGACCTCTCGCGTCAGGCACGTGCGCTCGCCGCCGACATCCACAACCCCGAGGCGCTCCTGCGGGGCGGCGGCACGGAAGCCCTCGCGCTCGCCGGGCTCGGGCGCCACGAGGAGGCGATCCAGATCTGGGACGAGCTGTTCGTGATCGCCCGTGAGCTCGGACGGAGTCAGGCCGGCCTGCTCAACTACTCCTCGCTCGCCTACCGGGAGCTCTTCGACCTCGACGAGGCGCGCAGGCGGAGCGAGGAGGCGCTCGAGCTCTCCGCCGAGCGAGCGTTCCGCATGCCGAGCGCGTTCGCAACGTCCGATCTCCTCTTCACCGACCTGCTCCTGGACGAGGTCGGTCGCGCCCAGGCCGCCTGGCCGGCGCAGTGGCAGAGCGCGGCGAACGCGAGCGGGTGGACGACCTGGCTCATCTACGGACGGCTCGCCGCGGCCCGCGCCGAGATAGCGCTCCGCGCCGAGCCTCCCGAGTCGGCGATCGAGTGGGCGCAGCGGGCGATCGAGATCGCCCGGCGGACGAGGCGACGCAAGTACGAGGCCCGCTCGCTGTCCGTCCTCGGCGAGGCGCTGGCGCGGCTCGGTCGTCGCGACGAAGCGCTCGGGGCGCTGCGAGCCGGAATCGAGGTCGCCGACGCGCTGGTAGGCCCACCGGGGCGCTGGCACGCTCGGGTGGCGCTCGGCCGGACCTCGTACGCCCTCGGCGACGACGACGTCGCTCTGGCCGCATACGAAGAGGCAGCCGAGCTCGTGGAGAGCTTCGCGTCCACGCTGTCGCCCGACCGGGCGACGCGGCTCATCCAGGCGCCGGCGATCGTTGAGATCGTGGCTCTCGGCGGACGAACGGCCAGCGGCGGTTGACCGCGCCGGCCGGGCGCTCCGTGCGCTTCGTCGCCGTGGGGGACGTGCTGGTCGACGTCATGGCGGCCGAAGCTCCCCGGCCGGGATCGCGCGTCCATGCCTCCGTCGCCGTGAGGGCGGGAGGATCGGCCGCAAATGCGGCGGTCTGGGCTCGAGCCCTCGGCGCGTCTGCCGCCGTGGTCGGAAGGGTCGGCTCGGATCCTGCAGGGGAGCTCGTTGCGGGCGTGCTCGCCGGGCACGGCATCCAGGTGCACCTCGCACGAGACCCCGACGTGCCGACCGGAGCCGCGGTGGCGCTCGGGGCCGGCGCAGCCGCCGGCGTCGTCGCTTTCCCCGGGGCCAGCGCCCGGCTCGCACCCGGCGACGTCCCCGATCCGCTCGACGGAGATGCGCTGCTCGTCTCCGGATTCAGTCTCTTCCAGAGCACCTCGGCCGCCGGCGCGCGTTCCGCGCTCGATCGCTTTGCGGGCCGGTGGGCCGCGGTAGACCTCGCCTCGGCGAGCCTGGCTGTTGCGGCGGCAGGCCGGCTGGACGAGGCGACGACTGGAGCCAACATGATCCTGGCCACCGCGGAGGAGGCGCGGGCGGTCACGGGTGCCGAGCCCGAGGAGGCCGCACGCCTGCTCTCGGCGCGCTTCGACGTTGCCTGTGTGAAGCTGGGCGAGCAAGGCGCCATCGCCGCCCGTGGCACACAGCTCACGCGAACCGCGGCTGAGCCTGTCGTACGCCGGTCTCGGTTCGGCGCCGGCGACGCCTTCGCCGCCGCCTTGCTCGTCGCCCTCGCAGCCGACCAACCGTTCGAACAGGCACTCAGCCTGGCTTGCGGGACGGGAGCTCGCGCGGCGGCCTCCGAGCACGGCTGGCCGGCCTGATGCACGCCGGCTCCTCCGCGCTACCGGCGCGGCGTGAACGGACGTAGCTCATCGGTGCCCGGCTGGATGATGCCGACGTGCGACTCGGGCACCTGGTTCCAGGCGCCTTCGAGGTCGCCGAGTGGCTCGGAGACGACGACCCGCGTCTCGTCCGAGAGCCGGGCGAGCTCTTCGCTCTCCGGATGGAGGGCCTTCAGTGCGTCCATGCGCGTGCTGAAGTAGAGCGATCGCGACTCGCCCTCGCTCGAGTACCGGAACGCCCAGATGTTGCGCCCGTCGGTCGTCGCGATCGTCATCTGGATCGGTTGCTCGACACCGTGCCGGCGCCCGGTCTCCTCGACGAAGCCGACCATCCGCTCGACGGCGCCGACCGGGTCGGTCTCGAGCCCGAAGGTGAGGGCGAGGAAGAACATCGCCTCCGAGTCGGTCGTGCCCTCGATCGAGGGGAAGAGCGAGTCGTCGACTGCGTTCAGGAGCTCGCGCCGCACGCGCGCGAAGTCACGGATCAGCCCGTTGTGCATCCAGAGCCAGCGCCCGTAGCGGAACGGGTGCGCGTTCGTCTCCTGGATCGCCGTCCCCGTCGAGGCGCGGATGTGCGCGAGGAAGAGGGGCGAGGAGATCCCGGCGGCGAGCTCGCGCAGGTTGCGGTCGTTCCAGGCCGGATGGACGCTGCGGTAGAGCCTCGGCGGCTCGTCGTCCTGGTACCAGCCGACGCCGAAGCCGTCCCCGTTGGTCGTCGTCGCGCCCAGTCTCGAATGCAGGCTCTGGTCGATCAGCGAGCGGTCGCGGTTGAGCAACAGCTCCTCGAGCCGGATGGGGGATCCCGAATAGGCGAGCCAACGGCACATCGTCTATCTCCTCTCTGCCGCAGGTCAACTGACCGCGGCGGCTCCTCCGTGTACGTCGAAGAGGCTGACGTCGAAGTTCTCGATCGACTGCCTGCGCGCTCCTGATGCGTCCGCGGCCAGGGAGCTGAGGTGGTCGGCAGCGGCCGCGCTGTTCGCCCGCGCATCCTCATCCGACCAGAGCGTGAGGAGTAGCGCCTTGCCGCTGTCAGGATCGACGAGGCCGATCGCGCCGCAGAAGCCTGTGCTCTCCCGTGCCCAGGGCAGGAGGTCGTCGGTCACGATCCGGAAGCCCGCTTCGTACTGCTCCGGGGTGGCTTCGAGCGTGTGCAGGCGGGCGAGCATCGTTGACCTCCGTCGTCGGCGCAAAAACGTCTCGCGGAAACGGTACGTCACCCGTCCCTAGCGCGGTGCGAGAACTCGCCAGGTGTTTAAGAGTTGAGAAGTCGGCTACGTCGATGTCTGTGAGGAATCGAATCGCCGTCCTGGCAGTCGTGTTCGCAGTTGCGGGCGCTTCGGTCGCGCTCGGCTCGGGCGGCCGCGACTACGCCTGGCAGCTGACGCCCACCGGCTCGACGGCCGGGCTCCGCGGGCTCTCCGCGGTCAGCGCAGACGTTGCGTGGACGAGCGGCAGTCTCGGCACGGTGCTGCGCACGGTCGACCGCGGCGCGACGTGGCAGAACGTGTCGCCGCCGGGCGTCTCCTCACTGCAGTTCCGGGACATCGAGGCCTTCGACGCGAAGAACGCGGTGATCCTCTCGATCGGCAACGGCACGGACTCGCGCGTGTACGTGACGTCGGACGGCGGCCTCAATTGGACGCTGTCGTTCACGAACGACGATCCGAATGCGTTCTACGACTGCATGACGTTCTTCGACCGCAAGCGCGGGCTCGCCCTCTCCGATCCGGTCGACGGCAAGTTCCGAATCATCGCCACCGAGGACGGCGGCCGAAGTTGGCGCGTGGTTGCGGCAGACATGCCGGCGGCGCTGCCGGGCGAGTTCGCCTTCGCGGCCAGCGGCCAGTGTCTCGTCTCCGCAGGCGGGAAGCACGCCTGGTTCGCGACCGGCGGCGGCGCGACGGCGCGCGTCTTCCGCTCCGACGATCGCGGCGCGACCTGGGAGGTCGCGGCGACCCCGATCCGAAGCGGCCCGAGCGCCGGCATCTTCGCGCTCGCGTTCCGCAACGTGCGTCAGGGGCTTGCGGTGGGCGGAGACTTCACGACACCCACGGTTGCGCCGGATGCTCTCGCGCTCACGGCCGATGGGGGCGCGAGTTGGCGACTGGTCGCAGACGCGCCGAACGAGTACCGCTCCGGCGCGCACTGGGTCACGGGTCACGAAGCAGTGGTGGTCGGGCCGAGCGGGAGCGACGTGAGCTTCGACCGCGGGCAGACCTGGCATCGGTTCGACGACGGCAGCTTCGACACCGTCGACTGTGCGAGTCCGAACGCCTGCTGGGCGTCGGGGACGCAGGGCCGGGTCGCGTACCTGATCCGCCCCCGCGACCGCCGCTAACAGTACCGTCGCTCGAGAGCGGGGCAGAGGTCGCAGCGACGCGTCGCCGACTCTCCGCCACGGCCTCGATGCGCGTCCTGCCCGCCGCCAGCAAACTGTCGCCGAGGACGAAGAGGGGCGGGCCGGAGCCCGCCCCTCGTGCCTCGCCTACAGCAGCCTCGAGACCTGCTTCGTGACGGAAACGCCGTTGAAGCTGATCGTGATCGTGCCGCGGAGCCGCTGCTTGCGCGCATTGACCGGCAGCTTCAGCGAGCAGGTCGCGACACCCGCGCGGATGCTTCCCGTCGCACGCACCGACTTTCCGCCGACGGTGAACCGGCAGGTCACCTTCCCGCTGGCAAGCGGGCCTGCGGTGTCGCCGCGCGTGACGCGCACGCGGACGGCGAAAGCCTTGCCAGGGACGGCTTTCGCAGGCGCGAACGTGACCGCGCCCGCGCGGAGCGCCAGCGGTTTCACCTTCTGCGCCGGCGGTGTGGGCGCCGCGAGTGTGTAGGCGTAGACGCCTGTGCCGTCGGGAGCGTCGTCGGACGCAACGACGTCGCCGGAGTTGACGTCGAGCTGGAGCGACGCGACGTAGAAGTTGAATGCAGACGAGCCGCCCAGATCGGCCTTGTGCAGCTTGAACGTGGCCAGGCCGCCCGCGTAGCTCCCGTTCGCCGACGAGGCGTTCGCCGGGACGAAGTTCGTGCCGTCCCAGCGGAGGAACTGCCAGCCACCCGAGCCGATGCCGAACAGGTACTCGATGCCGCCGGTACCCGTGGCCGGGTTCTTGTCGGAGTCGAGCCCGAGCATCAGGAGTGCGTCGTCGCTGAGCGTGGCCTGGTTCGTCCGGATCGTGAGCGTGATGTTTCCCGCCGTGTCGTGCGCCGCAGTGACGGCGAGAACATCGGGTGCCGTCTGCGAGTCGCCGGCCGGATCGGTGAAGCTCGCGTCTGCGAACGCGACCTGAGCCGTGACCAGGCACACGAGTGCCACAGCCACGCAGAGAACTGCTGACTTCAAAGGAAACCCCTTCTCGAGAGAGTGAAACGTCGCGCGCAGAGTAGGCGCGTCCACTTCCGTTATCAAGTCGGTTCAGCCGGAGGCGGTGCGGCAGTCGCCGCACTCGCCGCGCAGCACGACCTCGTGCGCGTCGATGCGATAGCCCAGCTGACCCGAGGCGGTTGCGATCGCACGCTCGAGTGAGGAGTCGGAGAACGGCTCGACCTTGCCGCAGTCGTCGCAGACCACGTGGTGATGATGGTCGCCCCCGGGTGGCGCGGGCTCGTAGCGGGCGATTCCGTCGCCGACGTCGACACGCTGGACGAGCCGGAGCTCGGAGAGCTCTTCGAGCACGCGGTAGACGGAGGCGATTCCGACCGAGCGACCCGCCCCGCGCAGGCTGCGGTGAATCTCCTGCGCGCTCGCGCAGCAATCCTGACCCGCCAGCAGGTCGACGACGGCGAGACGGGCGCCGCCCGCGCGGAAGCCGGCCCCGCGAAGCGTTGCTTCGGTGTACTCGCGCCAGTTGGTCGCTCGCGCCATTACGGAAGACGATAACGATTCTCATCGACCTGGTAGGCTGGCCGACGTGAAGACGAGAATCGTTCTCACCTTCGCGCTGCTCGGACTTGCCGGCTGCGGCGGCGGCGCGGGCTCCCAGGAAGGCACCGTCGTCGGCGCGTTCTACCCGCTGGCCTTCGCCGCCGAGCAGATCGGGGGCGACTCGATCAGCGTCCGAAACCTGACCCCGCCCGGCGTCGAGCCCCACGACCTCGAGCTTTCGGGCCGGGACATCCGCACAGTCGCCGAGGCCGGCCTCGTCCTCTACCTCGGCGACGGCTTCCAGCCGGCGCTCGAAGACGCAATCGAATCCACGTCGGCGCACGCCGTCGACCTGCTCGACGTCGTCGAGACCCTCGGGGGCGCCGAGGAGGAGCACGGCGCCGCCGAGGAGGAGCACGGCACCGAGGAGGGGCACGGCGTCGACCCCCATGTCTGGCTCGACCCCGTTCGCTACGCCGCGATCGCGAGGCAAATCGGGGTCGAGCTCGACCGGCGCGCCGAAGCCGAGCGCTTCGCTGCGCGACTGCACGATCTCGACGGGGAGTTCCGTCGCGGGCTCTCCGACTGTGAGCGCAGCGAGATCGTGACGAGCCACGCGGCGTTCGGTTACCTGGCCGAGCGCTACGGGCTGACCCAGGTGGCGATCACGGGCCTGTCGCCGGAGGCAGAGCCGACTCCTCGCGACCTCGAGGACGTCGTCCGGCACGTGCGCGCGGTCGGAGCGACCACGGTCTTCTTCGAGACGCTGGTCTCGCCGCGGCTCGCAGAGACCGTCGCGCGCGAGGTCGGAGCGGAGACCGCGGTGCTCGATCCGCTCGAGGGGCTGACGGAGGAGAAGGCGGCGGCCGGGGAGGACTACGTTTCCGTCATGCGAGAGAACCTCGCAGCGCTGCGGGATGCGCTCGGATGCCGGTAGCGGTCGAGCTGCGCGACGTCTCGTTCGCCTACGACGGGGGCAACCCTGTGCTCGAGCGCGTGAACCTCGCCGTCGAGACGGGCGAGTTCGTGGCGATCGCCGGCCCGAACGGCGGCGGCAAGACGACGCTGATGCGTCTGGCGCTCGGGCTCGAGCGGCCGGCCTCGGGGGAGGCGCTCCTCTTCGGCGAGCCGGCGGCGAGATTCTCCGGCCGCTCGACGCTCGGGTACCTCGCCCAGCGCTCACAGCTCGGTGTCGACGCCCCCGCGACCGTGCGCGAGGTCGTCGCTGCGGGACGGCTGGCGTCGGGCGGGCTGCTCGGCCCGCTGCGCCGCCGCGACCGCGCCATCGTCAGCGAGGCGATCGAGCGCGTCGGACTCGCCGACAGCGCGGACGTCCCGGTGCGCACGCTTTCGGGGGGCCAGCAGCAACGCGCCTTCATCGCCAAGGCGCTCGCCGGCCAGCCGGCACTGCTGGTCCTGGACGAGCCGACGACCGGGGTCGACGTGGAGGCCCAGGAAGCGCTCGCAGACCTCCTGGACCGACTCCACCGCGAGCTCGCGGTCACCGTCCTCTACGTCTCGCACGAGTTCGGAGCGGTCGAGCGCTTCGTCGAGCGGCTCGTGCTCGTCCGCGGCCGAATCGTCTTCGACGGGCCACCCGGCAACCTCCCCGGTGTCTGGCACGACCCGTCTCACGTCCATGCTTGACCTGGAGTTCATGCGGCTTGCCTTCGCGGCGGGCGCGATCGTCGGCCTGCTCGCCCCGGCGGTCGGCTTCTTCCTCGTCCAGCGTCAACTCAGCCTGATCGGGGACGGGATCGGCCATGTCGCGTTCGCCGGCGTAGCAGCCGGGTATCTGTTCGGGCTCCCGCCGGTGCTGACGGCGCTCGTCGCGTCGATCGGCGGAGCGGGTGCAATCGAGTGGCTCCGCGCGCGGAAGCACACCGCCGGAGACCAGGCGCTCGCGCTCGTCTTCTACACGGGCATCGCGGCCGGCGTCGTGCTGATCTCCATGGCCGGCGCCCTCGACGTCGATCTCTTCGGCTTCCTCTTCGGCTCCATCCTGACGACGACGGCCACGGACCTTGCGCTCGTCGCGGCGCTGGGGATCGCCGGGCTCGGGACAATCGCGCTCCTCTACCGCGCACTCGCGGCGGTCGCGCTCGACGAGGAGGGCGCGCGGGTCGCGGGCGTACCCGTCGCGTTCCTCAACGTCACCCTGGCCGTGCTCGCTGCGACGACGGTGGCGGTCTCGATGCGGATCGTCGGGATCTTGCTGATCGCGGCGCTGATGGTCCTGCCGGTGATCGCGGCGACGCGGATCGCCCGGAGCATGCGCTCGACGCTCCTGCTCGGGATGGCGATCGGCCTGGGCAGCGTCCTCGGCGGGCTCACGGTCGCCTACTACGCCGACCTGCCTCCCGGCGGGACGATCGTCCTGATCGCCGCGGCGACGTTCCTCGTCGCCAGCGGCATCTCCGCGCTTCGGCGGGGCTGACGGCGGCATCACCCACTCGGGGTGAGCGCGGTTCACCCGGCGCCGCCTTACGATCGGCATTCCGCCTTGTCGAAGGGAGACTCCGTGCTCGTCGCCTCAACATTCTGGGATGCGTTCTTCCTGATGCTGATCTGGATTCCGCTGATCACGCTGTGGATCTTCGCGCTGGCGGACATCTTTCGCCGCGACGATCTTCGCGGCGCCTCGAAGGCGGCCTGGGTGGCGTGCATCGTCCTCATTCCGTATTTCGGCTCCTTCATCTACCTGATGTCACGGTCGGCCGCGAAGACCCGGGAGGAGGGCTATCCCACGGACCGGCCTCCCCGCGAGCTCGCCTAGCGCTGCGCTAGGATCGAGGTCGACCGTGAGAATCAGCAGACGTCGCAGACGCCGCAGGCCCGCCGCCTTCGTCGAGGGCGTGCTCCATCGGATCATGGCCGCGACGTGGTTCGCGCGTCGCCTCATCCGCCACTGGCGCGCGGCCCGCTGAGCCAGGATTCGTCAGACGAGCCCGAGCTCGTGCCCGCGAATGACTGCTTCGAGGCGCGTGTGGGCGCCTAGCCGCCCCATCAGCCCACGAACATGGTTTCGCACGGTCTCCGTCGAGATGCCCAGTGTCTTTGCGATGTGCTCGGTGGAGTAGCCGCCGGCGATATAGCGGAGCACGTCGTGCTGGCGGGGCGTGAGGTCGACCGAGCCCGTCCGTGAAGGCAGCGGCTGGTCCGTCGGGTCCGCCAGCCCGAACACGCCCACGATCGACCCCTGCGTGAGGAGTTGCGTCGAGCTGATGTCGACCACCACGCGACGGCCTTCCGCCGTGCGTACTGCCACGGTTGCCTCCGTCGACTGCACGGTTCCCAGCAGCTTCGCTGCGAACTCCTGTCGCGCCTGGGTGGCGTACTCGGGCTCGACGATCTGCCCGATCCGCTTGCCGCGGATGTCGCCGAACTCACGGACGGCTGCCGAGTTGAGCCAGCGGACGACGCCGTTGCGGTCGAGGATGTAAGCGGGCATCGGCAGCCTGGCCACCGACGGCGAGAGGTCGGGTGCGATCCTGCGCAACTCCTCGAGTGAGCCGGCCTCAGTCATCAGGTCGCCAATTGACGCATACGCGTCATGACAGCGGAGCGGAGACCGGTCAACCTGACGCGGGAACTCGATGGCCAAGCCGCAGGTCTTCGATCTTCTCCCCTCCCGGGGCGTCCGGTTCCAACTCCGACGGCTCGGGGACCGGACGCTCCGGGCCCCCACGTCGCCTGCCAATCGAGCTCCACGCCCACAGGCTGGTCGCCTCGCCGGTGAAAGGAATCATCCGGATCGCATGATTTGGGTGCTTCATCCGGGTTGGATGACGACAGGATCGGCCGAGAGGCAGACGATCGTGGCATGCGCTTCGGCCCGATCCAGATGCTCGTGGTCGGCTTCGACGGAAACCTCTTCCGGGGCGAGATCCAGCCCGAGCTCGAACGCCTGAAGCGAGAAGGTGTCGTGCGGATCCTCGATCTCATGCTCGTTCGCAAAGATCCGGGCGGAGCGGTCACCCACCTCGTGGCGAGCGACCTCAACTGGGAAGAGGCGTCCGCGTTCGGCGAGGCAATGGGCGCGCTCGCCGGCTTTGCGGCAGACGGCCTGGCCGGCGTCGAGCGGGGTGGGCTGGCGGGGATGGCCGAGCTCATGGACGGCCACCTCTTCGACGAGGAGGATGCCTTCCGGCTGGAGCAGATGGTGCCCAATGGTACAACGGCCGCGGTCGCGCTCATCGAGCACCTCTGGGCCGTGGAGTTCTTCGCAGCGATTGCACGGGCGAACGGCCTGGAGCTGCTGAACGAATGGGTTCAGCCTCAGCGGGTCATGGAAACCGGCGGAAAATTCGGGGAGCAGCGCACGCCGGACGAGCGCGGCCGCGCGTAGCCACGTGCGATGGCGGAGAGGCTGTCGAGCGCGACCTCGCGTGCTCAAGCGCCGGTGACGGAGACCGTTGCGGCTCGGGTAGGTGATCTGTCTGTTCTTCCGGCTCAGTAGCCTGGCACTGACGGCCTTGCTCCTGGTCATCGCTCTCGGAGCGACAGGGCTGGGTCATCTTGTCGGCCGTTCGCTGCGAGGCCGGTCCGACAGCTTCCGTGAGCCGCTGGCAGTGCTGCAGGCCGCCCTGCTCGGCCTCGTCGGTCTCATCCTCGCCTTCGGGCTCGCGCTCGCGGTGGGGCGTTACGAGACTCGTCGCGCCAGCGTCGTCGCCGAGGCGAACGCGATCGGAACGACCTACCTGCGGGCGCAGCTGCTGACCGAACCCGTTCGGAGCCGTTCTCTCGAGCGGCTGGCGAGCTACACCGACACGAGCATTCGTCTTGCCCATGCGGTGCCCGACAGCCCCGCCGCACGGGAGGCCGTCGCAGACGGACAGCAGCTGCAGCGCGACCTGTGGGCGCTTGCGGGCCAGGCGCTTGCCGCCGCCCCGACCGCGAGCGCACCGCGCCTGTACGTCGAGACCTTGAACGATCTGATCGATCAGCAGACCGTGCGCGCAGCCGCCCTGAAAAACCGGGTGCCGCCGCCGGTCCTCTGGCTCGAGCTGGCGAGCGCGGCGGCCGCATTGGGGCTACTCGCCGCCTACCTGGCGTTGCTCGGACGTGGGGTGGCCACGGCGCTGCTCGCGGCCGCGCTCGTCACCCTCCTGCTGCTCGTCACCTTCGACCTCGACCGGCCCACGCGCGGGCTGATCGTTGTTCCCTCGACGCCGCTGACCGACCTGCGCGCCTCGATGGACCTGCCGCCCGCAGCGTCGGCGCGGTAGCTTCCGCCGTCAGTCCTGGCGGGCGAGGTAGAGGAGCGCGGCCTTGACGCGGCGGCTGATGTCGTCGGACTCCTCCAGCCCGAGCTTGCGGAAGATCGCGTTGATGTGCCTCTCGACCGCCCGTTTCGTGATCACGAGCACGGCGGCGATCGCGGTATTGCTGCGGCCTTCCGCGATCAGGGTGAGGATCTCCAGCTCACGCGGTGTGAGCTCGTCGAGCGGTGAGAGGTCGTTGCGTGTGTGGACGGACAGCAGCCCTTCCACGATCCGGGGATCGACGACGGAGCCCCCCTCGGACACCTCACGGACTGCGCGACTCAGCTCGGCCCGGTCTCGAACTCGCTCCTTGAGCAGATACGCCCGGCCGGCCGCGCCCTGGTCGAACAGTGCGATCGCGTAGAGCGGATCGGTGTGCTGGCTCAGGACGACGACCCCGACCTCCGGATGCGACGTCCTCAGCTCGTCGGCGAGCCGGATCCCCTCGTCGGAATTGCTGGGCGGCATGCGGATGTCGGTGACGACGACGTCCGGGAGCGTGGCCTCGATCGATGCCCGCAAGGTGTCGAGATCGCCGCACGTCGCGACGAGATCGATGTCCTCGATGGCCTCGAGCACGCGGACGATGCCCTCGCGGGCGAGATAGTTGTCCTCGGCGAGCACGACGCGGATGGCCATCAGGCGGCCATTATCGCTCTCGCCCGGCGAAATCACGGCAAGGCGAGCCTGGTGCCAGCCACCGGTGAAGAGTGGTGCATCCTCGCTGGTGCATCGGCCTGCGACCTCGGATACTCCCTGACACACCGTCGGCCCTGGAGGACCCATGCCGCCCTCAAGCTCCGGCCGCTCCGGGACGGAGCCGTGGAACGTCGTCAAAGCGAAGGTTCAGGTACCCACCCCGACGCCCGGGGCGGTCTCGAGGACTGCGCTCGTCAACCGCCTCCGGGCGACACCGGCGGCCGTGGTCACGCTCACGGCTTCCGCCGGATACGGAAAGACGACGCTTCTCGCGCAGTGGGCCGAGCGCGACCGCCGGCCGTTCGCCTGGCTGACCGTCGACGAGGACGACGACGACCCGGTCGTCCTGCTCCGGGATCTGGCGGCAGCGCTCGGCGCGCTGGGCTCCCAGGAGTCGATCGGGACGACCCTTCCGCAGCTGACCTCCTGGCTGTCGTCGGCCGCCGGATTCGTGCTCGTCCTCGACGACGCACACCACCTCCGCTCTCGTGAATCGACGAAGGCGATCTCGACCCTCGCCCAGCACGTTCCCGCGGGATCCACGCTGGCGCTTGCCGGACGCGTCGCGCCGGGGCTCCCGGTCGCCCGCCTGCGTGCAGGAGGGAGGCTGCTCGAGATCCACACCGGCGAGCTGGCGCTGACCGAGCGCGAGAGCGAGCTGTTCTGGCGCGAGCTCGACGTCGATTTGCCGGACGAGGACGCCGCCGAGCTGCTGAGGCGCTGCGAGGGCTGGGCGGCCGGCATTCGCCTGAGTGCGCTGGCCTGCATGGAGCGGAACGACGACGTCACTCGGCCCGCCGTTCCGGGCGGCGACGACCGGTTCCTGGCGGAGTACTTCCGCTCCGAGCACCTGTCGGACCTGACGCCCGACCTGGCGACGTTCCTCAGGCGCACATCGGTGCTCGAGCAGTTGACGGCTCCGGCCTGCGACGCCGTGCTGGACAGCACTGGTGCCGGGCGCGTGCTCGCCTCGATCGAGAAGTCCCGTCTGCTCGTCGCTCCGCTCGACCGGCACGGCGGTTCGTACCGCGCTCATCCTCTGTTCCGCGACCTGCTCGGGCGCGAGCTCGTCGAGAACGAGCCCGAGCTCGTGCCGGTGCTCCACCGGCGTGCAGCCGAATGGTTCGAGGCGCACGGCGATCCCGAGTCGGCACTCCACCACGCGAAGGAATCCGGCGACATGGATCGCGTGGCGAGGATCGTGAGCGCGATCGCGCTTCCCGTGTACTACCGGGGCCGGATCGCGAACGTCGAAGGCTGGCTCGGCTGGTTCGACGACGAAGTCCAACTCGAGCGATACCCGGTAATCGGTGTGATCGGAGGCTGGATCCACGCGCTCCGCGGCCGGCCGGCCGCGGCCGAGCGCTGGCTCGCTGCAGCCGAGCGCGGGACGTCCGCCGGCGCCGCGCCCGACGGCAATGCCTCCGTAGGCCCGTCGATCGCGCTGCTGCGCGCGGCACTCTGCCGCGACGGCGTCGAGCAGATGGGCTCGGACGTCGAGCGCGCGCTCCAGGGGCTTCCGTCGTCCAGCCAGTGGCGCCCGACCGCGCTCCTCCTCCTGGGGTCGGCGCTCGTGCTCCGCGGCCGGGATGCACTCGCCGACGCGATCCTCGCCGGCGCGGAGGAGTCGGCCGAGAGGCTCGGTGCAACGGACACGCGCATCGTCGCGATCAGCCAGCGCTCGTTGCTCGCCTCGGCGCGCGACGAGCACACGGCTGCTGAAACGCATTCGCTCCGGGCTCGAGACCTGGCCGAGGCCGCGCGGCTCGACGGCTATACGACGGGCGCCCTCGAGCTCGCCGCGTCGGCGCGTACCTCGCTTCGGCACAGCCGCTGGGATCAGGCCCGCGCCGACCTGACCACCGCGCGGGCTCTGACACCGCTCCTGACCGACGCGCTGCCCTGGCTCGCCGTGCAGACACGCCTCGAGCTCGCGCGCGCGTACGTGACCCTGCGTGACGCCGACGGAGCCCGAGCGTTGCTGGCCGAGGTGGTCGACATCCTGCACCGTCGGCCCGACCTGGGCGTGCTCGCGGATCAGGCGCTGGTGCTGCAGACGGAGGTCGACGCGATGTCCGTTGCCGGGGAACGCAACGGCCCGGGTCTGACCCGCGCCGAGCTCCGGCTCCTGCCGCTGCTCGCCACGCATCTCTCCTTCCGCGAGATCGGCGCACGGCTGTACGTCTCCCGCAACACCGTCAAGACGCAGGCCATCTCCGTCTACCGCAAGCTGGGTGTCTCCAGCCGGAGCGACGCGATCGACCAGGCGGCGAGGCTCGGCCTCGTCGAGGGGACGAACAGCCCGGCCGAGCTCGGTCGCACGGCGTGACCTCGCCGCCACGACCGACTCGAGCTGAATCATCCTTCCCGGGTGAAGCCGCACCACCCCTTGTGTCTGGATTCTGAGCGAGCGTGTTCGTCCGAATCCTCATCATCGCGATCGTGGTGCTCTTCCTCTTCCTCTGGGTGCGGGCGCTGCTCGATCTTTCGAGGCGGGCCGACCTGTCCGGATCGGCCAAGGCCGGATGGGCGATCATCATGCTGGTGCTGCCGTTCGTCGGGATGCTCGTCTACACCATGTTCCGACCAGCGGACTCGCAGATCCGCAGGCGCTGACGACCGCGACGGACGGACGACGAGGGTCCGCAGGCCCCTCGTCAGGTCTCGTTGCCGGGCTCGGCGAGCCCTGCGGCGCGCACGATCTTCGCTCCCGCGGAGACGACCCGGAGGCAGCCCACGATCGGTGCGAGCGCCTCTAGCGTGCCGAGCACCTTCTCGAGGTCGAGCTGGGACGCGTCGGCAGCGTCGAGGTGGGCGACCCACGACACGAGCGGTGCGTCCAGGGCGACCAGCGCGGCGAACTGAACCAGCTGGTAGGTCTCCTGATCGAGTCCCGAGGTCGTCAGCACGCTGAGGTCGCCCCTCGACACGGCGCACAGACGCTCTTCCGTCTCGGTCGGCCGCGGGCTCACGGGCTGGTTCTCCTGGTGGATCACGAGCTCAACGCGCCGATAGCGTCGCCGATCAGCTTCGCGCCGAGGACGAGCAGCAGGACGGTCATGATCGCCGCGTTGTGGTCCGACATCCAGGCCTTCATGCTCTCGAGGATCTCGGTCGCTCTCGAGCCGAGCGCGAAGTAGATGGCCAGCGGAGCGAGGATCGTCAGCGAGCCGAGGAGGATGAAGATCGCGAGCACGCCCGCTTCCTCGCCGCCGGAGATCCCGGCCTCCGCGATCACGGTCGCCGCCGCGATCGTGAGCGCGAGGTTCTTGGGGTTGACTCCAGATAGGACGACGCCGAAGCCAAGCGACTTGGCCGCGGTGAAGGTGTCGATCGCCTGCATCCACTTCGGCACGGCCGGCTGCTGTCCGGGTTGCGGCCGGCCGCGCCACTGCTTCCCGGCCAGCAGGAGGAAGAGAATCCCGAGCAGAAGCTTGAGCACGCCGACCCACGTCGCCGGCCCACCCGAGCTCGAGTCGGCATTGCCACTCGCGATGGCCAGCATGATCCCGCCGGCGATCGTGAGGCCGGCAACCCAGCCGAGCGCGAAGGCGACACCGTTCGGACGGGCACGCGGTGTCCCGAGCATCAGGATGATCGCGATGATCGGCACCGGGCTGATCGCGACGCCGATCGCGAGCGGCAAGATCTCGCCTATCGCCTGGCCCATAGCCCGATCCTGGTCGTTTTCGCGCGGCCTACATCGTCCCGACAGGGTGATCCGGCCCGATCGGACCGTCCTCGGCCCCGGTCACGACAGCCGCGGAGCCGAGGCGTCGCCACGTCGCGGCAGCCACGAGCCCGATCAGCAGAGTCGGGACGATCGTCAGGAACCGGTAGACGAGCACGGCCGCCACCACGCTCGCGTTGGCGCCGCCGAAGCCCACCAGCGCGCTGGTCAAGCCGAGCTCGACGATCCCGATCCCGCCGGGGGTGATCGGGATCGTCGCGATGATGCGGACGAGCGACCAGGCGGCGAACGCCTCCACGACCGACACCTCCGAGGCGGGTACGCCGAGCGCGCGTAGCGACACGACGAGCACTGCGAAGACGCTGAGGCTGCCTGCGAGGGAGGCCGCGGTGAGCGCGTGCCAGCGGCGCTGGAGCAGCTCACCGGCTCCTCGCCTGAAGCGCTCGAAGCTCGGGCCACCCCACCGCACGGGGCCGCGGCGGATCTTTCCGAGCGCCCAGTTCGCGAAGCGCGCAACCACCTCGCCGACATCGTGTGCGAGCCGCTGGCTGAGGAGGACGACGACGAGGGCCGCCACGGCGACCCCGAGCACGGCGACGCCGACGAACGCCGCCACGGTCAGGATCGCCGCGTCGCCGCCTGAGGTCGTGAGCAGGAAGACGGCAACGATCGGGTACGAGAGGTTGAGGAACTGGTTCCAGAGACCCGTCAGGGTCACGGCACGGGCGACGTCACGAGAGGCGAATCCCCAGCGGCGCAGCATTCCGTACGACGTGGCGACGCCGGCGGCGAGCCCGCCCGGCACGACGATCGAGAGCGCGGTCGAGACCTGCGTGACCGACAGCGCCTGGAAGAACGAGAGACCGGGCAGCGCGACCATCCAGGGCGGAGCGAACGTCGCCAGATTCAGGGCGGTGGCGGCGATGAGCAGGACGATCCAGCCCCACGAGAGCTGCTGGAGGGCGGCCCAGACATCGCGGTAGTCCGCAATCGTCGGCAGAACGAAGACGAATGTGGCGACGACGACGCCCAGGCCGAGCGCGCCCAGACCGATCCGCTGGAGCCCTCGTCGGCCCGGCCGACTCACCGCGAGCGTCTCGCCTGCACCAGCTTGGCGGCCACCAGGGTGCCGACCACTGTCAGGACGACCTTCACGGCCTTGCTGCCGCGAAGCTTCGACTCGCCGCCCGCGCGGGGCGACATGTTCACCGGGACCTCCTGCAACCGCAGGCCCGCGTCGACGATGCGGATCAGAGCCTCGACCTCGGGCGCCTCCGTGACGAACGGTCGCGCTAGGAGCGGCAGCGCCTTCGCGTTCACCGCGTAGAGGCCGCTCGTCGCGTCCCCGAACGGCCGGCGCAGGACGAGTGCCATCGCCCGCCGGAGCACTGCCGTGCCGAAGCGGCGGGCTCCGCTCGGCCGGTAGCGATACGGCTCGTAGCCGTCACCCGAGACGAACCGCGAGCCGACCGCGACGTCGCAACTGTCGGCCCGAACGAGTGCGAGCAGGCGCGAGAGCTCCACCGCCGGGTGCTGTCCGTCGGCGTCGACGCGCCCGCAGTAGGCGTAGCCGTGCTCGAGCGCCCAGCCGTAGCCGGCGGCGATTCCGATCGGGAGTCCCTTGTTCTCCTCGAAGGAGAGGACGGAGGCTCCGTGCTCGCGCGCGACGTCGGCAGTCCGATCGGTCGAGCCGTCGTCCACGACGAGCACGTCGGCGGCAGGCAGCTCTCGCCGCAGCTCCTCGAGGACGGCGGGAAGGTTCCCCTCCTCGTTCCACGCGGGAATGAAGACGACCGTGTCGCTCATCGCGCCGTTCGTGCGAGCTCGGCCCGAGCGGCCCGCAGCTGCAGGCGACACACCGGCAGCGCGATCAGCTCCCACGCGAGGGCGTACGGCGAGAGCGGCTGGGGAACGACGCGAATCTCGGTCGCGATCCCATGTGGGCCGAACAGCCGTGAGAAGAAGTAGCGGGTGCGGTACTGGTGGAGCGGCGCGCAGACGACCACGGCGCGGCGGATGCCGCGCTCGACGAGCAGCGGCAGCGTCCGGCCGGCGTTCTGAGCCGTGACGGTCGCCGTCGGCTCGACGACGAGCTCGACAGGTGGCCCCTGCCAGGCGGCGAGCATCTGCTCGGCCTCGGAAGGGCCGCCGCCCGGCGACCAGCCGCTGAACACGACCGTAGCCGCGGGCAGGGTCTGTGCGAGCAGCTCGGCCTCCCGGACGAGCCGGAGGCAGCGCGGGCTGATTCGGTACACACCGTCTCGGCCGGCGGCGCCGTTCCCGGGCACGACGATCGCAACGTCCACGTCCCCAAGTTACTCGCTGCGGCCGGTTCCGACCGGCTCGCGGGCGCGGTCGGGAGGGGGGCCGGCGCCCTGCAGGCCCTCCCGCCAGGCCACGAGCACCTCGTGGACCCCGGCAGCGCCGACGATCTGCTCTCCGGGCAGCGGCAGCGACTTGGGGTGGAGGATGAACGCTCGGTTCTGCCAACCGCCCAGGCCACCGTGGAACGAGATCAGCTCCTCGAATGCGCACCCCTCGTCGAGCTGGGGGTCGTAGAAGCTGTTCACCATGATGTCGGCGACATGGGGGAAGCCGTCGGTGCGCCGCAGGTGGTGGGGCGCGTTCGGTCCGAAAGGCGCCAGCGGGTCGTCGCCCTCGATTCGGCCCAGCGCCAGGTAGTTGGCACCGGTCGCGCCGAGCGCGACCGGTCCGTGTTCCTCCGAGCGCACGAGCAGGAAGCCGATGTGCGGATGCTCGCGGAGAGTGGTAAGCAGCTGCGGATGGCGCTCCTCGATCTCCTCGAGCGTCAGCCGCCGCCGCTCCATCATCAGGTACACGAGGCCGAGGTTGCCCGAGGCGAGCACGACGACGTCCCGGCCCTCGACATCGTTCCGCTTGACCTGGCCGCTCTCGGTGTTGCCCGTCGCCTCGTCGACCGCATGCCCGACCATGGCGTCGTTCTCGTCGCCCGCGCCGAGGGCGCTGGCTTTGGCGTCGGAGAGCGAACGGTCGACGAGGTCGTCGAGGCCGTAGCCGTTGCGCTGCTTGAACGTCGCGCCCTGGGTCTGCCCGTGGTCGGAGAGCACGACGATCTCGTACGGCCGTGGCGCGTAACGGCGGGCGCGGGCGATCCTGCCGAACTGCTCGTCGAGCTTGCGCAGCGCCTCGAGCGTGTCGGCGCGCTCGAGCCCGGAGTGGTGAGCCACCTCGTCGTAGCTCGAGAAGGTCGCGTAGATCGCGGGCCGTCCCTTCATCATGTCGGTCAGGACGCCGTAGACGATCAGGTCGCGGACGACGACGCACATCGCGGCGCGCATGAAGGGATAGAGGCCGCTCCGATGACCGCGCGGCCGCACGTCGCGGCGGGCGGACCGCAGCGCGGCCGTCCACTCGAGGATCACCTCCCAGGCGAAGAGCACGAGGACGCGGGTGACGTTGAACCCGTTGGCGAAGAAGGCCCGGTACCCGGGGTTGGCCTTTTTCTCGGCATTGATCCGACTGACGGTCAGGATCACGTGATCGGCCTCGCCGGAGAGCAGGTTGCCGCGACTCGCGCCTCCGTTGCGCAGCAGGCCGACGCCCGTCGAGTGGCGTCGCTCGATCTCCTCGCAGTCGGGTGGCTTGGAGCAGGTCATCATCGTCCCGGTCTCCTTCTCGACCCACCGGAACGCCGGAATGTCCTCGTTGGAGCCGAGCAGGATGCCGGACTGGCTGGCGCCGGTCTGGGAGGAGAGGTCGGTCTCCCATTCGGCGAGCTCGTAGTCGCCCTCGGCGACCCAACGGGCCAGCTCGGGCGCGCTGCCGTCTCGCATCGCCCGCCGGAGCACGGGTGCCGCGAGCCCGTCGATCTCGAGGTAGATGATTCCCGGTGTATCCGTCCGCTCGAGCTCGCCGGAGCGGCGAGCTATCCGCTGGATCACGCGGAGGTTGTACGAGTCGTCGTCGTTCGTGCTGAGGAGGATGTCGAGGAAGACGCTTGCGGCGGATGCGACGAGCGCGGCGAGCAGCGCCCAGCCGAACGAGTCGACGCTGATCGCGTTCGGCGCGAGCTCGGACGCGAGCATCAGCATCCCGGCATCGAGCAGCAGGACGAGGACGAACCCGAGCAGGAGCATGAACGGCAGGCGGAGCGCTGCCACGAGCGGTGGCAGGATCGCATTCAGGATCGCGATCAGCGCCGCCGCGACGATCGCGCCGCCCCGCTCGCCGATCGCGACGCCCGGAACGACCGACGCGGCGAAAAGGAGCGCCGCGGCAGCGACGAGCCAGCTGAGCAGCAGCCGGAATGGGCGAATGCGGAGGCGCTCGGGATCGCTCGCGTGCCGGCTGCTCATGACTCCCGCTCGGCCGCCTTCTTCGCGGCGCGCCGCTCCTTCTGCTCGCTGACCTTGTCCTTCGCGCCCTCGTACGACTCGGTCACGAGCGCCCTCCCGCCGGTCCAGCCGAACGCCCAGACGACGAGGACGCAGGCGAACACGACGTTGAAGACGGTGACGGTCAGCTGCTGGCCCACCGAGTAGGCGGTGGCGGTCGCCGAGTCGGTCACGTCGTTCAGCGAGACGACGTTGACCGCCTGGTTCACGCCCACACCGCCGGGCGTCGCCGACACCGTATTCGCCAGTGAGTTGCCACCGATCACCGACATGATCGTATGGAACGTCACGGGGATGCCGTACGCGGCGAGGAAGACACCCGTCACGCCGAGCTTCGCCAGCCACGCGCCGAGCGAGGGCAGCGCGACGCGGACGAGGTAGGCCCGCCGGTCGGCGAGGATCGCGCCTCCCGCCTTCGCCTGCTCCCAGAGGCCCTGCAGCCGCTCCCAGAAGGCGCGGACGAGGACGGTGATCAGGAAGATCCCGCCCGCGATGAGCACGACGGCGAGGACGCGGTTGCCCTCGAACCAGCCGAGCTGGAGCGCGAACGACCCAGGCACCGAGAGGAAGAGGTAGAGGTAGACGGCGGTCCCGGCGACCGTGAAGAAGATCTTCTGGACGACCATCGCGCCGAGGACGCCCGAGAAGGTCGCGCCTGCGATCAGCGCGGTATACATCAGCAGCGACACGAACGTGCCGATGTTGGCGGGCAGGAAGCCGTTCATCGCCACGCCCGCTGCGTAGGCCGCGAGAATCGAGAGGTAGGGGATCGACGCGTTCGGGTAGCCGGCGCGCAGGATGTACCACCAGGCGAGCGCCGTGAGCGTCGTCTGCACCGTCTGGAGCGCGAGCCCGGCGACGATGTACTGGATCGAGATGCTCTTGATCGAGTCCCACGTGTCGTTCAGCCAGCCACGGACATCGACGCCGAGCAGGTGGAGACCCACGACGATCAGCGCGACGGCGAGGAGCCACGCGCCGACCTTGAGCAGCCGACGCCCACGCGACGGCTCGTCGAAGGGCGTCACGGCTTGGGCAGCGGAGCTCATGCGCCGCCTATCGAGGTGATCAGCATCATGCGACGTAGCCGATCGTCCCAGGGTCACCGGGAGCTTGCATCACCCGCACCGGATGAACACCAGACGCGCTCGTCACCCGAGCGCGAGCTGTCAGGCCGCGCCGGTGTCCTGGATGTGCTGCTGCGCGAAGTACTCGAGTGCCGTCCGGGTCTTCGTCTGCTGCTCGCTGTCGAGATCGACGCCCTTCGAGGCAAGGAACGCGCGGGACTCGGCGGCGACCTGGAACGCCTCCGCCGGTTCGCACTTCGTCGAGAGCTCGAGGATCCGCGACCCGTCCGGATAGAGCCACATCTCAGCGACCAGCCTGCGGTCGTAGCCCTCAGGGCGAGTACTTCAGCTTGAGGACGAAGAGCGGGCCGAGGATCGAGAGGTCGTCGAGCGCGACCCCGTCGGGCGCGTGGGCGGCGAAGAGCGCCCGCTGCTCCTTGGAGAAGAGCTTGCGCAGAGGCCGCCCGCCCGTCACGGCGCTCTGCACGGCGCCGGTCGCGGGCGTTCCTTTCATCGACCCGGAGCAGACGAACCCGCCGGGCGACGCGTCGACCTCGACCCCGAAGCTCGGCGAACGCCGGATCGCCTTCGAGAGCTCGGACGGAACCACGGGCCGGAGCTTCACGACCGAGTCGTCCCCCTTCTTCTGCGACCGCCTGGCACGCACGACCAGGCCTTGCTGGTCGAGCGCCAGCTCCGGCGTGTCGAGGAAGAACACCTGGCGGATCTCCGCCTGCAGTGGGTCGAGACCGAGCGCCCGCACGGTCGAGCGGTGGTCCTGCTCGGGCACCGTCAGCTTCAGCTCGACGCTGTCAGCGCCCTTGATCAGTTCGAGGAGCTTCTGCAGCTCCTCGTCGCCGAGCGCGAGGCGCGGCTTGGTGTCTGTGGCCATCGCTCCGTCCTTTCGCGAGAAGGTCGCTCCACGATCCGCGGCCGCGACCGCGGCCGCATCGTCCAATGCGGGTGATGCAGCGGTCGCGGCCGGCCGCAACGATGCCGCGGCACGCACCCTTACAGGAGGTTCCGATGCCCGAGAAGCCGCAGTCGTCACGTCACGTTCTGCCCATTCCCGATGTCCCGCCGGTCGGGCTCACGACGTACGACGCGAAGGATCCGGCGACGTCGTTCCCGCCGATCGAGCCGCTGCGCCCGCCCGAGGGGGCACCCAACGTGCTCGTGATCCTGCTCGACGACGTCGGCTTCGCCGCGTCGAGCGCCTTCGGCGGTCAGATCTCGACGCCGAACGCCGAGCGGCTCGCCGCCAACGGCCTCAAGTACAACCGCTTCCACACGACTGCGCTCTGCTCTCCGACGCGCCAGGCCCTGCTCACGGGACGGAACCACCACTCGGTCGGCATGGGCGGCATCACCGAGATCGCGACCTCCTTGCCGGGCTACAGCTCGATCCTGCCGAACACGTGCGCGCCGCTCGCCGAGACGCTGAAGCTGAACGGCTACTCGACGGCGCAGTTCGGCAAGTGCCACGAGGTGCCGGTCTGGGAGACGAGCCCGATGGGACCGTTCAGCGCCTGGCCCACAGGCGGCGGCGGCTTCGAGCACTTCTACGGCTTCATCGGCGGCGAGACGAACCAGTACGCGCCGGCCATCTACCAGGACACGGTGCCGATCGAGCCCGACCGGACGGCCGAAGAGGGCTACCACTTCACCGAGGACATGACCGACCGCACCATCGACTGGATCTCCCAGCAGAAGGCGCTGATGCCCGACAAGCCGTTCTTCGTCTATTACGCGCCCGGCGCCACCCACGCCCCCCACCACGTGCGGCCGGAGTGGTCGGACAAGTACAAGGGCCGCTTCGACGATGGCTGGGACGCCCTGCGCGAGCGGACGCTCGCGAAGCAGAAGCAGCTCGGCGTGATCCCGCCCGAGGCGGAGCTCACCGAGCGCCCAGACGAGATCCCCGCGTGGGACGACATGCCCGCCGACCTGAAGCCGGTGCTTGCGCGCCAGATGGAGGTCTACGCGGGCTTCCTCGAGCACACCGACCATCACATCGGCAGGCTGATCGACTCGCTCTCCGAGCTGGGGGTCCTCGGCGACACGCTCGTCTACCTGATCATCGGGGACAACGGAGCGTCCGCCGAAGGCACGCCGACCGGCTGCTTCAACGAGCTCGTGGTTCTCAACGGCGCCGCCGGCCTCGAGACGACGGAGTTCATGGTCTCGAAGATCGACGACTTCGGCACCCCCGACGCCTACAACCACTACGCGGTCGGCTGGGCGCACGCGATGGACACGCCGTACCAGTGGACGAAGCAGGTCGCCTCCCACTGGGGCGGGACGCGGAACGGCACGATCGTGCACTGGCCGAACGGGATCAAGGCGAAGGGAGAGATCCGCTCGCAGTTCCACCACGTGATCGACGTCGCGGCGACGGTGCTCGAAGCGGCCGGCCTGCCGGCGCCGCTCAGCGTCAACGGGGTGCAGCAGCGGCCGCTCGAGGGCGTCTCGATGGCGTACACGTTCGACGACGCCACGGCGGCCGACCGCCACACGACGCAATACTTCGAGATGTTCTGCAACCGCGGCATCTACCACGAGGGCTGGACTGCGGTGACGCGGCACAGCGTTCCCTGGCTGATGGCGGAGAACCCCCCGTTCGAGAGCGACGTCTGGGAGCTCTACGCCCCCGACGACTGGTCGCAGGCATACGACCTGGCCGACGACCAACCGGAGAGGCTGGCCCAGCTCCAGACGCTCTTTCTGATCGAGGCGGCGAAGTACAACGTGCTCCCGCTCGACGACAGGCGCGCGGAGCGCTTCAACGCCGACCTCGCAGGTCGGCCTCAGCTCGTGCGCGGCAACTCGCAGATGCTGTTCGGCTCGATGGGACGGTTGACGGAGAACTCCGTCATCGTGAACAAGAACAAGTCCTTCTCGATCACGGCCGAAGTGGAGGTGCCGGAGGGCGGAGCCGAGGGAGTGATCGTCGCCCAGGGCGGCGCTTTCGGCGGCTTGGCGCTCTACGTCAAGGACGGTAAGCCGGCGTATTGCTACAACCTCTTCGGCCTGCAGCGGTTCAAGGTCTACGGGGACGGGGCCATCCCCGCCGGCGAGCACCAGGTGCGGATGGAGTTCACCTACGACGGCGGCGGCCTGGGTAAGGGCGGCGACGTCGCGCTCTTCCTCGACGGCGAGCAGGTCGGCAGCGGCCGGATCGACGGCACGGTGCCGATGCTCTTCTCCGGCGACGAGACGACCGACGTCGGCTCGGACACCGCGACGCCGGTGAGCGACGACTACGGCCCCAAGGACAGCGAGTTCACGGGGAAGGTCCGCTGGGTGCAGCTCGACGTCGACGCCGCCGCCGCGGACACGGATCACCTGATCACGCCCGAGGAGCGGCTCCGGGTCGCGATGGCCCGCCAGTAGGGCTGCTACTCGAAGACGCGAGCGCGGATGTCGCCGCCCCGGGCGGCGATGTCCGCGACTCGTGCAGCAGGTGATCTGGCCAGGGTCATCCCAGGTGGACGATGTCGGCCGGCCGAATCCCCACTAGGGTCGCTTGAACAATGAGCTCGAAGTCACGAGTCGCGCTGCTCCCGCTCCTTGCCGCCGCGCTGCTCGCCGCAGGGTGCGGCGGCGGCGACGACGACACGCCGTCGGCAAACGACTGGGCGAACGAGGTTTGCTCGGCCATGACGACCTGGATCGGCTCGACCTCGTCCGCGATCGAATCGCTCGGCGACGGAGGCCTGTCCGAGGACGGGCTGCAGGACGCGGTCGACGACGTGCGCGCTGCAAGCGAGACGCTCGTCGACGACCTGCAGCAGGCCGGAAGGCCCGACACCGAAGCGGGCCAGGAGGCCGAGGCTCTACTCGACGGGCTCGCCGACGACGTGGACGAGAACGTGCAGGAGCTGGAGCAGACGGTGGACGACGTGACCGGCGCGAACGACGTCCTGAACGCGATCTCGCTGATCACGGGCACGCTCTCGACGATGGCCGATCAGGTCGGCGAGGCGTTCGAGCAGCTCGGGCAGCTCGATGCCGCAGGTGAGCTCCAGAACGCCTTCGAGGAGTCGGACGACTGCTCCGACCTCCTCAACGGCCCGTGAGCTCACTCGACGCCGAGCAGGTAGTGACCGGATGAGCCTGATCTGGCCGATCGTTCTGATCGTCGTCGCCGTCGGGCTCGCGGTGAGCGCGATGCTGCTCGTCCGCCGGCGAGCGCCGGAGGGCAGCTACTTCAGCGACGGCGACAGGGCGTCCGGCGTGTTCGGCGTCGTCGCCACCGGCTTCTCGGTGCTGCTCGGGTTCGTCGTCTTCCTGGCGTTCACGAGTTACGACGACACGAAGCAAGGCGCGGAGACGGAGGCGCTCGTGGTGGCGCAGCAGTTCGAGACGGCGCAGTTCATGCCGGCCGCTCAGCGGCAGGCGTTGGGAGACGGCCTCGTCTGCTACGCGGCGTTCGTCGTGCACCGCGAGTGGCCGCGCCTCGAGGCCGGCACGCAGGGGAACGCCTTCAACCCGTGGGGAGTGGCGCTCTTCCGCACGCTGGAGGGCACGACACCGGACGGCCCGACCGAGGAGGCAGCGTTCTCCAAGTGGCTCGACCAGACGTCCGAGCGCGGCGCGGCCCGCCAGGATCGCATCCACGCCGCGGAGGGCGTCGTCCCCACACCGCTCTGGCTGGTGCTGTTCCTGGCGGCCACGGTGATCGGCACGTTCATGCTCTTTTTCGCCGACAGCGGCGAGCGGGCCAAGACGCAGTCGCTGCTGATCGGCTCCGTCGTCTCCGTTGTCACCGCCACGCTGCTCCTGCTCTGGTTCCTGGACAATCCCTACCACGGCGGCGTCGGCACGCTCCAGCCCGTGGCGATGGAGCGCACGCAGGAGATCCTTGATCAGGAGCGGCAGATCCTGGGATCGCGTGGCCCCCTTCCGTGCACCGAGACGGGCGAGCCCCGATGAGCACGGTTGTGACGCGCCGCATCGAAGTGGTCGCAACCGTGCTGCTGTCGGTTGCCGCCGTCGCGACTGCCTGGAGCGGCTACCAGGCAACGCGCTGGAACGGCGAGCAGGCGAAAGCCTCGGGCACCACGAACAAGATCAGGGTTCAAGCGGCGCGCGCGCAGGGGCTCTCCGAGGCGCAGACGCAGGTCGACATCGCGACGTTCGTCCAGTGGGTCGACGCCTACGCGCTCCAGCAGACGATGCTGGCGGACTTCTACTTCAAGCGCTTCCGCGAGGAGTTCAGGCCGGCCGTGAACGCCTGGCTCGCGACCAGGCCGCTCAAGAATCCGAATGCGCCGCTGACCCCGTTCGTGATGCCTGAGTACAAGCTCGCCGCGGCGGCCGAGGCGGAACGACTGGACGCCGAGGCCGAGCTCTCGTCTGCAACGGTCCGCCGGAACATCCAGCGCTCGTCCAACTACATCCTCGGCGTCGTGCTCTTCTCCGTTTCGCTGTTCTTCGCCGGAATGAGCACCAAGCTCAGCGACGTCCGGCTCCGCATGATCACGCTTGCGCTCGGCTGCGTCGTCTTTCTCGGCGCGTTGATCTGGATCGCGACCTCCCCGGTGAGCATCTCGGTCTGAGCATCAAGCTGGAGCCCCGGCGGCGCCATGCAGGGGAACGGCTCCGCTGACACGCGCTCCATGCCCCGGCTGCGAGTGGATCTCGAGGCTGCCGCCGGCCGCCGCCAGCCGATCCCGCATGCCGACGACACCGCCGCCACCCGTGACGCTCTGCGGATCGAAGCCGGGTCCGTCGTCTCGTACCTCGAAGCGCACCTCGTGCGCGTCTCCCCACACCTCCACGGTGATGCGCGAGCCGGCCGGGCTGTGCTTCGACGCGTTCTGGAGCGCCTCGAGCGCCGAGAAGTAGACGGCCGCCTCGACGTCTTCGGAGTACCGCGCGAGAGGGCCAACTTTCACGCGCGCCCGGCTCTCGGTGCGGGCCGCCTCCGTCAGCGCCGCTCCGATCCCGAAGTCGCGCAAGAGGGCCGGATAGGCGCCGTGCGCGATCGCGCGGATCTCGCCCAGCGCCTGTTCGAGCCCCTCGCCCACCCACTCGAGCTCCGCATCCCGGCCGAGCCGCTCGCTGGCGCGATCCAGGTGGATCCGCAGCGCGACCAAGTGTTGCTGCGCGCTGTCGTGCAGGTCGCGCTCGATCCGCCGTCGCTCGGTCGCGCTCGCCGTCGCGATGCGGCTGCGTGATGCCGCCAGGTCGGACAGGATCCGCTGACGGTCGGAGTCGGTGCGGCTTCGGTCGAAGCTGAGCAGGACGGCCGTCGCCACGGCGTCGAGGAGCTCGGGGTCGTCGTCGAGAGCGGCGTCGTAGCCGAGCGCCGCCACAGGCTGCGCATTGCTCCTGAGCTCACGCCACCTCCGTCCCGGCTCGGCGGCGGCCGGCACGATCGGCGCGCCCTCGACATCGGCCCACTCGTCCGACTCGCTCCGCCAGACCGCGAAGCGGAGGCCCGGATCCCCCAGCGCCTCGCCGGCTGCGCGCTCGAGCTCCGCCGGAGTCGGCTGTCCCCGCAGTCGCTGCATCATCGTCGCGAGCGCCCTCCCGGCGAACGTCTGCGCGAGGATCAGCGCCAGCAAGAACGCCAGGGGCAGGGCCACGCGTGTCCCCGTCAGAACCCAACCGAGTGTGTCCCAGACCCGCATGTCCGTGACCACCAAGTACCGCACCACCGCGAAAGCGCCGAAGAGGGCGATCCAGACGCAGCCGACGACGACCACCGGCGCGAGCACCCGACGCCGTGGGCGGGTCGCCGTCACGAGGCGTTCGACGAGCAGGGCGACGAACGCGATCGCGAACAGCACCCTGAGGATTTCCTCGACGGTGGCGAAGTTGCCGGCGATGTCGGGGCGGTTCGCGAGCATCAGCGCATTCGCGGGGCACTCCTCCGTGCACCGCGCGAGCGGCGTCGCTCCGGCGACGCGCGGGGAGAGGAAGAACCAGGGGACGAAGGCGAGCACGACCGTTGCGACTCCCAGTCCGAACACGGCCGCCGCCGCCCGCGTCAGCCTCGCTGCCGGATAGGCGAGCACGAGGTACCACGCCACCAGCGCGGCGATCGGGTCGAAGAGAACGCCGATCGAGAAGGCGAGCGACGAAGCGGCTCCCTGCAGCGATACCACCGCGAGGAGAGCCGCCAGCGCCAAGAGCAGCAGGCCGACGTGGCTTTGCGGACGCTGCCGCAGCCAGAGCAGGCCGGCACCTGCGAACGCGACGACGTTGTAGGCGGCGAAGAGTGCGAACCAGCCCGGCCGCGCGAGCACGTCGCCGGCGACGATGAGCACAGCCGTCGTCCCGGCGGCGAGGCTCGCAGCGAGCGCCACCGGCCACGGCCGGATCCATCCTTGCCACGCCGCAACTTCTGAGTCGCGAAGCTCAGCGCGCGGCGCGGTTGTGGCCGCGCTCATCGCTTCAGCCTACGACGCCGATCCGGCGGTGACAACCTGGGCGATGGAGCTGGCGACCGGCGACGGTCGTCGAGGGCTAGGCCCCTTGCAGGAGCTGCCGCTTCTGGTCGTCGAACTCCTCCTGGGTGAGGACACCCGACTCCTTCAGCTCGGCCAGCTGCTCGAGCTGCTCGATCGCGGCGTGCGAGAGGCCGCCGGCAGGAGCCGCCGCTGTAGGAGCCACAGCCTGCTGCTGCTCGAGCGATTCGCGTCCTTCCCCGGATTTCTTGCCTGCGTGATAGGCGACGCCGCCGACCATGGTGGCGCGGAGCAGCGGACGCCTTCGCCTTCTCATCATTCGAACTGCCTCCTTCTCGGCAGGATCGCCGCCGGCTGGGCGGCTGCGGACTGACGTTGCCTCGGACTGGAGCTTCGCCGTCGGAGGGCTCCCGCTCATCCTCCGGTTGGGGTGAACCGGCCTGTGGGGCCGAGACGCAGGCAGGGCCCCCCGGGGCCCGTTCGCAGGAGACTCGTCCCAACCGGATGATGTCGCCGTCCGCCGGGGCCGGGAGGATGGCAGGACCAATGCCGCTTGGAGACGACTCTCCCGAGCCGGGCGGAGCGCAGAGATCGCACATCCTGCGACGCTTGCAGGCCAGCCGCAGCTACGGCTTCGTGCTCGTGCTCGTTCTCTGCACGTACTCGTTCGTCGCGGCCGCGCCGGATGCAGACTGGGCCCGAGCCGTCGTCGTCCTGCTCCAGGCCGTGACGCTCGCGGTCGCGTTCTGGACGTCCGGGATCGCGGGCCGGATCGACGCTGTCGCCGGGCTGCTGGTCCTCGTCGGTGTGGCCGCCGCAGTGGGTCAGCTCGCGACCGACTCCTCCAACGCGACCGGGTTGCTGGGCCTGCTCGACGTGCTGCTGATCGGCGCCACCGGTGTCGTGATCGCGCTCGGCGTCCGGGACCAGCCCGGCGTCAACGTCCAGTCCGTGCTCGGCGCGCTCTGCTTCTACCTGCTGATCGGCCTGCTCTACACGTTCACCTACGGGGCGGTCGCGGCACTCGAATCCGGCCCCTTCTTCGCCCAGGGCACCGAGGGGACGCCCGCGCTGCGCCTCTACTTCAGTGCCGTGACCATGTCGACCGTGGGGTACGGCGACTATTCGGCGGCCACCGACCTGGGACGCACGCTGGCGGCGAGCGAGGCTCTGCTCGGTCAGGTGTACCTCGTCACCGTCGTCGCCGTGGTCGTCAGCCGGCTCCGGCCGACCCGCGCCGAGCGCGCCGGCTAGCGGCATCTGGCCGAATGGCCTCCATCCTCTTCGTCGGGCACGCGACCACGCTCATCGAGCTCGACGGTGTGCGCCTTGTGACCGACCCGCTCCTGCGCGCACGCGTGGCCCATCTCCGCCGGCTCGTTCCTCTGGTCGACGTGCGGCCACCCCCGGATGCCGTGCTGCTCTCCCATCTGCACTACGACCACGTCGATCTGCCCTCGCTGCGGCGGCTCGGGCGGTCTGTGCGCCTGGTCGTGCCGCGTGGCGCGGCGGGGCTCTTCCGCCGCCGGTTCTTCCGCGACGTGGTCGAGCTCGCGGCCGGCGAGTCAGCGGACGTCGGCGCGGTCACGATCACCGCGGTACCGGCCGAGCACGACGGTAGGCGCAACCCGTTCGGCAGCGGGATCAGCGCGCTCGGGTATGTGATCACCGGCTCGCGGTCTGTGTATTTCGCGGGGGACACCGACTTCTTCGAGGGCATGGCCGAGCTCGCCGGCGCCGACGCCGCCTTGCTGCCGGTTTCCGGCTGGGGCGGGGGGCTCGGTCCGGGGCACCTGGATCCGGTGCGCGCGGCCGAGGCCCTGCGCCTGCTCGCGCCGCGCGTCGCGATCCCGATTCACTGGGGTACGTACGCGCCGCTGCACTGGCGCTTCTCGGGCCGCGAGCCCTCGGACGAGCCCGCGGCCGCGTTCGCAGCCGCGGCCGCCGAGGTCGCGCCGGACGTGGACGTACGCATCCTCCAGCCGGGAGAGCGGACCGAGCTCTGAGCTCGCTCCAGTGCGCCCGATCAGATTCGATCGTTGGCGACGACCCAGGCGACGAGGCCGGCCGGGACGCTCGCGAGCGCGACGACGAACCCGATCAGGTCGAAGTCGAGCGCGATCAGGACGACGCCTGCGATGAAGCCCGCGACGACGACGCCGATGCCGACGAAAATGGGCGGAATGCTCATGTGGGTACTCCTTCTGTTTGGGCGCGGCGGATCACGGAGTCTCGCGGTCGGACGATCATCGAGGGCGCCGGGGTGACCTCCCCTCACCCCGCGCGGGGGATCCCGAAGCTTCACCCCGGGCGGGTGAACCAGCCTCGCCTCGCCGGTGCATACGCTCGCCGGAGATGGACGCGGACACGCTGCCGCCGCTCTCCCACCGTGCCGGCGCGGTGACCCCGTAGCCGGGCTCGGCCGCCGTCTGCTGCGCACGGCCCGCCTGGCCGGGGGCCTCTTCGCGACGAGTGCATCCAGCCAGCGCGCGGCGGCGATCTCGTACCACGTCCTCTTCTCGCTCGTTCCCTTCCTCGCCTTGACCCTGTCGGTGCTGGAGCTCATCCTCCCCCAGTCGACGCACGAGCGCGTCGTCGCCTGGCTCGTGGGCGCCGTTCCCCTGCCGGGCGACATCGGCGCGAGCGTCGAGGGAGCGATCGAGCACGCCGGTTCCCCGGCTACGGCGGCGGGGGCGGTCGCGCTCGTCGGATTCATCTGGGGCGCGACCGGGATGATGGCTGCAGTGCGCTCGGCGTTCCGGGCGGTGTGGGGAAGCGAGGCCGACCGCCCGTATCTGCGGGCCAAGCTGCTCGACGGCGCACTCGTGCTCGGGGCCGGCCTGCTGATCCTGACCGCCTTCGGGCTGACGATCGTCGTCCAGGTCGCGACCGAGACCAGCACGGAGATCGCGGACGAGCTCGGCCTGACCGGCGCGACCGGCGGAATCGGCGCGCTGGCACAGCTGGGTGCCTCGCTGACCCTTGCCTTCGCCGCATTCGCGCTGCTGTACCGGGTCGTGCCGCCCGTACCGGTTCGGCTCCTCGACGTGCTGCCGGGCGCCGCTGTCGCGACGCTCGGCGTGCATGTTGCGGGCGCCGGCTTCTCCGTCTACCTCGATCGCTTCGCCGACTTCGACGACGTCTACGGGCCGCTCGGCGCCGTCCTCGCCTTCCTGCTGCTCGTGTGGGTCATCGCAGCCGTCCTGCTCGTGGGCGCCTGCATCGCCGCTGCCTGGCCGCGTGCGGCGATCGAGACGGAGCCGGAGCCGGAGCCGGGGCCACGTGTGCCCCTGCGCGCCCGCCTGGTGCGGGCGGCGCGAGGGCTCGTGGTTCGCGACAAGAGGTAGCCGTCTTGCCCTCAGTTCTGCGCCAGTTGCAGCTCGGCGTCCTCGGCGGCGAGCAGCCCGATCCCCACGAGGTCGGCCGGGTGGATCCACGCATCCGCAAGGTGGAAGCCACCGGCGCGCCGGATGCCGTCGCGCAGCGGGACGGCCCAGCGGTGCTCGAGCAGCGCGACCGCGGCGGCCGTGCCGTTCGGGATCGCATCCTCGACGTACCAGACCTCGTCGTCGAAGACGTGACCGTCCTCGAGTGCAGCCGCGCCCTTGATCGCGCCGAGCTCGGCTCCCTCCTCGCCGGCCACGCCGAAACCGACGAGCGCGCCGACGATTGCGCCGAACTCCTCCGCCTCCTCGGGCGACAGGTCGCTCCGCATCAGCTTCTCCACCTTGCCGTCCGCGTCCTTCCGGACGAAGACGAGGTCGATCAGGCGGACGATGTCGTTCTCGCGCAGTTGATCGAGCTCGTCCAGGATCTCACCCTTGAGCTCGCCGCCCTGAAACCCAAGCACGAGCAGCTGAACCGGTCCCAGGGTTATCTCGCGCTCCTCTCTAGCTCGCCAGCAGGTGACGCTTGGCGGACTCGAACTCGTCTTCCGTCAGGGCCTGCCTGAGGCCTTCCAGCTCTGCGATCGAACCCGCCCGCGACCCTGCGCGCGCAGCTCCCTGCCGGGTGCTCCTGCCGGCCGTGTAGGTGCCGCCGCCGACCATCGCCGCCCGGAGCACGGGTCTTCGTCTTCGGATCAGCAACGCGTGTCCTCCTCTCGTTCTTGGAGCCGATGCTCTTCGAGGCCGGGGTGGCGCCGCGTCACCCTCGCGGGGTGATCGTCTCGTCAGAGCAGCTCGAGCGCGCGGGCCCGTTCGACCGCGTCCCGGCGCCGCGACACCGCGAGCTTGCGATAGATGCTCTTGAGATGGGTCTTGACGGTGTTCGAGGTGACGAACAGCTCATTGGCGATCTCGGCGTTCGACATCATCGTCGGGAGGTACCGGAGCACCGATTGCTCGCGTCCGCTGAGTGGCTCCAGCAGCTCCGCTCTCGTGATCGCGACGCTCGGCGCGCGCTTGCCGAAAGCCGCCAGCAACTCGCCCGCGAACGAGCGGTGCGCGGTACCCCATCTGACGCGCTGTTCCAGCAGCACCTGGACGGCTGATCCGCAGTCCAGGAAGGGTCGGCGATGGCTGTTCGGCCCGGCCAGCTCGAGCGCCTGCTCCAGTGCGTCTCCGGCGCCGCGGCCGTCGTGCAGCACGTGCCGGGCCACGGCGGTCAGCACGCACGCCTCGATCCGCAGGCCGAGGTGGCACATCTCCTCCACCGGCCAGCGTGCCAGGGCGCCGAGAGCTTCGTCCGGCTCGCCCTCGGCGAGAGAGAGCCTGGCCCGGAGCAGGGCGATCGCAGCCGACTCCCCGGTGCGACTGGTTCTCTGCTCGAGGACGGCGCGCGCCGCTTCGACATCGCCGCGGGCTGCCAGCAGTCGGGCTTCGGCGGTCTCCAGGATTGGGGCCAGGATGTGCGGCGGCTGCCAGTCGTCCAGATCCGTCAACCTCCCGCGCAGCCCTGTGAGCGCCGCCGCCGCCTCGCCCGGGCCCTGGGCGCCGCGGACGAGGGAGGAGAGGGCGGCGGCCGCGATTCGGCCCGTTCGATCTCCTGCGGAGGCCGCCACAGCTGCCCGGTCGAGGTGACGTGCGGCGGCCGCGAGATCGTCCCACTGGAAATGCGCCCAGCCGAGCGCGAGGTGGGCTCCGACGAGCGGAGCGCCCACAGTCAGCCCCTCGGGCTCGGCGCGCTCGATCGCCTCGGAGGCCAGCTCGACCGCGCGGCGCAGTCGGCCGCGGCCGACCTCGAGCAGTGCCAGCTCGCCCAGTGCGCTCGACGCCATCGCACGAAGGCCGGTGCGGCGGGAGAGCTCGAGTGCCGCGCCCAGCAGCGCGTCCGCCTCGGTCAGCTCACCGCGTGCGGCCTTGGCCGTTCCGAGGTACGCGAGCCCGCAGGCGCGCTGCGCGGTCGCGCGGGTCGTTGCGTCGAAACCGCTGCCCACGGGTGCGTCGGCCAGCTCGGACGCCACCCGCTCGAGCTCCTCGTAGTCAGCGTCGAGACGCGCGAGAGCAGCCTCGACGTGGAGTCGGAGGACGCGCTCGCCGGTGCGGGGTCGCGAGCCGGCGGCCGGCGCGCTCGCCGACGCCAGCCGTTCGGCCTCCTGCCGTTCTCCTCGCGCGAGCGTCGCGAGAGCGCACAGCAAGCCGAGGCACGGGCGATCGACAGCGGCGGCGGCGGGAAGCCGGACGAGAGCGTCGTGCTCCGCACCGGCCCGCTCGAACCCCACCACGTGCCAGGCCTCGGCCGAGATCTCGTCTGCGAGCTCCCAGTCGCCTCCAGCGAGTGCGTCCCGGAACGCCGGAATCGGCTCGTGCTGGCCCCAGTGCCACTGCGCGCTGCGCCGTTGCAGCAGGCTCAGGTCGTGCGGCCTCGTCCGGCGGAGCTGTGCCCGCAGAAACTCGAGCAGGAGCCCGTGGTAGCGGTACCGGACATCGGAGCCGACGTGACCCGAGACGAGGAAGTTGGCCGCCGTGAGCTCTGCGAGCACGCGTCCGCCGTCACGCCTTCCGGTCAACACGTCGGCGAGCTCGGCGCTGAGCGTGTCGGGTACCGACGTGCGGAGCAGGAACTCGCGGAGACGATCCGGCTGCCGATCGAGGATCTCGTTCAGCAGGTAGTCGGCGACCGCGCGGTCGTCGCCGGCGAACCGGCGCAGGAACCCGGCGCGATCCGGCTCGGAGGCGAGCGAGAGCGCGGCGAGGCGGATCCCGGCCGCCCAGCCTTCCGTTCGTCCGCACAAAGCCTCGACGTCGCCGTCCGTGAGGTCGGCCGCGAACGGCTCGAGCGCCTCGTCGCATTCGGCCACGGTGAAGGCGAGCTCGGCGGCGCGGATCTCGGTGAGGTCGTCCGTCAGGCGCAGGCGCTGCAGGCGCAGCCGGGGGTCGGCGCGGGTCGAGAGCACGACACGGAGGCCACGTGGTGCATGGTCGATCAATAGCTGGAGCTCCTTCAGGACGATCGGGCTCTCGATCTCGTTGAAGTCGTCGAGCACGAGCACGATCGGCTGCGAGCGCCCGGCGAGTCGCTCTGCGATGCGGGTGCCGGTGGCCGCCGCCGTGCCGGCCCCGAGGTCGTCCAGAGCGCCTGCGTGACGGAGGGCTCGCTCGACGCCGAGCCAGAACCGAGGGCTCCAGTTGTCGTCGCGCTCGAGCCCGAGCCAGGCCACGCCGCGCCGTTCGGGCGCAACGGCCCACGACGAGAGGAGCACCGTCTTCCCCGTTCCCGCGTGCGCCGAGACCAGCGTCACGAGGCCGGCGGTTCCGCGGTCGAGCAGCTCGTGCAACCTCGGACGATGGACGAGCCGGGCGGGCGGCGCCGGTGGCGTGAGCTTCGCTGCCGGGAACGGCACGACCGTCGTGCCGGCTGACGCTGGTCTGGATCTCAGGATCTTCTGCGAGAACCGTGTGCATCGTCCACCTTGGGTCGGGAGGTGTCGACGGCCGGTTTCGGACGGCGGCTGGCTTCGAGTCTCCCAGCAACGGCCGTTTCTCCCAAGGGGGCAGGCAGGCATCTGGGCCGAGTGCAGGCACGACGCCGCGGCCGCGGGCTTGCACCAGCCCTTTCGGCCTCTAGGTCTCGGCGAGGTAGAGCAGAACGGCCGACACGCGCCTGCTGACGATCGCCTCGTCCTGCAGATCGAGCTTCAGGAAGATCGAGCCGACGTGCTTTTCGACGGCCCGCGTCGTCACGACGAGGCTCTGGGCGATGGCCGCGTTGCTCTTGCCCTGGGCCATCCCGCTCAGCACGTCGCGCTCGCGCGGCGTCAGGTCGTTCAACGGCGAATCGCTGCGGCGGCCCTGGGCGCTCATCAGGAGCTCCAGCATGCGCGGATCGATCATCGACCCGCCTCGAGCCACGACCTCGATCGCGGAGCGCAGCTCCTCGCGGTCGTGCACGCGATCCTTGAGGAGATAGGCGCGGCCCTCGGCGCGGTGCGCCATCAGGGCGGCTCCGTGCTGTGGCTCGGCGTACTGGCTGAGCACGACGACCCCCATCTGCGGGTGGGTCTCACGGAGCCGATGTGCGATCCGGATTCCCTCGCCGTCCCCTCCCGGTGGCATGCGCAGGTCGGTGACGACGACGTCCGGTGGGTCCCGATCGACGGCCTCGAGCAGTGAATCGCCGTCGGCGCAGACGGCTACCACGTCCAGCTCGGCCAGGCCCCCGAGCACCTGTCCGATCGCCTCGCGCATCAGATACGAGTCGTCCGCGAGCGCGATCCGAAATTGTGTAGGCACCACGACCGAAATCTACTCCGTCCCTGGAAACGGGCGCAGGACGTTTGCCAGATCGACACCAGAGGTTCCGCAACAATAGTTGCGGAGCCGCGGCCCAGCCGTGAGACTCACAGCGATGACCACGAGCCCCGAGGCCCTCGCCCCCCCGCGTACGGCTGAAGCCGCCTCGGATGCCGGGGCGCTGGGGGCGCGCGCCTGGCTCCCCGCGGACGTCCGGGGCGCGGCCACCCTCGCCCTGCCCCCGGTCGCCGCCTCCTCGATCTTGCTCGGTCTGACGAGCGACCATCTCGCCCACCCGCGTGGAGCCGCCTTCTACGCGACCTATCTCGTCGTGGCTCCGGTCCTCGTCGGTCTCGCGTGGTGGCGTCGCCGGCCGACGAGCCGGCTCGGCCCGCTTCTCGTTGCGCTGGGCTACCTGTCCTGGCCGATCTCGTGGCAGGGCTCGGATGGGGCGCTCCTCTACAACCTCGGCGTCCTGGGGGCCGCCCCGCCCATCTTCATGAGCCTCTATCTCTGTCTCGCCTTCCCCACCGGACGCCTGCGCGGGGAGGCCGACCGGCAGCTGCTCGCGGCTCTGGCCGTTCATTCTGGCCCTGTTCTTCGGCGCATCGCTCCTCTTCGCCCCCGCGCTCGCCGGCGACGGGCCGCTCGCAGCGTGCATTGCCCCCTGCCCGGACAACCCGTTCTGGATCAGCTCGCAGCCAGGGTTCCTCGACACGGTCGCGACAGCCGTCACCTACGTCGGGCTCGCAGTCGTGGCCGGGATCGCCGCCGTCTGGATCCGGCGCTTCCGCGCCGCCACGCGACCGCAGCGGCGGATGCTCGTCCCGGTCGCCGCCTCGTCGTTGCTCCTCGTTCCGGCGCTCTTCGCCTTCTACTTCGCGGTGCTCGTGCTCGGGGTGGAGGGCGGCAGCTACGAAACGCTCTCGTGGACTCTGACCGGCATGTGGATTCTGTTCCCGCTGGGCTTCGCCGTTGCGCTCCTGCAGGCCGACCTCTTCGCCGGACGCGCGTTCCGCGAGCTCCTCAGCGAGCTCGCGAACCGGCCCACGCCGGAGCGCTGGCGCGACATCGTCGCCGGGGCGCTCGACGATCCGTCGCTTCGGCTCGCGTACTGGGATCCACTCTCCGGGCACTTCCGCGACGCGGCAGGCGTCGCTCTCATCCGTCCACCGGAGCGCTCGCGCCGGCAGTGGACGGAAGTCCGTCGCGACGGACTTCCCGTGGCGGCTCTCGACACCGATGCGGCGCTCGCCGAGGATCCCGAGCTCGTCGATGTCGCAGCGTCGGCGACGCTGCTGGCCGTCGAGACCGGACGGCTGGAGGGCGAGCTGCGCGCCTCGCAGGCCCGTGCGCTCGCGGCCGCCGATGCCGAGCGGCGCCGGATCGGGCGCGATCTGCACGACTCGGCGCAGCAGCGGCTCGTCGCGCTGCGTGTCCATCTCAGCCTCGCCGGCGAGCAGCTCCAGCCCGAGGGGCTGCCGATCGTCGAGCAGCTCGAGCGGGAGCTCGACGAGGCGCTCGACGAGCTGCAGAGCGTCGCCCGAGGGATCTACCCGCATGTGCTCGCGCAGCACGGGCTCGCGGCTGCGCTGCGCTCGGCCGTGCGGAGCGCGGCGACTCCCGTGAGCGTCACGGACGAGGGCCTGCGCCGTCACCCCGAGGCAACCGAGCTGGCCGTGTACTTCTCGTGCCTGGAAGCGCTGCAGAATGCCGCCAAGCACGCCGGCGGCGACGCGTCGGTGAGCATCGGGCTGTCCGATGGTGACGGTGGTCTTCGCTTCGTCGTCGAGGACGACGGGAGGGGGTTCGACCCGGGACGCACCGAGCGCGGAGCGGGCCTCACGAACATGGCCGACCGGCTCGCCGCCGTCGGCGGGTCGATGCGGCTCGACTCCGCCCCTGGCCGCGGAACCCGCATTGCGGGTCAGATCCCCGTCTGACCCGCCGGTCGTCGAGCTCTACGCGGTCGTCGGCGCTCCCGGCGCGGCGCCTGCGGAGCCGAGCACACGGCTCTTCTCGGCCGCGAACTCCTGGTCGGTCAGCTTGCCGCGGTCGTGCAGGTCGGCGAGGATCTTGAGCTGCGAGGCGCTGTCGTCGGGCGCATAGCGGGTGACGAACTCACGGCTGGCATCCTCGATCATCTCCCGCTCCGCGGGTGTCGCGCCCACAGGCCGCGCGATCAGGTAGATCAGCGTCCCGAAGAACGGCACGAGGATCACGGCCGCCACCCAGAGCGCCTTGGAGAAGCCGCCCATGTCGTCGCGGCGGAAGATGTCGAGCAAGGCCCCCGCCCAGATCAGGGCGAGGGGAAGGAAGATCAGAAAGAGGAAGAACGTCTCCCAGAACGTCGTGGCGAGCAGCACTGCGGCCTCCTTGGGTCGGGAACACGTCGATCGTGCGATTCGGTGGTGGGAGCGCGCCTCACCCGCTCGGGGTGACGCCGGAGGCTCGCGTCAGGCGCCCGGCTCCCCGTGAGCCTGAAGGGTGGGCGGCCGATCATCGGGCGCTTGATCATCGGGCGGCCGATCGTCCGACCCCGGGCCTTCACGCGCGGCCCGGCGGAGCGCGGCCATGCCGAGACCGAGCATCACGGCGAGCGCCAGCACGGACTGCCACCGGCGTGTTTGCGCCGTCGGCCCCCACCAGACGAGCAGCGCCAGTGCGAGTGCGGCCGCGCCGTAGGCGATCTCGGTGCGCTCGAGCCAGGGAGCCAGCCACCGCCGAACCGTGGTCGCCCTCGGCGACGGTCCGACGAGCCACACGCCGGCCAGCAGCACGAGCCCGATTCCGACAACGGTCCGGCCGCCGTCGGCGAGCAGCGCCGTGAGAATGCTCCAGGCCGCGGCGGCGGCGGGCCGCACGGACTCCGTCGCCACGAGGTTGTCGACGACGTAGCTGCCGGCGACATTGCGGACGACGAGGACGAGCAGCCCGGCAGCGATCGCCGCGAACGCAAGCGACCGCACGATCGAGCGCCGGCGATCGCCGGCGAGCCAGATCGCGAGCGCGGCGAGGGCCAGCGGTACGAGCCACAGGAAGCTTCCGACCACCTTCAGCAGCTGGGTCAGCTCCTGCGCCCGCTCGAGTGTCTGGGCGGGCATGACCTCGACCCGCCCCGCATCGGCCGGCAGCCGCTCGGCGACCCGTCCGAAGATGGCGACGCGGTCGCCGAGCTGGATGACGAGCGGCCTCAGGTTGAGGACGACAGCGCCATCTTCGGTGCTGACGGCCGTCAGGTCGTCGTCGAGCACGCGTAGCAGCTGCTCGTGAGTCGTCGACAAGGAGCGCACCCAGGCCTCCTGAGCCCGCGGGCGCTCGAGCACGCGGATGGCTGCACGGTCGGCGAGCTCACGGGCCGCTGCGGCAATCGGTGCCGCGAGCGCCTGCTGATCCGGAGGGAGGCGCTCCTCGAGCGAGGCCGCGACGTCCACCCGCGCGTAGAGCTGCTCGACGAGCGTGAGCGCGACCTGATCCCGGATCACGTCGTTGGCGATCAGCTCGGCCGCCGTGTCCTCGAATGTCTCGTTGTCGAGTGCCTGGTACCGGATGAAGCCTGCGAGCAGGCTCAGGACGGCGAAGATGGCCGCCAGGACGACGAGCACGCGGGCTGCGAGCATCCGCGTCATCGGCGCTCCGGTGTCCTCGAACGGACGTCGGGAAGCTGCCGGACCTCGATCAGCTCCAGACCGAGATCGGCGACGCGGTCCAGGAGGCCGTGGAGCGCGGCCTGGTCGTGGATGTCGCCGTGCAGCACGGTCTCCACCGGGCGCACCTCGACGGCCAGGCCCTCGAACGCAGACGCGGTCTCCTCGCTCACTCGGCCCTTGATCCGGATCTCGTAATGTCCTGTCAGCTCTAGTCCTCGCAGAGTTGGTCTGAGACTGTCCGGCGCCGGAGTGACCAGTCGTCACCCGGTGCGGGTGAACGACGTGCCTGGGGCGACAACCCGTGGGCGCGAGCGCCCTGACGTGCGTCGATCAGGCCGAGGCAGGTCGGGTGGCGGCCGTACAGAACCGCCCCCACCCGACCCGGCCAGGCTTCCATCTCCCGCCGCGGCGGGCTAGGCCGTTCCCGCCGCACGGCGGCCGTACACCGAAAGCGCCCAGATCACGGCGATGTTGAGCGCGATGATCACGATCGACCACACGGGGTAGTACGGGATGAAGAAGAAGTTGGCGACCGCGCTGATGAACGCCAGCGTGATCCCGACGACCCGGGCCCAGGTTGCCCCCGACAGCGCGCCGGCGCCCGCGGCGAAGATGATCACGCCGAGGATGAGGTGAATCCAGCCCCAGGCCGTGACGTCGACGTCATAGACGTAGTTGGGGCCGACGACGAAGAACTCGTCCTCGAAGATCGCCGCGAGCCCGGCGATCACCTGGAAGCTGCCGATCAGCATCATGATCACGGCCGCGAAGGCGACGAACCCGATCGCCCAGCCGCTCACATCGCTTTCGCTCGAGTCGTACTGGCGGACTTCGCTCACACCCATTGTGCAGTTCCCTCCTACTCGTCGACGATGGCCGCGAGGCTATGTGCGGCCGGGGTGACCCCTGCTCACCCGAGGGGGGTGAAGGCGTCTGCGTGGGCGGCGGCGCTCGCCGGCCCCACCCGGACCGGGTGAGGTCGGCTCATACCGGCCTGCGGGACGCTTGCTGCATGAAGCGCCCGGCGAAAGCCGTCGAGCCGAGCTCCGTCCGGCTGCCGCGCGCCGTCGAAGTCACGTTGGGCCTGATGGTCGCGACGACACGTGCCGGCTCCCCGGTGGTTCGGGCCGCCTTCCTGCCGACGAGGCTGCTCGTCAGGGCGACGCGAGCCGTGCCGGCAGTGCGCGCGACCGAGGCGAGGCTGGCAGCGACCGGCCAGGTCGCAGCGGAGCGCGGTGAGCGGACGATCGTGGCCGCCGTAGAAGGGGTGAACGCCGCGCCTGTCGCGGCGCGGGTGCTGGACGCCGCACTGGCCGGCCCGTTGCCGGAGGATCTTGCGCGGTCGGTCGTCGAGCACCGCGTCGTCGAGCGGATCGCCGGCGAGGCCGAGGTCGCGGACGCGGTCGCCGGGACGCTCGAGCGGGGCGAGCTCGCGAATCGCGTGCTCGACAGCCCTGAGTTCGAGCAGATGCTCCAGCGCGTCGTCGCCAGCCCGGCCGTTCGGGCAGCGCTTGCGAGCCAGACGAGCTCGCTCGCCGCGGAGGTCGGCGCTGCAGTTCGACGTCGCACGGCAGCACTCGACGACACCTCGACACGCGCCGTCCGTGGCTGGCTCGGCCGGGCACCGTCGATCCAGTCGGCCGCCTACGGCGGGCTCACGTCGCGCGCGCTCGCGCTGACGCTCGACCTGCTTGCGCTCGTCGCGATCGTGTCCGTCGGGGGCGCCGTGCTCGGTCTGGTGGCGTCGCTCGTCGGCGAGCTTCGGCCGGTGTGGCTCGTCGCGCTGCTGCTCGGCGCCGCCTGGGCGCTCGCCTCGAGCCTGTACTTCGTGCTCTTCTGGACACTCGCGGGCCAGACTCCCGGGATGCGCCTGCTGCACCTGCGGGTGCTCGACCAGCGGGGAGAGGCGCCGGGCTTCGGTCGCTCCCTGCTCCGCCTGGCCGGCCTGGTCGTGGCGATCGTGCCGCTGTTCGCGGGCTTCCTGCCCGTTCTCGTCGACACCCGCCGGCGCGGCCTGCACGACCTGATCGCAGGGACGGTCGTCGTCCGCGACACTCCCGGCCGGCCGGCTCACCCAGGTCCGGCAGCGGCGCTGGAATCCGGGCCCGGCTGAGCGAGACGAGTGCGGGCGTCCGGGAGCCGGATACGATCGGCCGCGTGCGCTTCAGCGAGCAGATCGAGCGGTGTTCCGGACCCGCGCGCGGCGCGACGTGCAGCTCACCTTGACACGGCCGTTCCACGAGTCGCTCGCGTGATCCTGTATCGCCTGCTCGAGCGCGCGAACTTCCGCGGCATCGCCGGACGGCTCTACCGCGTCCGGATCAGCGGCGCGGAGCACATTCCGACAGCCAGTCCCGTGATCCTTGTGGCGAACCACGAGTCGATGTTCGACCCGTGGCTGCTCGCGCTGGCGACGCCCCGGCCGGTGCGGTACATGGCGAAGGCCGAGCTGTGGCGCGTTGCGTTCATCGGCCGGGCGATCGAAGCATTCGGCGCGTTCCCGGTCGAACGCGGGACGGGCGATGGATCGGCGATGTCGCGCGCCGCGTCGCTGCTGCACGCAGGCGAGGTGATCGGGATCTTCCCGCAAGGGACGTCGAAGCAGCTGCCCGAGCGGGCCTTCCATCGCGGCGCCGCGCGGCTCGCGCTCGTGACGGGTGCCCCGATCGTTCCTGTTCGGCTCGTCGGCACGCGTGGGTTCCCACGTGTCGGGCGCCGGCCCACGGAGGTGCACGTCGGCGAGCCGATCCTCGTGGAGCGGGCGAAGCCGACGGTGGCGGCGGCTCGCGAGCTCACGGCCCGCGTCGCGCAGGCGATCGAGGCGACCGCATGATCGACCATCGGTGGGGGCTGTGGCTTCTGTGCTGGGCCGTCGCACTACCTCTTCGAGGCGAGAGCCGCGAACGCCCGGTAGGGGTCACGTCGTCAGCTGGATCTCCGCCGGAAGCTCGCGCCGCTCGTCCCTGGGCTCCAGCTCGAAGCGCGACCGGACGTCGAAGTAGACATACGAGGTGGTGAGCGCGACGAACGGCATCGCGAGCGCGTAGACGACGCCGGCGACGACGTTCACGAGCGCCAGTGGGGCGTCGGTCACGAAGATCAGCAGCACGCCCAGAACGGGCCCTGCGACGAGCGCGATCACACTGCCGGCCCCGACGAGGGACGCGACCCGCGCCCACCGATGGCGCACGAGTGCGCTGCTGCGCCGAAGCGCGTCGAACGCCGACCGATCCTCGAGCTCGACGACCTGGGCCAGCAGCGCCCAGCGGACGCCGAGCCAGATCGCCACCGGGACGAGGATCGCGGTCGCCGTGAGCGCGAGCCAGACGGCCACGGCGATGCCGATGCCGCCGAGCAACGGACGGACGCGCCTCAGCGCGCGGGTGTACGCCTCGACCGCCCCGATCGACTCGCCTTCGTCGATCCGGGCCAGGGCGCACACGGTCGCGGCCTGGACGAGCCCGACGCCGAGCAGGGTCAGGCTCGCGCCGATGGCGACGAGGACGAGCACGAGTGCGCCGGCGCTCTCGCCCGACGGCTCGAGGCCGGCGAGCCCGAACCCGCCGAGCACGAGGCCGTGGAGCACCGAGATGAGCAGCGAGACCGGGATGAAAATCAGGCCGATCCCGAGGAAGAGCCGCGCTCGGGCGACATACATGCGGGCGGCGGCCGAGAGGATCTGTCCCCACGTCCGACGGCGTCCGACGCGCAGGGGCGCCACCGGTCGCCAGGTCGCGCGCCGCACGGCGAGCGCGACCAGCGCGACCGCCGCAAGTAGGAAGAGCGTGACCGGCAATGGACTCCGGAGCAGCCTTACGAGCGCACGCGACCCTCCCCCGACCGCGGTGCAGAAGACGTCCGTCGCCGTGGTTCCGAAGCTGCCGCCCGTCGGCACGGCGTAGCTCCTCGAACGCCACCCCTCCGACATGGTGATCGGCTCGGTCCACGACGGCTTCAGGTTCGGTCCCGTCGGCCCGTTGAAGAACGCTTCCTGGAGCTCTCCCCAGCGGCCCTCGAAGCCGATCCAGGGGAACGCGGCGCGCGCGGCCGCAGGATCGCTGGGGATCGTGACGACCTCCGGCTCGACGTCGATGTGCGGCCCGAGCGTGTCGTCGCAGCCAACGCCCTGCTCGGCGGAGCTGCCGAGGTAGAGCGCCTCGTCGTAGAAGTTCGCGTGCGACCCCGCTGCCGGGTAGACGACGGGGTGCGTCCCGTCGACCAGCTCGAGCTTCTCGTCGTCCCACTCGGCCCGCTCGGTGCCCTCGTGCTGGCTGTAGCCGACGGCGACCGGATCCTCGCCGAGCGCCTCTCGGGCGTCGGCGGCGTCGAACAGGAGTTGAACGGTCTCCCAGTCCCCTTCGTGCAGGTTGTTCCAGTCGTTGTACGCATAGAAGAGCCAGTACTGGAGCGCCAGCTGCTCCGGATGCGCCGGCTCGACGGCGACGTGCGCATAGACGGCCGGCGGTCGGCCTTCCGTCAGCCGGCGGGCCCAGCGCTCGTACGTGCAGCCCGGGTTGAGGGCGTCGCCGGGGAAGTCGAGGTGGTACTCGAAGAGACCGTCCAGCCGCTCGGAGCCCGGACCGACCTCGATCAGGTCGGTCGCGTTCCATGGCCCACGGAGCGCGACAGTCGGCTCGTCGAACAGGACGTCCACGTTCAGCGGCTCGTACGGCTCGCCCGGGCCGCATTCCTCGAGCTGCTGGACGAGCCGCACGACCGGCGCATGCCGCTCGGCGAGCTCGACCTCGTCCTCGGGCGCAGCCGCCGCCAGCGCCCCGGCGGGCCACGCGAGCGCCGCAGCGGCGAGCAGAACGGATCGCATGGCTTTGGACGGCACGACCGCGCTTACTCTCCCATGTTGCGGCGGCAGGGACGCTCCGGCGTGCGGCGAACTCGACCCGGACGGCTGCGCGAGGCGTTTTCGTTTCCGCCGGGGTGGGGAACCTGGCCGATCGAGCGACGTCCGCTGCCGTGCCGGCCGCCGTGCCGCACGACGAACCTATGCGCGCTTCAGACGACTCCCACTTCGACGCACACGGCCCGGTCGGGCTCTACTGGCTCGTCAACGGCCAAGACTTCACGGTCTGCGACGCCGACGGCCGGAGGATCGGTGTCGTCGTGCACGTCGTCGTCGATCGCCGCCGACAGACCGCCGAACGCCTGATCGTCCGCAGGCGTGGTCTCGTCCCCCGGCCGAGATACGTCGCGCTCGACCCGCGTGCCGTCGAGCTCGTCGACCCCGACGCGCGGCTGTTCCGCGTCCCTGGTGCCGACACGGGCGCGGTTCCCGCCTCGCGCTCGCCCGCCTCGGCGCGTGGCCGCGAGGCGGCCGTTTCGCTGCGCGTCGCGCTCGCGGCGGCCGCACGAGGCCTGAGCCCGTTCGTACGCGCGCTCGATCGCCGGCTGGCCGCAGTCGCGGAAGCCACCCTCCGCCTGTCCCGCCGCGCGGCGAGCGTCGGCGCCGACGCTGGCGTCGGGACTTCCGCCGCGATCCGTCGTGAGGCGCCGAGGCTCGCCGCCTGGCTCTCGGCGAAGGCACGCGAGGCCGGGCGTGTCGCGCTGACGGTGCTGCGCCGCCTCGGCGTCGCCGTCCACAGCTTCGCGCGCCTCCTCGGCGACCTCTCCGTGCTCGCAGCCGTGGCCGCAGTCGCTGCTTGGCGGAGAGCGGAGGCAGCGGTCGCCCAGCAACGGACGGCGCCGCCCGAGGCGCCTCCCGCGGCGCCGTCCAAGGAACCGTCCAAGGCGCCGCCCAGGCTCCCGGACCCGCATCCCCCCGAGTGGCGCCGGGACGCCGACGCGCCGCTGGACAGGGAGCGGCGCAGCGCCCGTTCCGCTCGCCGGACCCGCCGCTAGCGGACTCTCGGCCCCTGGATCGCGTACCCGTAGAGCGTCGTTCGGCGTTCTATTTCTCGTGGCCCCGAGACCGGGCAATTCCCGTGCGGAGGTGGACCGCTCGTTCGAGCGGCTCTACGCAGGGCACCGCCAAGAGGTCTACCGCGCCGCGTTGCGCGCGCTGGGCAACACCGACGATGCCGAGGACGTCACCCAGGCGGCCTTCGTCGACGCCTATCGGGCGATCCTGCGCGGGTCGCGGCCGAGCGCCCCGCGCGCCTGGCTGCTCGCGATCGCCGAGAACGTGCGGCGCCGGCGCTTCCGGACGGCCTTGCGCCGGCCCCGCGAGGAACCGCTCGACGCCGAGCTCGCCGCCTCCGCCGAGCTGACCCACGAGCATGCTGAAGCAGTGCGGCTCGCGCTCGTCGCGCTCCCGCCGCACCAACGCGAGGTCTTCCTGCTCCGCGAGGTCTCCGGGCTCTCCTACGAGGAGATCGCAGAGCGGACGGACTCGACGACCGCCTCCGTCCAGATGCTCCTCTTCCGAGCCCGCCGCTCGTTGCGGGCCGAGCTCGACCCACCGGCGGTCACGCAGCGCCGCCGCTCGCTGGGGCTGCAACTCCCGGCCTGGCTCGCGCAGCTCGTCGGACGCGGCGACACGCTCGCGCTCGCGCCGCGCGGCGTCGGTGCCGTCGGCGCCGCGGTGCTCGCGGTCACCGGCGTCACGGCCGGGGCGGTGCACCTGCGCCAACCCGATGATCCGCATCCCCGGGTGGTCGTGCGCGAGCAGCCTCGCCTGTCGGTGGCCGTTCCGCTCGTGCCAGTCCGACACACCGTCGCTCCGAGCTCCACTCCGGCGGCTGGACGACCGACCCGCGCTCCGGCCGCCCCGGCTCGCGCTCAGGCTCAACCGCCGGCTCCGAGCCCGGCTCCGACTCAGGAGGCCGCGACCCCGTCGCCGGCCGCGCCGGATGTCGTCGCGCCGCCCGCCGACCCGCCGGTGCAGACTCCCGCGCCGCCTGTGTCGGTGGCGCCGCCCGCGCCTGTCGCCGTCCCGCCGTTGACGTCCGCCCTGCCCGCCGTGCCGCCGTTGACGTCCGCCCTGCCCGCCGTGCCGCCTGTGGCCCTGCCGGTGCCACCCGTCGTCCCGCCCGTCCTGCCCGAGCTCCCCGAGTTGCCCGAGCTGCCCCGCCCGGCCGAGCTGCCGCCGGTCGTCGAGCCGCTCGTCCCCACGCTGCCGCTCCCCTAGCCAGGTAGGCGGCGCGGTGGGCGTCGTGACCCTACGACGCCCACCGTCGCCTGCTCGACCTCTCGCGGCGCTGCCGCCGTCGCGCGGACGAGAGTCGCGTCGAGTAAGAGGCCTCCGGCCCCGCGATCCTTTCTCGGCTTCTTGAACTTTTCGGGCGTGTGCGAAAGTGCGAGTCGTGGAGCGCGCGTTCGACGTCGTCGTCCTGGGTGCGGGTCCCGCCGGCGAGGTCGCGGCCGGGCGGCTCGGCGAGGCGGGCCTCGACGTCGCTCTCGTCGAGGCGCACCTCGTGGGCGGCGAGTGCTCCTACTACGCGTGCATGCCGTCGAAGGCCCTCCTGCGCCCCGGCGACCTGCTCGCCGAGACGGCGCGCGTACCGGGCATCCGCGCCGACGGGCTCGACGTCCCCGCAGTGTTGAAGCGGCGCGACGAGGTCATCCACGACCTGGACGACTCGAGCCAGCTCCCCTGGCTCGAGGAACGCGGCGTCGAGCTCGTGCGCGGCCGCGGCCGGATCGACGGCGAGCGCCGCGTCGCCGTCGGCGAGGACGTGCTGGTCGGCTCGAAGGCCGTCGTCGTCGCCACCGGCAGCGGCCCGGTGCTGCCGCCGCTACCCGGTCTCGCAGAGTCGCGCCCGTGGGGAAACCGGGAAGCGACCACGGCCGGCGAGCCGCCGGAGAGCCTCGTCATCCTGGGTGGCGGCGTCGTCGGCGTCGAGCTCGCGCAGGCGTGGAAGTCCCTGGGGACCGACGTGATCCTGCTCGAGGGAGCACCGCGAGTGATCGTCCGGGAGGAGCCGTTCGCCTCCGACGAGGTCGCGGCGGCGCTCCGCGAGGCGGGCGTCGACGTGCGCACGAAGACCCGGGCTGCCTCGGTTGCGCGAGACGGCGACGTCTCGGTGACGATGGAGGACGGCTCGACGGCGACCGGCAGCGAGTTCCTCGTCGCGGTGGGACGGAAGCCGAACACGGAGGGCATCGGCCTCGAGACGATCGGGCTCGAGCCGGGGAGGTCGGTGGAGGTCGGATCGAACCTGCGCTCGCCGCGCCATGATTGGCTGTACGCGATCGGCGACGTGAACGGCCGCGCCCTGCTGACGCACATGGGCAAGTACCAGGGCCGTCTCGCCGCCGACGCGATCCTCGGCAAGGACGTGCGGGTCGTCTCGGACGGGCCGCTCTCACCGCGCGTCATCTTCACGAGCCCGCAGGTCGCCGCGGTCGGCCACACGCTCGGCTCCGCCGAATCGTCCGGGCTGGTCGTCACCGCGATCGACGTCGCGACCGGCTCGACGGCGGGCGCGAGCTTCGTCGGCCGAAACGCGCCGGGAACCTGCCGCCTCGTCGTCGACGACACGCGCCGGGTGATCGTCGGGGCGACGTTCACGGGCGTCGAGGTCGCAGAGTGGCTCCACGCCGCGACGATTGCGATCGTCGGCGAGGTGCCGATCGAGACGCTGCAGCACGCTGTCCCTTGCTTCCCCACGCGGAGTGAGGTTTGGCTGAAGCTGCTCGAGGCGTACGGCGTCTAGGACGACAGTGCCTGCGCTCGACGATCTCCTCACGCCGCTGTTCGACGACCACGCGCTGACGCGGGCCGTGCTGTCGAAGCCGCGCAACCGGCAGACGCCGGCGAAGGTGACGGTGGAGCCCGTCGACCTGCGCGGTGGCCTGGCCTATCGCTTCACGACGCAGCTGCCGGACCGGACGCACCACGAGAACCTGCCGCCGGCCGCTGCCCGCGAGCGGCTCGGCGTCCTGCTCGCCGACTACGGCCAGGGTCTGCTCCAGAGCGAGGAGGCGGACTGGCAGGTACTCGGCGAGAAGATCCTGCGCCGCGCGCCGACGCGCCCGGCGGCGGCCCGCACGCACGACCGGCGCAAGCGCTACCTGCTCGAGGAGGGGACGCCGGTGCCGTTCCTGGTCGAGCTCGGCGTGATGACGCCCGACGGGCGCGTGCGCAAGAGTCGCTACGACAAGTTCCGCCAGGTCAACCGCTTCCTCGAGCTCGTGGACGACGTCGTCCCGGCGCTGCCTCCCGAAGGCACATTGCGGATCGTCGACTTCGGGTGTGGCAAGTCCTATCTCACCTTCGCTCTGCACCATCTGCTGACGAGCCTGCGCGGCCGCGAGGTCGAGCTCGTCGGACTCGACCTGAAGGAGGACGTGATCGCGACCTGCTCGGCGCTCACTGTGCGGCTCGGCTCACCCGGCCTGCGCTTCGAGCGCGGCGAGATCGCAGGCTACGAAGCAGCCGGGCCCGTCGACCTCGTCGTCAGCCTGCACGCATGCGACACCGCCACCGACGAGGCGCTCGCGCAGGCGGTGCGCTGGGAGGCGGCGGCGATCCTTGCCGTCCCGTGCTGCCAGAAGGAGGCCTACCGCCAGATCGAGAGCGACCTGCTGGCGCCGCTGCTGCGCCACGGGCTCGCGAAGGAGCGCTTCGCCGCGCTCGTCACCGACACGCTGCGCGCCCAGCTGCTCGAGCTCGCGGGCTACCGGACGCAGCTCGTCGAGTTCGTCGATCTCGAGCACACGCCGAAGAACGTGCTGATCCGGGCGCTGCGCGGTCAGCCGGCCGGGGTGGAGGCACGCCGGGCCTACGAGGAGCTGCGCGACTCGCTCGGGCTCGAGCCGGCTCTGGAGGAACTCCTCGAGGGGAGCGGGCTCTTGGGCCGCGGGCGGCCCCTTTAGGGGTCTTCGCGCTTGCGCCGGCTAGCGTCGCGTGAACACGTAGTCGGTTGCCTTCGCCTGCGCGTGGCAGGCGGCGCAGCTCGACTCCGGGAAAGCGATCTTGGTGAAGCGCGCGGTCGAGGAGGAGCGGGTGAACTCCTCCCAGCGCCAGCCGCCGTTCGACGTCGCCTTGATCCGCCGCATCGTCGCCACCAGCGAGAGCCAGTTCTTGCCCGGCGGCGTGGCCGTCTTGACCACGATCGTGCCGACCGGGAAGCGGGCGCCGCGCCTGCGCTTGCTCGCGTAGACGTTCTTCGTCCCCTGGTGCGCGGACGAGCCGCCGCGGATCGGCACGCGGTTCAGCTTGGGCCACTTCGCGTAGCCGTCGACGTACGCCGGGAGGCCACGCACCGTCTCGCGGGCCGGGGCCGCCGCGCCGGCTGCCGTGCCGATCAACCCGGCGGCGACGGCGAGCGCGAGCAGCCTCATGCGCCGACTATCGCGCGCCCGTCCGTGGATGCCAAGTGAACGTTTTCTTACGCGCTGCTACGCGACCGGCACATCGAGCGCGTCGTCCACGGTCTCGTGGACGGAGAGGTGCTGGTCGAGGCCCGAGATCTGGAGCGCACGGTGGGTCTCGAGGCCCGGTGCGGCCAGCAGGAAAGAGCGCCGGTTCGCCAGCTTGGTACGCGCCTCGATCAGGACCCCGAGCGCCGTGGAGTCGACGAAGTCGACCTCCGCGAGGTCGACGACGAGCCGCTCAGGGGCCTCGGCACAGAGCTCCAGCAGCGACCGTCGCAGCTCCGGCGCGTTGTACAGGTCGAGCTCCCCGACGAGGTGCACGACCACCCCTCCCTGGCGGCGCTCGACCTCGCCGACCGGGTTCTCGTTGAGCCGTGTCTCGTCAGCCATCTCCTCGACTCAGCATAGACCTGTTGTCCAACTGGAGAAACGTCCTCCGCTACGTTGCGCACGTGCTGGTTGCGATCTCAGGCGGCGCGGGCTTTCTCGGCCTGCACCTCGCACGGCGCCTGCTCGCCGACCGCGTTGCGGTGCGTACGCTCGACCTTGCCCCGCTCGACGACGTCGAGCTCGAGCGCTCCGTCGAGGAGTTGCGCGGCGACGTGCGCGACCCGGCCGCGGCTCGCCGGCTCGTCGCAGGCGCCGACGTGCTCGTGCACGCCGCGGCGGCACTGCCGATCCAGGCCTCGCGCGAGTCGATCCGCTCGGCGAACGTGGAGGGCACTGCGACCGTGCTCGCCGCCGCGCTCGAGGCGGGCGTGCGCCGCGCCGTCTTCGTCTCGTCCACGGCGGTCTACGGCATCCCGGAACGCCATCCGATCCACGAGGACGACCCGCTCGTCGGCGTGGGCTCCTACGGCGAGTCCAAGATCGAGGCCGAGGCGGTCTGTCGGGCGTTCGGTGCGCGTGGCCTCGAGACGGTGATCGTGCGTCCGAAGACCTTCATCGGCGCCGAGCGCCTCGGCGTCTTCGAGATCCTCTTCGACTGGGTCCGCGAGGGCCGCCGGATCTACACGCTCGGGCCTGGCACGAATCGCTACCAGCTGCTGGCGGTCGAGGATCTCGTGGACGCGATCGTGCGATCCATCGACGCGGCGGGCGCCGGCGGCGAGGCCCTGAACGTGGGCGCGACCGAGTTCGGCACCGTGCGTGAGGACCTGGGCGCCTTGATCGAGCATGCCGGCTCCGCCTCGCGGCTCACACCTGTGCCTGTGAAGCCGGCCGAGCTCGCGCTGCGCACGCTCGAGGCGCTGCGGATCTCGCCGCTCGCCGAATGGCACTACAAGACCGCGCACAAGGATTCGTTCGTCTCCACCGAGAAGGCGCAGCGCCTGCTCGGCTGGACGCCGCGGCTCTCGAACGCAGAGACGCTGATCGAGACCTATGACTGGTATCTCGCGAACCGCGACCGGGTCGGGGCGGCGGGCACGACGCATCGCGTGCCGTGGAACCAGCAGGCGCTCGGGCTGCTCAAGCGCCTCAGCTGATCTCGAACCCCGTGCCGCCGGCGGGCTCCTCGCTCGCGACGTCGACCCAGTCGACGCGCGCGCCGCGCGGGCCTTCGCGGCAGAACGCGATCAACCGCTCCACGGCCTCCGGCTCGCCCTCGAAGACCGCCTCTACGGTTCCGTCCGGTCGGTTCCGCGCCCGGCCGGTGAGATTCTCGGCGAGTGCGCGGCGGCGAACCGTCTCGCGGAAGAAGACGCCCTGGACGTGGCCCTGCACGACGAGCTTGCGGCGAATCACGATCAGTAGTCTGACGTGCGCGGGCGGCTGTCGGTTCTTGGCGCCCGGAGCCCGAACTGCGAGCATGTGCGCGGGGTAGCGAACGCAGAAGGCCGAGCTGCTCGGCACACGAGGAGGTAGAGATGACAGTGACGATCGGCGACACGGCACCGGATTTCGAGGCCGACACGACAGAAGGTCGAATTGCCTTCCACGACTGGATCGGCGACTCGTGGGCGGTGCTGTTCTCGCACCCGAAGAACTTCACCCCGGTGTGCACGACCGAGCTCGGCTACATGGCGAAGATCAAGCCCGAGTTCGACCGCAGAGGCGTCAAGATCATCGGGCTCTCCGTCGACCCGGTCGAGGGCCACGCCGGGTGGGCGAAGGACATCGAGGAGACCCAGGGGCAGGCTCCGAACTTCCCCACGATCGGGGATGCCGACTTCAACGTCTCCAAGCTGTACGGGATGCTGCCCGCGAGCACCGAAGGCGATCCGCTCGCGCGCACGCCTGCCGACAACCAGACGGTGCGCAACGTCTTCGTGATCGGCCCGGACAAGAAGATCAAGCTCGTCCTCGTCTATCCGATGACGACCGGCCGCAACTTCGACGAGGTGCTGCGCGTGATCGACTCGTTGCAGCTCACGGCCCGGCACAAGGTCGCGACGCCGGTGAACTGGCAGCAGGGCGACGACGTGATCATCGCCGGCTCCGTCTCCGACGACGAGGCCAGGCAGACCTATCCGGACGGTTGGACGGCGCCGCGGCCGTACATCCGGATCGTGCCCCAGCCGGTGGACGACGCGGCATAGCCACGACCGCGACCTTCGTCGCGGCGCTCGCCGCCGCCAGGGTCGGGAGGACGTTCAACCAGTACGCGGAGTCCTCGCTCCGGCGCCGCCGGCTGCATGACTACCTGGATGCCCGCGCGTCCGCCACGATCCTGCTCGTGGGCGAGGCGGCCGGGTGGCGCGGCGCGCGCGTCTCCGGGCTGCCCTTCACCTCCGAGCGCCAGCTGAGCGGGTGCGGGCCGGCCGAGGCGACTGCCACGATCGTGCAGCGCACGCTCGCCGAGCTCGGCGTGGCCGAGCAGGTGTTGCTCTGGAACCTCGTGCCGACGCATCCGCACAGGACGGGCGAGCCCAGCTCGAATCGGCCGCCGACCCGAGCGGAGATCGGGGCGGCGGCCGGCTTCGTCGAGGAGCTCTCGCGCGGACGGCGCGTGCTGGCCGTGGGCCGGCTCGCACAGGTGCGGCTCGGTGGCCCGTACATCCGGCATCCATCGCATGGCGGAGCGGCGGAGTTTCGCGCAGGGCTCGCGTCGGCGCTGGCGTAGGCTGCGCGCCTTGGAGCGCTTCCCCGTCCGCCGCAACACGATCCTGCTTGCGGCCACGCTGACGTGCCTCTCGGGGATGGTGCAGCTCGCCGTCGCCGTGGCGACGATCACGCTGGTGCTCGTGACCGGGATCGAAGGGATCCTCGGCCTCGGCCCTGCGATCTTCCTGCTCGCCGCCGCCATCGCCGCGCTGCCCGCCGGCCGGCTGATGGACCGAATCGGCCGCGTGCCGGTGCTCGCGGGCGGCGCGTGCGCCGGGATCGCCGGCTGCTCGGTGACCGCGCTCGGCTGCGAGCTCGAGTCGGCGGTGCTGGTCGTCGCGGGGTTCGCGCTCGTCGGCGTCGCGAGCGGCACCGTCCTCCTGGCGCGCGCGGCCGCGGCGGACATGTATCCGCCGGCGCGCCGCGCCCGCGGGATCTCGTTCGTTCTCTTCGGCTCGCTCTTCGGTGCAGCTCTCGGCCCGCTCGTCTTCCGGCCGCTCTTCGCGGGCAAGGAGCTCGACACCGAGGCGCTCGTCGTGCCCTGGCTCGCGGCGGGCGGGATCATGGCCGTCGGGCTCGTGCTCATCCTCTTCGTGCGCCCGGACCCGCGCACGATCGCGCTGGCGATGACAGCAGCGACCGCTGACTCCGGGGCGCAGGAGCCGGCCGAGCCGGCGCCGCTGCGGGAGATCCTGCGCCGCCCCGGCGTCCCGACGGCGCTCGTCGCCGCGATCGTCAGCTTCGCCGGGATGGTCTCGATCATGAACCTGACCGGCTACATCGTCGTCGACCACGGGCACCACCAATCGGATGTCTTCACCGTGATCAGCCTGCACATCGTCGGCATGTACGCCCTCGTGCTCGTGATCGGCGAGCTCGTCGACCGTGTCGGGCGTCGGCCTTCTCAGATCGCGGGGCTGTTCCTGATGGCCGTCTCGACGCTCGGGCTCGTGTGGTTCGAGAGCATCGCCTGGACGTCGGTGTCGCTCTTCGGGCTCGGGCTGGGGTGGAACCTCGCGTACGTGGCCGCCGCGAGCGAGCTGGCCGATCTGGCTCTCCCGGTCGAGCGAGGCAAGCTGATCGGGTTCTCCGATCTCCTTTCGAGCGTCACCGGCGCCGCGCTTGCGCTCCTCGGCGGAGTCGCCATCACCGAGGTCGGGATCGCCGCCCTGGCGCTCGGCGGCACGGCTTTCGTCGCCCTGCCCGCGCTCTGGATCCTGCTACAATCCGCGGCCGGCGCACGGCCTGTGCGCCCTTTGTCTGTTAAATGACACAGCCTGTGAAATGAAGACCTACTCCGCAAAACCCGGCGAGATCCAGCGCGACTGGTACGTCGTCGACGCCGAAGGGAAGACCCTCGGCCGCCTGGCGACTCAGATCGCCAACACGCTGCGTGGCAAGAACAAGGCGACCTACACCCCCCACACGGACACGGGTGACTTCGTGATCGTCGTCAACGCGGAGAAGATCCACGTCACGGGTCAGAAGCTCGACCAGAAGCTGTACTACAACCACTCCGGCTATCCGGGTGGCCTGCGCACCCGCAGCTTGCGCACGCAGCTCGAGCGGCGCCCGACGGAGGTGCTGCGCAAGGCGGTCAAGGGGATGCTCCCGCGCAACCGCCTCGCGCGCCAGCAGATCAACAAGCTGAAGATCTACGCCGGCCCCGAGCATCCGCACGAGGCCCAGGCGCCAAAGACCTTGGAGGTCGGGTAAGTGGCAGAGCAAGCTCAGTATCTGGGGACCGGGAAGCGGAAGACGTCGGTCGCCCGCGTCATCCTCCGTCCCGGCGACGGCACCACATGGTTCAACGGTCGGACGATCGAGGACTACTTCCCGCGCCTGACCCACCGCACCGCGGCGCTCGCGCCGCTCAAGACAGCCGGCGTGGAGGGCACCTACGACGTGCGCGTCCGCGTGCACGGCGGCGGGCCCAGCGGGCAGGCCGGGGCGGTGCGCCACGGGATCGCCCGCGCGCTCGTCGAGGCCGACCCGGAGTTGCGCCTGCCGCTCAAGCGTGAGGGCTATCTCACCCGCGACGCGCGTAAGGTCGAGCGCAAGAAGGCCGGCCTGCACAAGGCGCGCAAGGCGCCTCAGTTCTCCAAGCGTTAACTCCCGCCGTGCGGCGGTATTTTGGAACGGACGGCGTCCGCGGGATCGTCGGCGAGGACCTGACCTGCGATCTCGTCGAGCGCCTCGGCAAGGCAGCGACCCTCTGGTCCGGGGGCGGGCGGGTCTTCGTCGGGCGAGACACGCGCGAGTCGGGCGCTGAGCTCGAGGAGGCGTTCGCGCGCGGGATCGAGGCGGCCGGCGGCAATGCCGTGCTCGCCGGGGTGCTGCCGACGCCCGCCGTCGCTCTGCTCGCACTCGACCTCGGCGTCGTGATCACGGCGTCGCACAACCCGCCCGAGTACAACGGCGTCAAGTTCTTCGACCGCAGCGGCAACAAGCTCTCGGACGGCTCGGAGGAGGAGATCGAGGCCTTGCTCGACGAGGCGGGGCCTGGTGGCGGCAGCATCGACCACGTCGACGTGGCGACGGACAGCTACCTCGAGCACATCGTCGAGCGCTTCGGCTCCGACCTCTCCGGGCTGCGGATCGCCGTCGACTGCGCCAACGGCGCCTATGCCGCCATCGCGCCGGCCGCCTTCGAGCAGCTCGGCGCCGAGGTCGTGGCGATCGGCGTCGACCCGGACGGCACGAACATCAACGAGGGCTGCGGGGCGACCGACCTCGGTGCTCTCAGCAACACGGTTCGCGAGGAGGGCTGCGACCTGGGCGTCGCGTTCGACGGCGACGGCGACCGGATGCTCGCCGTCGACGCGGTGGGCGAAGTCGTCGACGGCGATCAGATCCTGGCGATTCTCGCCCTCCACCTGGGTGTCGACGTCGTCGCCGTGACGGTGATGACGAACCTCGGCTTCCATCGCCTGATGGAGGAGCGCGGCGTGCGCGTCGTCACGACGGATGTCGGTGACCGCTACGTGCTCGAGGCGCTGCGCCGTGAGGGCGCCATCCTCGGCGGCGAGCAGTCCGGCCACGTGATCTGCCTGCGCGACCACGTCACGGGCGACGGGCTCGCCGCGGCCCTGCTGCTCTGCGACGCGATCCGCGGCCGCACCCTGGCCGAAGCGGCTGCCGTCATGCCCCGGTACGAGCAGGCGAAGGAGAACGTCCGGGTCGCGAAGCGGGAGGTGCCGGCCGACGCGCTGGCCGAGGCGGAGCGGCTCAACGAGGCGCTCGCCGGACGCGCGCGGGTGCTCGTGAGGCCCTCGGGCACCGAGCCCCTGATTCGCGTCCTCGGCGAGGCCGCGACGGCCGAGGAGGCGGAGCGTCTGTGTGGTACGATCGCCGCTCTCGTACGGAGAGAGCTCGGCTGATCCCGCGACGCTGTGGGAGTCAGGTGCACCGGGCTCTCGTTGCGTTTTCGACCAGATTTGACGGAAAGGACCGTCGCGAGGCGGTCGGGGGTGGCGCTTCACCCGGAAGAGTTCGGACAAAGGAGCTTCAGGGTGTGCGGGATCATCGGATACGTCGGACCTCGTGAGTGCAAGCAACTCCTCCTGCAGGGGCTCGAGCGACTCGAGTACCGCGGCTACGACTCGGCCGGAATCGCGCTGCGCGAGGAAGCCGGGCTCGAGTACGTCCGCGCCGTCGGCAACCTCCAGAACCTGAAGCTCGCCGCCGGCCCGAACGGCTCCCGTTCGAACCACGGTCTCGGCCACACGCGCTGGGCGACCCACGGCGGTGTCACCGAGGCGAACGCGCACCCGTTGACCGGCTGCGACGAGGGGAAGCTGTCGATCGTCCTGAACGGGATCGTCGAGAACTACCGCGAGCTCCGCGACGGCCTCGTCGCCGAGGGGCACACCTTCAGCTCCGAGACCGACGCCGAGACCGTCTCCCACCTCGTCGAGCGCCACTACGAGGGTGACCTGACCGCAGCCGTGCGCGCTGCCGTCGGGGAGCTCGAGGGCCACTTCGCCTTCGTCGCGATCCACCACGACCATCCGGACCTGCTCGTCGGGACCCGCAAGGAGTGCCCCCTCGTCGTCGGGATCGGGGACGGCGAGATGTTCTTCGCCTCGAACGCGGCGGCGTTCCTGCGCGAGACGCGCACCGTCTTCTTCCCGGAGGACGGCGAGATCGTCGAGGTCACACCCGAGGGCGCCGTCTTCACCACGCTCGCCGGCGAGCCGGTCGAGCACGACGAGATCGTGCTCGACTGGGACGACGAGAGCGCCGAGAAGGGCGGTTACGAGACCTTCATGCTCAAGGAGATCTACGAGCAGCCGGACGCGCTGCGCGAGACGATCGGCGACCGCGCGCGCCACGGCCGGCTCGAGCTCGAGGGGCTCGGCATGACCGACGAGGAGATGCGTGAGCTGCGCCGCGTCGTCATCCTCGCGTGCGGCACCGCCTACCACGCCGGGGTCGTCGGGCGCTACGCGATCGAGGAGTGGGCGCGCGTGCCGGTCGAGCCGGACATCGCGAGCGAGTGGATCTACCGGAACCCGGTGATCGACGACCACACGCTCGTGATCGGGATGTCCCAGTCGGGCGAGACGCGCGACACGATCGCCGCGATGGCGCTCGCGCGGGAGAAGGGCGCGCGCACGCTCGCCGTCACGAACATGATGGGCTCGCAGATCACGCGCGAGGTCGACTCGGTCATCTACACCCGCGCCGGGATCGAGATGGCGGTCGCTGCGTCGAAGACGTTCACGGCCCAGGTGGCCGTGCAGTACATGATCGCGCTGCGGCTGGCGCAGGCGCGCAGGACGATGGAGCCGAAGAAGTTCGAGTTCATCGTCGACTCGCTCTACGACCTGCCGCGCAAGGTCGCGCAGTTCCTCGACGGCGACCATCCGATCGAGGAGATCGCGCAGCGCTTCTACGACAGGCCGTTCTTCCTCTACCTCGGCCGGCACATCGGCCTGCCCGTGGCGCTCGAGGGCGCGCTCAAGCTGAAGGAGATCAGCTACATCCCGACCGAGGCGTACTCCGCCGGGGAGATGAAGCACGGGCCGATCGCGCTGCTCGACGAGAACACGCCGGTCGTCGTCGTCGCGACCGACATCCACGTCTACGACAAGATCGTCTCCAACATCCAGGAGACGCGCGCGCGTGGCGCCCACGTGATCGCGATCGCGACCGACGGCAACGAGGACATCCAGCACCACGCGGACGACGTGATCTTCGTGCCGAAGACGCCGAACTTCCTCCAGGCCGTGCTCGCGATCGTCCCGCTGCAGCTGCTCGCCTACCGGATCGCGCGCCTGCGCGGGCTGAACGTCGACCAGCCCCGCAACCTCGCGAAGACCGTCACCGTCGAGTAGTCGGGCCCGTCAGGGCACGAGCACGATCTCACCGCTCTCGACGACGGCCTGGCCCGCGGCGGTCTCGACCAGCAGTCGCCCGGACGGGTCGATCCCAGAGGCGACGCCGACGGTCTCGCCGGCGCCGATGCGGCGACCGACGAGGTAGTCGCGTGCCGTCAGCTCGGCGTGCAGCGCCGCCAGGCCGCCCGCGCGCCACTCGGCGTACAGGCGGTCGAGGTGGCCGAGCACGACCGTCAGGACGGCCTCGCGGTCGCGGACGACGCCGTCGAGGGAGCGCAGGGACGCAGCCTCGAGCTTCGTGTCCTCCGGCAGCTCCCCGGCGGTCTGGTTGACGTTGATCCCGATCCCGAGCACCACTGCGGCGCCACGCATCTCCGCGAGGATCCCGGCGACCTTGCGGCCCTCGAGCAGCACGTCGTTCGGCCACTTGATCTGCGCGCGGCGGCCGGTGACGTGATCCAGCGCGAGCGCGACCGCAACGGCTGCCACGAGGGACAGCTCGGGAAAGCGGCGCTCCGGTGGCGGGCGGAGCAGCACCGAGACCATGACGGCCGTGCCCGGCGCCTCGATCCAGCGCCGGCCCAGGCGGCCGCGCCCGGCGGTCTGGTGGTCGGTGGTCGCGATCGCGCCTTCGGGATCCTCCGGCCCGAGCAGGCGTTGCGTCGACTCGCACTCGGCGACGTGGGTGCGCGGTTCGCCAATCATGCTCCTATGATCGCGCGGTGGCCGAAGCTCCGCCGAGCGTGCTCTTCGAGCTCGTCACAGCCGGACAGCTCGCGAACGAGCTGCTCGCGCGCGAGCTCCAGCCGGGCTGAGCTCAGCTTCCGGGCGGGCGGCGCAGCTTCTTCGTCTCGCCGCGGCGGCGCTTGCCCTCGAGCCGCCGCTCCTTGGCGGCGCGTGAGGGCTTCGTCGGCACGCGCTTTCGCTCCACCTTGAGAGCCGTCCGCAGCTGATCGGCGACGCGCTCGACTGCGAGCTCTCGGTTGCGCCATTGGCTGCGCTCGTCCTGGGCGACCGCGCGGAGCACGGGGCCTGTCTTGGCAAGCACGCGCCGCTTCTGCGTGTCGGTCAGCGCGGCCGACGCCGCGACGTCGAACAGGGCTTCGACGCGTGTCTCCGCGGTGTTGGCGTGCTGCCCGCCCGGCCCGCTCGAGCGCGAGAAGCGCAGCTCGATCTCCGCGAGGGGTAGCACGACCGAGCGGGTGACCCGAATAGACTGCGGCTCCATGGCGGCCATTCTGCTCGACGTCGACGGCGTCCTCCATGTTTCCGGCGAACCCATCCCGGGGGCCGTCGAGGCGGTCGCCCGCCTCCGCCGCGACGGACACAGGCTGCGCTTCGTCACGAACAACTCGACGCGCGCGCGCGCGAACCTGGCCGAGGAGCTGCGTGCGATGGGCTTCGAGCTCGACGACGAGGAGCTGCAGACGACGCCGTTCGCCGCTGCGAGGGCGTTGGAAGGTCGGCGCGTCTTCGCGATGGTCATGTCCGGGATCGTGCCCGACCTGCGCGGGGTCGAGCTCGTCGGCGACACGGCCGACGCGGTGCTCGTGGGCGGCTGCGACGAGACCGTCGAGCCGAACCAGGTCTTCAGCTACATGAACATGGCGCGTGCGTTCGCCGAGCTCCAGGCGGGCGCCGACCTCTACTGCCTGCACAAGAGCAAGTGGTGGCAGACCGCCCGCGGGCCGATGCTCGACGGTGGCGCATTCGTCGCCGGGCTCGAGTACGCGACCGGCGTCGAGGCGACCGTCGTCGGCAAGCCGAGCGCCGCGTGCTTCGCGGCCGCCCTCGCCGCCCTCGACGCCGAGCCGGAGCTGACGTGGATGATCACCGACGACCTCGATCAGGACGTCGTGGGCGCGCAGCTCTTCGGGATGAAGACGGTGCTGCTCCGAACCGGCAAGTTCCGGCCGGAGACGCTGGAGCACTCGAGCGCGATCCCCGACGCCGTGCTCAGCTCGATCGCGCACTTCCCGGACTGGATCGACCGCACCCTCTAGTCGTGGCCCCCGTCCGCGTCGGCACCGACCTGATCGAGATCCAGCGCGTCCGCAGGTCGCTGGAGCGCTATCCACGCTTCAGGGACCGCTGCTTCACCCCTGCCGAGCAGGCGTACTGCGACTCGCGACGGAATCCGGCGGAGAGCTACGCGGGCCGCTTCGCCGGCAAGGAGGCGGTCGGGAAGGCGCTGGGGTTCGGCGTCGCGCGTGCGTTCGCCTGGACGGACATCGAGATCGCGGGCCGTCCGAAGCCGTCCGTGCGGCTCTCCGGCCGCGTCGCGGCGTGGGCGCGGCGCGTCGACGCGGGAGCGATCGATCTCTCGATGACGCACTCGCGCGAGCTCGCGTCGGCAGTGTGCGTCGTCGCAGATGCCTGAGCAGGCCCATACGGCACCGCTGTACACGGCTGCGGAGATGCGGGCCGCCGAGGAGCGCTATCCGGGCTACCCGGAGTCTGCGCCCGAGCTGATGGAGCGCGCGGGCGCGGCGGTCGCCCGCGAGACGCTCGCCGCCTTCCCCGACGCGCAGAGCTTCGCCGTCGTCTGCGGCGGCGGCGCGAACGGCGGCGACGGCCGGATCGCGGCGCGCGTGCTGCGTGAGGCAGGCCGCGACGCCGTCGAGACGCACGCGGTCGAGGGTGCCGATGTGATCGTCGATGCGCTCTTCGGCACCGGCTTCGCGGGCGAGCCACGGGCCGAGGCTGCGTCGCTGATCGAGCGCATGAACGGGGCCGGGGCTCCGATCGTCGCCGTCGATCTCCCCTCGGGCGTCGACGCCTCGACCGGGGAGATCGCAGGGGCGGCGGTCCGCGCGGCGCTCACCGTCACGTTCCACGGGCCGAAGGTCGGTCTCGCCGTCGCGCCGGGGCGCTTCCACGCGGGCGAGGTCGTCGTCGCCGAAATCGGGCTTGCCGGTGCAGAGACCGGACACCGGCTCGTCCGGCCCGACATCCTCGAACTGGTGCCGCGTAAGGGCGCCACGGACACGAAGTACACGGCCGGCTCGGTGCTCGTCGTGGGCGGCGCGCCCGGGTACACCGGCGCGGTCTGCCTCGCCGCGGAGGCGGCCTTCCGCGCGGATGCGGGCTACGTCGCCGTGGCCGTGCCGGCTGCCTCGCTCCCGGTCGTCGAGACGAAGCTGCTCGAGCCGGTCAAGCGGACCTGGGCGGACATCGACGAGGCCGCGGAGCGTGCGGGAGCGGTCGCGATCGGCCCCGGGCTCGGGCGCACGAGCGAGGCGAAGGAGCTCGTCGCTCGGCTCCTGCGCGAGCTCGAGCAGCCCGTCGTGCTGGATGCGGACGCGCTGCACGAGCTCGAGCCCGGGGACTGGCGCCCTCCCGTCGTGTTGACGCCGCACGCGGGCGAGCTCGGCCGCCTGCTCGGCGAGGAGTCCTCGTGGGTGGATGCACATCGGCTGGAGGCAGCGCGCGTCGCGGCCGAGCGCTTTCGCTGCGTCTGTCTGCTCAAGGGAGCCGACACGATCGTCGTCGAGCCCGGTGCGGCAATCCTCGTCTGCGCTGCCGGCACGCCGGCGCTCGCGACCGCCGGCACGGGCGACGTCCTCACCGGCGTCCTAGCGGCCTATCTCGCCAAGGGGCTCCAGCCGCGTCTCGCGGCGGCGGCGGCTGCAACCGCCACTGCCGAGGCCGCACGGCGCGTGCCCTTCGGCGTCGGCGTGATCGCGAGCGATCTCCTCGCCGCGCTGCCCTCGATTCGCGGCTGAGGAGCGGCCGGAATCCCCCGTCCGGGGGAACGCGGGGTACCCAAAGCGGTCGATCTGTCTCCCCGGAACGTCGTCGGCGCCCTGCGCGCCCAGGCAAGGGAGACAACGATGAACAGAAAACTGGCAGGGAAGAGACGCCTCCTCGGAGCCCTTGTCGTAGCAGTCGTCATGGGAACCGGGGCGTACGCCTTCACCGCGACCAACACGGTGCCGAGCTCGCAGGCGGGCTCGGGCAACGGGACGATCAGCGGCTACACGATCTCCGCGATCGCCTACCAGCTGAACGCGACCACGCCGAGCAACATCGACACCATGACGTTCACGCTGAGCGCGAACGCGGCGACCGTCAAGGCGAAGGTGGTCAGCGGCTCCACCACGTACACGAGCTGCACCGTGGCCGGCGGCGTCAACGCCACCTGCGACTTCAGCCCGGACATCGACATCACGACCGCAGACCAGCTCGCGGTCATCGCGACCTCGTAGGACGCGACGTGACGGCCGGACGAGGCAGGATCGGGCCTCGTCCGGCCAACCCGCTCGGGACGATGAGGCGACGAGGCCGGATCGGAGTCATTGCGGCGGCGACCGGATTGGTCGCGGTCGTCGCCCTGTGGCTCTCCGTCGGCCCGACGCAGCTCGGCGGCCCCGCCTCGTACGCGACGATCGTCGGCAGCAGCATGGAGCCGATCCTGGAGCGCGGCGACCTCGCCGTCGTGCGGGAGCAGGAGTCGTATCGGCCGGGCGACGCCGTCCTCTACGACGATCCCGGACTCGGGGCGAAGGTGCTGCACCGGATCATCCGGGTCGAGGGCGGCCGCTACGTCTTGAAGGGCGACAACAACGCCTTCGTGGACGAGACACGGCCGGGCGAAGCGCAGATCGTGGGGAAGCTTTGGACGAGCGTTCCGCGCGCCGGCCTGGTCGCGGAGTGGGTGCACCAGCCGCGGCACGCGGCGCTCGTCGTGGGGCTGACGACGCTGCTGGCGCTCGGAAGTGGAGCCGGCTTCGGGCTTGCGCGCCGGCGTCGCCCACCGTCGGGATCCGAGCCGACCGACGTTCAGCCGCTGCTCGCCCTGGTGGGCGGGGCGTTCGCGCTCTTCGCGCTGCTCGGTCTGCTGGCGTTCACGCGTTCCCCCGTCCGAAGCGAGCTCGTCGAGGAGGCCTACTCGCATCAGGGGTCGATCGTCTACTCCGCGCGCGTGGCGCCGAATGCTGCCTATCCCGACGGCCTCGTCACGACCGGACAACCGGTCTTCCTGCGGCTCGTCGAGCGCTTGCGCGTCGAGTTCCGCTACCGGCTCGACTCACGGGACACCGTCGCGGCACGAGGGCGGATCGGGCTCGAGGCGCGGCTCGCGGACGGCCGTGGCTGGTCACGCACTCTGCCTCTGGCGGCCGAGCGGCCATTCCGAGGCTTGGACGCCAAGGTCGCCGGAACGCTCGACCTGCGCCGGGTGCAGCGGCTCGTGGACGAGCTGCAGGAGCTGACGGGCTCCGGTCAGGCCGCCTATTCCCTGACGGTCCTGCCGCGGGTCAGCGTCACCGGCCGAAACGGCGCAGCCCCGATCGACAGCTCCTTCGAGCCCTCGGTTGCCTTCGACCTCGCCGACCTGCGGCTTCAACCCAATCTCGAGGCCGGCGCCGGAGTCGGACCGTTCGCCCCTCGGCAGGCCGAGAGCGCCACGCGCACCGTCCCGAACCGGCTCGAGCTGGGCCCGGTCGAGCTCTCCGTCGGTGCCGCGCGGCGTCTGTCGCTGCTCGGTCTGGCGATGGCCGTGCTCGTCGCAGCCGTGTTCGCCGGGCCGCTGCGGCGCCGGCACGAGGGCGACGAGGCAGCGCAGATCGCCGCCCGCTTCGGTGCGCTGCTCCTCCCTGTCGCCACCCGGCCGCCGGACTGGGCCCGGGTGACCGAGCTCACGGACATGGAGAGCCTCGTGCGGCTCGCCGAGCACCACGGCCGGATGATCCTGCACCTCGCCGACGGCTCCCGGCACAGCTACGTCGTCGAGGAAGGCGGAAACGTGTACCGCTACTCCACCGGCGGGCCGACTCCGCCCGGGCCGCGTCTCGTCGCCGCAGACCTCGAGGACACGTTCGTGTCGGGTCGATGAGGTTCGCCAGGATCTGCCTCGTCGGCTGCGCGGTCGCGCTCGTGACGATCTCGGCGTTCGCGGCGACGAACAGCGTCCCGGCCACGAAGGCGGGTCGCACAACGAGCGCCATCGGCGTCAACAACCTCAAGCCGCCCCAGTGCGCGGCGCTCACTCTGACGGCGATCCGGGTGGGGAACGGGTCGAGCGCGAACGAGCTCGTGCTCGGCAGCGCGGCCGCGGAGACGATTCGAGGAGACCAGGGCAACGACTGCGTCCTCGGCGGGGGCGGCAATGACACCGTCCGCGGCGATCAGCAGACCGACGTCTGTATCGGCGGCCCCGGTACCGACACCTTTCACAACTCCTGCGAGACGCAGTACCAGTAGACCCGTAGCATCGAGCGGGTGAAGGTGGAGATCCTCGGCTCCGGCGGGGCGACCGCGACGCCTCGTCCCGGCTGCGCCTGCACCGTCTGCGCCGAGGCGCGCGAGCGCGGCATTCCGTACAGCCGCACCGGTCCGAGCCTCTTCGTCCACGGGCCGAACGTCCTCTTCGACACGCCCGAGGAGTCGCGGCTCCAGCTCGACCGCTCGAGCGTGTCCGAGATCGCCGCCTGCTTCTACTCGCACTGGCACCCGGATCACACGATGGGCCGGCGGGTCTGGGAGTCCGTCGGCGGCACCGACTTTCGCGCCTGGCCGCCTGATTCCGAGCGGCGGCGGACGACGGACGTCTATCTGCCCCAGCAGGTCGCGGCCGACTTCGGCGACCGGCTCGGCCACCGGGCGCACTTCGAGTTCCTGGCAGGGCGGGGCTTCGTGCGCCTGCACGAGCTGCGCGACGGCGAGGCGGTCGAGCTCGACGGTGTCACGATCAGGCCCTTCCGGCTGCACGAGGACTACGTCTACGCGTTCGAGCTCAGCGGCAACGGGCAGCGGGTGATCGTGGTGATGGACGAGCTGCACGCCTGGACGCCACAGCCCGAGCTGCGCGGTGTCGATCTCGCCGTGCTGCCGATGGGCCTCTGCGAGCACAACCCGTTCACCGGCGAGCGGCGCATCCACGAACAGCATCCGGTCCTGCGTTTCGAGGCGACCTTCGAGCAGACACTCGGCATCGTCGACGAGCTCGCCGCCGAGCGGGTCGTACTCAGCCACGTCGAGGAGGTCGACGGGCTCGGGTTCGACGACCTGAAGCGGCTCGAGGCCGAGGTGGGCCGCAACATCACGTTCGCGTGGGACACGATGGTGGTGGACGTCGGGTGAGCCGGTCGGAGCTGATCGTCGACGTGGGTGCGATCCGACGCAACGCGCGGACGCTGCTGCGCGCGCTCGACGGCGCCGAGCTGTGGGCGGTGGTGAAGGCGGACGGCTACGGGCACGGGGCGGTCGACGCCGGTGCCGCCGCGCTCGGTGCGGGGGCGACGGCGCTCTGCGTCGCGTCGGTGCCGGAGGCGCTGACGCTGCGGGCCGAGCTCGGCGGCGCCCGGATCATCGCGCTCGGGCCGGCGTCGAGCCGCGAGATCGCTGAGGCGCGGGACGCGGGGCTCGAGCTCGCGGTCGCGGACGGCGAGATTCCGGAGGGAATCCGCGTCCACCTGAAGCTCGACACCGGCATGGGCCGCTGGGGGCTCTCGGAGCTGCCGACACCGACGCGGGAGGTCGTCGGGCTGATGAGCCATCTCGCCTCGTCCGAGTCGGACGGGGCGTTCACCGCGGAGCAGATCGAGCGGTTCCGGCGGGCGACGGAGGCGTTCTCGCACCTGACGCGCCATCTGGCGAACAGCGCCGCCGCGCTCCGGGTCCCGGCTGCGCGCTTCGACGCCGCGCGCTGCGGGATCGCGCTCTACGGTGTTTCCCCGTTCGGCGAGGATCCCGGCCTCGACGGGCTCGAGCCGGCGCTGCGTTGGCAGTCGCAGCTCGCCCAGGTCAAGCAGCTCGCGGTGGGCGAGTCGACCGGCTACGGCCGTTCGTTCGTGGCCGAGCGCCCGACCTGGATCGGGATCGTCCCGGTGGGCTACGCGGACGGCTTCAGGCGTGATCTGACCGGCACGGAGGTGCGCGTCGCCGGAGAGCTGCGGCGCGTCGTGGGGACGGTCTCGATGGATGCATTCGCCGTCGAGCTCGAGCGGGCGCTCCCGGTGGGGACGCCGGTGACGCTGCTCGGGCACGGGGTCGCGGCCGAGGCACATGCGCGTGTCGCGGACACGATCGCCTACGAGCTCCTCTGCGGGATCGGCCGTGCGCCCGACCGGACGCGCCGCAGCGTCGTCGACGGCTGATCCGCGCCGCCAGGAGCCGCTCCACGGCCAGGCTGCAGCGCGCCTGCAAAGCCCGGCCCGGACTGGATTGGTGCGGACGTACTCGCACGCGTTCTCGAGGTGCTCGTCGTCGGCGATCGGTCGCGACTCGAAGCGGCGCTGGAACAGATGGCCCACGCGGCCGTGTCGGGCGTTGAAGCCAGAGGCGTGCAGCCCGTTCAGTCGTTCCATCCCCTTCGACAGCGCCGGCTGCCCGCATTCGACGATCAGATGGAAATGGTTGCCCATCAGGCAGTAGGCGTGCAGCTTCCAGCCGAAGCGGTCGGTGACGCGGCGCAGGAGCTGGACGAAGAGGCGACGATCGTCGTCGTCCATGAAGATCAGGCGCCCATCGACGCCGCGCGACGTCAGGTGGTAGAGGCCGTAGGGGAAGGTCAACCGTCGAGGTCGCGGCATGACTCCAACCTAGGTGCCGCCGCCGACCGAATGCGCTCCTGTGGGCGAGTTGTGACGCATTTCTTGCACCCGACATGGCCGTTCCGTGCACGTCCAGGGCCAGCCACCGGACACGGCTACGGAGAACGTTCGTCAGCCGCCGCGGACACGTCCAGGGGCTGGCCCCGGGCATGTCGGGCCTGGGCACGTCTTGCGGAGAAGGTGTCGGCTCAGGTGCGGCGGTAGCCCGAACGGGCGGCGAGGCGCGCGACGAGGCTCGGGACGAGCACCTGCGCTATCGCGAACAGGCGGTACCAGCGCGGGACGAACGACTCGCGCCGATTCTTCTCGAGCACGCGCAGGATGTGGCTCGCGACCGCGTCCGGGCCGATCACCGCGCGGCGGAAGAAGGCGCTGGAGAGCACGGCGCGCTGCGGAAAGCCCTCCGTCTCGACGAAGCCGGGACAGATCGTGTGCACGGAGATGCCCTGCTTGCGAAGGAGCGCCGCGAGCGAGCGTGAGAACGCCAGCTGCGCGTGCTTCGACGCCGCGTACGGGCCGGCCGGGCCGAAGGCGACAGTTCCGGCGACCGACACGATGTTGACGATGTGCGAGCCCGGACCGAGGCCCGGCAGGAACGCGCGGGCGCACCACACCGAACCGAGGTAGTTCGTCCTCAGAACCGCTTCGATCCGTTCCGGCTCGAGCGACAGGAAGTCGCCGCGCCCGGGAATCCCGGCGCTGCAGAGCAGGAGGTCGATGCGCGAATGCCGTTCGAGCACGGCCGCTGCGACGCGCCCCACCGCCTCCCGGTCTCCGACGTCGCAGACCTCGAAGGAGCCGCCGAGCTCGGTCGCGAGCGGCTCCAGCCGTTCCTGCCGTCGCGCCACCAGGACGCAGTGCCAGCCGTCGCGGGCGAGCGCGCGAGCCGTCGCCTCCCCGATCCCGCTCGACGCCCCCGTGACGACGGCGACGGGCATCGACGCCACCCGATCCGGCTAGCGGCAGACGCGGACGGCGAGCCGAGCCTCGGCCTTGCGGCCCTTGGCGTCGGTGACGATCGCGCGCAGCTGGTGCGAGCCCTTGGCTGCGGCGCCGTTCCGCCACGTGGTGGCGAAGATGCCGGCGGCCCCACGCCGCACGGTCGCGATCGGCTTGAGGCCGTCGAGGAACTTCACCGACCGGACCGCAACCGTCGAGCTCGCGAGGACGGCGAGCTGGGCCGATCGCGCGGCGCACTGCTTGAGCTCCGGCGCGAGCCACGTGACGACCGGACCTGCCACCACCCGGAGGGGTCCGGCTGCGAACGCGGTGTTCGGCAGGAGCTCGTCGCCCACCGAGTCGACGTTCTTCGCCTCCTGGAAGTCCGCGGCGGAGGCGCCGAGCGTCCGCCGGCCGGCCTTCAGCGCGGGCGCCTCCCTGGGGAGACCGAAGATGGCGATACCCGAGGCGGGATCGTAGGCCGATGCGCCGATCAGCGTCTGCCCGTAGCCGATCACGAGCGAGTAGGGATCGACGCCCGCGCCGTCGTCGAGCACACGCAGCGCGATCGTCGGCCGCCCGGCCGCGACCCGCGCCGTGATCAGGCCGATCAGCGGCGGATCCAGGTCGTTGACCCAGGCACGGAGGACGTACGACCCGCCGAGCGAGCGCCCGGTGAAGGGATCGCGGCCCGAATCGACAGCGACGTAGTACGTCTTCGAGCGCGGGAAGACCGTCCCGGCCGCGCCGATGTCGAGCGGGTAGTCGATGGTCAGGTTGTTCACGTTCACTGGCGTCCCCGAGTAGCCCTGGACGTCGTTCTCGTCGCGCGAGCCGAGCACCCATGGGTGTACGAGCGAGCCCGGTGAGGAGAAGATCACCGCGGCGCCGAAGTTCGCCGCCGGCTCGTCCAGGCGGATCCTGTAGAGCTGCTCGGCGCCGTCCTCGTTGACGGGCGTGCCGGTGTAGCTCGCAGCCGGGCCGAACGCAGCGGCCGGGTAGCGGTACGCCGAGGCGTGCGACTGGCCGCGCCGCGTGTCGCCCGTCTGGAGGAACTGGAGCTGCTTGACGGGAACCGACGCGAGGCCGGGCCGCGTGACGAGCAGCGCGTAGGGCACCTTGCGCACGACGTCGCCGCGGCGCAGCAGCAGGAACCCGTAGGCCTCACCCGTCGCGGCCGCGGCCGCCGCACGTGCCGTCACCGGCAGGCGCACGTCTCCGCCGGGCGAGATCGTGACCGTTCCGGGCACGTCGATGCGGACACCGGAGGGCTGACCCTGGGCGTGCACCTCGACGCTCCAGGTCCCCGAGCCGCCGCCGGCGTCGAAGAGCCCGAGGAGCTGAGAGCCGGTCGCATCGCCGCGGCTCACGTTCAGGTCGCCGAAGGAGAGCGAGACCGGGTCGGTGAAGAGCTTCGGGTCGTTGGCGGCGACGACATCCGTCAGGCCGCTGCCGGCGGTCAACACCGGCGCCTCGACCCGTCGGGACGTGTCCGCCCAAGCGGCTCCCGCGGTCGAGACGAGCGCGGACTTGACTTGGTGCGGCGACCACGTCGGGTGCCGCTGGAGGAGGAGGGCGGCCGCTCCTGCGACGTGGGGTGCCGCCATGCTCGTGCCGTCGAAGACGGCGAACGGGCCGCCCGCGATCGCGAGAGTCGAGGAGAGGATCTGTCCGCCGGGTGCTCCGACGTCCGGCTTGAGCTGGTGCCCGAAAGCGGTCAGGCCGCCGGACGAGAAGCTCGTGACGATCCCGCCGCGACCCGTGAAGAGCTCCTCGGGCTGGCGTCCGACCCGGATCGGGGCGCGTCCTCCCTTGCCCGCCAGGTAGGCGCGCAACTGCTCGCCGTCGAGGTCGGAGACCATCCCGCCGGGCACCTCGAGCTCTACGGGGATCCCGGTCGCCTCGCCGGAGCGGTTGTCGACGTAGACGATCCCGATCGCGCCGGCGTCCTTGACGCGCGCCGCCTTGAGCGCAAACGAGCAGTCGCCGCGCGAGACCAGCGCGATCGCCCCCTGCAGCGAGCCGGCCGGCAGCGGCGAGCGTCCCCCCTCGATGTTTCCAGGCGGGCCGCAGAGCTTGCGCGGGACGGGTGCGCCGTCCACGCCGACGACCGAGCCGACGTCCACGAGCACCTGGTCCGCGTTGCCCCAGGCTGCGGGGGCGCGGGCCCCGCCGGCCCCGACGAAGGGGACGCGCGTGAGCGCCGCCGGTGCGTCCGTGCCCACGAGGCGCAACGCGGGCGCGTAGACGTGCGAGTTCGACAGGGCCGCGACCGAGATCGCCTCCGGCGCGGTGCCGGGGGAGCCGGCGGAGCCGAGGCCGTACTCGTCGCGATCGTTCCCGGCGGAGATCACCGGTACGACGCCCGCTGCGCTGACGTTCCGCACCGCCTCGACGAGCGCGTCGCTCAGCGGGTCCGTCTGCGGGCCGCCGCCCGAGAAGTTGATCACGTCCATGCCGTCGGCGACGGCTGCCTCGAAGGCCGCGATGATCTCCGGCGTGTTGCCGACGTGACCGACGCCTGTGGGCACGTTGAAGACGCGGTAGTTGCCGATCTGCGCTCGCGGCGCGACGCCGGCGAGGCCGGTCGTGACCGGATGATCGGGGCCGGCCGGGGCGGTCGTGCCGGTGTTCCCAGCCGCGATTCCGGCGACGTGCGTCCCGTGGAACGACGCCCGCGGGTCGAGCGCGAGGCGGCTGCGCTCGTCGGCGCCCGCACCGACGAACGACCGGGCGACGATCACCTTCGGGGTCGTCCACTTGGCTCCGCCCTTCGGAAAGCCCTGGGGATACTCGAAGCCGGCCGGTGAGAAGAACGGGTTCCCCGGATCGACGCCGTCGTCGACGATCGCGATCTTCGTCCCTTCGCCGCCGCCTCCGCCGGCCGCGGCGAGCTCGCCGGCGCGGATCAGGCCGGGGCCGCGATTCATCGCGAGCGTGTAGCGCAGGCTCGGGTACACCGTCCGCGCGAACGGCAGCTTCGCGGCGGTCGCCAGCTTACGTGCCGGCAGCTCCACGGCCATGCCGTTGAGCAGGAGGGTGAAGTTCCGGGTCACCTCCGCCGTCGGAATCGCCCGCTTCAGGGTGGTCTCGGCCCGAGCCTGGGCGGCGCGGAGCTGCGCGACGTACGCGCGGGAGCTGCGGCTCGCGGTGTCGAGGCGGTGCGTTGCGCTCCCGGCCGTGAAGCGGCGCGAATGCGCGGCGAGCGGTGGTTGCGCCAGCGTCACGATCACCGTCAGCCGTCCCTTGCGATGCGCCGTCGGCACCGTGATCGTGCCGGCCCGGACGCGGGGGACCTCGAACTCGCCGCCGCGGCGCTCGATCGGCTGCAGCCCGGCAGCGGCCGAGGTCGCGGTCAGGAGCGCCGCGCAGAGTGCAAGGAGAGCCGGGAGGCGGCGCACGACCGGCAGAGTAGCCCACGGCCTCGGCTGTCGCTATCCCTCGGTTTAGGCGCGCTTGCCGGAGAGTTCCGTAGACTCGCCCGCGTGAATCGGTTCGACGGGAAGCGGGCGCTGATCCTGGGCGTGGCGAACAAGCGCTCGATCGCCTGGGCGATCGGCAAGCGGCTCGCCGACGAGGGTGCGGAGCTCGCGTTCACCTTCCAGGGCGAGCGGATCGAGAGCAACGTGCGCGAGCTCGCGGCGTCGGTCGGCTCCCCGCTCGTCACCTCCTGCGACGTCCGCTCCGACGAGGACGTCGAGCGTGTCTTTCGCGAGGTGGCGGAGCTCTGGCCCGAGGGGCTCGACGTGCTCGTCCACTCCGTCGCCTTCGCGGCCGCCGAGGATCTCGAGGGCCGCTTCACCGACACGCCGCGCGACCGCTTCTGGATGGCCGTCGACATCAGCGCCTATTCGCTCGTCGCGACCGCCCGCGCCGCCGAGCCGCTGCTGGCCAGGCGCGGTGGCGGCTCGATCTTGACGATGACCTATCTCGGCGGCGAGCGGGCGGTGCCGCACTACAACGTGATGGGCGTCGCGAAGGCGACACTCGACGCCTCGGTCAAGTACCTCGCCTGGGACCTGGGCGAGCAGTCGATCCGCGTCAACGCCGTCTCGGCCGGACCGGTGCGCACGCTCGCGGCGCGCTCGATCGCGGGCTTCACGGAGATGGAGCGGATGTTCGAGGAGCGCGCGCCGCTCCGACGTCACATCGACGCCGACGACGTCGCCTCCGCGTCGGCGTACCTGCTCTCGGACGACGCCAAGAACGTCACGGGGACGACGCTCTACGTCGACGCCGGGTATCACTCCATGGGCATGTAGATGGCCGAGGCGGAGTCGAAGAAGGAGCAGCTCGAGCGCGAGCACGGCGAGCTGCTCGAGGAGCTGCGCTCGCTGATTCCCGGCGCGGAGGTGCTCTTCGGCTTCCTGCTGGCGATCCGCTTCACGGGGCAGTTCGCCGACCTGACCTCGCTGCAGGAGTACGTGTACTACGCGACGCTGCTCGCCACCGCATTCGCGCTCGTGATGCTGCTGGCGCCGGCCGCGTACCACCGCATTCGCTTCCGGGAGGGCGACAAGGAGGTGATGCTCCGGAAGGGCAACCGCGAGGCGATCGCCGGCACCGCGGCCATCGCGCTCGCCTTCACCGGCGTGCTCTTCCTCGTCACCGACCTCGTCTTCAGCATCCCCGTGGCCGTCGTCGTCGCGGTCGCGTTCTTCGCGCTCACCGCCTGGCGCTGGTGGGCGATCGCGCTCTTCCGGAAGGCGAAGGAGCAGTAGCTACTCGACGCGGCGGTAGAGCGTGACCTCGCCGTCGCGCGCCGCTTCGCGGTAGCCGCGCCGCTGCAGGCTGTCGAGCGCGCGGCCGAGGCAGCCGGGCCTGCCGTGGTAGAGGCCGCGATGAACGAGCACGGAGTCCGCGTCGACGGCCACGTTGCGGCCGCACTCGAACGGCTTCAGCTCCCGCAGCACGGCGTCGGCCCGCCGCGGAGCCACGGTCGAGTAGCCGCCGAAGCGCGGGCCGGGTGCGTCGATCGCGTAGTACAGGTACACACTGCCCTCCTGCCGGTCCGGCAGGAAGATCGGAAGCTCGAGCACCGGTGTCTCGTCCGGCCGGGCGGCGTAGGCACGGTTGTCGGGATCTGCCGCGGTCGGATGGAAGAGCTCGACACCGGCGCGCAGGTCGACCGCGACGAGCGCGAGCGCGGCGAGCACAGCCGGACGCGGCAGGCGCGCGAGCGCGAAGGCGACGAGCCCGGCCAGGCAGAGGCTCGCGATCGGCAGGAAGCGCTCGGGCACCCGCGTGTCGCGCAGCCCGGGGAGGTTCCGCCAGAGCTGTTCGTAGAGCGGCAGGTTGGCGCCGAGTGCGAGCAGCGCCGGCACGAGCGCACCGACGCCGAGCGCGACCGCGAGCCGCGGCCGGTCGCGGCAGAGCACCGCGAGGCCGGCGAGCGCGGCGAGCGGAGTCAGCCAGCCGAGGAAGACGAAGCTCTCGAGGCCGTGTCGAGCCTCCCGCGCGACGAAGTCCGCGAGCTCGGCCGAGTAGGTCTCCACCTGGGCGAACGAGCGGCCGCCCGAGCCGAGCGAGCCGCGGATCGAGACGAGGTAGACGAGGAGGCCCGCTGCGCAGCTCACCACCGCCGCTGCGATCCCGGTGCGCCGGTGTCCGCGCAGCAGGGCGTAGAGCACGAAGAAGGGGACGGCGCCGAGCGCGAGGTGCACCTGTCCGGACAGTGGGATCGAGGCGAGCGCGGCCACGGCGAGCAGGGACAGCCGCCGCTCGAGCCCCCAGAGGGCGAGCGGCAGCAGCAGCGACACGGGCGCGAGCATGTGCCCCGCGGAGAGCTGCGCGGCGCGGTAGGGGGCAAGTGCAAAGACGAGGCCGCCGACGAGGGCGGCCGGGGCGGGCAGGTCGAGCTCCCGCAGCCAGAGGAAGGTCGCGAGACCTGCACCGACGTATGTCAGGAGCAGGAACAGGTTCCACGCGCCGACCGTTCCGAGCAGCGCCTGCAGCGGCCAGAAGACGAGCGCGAACGGCCAGCCCGCGAAGCTGACGCGGTTCTCCGCCTCCGGCGCGAAGCTGTACGGATCGAGCCACGGTGCCTCGCCGCGCTCCACCTGGTGGCCCGGCAGCCAGAGCAGATACGCCGACTGGAGGTGGTCGCCGGGTGCTGCCTCGCCGTGGCCGGGCATCCCCTCGGCGAGGAAGCTCTCGTTCGCCTCCCGCAGAGCGGGCCAGGTCGAGACGGCTCCCGCGGCGAGATAGAGCGCTAGGACGAGGAGCGCAAGGCCTGCACGGCTGCGACCAGCTCGTCGAAGTCCGGCAGCTCCGAGTCCGCATAGCGCCACGATCCGCGGACCGTACCGTCCTCGCCGAGCAGGAAGGCCGAGCGCTCGGGCACGCGGTTCATCCAGCGATACGTCCGCGCGGCGGCGAACTGCCTCGCCAGCGTGCTGTTCCAGTCCGAGAGCAGGGAGACCTCGAAGCCGAGCGCCTCCTTCCACGCCCGATGCGACCAGTGCGAGTCGCGCGAGACGCCGAAGGCGCGGACGCCGGCCGCGGTCAGCTCGGGCTCTCTGTCACGCAGGAGCCGCAGCTCCTGGGTTCAGGTGGGCGACCAGTCGAACAGGTAGAAGAGGAGCAGGACGGGCCCGTCGGCAAGCAGCTCCTCGAGCTCCACCGCCTCGCCATTCTCCCGCCAGAGCATGGCGTGAGCCTACTCCGAGAGGCGAAGCACGGCCTCGGTGTGGCGGCGGGCCGCGGCTGCAGGGAGCGGCCCGGGCGCCAGCTCCACGACGAAGGCGATCTGGCCGAGGCCGTTCTGCCAGCGGGTCGCGGCGCCGCGAGGCCACTCGAGCGAGCGGTACGGCTCGCGCGCGAGCCGCGCGTAGCGGCGGGCCGCCGTACGGCTGCGACCCCACGCCCGCACCACTGCCTGAGGTTGGTGGAACCAGATCGTGAGGTCGGGCCGAAGCCGCCGGATCAGCGTGCGGGCGATCCGGGTCTCGCGCTGCGAGAACGCGTCGAAGTCGCGGTTCAGGTCGACACCGCGGGCGTTGCCTCGGGTTCTGTGCGCGAGCCCGTCCGGGTTCAGGTTGTGGATCACCCAGAGGTCGGTCTCGGTCTTGTGTCCGAGCTGCACGAGCCGGCGCGTCACGGCCATCCCGGCGCACTCGTCGCCGTGGATGCAGCCGACGACGAGCACGCGCCGCGGGCTGCCGGGGTCGCCCGCTCGAACGACTTCGATCGGCCGTCCCTGCCACGACCGGCCGAGCTGTTGCGCCGCCGGGGGTCCCGCGGCTGCGGGCGCGCCGGCCGCCGCGACGGCCACGACCAGGCTCAGCGCGTACAGCACCAGCCTTCGATGCGCGGGAAGGCGTCGTCGAACTGCGCCGAGACGTTGGAGACCGCGTCGATGCGCGGCGTCTTGCCGTCGCGTACGAACACCCACTGGTCGGCATCGTGCCAGGCGACGAGCAGCCAGCGACCGTTCGGGGACCAGGCGAAGCCGTCGAAGGTGCCGGCGCCTGCGAAGAGGCGGCGGGCGGCGCTCGCGTCGGGCGCGAGCCTCGAGATCACCCACAGGTTGCTCCGCCCGGCCGCCCTCTGGACGAATGCGAGCGAGGTCCCGCCTGGCCCGAAGGCCGCGTGCGTGATCGGAGCGGCTCCCGGTCCGAGCAGATCGAGGCGCAGGCTCCCGTCGGCCGCGTGGACGCGCAGGGAGCGGCGAGCCTGCACGAGGAGCCGCTGTCCGTCGCTCGACCACTCGAGCCGTGCGACGCCTTCGGACACCCGGAACCGGGTGACGATGCGTCCGGTGTCGGCGTCGGCGACTACGACCTGGCGCTGTGTCGCCCAGGCGAGCACGTGCCCCGTCCCCGGCCGCCAGGCAGGAGCTACGGCACGGACGTTCCGCGCCAGCTCGCGGTCGCGTTCGCCGTTTCCGACGACGACGCGCAGAGTGGCGCCGCTGAGGTATGCGATCCGCGTATCGGTGAGGGTTCCTCCCCAGCGCACCAGCGAGACGTCTGGGCGGGCCAGCTTCCAGCGAACGTCGCCGTCCGGCTCGAGCGCCGCGATCTCGTTCCGCCGGGCGGCGACCACGAAGTTGCCAAACGGTGACCAGGCCGCTTCGGCGTAGTCGCCGAGCAGGCGGCGCGAGCCGTCCGGCTGCACGACCCACGGACCGCTCTCGGCCGTCACGAGCAGCCGGCCCGGCGCCGGCAGCGAGAAGAGCGCGGGCTGCGCGCCTTCGACCCCGATGGCCTCTCGGAGCGAGTCGACGACCGAGCGCCCGGGCGGGCTGACGACCGCAGCGAGGACGGCCGCGCCGGCGACGAGCGCGACGAGCGGCCGCCACGACCGCGACGGCCTCGTCGGCTCGCGCTCTTCGAAGGCGCCACGGACGACCTCCCAGGAGCGGACGCGCGCCTCGTGCTCGTCGGGGATCTCGATGCGCTCCAGCTCCCGTCTCACAGCTGCTCCTCGAGCGAGTCGAGCCCGCGGCGCAGACGGGAGTTCACGGTTCCTCGCGGTAGCTCCAGGGTCTTCGCGATCTCGCCGGGCGTGTAGCCCAGCAGGTGGCGGAGGACGATCACGGCGCGCTGGTCGGGCGGCAGCGCTGCGAGTGCCGCGAGCAAGGTGCCGTCCAGCGGCTCGGCGTCGGGCGGGGCCGCGTGCGCGTCGACGAGCTCGGCCTCGGCGCGCAGCTGGCGCGCCCGCGTCCAGTCGATCGCCCGGTTGACGACGATTCGGTGCAACCAGGCCCCGAACGGGCGGCGGCGGTCGAAGCGGTCGAGGGCGCGCAACGCGGCCAGGAAGCTCTCCTGCGCGATGTCCTCCGCCGCAGCGACGTCGTGGACGATGAGGTAGGCGGCGCGGAACGCGCGCGGCCAGTGCGCGCGAAACAGGGCTTCGAGGTCGGAGACCGATCCCTCCTGCGCGCCGCGGATCCACGCGCGCTCGTCGCGGCCGGCGCCCATGCACGGACTCTACGACCGCATCCCACCGGGAGGTCCCTCATGTTCCGACGACGAAGCAGGCATCGTGGGAGGAGCGGGCGACGTCGCGGTGCAGCCGTACGCGGCCGCGCCCGCTCAGCATGCAGATCGTCCCTTGCGAGAGCGACGGGGTGAGGATCACTCCCCAGCCCTCCTGCACGTTGTAGGAGCCCACCGGGATGCGGGTCGTGCGCAGCAGCCGGCCGTCGAGCCGGTGCACGCGGAGCAGCCCGTCGTCCCCGCTCGTGACGTAGGCCCGGTCGCCGAGAAAGGTCACGTGCTGGGGCGGCGCGTCGGCTCGGAGGGTCTTGAGCAGCCGGCCGGTGCGGGCGTCGAGGATCCCCAGGCGTTCGCGGTCGCCGGACGTCAGCCACACCCGTCTGCCGCCGGGCGTGAAGCCGACATCGTGAGCGTTGAACGGTGGGCGGATCGCACCGATCACGCGCGGGTGTGTGGCACGCGAGGTGTCCAGGACGGCGACCGTCGGAGCGATGTTCCCGAGCGCGGCCCAGAGCCGCCGGCCGGACCGATCGATCGTGAGGTGTCGCACCGGTCCGCCGACGGGCGTCCGGCCGACGACGCGGCGTGCCTGCAGGTCGACCACGCCGATCTCGGCGCGAGCGGAGTCGCTGACGTAGGCGTAACGGGTGCCGGCTACGGCTGCGTAGCGTGGCGCGCCGAAGTCGCCCTCGATCTCGCGCACGCGCAGCCGCGAGTCGATCAGCGTCAGCCGGCCCAGCGCGGTGTGGGCGACGAGCGCACCGACCTCGCCGATCGCCTCGATGCTGCGCGGATCTGCGAGCGTCTGCAGGCGTCGGTGGACCCGGCCGGCGGACAGGTCGACCGCGACGACGCTCGACTCGAGGTCGGCGGTGACGAGCGCGAGCGGCGTCCCGCCGAGCCGGCCCGCGAGCGCCTGCGGCACCGAGCCCTCGAGCAGGGGGCCGAGCACGAGCGGCGCGGCGGCCGCGGCCAGGAAACGCCTGCGATCCATGCCACGAATACGGGGGTGCCGCAACGAGAGGTCCGGGTGGGCAGACACGTCCGATCCATACACGTCCGGGGCCAGCCCCTGGACAGGGCGCGAAGAGACGGTGACACGTCCCTCCGCGACACGGCCGGGGGCTGGCCCTGGACCCGTCCCTCGAAGACGTGGCGAATGCGGCAGGTCGGCCTACGGCGGCCGAGGTGCGGCTTCGCTAGGCGGTCTCGGCCGGGACGGCCTCGGTCGCCTTCGCGATCTCCTCGACCACCTCGACGATGTCGCGGTTCGCATTGAAGACGCGCAACTGGCGGTCGGCGCCGTTGCCGCGGGCGAGGATCTCGCCGATGCCCTCGAGCTCCCGCTCCGAGCCGAGCTCGCGCGCGTGCGGCTCGATCTGCTTCAGCGTCTTGCGGATCAGCTGCGCGACGGGAACGCGATTGCGCGCACCGGTCTCGAGGTCCATCACCGGCGCCTCGAGCCCGTAGCGCGCGGCGAGCCACTTGTTCTCGGTGGTCAGAATACGGTGGTAGGAGGGGAGCTCCTCGCCACGCTCGTGCTGCTCGCAGAGCATCTTCACGAGCGCCTGGCAGTAGGCGGCGAGCGACGTGGCGTCCTCGACGCGGGTCACCGCGTCGCAGATCCGGATCTCGACGGTGCCGAGCCGCGGGTGCAGACGGATGTCCCACCAGATGTGCGTGTAGTCCGCGATGCAACCGGTGCGCTCGAGTTGCCCGACGACCTCGGCGTAGTCGGAATAGTCGCGGAAGCGCGGGGGCGGGCCGGAGCGCGGGAAGGCCGCGAACACCATCTGCCGGCTCGAGGAGAGCCCGGTTGGCTCGCCGCGCCAGAACGGCGAGCTGGCCGAGAGCGCGAGCAAGGGCCCGAGCTGGGGGAGCAGGCCGTTCACGACCTGGATCGCCTTCTCCGGATCGTCGATCGCGACGTGGATGTGCATGCCGAAGATCAGCTCGCGGCGGGCGATGTACTGGAGCTGGTCGACGAGGTTGCGATAGCGGTCGCGCGCGGTGATCCGCTGGCGTTCGAAGAGGCTGAACGGATGCGTGCCCGCCGAGCCCACACGCAGACCCTTCTCGCGACCCACGCGGGTCACGTACGCGCGCAGCTTCATGAGCTCCGTCTGCACGTCGGCCGGGCTGCGGCACACGGGCGTCGCGATCTCGAGCACCGACTGCATCAGCTCGGCGTTGATCCGCGGCTCGAGCTCGTGACCCGACATCGCCTGGAGGACGGTGTCGATGTGCTGGACGAGATCGAAGGTCTCGCCGTCGAGGAGCATGTACTCCTCTTCGACGCCGAGCGTGTAGGGGTCGGAGCGGCCGAAGGCGTGGTCGAGCACGCTGCCGCCGTAGTCGGCGCCCTTGCCGGTGATCGAGGTGGGGTAGATCTGCTTCACGAGTTGCCTAGTATCGCGGCCCGTGGACGCACTCCGCCAGATCGAATCGTGGCCGTCGGAGCACGCTGCCGCCGGGGTTGCGCGCGCGGGCGACGTCGTGGCCGTCGCGGGCGACACAGCGCACGTGTTCGCCTTCGCCTCGGTCACGAAGCTCTTCACCGCGTACGCGACGCTCATCGCGGTCGAGGAGGGCTCCATCGACCTGGACGACCCGGCGGGGCCGGAGGGGTCGACGCTGCGGCATCTGCTCGCCCACGCCTCCGGTCTCGGCCCCGACGGCGATGTGCTCTCGGCGCCCGAGCGGACGCGGATCTACTCCAACGCCGGGATCAACCTGCTCGCGGGGGAGGTCGAGGAGCGCACGGACATTGCTTTCGCGGACTACCTCGCCGAGGCGGTGCTGAGCCCGCTCGAGCTCGGAGCCGAGTTGCGTGGAGCACCGGCCGAGGGCATGGTCGGCACAGTGGACGACCTGCTCGCCTTCGGCCGTGAGCTGCTCGATCCGCGGCTGATCGCCGGCGAGACGCTCGACGAGGCCACGTCCGTGCAGTTTCCCGGCCTGAAGGGCGTGCTGCCCGGCTTCGGTCGGATGGAGCCGAACGACTGGGGGCTCGGCTTCGAGCTGCGCGACGGGAAGCAGCCGCACTGGACCGGCACGCGCAACGATCCCGGGACGTTCGGCCACTTCGGCTCCAAACGGGGGTCGGCCACGTTCCTCTGGGTCGACCGCGCCGCCGGGCTCGCCTGCGCCGGGCTCGCGGACGTCGACTTCGGCGCGTGGGCGCGGGAGGCCTGGCCGGCGTTCGCCGACGCGGTGCTCAGCGCAGGAAGTCGATCAGGAGCCGGTTGAGCTCGTCGGGGCGCTCGAGGCTCGGCAGGTGCCCCGCGCCGTCGATCCGCTCGAGCCGCGCGCCCGGTATCTGCGTGGCGAGGTGGTCGGCCATGGTGAGGATGTCGTCGACGTCATCGGTTCCGACGACGACGAGCGTTCGCGCGGTCACCTCCCCGAGCCGCTCTGCGGCGGGCGGCTTCGGCCACGTCGCCTGCACCAGTTCCTCCATCGGCAGCTGCAGCTCGTAGGAGCGGGCCGTCATCGCTTCCGTCAGCTCGCGCACCGCCGGCAGGGCGCCGGGCGCGAGCCACATCCGCGCCTGCTGCGCCGCCGCAGCGGCGAGGTCGCCTCGCTCGATCAGAGTTTCCTCCTCGGCGAAGTCGGCCCGCGTCGCTTCCGACCAGTCCCAGTCTCCGAGGCCGGCACCCACCAGCACGAGGCGGTCGACGAGCTCGGGCCGTTGGGATGCGAGCTCGAGCGCGATCCGGCCGCCGAAGGAGCAGCCGACGACGGCTGCCGGACCCGTCAGGTGGGAAGCGGCGACGTCCACGTAGGCGACCTCGCCCGGCTCGAGCGGCGTCTCGCCGTAGCCGGGCAGGTCGGGCGCGACGACGCGGTGGCCCGCAGCTGTGAGCGCCTCGATCTGAGGACCCCACATCCGGCTGTCCGCGATGCCCGCGTGCAGGAGGAGGACGTCTACTGGTCGTCCTCGGCGAAGAGCGGCCGCAACAGCTCGTCGAAGGTCGCCTTGTCGCAGCTCGCGACGAGGGCGGGCGTGATCGCACGCACCGAGGCGGTGCGCGGGATGTCCATCGCGAGCGCCACCTCGCCGAAGTAGTCGCCGGGCCGCAGCACCCGTCGCCTGCCGAAGCCCTCCTGCGTGACGGCCAGCATGCCCGAGAGCAGGACGTAGAAGCGCTCGCCGGGCTCGCCCTGCTCGACCACCCCCGCGCCCGCGGGAATCTCCTCACGAGCCATCCGGCCGGCCAGCTTGTTCAGCTGCTCGCCGGGCAGCCCGGCCAGGAGGCCGATCCGGGAGAGCTCGTGCACGGTCGCCGGAACATGCCTCACGTCTCCTCGTCCTCGTGCGACGGGAGCTCCGGGTCGGCCACGTTCGGCCCGCGCATCTCCTCCTCCTGCTCGATGCGCTCGGGGCCTTGCTCCTGCTCGTCCTCGGTTGCTCGGGGGTCGTCGTGCACGGGGTGCAGTATCGCGCACGTCGCTCCGGTGACGCCGCTTCAGTCGGGTGCTCGCGGCACGAGCACCCGGAGCGCTCCAGGATCGATCCGGAACTCGACGGGGGAGCCGAGCCGGGCGGGCTCGCCGTCGATCGCCGCTCGCACCGAGGCGCTCGGGGTCTCGATTGCCAGGCTCGTGCAGCTCCGATCGGCCCACTCGATCCTGCGGAACCCCCGCGGGACGTACACGTGCAGCAGGCCCTCGTCCATCCGCTCCCGCTCACCGAGCGACAGGAGATCGAGCGCGTAGGCGTTGCACGCGACGACGACGACACGCGCGGCCACGTGATCGCCGTCGATCACGAACTGATCCTTGCCCCGATGCTCGCGCGCCACCAGCAGCAGCGCTCGGAGCCGGGCGAGCACGGCGCGGCGGCGACGGTGGCGCTCGCGCCGGTGCACGAGCAGGGCGTACAGGCCGAGCGAGACGTTGTTCAGGAACAGCCGCTCGTCCACCCAGCCCACGTCGACGCGCCGCTCGACGCCGTCGAAGGCAGCGAGCGCGGCGATCGGGTCGTCGCGATCGAGGCCGATGTCGCGTGCGAAGTGATTGCGCGTCCCGAACGGGACGCAGACGAACGGCAGGTTCCGCTCGAGGGCGACAGCAGCGACCGTGGCCAGCGACCCGTCGCCACCCGCCATGCCCAGAACCACCGCGTCGGCCGCACGTGCGAGCTCCACGAGATCGTCGCCGTCCTCGAGGAAATGCACGTCGATGCCGCGCTCCCGCGCCGCGTCGCGGAGCTCCTCGGGGCTGGGCGAGGCCGTGCCCGAGCGTGGGTTGACGATGAGAAATCGCTGCAAGGTGGAATGGGGCGGGGCGGCACCCAAGATGGGCCGTTCGGCCCATGTACCCATAGCGTCGAATCCCGATCATTCGCGCATGAACGATCGCGGCTTCCACTACATCGAGGACGACCTGGCGGAGAGCTGGGTCGAGGACTGGGCCGGCGTCGGCGTTCGAGAGCTGGAGGCGCTGCTCGCGAAGCACGCGGCGTTCCTCGGCTATCTCGAGTCCACCGAAGCCGAATAGCTCCCGCCGCGTTTGCGGCTCCTCACACGGCGGAATCGAGCCTCCATGGAGTGGGAGGCGAGATGAAGCTGGACTATCTGCTGCGCGGCCTGCCGGGCCACCCGGTGCACCCGCCGCTGACCGACGCGACGATCGGGATCTACACCTTCGCGACGATCGCGGCTGTGTTCTCGGCGCTCGGGATCGCCGAGGACGCGGCGGCGAAGGGTTGGGCACTCGGGCTCGTGATCGGGCTCGTCGTCTCGGCCGCGACCTCCGCCACCGGGCTGCTCGACTGGCTGAAGATCGAGGGTGGGACGCCGCTCAAGCGAACGGCGACCTCGCACCTGCTCGCGATGGTCGCGGCGACCGTCGTCTTCCTGATCGCCGCCCTCGTGGGCTACTCGGACGGCATGGACGGGGTCGTCGGCTCGGGCGCGCTGATCCTGACGCTGATCGCGTACGCGCTGATGGCGCTGGGTGGCTGGCTCGGCGGCACGATCGTGTTCGTGCACGGGATGCGCGTGCTCAACCTGGTCGAGGAACCGGCGCGCCGCGCGGCGTCACCGGTTCCCCACCCGGAGAAAGAGGAAGCCGCGCGGGAGTAGCTACTCGGCGAGGCCGAGCTGACGCTCGAGGGCGCTCTTGGGCTGTGCGCCCATGGCGGCCGCCGCGGGCTCGCCGTCGCGGAAGAGGATCATGGTCGGGATCGAGGCGATCCCGTAGCGCTCGGCCAGCCCGCGCTCCTCGTCGATGTTCACCTTCACGAGCTTGAGCTCGTCGGAGCGCTCCTCGACGATCCGATCGAGCACGGGTGCGACGGCGTGGCAAGGGCCACACCACTCCGCCCAGAAGTCGACGATCACGGCCTTGTCGCTCTTCGTGACCTCCTGCTCGAAGGTCGACTCGGTCACTGCAGTTGCCATTCGGTAAATCCTTTCGCTCTAAGTGGGGCGGGGATACCCGCGCTCGCCTATTGAAAACGATTGGCCCGGACGGACTGTTCCCTAGAATCGAGAGGGCCGTGTTCGAGCCGCTCCCAGGGAAGCCCGACCACCCTGCGCTCGAGCTCGAGATCCTCGAGCTCTGGGAGCGCGAGGGGACGTTCGAGCGGCTGCGCGCGCAGAACCGCGGCAACCCGAAGTGGAGCTTCTTCGACGGGCCTGTCACCGCGAACAAGAGGCTCGCGGTCCACACGGCCTGGGGACGGACGCTCAAGGACGTCTTCCAGCGCTACAAGGCGCTGCGCGGCTTCGACCAGCGCTACCAGAACGGCTTCGACTGCCAGGGCCTCTGGATCGAGGTCGGTGTGGAGCGCGCGCTCGGGCTGAACTCGAAGCGCGAGATCGAGGAGTTCGGGCTCGCCGAGTTCGCACGCCGCTGCCGCGAGGTCGTCGTCCAGTCGTCGGCGGACATAACGCGTGGTTCGAAGCGGCTCGGCCAGTGGATGGACTGGGGCAACGACTACTTCACCTTCTCGGATACGAACATCGAGTACGTCTGGCGGATGTTGAAGCAGGTGCACGCGAACGACTGGCTCTACATGGGCCACCGCTCGACCGAGTGGTGCCCGCGGTGCGGGACGTCGCTCTCCCAGCACGAGCTGTCGCAGTCGGGCGTCTACCAGGACCGCGCCGATCCGTCGCTCTACGTCCGCTTGCCGCTGCTCGACCGCGAGCACGAGTCGCTCGTGATCTGGACGACCACGCCGTGGACGCTGCCCGCGAACGTCGCGGCCGCGGTCAAGCCCGACGCGGAGTACGGCCGGCGCGACAACGGCGAGTGGGTCGCGGTCGAGCGCTATCCCGACGAGACGTTCCTCGAGCGCCTCCGCGGCGAGGAGCTCGTCGGCTGGCGCTACGCCGGCCCCTTCGACGAGCTCGGGCCCGGTGGGGCCGTCGAGCACGGCGTGATCCCGTGGGACGACGTGACGCTCGACCAGGGCACCGGGATCGTGCACATCGCCCCCGGCTGCGGCGGCGAGGACTTCGAGCTCTCGAAGCTCCACGGTCTCGACGTGCTCACCCCCGTCGACGAAGCGGGTCACTTCTACGACGACTACGGCTGGCTGCACGGCCTGTCTACCGTGGAGTCCGCCGACCAGATCATCGGCAACCTCGGCGAGCGCGGCCTGCTCGTCGAGGCGGGGCTGTACGAGCACGCCTATCCACATTGCTGGCGGTGCGATACACCGCTGATCTTCCGGCTCTCGGACGACTGGTTCATCTCGGTCGACGAGCTGCGCCCCCGGTTGCTCGAGGCGAACCAGGACGTGGAGTGGACGCCCGCCTACATGGGCAAGCGCATGGACGACTGGCTCCACAACATGGGCGACTGGAACATCTCGCGGCGGCGCTACTACGGGCTGCCGCTGCCCCTTTACCCCTGCAGTTGCGGCCACCTCAACGTCGTCGGCTCGAAGGCCGAGCTCCTCGAGCGGGCCACCGCCGGAGTCGAGCAGCTCGAAGAGCTGCGGCGGCCCTGGATCGACGAGGTGACGATCGCCTGCGAGCAATGCGGCGAGGACGTGCGGCGCGTCGTCGAGGTCGGCGACGTCTGGCTCGACGCCGGCATCGTCCCGTTCTCGACGCTCGGCTGGGGGAACCCCGAGTACGTGCCCGCGGGCTATGCGACGGGTGCGGCGAGGGGCTTGACGACTGCCGACCTGCCCGACCACGCGTACTGGGAGCAGTGGTTCCCCGCCGACTGGGTCTCCGAGATGCGCGAGCAGATTCGGCTCTGGTTCTACTCCCAGCACTTCATGTCCGTTGTGCTCACCGGGCGGGCGCCGTACAAGCGGGTGCTCGGGTACGAGAAGATGCTCGACGAGACCGGCCGCGAGATGCACGGCTCGTGGGGGAACATGATCGAGGCCGAGGACGCCTTCGCGCGCATGGGTGCGGACGTGATGCGGTGGCAGTTCTGCGCCCAGCCGCCCGACCGGAACCTGCTCTTCGGCTTCGGGCCTGCACGGGAGATCCAGCGCCGGGTGCTGACGCTCTGGAACTCCGTCGGGGGCTTCTTCGTGCCCTACGCCAACATCGAGGCCTTCGAGCCGAGCTACGCCGAGCTCACGACCGGTCCGGGCGGCGAGCTCGCGCCGCTCGACCGCTGGCTCGTCGCCCGGGTCGCGCGGCTCGTGGAAGAGGCGACGGCGGGATACGAAGCGTTTCTCACCGTCGAGGTGATGCGGTCCTTCGACGAGTTCCTCGAGGATCTCTCGAACTGGTACATCCGCCGTTCGCGGCGCCGCTTCTGGGACGGCGACGAGGCTGCGCTGCGCACGCTCTGGTTCGCGGTCGTGCAGTCGCTCCGCGTCGTCGCGCCGGTGTTGCCGTTCCTGACCGAGCAGCTCTGGCAGACCCTCGTCCGGGCCACGGACGGAGCGCCCTCGTCGGTCCACCTCGCGGGCTGGCCCGAACCGGTCGGCGCGAATCCGTCGCTCCTCGCAGAGGTGGCCGAGGTGCGCGGCGTCGTTCGGCTGGGACACCAGGCGCGCGCGATCTCGCAGCTGAAGCTGCGGCAGCCGTTGCGTCGCCTCGTCGTCGACGGCTCCCCCCTCGCCGAGGCGCATGCCGACGAGATCCGTGACGAGCTCCGCGTGCAGCGGATCGATTTCGCCCCGATCGAGGCGACGGAGCTGCGCGTGAAGCCACATCTGCCGGCGCTCGGCCCGAAGCTCGGCAAGGAGCTCGCCGCCGTTCGTGCTGCGCTCGCCGCCGGCGCGTTCGAGGAGCTTCCCGGCGGTGGCTTCAGGGTCGCCGGCCACGAGCTTGCGGCCAACGAGGTGCTCGTCGAGCGCTCCGGCAAGGAAGGCTGGGCGGTCGCCTCCGAGGACGGCGTCACCGTGGCGCTCGAGACGACGATCGACGCGGAGCTCGAGCTTCAGGGGCGCGTCTACGACCTGATCCACCGGCTCAATTCGCTGCGCAAGGAACAGGGCCTGGCGCTGACCGACCGGATCGCGGTAACGCTGCCCGACGCGGACTCCGACCTGCTCGCCCACGCCGAGTGGATCAAGGCGGAGGTGCTGGCCGTCTCGCTCGAGACGGACGGCGTCGCCGGCCCGCAGATCACCAAGGTCTGACCGGCACGCGACTCGTCAGGATTGTGGCTGGAACTCCCGGGTACTACGCTGCTGACGAGGAGGCGCGATGCACGCGTGCAGGGTCTGCAGCGGGAGGATCGATGGCGACTATCGCTACTGCCCCTGGTGTGCGGCGCCGCAGCGGGCGAAGCTCGTCGAGTTCTTCGGCGGCACCGGTGAGGAGGCCGGCCGCGCACTGCGCGTCTCCCGCTACATCGACGAGCGGCACGTCCGCTTCAGCGTCTGGGACGAGAGCGGCACCGCGGAGGCCGCGCTCTCGATCGACGAGGCGGAAGCGCACCGGCTTTCGGCATTTCTGCGTTCGGGCCGGACGATGTCGGGACGCCGGGCCGCGAACGCGGCCCCTTTAGGGATCTTCGCGCGGAGCGGGATCCGGTCCCGCGGGTTCGGCTCTCTGCGCCGCTAAGACGAGCTCGCGGCGAAGCTCGACGGGGAGCCGGAAGGTGACGTCCTCGTCCATCATCCGGAACGGTTCGATCTGCTCCACGCCGCGCACCTTGAACCAGTCGCAGACGCCGGTGACGAGCTTCTCCGGCGCGGAGGCGCCCGACGTCACGCCCACCGTGGTGACACCCCCGACCCAGGCCTCGTCGATCTCGGTGGCGTCGTCGATCAGGTAGGAAGCCACCCCACCGGCCCGGGCCACGTCCACGAGGCGGTTCGAGTTGGACGAGTTGCGTGAGCCGATCACGAGCAGCAGATCGACCTCCGCGAGCAGCTCCTTGACCGCCCACTGGCGGTTGGAGGTGGCGTAGCAGATGTCCTCCTTCTTCGGCGCGTAGATCTCCGGGAAGCGACGGCGCAGGACGGCGATGATCTCCGAGGTCTCGTCCACCGACAGCGTGGTCTGCGTGATGTAGGCGAGCTTGGTGTCGGCGGGCAGCGCGAGCGCCTCCGCCTCGGCGACGTCCTGCACGAGCACCGTCGCCTCGGGCGCCTCGCCCATCGTCCCCACGACCTCCTCGTGCCCTGCGTGCCCGATCAGGAGGACGGTGTACCCCGCAGCGGCGTAGCGCCGGGCCTGCACGTGCACCTTCGTCACCAGCGGGCAGGTGGCGTCGATCACGTTGTGCGCGCGCTCCGCGGAGACGGCGTGCACCGCCGGCGCGACCCCGTGCGCCGAGAAGACGATCGTCGAGCCTTCGGGCGCCTCGTCCTCGGAGTCGACGAAGATCGCGCCGCGCGCCTCGAGGTCGCGGACGACGTGCAGGTTGTGGACGATCTGCTTGCGGACGTAGACCGGCGGGCCGTAGTGCTCGAGCGCGAGCTCCACCGTCTCGACGGCGCGCTCGACGCCGGCGCAGTAGCCGCGGGGCGAGGCGAGAAGGACACGCTGAACCATCGCGCTCATCGTAGCCAGGCGCCGAAACGAGAGAGGGCCCCGTCGCATCGGGGGGGTCGTTGCGACGAAGCCCTCTCAGTGCTCACCGCAGCGTCGCGGCCCGAACCGGGCCAGCCGCAGTTCGCATCGCCCAGTGAGAGCCACGCTATTGCCTCGCGCGCAGCGTGCCAATGGGCCGGACGGCCCATCTTTCAAAGCGGGATCCGCCTCTCTATGATCGGATGTGGCCGGTGGACGCAGAAACCCAGGCGGTGCTGTTCAACGCGGTGCCGTTGCTGGTGCTGGCGGCGCTGCACCTCGCGGCCGGTGCCGCGCTCGCGCCTGCCCTGTTCGCGGGCACGTCGAGTCGGCCGCTCAGGGAGCGCGCTCAGGAGCGCGGCTACGCGACGGCGCTTCTCTTCCCGTGCGTCGGCCTCGCCGCCGCAATCCTCGGGATCGCGACTCTCGTCGACCGTGAGCCCGTTGCAGGTCGGCTCTGGGTCTCGCTCGTCGCGATCATCGTGGCGGCCGTGCCGGCCGTGCTCGTGCTCACCGGCCGAGCGTCGGTGGCGGGGGGCGGCGCGGAGCAGCAGACGCTCGACGCGCGGCGTCCCGGGCAGACGCTCGCGGACGAAGCAGGGCTCCCCCTCACGGTCTCGGCCGGTACCACGGGGCAGTCGCGGCTCGAGCGAGGCTTCTACCGGATCGCGGCTGTGCTCAGCGAGCCGTTGTCGGCGGAGGCGACTCTGGACGCGGTGGCGCAGGCGGCAAGCGAGTCCCTGGACGGCGATTCGGCCGCGGTGCTGCGCAATTCGGGCGGAACGCTCGAGCTGGCCGGGGCCTACGAGCTGCCCGATGCTCTGCGTGACTTTCTCGACTCAGCCGGCGTCGGCGACCTCGCCAGGGCGGCGCGCGCGGGCAAGCTGCTCGCCTCCCGTGACCTCGGCGGCGACAGCCGCTTCGGCCCCGGGCTCCTGGAAGCGGCGGCGAAGGCCGGTTGCAGCTCGCTCCTCGCCGTGCCGCTGACCCAGCCGCGCACGGAGGCCGGCGGGCTCGTGCTCGTCTTCTTCGACGGGGAGCACGCGTTCACGGACGAGCAGCTCGAGCTGGCCGGCCATGTCGCCGGCGCGGCGCGCGTCGCGCTCGAGCGCAGCGAGCTCTTCGAGCTCGAGCGACGCTCCCGCGCGCTCGCCCAGCACCTGGCGAGCTCGGGCCGCGAGCTTGCGGGCGAGCTCGACCCCGAGAACGTGCTCGAGCGGCTCGCCGGGCTCGCGTCGTCGCTGCTCGCGGGTGCGGGTGCGTCCGTCTGGGTGCTGGAAGGCGACGAGCTCGTCGTCCACGCCGCGTGCGGCACGGGCGCAAGCGGCGCCCTCGAGGCGAGGGTTCCGTCGACGGCCTGGCTGCTCGGCGACATCGTGCAGTCACGTGCCCCGAGGACGATCACGAACGCGGACGGGGAGACGCGCGCCTCCGAGACCGATCCGATGATCGCCGCCGGCCAGCTCGCCTCGATCGGTGTTCCGTTGATCGGCCCGGACGGCGGCGTCCGGGGGGTCCTCAGCGTCTATGACCGCAGGCCACGCGAATGGCGGGAAGAGGAGGCCGAGGCCCTGCTCGCCCTGGCCGGAGCGGCCGCGGCCGCGCGCGACAACGCCGAGCAGTATCAGAGCGTCTGGCACGAGCAGCAGCGCAGCGAGGCAATCCTCGAGAACGTCGCCGACGGCATCGTCGCCGTCGACCGCGACGGACGGGTCGTGCTCTGGAACCCTGCAGCCGAGCACATCACGGGCGTTCCGGGCAGCGAGGCGCTCGGACGGACGCCGCTGCAGGTGCTGGGCCGCTCGCTCGACTCGGACGAGGGCACGATCGAGGGTGTGAGCCGGCTGGTGTCGATCCGCCGCGGCGCCGAGGAGGCATGGCTGTCCCTGAGCGAAGCCGTGATGACCGATCCGGCGGGGGCCGTGGCCGGACGTATCTTCGCGTTCCGGGACATCTCGGGCGAGCGCGCGGTCGAGCAGATGAAGTCCGACTTCGTCTCGACCGTCTCCCACGAGCTGCGTACGCCGTTGACCTCGATCTACGGCTTCGCCGAGACGCTCCTGCGCCAGGACGTGCTCTTCGGGGAGGCGGAGCGCGAGACGTTCCTGCGCTACATCGCGTCCGAGTCGGAGCGGCTGACGTCGATCGTCGATCGCCTGCTGTCGGTGGCACAGCTCGACACCGGGGCCATGAGCGTCCAGATCTCCGAGACGGACGTGAGCGCCGTCGTCTCGGAAGTCGTGGGCTCGCTCGAGCTCTCGCTCGGCGAGAACGGACACCGCTTCGTCGTCTCGCTCCCGGACGAGCGCCTGGCCGCCGTAGCCGATCGCGACAAGCTCGGCCAGGTGCTCGCGCACCTGCTGGAGAACGCGGTGCGCTACTCGCCCGCGGGCGGCACTGTCACCGTGGGCGCTCGCCGCGCCGAGGGCGCGGTGGAGTTGCGGGTCGAGGACGAGGGGGTCGGGATCCCCCGGTCCGAACAGGAGCGGATCTTCCGCAAGTTCTACCGGGGCGAGGCGTCCGCTCGAACCGTGGGCGCGGGTGCAGCCGGCCTTGGTCTCTTTCTCGCCGAGGGCCTCGTGACGGCGATGGGCGGGCGGATCTGGGTGGACTCGGACGAGGGCCGTGGCGCGACGTTCGTCGTCGCCCTGCCCGCGGTGGGGGACTGAGACCGCGACAACGGGGTATACCCGGCCACTAGGGTCAACCTTCGACGATGTGGGTGTGCACGTGACGAGTGTTCTGGTCATCGACGACGAGGCGCCGATCCGGCTGCTGTGCCGGGTCAACCTCGAGGCGGAGGGGATGACCGTGCTCGAGGCGAGCGACGGGCCGAGCGGGCTCGCGAAGGCGCGGGAGGAGCTGCCCGACATCGTGCTGCTCGACGTGATGATGCCGGGCCTCGACGGCTGGGGCGTGGCCGAGCACATGCTCGAGGGGAAGGAGACCCAGCGGATCCCGATCATCTTCCTGACCGCCCGGGCCGAGTTCCGCGATCGCGCCCGCGGCCTGGACATCGGCGGCGTCGACTACATCACGAAGCCGTTCAACCCCGTCGAGCTGGCGCCGCTCGTGCGCAGCCTGCTCGAGCGGCTGGAGCGCGGCGAGCGCGACGAGCTCCGCCACGAGAAGCTCTCGGAGCTCCGCTCCCTGATGGTCGACGGCTAGAAGCCGGCGAAGTCGGCGGTGACGACGGTCGCGCCGCCGTAACCGGCGAAGTTGCCGACGAGCGCGCCGATTCCGATCCGGCGGAACCCCGGCCGGAGCAGGTTCGCGCGATGGCCGGCGCTCGTCATCCAGGCCTGCACGATCGATCGCGCGGCCGCGTAGCCGCCGGTGCCCCAGGCGAGGTTCTCGCCGAAGCGCGGGCCGCGTGCGCCGGAGCGGCGCATGCGGTCGGAGAAGTCTCCGTGGGTCAGGACGTTCTGGCGCAGCAGGGTCGCGGAGTAGCCGCGGGCGGCGCGCATCAGCTTCGCGTCGACGCTGAGCGGCTTCAGGCCGTGCGAGCTCCGCACGCCGTTGACGGCCGCGAGCAGCGACGCCTCGCGCGGCGTCGGTCCTCCCGCCGTCGCGGTCCCCGTCAGGAGCAGTGCGCAGGCCGCGACGAGCACGCCCAGCTGGATCTGCCTTCCAAGCAAGTGCGGGAGGTTAGCTGAAGATCCGGCGCGTTGTCAGCGAGCCGTCTGCGCGAGCACGATCCCGAGCAGCACGATGCCGCCGCCGGCGAGCTGCAGCGCGCCGAACGATTCGCCGAGCCAGGCATACGCGACGATTCCCGCCGCGACGGGCTCGAGCATGGCGATGATCGCGACGCGTGTCGCCGAGATGTGGCGGAGGGCGGCGGTGACGAGCAGGAAGGTCACCATCGTGCCGACGACGACCACGAAGAGCATCAGCAGCCACACCGGCAGCGACCAGTCGGAGAGACGGCCGAGCAGCGAGACGTCGTCGCCGAGCCGCCCGGCCGGGAAGCGCCAGAGCGGTTGCACGAGCGCCCAGAAGAGCGCTGCGAAGCCGAAGCCGTAACAGAGGAGCGAGGCCGGGTCGCGCTCGCCGACCGCACGCTCGGCCATCAGCACGTAGACGGAGTAGGCGACCGCGGCGCAGAGCGCGGCGATGATCCCGAGCCCGTCCAGCGAGATGCCGCTCCACACCTCGACGACGAGCGACAGGCCGACGAGAGCGAGCGCGAGCGCCACCCAGATCCGACGCCGCACCGGCTGGTGCATCACCGCGAACGCCCAGAGGGCAATCAGGATCGGCGCCAGGTACTCGATCAGGAGCGCGATCCCGATCGGGAGCCGCTGAATCGAGACGAAGTAGAGCCACTGCACCATCGCAACGCCCGCGACGCCGAAGACCGCGAGGTAGACGAGCTCTCGGGGCCGCACGCGCAGGCTGGGACGGTTCACGACCGCGAGCGCGAGCGCGAAGCCGGCGAACGCGCCCGTGGCGCGCACCTGCGTCAGCTCGAGCGAGCCGATCCCCGAGGAGAGGACGACCTTCGAGACGGTCCCGTTGAGCGCGAAGAGCAGCGCGGCGCCGGTGACCATTGCGTAGCCGAGGAGAGGCCGGCGGTCGTGGCCGGTAGCGCCCGGGACGTAGGCGACGTCGGCCACCCGCGCGACGGTACTAGGTGCGCATGAAGGAGGCCCGTCCATTCGCTCTACACTCGTGGGGACGGGACGTGGCGCAGCCTGGTAGCGCGCTCGCTTTGGGAGCGAGAAGTCGCCGGTTCGAATCCGGCCGTCCCGATGCTGGTTGGCGCAGATCGGGCATCCGCGGGAGCGGATGCCCCATCGCGCGAAGACCCCTGAAGGAGGCCGCTTTCGCGGCCTCGACTCGCGAATGGCACGCCTAGAGGACGAAAGATCCCTGAGGAGGCCGCTTTCGCGGCCTCGACTCGCGAATGGCACGCCTAGAGGACGAAAGATCCCTGAGGAGGCCGCTTTCGCGGCCTCGCGCCGAATGGCCAGCCTGGCCCTAGAGGATGACCGTGATCGTGAACGTCTGAGGGGCGCTGGTGTCGCTGCCGCCGTTGGCGGTGCCGCCGTTGTCGACGGCTCGCACGGTGACCGTCGCGACTCCGATCCCCAGGAGGACCGCGTCGTAGCGGAGCGTCCCGTCGGGAGCGACCGTCGGCTGAACGGTGAAGAGCCCCGGGTTGTCGTTGCTGACCGTGAAGCTGACGCTCTGCGAGGTCTCGTCCGCCGGGCCGGGGCTGATGCCAGTCGCCCAACCCGGGACGGTCGCCTGCGCGCCGAGCAGCGAGACCTGATCGGCTCCGGCGGTGAAGCTGGGCGCATCGTTGACGGGGTCGATCGTGATCGTGAACGAGGCCGGACTGCTCGTGTCGCTGCCCCCGCCGGCGGTGCCGCCGTCGTCGACGGCTCGGACGGTGACCGTCGCGGCACCGTTTGCGTCGGCTGCGGCGGTGTAGGTCAGCGTCCCGTCGGGTGCGACGGCCGGCTGGACGGCGAAGAGGGTGGGGTCGTCGACGCTGACGCTGAAGCCGACGCTCTGCGAGCCCTCTCCTGTGGGGCCGCCCGAGATCCCGCTCGCCCAGCCGGCGACCGACTGCGCACCCGCGTCCTCGAGCGCGCCCTGGTCGGGTCCGGCGCTGAAGCCGGGAGCGTCATTGACGGGGTCGACGGTGATCGTGAACGCGGCCGGGGCGCTGGTGTCACTGCCGCCGCCGTTGTCGCGGGCGGCGATCGTGACCGTGGCGACGCCGCTGGCGTCGGCGGCCGGCGTGTAGGTGAGCTTCCCGTCGGGAGCGACGGACGGTTGGACGAGCGAAGAGGGCCGGCTGGTCGACGCTGACATCGAAGCTGACGCTCTGTGAGGCCTCTCCCGCTGGGCCAGGCGTGATCCCGGTCGCCCAGCCTGCGAGCGACTGCGCACCCGCGTCCTCGAGCACACCCTGGTCCGTCCCGGCCGTGAAGCTGGGAGCGTCGTTGACGGGGGCGATCGTGATCGTGAACACGACCGGGCTGCTGGTGTCGGCGCCGCCGCCCGCAGTGCCGCCATCGTCGCGGGCGGTGACGGTGACCGTTGCGACGCCGTTGGCGTCGGCGGCCGGGGTGTAGGTGAGCTTCCCGTCGGACGCCAGGGCCGGCTGGACGGCGAAGAGCGCCGGAGTGTCGGCACTGACGCTGAAACTGACGCTCTGCGCGACCTCCGCTGCGGGGCCGGGCGTGATGCCGGTCGCCCAGGCTACGACCGACTGCGAGCCGGCATCCTCGAGCACACCCTGATTCGCCCCGGCCGTGAAGCTCGGCGCCTGGTTGACGGGCGGAGGGGATGGCGGAACCGGAGGAGGCGGAGCTGGAGGAGACGGAGCGGGCGTGGGCGGCACGGCAGGAGCGGGAGCAGGGGCCGGTGTCGGCCGGACGGGCGGCGAGGGCCGTGGAGCCGGAGAAGGCGCGGGTGCGGGCGCAGGCGCAGGCGCTAGTCCGGGCGCAGCCGTCTGCGGTGCCTGAGGCTCAGGCTCTGCGGATGCCGAGGGGGCGCAGGCGCGGCAGGCATCGTGTCCAGCCGTGGTCCCGCGTTCGGCTCGATGCTCCCTGGTTGCGGGGCCTCCTGGGGCGGACGCGGGGCGGGTGCCGGCTCGCCGGCTGCGGATCGCCCGGGCCGGCCGGCAGGTTGGAAGTCGGATCCGCGGCCGGCCGCGGCTGGCGGCGAGGCCGCCGTGGGCAGCGACGCCGCCCGCGCCGGCTCGTGTGGCCCAGCGAGAGCGGTTGCGGCCGCGCTCGCGATGGCCGCGACGCCGCCGAGCGAGGCGCCGATCGACGGCGTGAGCGGCAGGCGGGCGAGGATGGGTGCGTGGGAGAGCCACGAGAGCGGGCCCATCGCGAGCCGCATCTTGCCGAGGGAGATGTTCACGAACGCGCGTACGAGGCGCGGGTCGAACTGCGTCCCGGAGCACCGCGCGATCTCCTTCCGGGCCTCGGCCGTGCCCCCGGCCGCCTTGTACGAGCGCGCCGACGTGATCACGTCGAACACGTCCGCGATCGCGACGATTCGTCCGGCCAACGGAATCTCCTCACCCTCGATCCCTCGCGGATAACCCTCTCCGTCCCAGCGCTCGTGGTGGTAGCCAACGGCGTCGGTCCAGGATCCGAGCCAGTCGCGGAGGGCCGCGACGAGCGCCTCGCCGTGCAGGGGATGCTGGCGCAGCTCGGCCCACTCCTCCTCCGTCGGCCTCCCGGGCTTGTTGAGGATCTCCGTGCTGACCTCGAGCTTCCCGATGTCATGGAGGAGCGCCGCCCAGTTGAGGCGGTCGAGGTCGTCGCCCGCAAGCCCGAGCTCTGTGCCGAGACTGTAGGAATAGGCGCGCACCCGCTCCGAGTGACCGCGCGTGATCCGGTCGTGGACGTCGAGGGTGCCGGCGAGCTGGAGCAGGATCTCGGCGGCCTCCTGCGCGCTCGTCGCCTCGTTCGCCTGTCGCATCAGCCGAAGCCGCTCCTCGAGGCTGTCGACGGTGCCCGAGCGCAGCGCGAGCTTGAACCTGGACGGCGCCTCGTCCGGGAAGACCAGCGAGAGCTCGAGGAGCGCTCCCAATGGCAGCAGCCGGCGGACGAACGCGTACACGGCCGCCACGGCCGCCGTTGCCGCCAGGCTCATCGCGAGCCACCAGAGCAGGAAGAGCCAGAGCGAGCTCGTCGGCACGCCCGTGATCGACGTGGCGAGGCGAACGAAGCCGAGCGAGCCGGCGACGGGGAGCGCGTACACGAGCAGCCGCAGGCCGCGGGCCCGCCAGGGCCGCGCAGCCCACCGACGCCGATCCGTCCGCTCGGGCTCGGTCATCCGCTCCTGTTATCGGCGGCCGCGCGGCGGTACTTGAAAGCCGAGCTGGACGCCCGTGACGCGGGGCTAGCGGCTGATCTGAACGATCCGTGCGCGCCAGGAGCCGCGCGGTGCCTGGATCTCGACCTCGTCGCCGGTGGTGGCGCCGAGGAGCGCCCGGCCGAGCGGCGATTCCGGTGAGACTCCGCCGACGCTCGAGATCTCCACCTGCATGCGCTCGCCGCGTTCGTCCTCGATCTCCACCTTCGAGCCGACCGCGACCGAGCCGCTCGCCGCGGCGGCGTCCTCGTCGACGACCACGGCGCTCTCGATCCGGTCGCGCAGGATCGTGATGCGGCGCTCGAGCAGGCCCTGCTCGTTCTTGGCGGCGTGGTACTCGAAGTTCTCGGAGAGGTCGCCGAAGCTGCGCGCGGTTGCGATCGCCTCGACCATCTCCGCCCGCCTGGGCCCCTCGAGCTCCGCGAGCTCCGCCTGGAGCTGTTCCTTCTGAGCCTGCGTCAGCTGGGCTGGCTTGTCGCCGGACATCGAGCCAGCGTAACGACGCCGACGTCCGGCCGCCGGGCTCTAAGCCTCCACGGCGTCCTGTTCGCGCAGGAAACGCGCGAAGAAGAACGCGAACGCGGCGAAGAAGACGACGGCTTCCTCGACGGACATCGTGACGCCTGCGATCTGCTGGTCGAGGAGCGGCTCGAGGCCCCAGAGCTCCTGCGGCGCGTCGAGGTAGAACTCGTAGACGGGCTCGGGGATCAGTGCGAGCAGAAGGCCGATCGGGCTCGCCAGCGCGAATGCGGCGAAGAGGTAGGTCGCCTTGAAGCCGGCCGAGTGGCGCCCGTGCACCACGGGCCACCACAGCATGAGCCCCGTGACGAAATAGCTCGCGTGCTCGAGGTGCAGCAGCGTGTGCGGGTTGCGCAGCGCCGAGTCGTACACCCACGGCAGGTGCCAGGCCATGTAGTTGACGACCCAGAGCAGGAGCGCCGGGATCGGCGGCACGCGCGGCAGCGTCGCCGCGAGCGCCGGCGGAACCGCGAGGACGACGAGCGCCGGAGCCCATTCCGCGAGGACGACGTTCTGGAGCAGGTGCACCGAGAGGAGGTAGTGGAGGGCGATCGTCTCCACCGGCGTGACCGTGACCGCGAGCACGAGCGCCATCCCGGCGGCGAAGCACGCGACCCGCCAGCGCTCGGCCGGGTACCGGCGCAGCAGCAGGACGTACGCGACGGTCAGGGCCGGAACGACGAGGAGCGCCTCCGGGTTCCACGACCACGAGTACGGGCCAGGAGTCACGAGGCGCTAACCTAGCCTGCAGACACGCGCCCGTGGTGTAGTGGTAACACAAGAGCCTTCCAAGCTCTGATCACCGGTTCGAACCCGGTCGGGCGCTTGCCTAGCTGGCGCAAGATCGGAATCTGCGGGAGCAGATTCCGATCGCGCTAAGACCCCTGAAGGGTCGGCTTCGCCTCCCGGGTTCGCTCATCAGCCGGCAGAGAGTGAACCGCCCCGCGGTGCCCGAGGGGCGATCGGGCGCCTTGACCGGTCGACCGGGGGCTGAGGCCACTGACGGCCCGGCCATCCGGGCCGCTCCCTATTCTCGACGCGTGGAGGAGCGCCTCGTCCGCTTCCGTCCCCGAGCCGTGCTCGTCGTGCTCGGGATCATTCTCGCCGCGATCGTAATGATCGAGATCATCCAGGTCGCGCGCGGGGTCCTGATCTGGATCTTCGTGGCGATCTTCCTGGCGCTCGCCCTGAACCCCGCCGTGGAGTGGCTGCTGGCGCACGGCGTGCCACGCCGTGGTCTTGCCGTCACGATCACCTACGTCGGTGCGGTCCTGGGTCTCGTGGCGCTCGGCGCGTTGTTCGTCCCGATCCTGGCCGACCAGGTGAACAACTTCATCGACGAGGTGCCCGTCTACGTCGAGGACCTGACGCGCGGGCGCGGCCGTCTGGGCTTCCTCGAGCGGGAGTATCAGATCACCGACCGCGTGCGCGAGGCGATCGGCGAGGGCGGGGCCGCACGCGTGCTCGGCCTCTCGGGCACGGCGCTGGCGGTCACGAAGGGCGTGCTCACGGCCGTCGTCGCTGTCCTGACGATCGCGTTCCTGACGTTGTTCATGCTGCTCGAGGGCCCGGCCTGGGTGGAGCGCTTCTACTCCCTCCTGCCGGCCGAGCAGCAGCCGCGGTGGCGGGCCGTCGGCAACGACATCTACCGCACGATCGGCGGTTACGTGACCGGGAACCTCGCGATCAGCTTTGTTGCAGGCACCGTCTCGACGCTCGTGCTGCTCGTGCTCGGTGTGCCGTACGCGATCGCGCTCGGGCTGCTCGTCGCGCTGCTCGACCTGATTCCGCTCGCAGGTGCGACGATCGCGGCCGTGATCGTGACGACCGTTGGGTTTCTCGACTCGACGACGTCAGGAATCGTGCTGCTGATCTTCTTCGTCGTCTACCAGCAGCTCGAGAACCACGTTCTCCAGCCGGTCGTCTACGGGCGCACGGTGCAGCTCTCGCCGCTCATCGTGCTGATCGCCGTCCTGATCGGGGCCGAGCTCGCCGGCGTGATCGGCGCGCTCGCTGCGATTCCGGTGGCCGGGACGATCCAGGTCGTGCTCGTCGACTGGTTGCGACACCGCCGTCTGCCGCCGGGCGGTAAGATCGCCGCTGCGCCGAGCGCAGAAACGTGACGCGGGCGGGAGCTACCGCGTCTTGAGGATTTAGAACTGAGGCCGATTCGCCGATAAGCAGGGCGTGTTGACGTCCACCCTCGCCCGACTCGTGCTTGTCACGGTGCTTGCGTGCGTCTTCGCGGCGCTCGCCGCCGGGACGCCGGCCGCCCGGATCTCGGTCGAGACGACCCGTGCGGCAAACCAGCTCGAGCGCCAGGTCCTCGCGGAGCTGAACGTCGTGCGCCGGGCGCACGGCCTCGTGCCGCTACGCAGGTCCTCGCGCCTCGCCGCCGCGGCGGACCGGCACTCGCGGGCGATGGGGCGCCACGGCTTCTTCAAGCACGAATCGCGAGACGGCTCGTCGTTCTGGCGCCGCGTCCAACGCTTCTACGGCTCCCGCGGCTTCCGCAGCTGGTCGGTCGGCGAGAACCTGCTCTGGGCGACGGTCGGACTCGACGCCGCCCGTGCGCTCGAGCTGTGGATGGCGAGCCCCGGGCACCGCCGGAACATCCTCAACCCGCGCTGGCGCGAGATCGGCCTCGGCGCGGTCGTCGTCCAGCAAGCCCCCGGCGTCTTCGGCCGCCGCGACGTCGTCATCTTCACGACAGACTTCGGCACGAGGGCCTGACCGCCCGCCGGAGGCTCGAAGGACGCCGTCTCGGGCCCTGAGCGACCGAGATGTCGGCGTTACGCTGTCTCCGCGCGCCCGTAGCTCAGTGGACAGAGCGACGGACTTCTAATCCGTTGGTCGGAGGTTCGAATCCTCCCGGGCGCACTGCAGCGGTTCCGGACGTCGTTCCGGAAATGCCCGCGTTCGCGGAACCGCTCCATCTCAGCCGCCCGCTCCGCGGTGTCGACCTACCCGTTCGTGGGCAGGGGCTGGACGAAGGCGATCCCGTACGGGCTGTGGCCGGTCGCGATGGTGGCCGTTGGCTTGAAGGTGCTCGGGTCGATGACCGTCAGCGTGTTTGCCCCCTGGTTGGCCACGTAGAGGGCATTGCCGGTGGCTACCACGGTGAACGGGTCCGTGCCGTACGGCCCAACGGAGACGGTGGAGTGGACGCGATGCGTACCGGTGTCGATGGCGGTGAGCGAGCCCGGACCGAGTCCGGTGACGTAGGCGCGGTCGCGGTTGGGGCTGATCGCGACGCTGAACGGACTCGGCTCCCGGAGCCTCGCCTGGACCGTCCCGTTGCCGGCGTTGAGGACCGTGACGCCGGACAGCTCGTTGGTGACGTAGACGGACGCGCCGTCGGGCGTGACGGCCACGCTTGACGGGAACCGACCGGTCGGGATGGCGCGGACGACGCGGTTGGTCCGGGCGTCGATGATCGACACGTCGTCGGATCCGCTGTTGGCGGCGTAGACCGTCTCGCCGTCAGGTGCGACCGCCACGCTCAGCGGCTGGATGCCGACCCGCACGGACCCAACGACACGCTTGGTCCGGGTGTCGAGGACCGAGACGCGGTTGGAGCCTCCGTCGGCGGTGTAGAGGTATCGCCCGTTGGGGTTGAGGGCCACACCTATGGGCCTGCTTCCGTGAGGAAGCGCGATCGTCGTCGCGATGGTGTTCGTCGCGGTGTCGAGGACCGACACGGTGTCGCTGCCGGTGTTCGCGATGTAGACGGACTTGCGGTCCGGAGACACCGCCATCTGCGCCGGGGAGGCACCGACCCGCACCGTCGCGACGATCTTGTGGGTACCGCCATCGATGACCGAGGCGGTGTTGTCGAGCTGGTTGGTGACGTAGATGCGCGCCGGGGCGCCGGGTCCCTCGGCGGAAGGCGACGTCGCACTGGAAACGCAGCCGGCTGCCGCCAGCAGGATCGCAACCCACAACATCACGGTCGAGCGCGAAATCATCTCCTCAGCCCGCGCAGCAGCCCCGAGGCGTAGTAGTCCTGTGCGTCGCGTACGCCGGGAACCGCGAAGAAGTAGCCGCCGCCTATGGGAGTGATGTAGGACGCGAGCATCTCGCTCTCGAGCCGAGTCTGCATCGCGATGTAGGTGTCCAGCTCTTGCTGGAAGCAGCAGAACGCGTGCCCGACATTGGGACTCCCTCCCTCGTCGGGGCTTTGGTCGTACTGGAAGCTTCGGCGCAGGATGGTGCTGGTGGACGCCGTCTCCGGCGTCTGGGGGTTTGCCCGCCGGATGTGGCACTCCAGCGGGGTTAGCCGGCCCTGCGGGTCGTTCGTGTAGATGGGGTCGAGCTCGTCCGAGGCGTGCGGGTCGGTCGCGTACAGCGGCGCGCCGCTGACCTTGCGCCGGCCGAAGATGCGCTCCTGCTGCTCGACGGGCACCTGGTCCCACTTGTCCAGGTGCATCCGGATGATGCGGAGGACCTGGTAGGTCCCGCCCGCGGTCCAGGCCGGCTCTCGCCGGCCGCGCTGGACCCACACCGCCTGGTTCATCTGTGGGGGGTCGGTGGTGTCGGGGTTGGCGATGCCGTCTTTGAACCCCATCCAGTCACGCGGAATGCCCACGGGTCGCGGCGGGAATCGGAATGCATCCGTGCGCCACCGGAGACGCATGCCGCCCCTGGTCTGCCCCATGATGTCGAGCATGGCGTTGCCGACGGTGTCGCGGTGGTTCGCGCAAAGCTGCACCAACAGATCCCCATGGGTGATCTTCGAGTCGAGGTCGTCGTTGGCGAACGCCCGCATCGTCTCGAGCTGGGCCGGCTTGCGCGGCGCCAGCCCGTAGCGGCCGTCGAACAGCGACGCGCCGAGGGCGACCGTGACGGTCAGATCGTCGGGCAGCACCGTCGCGCCGAGCAGGTAGCGGTGCTCGGGCGGCTTGCCCGGCCGGGACGGCGGAGGAGTACCGCCTTTGGTCAGGAACCCCGCCCGCTCACTGAGCGTGCGGAACAGGTCACCGAGCTCCCGGCGGTTCCCTGCGGTCACGTCGAACGCGAGAAAGGCGGCCGCCGTCTGCGGAGGCGTGGCGATACCCGCCTGATGCGGGCCGTAGAACGGAATGCTGTGTGTGCTGTCTTCGGTTGCGAGCTTGTTAAAGGCGTCCTGGTAGTCGGTCCCCTGGGCGTTGCCCACGCCCGTGGGCACGAAGTTCGCGGCCACCGCCGCTGCGGCACCACCGAGCATGCCCTGGAGAAAGGCCCGTCGCGGGAAAGGACGCCAGCCACCGTCGCCCTGTGGCCGTTCCTCGGGAGTATGGGGTTGCTGACGAGTCATCCTGGCTTCCCAAGTCGACTCTCGACCGCCTCGACGACTGATGCAACACGTTGCCGCGATCACACGATCGTCGTCACGTATCACGCGTCGAACCCACGCCACGAGTTGAGATCCAACCCACCTGGCCGCTATCGCACAGTGCGGGAGCAGCCTTCGTCGGGCATGCTGCGACAGCACCGTTTCGCAGGTGTTCGTATTCTCCTAAACGGTGCTCGCCATCCCAGTGCTCAAGCACGACTGCGCATTTCCGGAACCGCTGCACTGATGCCGGGCGTCACGATCGGAATCGTCAGCGCCGGTGCGATGGGGAGCGCCGTCGGTGCGGCTTACGCCGCCGGTGGCGCGCGCGTGGTCACCTCGGTGCAGGGGCGCAGCGAGCGGACGCGTGCGCTCGCGACGGCCGCGGGTCTCGAGCTGCTGGCCGGGCTCGACGAGGTCGTCCGCCTCTCGGACATCGTGCTCTCGATCGTCCCGCCGGAGCAGGCGCGCGCCGTCGCCGGGGACATCGCCGCCGCCGCCCGCCACGCCGACGCCGATCCGCTCGTGGCGGATCTGAACGCCGTGGCCCCGGCCACGGTCGTCGCGATGCAGGCGCTGTATGCCGGCAGCGGGCTCGAGCTCGTCGACGGGTCGATCTCGGGCGGGCCGCCGCAGCCCGACGGAGTCACGCGCCTCTATCTCTCCGGAGCACGCGCGGCGGAGCTCGCAGCGCTCGGTGCGCCCGGCCTCGACGCGCGGGTCGTCGGCGACACGGTCGGTCTCGCCTCGGCGGTCAAGATGAGCACCGCCTCCGTCTACAAGGGCACCGTCGGCCTGCTTGCGCACGCGCTGCTCGCTGCGCACGCGAACGGCGTCCTGCCGCAAGTCCTCGACGATCTGCGCTCGTCGTTTCCGGAGCTCGTCGAAGGCGCGCCGCACTCGATCGGGCGGGCCACGACGAAGGCAAGGCGCTACGTGGGGGAGATGCGCGAGATCGCCTCGACGCAGGCAGAGGCGGGATTGCCGCGCGAGCTCTTCGACGGCTTCGCCGCCGTTTATGCCGCCCTGGCTGAGACAGCTCTGGCGCAGCAGAGCCCGGAGTCGATCGGCGATGACCTCGGCCTCGAGGAGTTGCTCGACGAGCTCAGCGCGGCAGATGCAGGCCGAGGCGCCGCGGAAGGCTCGCCACGAGGCGCGTAACCGGGGCCGGCCGCCGGCCCGCGTCGGCCGCAGCGTCCGCCGCGACAAGCGCCCGCCTGATCGCCGACCCCCCGACGAAGCGCAGCGGCTCGGGCGGAAACCGAGCCGGAGTCGGTTCGACCAGAGCGAGCCGCGAGACGTTGTCCCGCCGATCGAGCGCGAGCGACGCGAGGATCCGGCCGCCGAGGTAGCTCGGCCCGACCCCGTTCCCGGTGAATCCGTAGCCGTGGTGGACTCTGCCGCGCGAGCCGAAGCTCGGCAGGTGCGTCGGCGAGACGTCGATCGGCCCGCCCCAGGCGTGCGTGATGCGCCGACCGGCGAGCTGTGGGAAGAAGCGGACGAGTGACCGTCGCGCCTGCTCGACGGCGTCCGCGTCGAGCTCGAGCACGGCCCGGCGTCGTGCGCCGTAGCCCATCCGTCCGCCGCCCCAGCCGAATGCGATCCGGTCATCGCGCGTCGTGCGGAAGTAGTGGAGCAGCGTGCGCGCATCCGTCACCGCCTCGCCACCGGTCCAGCCGAGCTCGTCGAGCACGTCCGGAACGGGTTCCGTGAGCACGATGTGACTCGACGCCACCGCGAGCGCGCGGCCGAGACCAGGGAAGCCGCCGGTCGCGCTGTTGACCGCGAGCACGGTTGCGCCGGCCGAGACGCGGCCGCCCGCCGTCTCGGTCCGCTCCCCCAGGCGGAGGACCGGGGAATGCTCGTAGATGCGGACTCCGCGCTCCAGGAGACGCCGCCGCAGGCCGAGCGCGAGTCGCGCCGGCTGCACCGTCGCACTCGTCCGCAGCGCCAGCCCGCCACGGAAGACGGGGGAGGCGCAGACCTCGTGCACGTCCGCCGCCGACAACTCGCGGCACTCGTCACCGAGTCCGGCGGCGGCGCAGGCGCGGGCCACGGGCTCCCAGGCGCCGTCCTGGGCGGGAGTCGTCGCGAGCTCGAGCTGGGGGGCGGCGCGGTACCAGGCGTCCACGTCCTCCGCCTCGCACCACTCCCCGATCGCCACGACAGCCGCGGCCGAGGCGCGTCCCACCTCGAGCGCCCGTTCGTGCCCGAAGCGCTCCGTGAGACCCGGGAGCTGATCCCAGAGCGAGCTGACGAAGCCCCCGTTTCGGCCGCTCGGGCCGTGACCGCAGACCTCGGCCTCGAGCACGATCACCTCCGCGCCCGCGTCGTCCAGGTGCCACGCGCTCCAGAGGCCCAGATAGCCACCACCCACGATCACCACGTCGGCACGCAGGTCGCCCGAGAGTGGGGAGACGGGCTCGACGCGTCCGGCCTCCTCGAGCCACCAGCCGTGCCGCGTGTGCCTCACGGGCTCGATCCTACGCCCGTCGTGACCTGTCCTTCGCGGGCGTCAGTCGAGGATCGCGGTGCGCACGTCCTGGTGTGACGCGCGCCAGACCTGCAGCAGCAGATCGAGCTCCACGCGCCGCGCGTCGATGTTCATCGAGCCGAGCTGGGAGACCTCGACCTCGAGCGGTCCGAGGCGGTCCGCGTTCAGGTGCACCCGCTCCCGGAGGAAGGCGAGCAGGCTCGGAACGAGCTCCGGGTCGTCGATCTCTATCCGCATGTGGCCGCAAGGAGGACGCCGCGTCCTCGTCCTCTCATCATGGTCGGAAATTGCCTTCGCCGCTAGAGGCGTGGCCGCAGCGCGCACAGCGTCGAATCTGGACGCCCATCACCGGTTCGGCCTGGCCGAAGCGGTGTCCGAGCAGCGTGCAGAGAAAGCGTCGCATGACTACGACGTCTCATCGTCGGCCGCCGTGCTTGACCAGTCCCTCGACCTGGGTTGACCGCGTCGGTTGACCCGAAACGCGGGGTTTCGTGCCCCGAAGGGGTGATGTGTGAGCGGCCGGAATGCCGATAGATGGGAGGTCGGATCGTTCCCTCGATCCTTCGGCGTCCGAGCCCAACCCGAACCGCCGAACTGCGGCCAGTGAACCCACCTTGTCCAACCCACCCATCTCGCCCGAGCTTGCGCTCGTCGATCCGGCCCTGCGCCGGACCGCGCCACTCGGCGGGAGGGAACGCCAGGAGGCAGATGTGATCGACCACGGCAACTCCTACTCGAATGGCAATGGCGCCGGGCACGGCGTCGCCGAGCTCGTCGCCCCGCACGCACCGGCCCTCGAAGAGGCCCCTGCGGTCGAGGCCTCGCCCGAGACGCTGCTCTTCCGGGCCGGTCTCCTCAGCCCCGACCAGCTCGGCGAGCTCGTGCAAGAGCGCGTCAGCAGCGGCCGCCCCGTCGAGGAGATCGTGATCGAGCGCGGCTGGCTCGACGCGGACACCGTGACGCGTGCGCTCGCCCAGGACTCGGCCGCACCCGTCGCCGAGCCCGCCTTCGAGCCCCATCCGGACCCCTTTGCGATCCCCGTCACCGAGCTCGCTGCCCAGCCGGTCGCGGTCCAGCCGCTCGTGCTCGAGCCTGTCGCGGTCGAGCCTGTCGTGATGGAGCCTGTCGTTCTCGAGCCGGTCGCGATCGAGCCTGTCGTGGTCGAGCCCGAGCCCGCCACGTTCGCCGTCCCGGTCGTCCAGCTGTCGGTCGAGCCTGAGTCGCCCATGCTGGAGCCGGTCGTGCTGGAGCCGGTCGTGCTGGAGCCGGTCGTGCTGGAGCCGGTCGTGCTCGAGCAGCCGGTCGAGCCCATGCAGCCGGCCCTCGTGCCCCCCGCAGCCCTAGCCGCCGCGGTCGAGTTCCGCGTCTCGATCCGCTTCCTCGGCAATGAGTGTGTCGAGATCGCCTCGCACGCTGACGCGATCGAGGCGAAGTCGGCCGCGCAGGCGCTCGTCGGACAGCTCTCGCAGGGCGGGGACGACTGGCCGTTCGTCGGCGGACGCTTCGTCCGGCCCGAGGCCGTGCTCTCGGTCGACGTCGACGCGGTCGTCCGGTAGGCAAGGTGCGCCGGTGACGACCGTCCAGCTTCCCTGGCGTCGTCTCGGCGCACTGCTCGTCAGCGAGGGACTGCTCGCGCCGGACCAGCTGCGCGAGGCCTTCGAGGAACAGGCGCGCACCGGCGAGCGGTTCGGCGCGATCGTCGTCGACCGCGGCTGGGTGACGCGCGCCGATGTCGCGATGGCGCTGGCGCAGCAGGCGGGCTTGGAGTTCGTCGACCTGGCCGACGTCGAGGTCGACGCGTCGCTGCTCGAGCGGATGCCCGAGCACCTCGCCAAGCGCTACCTCGCAGCACCGATCCGCTACGACGACGACGGCGCGATCGTCGTCGCGATCGCGGATCCGACCGACGTCCAGGCCGCCGACGACATCCGGATCGCAATCGGCGGGCAGGTGCGGTTCGCGATCGTCGAGGCGGACGATCTCGCCTTCCTGATCCGCCGCTCGTATCGAACCGAGGTCGAGATCGAGGACGAGCTGACCCCGGACCTGATCGAGGAGACGGTCGACCGCGAGGAGATCTGGGAGGCCGCGACGGGAGTCCCGGCAGTCCGCTACGCGAACTCCGCGCTGAGCGCTGCGATCGAGGACGGAGCTTCGGACATCCATTTCGAGCCCGAGGAGGACCGGCTCGTCGTCCGCGCCCGCGTCGACGGCGTCCTCCGCGAGATCACGACCATCCCGAAGGCCATGCAGGCGGGCGTGATCAGCCGGCTCAAGATCATGGGCTCGCTGGACATCGCGGAGCGCCGCGCACCGCAGGACGGCCGGATCCTCGTCCGCTTCGGCGGCACGCCGATCGACCTCCGGATCGCGGTGCTGCCGACGACGCACGGCGAGCAGGTCGTCGTCCGTGTCCTGCACCGCGCGGCCGCGGTGCAGTCGGTGAGCGCGCTCGGAATGAGCGCCGAGGCCGAAGCCAACTTCACGCGTGCCGCCCGGCAGCCGTACGGCGCCGTGATCGTCTGCGGCCCTACCGGCAGCGGCAAGACGACGACGCTCTACACCGCGCTCCAGCTCCTGAACCAGCCCGGACGGGCGTTGATGACGATCGAGGACCCGGTCGAGTACCAGATCCCCGGCGTCGCGCAGATCGAGGTGCGCCCCCGGAGCGGGCTCACGTTCGCGCGTGGGCTGCGCACCATCCTGCGCAGCGATCCCGACGTGCTGCTCGTCGGCGAGATCCGCGACGAGGAGACGGCGCGCATCGCGATCCAGGCCAGCATGACCGGCCACCTCGTGCTCACCTCGCTCCACACCCACAACGCGGCCAGCTCGATCGCGCGGCTGAAGGACATGGGCGTCGAGCCGAGCCTGCTCGCCGCCTCGGTCAACTGCATCGTCGCCCAGCGCCTGGCCCGGCGGCTCTGCGAGAGCTGTCGCGAGGCCTATGCCCCTGAGCCTGAGGAGCTCGAGCTCGTCGCGCAGGTGCTGGAGACGACCGGCAACGTCGTGCTCCACCGTGCACCGGGCTGCGCACGCTGCAGCAACACCGGCTACAAGGGGCGCGTCGCGATGTACGAGGTGATGCCGATCCAGGGCAAGCTGCGCGGTCTGATCGAGGCCTCGACCGAAGAGATCTTCGCGGCTGCCGTGGAGCAGGGGATGAAGACGATGAAGCAGGACGGGATCCGGCTCTGCCTCGAGGGGATCGCCTCCCTGGAGGAGATCAACCGCGTCACCGGCGACCGCCTCCACTAGGGCGGTCCTCGCCAGGAGCGCGAGCTACACTCAGCGCGCGTGGTGGCGGTAGCTCAGTTGGTAGAGCTCCGGGTTGTGGTCCCGGTGGTCGCGGGTTCGAGTCCCGTCCGCCACCCTCGCGAGCCCACGCGGTACGGGGCGAATGGCCCCGGGTGGAATCGAACCACCGCGCGCAGGTTCGAAGCCTGCCGCTCTATCCACTGAGCTACGGGGCCGCCGAGCCACGGGGCCGGGCCGAAGCTCAGTATGCCCGACGTCTACGCGGCGTCGGGCTCGGGCTCGAGAGGCCCCTCGGCCTTCAGCCGTTCGGCGGCTGCGTGGCGCGCGGCCTCCTCCGCCTCGAGCTCGCGCTCGTAGCGCGTCTTCTCGGTGTGGGCACTCTCGCGCTCCCGCTCCTCGGGGTCCGCTGCGATCTCGGGCTCGGTATAGCCGGGGTCGACGAAGGAGGGATCGGAATCGCTCACACGGAAACCGTACCCACGCGCTCTATCCTTCTAACCGCGCGGGCGTGGCGGAACTGGCAGACGCGCCGGGTTTAGGTCCCGGTGGGCTTCGGCCCTTGGAGGTTCAAGTCCTCTCGCCCGCATCTCGCGCTCCTGGCCACCGGACGGGCGGCTCGCGGCCGGCGGAGCCGGCCTCCGCCGCCCTGCGCGCCTGAGTGCACGCGGCACTCCGGGTCTGGCCTCACGGCCTATCCCCTCCGGCCGCGCACACTCAGCCACGCGCCGGAGGCCAGGAGATCTCCGTGCCGCCGACCAGCCGCCTGATCCCGTCTATGGCTCGCCGCAGCCCGTCCTCGTCGAAGAGGTGCGGGACGCAGTTGCCGAGCGCATGCGCGGGGCGGTCCAGATCGTCGGAGCCCGCGGCCGCGTTCACCGCGTAGCGAACGGGGATCTCGTGACAGGCCACGAGTATCCGCTGCTCCGGTCGCCGGAGCAGGAGCTCGAAGGCGCGCGCATAGCGGCGCGCCGCAGCGTCGAGGCTCTCGCCGCCGGGAAAGGCATCTGCCCGGGTGTGCGCCCGCTTCCAGACCCGATAGTCGTCGACCGAGCGCCCCTCGAGCTCGCCCACGTCGATGTCGTCCAGCAGCGGCTCGACCTCGAACGGCACCGAACGCCCCGCCAGCGCGAGCTGGGCCGTCTCGAGCGTGCGCCCGAAGCGCGTGTGCACGCAGCGGTCGAGCGCGATGCCCGCAAGCTGTAGTCCGAGCCCGGCTGCCTCCGCGCGGCCCTGCTCGGTCAGCGGCACCGGAACCGTCGGATCGCCGTTGACCCGGCGCGTCAGATTCAGCGTCGACTGGCCGTGGCGGACGAGGACGAACAGCCGCATCCCCCAAGCCTAAGCGCCGCCCTGCTGCCTGGCCCGGAGGACCTCTGCTTGAATGGCCGAGTGGAGACACGGGTCGAAGAGCTCGGTGAGGATCGCGTCCGCCTCACGGTGGACGTGCCGGCACACGACGTGCACCACGCCGTCGAGCATGCGACGTCCGACCTGGCGAGCTCCGTCAAGATCCCCGGCTTCCGGCCCGGCAAGGTGCCGGCGCCGATCCTCGTCCAGCGGCTCGGCAAGGAGCGCATCTACGCCGAGGCCGTCGACAGCCACATCTCCGGCTGGTTCTGGAACGCGGCCGCCCGTGCACGTATCCGGCCGATCGCGCAGCCTGAGTTCGACTACGAGCTGCCGAGCGCGGACGATGCCGAGTGGCACTTCGTCGCGACGGTGCCGGTGCAGCCGAAGGTCGAGATCGTCGACTGGGTCGGGCTCGAGGTGCCGCGGCCCGAAGCCGAGGTGCCGGTCGAGCTGGTCGAGCAGGAGCTCGAGGGGCTGCGCGAGTCCGTCGCCGAGCTGATTCCCACCGAAGGCCGCGCCGCACGCAACGGTGACACGCTCGTGATCGACCTCGTCTCGCCGGACGGCAGCGAACAGCGCGACACCGTTGTCGAGCTCGGCAGCGGCAGGCTGGTCGACGAGATCGAGACGGCCCTGCGGGGAGCCTCCGAGGGCGAGACGAAGCAGGTCACGTACGAGCTGGCGGACGACTCTGCAGCCACGGTCGAGATCACCGTGAAGGAGATCAAGGAGAAGGTGCTGCCCGAGCTCGACGACGAGCTCGCGCGCTCGGCCAGTGAGTTCGACACGCTCGCCGACCTGCGTGCGGACATCGAGGCGCGGCTCCGTGAGCAGCTCGAGGTGGAGATCCAGAACGCATTCCGCGCGAACGCGGTCGACTCGCTCGTGAAGGCGTCGAACGTGAATCCCGCCGGCCCGCTCGTCGAATCGCGAACGCGGGAGCTGCTGACGGGGTTCGTGCGCTCACTCGAGCGGCGCGGGATCCCGGCCGAGACGTACCTGCAGATCTCCGGCCGGACGCCCGAGGAGCTGACCGAGGCGATGCGCGGCGAGGCGTCGCAGTCGGTCGCGCGCGAGCTCGCGCTCGAGGCTGCGGCCGACAAGCTCGATCTCCAGGTGTCCGACGACGAGGTCAAGGCGCTCGTGCGCGAGCAGGCCGAAGCGGCAGGCGAGGACGCCGACGCCGTGATCGAAGAGCTCTGGCATGCCGGCCGCCACGAGGACGTGCGCGAGGACATTCGCCTCCGTTCCGCGCTCGACCGGATCGTGGCGGAGGTCAAGCCGATCCCGGTCGAGGTCGCGGCCGCTCGCGACGCGATCTGGACGCCCGACAAGGAAAAGCCCGACACGGAAACGAAACTGTGGACCCCCGGCAACGATCCGCCTGGAACCAAGGAGCCTGCATGAGCCCGCTTATCCCGATGGTGATCGAGCAGACCTCGCGTGGCGAGCGCTCGTTCGACATCTACTCCCGCTTGCTGAACGAGCGGATCATCTTCCTCGGCACGCCGGTGGACGACCAGATCGCGAACCTGATCGTGGCGCAGCTCCTGCACCTCGAGTCGGAGGATCCCGACAAGGACGTCCAGATCTACATCAACTCACCCGGGGGTGTCGTCTACGCGGGTCTCGCGATCTACGACACGATGCAGTTCATCAAGCCCGACGTGCAGACGACATGCGTGGGCATGGCGATGTCGATGGGCTCGATCATCCTCATGGGCGGGGCGAAAGGGAAGCGGTTCGCGCTCCCGAACTCGAAAGTCCTCATCCACCAAGGGTCGGCGGGATTCCACGGCCAGCCGACCGACATCGAGATTCAGGCCAAGGAAGTGATCGGCCTGAAGCGCCTCCTCGAGGGGATCACCGCCAAGCACACCGGGCAGCCGCTCGAGCGCGTCACGAAGGACATGGACCGGGACTACTACATGACCGCCGAAGAAGCAGTGGAGTACGGAGTGATCGACCGTGTCATCGCACACCGCTGACTCCAACCAGTAGACCAGTAGCCGTTTTCACGAATCCGAGGTAAAACGAGACATGGCCCGAGCATCCGATGGCAACGAACAGCTCCTCTGCAGCTTCTGCGGCAAGAGCCAGCGGCAGGTCAAGAAGCTGATCGCTGGCCCCGGGGTCTACATCTGCGACGAGTGCATCGATCTCTGCAACGAGATCATCGACGAGGAGCTGACCACCCCGACGCAGCTCGATCTCGACAACCTCCCACGCCCGCGCGACATCTACTCCGTGCTGAACGACTACGTCGTCTCGCAGGAGGAGGCCAAGCGCACGCTCGCGGTGGCGGTCTACAACCACTACAAGCGCGTCCGCATGGGCCAGGAGGACGGCGACGTCGAGCTGCAGAAGTCGAACATCCTGCTCCTCGGACCGACCGGCTGCGGCAAGACGCTGCTCGCGCAGACGCTCGCGCGGATCCTGAACGTGCCGTTCGCGATCGCGGACGCAACCGCCCTCACCGAGGCCGGCTACGTCGGCGAGGACGTCGAGAACATCCTGCTCAAGCTGATCCAGGCCGCGGACTTCGACATCAAGAAGGCCGAGACCGGGATCATCTACATCGACGAGGTGGACAAGATCGCGCGCAAGGCGGACAACCCGTCGATCACGCGCGACGTGTCGGGCGAAGGCGTCCAGCAGGCCCTGCTGAAGATCCTCGAGGGAACGGTGGCCTCGGTGCCGCCGCAGGGCGGGCGCAAGCACCCGCACCAGGAGTTCCTCTCGATCGACACGACGAACATCCTCTTCATCTGCGGTGGCGCGTTCGCCGGCCTCGACAAGATCATCGGCCGCCGGATCGGCAAGAACGCCGTCGGCTTCGGCGCGGACGTGCGCTCGAAGAACGCCGACGAGAGCGCCGAGCTGCTCGCCGACGTGATGCCGGAGGACCTGCTCAACTTCGGCCTGATCCCGGAGTTCATCGGCCGGCTGCCCGTGATCTCCGCCGTGCATCAGCTGCGGCGCGAGGACCTCGTCCAGATCCTGACCGAGCCGAAGAACGCGCTCACGCGTCAGTACCAGCGCTTCTTCGGCTACGACACGATCGAGCTCGAGTTCCGTGACGACGCGCTGTGGGAGATCGCCGACAAGGCGCTCGCCCGGGAGACCGGTGCGCGCGGCCTGCGCTCGATCATCGAGAACGCGCTGCTCGACGTGATGTTCGAGCTGCCGAGCCGTAAGGACGTCTCCAAATGCGTGATCACGAAGGAGACGATCTCGAAGGGGCTCAAGCCGACGCTCGTCACGAGCGCCGACGGGATCGAAGAGCCGCCCGCACTCGCCGAAGAGTCGGCCTAGGCCGTTTTCCGGAGCACGGCTCCGGAGCCGGGCAGCGCCTCCATGTCGCGCGCGGTCACGGGCTCGCCGCAGCCCGGGCAGGAGAGCTGGGGCTGACCGACCGTTCCGCACGTCTTGTGACGCACGGTCACGAGCGTGCCCTCCTTGCCCGTCTCGTACTTCGCGCCCCACTCCATCAGCCCGAGCAGGACCGGGTAGAGGTCGACTCCCTTCTGGGTCAGCCGGTACTCGAACCGCTCGGGCCGCTGCTGGTACTCGCGGCGCTCCAGGATTCCGTTCGCGACGAGTGCCTGGAGGCGGTCGGCGAGGATGTTCCGCGCGAGTCCGGTGTTCCGTTGCAGCTCGCCGAAGCGGCGGACACGGAGGAAGCTCTCGCGGAGGACGAGCAGCGTCTGGCGGTCGCCGATGATCGTCGCCGTTGCCTCCAGCGAGCAGTTCTCGCGGCCGAAGCTCTCCCAGACCATCGTCGCAGCATACCCGAGTTGCAAAATGAAACCAACTCCGTTAGAGTCGGTTTCAGGATGCAACCGACTTCGAAGGCCACAGCTGCGGAAGGAGCAACGCGATGGACGCCGCACCCGATCGCCACCGGACCATCACCTGGCACGACCCCGTCGAGACCGCAGCTCAGGCACGCGCGCTCCCGGGGCTCGAGTTCCTCCACCGCCTCACGTCAGGATTGATCCCCGCTGCCCCCGTGGCCGAGCTCGTCGGCCTGCGCAGCACCTACGTGATGCCGGGTCGTGTCGTCTTCGAGTACGAGCCGCGCGAGGAGCACTACAACGGGCTCGGCGCCGTCGACTCCGGCATCCTGACGACGGTGCTCGACGCGGCCATGGCCGCGGCCGTGCAGTCGCTGCTCTCCGCCGACCTCGCCCTGGCGACGGTGGAGCTGCGGACGAGCTTCGTCCGGCCCGTCACGCTCGCGAGCGGGCTGCTCCGCGCCGAGGGCATCGTCCTCCATTCCGGCTCGCGCCTGGCTACGGCCGAGGCGAAGCTGGTCGACGCATCCGGGCGGCTGCACGCAAACGCCTCGTCGACCGCGCTCGTGCTCCCGCACGAGCAGAAGCTGCCGCTCGCGGCTTAGAGTCAAGGCGTGCCGAACGAGGACGTCATGAGCCCTGTGGAGCTCGCCGCGCGGGGGCTCGAGCTCGCCGGCATCGACTACGTCCGCGCGATCTTCGCCGGCGAGCTGCCGCCGCCGCCGATCGCGGAGCTGATGGGCTTCCGCGGCGTCGAGGCCGAGCCGGGCCGCGCCGTCTTCGAGATCCTCCCGGGCGAGCAGCACTACAACCCGATCGGCTCCGTGCACGGCGGCGTGGCCCTGACCCTGCTCGACTCGGCCATGGGCTGCGCCGTCCATACGCTGCTCGAGGCGGGCGTCGGCTACACGACGCTCGAGGTGAAGGCGAACTTCGTGCGCCCGATCACCGCCGGGACCGGTCTCGTCCGGTGCGAGGGCACGATCCTCCACGCCGGCTCGCGCGTCGCGACCGCGGAGGGTCGGGTCACCGACGGCGCGGGACGGCTGCTGGCGCACGGAACGACCACCTGTCTCGTCTTTCGCTAGGCTCGGGCCAATGGCCGATGACCGTCTTTGTCCCGTCGATTCGACGCAGCTCCGCCGCATCGAGCGCAGCGGTGTCCATGTGGACGCCTGCCCCTCGTGTCGCGGCATCTGGCTCGACCGGGGTGAGCTCGACAAGATCATCGAGCAGGAAGGCGCTGCCGCCGACGACTTCGAGCGCGAGATCAGCGGCGGGACGCGTGACCGGGACAGCGACCGCGAGCGCGGGCCCGACAGTGGCGAATACGGCAAGCCGAAGAAAAAGAAGAAGCGCAGCATGCTCGAAGACTTCCTCGACTTCGGCGGATGACGCCAGGACGCTGACGCCATAGTCGCGGCCTGACCCCCGATACGATCGCGGCATGGAGCCGCTCTACAAGCCCCACGGCGTCGAGGAGCGCTGGCAGCGCACCTGGGAGGAGGAGGGCCTCTACCGCGCCGGCGCCGGCGCGCCGCCGCGAGGAGTCCTTCGTCGTCTGCGTGCCGCCGCCGAACGTCACCGGGGCACTCCACATGGGCCACGCGCTCAACGGCTCGATCCAGGACGTGCTGATCCGGTGGCACCGGATGCGCGGCTTCGACACGCTGTGGCAGCCCGGCTACGACCACGCAGGCATCTCGACCCAGAACGTCGTCGAGAAGCAGCTCATCCGCGAGGGCACGTCGCGCAAGGAGCTCGGGCGGGAGGCATTCGTCGAGCGCGTCTGGCAGCACCTCGAGGAAACGGGCCGCACGATCATGGGCCAGTTCCGACGTCTCGGCGCGTCGCTCGACTACGACCGCGAGCGCTTCACGATGGACGACGCCTACATCGAGGCCGTGATGACGTTCTTCGTGCACCTCTGGGAGCGGGGATGGCTCTACCGCGCAAACCGGCTCGTCAACTGGTGCACGTACCACGAGACCGCGATCTCCGACCTCGAGGTCGAGCACGTCGAGGTCGACGACGCGCTCACCTACGTGCGCTACCCGTACGCGGACGGGTCCGGCTCGATCACGATCGCCACTGTGCGGCCGGCGACGATCCTCGCCGACGTCGCGGTCGCGGTGAACCCCACCGACGAGCGGTACCGGGACGCGATCGGCAAGGAGGTGATCGTGCCGGTCGTCGAGCGGCGGGTGCCGGTGATCGCGGACGAGCGGGTCGAGCTCGACTTCGGCTCGGGCGCACTGAAGATCACGCCGGGCCACGATCAGAAGGACTTCGACATCGGTCGCGACCACGGCCTGCCCACGTCGACGGTGATCGGCCCCGACGGGCGGATGACGGAGGAAGCCGGTGAGCTCGCGGGTCTCACGCAGGCGGAGGCGGACGAGCGGGTGCTCGACTGGCTGGCCGAGCACGGCGCGCTCGAGCGGCGCGAGAGCTACCGGCATTCGGTCGGCACCTGCGAGCGCTGCCACACGCGGATCGAGCCGCTGATCTCACTCCAGTGGTGGTGTGCGATGGAGGAGCCGGCGCGGCCGGCACTCGAGGCGCTGCGCGAGCGGCGCGTCCGCTACCACCCCGAGAGCCAGCACCAGTTCGCAATCCGCTCCTTCGAGGAGATCCCCGACTGGAACGTGTCGCGCCAGCTCTGGTGGGGCCACCAGCTGCCGGTCTGGTACTGCCCGGACGGCCACGCGACGTGTGCCTGGCCGCCGCCGGACGCGTGTGCGGAATGCGGCTCGACGGAGATCGAGCGCGACCCCGACGTGCTCGACACGTGGTTCTCCTCCGCGCTCTGGCCCTTCGCCACGCTCGGCTGGCCGCAGCAGACCGAGGAGCTCGACCGCTACTACCCGGGCGACGTCAACGTGACGGCGCGGGACATCATCAGGCTCTGGGAGAACCGGATGATCTGGACCGGGCTGGAGCTGATGGGCGAGCTGCCCTTCACCGACGTGATCATCACGTCGACGATCCTCGCGCCCGACGGCCGGCGGATGTCGAAGAGCCTCGGTACCGGGCTCGATCCGCTCGACTCGATCGACCGCCACGGCGCCGACGCGACCCGGTACGGACTGCTGAAGATGTCGTCCACCCAGGACGTGCGCTTCGCCGAGGGGGCGATCGAGGAAGGCCGCAAGCTCGCGAACAAGCTCTGGAACGTCTCCCGGCTGCTCCTGCAGGAGCGGGTCGAGCCCGACGCAAACCCGGCCGCACTCGAGGAGCGCTGGATCTACGCGCGCCTCGACGCGACACGGGCCGAGCTCGAGGAGGCCTGGGCGCGCTTCGACTTCTCACCGTCGGTGCAGGCGCTCTACCACCTGACCTTCGACGACTTCTGCGACTGGTACGCAGAGGCGATCAAGCCGCGGCTGGGCGAGGACGAGGTGCGTGCGACTGCGCTGGCCTCGCTCGAGCGGCTGCTGAAGCTGCTGCACCCGGTGCTGCCGCACGTGACCGAGGAGATCTGGGCGCAGTTCCACGAGACACGGCTGATCGTCGAGCCCTGGCCCGAGCCGGACGAGGCCTTCGCGTCCGATCTCGACGCGCTCGAGCGTGTGCAGGCTGCCGCCGCCACCTTCCGCCGCTCGGGTGTGCAGGTTCCGCTCGAGGGTGACGAGCGGCGGATCTTCGACGCCGTCGTCCGGCCCGAGCGGCAGCGCTCGAACGGCGACGCGGCCGCCGAGCTCGAACGGCTGCGCGGCGAGATCGAGCGCGGCGAGCGCATGCTCGGCAACGCGAAGTTCGTCGCGAACGCCAAGCCCGAGGTCGTCGAGGCGGAGCGCGAGAAGCTCGCCCGCTACCGGCGTGAGCTCGATGCCCTCTCAGGCTGAGCACGCCGGCTGGCTCGAATCCCTCTCGCCCTGGCCGGAGGAGTTCGGCCTGGGGAGGATGCGGACGCTGCTCGCGAGCCTCGGTGACCCGCAGCTCGCCTACCCCGCGATCCACGTCGTCGGCACGAACGGCAAGTCGACGGCGACGCGCACGATCGAGGCGCTGTTGCTCGCCGAGGGGCTCTCCGTCGGCGCGACCGTCTCGCCGCACGTGCGCTCCTGGGCTGAGCGGATCACGGTCGACGGGCAGGAGGCGGACTTCGAAGCCGCCTTGGCGCGCGTGCGGCCGGAGGCCGAGGCGCAGGCAGCGACGCAGTTCGAGACCGTCTGCGCGGCGGCGTTCGCGGAGCTCGCCGCCCGCGCGGTCGAGGTGGCGGTCGTCGAGGCCGGGCTCGGCGGCCGGCACGACGCGACGAACGTCCTGCGCAGCCACGTCGTCCTGCTCACGAACGTGGGCCTCGACCACACCGAGGTGCTGGGCGAGACGCGCGAGTCGATCGCGGCCGAGAAGCTCGCCGTCGTGCAGGAGGGGACCGTGACCGTGCTGCCCGACAGCGAGTTCGCGAGCCTCGCGGGCGCCAATGTGCTGCTGGGCGGCGCGCGCGAGGCGGCAGAGGCTTTCCTCGGACGCCCGATCGAGCGAGAGGTCGACGTCGCTCTGCCCGGGCGACTCGAGCAGCGCGGCGAGGAGCTCTGGGACGGCGCCCACAACCCGGACGGTGCCCGCTGGCTCCTGGGGCGGCTGCCGCCCGGAGAGCGAGTCGTCCTCGCCTCGATCCTCGCCGACAAGAACGCGGACGCGATGCTCGCCGAGCTCGCCCGCGCCGGCCGTTCGTTCGTCGCCACGTCCTCGTCGCACGCCCGCGCGCTGCCGGCCGACGAGCTCGCACGGCTCGCCCGCGGCCACTTCGCGCAGGTCGAGGCGATCGCCGATCCCCACCAGGCACTCGAGCGAGCGAGAGAGCTCGGCCCCGTGCTCGTCACCGGCTCGCTCTATTTGTTGGCGGACTTGTCGAGGAACGGGGCCTGACGTGGCGAATGTTCGCGGACGGACGTCCGTCCTGCTCTTCGCCGCCGCCGTCGTGGCGGGAATCGCGGGCTCGGCGTTCGCCGTTGGCTATATCGTGGGAAAGTTGCTCCTGTGATCATCGCTCAGACCACCACCGGCCAAGGCAGCGACGACCTCTTCGGGGGAGTCAACGACTTCTTCGACTCGGGCGCGTGGATGCTCGCCCGCAACCTGACGCTCTTCTTCCTGGCCGTCTTCTGGCTCGCAACCGCCTACTGGGTCTACAAGGACGCGAGGCGTCGCGTCGAGGATCCCTGGCTCGTCGCGATGGCGACGCTGCTCGGGCTCGTGCCCCCGTTCCTCGGGCCGATCATCTACCTCTTCTTCCGCCCGCCGGAGTACATCGACGACGTGCGCGAGCGCGAGCTCGAGATCAAGGCGATGGAGGAGCGGCTGATCCGCCGCGACCTGCACTGCCCCGTCTGCCGGGCGCAGGTGGAGTCCACCTTCCTCGTCTGCCCCGTCTGCACGACCAGGCTGAAGCAGGCCTGCGCGTCGTGCTCGAACCCGCTCGAGGCGCTCTGGCAGATCTGCCCGTACTGCGCGACGCCGGTCTCGACGCCGACGCTCCCCGGGATCGACGACACGATCGCCGAGACCTGGGTCGCGCCTCCACGGAATCGAGCCGCCGAGTCTGAGTAGACTCCGCGGCCGATGGCCGTGGAGACCACACTCGTGCTCGTGAAGCCGGACGGCATGAGCCGTGCGCTGGCGGGCGAGATCATTGCGCGATTCGAGCGGCGCGGCTTCGAGCTGCGCGGCGCCAGGCTCCTGAAGCTCCCGCGCGCACTCGCGCAGCAGCACTACGCCGAGCACAAGGGCAAGCCGTTCTTCGGCGACCTCGTCTCGTTCATCTCCTCCGGGCCGGTGCTCGCGCTTGCCGTGCGCGGCGAGTCGGCGATCGCCACCGTGCGGACGATGATGGGCGCGACGAACCCGCTCGACTCCGCGCCGGGCACGATCCGCGGCGACTTCGCGCTCGAGCTCTCGGAGAACATCGTGCACGGCTCCGACTCGAAGGCGTCTGCCAAGCGGGAGCTCAAGCTGTTCTTCCCCCACGGCTTGCTTTAGCGCAAGAGGGCTTTCATGGATGAGCTGACTCCCGAGGCGGCGCGGAACCGCGAGCTCTGGACGCAGACGAACGCGGACTACACGCACGAGCAGGGGCGGCGCGCGTGGGCCCAGGAGGAGATCAGCTGGGGTATCTGGAGCGTGCCCGAGGCCGAGCTCGGAGTTCTGGCGGGGATCGAGCTCGACGGTGCCGACGTGCTCGAGCTCGGCTGCGGCACCGCGTACGTCTCGGCCTGGCTCGCGCGCCGCGGCGCGCGTCCCGTCGGCGTCGACGTCACGCCTGCGCAGCTGGAGACGGCCCGGCAGCTCCAGGCCGAGCACGGACTCGACTTCCCGCTGCTCGAGGCGAACGCCGAGAGCGTGCCGCTGCCGGACGCGAGCTTCGACCTCGCGATCTCGGAGTACGGCGCGAGCATCTGGTGCGATCCGTACCGCTGGATCCCCGAGGCGGCACGACTCCTGCGGCCCGGCGGCCGGCTCGTCTTCCTCTGCAACTCGACGCTCGTGATCCTCTGCTCCGACGACGAGGAGCCCGCGCTCGAGCGGCTCGTGCAGACGCAGTTCGGGATGCACCGCTTCGAGTGGCCGGAGGGCGGCGTCGAGTACCACATCTCGCACGGAACGTGGATCGCGCTCCTGCGCGAGCACGGCTTCGAGGTCGAGGCGCTGCACGAGGTGCAGGCGCCGGCGGACGCCGTCACGCACGAGCAGTACGGCTACGTCACCGCCGACTGGGGCCGCCGCTGGCCGGCCGAGGAGATCTGGCGGGCGCGCAAGCAATGAGTGCCGGCTCGTGAGCCACAGCGTGGCGCCGCCGCTCCTGCTCGCGTCGACGAGCCCGCAGCGCCGCGCGATCCTCGAGCAGCTCGGGATCCCGTTCGAGGTCTCCCCGCCGCGCTACGAGGAGCACGACCCGCCGGATGCGGACCCGCTCGAGCTCGTGCGCGAGCACGCGCGCGGCAAGGCTCGCTCGCTGGCGGCCGAGGCGGGTGACCGCCCCGTCCTCGGCGTCGACACCGCCGTCGTCCTCGACGGGCGTACGTTCGGCAAGCCTGCCGACGCGGGGGACGCGGAGCGGATGCTCGAGTTCTTCTCGGGCAAGACGCACGTGGTCGTCTCCGGGCTCTGCCTCGTCACGCCGGGCTGGGAGCTCGTCGAGCACGAGGAGACACGCGTCACGTTCCGCCCGCTGACGCCGCGCGACCTCGCCTCGAACCTCGCCGGGGGAGAGTGGCAAGGCCGCGCGGGCGGCTACGCGATCCAGGGGCGCGGCGCGGCGCTCGTCGAACGGATCGAGGGCGACTACCTGAACGTCGTCGGGCTTCCCGCCGCGCTGCTCGTGCGTGTTCTCGCCGAGCGGTTCGCAGGCCTCTACGGCTTCGGGTAGGTGCGACCGACGAAGGCGTCCCAGCCGCGGTCCGGCAGGAGCCGGCGTGCCGTCAGGATCAGCCGCGCCGAGGCCGTCACGCGGTAGCGGGTCCGCGGCCGCCGCGCCGAAAGCGCTCGCTCGATCGTCTTCGCGACCGTGTCCGGCCCGCCCCCGAGCACCCGTGCGAGACCGTCGTACGCACCAGCTGTCGCCGCTCCCACGGCCCGGTTGAAGCGGGCGTAGGGATCGTCCGGGTCGACCGCGATCGATCCGACCGCCGCCTCCGCGAACCCGGTGCGGATCAGCCCCGGCTGGATCACCACGACGTCGACTCCGAAGCCTTCGACCTCGAAGCGCAGCGCATCGCTGAGCGCCTCCACGGCGTGCTTCGACGCGTGGTACCAGCCGCCGCCCGGGAAGGTCAGCCGGCCGCCCATCGAGCTCACGTTGACGATCCGGCCCCAGCCCTGCCGCCGCATCCCGGGCAGGACGAGCTGCGTCAGCCGCGCGAGCCCGAAGACGTTCGTCTCGAACTGGCGGCGCGCGGCCTCGATCGTCACGCTCTCGACTGCGCCACTCTGGCTGTAACCGGCGTTGTTGACGAGCACGCCGACGGCAGCGTGCTCGTCTTCGATCGCGTCGACGGCGGCCCGCATCGACGTGTCGTCGGTGACGTCGAGCTCCAGCTTCCGGCACCCCTCGAGATCCTCGATCGACTCGAGCCGCCGCGCGCTCGCGTAGACCGTCCAGCCGGCGCGCGCGAGCCGCTCGGCGGTCGCGCGGCCGATCCCCGAGGAGCAGCCGGTGACGAGCACGGCGCGAGCGGGATCCACCGTTCCAGTCTCGCACGGCTAGACTCGGTGCTCCTGATGGCGTTCTTTCGCTCACTGAGCGGCTTTGGTGGCCGCGATATGGCTGTGGACCTCGGCACGGCGAACACGCTCGTGTACGTCCGGGGCCGCGGCATCGTGCTCTCGGAGCCGTCGGTCGTCGCGATCGACCAGCGCTCGGGCGAGGTGCACGCCGTCGGCGTCGAGGCGAAGCGGATGCTGGGGCGAACGCCGGGCACGATCGCCGCGATCCGTCCGCTGAAGGACGGCGTGATCGCCGACTTCGACGTCACCGAGCAGATGCTGCGCCACTTCATCCACAAGGTCCACCAGCACCGCTTCGCGCACCCGCGCGTCGTCGTGTGCGTGCCCTCCGGCGTCACCGGCGTCGAGAAGCGGGCGGTCGAGGAGGCGACGCTCTCGGCGGGTGCGCGCCAGGCTTACCTGATCGAGGAGCCGATGGCCGCCGCGATCGGCGCGGGCCTCCCCGTCGCCGAGCCGACCGGGAACATGATCGTGGACATCGGCGGCGGCACCACCGAGGTGGCCGTGATCTCGCTCGGCGGGATCGTCGTCTCGCAGAGCCTGCGCGTCGGCGGCGACGAGATGGACGACGCGATCGTCAACCACATCAAGAAGGAGTACAAGCTGCTCGTCGGCCAGCAGACCGCCGAGGAGATCAAGCTCGAGGTCGGCTCGGCCTTCCGCATGCGCGAGGAGGTGCAGGCCGAGGTGCGGGGCCGCGACATGCTCACCGGCCTGCCCAAGACCGTCCTGCTCTCCTCCGAGGAGATCCGGCACGCGCTCGAGGAGCCGGTCACGCAGATCATCGACGCGATCCGCTCGACGCTCGACAAGACGCCGCCCGAGCTCGCCGCGGACATCATGGACCGCGGGATCGTGCTCGCCGGCGGCGGGGCGCTCCTGCACGGGCTGGACGAGCGCCTGCGCCACGAGACGCAGATGCCCGTGCACCTCGCCGAGAGCCCGCTCACCTGCGTCGCCGTCGGCTCCGGCCGCAGCCTGGAGGAGTTCGAGGCGATCCATCGCAGCGCCCGGGCACGGCCCCGCCGCAACGGCAACCGCCGGTATTAAGCGGCTTTCGGCACGAACAGCTTCCGAAAGCCTCGCTAGACTCCCACATTCGTGCCACGCAACCGCACCGCAAAGTCGGCGGTGCTGGGCTTCCCTGTCCGGCGTCCCGCCACTCGACCCTTCGCTTCTCGCACCAGCAGCGCGCTTCGGCGCCGGATCGTGCTGGGGCTGCTGGTGCTGCTCGCGCTCGCCCTGATCACGATCTCCTTCCGCGAGTCGGAGAGCGGGCCGCTGCACACGGTGCAGGCATCCGTGGCGAGCGCGCTGCAGCCGGTCACGGTCGCCGTCGAGCGCGTCGCACGGCCCTTCCGCGACGCCTACAACTGGACGGAGGGGCTCTTCAGCGCGCGTTCCGACGTCGCCCGCCTCCAGGCCGAGAACCAGGAGCTGCGCCAGCTCGTGATCCAGAACGAGTCGGCAGTGCAGCGCAACGTCGAGCTGACGCGGCTGCTCGAGTACACCGAGAGCCCGCGCTTCCCCAACGACTTCGGCTTCGTGGCGGCGTCGGTCACCGCTCAGCCCTCCAGCGCCTTCGAGCAGGCGATCGTCTTGCCCGTCGGGTCGAACCACGGCGTCGAGAAGGAGGCGCCCGTCGTCACCGGCGAGGGTCTCGTCGGCCTCGTCACGTGGGTGACTCCCAGCTCCTCGCGCGTGACGCTGCTCACCGACGCGGCGAGCGCCGTCTCGGCCGTCGACCTCCGCACCGGCGCCGCGGGCATCGTCGAGCACGGACAGACCGGTGACTCGCTCGTGCTCACGCGCGTGCGCAAGGCGGACAACGTCAACGTCGGGGACGAGATCGTCACGTCCGGCTGGCGCCAGGGCGACCTGGCTTCGCTCTACCCGCCGGGGATCCCGATCGGGCGCGTCACCTTCGTCGGCAGCCTGAACACCGACCTCTACCAGCAGGTGCAGATCGAGTCGGACGTCGACTTCTCCTCGCTGGAATCCGTGCTCGTGCTGGTGCGCGGCAGCGAGGAGGCCGACCGGTGAGCGACGCCGCGGCGATCAGCGTGCTCGTCTTCGTGGCCGCGCTGCTGCAGGCGACGCTCTTCTCGTCGCTCGACGTGCTCGGGGGCACACCCGACGTGCTGCTGCTCGTCCTGATCGGCATCGCGCTGCTGCGCGGCTCGGTCGCGGGCGCCGTGGCCGGCTTCTGCGGGGGGCTCCTGCTGGACGTGCTCACGCTCGACACGCTCGGCGTGACGGCGCTCGTGCTTGCGCTCGCCGGCTACGGCGCCGGGCGCTACGGCGAGACGACCGGGCGCGGACGCGCACATGCGCCTGTCCTGTCGGTCGTCGTCGTGACCGTGCTCGTCGCTCTGCTCGGTTTCTTCCTCCACTTCCTGATCGGTGAGGAGGTGTCCGCTCGCCGTGCCCTCGTGGAGGCCATGCTTGCGGGGCTGGGTCTGAACCTGATCTTCGGCGGCCCGGTGTTCGCCCTCTGCCGAGCGCTGTTGCGGCCGTTCCAGCCGGGCGACCGGGTGACCGAGGTGCGGCTCCTTGGCTAACCGCTCCGCCTTCGGAGAGCGGCGCTCGCCGTCGCACCGCTTCCTGCCGCCCGATCCGCGCGTCGCGGAGCCCTACCGCTTCACGCCTCAGCTCGCCGTGCGCGTGGGTGTGCTCGGAGCCGTGGCGCTCGCCATCTTCGCCGTGCTCCTGCTGCGGCTCTGGGCGCTCCAGGTGCTCTCGGGCGACCGCTATCTCGTCGCCGCTCAGCAGAACCAGGTGCGGACGCTGCGCGTGGAGGCTCCGCGCGGCTCGATCGTCGACCGGAACGGGCGTCCGATCGTGACCAACGTGCCGGGGACGGCGGTGCAGCTCTGGCCTGCGGACATGCCCGAGCAGGGCCGCTACCAGATGGTGCAGGAGCTCGCGAAGCTGCTCCAGGTTCCGGTCTCCGACGTCACGAAGGCGATCGAGGCGCGCAAGGGCGACCCGCTGACCCCGATCACGGTGAAGACGGCGGTCAGCGAGGAGCGCGTCGCGTACCTGAAGGAGCACCGGGCCGAGTTCCCCGGCGTCGAGGTGGTCGGCACGTACCTCCGCCACTACGAGCGCAAGACGCTCGCTGCGCAGACCCTCGGCTACGTCCGCGAGATCGACGAGGACGAGCTGAAGCGCAAGAACCCCGTCGACGACTATCGCGCAGGCGACAAGATCGGCAAGGCCGGGGTCGAGGCCGCCTTCGACACCTACCTCCGGGGCACGCCGGGCACCGCGCAGATCCGCGTCGACTCCATGGGGCGCCCGCAGAGCGCGATCCAGACGCAGGACTTCCCGACGCCCGGGCACGACGTGCGGCTCACTCTCGACCTAGGGCTTCAGCGCGCCGCCGAGCAGGCGCTCACGTTCGGGATCGAGCAGGCACTCGAGCACGACAACTGGTACGCGAACGGAGGAGCAGTCGTCGCGCTCGATCCTCGCGACGGCGCGATCCTGGCGCTCGCCTCCAACCCGACCTACCGCCCCTCGCTCTTCACGGGCCGCATCGACCCGGAGAAGATCGAGGCTCTCGCGGTGCCCGAGGCGAACATCCCGCAGCTGAACCGCGCGATCGCGGGCCGCTATCCGCCCGGGTCGACCTTCAAGCCGGTGACGGCGCTCGCGGCGATCGAGGAAGGCCTGCTCTCGCCCTACCAGTCGATCCAGTGCACGCCCGAGGCGTTCTACGGCAGGGACCGGCAGCGCTTCAAGAACTGGAACCCGAACGTGAACGAGCCGATGAACCTGCCGACGGCGCTCGCGGCCTCCTGTGACACCTACTTCTACGAGATCGGCAACGCGTTCTACGAGCTTCCCGCCGACCGCGGCCAGCCGCTCCAGAAGTGGGCGAAGAGCTTCGGCTTCGGCGCCACGAGCGGGCTCCAGCTCGGTGGCGAGGATCCGGGCCTGCTGCCGACGATCCCGTGGAAGCGCAGCCACTACGAGTCCGCGATCGACAAGCTCTGGACTCCGGGCGACTCGATTCAGCTCGCGATCGGGCAGAAGGACCTGCTCGCGACGCCGCTGCAGATGACGCGCTTCTACGCGCTCCTCGCCAACAGGGGCAAGCTCGTCACGCCGTATCTCGTCTCCGATGTCGAGCAGCCCGGTACCGGTGGTGCGCCGCCGATCGTGCGGCGCCGCTTCGCGCCGGTTCCGCCGAAGCAGACGAAGGTCTCGCAGGCGGCGCTCTCGGCCGTCGACGAGGGACTCCGCGCAGCGACGTCGCTGTCCTACGGGACGTCCGTCGGCGTCTTCGGCAGCTTCCCGGTGCGCGTCGCCGGCAAGACCGGCACCGCTGAGAAGTGGAACTCCGAGCTCGGCCGGATGCTCGACCAGTCCTGGTGGTGCGGCTACGGGGCGGAGTGGGGCAGCAAGGGGCCGATCGCGGTCTGCGTCGTGATCGAGAACGGCGGCTTCGGCGGCGAGGCGGCCGCGCCCGCGGCGCTGAAGGTCTTCGAGGAGCACTACGGCGTCGAGGCCAGCGTGGTCGCCGAGGTCGCTTCAGACTGATGGTCGACTACGCGTCATCGAATCGCGGCTACGCGCACGAGGGTGTGGGCTCGGACCTGCTCGCGTTCGTGCGCCGGCTCGACTGGATGTTGTTCGCCGCCGTGGCGGCTCTCGTCGCGTACGGCCTCTGGGGTGTCGCCGGGATCACCCGCTTCGACGTGGCGGGGGACGAGAACTACCACGTCGTGCGGCAGGCGATCGCGATCGGGCTCGGTACCGCGGGGATGCTGGTCGCGCTCGCGATCGATCCCGACCGCCTGCGCCGCGCCCAGAAGCCGATCTTCGCCCTCACGATCGTGCTGATGCTGCTCGTCTATGCGCTCGCCGACGAGACCCGCGGCTCGAAGCGCTGGCTCGAGGTGGGGCCGTTCCAGTTCCAGCCCTCCGAGTTCGGCAAGCTCCTCTTCGTGCTCGCGCTCGGCGGCTTCCTCGCCGACCGCGCGCGCCGTCTGCACGAGCCACGCGTCGTCCTCAGCGCGGTCGGGCTCTCCCTGATCCCGATCCTGCTCGTCTTCAAGCAGCCCGACCTCGGCACCTCGCTCGTCTACACCGCGGCGGTGGGCGCGTGCCTGTTCGTCGCCGGCGCCCGCTGGTCGCACCTGCTCGCGCTCGCCGCCACCGGTTTCGCCGCCATCCTCGCGGTACTCGTCCTGCTCCCGAAGGTCGGCGTGGAGATGCTCGAGCCGTACCAGCAGGAGCGCCTGACGGGCTTCACGAATCCCGACAGCGACCCGTCCGGGACGACCTACAACGTGACACAGTCGATCACCGCAGTCGGCTCCGGCGGGCTCGACGGCCGGGGCGTCGACGGCGCCACCCAGACCAGGCTCGACTATCTGCCCGAGCACGCGACCGACTTCGTCTTCGCCTCGTTCGCGGAGCAGCGGGGCTTCCTCGGCGCTGCGCTTCTGCTCGGCCTCTATCTGCTCGTCGTCTGGCGCGCGCTGCGCGTCGTCACCGTCGCGCGGGACGCGTTCGGGGCGATCGTCGCCGGCGGGATCGTCTTCGCCTTCCTCTTCCAGGTCTTCGTCAACGTGGGCATGACGATGGGGATCGCGCCGGTGACCGGCATCCCGCTGCCCTTCGTCACGGTCGGCGGCTCGTCGATGGTCGTGAACCTGATCGCGATCGGCGTGCTGCTCTCGATCCACGCCCGCGGCGTCCAGCGCGGCCGCTAGCCAGGGCCAGGATCCTCGCACGACGCCCGTCGGCTTTCCGTGGCGGCGTCGGCGAGGCAGCGCATAGTCTCCACCGATGGCTGTGAAGCTCCATCCGGGTGCGATCTGGGGGCTCGTCAAGGAGGCGCGAACGGCGCTCGAGGACGTGCGGCCGCTGCACGTGAGCGGCGTGCTCGCGCCCACGCTCGAGAAGGAGCTCGGGCGCGGCGGCGCGCCCGGCGCGGTTCGCTCACAGGGCGACGTCGCCGGTGCGGCGGCGCTCGTGCGGGTGCTCGCCGGCGCGGCCACCGAGGACGACGAGCGGGAGCTCCGCGCCGCGAAGCGCGCAGGCGTGCCGGCGATCGGCGTCCAGACCGGCACCGGCCGCTTCGACATCCCCTACCTGCTCGCCACCGACGTCGTCCACTGCCGCCCCGGATCGGGCTTTCCCGTCGACGAGATCGCCCACGCGCTCGCGGTGCGCCTCGGCGAGCGCGGAACACCGCTCTCGGCGCGGCTACCTGTGTTGCGGTCAGCCGTCTGCGACCAGCTGATCGAGACGTTCTCGCGCAAGAACGGCGTGCTCGGCGTGGCCATCTTCGTGCCGGGGGCGGACTTCCCCGTCTTGACCCTGAACCAGCTTCGTCTCGTGCTGCGGCTCGCGTCGGCCCACGGCGTCGAGGTCGACCAGTCCCGCCTGCCCGAGGTGCTCGGCACGGTCGCGGCCGGCTTCGGCTTCCGCGCGGTCGCGCGTCAGCTGCTCGGCGTCGTCCCGGTGGCCGGATGGGTCGTGAAAGGCGGCATCGCCTATGCGGGTACCCGGGCGATCGGCGAGGCGGCGCGGCGCTACTTCGCGACGGTCGCCGACGCGACGAGCGGCTGACCGCCGGGCTCTCAGGTCCAGCTCATCTGCGAGGGCTACGTTGGCCTGGCAAGCGCGATCGAAGGAGGAAGGATGCAGAGACGGCTGACGATGGTTCTGCTCGGAATCGCGGCGCTGGCCGCATTCGCGCTCGGCGGGGCCGCGCTCGCGGGTGCGACCGGTGGCGACGACTCCGAGGGGCCCGACCAGGCGCTGACGGGCTCGACGCTGGAGCGGGCAAGCGCCGCAGCGCTGCGCGCGACCGGCGGCGGAACGGTGAACGAGACGGAGCGTGACTCCGAAGGCGGCGCGACCTACGAGATCGAGGTGACCAAGGCGGACGGCTCGACCGTGGACGTCCGGCTCGACGAGGCGTTCGAGGTCGTGGGCGTCGAGGGCGAGAACGGCGAAGACGAGGGTGCCGACGACTAGCGGCACCTCTCATCGGGCTCTCATCTGGGCGGCGACAATGCGCAGATGAGAGCCCTCGTCGTCGAGGACGACCTCAAGCTGGCGGCGCTGCTCCGCCGCGGTCTCGTCGAGGAGGGGCACGTCGTGGACGTGGCGGGAACCGGCGACGACGCGCTCTGGATGGCGGGAGCCACCGAGTACGACGCGATCGTGCTGGACGTGATGCTCGTCGGGATCGACGGCTTCGAGGTCTGCCGTCGCCTGCGGCGCAGCGGTGTCTGGGCGCCGGTGCTGATGCTGACCGCCCGTGACTCGGTCGAGGACCGGGTGGAGGGCCTCGATGCCGGCGCGGACGACTATCTGACCAAGCCGTTCTCGTTCGCCGAGCTGCTCGCCCGCCTGCGCGCCCTCGGGCGGCGTGGCCCGGTCGAGCGGCCGCCGGTGCTCGAGGTCGGCTCGCTCCGTCTCGACCCGTCCACCCGCCAGGTCTGGCGCGGCCGGCACGAGCTCTCGCTCTCCACCAAGGAGTTCGCGCTGCTCGAGACCTTCATGCGCCGGCCGGGCCAGGTGCTCTCGCGCTACGACCTGCTGGAGCATGCCTGGGACTACGGCTACGAGAACCGCTCGAACATCGTCGAGGTCTACGTCCGCTACCTGCGAGAGAAGATCGACAGGCCCTTCGGCGAGCGGTCGCTCGAGACGATCCGCGGCGCCGGCTACCGCCTGCGGCGGGACGGGGAGGGCCGGTGAGCCGGCTCCCGATCCGGTTGCGGCTGACGCTCGCGTTCACCGTCGCGATGGCGCTCGTGCTGGGCGCGACGAGCTTCGTTCTCTACGCACGCCTCGGGTCGACGCTCGACGAGGCGGTCGACGACGCCCTCGAGGCGAGGGCGGCCGAGCTCGCGCCGCTGCTCGAGCAGGGCGAGCTGCGCCTGCAGGAAGCCGACGGCGGGGACGAGCGCTTCGCGCAGGTGCTCGGCACCCAGGTCCCGGTTCTCGACGCGACGCCCGGCCTCGGCGTGGAGCCCGTGCTCGGGCCCGCCGAATACGAAGAGGCGCGCACACGCCCGATCCGGCTCGAGCTCGACTCGGTTCCCGGACTGGAAGGACACGCTCGTGTCCTCGCGACTCCCGTGCAGGATGCCGTTCTCGTCGTCGGTGCCTCGCTCGAGGAGCGCGACGAGGCGCTGGCCGGGCTGCTGGGCGAGCTCGCGCTCGTCGAGCCGGTGGCGCTGCTGCTCGCAGCACTGCTCGGCTACGTGCTCGCGACGGCTGCGCTGCGTCCCGTCGAGTCGATGCGGGCCGAGGCTGCCGTCATCTCTGCGGCCGAGCCGGGCCGGCGGTTGCCGCTCCCGCCTGCCCGCGACGAGGTCTCGAGGCTGGGCGAGACGCTGAACGCGATGCTCGGCCGGCTCGAAGGCGCGCTCGAGCGCGAGCGGAGCTTCGTAGCCGAGGCGAGCCACGAGCTGCGAACGCCGCTGGCCCTGCTCGAGGCAGAGCTCGACCTCGCCCTGAGCCGGCCCCGGACGACGGCCGAGCTCGAGCAGGTCCTGCATTCGGCTGCGGCGGAGACGGATCGGCTCGTGCGGCTCGCAGAGGATCTGCTCGTGCTCGCGCGGGCGGATGGCGGGCATCTACCCCTCCTGCGCACGGAGGTCTCGGTTCCGGACCTCCTGGCGACGGTCGCCCGTCGTTTCAGGGCGCGGGCCGCGCGCGCGGGTCGGCCGCTCGAGATCGAGTCGCCGGAGCAGCTCCTCGTCTCGGGCGACGCTCTGCGGCTGGAGCAGGCGCTCGGAAACCTCGTGGAGAACGCCTTCCGGCACGGCGGCGGAGCGGTTCGCCTCCGGGCGCACGGCCGCCCGGGGGAGGTCGAGCTGCACGTCGAGGACGAGGGCTCGGGATTCCCGCCGGAGTTCCTCCACAGGGCGTTCGAGCGCTTCGGCCGGGCCGATGCCGCCCGCTCCGGGCCGGGTGCGGGCCTGGGCCTGCCCATCGCCGAGATGGTGGCGAGAGCACACGGCGGTTCCGCGTCCGCCACGAACCGTGAGGGTGGTGGAGCGGACGTCTGGCTCTCGATCCCGACGGCGGCGGGTCCGTCCGGTCCGGGACCTACCATCGGCGAAACCGACCTCTGAAGGGAGGCGTGATGGCAGGCAAGGAACACGCTGAGGAGCTGCTGATGATCGAGGAGGCCGACGCTTGGTTCGAGTACCTCGAGGCGACGCGAGTGCAATCGGAGACGCGTTACGCCGAGGTCGAGCCGTGGGCCTGGGCGCGGCTCTCACAACGCTTGCGCGGCGTCCGCGCGCGCCGGGCCCGCCTCACCCCAGCAGCAGCCTGACATCCACCTCGACCGCCCTCGAGCGGCGGCGGCCGCCTCCGTCGGCCGCCGCCGCTGCTAGCCTGTTCGCAGGCCATGCCTACGTTTTTCATCACTTGCAGCGCGCGACCGGCCGCATCCGCGGCCGTGTCTTTGCGCGCGCCCACCCTAGGAGAAGCATTTGTCACCCTGGTTTCGCAGGAAGCGCAAGCAACAGGACGCGCCCGAGCCGGTAGAGCAGGCGCCCGTCGCACCACCCCCGGCCGCTGAGGCCACACCGGCCGAGACGGCCGGAATCGATCCAGCATCAGATCCAAGGAAGCGCCGCCGCGGCAGCCGTGGCGGACGCGGACGCAAGAAGCCCGGCGAGTCGTCGGCCGCGTCGGCCGATGCGAAGCAGGAGCCCGAGGCGAAGAAGACCGAGCCCGCCCGGCGCGAGCGCTCCCGTCCGCAGCGTGCCCAGTCGGGTGAACGGAGCCAGCGGCAGGAGCGTCGGGCCAACCAGACCCGCCGCCGCGTGCCGCAGAAGCGGGCGCCCCTCCCGAAGGCCAAGCGCGAGCTCCTGATCTCGGTCGACGTCGGCGAGCAGCGCGTTGCGATCCTCGAGGACGATCGCGTCGCCGAGGTCTACCTCGAGCGTCCCGAGCGTCGCTCGATCGCGGGCAACATCTACCTCGGCACCGTCGACAACGTGCTGCCCGGGATGGAAGCGGCATTCGTCGAGATCGGCCTCGAGAAGAACGGGTTCCTCTACGTCGACGAGATCGTGGTGCCCTCGCTCGAGGGCAAGCGCCACCACGGCATGAAGATCACCGATCTGATCGCCCGCGGACAGGAGATCCTCGTCCAGGCCGTCAAGGACCCGATGAAGACGAAGGGTGCGCGGCTCACCACGGAGATCTCGCTGCCGGGCCGATTCCTCGTCTTCGTCCCACAGGGCGAAGGCCTCGGCGTCTCGCGCCGGCTCGACGACGCCGAGCGCGCGCGCCTGAAGGAGATCATCAAGGAGCTCGACCCGAAGGAGGGCGGGATCATCGTCCGCACCGCCGCCGAGGGCGCTTCCGCAGAGGACATCGAGCGCGACCTCGTCTTCCTGCAGAGGCTCTGGAAGACCATCCAGGCGAAGGCCAAGGCGGCCAAGGCTCCGGCTCTCGTCTACCAGGAGGCCGAGCTGCCGCTGCGGATCGTGCGCGACCTCTTCGCGGGGGACTTCGAGGGCGCACAGATCGACCACGAGCGCACCTACAAGCGCATCGTGGGCTATCTGAAGAAGACCTCGCCGCACATGCTCGAGCGGGTGCACCGCTACAAGGAGAAGACGCCGCTCTTCGAGGGCACGGGCGTCGACGCCGAAATCCGCTCCACGCTCTCGCGCCGCGTCGAGCTTCCCTCCGGCGGCTACCTCATCTTCGACTACGCCGAGGCGTTCACCGTGATCGACGTGAACACCGGCCGGTTCGTCGGCTCCCGCTCCAAGACGTCGGGCGCGCGCCTCGAGGACACGATCACGAAGAACAACCTCGAGGCCGTCAAGGAGGTCGTGCGCCAGCTGCGCCTGCGCGACATCGGCGGGATCATCGTCATCGACTTCATCGACATGGCGAATCCGAAGAACCGAGCCACGGTCGAGGAGGCGCTGCGCAACGAGCTCGAGCGCGACCGGACGAAGACCTACGTCGTCGAGATCTCACCGTTGGGTCTGGTCGAGATGACGCGCCAGAACGTCACCGACGGCCCGCGCGAGATCCTGACGAAGAAGTGCCCGACCTGCGCGGGCGACGGCATCGTCGTGTCGGAGGCGACGGCCGCCATGGAGGTGGAGCGGCGCCTGCGCCAGCTCGCCGCCGGCTCGCGCGCCCAGGCCTTCACCGTCGAGGTGAGCCCGCGCACGCTGTCGCTGCTCGTCGGCCCTGGCGCCACACGCCTCGCCGAGATCGAGGAGGCGAGCAAGAAGCGCTTCTTCCTCGTCGCGAAGGAGGGCGTCCACAGCGACCACGCGGCCGTGCTCGCCGAGGGCAAGCTGGAGGATCTGCGTCCCGAGGCTCCGGTGGAGGAGGGCAAGCGGGTCGAGCTGAAGCTCGTCGAGCTCGGCCTGCACGACGCCCAGGCGGCAGTGGGCAAGCTCGACGGCCACGATGTGGTCGTCGGCGGCGCCGCGAAGCTCGTGGGGAAGAAGGCGAAGGTGCGCATCGAGCGCGTGTTCGACGGGATCGCGTACGCCACGTTGCTCGCCGGCGGGGAAGCCGCTCCCGAGCCGATCACGTTCGAGAGCGAGGCCGAGAAGCCGACCCGCGCGCCCAGCAGGACAAAGAAGGTCGCCGAGCAGGCCGTCGACGAGGCCGCGGGGGACGCGGAGGTCGAGGTCGCGGTCGAGCCCGAAGCCGAGCTCGAGGCTGGAGTCGCCGAGGACGCGGCCGACGAGGTCGCCGCCGAGCGCGAGCCGGACTCCGGCGAGACGGCCGCGACAGACGGGACGCCGAAGAAGAAGACGCGCCGCGGCTCGCGCGGAGGCCGGAACCGGAAGAAGAAGCCGGTGACCGATGCCGATGCTGCGGAGCTCGAGGGCGTGGTCGACGCGGACGACGACATCGCACCCGACGAGCCGGCGGCGGAGGCTCTCGCCCAGGAGGCTCCCGCCCAGGTGACTGCGGCAAAGGAGCCTGCGGCGCCGAAGCGCCGGTCCCCGCGCATCCACGTGCCCACGGCCGATCTCGGTGAGCCCGCGGCGAAGCCGCAGCGCTCGCGCTCGAAGGCGGCGGTCGCCCAGTCTGCAGCTGGGGAGCCTGCAGCAGGCGAGCCCGCAGCCCTGGAGGCCGCTGTCGTCGCCGATCTCGAGGCCGACGCCGAGCAGGCGACCGACTTCGATCCGGCGACCGGCGAGCCGACGCCGAAGAAGAAGACGCGTCGCGGCTCGCGCGGCGGCCGGAACCGGAAGCGCAAGCCGGCGGCGGCAGCAGCAGGCGACAACGGCGCCGAGCCGGCGGCCGAGGCCGAGGTCGACGTCGCTCCGGAGGCTACCGCCGACCAGGCCGAGCAGGAGCAGCGCCCGGACGAGACGCGGACGGACGAGTACGTTCCGATGGCCGAGTGGCTCGACGACATCGAGTCCGCCGACCGGCGCTGAAGGTGGTCATCCGCTACAATCCGTCGGCTCGCGGGCGCCCTGCCCGCGTTTTCCACGTCTGAACTGGAACTCCATGAGCTACGCGATCATCTCCGTCGGCGGCAAGCAGTACCGCGTCCATGAGGGCGAGCGGCTGACCGTGGACCGGCTCGCCCACGGCGAAGGGAAGACGTTCAACCCGACCGTGCTGCTGATCGGCGGCGACGGCGACACGAAGATCGCGCCCACCGACGTCACGGTCACCGCGCGTGTCGTGGCCAACACGCTCGGCGAGAAGATCCGCATCGGCAAGTACCGCCCGAAGAACGGCTACAAGAAGCATACGGGCTTCCGGGCCAGCCTCTCCCAGATCGAGATCGAGTCGATCGGCGGCAAGAAGCGCGCCGCACCGGCCAAGAAATCCGAGACCACCACCGCAGCCGCGCCGGCCAAGGCCAAGGCCGAGGCGAGCGACGAGCGCGTCAAGGGCATGCCGGCGGGCTACGAGGAGCTGACGGTGGCCGAGATCAAGGCACAGGCTTCGGACTGGCAGCGTCCGATGCTCGAAGCGGCGCTCGAGTACGAGGGAGCGCACGCGAAGCGGAAGGGCGCGCTCGCAGCGATCGAGTCCGCGCTCGCCGAGAAGGAGGACAGCTAGATGGCACACAAAAAGGGCCTCGGTTCCTCCCGGAACGGCCGCGACTCGAACGCGAAGCGCCTCGGCGTCAAGGTGTTCGGCGGCCAGGAGGTCAAGCCGGGCAACATCATCGTGCGCCAGCGGGGCACGAAGTTCCGCCCGGGCGAGGGCGTCGGCATCGGCCGCGACCACACGATCTTCGCGGTCACCGAGGGCACGGTCGAGTTCAGCCGCAGCGGCGAGAAGCGCACCATCTCGGTCGCCGCGCCCGACGCGACCTCCTGAGCACGTAACGAACTGTTGCTTGGCCTAGGGTGAGGTGTGTTCCACGACCGCGCCCGAATCCACGTTCTCGCCGGTCGCGGTGGCGACGGCGGCCTGAGCTTCCGCCGCGAGAAGCACGTGCCGAAGGGCGGGCCGGACGGCGGTGACGGCGGCCGCGGCGGCGATGTCGTACTGGCCGCACACCCCGACCTGCGCGATCTGTCCGCGTTCCGGGCCAAGACGCGATTCAAGGCCGGTCGCGGCGAGCCCGGCCGCGGCGCCCGCAAGCACGGCGCCGACGGCGCCACGATCGTGCTCGAGGTGCCGGTGGGCACGCAAGCCTATGGCGCCGAAGGGGAGCTCGTCGCCGATCTTGCGCAACCGGAAGCGCGCGTCGTGCTCGCGCGTGGCGGCCAGGGCGGTCGCGGCAACGCGCGCTTCGCGACCGCCGTGCGCCAGGCACCCCGCTTCGCCGAGGTCGGCGACCCACCGGGCGAGGCCGAGCTCGAGCTGCGCCTGAAGCTGCTCGCCGACGCCGCGCTCGCAGGGCTGCCCAACGCCGGCAAGTCGTCGCTGCTGCGCCGCATCTCGAACGCGAAGCCGAAGGTGGCCGAGTATCCCTTCACGACGCTCGCCCCGGTGCTCGGCACCGTCGAGTCGTCCGACGGAGCGCAGCTGACCGTCGCCGACGTGCCAGGGCTGATCGAGGGCGCAAGCGAGGGGATCGGGCTCGGCCACGAGTTCCTCGCACATCTCGAGCGCGCCCGCCTGTTGCTGCACGTGATCGACGCGTCGGAGGGCGACGTGGAGGAGCGCTTTCGGACGATCGACCGCGAGCTCGCGCTCTATGGTGCGGGCCTCGACGAGCGGCCCCAGGCACTCGTCCTGAACAAGGTGGATCTCGTGCCGCACGTGCCGGACCCGGCACTCGACGATCCGCGTATCGTGCGCACCTTCCGCGTGTCGGCGGCCACCGGGGAGGGGATCGAGGAGCTGAAGCGCACGCTCTTCACACTGATCCCGCCCGCGCCGCCGGACGCCGCCGACGAGCCGTTGGAGCTTCCTGAGTTCCTCGAGTACAGGCCTCAGCCACCCGCGCGGCGCGCCTATCGCATCTACCGCACCGACCGCGGCTACCGGATCGCCGGCGAGGCTCCGGCGGGGGAGGAGCTCGAGGCGGTGCTGCGCTCGGCCGGGATCCGGAAGGGTCAGGACGTCGAGATCGGCGACGAGTCCTTCGAATGGGAGTGATCGGGATCCTGGGTGGACGGTTCGACCCGCCTCACGTGGGACATCTCGCGCTCGCGCAAGCGGCCGTCGAGCGGTTCGGGATCGAGCGGCTCCACGTCACCGTCGTCGCCGACGCGGCGCACAAGACCTCGGAGGCGTCTGCGCAGGAGCGTCTGGCGATGGCTCGGCTGACGTTCGCCGGCCTCGACCCCAGGATTGAGCTCGAGCAGAAGCGGTATACCGTCGACGCCCTCGAGGCGTACGGCTATGCGGATCCGATCTTCCTGATCGGTGCCGACGAGCTCGAGGCGCTCCCGACCTGGAAAGAGCCCGAGCGCGTGCTCGAGCTGGCGCGGCTCGGCGTGGCGGCGCGACCCGGCTACTCCTCCGAGCCCGCCTCCGACCGGATCGAGCGGTTCGAGCTCGAGCCGTACGACGTCTCGTCGACCGAGATCCGCGCGCGGGCGCGGCGCGGTGAGCCGCTCGACGGGCTCGTCGTGCCCGAGGTCGCCGCCTACATCGCGGAGCACGGTCTCTACCGAGGCCCTTGACGTCCGCGCTTCCCGGCTACACTGAGTGCTCTGGGCTCTCTCGAACAAGCACGCCGGATCGCCGCTCTCGCCACCGAGAAGCTGGCCGAGAACGTCGTCATCCTCGACATGAGGCCCGCGTGCGTCTTCACGGACTTCTTCGTGATCGCAACGGGCCGGAACCCGCGCCAGACGAAGGCGATCTTCGACGAGGTGCACACACAGCTGAAGGCCGAGACTCGGCTGATCCCGCGCGCGGTCGACGGTGTCAAGGAGGCGGACTGGATCATCGCCGACTACCTCGACGTCGTCCTCCACGTCTTCACCCCGGAGACGCGCCAGTTCTACCGGCTCGAGGACCTCTGGGGCGATCTCCCGGCCGTAGAGCTCGAAGCAGCTGCCTCGTAGTCCTGGCCGGCAGCCGCCGGGCCCACGCCAGGAGTACGAGGCTCCGCTCCGGCAGGCCCGCTACAATTTCCGCGCGTACCTGGGGCCATAGCTCAGCTGGGAGAGCGTCTGGCTGGCAGCCAGAAGGTCGCCGGTTCGAGCCCGGCTGGCTCCACTAGTTGGCGCAAGACGTGGGCATCCGCGGGAGCGGATGCCCACGTCGCGCGAGACCCCCGAAGGGCCGCTTCGCGGCCATCTCGAGCCAGTCCGCGAGCTAGTGCGGCAGGGTTCTTCGTCGTTCGGCGGGTGCGGCTGCAGGTCGGTTGTTCACGGTCACGCGCCCGGCACCTATGATCAGCCCGAGCACCACGGCGGCGCCGATCGACCAAGGAGCTGAGATGCGCCAAGCGTTCATGTCAATCGAAAAGGGCTTGACGACCTATTCGGAGGGTATGACGCGTGTTGCAGAGAACGCTCAACTTGGGGATCCTGGCGCATGTAGACGCCGGTAAGACGACTCTCACCGAGCGGCTGCTCTATGAGGCCGGTGTGATCGACGAGGTCGGCAGCGTCGATGCCGGCACCACGCAGACCGACTCGCTGACGCTGGAGCGGCAGCGCGGCATCACGATCAAGTCGGCTGTTGCGTCGTTCGCGCTCGGGGACGTCCATGTCAACCTGATCGACACGCCGGGCCACCCGGACTTCATCGCCGAGGTGGAACGGGTCCTGAGCGTCCTCGACGGGGCCGTGCTCGTGCTGTCTGCGGTCGAGGGCGTGCAACCGCAGACGCGCATCTTGATGCGTGCGCTGCAACGGCTGCGCATCCCGACCCTGGTGTTCGTCAACAAGATCGACCGCCCGGGCGCGGGTGACGAACGCGTGGTCCAGGCGATCTCGGAGCGCCTGACCGCGGCGGTCGTACCGATGGGAACCGCGCATGCGCTCGGGACGCGCTCCGCCTACTTCACCGTCTCGGGTGCTGACGACCCCGCGTTCCAGGCTCGGCTGGCCGAGGTGCTCGCGGAGCGCGACGAGCGGATCATGGCGAGGTACGTCGAGCTCGAGTCGGATTTGCCGTATCACGTGCTTCGTGACGCGCTCGCGGCCCAGACGAAGCAGGCACTCGTTCACCCCGTCTTCTTCGGCTCGGCGATGACGGGTGCCGGCCTCGAAGCATTGACGACGGGAATCGCTGAGCTGCTGCCGACCTCCGCAGGGGATCCCGATGGGCCTGTCTCCGGGAGAGTCTTCAAGATCGAACGCGGCGCGCGCGGAGAGAAGATCGCGTACGTCCGGACCTTCTCGGGGACGATTCACACGCGCGACCGGCTGCGCTTCGGCCGCGATCTCGAGGGCAAGGTCACCGCGCTCGCCGTCTTCGAGCGCGGGCCGGCCGTCCGACGTCCCACAGTCTCCGCAGGCGCTGTCGCAAAGCTCTGGGGTCTCCCCGAGATCCAGATCGGCGATCGGATCGGGGAGACCGGAACCGGCGCATCGGACCGTCACTTTCCCCCGCCGACACTGGAGTCGGTCGTCGTCTCCGGCCAGCCCGACGACCGCGCCCTGCTCCGCGTCGCGCTCGCGCAGCTCGCCGAGCAGGATCCGCTGATCGACGTCCGGCAGGACGACACCCGCCAGGAGATCTCCGTCTCCCTCTACGGCGAGGTGCAGAAGGAAGTCATCCAGGCGACGCTGGCCAACGAGTTCGGCCTCGACGTCACGTTCCGCGAAACGACGCCGATCCACATCGAGCGGCCGAGCGGCAACGGCGAGGCGATCGAGCTCCTCCATGCGGATTCGAATCCGTTCCTCGCCTCGATCGGGCTGCGCATCGAGCCCGCGCCGAACGGCACCGGGATCGATTTCCGATTGCAGGTCGGGCCACGCACGATCCCGCTGTACCTCTACAAGACGGTCGAGGGCTTCGCGGAGCGCATGGGGCAATACGTCGCTCAGACGCTGCGGGAGGGCTTGTTCGGTTGGCAGGTCACAGACTGCATCGTGACGATGACCAAGTGCATCTACAGCGTCCCTGACGGTCCTCCATCGAGACGGGGACCGCTCAGCACCGCTGCCGACTTCCGCAAGCTCACGCCGATCGTGGTCATGCGTGCGCTCGATCAGGCGGGCACGGTCGTCTGCGAGCCGATCGTTCGAGGCAACCTCGAGATCCCGACGGACACGATCGGGGCGGTCATGCCTGTATTGGCGAGGATCCGTGCTGCCGTCGAGGCGCCGTCGCTGACGGGGAGGCTCTGCACGATCGACCTGGTCTTGCCAGCCGCACAGGCCCATGAGCTCCAGCGGCAGCTGCCGGGGCTGACGGGCGGCGAGGGCGTGCTGGAGTCCAGCTTCGCCGGTTATCAGCCGGTGACCGGCGACCAGCCGACCCGGCGGCGGACGACGGCGAGCCCGCTCAACCTGGGCGAGTACATGCTGCACCTCGGCGGCAGGAGCTGAGCCGAGCGATTCGCATGGTTCAGCCGGTGCAGCTCAGCGAGTGGGGCTCAGCGGTGCGGCTCAGCGGGTGCGGCTGCAGGTCGCCGCGTGGCCGTCGTAGACCATCTTGGCGTGGCGGTAGCGGCGGTCGGCTTCCCAGCGGGACTCCTCGCCCTTCGAGTCGCCTTCGCGCCAGGTCTCGGCGAGCTCCCAGTAGCGCACACCCTGCTCGCACTGCGGATCCGGCTGGGTGTTGGCGCACGGCACGCGTCCATTCTAGCGACGAAACCGTGACGTGGAGGTTCGCTCGTCCGGGTGTCGAACCTCCGACCAATGGACGGCGTCGGCAGACGGCGGGCTGCCGCCGGCGCAGGTCTCGTGCTCGCGGCGGTCGGCGCGCTCGCGGCGCTCTCGCCGGCACTCGCGCCCGCACGCGCACCACAGCGAGAAAGTGCCCCGACCTTGCGGCTCGATGCTCCATTGCCGCAGTGGCTGGCACCGGGCGCGCGCGTCCGCGTCCGCGGCTGGGCGGGAACGGGCGCTCGAGTGCAGCTGCGGACCCATCGGTCCGTGCTCGCAACCGCTCGCGCCGGCCGGTTCGGGCGGTTCACCCTGAATCTGCGGGCTCCTTCGCGGCGAGGCCGTTACGAGCTCGTTCTCGCCGCGGGCGACAGGCGGGTCGACCTCCGGCCGCTCACGGTCCGGCCCGTCGTCCTGGCGGCCGGCGGTGATGTCAACCTCGGCGCCGGGATCGGGGACGCGATCGCGGCCGACGGCCCCGACTCGCCGTGGACGTCGGTCGCGCCGGTGCTGCGCGCCGCCGATCTCGCGATCGTCAACCTCGAGTGCGCCGTCTCGAATCGCGGCACACCCGTTCCCGGCAAGGAGTACGTCTTCCGCGGCGAGCCGCGGGCGCTCGCCGGCGCTGCGCGGGCGGGCGTCGACATCGCGTCTGTCGCGAACAACCATTCGCTCGACTACGGGACGGATGCCTTCCTCGACACCCTCCGGCACGCGCGCCGGGCCGGCGTCCGCCCGGTGGGCGGCGGCGGCGATCTGGCCGCAGCGCGTCGGCCGACAGTCGTCGTCCGCGGCGGGCTCCGCATCGCGGTGCTGGCCTACTCCGACGTTCGTCCCCTCGGGTTCGACGCAGCGGAGGGGAAGCCCGGGACCGCCCGCGCCGAGACGACCTGGATCGCCCAGGACGTCGCCCAGGCTCGCCGTCGGGCGGACACGGTCGTCGTCTATTTCCACTGGGGCACCGAGCTCGCGACCACGCCCGATGCGCGCCAGCGTTCCTTCGCAGAGGCGGCCCTGGACGCGGGGGCGAGCGTCGTCCTCGGCGCGCACCCGCACGTGCTGCAGCCGTTGGAGCGCCGCGGCCGTCAGGTCGTGGCGTGGAGCCTCGGCAACTTCGTCTTCGGCGCCGTCTCGTCCAGCACGACCGCGAGCGGGATCCTGCTCGTCGGGCTCGGCGCCGACGGTGTTCGCTCGGCGGAGCTTCTGCGCGCGCGGATCGAAGGCTTCCGGCCGCTGCTCGATCCGGCGCACGCCGCTGCCGCGCTGCGGCGGCTCGCCGCGTGAGGCAGCTTGTCGGCGCGGGAGCGCCTCTGTAGCCTCGATGCATGGTAGATCCGGGAACGCTGGCCCGGCTCTCGCTCTTCGCGGGCCTCGCCGCACCCCAGCTGGAAGCTGTCGCAGCCGTCCTCGACGACGCGAGCTATCCGCGCGGTGCCCGCGTGATCCGGGAGGGGCTCGACGGCGAGGCCTTCTACGTGATCACCGCCGGCGAGGCGGCCGTGCGGATCGACGGGCAGGAACGCGCTCGGCTCCGGCCGGGCGACTTCTTCGGCGAAGTCTCGATCCTGACCGGAGACAAGACCGGTGCCGACGTGGTCGCAGAAACCGAGGAGCTGCGCTGTGCAGTGCTCGCCGGTGCCGAGCTGGTGCCGCTGCTTCTCGCACACCCCGAGCTGGCCGTCGAGATGATGAGGACCGGCGCGCGGCGCCTGCGCAGCGCGAACCTGTGGCCGGGCTGAGGGGCGCACCCGGCCCGGGCGACTACGACGTCGTGGTCGTCGGCAGCGGCCCCGGCGGACTGCAGACCTCGTACTGGTTGCAACGGCTGGGCATCGACCACGCGGTGCTCTCGGCCGACGAGGAGCCGGGCGGGATGTTCCGCGCCTGGCCGATCTTCGGGCGCCTGCTGTCCTGGTCGAAGCCGGATGCGCCGTACGATCCGACCTCGCGCGAGTACGAGTGGCACGACCACAACAGCCTGCTCGCAGACGAGCCGCAGCTGCGAGCGCTCGTCCCGCAGCAGATGGATCGGAGCTTCGCCGTTCCGAGCCGCGAGGAGATGGTCGCCGGCCACGCGGCCTTCGCGACGCGAGCCGGGCTCGCGATCCGGTACGGCTGCCGCTGGGAGTCGACCCGGCGCGAGCCGGACGAGCGGCTCGTGCTGGAGACGACGGGCGGAGAGTATCGCTGCCGGGCCGCGGTCTTCGCGATCGGGGTGACGGAGCCGTGGCGCTCGCCGATCCAGGGCATCGAGTCGGTGCCGCACTACGCGGATACCCGCGAGGCGTCGTCGTACAGCGGCCGGCGTGTCTTCGTGATCGGCAAGCGCAACTCGGGCTTCGAGCTCGCCGACGGGCTGCTCCCGTGGGCGAGGCAGCTCGTCGTCGCCTCACCGTCACCCGTGCGCGCGGAGGTGTTGGCGCTCTCGACCGTGCGCGTGCGCTACTTCCAGCCGCTCGAGGACGCCGTCGTCGGCGGAGGCACGATCGTGCTCGACGCGGCGATCGAGTCGATCGAGCGGGCCGGCGCAGGCTTTCGCATCCGCGCGCAGGGGACGACGCTGCCGGGCGAGCTTGTCTTCGAGGCAGACGACGTGATCGCGGCGACCGGCTTCCGGGCTCCCCTCCTCGACCTGCCCCGGCTCGGCGTCGTCACCGTTGCCCAGGGTCGCGTCCCGGCGCTGACCCCGTTCTTCGAGAGCACGTCTTCGCCTGGAGTCTTCTTCGCCGGCAACGCCACCCAGGGTGCCGCGGGGCTGCGCCGGGACGGCGTCGTCACCACGTCGGCCGCGGTGCAGGGCTTCCGCTACAACGCCCGCATCCTCGCCGAGCACCTGGGCGAGCGGCTCGGCCGCCCGCGGACGCGCGTGCGGGTCGAGCAGCGAGAGCTGCCGACGCTGCTCGGGACGGCACTTGCCCGCTCACCCGAGCTGTGGACGCAAAAGGGCTATCTCGCTCATGCGTTCTCGCTCGACGAGGCCGCCGACGAGGGCGTCGTGCCGCTCGAGCACTTCGTCGACGCGGCCGGGCCCGACGGGGTGGCCGTCACCGTCGAGCTCGACGGCGGCGGCCGGATCTTCCCCTCCGTGTACGTCCGACGGCGCGGCCGGCTGCGGATCGAGCGGCTCGACCCGCACCCGCTGCACGCCTTCGACGGTGAGCCGTACCGCCGCCAGCTCGCGCAGCTGATCGAGGTCGCGTGAGCCGGTCGACGCTCGTCGGCTTCGTCGCGGCCGTCGTGGTTCCGCTCGTCCTGCTCACGCTCGTCCGCCAGCGGCCGCAGCTCGACGCGCGCTGGGAGAATCACCCGGCCCACTTCTGGCTCGTGCTCGTCGCGGCCGCGGCCGCGGTCGCGCTCGGGTACGCGGTCTTCGCGGCGTCGTCCCGGCGGCGCGATGCGCGCCTCGCCCTCGTGTCGCTCGCCTTCATCGTCAGCGCCGGCTTCCTCGGCCTGCATGCCCTCGCGACGCCGGGTGTGCTGCTGGGAGCGAACCCGGGCTTCGAGCTCGCGACGCCGGTGGGGCTCATGCTGGGCGGCGCGTTTGTCGCCGCGTCGGGCCTCGAGCTAGGCCGGAGCGCGTCCGACCGGGTCGTTGGCCTCGCGCGCATCGCCCTGGGTGTGCTCGTTGCCGCAATGGCGCTGTGGGCGACGCTCTCGCTGGCGCGGCTGCCCCCGCTCGACGGGGAGCTCGCCCAGGAGGAGCTGAACGGCTGGCAGACGTGGCTCGGCGCCGTCGGAGTACTGCTCTACGCGGCCGGCTCCCTCGGGTACGCGCGCCTCTACCGCCGCCGCGGAAGTCGCTTCCTCTTCGCGATCACGTCCGGCTTTGCGCTGCTCGCCGCCGCCATGATCGTGATCGCGTTCGCAGAGAACTGGCGCATCTCGTGGTGGGAATGGCACATCCTGATGCTGGCCGCGTTCCTCTTGATCGCGGCCGCGGCGCGCTCCGAATGGCACGAGGAGCGCTTCAGCGCGCTCTATCTGGAGCAGACGCTGGCCGGCTCGCGTGACGCCAGCGTGCTCTTCGCCGATCTCGCCGGCTTTACGTCGTTCTCGGAACGCACCGACCCGGCCGCGGTGACCGACATGCTGAACACGTACTTTGGCCGTGTCCTGCCGGCGCTCCAGGAGATCGGCGGCGACGTCCATCAGTTGATCGGCGACGCGATCATGGTCGTGTTCAACAAGGACGGAGACCAGCCCGACCATGCGCTCCTGGCCGCGCGCGCCGCGCTGGCTCTGCAGGAGGAGGCGGAGGTGATCGCAGCCGCGAACCCGGACTGGCCGCGCTTCCGGGTCGGTGTGAACAGCGGCGTCGTGCAGGCGGCAGTACTCGGCGGCGAGAGCGGCCACCGCAAGCACGGCCTCGTCGGCGACACCGTCAACCTCGCCGCCCGGCTCGAGAGCGAAGCTCCGGTGGGCGAGGTGGTGATCGGCGCGGGCACCCTCGAGCGTCTCCCCGAGTCGGCGACCGTCCGCCCGCTGCCGCGGTTGCGGGTGAAGGGGAAGGAGGAGCCGGTCGACGCTTACGTGCTCGTCGCGCTGCCGTGAGAGAGTGACCCGGTGAACCGGCAGATCACCCTGGCCGCGCGTCCGGTCGGCTTCCCGCGGGAGTCTGACTTCGCGCTCGTCGAGGTGCCCGTCCCCGAACCCGGACCGGGGCAGGTGCTCGTCCGCTCGCAGTGGCTCTCCCTCGATCCGTACATGCGCGGGCGCATGAGCGAGGCGCGCTCGTACGCGAAGGCGACCCAGATCGGTGAGGTCATGACCGGTCAGGTGGTCGGCGAGGTCGTGGAATCGGGCGACGGTCGCTTCGCGGCGGGGGAGCTCGTCGTCGGCCAGCTCGGCTGGCAGGAATATTCGCTCGCACGAGGCGGGTCGCTGCGCAGGATCGACACGACGCTCGCGCCGGCACAGGCGTATCTCCACGTCCTCGGCACGACCGGTCTCACGGCGTATTTCGGCCTCTTCGACGTCGGGCGCCCGAAGCCCGGCGACACGGTCGTCGTCTCGGGCGCGGCGGGGGCGGTCGGGCAAGTCGTGGGGCAGCTCGCCCGGATCGCAGGGTGCCGCACCGTCGGTCTCGCAGGCGGCCCGGAGAAGGTGGCCGAGCTGACGGAGCTCTACGGCTACGACGTGGGCATCGACTACAAGGCGGATGACGTCAACGCGGCCCTGAAGGAGGCGTGCCCGCGCGGGGTGGACGTGTACTTCGACAACGTCGGCGGCGCTCTCTCCGAGACGATCTTCCGCCGCCTCGCGATCGGTGGACGGGTTGCCGTCTGCGGCCAGATCTCCCAGTACAACCTGACCGAGCCGGAGCTCGCTCCGCGCAGCCTCCGCTTCCTGATCGTCTTCCGCGCCCGGCTCGAAGGCTTTCTCGTCAGCGATTACGTCCACCGCTTCGAGGAAGGGCTGACGCGGCTCGGCGGGCTTCTGGCCGAGGGTCGGCTGACCTATCGCGAGGACGTGACCGAGGGCCTCGAACTGGCGCCGCAGGCGTTCATCGGGATGCTGCACGGCGAGAACCGCGGCAAGACGCTCGTCAAGCTGTAGCTACGCGACGGCAACGCCCGCGTCGGCGAGGGCCTGGCGCAGCATCAGCGCGTTCGCCGGCGCCTGCGCGACCGAGCCCTTCTGGGGGTCGCCGGCAACCTCGTACGGATCGAGTCCCTCCAGCCCTCCGAATGCCGGCATCGCCGAGCGGCCGTTGTTGTTGAACATTGCGTAGACGCGCTCGGTCTCGCCGGCCAGCTCGCGGAGCGGCTCGACCCACTCGCGCAGCTCCTCGCCGGAGTAGAGGTAGTCGAAGCGCTCCGCGGCGCTGCCCGTGCGCTTGTTCCACGTGGCTGCGTTGCGACCGTGGAAGCGCACGTACGCCGTCTCGGAAGTCCGTGCCACCACGGTCGGCACGACGTTCTTCGCCTCCGTGCGCGGCGCGTCCACGATCACGTAGGTGAGGCCGCGACGCTCGAGGAACCCCAGCGTCTCGGCCCGGTGCTCCTCGTCGAGCCAGCTCCTGTGACGGAACTCGACGAGGAGCTCGTCGCCGGGCAGCTGCTCCTGCGCCCATTCGATGTACTCGAACGAGGCGGGCTTGGCCACGATGTACGGCGGAAACTGCAGCAGGATCCCGCCGAGCTTGCCGGTCGAGCGCAGCGGCTCGAGCGCGCGCGCGAAGCGACGGAAGACCTCCGCCCGCAGCTCGGGCGGCGGCCGGTCGACCCGGCCGCGCTCGTCGACGGGCATCGCGTCGCGCAGATCCTCGGGCAGCGCCTCGACCTTCACGGGATGGCGTGTCATCAGGCCAAACGCCTTCACGTGCATCGTGAAGCCCGGCGGCGTCCGCTCCGTCCACGTGCCGACGAGCTCGCCGTCCGGTAGGCGGTAGTAGGTGGAGTTCGCCTCGACGACGCCGAAGCGCTCCGCGTAGTGGCGCAGCCGGGCCTCGCCGGAGCGAACGCCCGGCGGATACCAGACCTTCGTCAGGGTCTCGTCGGCCCAGGAGCAGGTGCCGACGCGCACGGTCGCCGCCATGCGCCGGATCGTACGTGGCCGCCCCGCGCCGCCTCAGCGGACAGCGGGACGACCACGTCCTCGGAGCGTCCTAGGTCGCGAGCAGCGTGTAGGTGCGCTGCAGCTTCACGCCGCCGCCGCTGAACACGTTCGCCTCGAGCTGAACGGTGTAGATCCGCTTCCGCACCGGCGAGAAGCCGGTCAGCGGCACGCGGACCGTTGCGTCGGCGCCGAACGGCGCGTTGGCCTGCCCGGTTGAGACGAGCTTGCCCTTCTCGAAGACCCTGAAGTTGACGCCGACAGACTCGCCGGCCGCCGTGCCCGCCCCGTACTCGCGCAGCGGCACCGTCACCATCGGGGCCCTGCCGCCGGGGACGTTGACGATCGCGTTGCGGATGTCAACGGTCTTGGCCGCGGCACGGAACCGCGCGAGCGCCGGCTTGGGCGCACCGCTCTTCGTGATCAGGCCGCTCTGCCACACCGTGGTCGGGTGGTCACGGAGCACGAACCAGACGAACATGTCCACACGCGCGTCCTTGCGCGCGATGTTGAACGCCTGCAGCGCGTACGTCGCCTGCAGCGCCCGCGAGATGCCCTTCTTCTCGCCGTCGGGCTTGGTCTCGTGGCCGTACTCGGTGATCCAGATCCGGGCCTTGTTGCTCTGGCCACGCTTGAACCACTTGTCGAGCGACTGCTCGAAGCGAGGCAGCGACGAGAGCGAGACGTTCGGCCAGAGCACCTTCTGCGTCGGCTTCAGGTGCTGCGGCGTCGGATACGGGTGGTGGGCCCACGCGTCGAACTTGAGCCGAGGATTGGCCTGCGCGACGAGCTGGGCGAAGCGTCCGGGCGAATGCGTGTCGGACTGGCCCTTGACGTCCTTGTCGCGGCCGTGCGTGGAGGTCTCGCCGATCGCGACCTTCGCCCGCGCGTTCCCGCTCTTGATCCCGGCGTAGCCGGCCGCGTACAGCTTCGCGTAGAGCTTCGGGCCGACCGATCGGCCCTTGCTGTCGAACTGCGGCGAGAGGAAGAGCTGGAGGTTCGACTCGTTCCACACGGAGTAGAAGCGCACGAACGGGTAGCCGGCGTTGCGGCCCGAGTAGCGCGACGCGAGCGCGCGTGTGAAGTTCGTGAAGTCGGCGTTCCGCTTGGGCAGGATGTTCGGCTGCTTGCCGCCGTTGGCCCACTTCGGCGTGCCCCAGACTGTTAGGAGCACTTCCATCCCGCGCTTCTGCGTGTTGCGGACGAGCTCGTCGAGATCGTCGAATCGATAGGCGGGATCGAATGGGTTGGCGGCGTTGGCAGGGCGCTTGGGAGCCACGCTCGCCCAGGTCACGAGGGTGCGCACGATCGTGGAATTGGCAGCGCGTGCCTGATCGAGCGCCGCACCGCGGGTCTCCTCGAAGCGGAAGTTGGGATCGTCGTGGAATCCGACGTACATACGCGAGCCCCCGAATGCGAGGGCCGGCGTCAACAGGCTCACGACCGTTGCCGCGACCAGGAACTGGACGAGTCGTCTCACGAGCATCTCCTCTCTTTGGAGGCCGATTCGGAGCTATGCGCTGTGACGGCGAACCGTCGTTCCGAGGCGACCTCTCACTGACAAGTCGGGAGGGTAGCGAGAGGGTGTAACGGTGCTGTTAAGTGACCGGTGCCACTTAGGAACTGGCTCCTTTGCAGGGACAACGACCTACAACCGCGCCGCCGAGTGCGCTGGGCGCGACTGTGCCGCGATCTTCCGGCAAGAAGATGGGTGGGCGCGACGAGATCTCGGACGTAGCAATTACGGTACGCGACGGTGGTGCGCGTCGCGCTGATCCTCCCGCTGTTCGTGTCCGGGATCTTCCTCGCCGGCTGCCTTCACGACGAGACCGCGAGAACCGTCACCGTCACCAACACGGTCGTCGAGGCAACCTACTCCACGACGAACGAGGACGGCTCCATCGCGACGCTTCACGTTCCCGGCACCACCGTGATCGCGACGCTCGCGGTGCCTGAGTAGTCCGCCCTATTTCGCCAGTCCCGGCCTAGGCGGCGTCGCGCAGCGCTTCGATCTCACGCAACACGGACAGCCGTTGGAGCGCCTGTGACTCGATCTGGCGGACACGCTCCCGGGTGAGGCCGAGCCGACGGCCGATCTCCTCGAGCGACTTCGGCTCCTCGTTCGTGAGCCCGTAGCGAAGCCTCAGCACCTCGCGCTCGCGCTCCGGGATGTCCTCGAGCGCGCGGTGCAGCGTGTCCTCGGTGAGGCTGACCTCGACCTCCTCTTCGACGCCGTCCTGCGCGCCGCCGACGAGGTCGCCGATCGAGGCGTCGTTGTCGTCGCCGAGCGGCTTGTCGAGGCTCGTGACGGCCCGGGCCGCCTGGCGCACCTCACCCAGGTGCTTCAGCGAGATCTTGGCCGCCTTCGAGATCTCCTCGTCGGTCGGCGGCCGGCCGAGCTTGGCGCTCAGCTCCCGCTCGGCACGGCCGATCCGCTGCTCGCGCTCGGCGATGTGCACCGGGATCCGGATCGTGCGCGACTTGTTGGCGACACCGCGCTGCACCGCCTGCCGGATCCACCAGGTCGCGTAGGTCGAGAACTTGTAGCCGCGGCGCCAGTCGAACTTCTCGACGGCGCGGATCAGCCCGATCACGCCCTCCTGGATCAGGTCGAGCAGCGAGAGGCCGTGCCCTTGGTAGCGCTTCGCGATCGAGACGACGAGCCGCAGGTTGGAGTTGATCATCCTGTCCTTGGCCAGCACATCCCCGCGCTCGACGCGCTTGGCGAGCTCGACCTCCTCGGCCGCGGTCAGGAGCGGGTAGCGGCCTGCCTCGTTCAGGAAGAGCTGGAGCGAGTCGGTGGTGGCGCTCGCAAGCCCGCCGTTGACGTACGTCGGATCCGCCTGGATCTCGCGGGCGCAGTCGTCGGACAGCCTGATTCCGCGCTCCTCGACATCGGCGTACAGGGCCTCGAGCTCATCCTCGTCGAGCTCGAGATCCTGCACAGCGGCGCTGAACTCGGACAGGTTCAGGCATCCGGCTTCCTCGCCGGCTTCGAGTAACGGCGCCAGGGTTTCGCGACTCACATCAGCTAAGTGCCCGGTTCAGCGCTCGGCTAACCCACATGGCTGGCCGCAGCCCCGCGAGGTAGACTCCGCACGTGATTTGGGAGCTCGTCTTCATGCTCGTGATCCTGAAGATCCCGGTGCTCTACCTCTGCGCCGTCGTCTGGTGGGCGATCAAGGCCGAGCCGCCGCGCCCGCTGGCCGGTGTGGCAGTGCAGGCGTCCCTGGATCCGCCACCCGGCTGCGACTGGAGGCGACGCTGTAGCTCCCGCCGTCTCGGCCCGCCGAGTGGTCGCGGTGGCCGGCCGGTGCGTCGCCGGCGCGCCGCAGCCGCGCCGCTGCGGATCCGCCAGGCGCAAGCGCCGGAGCGGGCATGAGCGCGGTCCGCTCCTCGGGGCCCAGCGACGCCCGCGAGGCGGTCGCGGGCCTGATGGCCTCAGCTGCGCTCTTCATGAGCCTGATCGGCCTGGCCTACAAGCCTGCGCGCCTCATCCCGGTTGCGGTGCTGATGGCGTTCGTCGCGAGCCGGATGACGGAGCGGCACTCGCGGCTCGCCGCGCTCGCCGTCGCGGCCGGCGTCGTCTGCTGGACGGTCGGCATGACGATCGCGGTCGTCACCGAGCGCCCGCTGTACTAGCTGCGCAAGATCAGCATCCGCGGAAGCGGATGCTGATCGCATGAGATCCCTGAAGGGGCCGCCTCGCAGCCCACCAGCCCGATCACATACCTTCGCCTGAGGCTGGTAGAACACGGGTGTGAGCACTCACGACGTCGACGGGCTGAACGCCGGGTACGCGCGGCTGCTGCTCGAGGACTACCTCGAGAACCCCGACGCCGTCCCTGCGGAGTGGCGCGCGCTGTTCGAGAGCGGCGGCAGCGACCTCGTCGCCTCCCACCCCGGCCTGCAGCGCCTCCTCGACGTCCTCGGCGACGGCAACGGGCACGCAGCGCCGGTCGCCGCACCGGTGGACGCGCCCAGTGAGGCACCCAGTGAGGCACCCAGTGAGGCACCCAGTGAGGCGCCGGCCGCAGCCGCTTCCGAGCCGGCGCCCGACGACACGCTCCTCGGCGGCGTCGCCGCCGCGATGGCGCTCGTCAAGGCGCACCGCATGCACGGCCATCTCGCCGCGCGTCTCGATCCGCTCGGCTCCGAGCCGCTCGGGGATCCGGCGCTCGAGGAATCGCGGCTGATCCCGCCGCTCACCCCGGAGCTCCAGGCGCGGATCCCGGCCTCGGTGCTCCGCGTGCACGTGCCCGGCGAGACGCTCGCGGAGGCGCTGCCGGCGCTGCGCGAGGTCTACTGCGGCACGATCGCCTACGAGCTCGAGCACCTCTCCGACCATGCGGAGCGCGTGTGGCTGCGCCAGGCGATCGAGTCGGGGCGCTACCGGCAAGCGCTCGAGCCTCCGGAGCGAAAGGCGCTCCTGCACCGCCTGTCGCAGGTGGAGGGCTTCGAGCAATACCTCCGCCGCGCCTTCCTGGGTCAGAAGCAGTTCTCGCTGGAGGGTCTCGACACGATGGTGCCGATGCTCGACGAGGCGATCGACCTCGCCGCGGCGGCGGGGGCGCACGAGATCGTGATCGGAATGGCGCACCGCGGGCGGCTGAACGTGCTCGTGCACACGATCGGCCAGCCCTACGAGTCGATCCTGCGCGAGTTCGAGGGCGAGCGCACGATCGAGGCGGTGGTCGTCGACGACGACGGCGGCACCGGCGACGTCAAGTACCACCTGGCCGCGTCCGGCACGCGCGAGACCGAGTTCGGCGAGGTGACGATCGAGCTGACGCCCAACCCGAGCCATCTCGAGGCGGTCGATCCCGTGATCGAGGGCCACGCGCGCGCCGAGCAGACCGACCGCTCCGGCGGCGCCGGTATCCACGACCCTTCGGTCGCGCTCCCGGTCCTGATCCACGGCGACGCGTCGTTCGCCGGACAGGGCGTGGTCGCGGAGACACTGAACCTCTCGAGCCTCGAGGGCTACTCCACCGGCGGCACGCTCCATCTGATCACGAACAACCAGATCGGCTTCACCACCGATCCCGCCGAGGGCCGCTCCACGCGCTACTCGAGCGACCTCGCGAAGGGTTTCGACATCCCGATCGTGCACGTCAACGCCGACGACCCCGAGGCCGCGATCTCGGCGATCCGCCTCGCAATGGCCTACCGGCAGGAGTTCGGCCGCGATTTCGTCGTCGACCTCGTCGGCTACCGGCGGTTCGGCCACAACGAACAGGACGAGGCGGCGTACACCCAGCCGCTGATGGTCGCGCAGATCGCCGCGCAGCCGACCGCCCGCGAGAAGTACGCGGCGACGCTCGTCGACGAGGACGTGGTCACCGAGGAGGAGGCCGCGGCCTTCTTCGCCGAGACACTGGGCGCGCTGAAGGCGGCACACGAGCGCCTGAAAGCGTCGTTCGCGGCTCCACGGACACCGCGCGACGGGCGCATCCCCGCGGACACCGGCGGCGTCGTCTCCACCGCGGTCGCTCCCGAGCGGCTCGAGGCGCTGAACGAGCAGCTGCTCGCTCTGCCGGAGGGCTTCGAGATGCACCCGAAGCTCGCCAAGCAGCTCGAGCGCAGGCGCGAGCGCCTCCACCGCGACGAGGACGGAGCCGGGATCGACTGGGGTCACGCCGAGGCGCTCGCCCTCAGCAGCCTGCTCGTCGAGGGGATCCCGATCCGGCTGTCCGGACAGGACTCCGAGCGAGGCACGTTCTCGCACCGGCACATCGTCCTCCACGATCCGCGCACGGGCGAGCTGCACGTGCCGATGCAGCACCTCCCCGATGCCGGAGCCTCGTTCGAGATCTACAACTCGCCGCTCTCCGAGTACGCGGCGCTCGGGTTCGAGTACGGCTATTCGACGGCGGCGCCGGACTCGCTCGTGCTCTGGGAGGCTCAGTACGGGGACTTCGTCAACGGCGCTCAGATCGTGATCGACCAGTTCATCGTCTCCGGGCTCTCGAAGTGGCAGCAGACCTCCCGCCTGACGCTCCTGCTGCCGCACGGCTACGAGGGCAACGGGCCCGAGCACTCGAGCGCCAAGCCCGAGCGCTTCCTCCAGCTCGCCGCGCAGGAGAACATCCGCGTCGTCAACTGCACGACCGCCGCGCAGTACTTCCACCTCCTGCGTCGGCAGGCGCTCGACGCGACGGCGCGGCCGCTCGTCGTGCTGACGCCCAAGGGGCTGCTGCGCCTGAAGCAGGCCTCCTCGTCGCTGCGGGAGCTCGCGGAGGGTCGCTTCCAGCCCGTGCTCGAGGATCCCGGCGCCGGCCGGGACTTCGATCGTCACGCCGTCACGCGGCTCGTGCTCTGCTCGGGCAAGCTCTACTACGACATCGTCGGCCACGAGGACCGGCGGGCCGCGACGGCAGTCGCCGTCGCACGGCTCGAGCAGCTCTACCCCTTCCCGGTCGCCGCGGCCGCGCAGCTCTGTGCCTCATATCCGAACCTGCGTGAGCTCGTGTGGGCGCAGGAAGAGCCGCAGAACATGGGCGCCTGGCGGTCGATTCGCCACCGGCTCGAGGGCGCGGTGCCCGAGGGCACGGCCGTCCGCTTCGTGGGCCGTCCCTGGCGCGCGAGCCCCAGCGAGGGCTACCCGACCGCGCACCTCGTCGAGCAGGACCGCATCGCGCGCGAAGCACTGAATTAGCCCGCAGCGAGCGCGGGCAGAGCCCGCGCTCGCGCGAGGATCCCTGAGGGGCCGCCCGCAGCGAGCACGGGCAGAGTCCGCGCTAGCGCGAGGATCCCTGAAGGGCCGCTTCGCGGCCTGACCAACTCAGACTCCGACGCTACCGGCGCGACGCTAGCGGGCGCGGGCGCGGCGCTTCGCGAGCAGCGCCGCTGCGACCTTGGGGCCGTGGGTGCGCGTTGCCTGAAGCACGCGGCGGCGCTGGCTCGGTGGGAGCCGGCGCCAGAGCTCGAACGCCGTGATCGCGACGCCGAGTGGGCTCGTGGGGCGGAGGCGGGCCACAGGCTTATCCTCGCACAACGGACGGAGTTGGAAACACGTCAGCCTCTGCGGCTGCGGTCGTCGTCGTCCTCGTCGTCCTCGTCGTGGTCGTCGTCGCGCCCGCCGCCATCGTCGTCGTGGTCTCGGTCCCGCCGGTCCTCGTCCTGCTTTTCCCGGTTGCCTCCGCGACCACGATCCTCGCGGTCGTCGTCGTCGTCGTCGGTGGGCTGCGTGGCGGCCGGCGGTGTCGGCTGCGCAGGCGCGGGCAGGGGCGGGGCAGGTTGCTGCTTGCGCTTTTGGCCCTGCTTCTTCGACTTCGTCTCGCCGCGATCCTTGGCGCGCTCCCTGTCGTCCGTCCGCTCGGGCTGCGTCTCGTGGTCGTGCCGATCGTGGCCCTTGTTGTCCTTGTCCTTGTGCTTTGAGTGCCCGATCGCCTTGCCGCGCTTGCGGTTGTCCTCGTGGTTGTCGTGCTCTTTGTGCTTCGTCTTCGTGTAGACGCGCTTCACCGGAGGAGCGGGGGTTGCCGGCGTGGCCGCAGGAGGCGGCGTCGGTTCGGCCGTCGCGGCCTGCGGAGGCGCGGCGGGCACTTGCGGGGGAGGAGCGGATGGGGCCGGCTGCTGCGCGGGCGGAGGCTGGACTGCCGGCGGTTGGGGCGGCGCTGCCGGCGGGACGGGCGAGGAGGCGGGTGGAACCGATGGCCGCGAGACGGGCTGGGGCGGCGCAGGCGGCCGCGAAGACGGTGGCGTTGCCCGCGGTGCGGGCCGGGGGGCAGGGTCGGACGCCGGCGGGGCAGCAGGTGGCGTCGAGCGCGCGACGACCTGTGCGGACGGTGGAGCCGGAGCCGGCGTCGGGCGGGGCACGGCGCGCGTCGGCCGGGCCGGACGCTCCGGGACGGCAATGCGGACGACGGGGGGCGGCTGCGCAGCCGGCTCGGGGACGGCGAACGGAACCTCGGGCGAGTCGTCCTCGAGCACGACGACCGGGACCACGGCGGCGCCGGCGATGCCCCCAACGAGCGCAGCTGACGTCAGCAGCTTGATCGCCGTCGCTCTCATGTCCCCCCCTTCCCGTGCCGACAAATCCCCGTAGGGGTTAAGTATCGGCAAGTGGAGTGGAAACTGAAGGTCATGATGATGGGTAGTTTCAAGTTCAAGCTGGTCGGAGCGTTTCTCGCGCTTTCGCTGCTACCTCTGACTGCGGCCTACTGGAGCTTCAGCGAGGTCGCAGACCGCAGCGTAACGAGCAGTGTGGACGCCCGGCTCGAGGCGGGGCTGCGAGCGGCCGTCGCGGCCTACGGCGACGAGCGTCGCGAGGCGGAGAACGCAGCCCGCCGGCTCGCCGAAAACACGTCGTTCCAGGCCGCGCTCGCCCGCCGCGACCGCGCCGCGCTGCAGGAGATCCTGGCGGAGACGCCCAACCTGCGGGTCGAGACCCCGACGGGCTTCTCGGTCGGCCGAACCGTGCCGTTCGCGGCGGAGACGACGGTCTCGCTCGTCGGACCGGGCGCACGCTCCGCGACGATCATCGCGGCCATCCCTCTCGGCAACGAACTCGTCGGGCGCCTGCACGCGCGCTCCGGGCTGAAGGATCCCGACCAGCTGGCGCTCATCGGTCCCGACGGTCGGGTTCGTGCCGCCTCGAGCGCGGAGCTCGTGGGTGCGACCGGAGTTCCCCTCGGCCGGATCGCCACGGTGCCGGTCGGTGACGACACCTATCGCGCGGTCGGCGTCCGGATCGTTCCCGTACCGCAGATCGCTCTGGCTGCGGCCGCACCGTCGTCGGCGATCTCCGGCGAGCAGAGCTCGATCCGCAACAAGATCCTCGCCGCGCTCGCCGCTTCTCTGTTGCTGATCGCGGCGGTGGCCTACATCGCCGGCCGCTCGATCGTCGGCGCGCTCGCGCGCCTCGCCGCGGCTGCCAACTCGATCGCCGCGGGCCGTCTGCGCGAGCGGGTTCCGGTCCGCGGTCGCGATGAGTTCGCCGCGCTCGGTCGCGCGTTCAACCGGATGGCCGTCGAGCTCGAAGCGCGGGTGGGCGACCTCGAGGACGAGCGGCGACGCCTGCGTGACGCGAACGCCCGCTTCGGGGAGGCGCTGGCAGCCACCCTCGACTCCGATCAGCTGCGCCGCGTGATCGTCGAGTCGGCGGTGGAGGCGACGCACGCGCAGGGCGGTCTCCTGCACGCGAGCGACGGCTCCGTCGTCAGAGTGGGCGACATCGGCGCCGGGCCGCAACGGCTCGAATACGAGCTGACCGCGGGGCGGGGCAACTTCGGGACGCTCGTCCTGCTCGGCAGCGAGTTCGACAACGAGGCGACCATCACCGCCGCGTCGCTTGCGGGACAGGCGGTGGTGGCGCTCGAGAACGCGCGGCTGCACCGGATCGTCGAGCGCCAGGCGCTCGTCGACGATCTCACGGGCCTGGCCAACCGCCGTCAGGCAGTGGAGGCCCTCGGCAGCGAGATCGCCCGCGCCGAACGGCTCGGTGGCTCCGTCAGCCTCATCCTCGCCGACCTCGACGACTTCAAGGCGATCAACGACCGGCACGGCCATCCGACGGGCGACGTCGTGCTGCGCGAGTTCGCCGATGCCCTGCGTGAGACGGTGCGCGAGATCGACCTTGCCGTGCGCTGGGGCGGCGAGGAGTTCGCGGTCATCCTCCCCGGTACCGACCTCGAAGGTGCAGCTCAGCTCGCCGAGCGGCTCCGGCAGGCGATCGCGGCGCGGCAGCTGGTCTCGCTCGACGGGATGCCGCTCCGGGTCACGGCCAGCTTCGGCGCCGGCAGCTCGGGCGGGAGCGCGGGGCTCGAGGAGCTGCTCGAGATCGCCGACGACGCCCTCTACCGCGCCAAGCGCGCCGGCAAGAACCGCGTCTACGCCGGTGCCCAGCCGGTCACGCCGCATTGATTCCAGGCAGGCACCTGCGAGCAGGGCTTTCCCGCTTCTGCGCTACACTCCCACGCTTGCAGGACGACCCGTTCCCGACGTTGGAGGCCCTATGCCGGTGGAGACCCCCTCGCTCTTCGCTCGCGTGATCCAGGATCATCTCGAGCTCAAACGGCGCAACGCCGAACTCGAGCCGCAGATGCCGATCGATCGGTATCAGGCCGAGGATCCGTTCGACAACCACCCTCTCTTCAAGACCGAGGAGCAGGCGCGCATCGAGGAGACGTTGGACGGCGAGCCCGCCGTCGATCTGAACGCCCTGACGATCGCGTGGCCCGGCGAGGAATCCATCGAGAATGTCGTGCCCGCCGCCGACCACGACGCCGACGTCGAGGACTCGGGCCTCTGGAGCAAGTCCCGCGACTTCGACTGGGGCGACTGACCTTCTAGCCCCTGGCCGGCGGCCCCTGCGGCCGGCTGTCGCCGCCCTCCACGGCCGGCCCGCGCGCCCCCGCGGCTGCGCAGGCCGGCCGCCTATCCGGTCGGCGCGGCTTCGGTCTCCTCGGGCAGGGCGTCGGCCGACAGGCTGTGCGCGAGCCGGCGGAACGGGCCGTCCTGCTCGAGCAGCTCGCGTTCCGTGCCTCGCTGCGTGATTCGCCCGTGCTCCACGACGAGGATCTCGTCGGCGCGCCGGACGGTCGCGAGCCTGTGCGCGATGATGATCGACGTGCGGCCGGAGAGCAACCGGTCGAACGCCCGCTCGATCAGGATCTCGGTGGGTCGGTCGATGTTCGATGTCGCTTCGTCGAGGATCAGGATCCGTGGGTCGGCGAGGAGTGCGCGCGCGATCGAGATCAGCTGCCGCTCGCCTGCCGACAGGCCGGCGCCGCCCTCGCGGACGATGTGCTGCAGGCCGCCCTCGAGGCGCGCTGCGACGCGGTCGACGCCGATCGCCGCCGCTGCCGCCAGGACTTCCTCGTCGGACGCGTCCGGCTTCGCGAAGCGGATGTTGTCGGCGATCGTGCCGCTGAAGAGGAACGGATCCTGCAGCACCACACCGAGCTGGCGACGGTAGCTGCCCAGCTCGACGTCGCGCAGGTCGGTGCCGTCGACGCGGACCGCGCCGTCGTCCGGATCGTAGAAGCGGGCGATCAGCTTCGCCATGGTCGACTTGCCGCCACCCGACTCACCGACGAGGGCGATGCAGCCGCCAGCGGGTACCGCGATCTCGATCGCGTGCAGCACGGGGTCGGCCCCGTAGGCAAAGGTGACGCGGTCGAGCTCGAGCCGCCCGTCGATCCGCCCGAGCGGGCGGGCGTGCGGTGCGTCGGCGATGTCGATCTCGGCGTCGAGCACCGAGCTGATCTTGTCCATCGCAGCGTTGGCCGCCTGCACCTGGCCGTACAGCTCGGAGAGCTCCTGGAGCGGCTGGAAGACGAGGTTCAACAGGCCGATGCCGGCGATGAGCGTGCCGATCTCCATCGAGCCGGCACCGATGAACTGCGCGCCCGCGTAGATGACCGCACCCATTGCGATGACGCCGAGCAGCTCGATCGCGGGGAAGAAGACCGAGGAGAGCTTCTGCGCGGTCACGTTCGCCTGACGGTTGGCCTCGTTCATCCCGTCGAACTCGTCCTGGAAGGCGCGCTCGCGGTTGAACGCCTGGATCACGGCCATCCCGGAGACCGACTCCGCGAGCTGCGCGGTCACGGTCGCGATCCGCGTCCGCACTTCGGTGAAGGCCGCATGGGAGCGGCGCTGGAACCAGCGCGTGATCAGCATTCCGGGCGGCAGCACGCAGAGGGCGACGAGGCCGAGCCGCCAGTCGAGCAGGAAGAGCCCCGCCACCGCGGCGACGAGCGTCAGCGTGTTCACGACGAGCGTCGTCAGGCCCTGGTTGAGCACGTCGGAGAGCGCGTCCACGTCGCTCGTGAGGCGCGCGATGATCCAACCCGCCTTCTGCTGCGAGAAGTAGCGCAGCGAAAGCGACGTGAGGTGGTCGAAGAGGTCGCGACGCAGTTCGAGCACGACGCGCTGGCCGACGTCGGCGAGTCCGAGCCAGGTGGCGGTGCCGAGGATCCAGGCGGCTGCGTTGACGCCGATGTACGCGAGCACGGCCAGCGCGAGGCGTCGTTCGTCGTCCGCGATGACGCCGTTGTCGATCGCGTCGCCCACGAGGTGCCACCCTGCGACGGGCGCCGCCGCCGACAGGGCTGCGAGCAGCGCGATCCACGCGAGTCGCCCGCGCTTCCCGCCCGCGTACGGCAGCAGCCGCGAGAGTCCGGTGTGAGCCCTACGCGGCAACGGCCTCGTCTCCGAAGAGGGCGGTGAACGGTCCGCCGGCGGCGATCAGCACGTCAGGACGGCCGTCCTCGACGATCCGCCCGTCGTGGAGCACGACGGCGCGGTCGGCGACGCCGATCGTCGAGAGCCGCTGGGTGGCCACGAGCACGGTGCGCCCCGCGACTGCAGGCCGGAGGTTCTGGACGAGCAGCTGCTCGGTCTGTGTGTCGACGGCCGACATCGGGTCGTCGAGGACGAGCACGCGCGCCCCGGCGAGGAGCGCGCGCGCGAGCGCCACACGCTGTCGCTGGCCGCCGGAAAGGTTGACGCCGCGCTCGCCGATCAGCGTGTCGTAGCCCTCGGGCAGATCGTCGACGAATGCGGAGACGCCGGCCGCCTCGCACGCGGCGAGCACCTCGACCCAGTCCGCGTCGGGCCGAGCCGAGAGCAGATTCTCGCGCAGGAGCACGGAGAAGAGCACGGGCTTCTGCGTCACGATCGCGACCGAGCGGCGCAGCTCGGCGAGCGACGTCTCGCGCGTCTCGACGTCGCCGACGAGCACGCGGCCGGCCGTGGGGTCGTAGAAGCGCGGCAGCAGGTTGAGCAGAGTCGTCTTGCCGGCGCCGGTCGAGCCGCAGACGGCGACGATCTCGCCCGGCTCGACCACGAGGTCCACGCCACGCAGCACGTCGGGGCCGGTGCCGTACGCGAAGCGCACCTGCTCGAACCGCACGCGCAGAGGGCCTTCCGGTAGCACGCGTGGGTCGGTGGGCTCCGCGAGCGGCGAGATGCCTTCCAGCCACGCGAAGCTGCGACCGGCCGAGGCGATCGCGCGCTGACCGAGATTGATGATCCAGCCGAGTGCCTCCAGCGGCCAGACGAGCTGGAGCAGCAGCGTGATGAAGAGACTGAACTCGCCGATCGTCAGGTCGCCCGAGATCACGTCTCGCCCACCGAAGTAGAGAACGCCGGCGATTCCGAGCGTGGGGAGGAAGAGGACGCCCGGCAGGAACTTGGCCTCCACGTTCGCCATCCGCATCGTCTCGTGCCGCACGGCCTCGGCTCGGCCGAGGAAGCGGGCTCGCACGTCGTCCTCGCGGCCGAACGCCTGCACCATCTCGATTCCCACGACCGCCTCGTCGGTGGCCTCGGTCAGGTGCCCCTTCTTGCCCTGCACGAGGCGCGAGATGGGGAAGAGGCGGTGCGCGAAGAACCAGGTCAGGATTGCGACTGCGGGCATTGCGACCGCGGAGATCAGCGCGAGGCGCGCGTTCACCGAGACGAGGACGATCGCGGCGCCCACGATCATCATCCCGCTCTGGATGCCCTGGACGACGCCCCAGCCGATGAAGTAGCGCACCGGGTAGATGTCGTTCGTGGCCCGCGAGATCACCTCGCCGGTGGCGTGCCGGTCGTAGAACGCCCGCGGGTAGCCGACGTACGCGTCGTAGAGCAGCTGCCGCATGCGCGCCTCGACGGCGATCCCGATTCGGGCCGTCGCGAAGCGGCGCGTGAAGTTGACGCCGAAGCGGACGAGCGCGACGGCCACGATCAGCCCGAGGTAGGGGAGGAGCCGATCCTCGTACGGGCCGTCGATCGCCTCGTCGATCACCCGCTGCACGAGCACCGGGATCGCCAGGGAGAGCGCGGTGAAGGCGAGGGCGCAGGCGAGGCCGATCACGGCCAGCCGCCGCTGCTCCCACCAGAGTGGTGCGAGGCGGCGCAGCGTCGGCCAGAGCGGCAGGTCGGGTGGATCGACGGTCGTCATACGTTGGTCACCTCGGGCGCGCGGGCGCGCGGATCTCGGTGGACGGGCTCGAGTCGCGGGGCTGGACGGGCGGAACAGCTACCGCGGCGGGACGCCGTGGGGCACGGGACTCGCGCTGACGTACATGCAGTTGCGCATCTCCGGCCTCCTCTCGGCGTCGCGGGACAGGCGCTTTGACGATACCAGCCGCTGGCGGCGACGGCGAAATGCCGTCGCCGCCAGCGGAAAACCGTCAGGGCTCTAGGACGACCTTGATCGCGCCGTCTTCCTTCTTCTGGAACATCTCGTAGGCCTGCGGGGCCTCGTCGAGCGGGAGGCGATGTGTGGCGAAGTCCTCGGTGCCGAGCGGGTCGTCGCCGTCGGCGACGTGCGGCATGATCTCGTCGATCCAGGCCTTGACGTTCGCCTGCCCCATGCGTACCTGGATCTGCTTGTCGAACAGCTCCATCATCGGCATCGGCGTGGCGGCACCGCCGTAGACGCCGGCGATCGAAAGCGTGCCGCCGCGGCGGACGGTCGAGATCGCCGTGTGCAACGCGGAGGTGCGGTCGGTGCCGACCTTCTCCATCAGCTTCGTCGCGATGCCCGACGGCGAGCGAGACGCGACGGTCTGCAGCAACGCCTGCACCGGCGCGCCGTGTGCCTCCGTGCCGACCGCATCGATCACCGCGTCGGCACCGCGGCCGTCGGTCAGATCCATGATCTCGAACGCGGGATCGGAGTCCTTCGACCATTCGACGATCTCGGCCCCATAGCGCTGGGCCAGCTCGAGCCGCTCCGGTACGAGGTCGACGCCGATCACGCGCTCCACGCCCAGCCGCCTGGCAGTGCGGACGCAGAACTGGCCGATTGGGCCGAGGCCGTAGACCGCGAGCGTGCCGCCGTCGGGCACGTCTGCGTACTTGACCGCCTGCCACGCCGTCGGAATCACGTCCGACAGAAAGAGGAAGCGCTCGTCGGGCGGGCCCTCGGGCACCTTGATCGGCCCGTACTGGGCCTGGGGCACGCGCAGGAACTCGGCCTGTCCGCCCGCGACCTGCCCGTAGAGCTTCGTGTAGCCGAAGAGAGCGGCCCCCTTGCCGTGCTCGCGCACCTGGGTCGTCTCGCACTGCGACTGCAGCTGGCGCTCGCACATGAAGCAGCGACCGCACGAGATGTTGAACGGCAGCACGACTCGATCGCCCGGCTTGATGTTCGTGACCTCCCCGCCGACCTCCTCGACGACGCCCATGGGCTCGTGACCGAGGATGTCGCCCTCCTCCATGTACATCGACAGCACCTTGTAGAGGTGCAGGTCGGAGCCGCAGATCGCGGTCGACGTGATCCGGACGATCGCGTCCGTCGGCTGCTGGATCGTCGGCTCGGGGACGTCGTCCACCCGGACGTCCTCCGTGCCGTGCCACACAACTGCTCTCACCGCTCCTCCTTTCGCTCTGTCCCCTAGGACGTGCACGCCGTCGAAGCTCGGAAAACATCGGTCGCGCGACCTCGACTGCGTCTAGACATCAACTTTGACTTGACACGACATCATGGTGATGTCATAGTGCCCTCATGCAGATGGCACACCACCTCCACGCAATCCAGGAGGATCTCGCCGCGGCAGCCGCACTGGCCGCGGACGAGCCCACCGCGGAGGCGGCGCGGCGTCTGAGCCAGGCGCTTGGTTCCTCACTCCACCTGCGCCTGCTCGACATCGTCTCGGAGGCGGCGGCCGAGCTCTCGGCCGCCGTCCCGGGGCGAATCGACGTCCGCCTGTCCGGCCGCGATCCGGATCTCGTCTACGTCGAGGAAGAAGAGGAGCCCGCTCCCGCCGCCTCGACCAGCGGCGAGGACACGCTGTCGGCCCGGATCACGCTGCGCCTGCCGGAGTCGCTGAAGCTGCAGGTCGAGCTGGCCGCTTCCGGCGAGAACGCGTCCGTGAACTCCTGGATCATCCGCGCGCTCGCGCGCGGTCTCGAGTCCCGCTCCACCCGGTCGACGGGTCGCCGTCTGACCGGCTACACCCAAAGCTGAAAGGAGCTCCGATGCTCAAGTACGAGCGCACATTGATGGGGCACGTCTTCCTCCCCGAGCCGGACTTCGATCGTCCTCCGGGCGAGCGCGTCGTCAAGCCGGCCCGCAAGCGCGGCGAGCGCCGCCGTCGTCGTGCATAGCTTCGCCACCCCCGAGCCGCCGCGCCTCCGGGTGCGCGTCCCCGCCGGTGCCGTCACCGTGGAGGCCGGCGACTCGGAGGAGACCACCGTCGAGCTCGAGCCGCTGCGCAACGACGAGACCACGCGCGAGGCGATCGATCGGGCCACCGTGGAGCAGCAGGGCAACCGGATCGTCGTCGAGATCGGCAAGGCCGGCTGGGGCTTCTTCGGCCGGTCGCCGCAGATCGGCGTCCGCGTCCGCTGCCCTCACGGCACGTCGTTCGACTGCGACACCGCCTCCGCCGACATCGTCGCGAGCGGCCGGCTCGGCGACGTCGAGGTGAAGTCGGCCTCGGCGGACGTCTTCCTCCACCACGTCGCCGGCTTCCTGTCGATCACCTCCGCGAGCGGCGACGTGCGCGTGGACGACCTCGACGGAGACGGCCGCATCAACACCGTCTCGGGCGACGCCCGCGTCGGTGCGGCGCGCGGCGAGCTCGCGGCCAACACGGTGTCCGGCGACGTCGAGCTCGGAGAGCTGCACCGGGGCGTGACCGTGCAGAGCGTCTCGGGCGACCAGCGCCTCCGCTCGATCCGCGCGGGCGAGGTCCAGCTCAAGTCCGTGTCGGGTGACGTCGCAGTGGGCGTCCTCCTGGGCACGCGGCTCTTCATCGACGCCAACTCGACGAGCGGTGACGTGCGCTCGGAGCTCGACGTCGGCGACACGCCTGCCGAGGGGAACGGCTCCGAGGCGAGCCTGCGCGTGAAGACGGTGAGCGGCGACATCGCCGTCACCCGCGCCGTCTAGCGCTCAGTCGGCCAGGGCCTCGGCGAGCCGCGCGCACGCGAACGTGCGCCAGGCCAGGTCGTCGTCGGCGAGCAGCCCGGCGAGGGCGGTCGAGACGGCGGGCAGGCCGTCCGCCTCAGCGGCCAAGAGCTCGAGCGCGCCCCGCAGCTGGGCGCGCGCGGCTGCCTCGTCGAGGTCGTCTGCGAGCGCGGCGACGGCGCGCCCGTCCGGCTCGAGCTCCCGGCGCGGGTCACCCCCCGCCGCGAGCAGCAGCTCGGCGCGTCGCAGCGCAGCGTGCAGCTCGTCCGCATCCAGCTCGACGGCCGTGCCGGCGAGGTAGGCGAGCGACGTGGGCACGTCGGCGCCGCTCCGCTCGAGGTTCGTCAGCAGCTCACGCAACGGGGCGAGCGTACTGCGGGAGCCCCGAGGACGAGCCTCGAGGCTCCCGCTGGTCGTCGTCCTACGGCAGGAAGGCCAGGTCCTCCGGAGGCGGACCGATCATCGGCACCTCGAAGAGCGGCCCCGGGCCGTCGGGGTCGATGGTGACGAGCCCGCTCGAGGCGAAGAACTGCGCGATCTGCGCCTGCGCGGCCAGCGCCACCCCAGCGACCTGGGGCGACGGGATCGCGATGTTCGTCAGGAACGTGTGCGGGTTCGACGGGAAGGCCGGATTCGCCGCCTTCGCCAGGTCGTTCCGGAAGAGCGTCGTCCGGCTCTCGAGCCCGCCTGCGCGGATGATCGCGGACGTGGTCGGGTTCGGCACGGTCCGGTCGCCGCGCGCGAACTGGAGGATGATCGACTTCGCCGGCACCCCATGGAGCGGCGACTTGACGAGATGCGGCGCGTACGCCGCCGGGTTGCCCGCCTGCGTAGCCCACTCGCTGTTCTCGATCAGCGTCTGGATCGGCCCCGCGCCGGGCACGGTGTCGATGCGCGGCGGCTCGTTCCGGAGCGGCATGTTCTCGTCGAACTGGAACAGCCCGGGCAGGTTCGCGAGCACCGGCGAGCGGGTCACGAGGCTGAGCCAGACGAGCGGCCGGAACGTCGGGCTGAGTCGGGCGATCTCGATGATCGAGCCGCCGGGCACGTTCGGCACGCCGGCGCGGACGTTCGGCTCGACGGCCAGGAACTTCGTGCCGTAGATCCCGCCGAAGGACTGGCCGAAGAACGAGATGCGCGCGGGGTCGAGGTCGCGGCTGCCGTCGCCGTCGACGTCCATCCCGACCTCGAGCTCGCGCACCAGCTGCATCAGGTCGATCACGGTCTGGCGCAGGCCGTCTCGGCTCGAGACGAGCGTCTGCGGCGGCGCCGCGTTGACGCCCTCCGTCGAGTCGATTGCGCCGTTGCCGTCCTGGTCGATCCCGCGGCCTCCGGCCGAGAACGTCACGGGGCCGCCCGCCACCCTGTTCACGGTCAGGGTGCCGAGCTCGCCGCCGCCGTGGCCGACGACGTTGATCGCGATCGTCGCGATGCCGGCCTGTGCCATCGACGCGGCGACCACGAGCGGGCTCGAGTTCTTGTTGTCGCCGAACCCGTGGCCGAAGATCGCGACGGGCCAGCCGCCGGCGGGCCGCGTGCCGGACGGCAGGAAGAGGTTGAACTGGACGCGGTTCTCGCCCTGCACAGCGGGGCGGCCCCACTTGGAGCCGACGGCGGGGATGACCTTGGCCGCCGTCTCGTAGTCGGGCGAGGTGTAGGCGCCGAACGCGATCGTGCCGACCGCGCCGGGGAAGATCGAGAGCGCCGGCGTCGGCAGGGGCGAGACCGAGAACGTGGGCGCTGTGCCCGTCTGGCGGGTGAAGAGGACGCTCGTCACTCCCGCGAGCGGGAACACCGTGCGCGTGCCGCCGGCGCCGAGCCGGAAGTCGGCGGGCGCGGGCGTCGAGGCCTTGATCTGCCGCCGAACCTGCTCGAGCAGAGCGGTCACGCTCTGGGTCGTGAAGATGCTCGCGACTGCGACGTCGCGCTTCTTGACGCCGTCGGGCAGCGTCCGCAGGGCTTCGAGCAGGTCCTCCCGGTAGTCCTTGTCGTCCTTCAGGGCCTGCCTGAACGGCGCGGCGTCGATGCGGTCGCCGTCGGCGTCCCGCACGTCGCGCGTGACGACGAGCAGGTAGCGCGTGTCCTGGGCGAGCAACTGGTCGGACTCGACGTGCAGCGTGTCCAGCGCGGGATTCCAGACGACCTGGTTGATGCCGGTGAGCTCGGGCTCGGGATGCGAGCGGCGACCGCCCTCGTCGGTCAGGCGGACGAGGAAGATGCTCTCGCTCGAGACGGTCGTCAGGTCGAGCTCGCCGGTGAACGGAATCGAGATCCGCGGCTGGACGTTGAAGCCGTCGAGGTCGTTCAGGACGTCGATGTCTTGACAGTCGGAAGGGCGGGCGGCGCAGTCAGGCTTCGGCAGCGCGACCCGCAGTCCGGTCAGCTGAGTCCAGTCGCGCACCGTGAAGCGGTCGCTCGGGAAGGGACTGCCTGTCGGGCCGGAGAGATCGAAGCGCGGCTCGACCCCTGCCGCCTGAGCGAGCGACGGGGCGAACAGGCTGAGGACGAGCACGGAGATGAAGAGGAGCGTGCGGCGCAGCGGCAACGGCATCGTGACTCCTTTGGGTGGCGCGGTCGCGACCCCCTGCCGCGCCGGCAAGCGACGCTAGCACGTTCGTCTGCGTGGTCGCGCTAGGCGCCGACCGGCGTGGCCGAGCGCTCGAACCAGTCCGAATAGCCACCCTCGAACGAGACGGCGTCCCCGTCGCCGACCTCGACGATCCGGTCGACGATCCGGTCGAGGAAGTAGCGGTCGTGCGAGATCACGGCGACCGTGCCGTCGAACTGCTCCAGGGCCGCCTCGAGCGCTTCCACCGACTCGATGTCGAGGTGGTTCGTCGGCTCGTCGAGGACGAGGAGGTTCGGCCCGGCGAGCATCAGCAGCAGCAGTTGCAACCGCGTTCGCTCGCCGCCCGAGAGGAGCTTGTTCGCCCGCCGCACCTGCTCGTAGGGGAAGAGGAATTTCATCAACAGCGCCACGGCCTCCCCCTCCGAGCAGCGGTGCGAGAGCCGCACCGTCTCGAGCGGGCTCGACTCCGGATCGAGCGTCTCCTGGTCTTGCGCCAGGTAGCCGATCTTGATCGACGGTCCGACCCAGACCTCGCCCTCGGTGGGCTCGATCTCACCCACGACCGTCTTCAGCAGGACGCTCTTGCCGGCGCCGTTCGCGCCCACGAGGCCGACGCGCTCGCCGTGCATCACCGTCAGCTCGAGGTCAGCGAGCACGATGTCGTCTCCGAACCGAACGCCGGTGTGCCGCAGCTCGAAGACGCGCTGGCCGCCGCGCGCGTGCGGGTGCAGGCGCAGCGCGATCTTGCGCCGCTCCAGCACGGGCCGTTCGACCTTCTCCATGCGGTCGATCTGGCGCTGCTTGTTGCGGGCCTGCTTGATGTGCCGCTCGTCGACGACTCGGTGGGCCCAGTCCTTGAAGCGGCGGATCGCCGCCTCGAGCCGCTCGATCTCCTTCTGCTGGGTCACGTACTGCTGCTGCTGGCGCTGCAGCTCGAGCTCCCGCGCCAGTGTGTACGCGGAATAGTTGCCCGGCCAGGTGCGCGTGCTGCCGCGGTCGAGCGAGGCGATCTGGCTGACGGTCTCGTCCAGCAGGTAGCGGTCGTGCGAGACCACGACCGCGGCGCCGTCGAAGCCGGCGAGCAGGCGCTCGAGCAGCGAGCGCCCGACGGCGTCGAGATGTGCCTCGGGCTCGTCGAGCAGAAGCACGTCCGGTTCCTGTGCGAGGCACGCCGCGAGAGCGATCAGCTTGCGCTGGCCGCCCGAGAGCGCGCTCGTCGGCAGCGTGAGGTCCTCCTCGGCGATGCCGACGTCGAGCAGCATGGCGCGGGCGCGGCCGTCGAGGCTCGGGCCACCGGCCGCCTCCCAGCGCTCGACGAGCTCCTCCTGGCGGCGAAGCACGCGCGCCATCCTCTCCAGGTCGGCGGCGAGCTCCGGCGAGCCGAGCTGCTCGGAGACGTGGTGCAGCTCGCGGTCGAGCTCGGCGAGATCGGGTCGCGCCGCGCGCACCGTCTCGAGTGGTGTCCGCTCGTCGCCGAGCGGGTGCTGTGGCAGATAGGAGACCGTGGTGCCGCGGCGGCGCACGACCGTCCCTGCATCCGGCTCCTCGATTCCGGCGAGCAGCCGCAGCAACGTCGACTTGCCCGAGCCGTTGGCGCCGACGATGCCCACGCGGGCGCGCGGCTCGACGAGGAAGTCGAGCCCGTCCAGGACGGTTCGGCTGCCGAAGGACTTCCGGACGCCGTTCAGGCTGAGGATCGCCACTGCTCTAACCTGAGCGGACGACGGAGAGGACGTAGTCCTCGCGTCCCTCGCGCAGCGCGTCGGCGAGCCGGGTCGTGCCGGAGATGCCGGTGCGGCTCGTCAGCACCTCGTAGAGGCGGTCGTCGCTCATTCCGTTGGCGCGCGCCGCGGCGATCAGCCGCGAGAGCACGGCACGCGGCTTCCCGTCGGCGCCGAACTGCCAGGCCGGGTAGAGGTAGTCCTGGCCGCCCGGTCTGCGTACGCCGAGCAGCTCGCCGCCGCGGCGCATCGCGTCGAGCCGGTGCGTGCCGACGCCGAGCCGCGACGAGAGCCACGACCCCGAGAGCGATTCCTCCAGCAGTCGCGTCTCCACGGGGCCAATCATGCCCTCAATCGCAAGCACAGTCACGCCTCGGATCAGGCGGGTGAGAGCCGCCCGCGGCGGTGTCGCGAGCCGGTGAGCGTCCAGCGGACGCCCTGGACGGCCCACGCGCCGAGAGCGAGGAGCAGCAACCCGAAGGCGAGAAAGCAGATGACGAGCCAGCGCTTCATGGGTTCCACGCTACGACGCAGCGCCCTGCGCTACATCCGCCGCGGCGCCGATTCGGCCTCATCCTCGCGGGTGATCCTGCCGTCGGCCGCCCGGACGAGTCCGTCGTTGCTGGCCCCACGTCTATGCTGGCCCAGTGCCCGGCCACTGGGAGCTGATCGCGCTCGGGATCGTGATCCTGCTGCTCTTCGGCTCCAAGCAGCTGCCCCAGATCGCGCGGAACCTCGGCCGTGGCGTGCGCGAGATGCGCGAGACGATCGTGGACGTCGACCCGCGCACGTCGATCAAGGAGCTCGAGGCCGGTCCGTCGGAGGAGACCGCCGCGACGCCAGCGGGACGGCCTCCCGACGACGAGCACGGAGAGCCGGCCTGAGAAAGGCGGCTGGTCGGGCCGCGAACGCGGCCCCTTCAGGGGTCTTTGCGCGCAGAGCATCCGCTTCTGCGGATGCTCTGCTTGCGCCTAACGAGCACAGACCCCGACGATCGTCTCCGTCAGCGTCTCGAAGGGCTCGCTCTTCGAGACGAAGACCGACGCGCCCGACTCGAGCGCGGCGGTTTGCGAGAGCTTGTCGGTGTGGCCGCTGAGCACGATCACGCGCGGTGCGGGCTCGAGCGCGAGCAGGCGGCGTGTGGCCGCAAGCCCGTCCAGCTTGGGCATCGACATGTCCATGAGAACCACGTCCACCGCAGAGCTCCTGGCGGCGCGGATCGCGTCGCGCCCGGTCGCGGCTGTGCCGACCACCTCGAAGCGCTCGTCCTGGTTGAGCGTCGAGGTCAGTGCGTGCGTGAAGAGCTCGTGGTCGTCCACGATCAACACGCGGATCGGCATTTGCTGGTCGCTCACGGGCGGAAACTATGGCAAGCCCGGAGGGAGGCGGTCGCAGTCGGCCGCGATCGGTCAGCCCGGGACGACGCGCCCGTCGTCGAGCTCGATCGTGCGATCGGCGGCGGCGACGACGATCGGGTCGTGCGTGGTCACGACCGCGGTGAGCCCGCGCGTGTCCACGAGGTCTCGCAGGATCGCGGCGACGGCCTGGCTGTTGGCCGAGTCGAGCTGCGACGTCGGCTCGTCGGCGAGCACGAGCGGCGCTTCGGCGACGAGGGCGCGGGCGATTGCGACCCGCTGCTGCTCGCCACCGGAGAGCTGATCGGGCAAGTGGCGGCCGCGGAGGCCGAGCCCGACGAGCTCGAGTGCAGCTCGCACTCGTGCATCCCGCTCCGCGGCGGGCACACTGCGCAGCCGCAGCGGCACCTCCACGTTCTCCGCGGCGGTCAGCTCCGCGAGCAGCCCGAAGGTCTGGAAGACGAAACCGATGCGATCGCGTCGGAGGGCGGCGAGCCGGTCGCGGCCGAGCCCTGCCAGCTCGACGCCGTCCACCGAGACAGAACCGCCGCTCGGCCGGTCGAGGCCGCCGAGCAGATTGAGCAGCGTCGTCTTGCCGGCGCCGGAGCGGCCGAAGACGACCACGTACTCGCCCTCGGTCACATCGAGGTCGACGCCGGAGAGCGCGAGCCGGTCGTGATGACCGTCCCGGAACCGCCTGGTCAGGTCGCGCGCGGCGATCACGGCTGCGGTCCCCGGCGTCCGTACTCCGGCCGCACCTCGATGCGATCCTCGTCGAGCACCAGGCGGACGCGGCCGCCGAGCCCGAGCGCCTCCACGTACTCCGGCGGCAGCTGGAGCCGGCCTGCGCCGTCGAGGACGGCGAAGTCCTCGCCCACGGCACCCGCGGCACGGCGGATCGTCTCGGCGCTCGTCCGGCCGTCGCGGATCGTGATCGTCCGCTCGACGGAGGCGGAGACGAGCGGGTCGTGCGTCGTCACGACCACGGTCACGCCCGACGCGCTGACGGTCTGCAGGGCTGCGAAGAGCCTGCCGGAGCTCTCGCTGTCGAGCTCTGCCGTCGGCTCGTCGGCGAGCACCACCGCCGGCGCGTTCGCGAGCGCCACGGCCACCGCAAGCAGCTGCTGCTCGCCGCTCGAGAGCGTGTCCGAGCGCGCGTCGGCGAGCTCCTGCAGCTCGACCAGCTCGAGCGTGTCCGCGATCCGGACCCGGCGCTCGCGCAGCGGGGCGCCCTTGAGCAGCAGCGGTACCGCGATGTTCTCGGCCACGGTCAGGTACGGCACGACGTTCGTGGCCGTCTGCTGCCAGACGAAGCCGACCGTGGTGAGCCGGAACTCGCGGCGCTTCCGGTCGGGCAGCGAGGTCAGGTCCCAGCCGGCCACCTCGGCGGTGCCCGCGGTCGGCGACTCGAGCCCGGCCAGGATGCTCTGCAGGGTCGACTTGCCGCTCCCCGACGCGCCGACGATGGCGACGAGCTCGCCCGGTTCGACGAGCAGGTCGAGACCCTGGAGGGCGACCACCTCGACGTCCTCCGTCTTGAAGACCTTGACCAGGTTCTTGCAGACGATCTTGCCGTTCACGCGCGCCCCTCGCCGGCACCGGCTCCCGCCGGGCAGAGCCCGGCTCCGCCGGCGCCTGACGCCGCTCGCAGCACCCGGCTCTCCGGGGCCGTACGACGCGTACTGTCCCCTCCGGCCGGGCACGGCGAGCGACGTCCGAGGAACGCGCGAGCGTCACAGGTCGAAGCAGCGCTGCTCACGAAGCCCTCCGGTGAGACACGACGACTGCGGCTGCGCCCGCCAGCGGCAACGCCAGGAACGCCAGTGCGACGGCGAAAGGTGCGCCGAGGGAGACTCGGTCGGCCGCGTCGAACGCGGGGCGGACCGCGGCGAAGGCGAGCCCTGCGGCGAGGGCGCCTGCGAGCGCTCCCGCCGCGATCGGCGGCACGAACTGCGTCAGCCCGAGCGTGAGCGCCGGACGGCGGCGCAGTCCCAGCGCCAGCAACCGGCCGTCCTCCTCGGATCTCTCGCGTACGAGCACCACGACGACGACCACGATCGCAGCCGCGGCATAGGCCACGCTGAGGTACGAGATCGCGGCCAGCGTCTCGCCGACGGTCTCGAGGAGCGGGGCGGTCGCGTCGGCGGCGCCGCCGATCGTCAGCGAGGCGAACGTCGCCACCGCGGCCGCGACGAGCGGAACGACGAGCGGTGGCGCCCCGAGCGCTCCCTGCCGCTCGATCCGCCGGAGCGCGAGCGTGGGCGCGAGATCGACCCGTCGGCGGAGATGGTTGCCGATCAGGCGGGCGACGGGCGGAAGCAGGCGCAGGGCCAGCGCGCACACGGCGAGGACGACCAGTACCGGCGTGGCCGCGGCGAGCGCGTCGAATCCCTCCGGCGAGGTCGTGCGCGTCCGGAGAGCGACGGCTCCGGCGATGGCGACCGTCACGAGCGTCGCCTCGAGCGCCGCACGCCGCCGGTTGCGCCGCTCGCGTTGCTCACGGGCGGCTACCGCATCCTGCTGCGAGGGCACCCGCGGCGCCACCACGACTGCGATCGCGATCGCCGCCGCGGCTGCGAGCAGGAGTCCGACCGCGAGCCCCGCCGTGTCGAGCCGTTGTGTGAGGGCCGCTGCGACAGCCAGCCCGACGAACGCCGCCGGTGCCACCAAGGCGAGCGCGATCAGGGCGGCGGCGGCGCCCACCGACCCGCCCCGGTCGCGGGCGAGGGTCAGCGCGCGGCGCTGCGCTGCGCCGCCGGCGAGCGCGGCGGCGATGATCACCACGAGCGCGAGGCCGAGAAACCCGGCGCCGGCGAAGGAGAGGCTCGCCGACGCGACACGTTGCTGCTCACGGAAGCGCTCGAAGATCCGGCCGATCCCGGTCCTCGCCTCCGGCACGGGCGAACCGGCCTCCGACACGGCGCCGTAACGCAGCTCGACCGAGCGCGCCGCAGCCTCGAGCCCGTCGAGGGCGCTCGCCTCGAGCCGTCCGGCCGCGACTTCGTAGCGCCAGCGGTACGTCAGCGGCATCACCTCGCCGGTCTCGTCCAGGAGGTCGGGATACGCGGTGAGCGGGAGCAGCCCCGAGGCGAAGACAAGCCGCTGCGTCTCGGTCTCCTCGACCCGAGGCTGCAGTGAGCGCGCGTCGCCGAACCAGTACGGATCGTCGGCCTCTCCGGCGACGATCCCGGCGACGTCGAGGTACACCGCAGGCAGGAGGTCGAAGTTGAGCGACTGGAACTGCGGCTGCGTCAGGTCGGGTTCGAGCAGCAGCCGGTCGCCGACCTTCACCGAGAGCGCTGCGGCGGTCGCAGCCGTGAGCGCGACCTCCAGCCGTCCTTCCGTCGTCGCTGTCGGGCGCCGACCTTCGACCAGGCGGACGTGGTCGTCGAGGCCCTCGTGTGCGCGCAGGGTCAGGAAGCGGGCCGTACCGGCCGGCGTCGGCGAGTCGCCCACGGAATAGAGCGTGTAGCGAGGGGTCTCGACGAGGAGCGTGCGGTCGTCGACGAGCCCGGCGAGCTCGGCCGGCACCGTGCGCAGGCGCTCCGCGCTCGTCGCGGGGAGCCCGGCGGCGGGCAGCCGCGCTGCCTGGACGACCTCGAGATCGCGCTCGCGCGGGGAGGAGCGCGCGGCCTCCTCCCGCAGCGCATCGTCCTGGGCATTCGCGTAGAGGGGCGGCAGGGAGGCAACGGCGGCCGTCGATACGGCGACGACGAGAAAGAGACCGCCTGCCCAGCGTCGGTCAGCCCCGAGGCCGCGCAGCGCCAGCAGGCGCGAGCCGCGACGAAGGGGCTCGAACCTCATCGCGCCCTCAACTCGGCCGCGATCGACGCGCGCCCAGCGCCACGCGCGCGAAGCGCGGCTTCGATCAGGATCGCGGCGATCGCCCCCCCGGCCAGGATCGCGACGGTCGCCCACGGAATCGCGACGCTCGGCTGCGGCACGGCTGCCTCTCCGGTCTCGGTGAACGCCACCGCGGGCAGGACGAGCACGGCGAGGGCGACGCCGATGCCCACCCCGATCGCAGCCGCGAGCAGCGCGAGGACGCCGTCCTCGAGCACGATCATCGCCCGGGCGCCGCGTCGCTCGAGACCCAGCCCACCGAGGAGCGAGGCGTCGGCGACGTGCTTCCGGCGGCGCGCGGCGCCGGCGACGGCGAACGCCGCAACCGCGAACAACGCTGCGGCCAGCGAGCCCAGCCAGAGCGCGCCGGACGTCGCGACCGCGAGCGGATCGTTCGCGAGCGAGCGCTCGAGCGGCGCGCGCGCGATCACCTGCTCGACCTCGAGGGGCGGTCGGCCGAGTGCTGCAACAGTCGCCGCAACAGGCGCCGAGCCGGTCTCCAGCGCCCAGAAGTCGGGTCGCGCCACCTCGTGCAGCCGCTCGTACCGCTGCGCGAAGAGGGTCGGCAGGTCGGTGACGAGGAAGCTGTCGCCTTCCGTTGCAGCGGCGAAGTTCGTCAGCGAGCCGATCAGCTCGACCCGCCGCCCGCCGCCGACCTCGACCACGTCGCCGACGCGGGCCTGCAGCGAGTCGAGCAGGCCGGTTCCCGCGATCGCGGGCAGCAGCCGCGAGGGCGGCGCGCCGGGGCGGAGCACGACGGTCGTCGCCGTCCGATCGTTGTCCGCGGCGCCCGTGTCCAGCCCCAGCGTGAGGCCGCGGCCGGGCGCGAGGGTCGCGTTCGCCGACGCCACGATCGAGGTGAGCGGAAGGATCTCGGCTCGCCACTCCTCCTGGTCGACGACGGTCGACGTGACCGCGACCGTGAGGTTGCGCGGCACGAACGCCGGCACGTCGTAGCCGAGCTCGAGCGCGGCGAGCCGCAACGGGTGGCGCGGCTGGGGGCCGAGCTCGACCGAGACGCGGTTCTCGCCTTCGTGCAGCGGCCCCGCCGGGAGCCGGTGGTACAGGCCGTCGGCGTCGCTGACGACGACGGCGAGCGACGGAGCCGGATCGACGGACTGCTCGCGCGTGCCCTCGAAGAACGAGAACGCCGGCGGTGGCTCGAAATCCTCCGGAAGCGGCTCGAGCGTTACATGAGCGGTGAGCGTGAGCTCCTCCGCGTCGTCGGGGAGCGGCGCTCCCACAGCCGGTGGGCGCCGGGCGGCGAGTTGCTGCAGCAGCTGCTCCTGTCGATCAGCGGTTGGGCCCACGGGGGTGACGGCGCTTCGGGCGGCGTCGACTCCGATCAGCGGAACGGGCTCGCCGCCGACCTGGAGGCTCTCGACGGCGAGCGGCGAGCTGGACTCCACCCCCGCGGTGGCGGCAAAGGCGTTCGAGCGGCCGAGGGGCGGATAGGCGTCGGAGCGACGGTCGTCCGGCACGAGGATGTCGGCGGCGGCGATGAGAGCGGCGCGCTCGCGTTGCGTGTCGTCCCACGTCGTCGCGTAGGCGGCGGCGAAGGTGCCGATCGCGAGCGCGGCCACGAGCAGGACCGCGGCGGGACGGTGCTCCTCGGCGGTGCGTGCGAGGCGCCGCGCGGCGAGAGCCGGAACCGCACCTGGGCGTCTCGCAGCAGTGCGGGCGAGGAAGGCGAGCACCGGAGGCAGGAGGCGGCCGGCAAGGACGGCGCCGGCCAGGATGCCGATCGCCGGGACCGCGACGAGCAGTACGTCGAGCTCCCCGTCGCCCGCGACCACCGGCGCTCCCTCGGCGCGGAGTTGCCAAAGCGCGATCCCGGCTGCGACGAGCAGCGCGACGTCGAGCCCGGTGCGGGCGAAAAACCCCGGCCGGCTCGCTCGCGCGCTCATCGACTCGCCGCGCAGCGACGGCAGGACGAGCGCAGCGAGGCAGGCAAGCGCGCCGAGCGCCGCGAGCGAGTAGGGAAGCCGTCCGACCTCCGGCTCGAGGTCGAGCCCGGCCGACGCGAGTGGGCCGAAGGCCGCCACGAGCTCGATCGCGAGCCGAGCGACCCAGGGCGCCGCGAGTGCCGCCAGCATTGCCAGCGCGAGCGCCTCCACGGCCGAGGCCAGCGCCAGCGAGCGCGGCTGCGCGCCGCGCGTCAGCAGCAAGCCGTCCTCGCGCCGCCGCCGCCGGCGGATCAGTGCGGCGACGAAGACCAGACCGTAGCCGGCGAGCAACGCCAATTGGGCGAGCGGGACGAGCACTCCCGTGCGCGCCACTTCGACCTCGCGCCGGGTCTCCTCGAGCAGGCTGCCGAGCCCCGTCGAGACGACGGGCGGCGCGACCCCGCGTGCGACGCCCTCGGCGAGCTGGTCCTCGAGACCGTCGACGGCGGCCTCGGTCGACCTGAGCTCGCCGACGTCGAACGCACTTGCGGCGGGACGGGTGCGCCAGCTCGCACGGAAGCGCTCGGCCGTCGAGCGTAGGGCTGGCTCTGCCACGACGAGCGGCCCGTACGTGGGCACGTCCCGGCCGCGCAGGCCGTCGAGCGCCAGCTCGTCGTTCCACCAGATCGGCGCCGCCGGGTCGGAGATGTCGTACTCGCCGACAATCCGAATCGTCGGCGTGTCCTCGAGCGCGACCGTCCCGCCGGTCGCGAGTCCCGTCGTGTCCACAGCCTGTGTCGAGACGACCGCCTCCAGCTGCTCCGCGTCCGGGTCGGGCCAGCGACCGCGAACCAGCGTCGCATGGCGCTCGATGCCGTCGAAGAACGCGAGCACGTAGCGCCGGCCGCCGCTCGAGGCCACCGAGTCGGATTCGCCGACGCGATGGATCGGGGCGTCGCCGGGGAGCGCGAGCCGGAGCTGCTCGACTACGCGCCCCGATTCGCGCTCGTAGCCCGCGACGTCGGCGCGGCTCGTCACGTCCACTCCGGCCTCCTCGGCGTCAGCGTCCGCGAGCTTCCGCTCGAGGCCTGCCTGGGCTGCCGCTCCCGCGTACATCGGCGCCGCCGCGAGGAGCGCCGCGGCGAGCAGGATCGCGCCGAACGAGACGGCCACGAGCGGCCACACGGCGAGCGTCCGCTTCGCGATCAGCCGCCACGGCCCGGGCGGCTTCACCGCTGCGACCCCGGTTTCATCCCACTGCACCCTAGATGAGCCTCCGCGCGACAAATCGTCCGAACCCTCGTCCTCCAGCGAGCCCGAGGGTCAATCCCAATCGCCAGCCAGTGCCGGCCAATCCCAATCGCCAGGTGGGGCCGCGAAGCGCCCCTTCAGGAGTCTTCGCTGCAGCTAGTGCCGGCCAATCCCAATCGGCAGGTGGGGCCGCGAAGCGGCCCCCTTCAGGTCTTTGCGCGTTGGGAATCTGCTTCTGCAGATTCCCAAACGTTTGCAGCCAGTTCAGGGGTCTTCTGCAGCCAGTGCCGGCCAATCCCAATCGCCAGGTGGGGCCGCGAAGCGGCCCCCTTCAGGGATCTTCGCGCGTTGGGAATCTGCTTTGCAGATTCCCAACGCTGCAGCTAGTGGAGCGTGCCGGGATCGAACCGGCGACCTCCGCCTTGCAAAGGCGGCGCTCTCCCAGCTGAGCTAACGCCCCGAACGGCGTTCAGTGTAGTGAAGCGGCGGGCTTCGCCGCGGCTGCGCCAGGTCTAGTGAAGCGGCTCGTCCGGGGCGGGGTGGCGGAGGCCTCGCTCGAGCGAGCGCAGCCCGTCGCTGAAGGTCTGCGTCGACGCGCCTCCGCTCCGCGAGCCCTGCTCGAGCCTGCGGATGCGAGCCTCGAGCGCGTCGATTCCCGGGCTCGACGGCGCCTCCAGCGCCGCGACCGCCCGCTCTCGCGCCGCGAGGGCCGTCTCGCGCTCCGTCAGCGCGTCGCTGCGCACCGCGAGCTCGGCGTGCGTGCGGGCGAAAGACCGCTCGGCTTCGCGCAGCTCCGCGAGCTTCGCCTCGAGCCGGGCGAGCTCAGCCTCGGTCGCGGTCGGCTCTGGCTCCTGCTCGGCCCGGGGCTCCGCCGGTGCAGCCGCGCGCTCGTCGAGCTCGGCGGCGCGGGCGTCGAGCTCGGCTGCATGGGCCTCGAGCTCGGCCGAGCGCGCCTCGAGCTCCTTCGCGCTCGCGTCGAGCCCCTCCGCGCGAGCGTCCAGCTCGTGCTCGCGGGCGGCTAGCTGCTTCGCCGCGGCGGCTGCGGCCACGGGGTCGACCTGCTTCACCTCCGGCGCCTCTGTCGGCTCGGCAGCGTCGGCCTGCGGCCGCTCGAGTGCACGCTCGCGCGCGTCGAGCCCCGCGGCGCGCGCATCCAGCTCAGCTCTGCTTGCGTCGAGCTCGGCTCTGCGTGTCTCGAGGTCGGCCAGCTCCTTCTCCTGGCCCCGCTCTGCGCGCGCTGCTTTCAGCTCCGCGAGGCGGGCGCGGGCGGCCGCGACGCGAGCGCCGCGCGCACCGGCTCCCTCGAGCTTCGACTCGCGCTGCTCCACCCGCTCGAGCGCCTGCGCGAGCTCCCGCTCCCGCAGCTGGACGCTCGCGACACGCTCGGCGAGCACGCTCTTCAGCGCTGCGAGCTCTGCGGAGGCCTCGAGGCGCTGTCGTTGCAGCGCCTCACGCTCCGACTCCGAGTCGGAGGAATCGTCACCACGGGCGGGGAGCTTGAACCGACTCAAGGAGCCGGATCGTACCCGTCTAGGCGGCGCGCTCCAAGCGTTCCTCGGCACGCGCGCGACGCACGATCTCGTCGCGCTCGCCGAAGCGGATGCGTGCCCGCTCGGCCCGATGCTGGTCCCAAAGCCCCTGGAGCCGCTCGTCGATCTGCTTGATCTCCTCCCGCACGGCCTCGTTCCGGCCCTGGGAGAGCAGGTTCCACAGCTCGGTTCGCTGCTCGCTCAGCCCCTCGATCTCCGCGTGAATCTCCGCAATCGTTGTCATGCACTTGAAAACGCGCGCGGACCCACCGGGATTCCCTTACTCGTCGCGGCTGAACAAAAAAACAACAATCACGGCTGCACCGGCGATGCCGGCCGCAATCGCGAGCACGTAGAGCGCCGTCACCATCACTCGTATCCGAGCTCGGAGATGCGGTCCTCGTCGAGGCCGAAATAGTGCGCCAGCTCGTGCAGGACCGTGATCCGGATCTCGTCCTCGAGCTCACGCGGGTCGGCGAACGTCTCGGTGAGCGGAAGCCGGTAGATCGCGATCCGGTCGGGCAGCTCCCCGTGGCCGCCGCTGCCGCGCTCCGGCAGCGGAATCCCCTCGTACAGCCCGAACAGATCCGGGTCGTCGGGATGCTCGTCCTCGACGACGACCGCGATGTTCACGAGCGCACGAGCGAGCTCCGGCGGGACGCGGTCGAGCGCAGCACGGACGTGCTCCTCGAAGGTCTCGCGGTTCAAGAGCCCACGTCGAGAGGCGATCGGATCGCGGGAGTGTCGCGGAGCAGCACGCCGCGCGATGCTATCCCGGCGCGTTAGAGTCGCGCCGATGGCCAGCTTCCCGGACGCGCTCAACGAGCAGGTCGGTCACGAGCTCGGCGCGTCGCAGCAGTACGTCGCGATCGCAGTCCATTACGACGCGCTGACCCTGCCGCAGCTGGCCGCCCACTTCTACCGCCAGGCGGTGGAGGAGCGAAATCACGCGATGATGCTCGTGCAGTACCTGCTCGACGCCGACGAGACTGTGGTCGTTCCGGGTGTCGAGGCGCCGCAGACCCAGTTCTCCGACGTCGTCGAGCCGGTTCGCCTCGCGCTGGAGCAGGAGAAGCGCGTCACGCAGCAGATCGGTGCGCTGGTGCAGCTCGCGCGCGACGAGCACGAGCTCGTGGGGGAGCAGTTCCTGCACTGGTTCCTCCAGGAGCAGCGCGAGGAGGTCTCGTCGATGTCAGCCTTGCTCGCGGTCGTCGAGCGCTCGCGCGACAACGTGATGCTGATCGAGGACTATCTCGCCCGCGAGTCGGGCGGCGGCTCGCCGCTCGAGGTGGGCGCTCCACCCGCAGCCGGCGGTGCTCTCTAGAGCTAGGCGGTCGCCGGGAGCGCGGCGCGCAGCTTGTCGGCCACGGCCTCGAGCTCGATCGGCGCGCCGGTGACGTCCTTCAGCAGCTCGTCCGCGGTCGGCTTCTGCCCCAGCGACCAGAGCTCGCGCAGGAGCGAGCCGGCCTCCCGCCGCCGGAACCAGTCGGTGCCGAACTCCTCGCGCAGGAACGTCGACAGCTGTGCCTCGAAGGCCCACGAGCGCAGGTACGACGTGACGTAGTAACCCGAGTCGATGTCGGCGAGGTAGTCCGTCTCGCTCGGCTCGACCTTCAGCGCGTCGCCCAGCAGCTCGACGTAGCGGGAGCGCATCGTCGTCGGGTCCGCGGCCTGGTGGAACTCGATCTCGTAGAGCAGCTTCGCCGAGTAGCGGCGCACGAAGAAGAGCAGGTGCGCCGCACCCTCCTCGGCGAACTCGCGGGGCCGCGCGAAATCGAGCATGCGCGTCAGCCACGCGCGGTCGCCCGTGAGGTGCTCGAAGAGCATCGCCCAGCCCTCCGTGACGGCGTTGTCGCCCAGGCGCTTCTCCTCCAGCTTGAGGTCGGGAGAGGTGAACGCGAAATGCTCGGTGTGTCCCGCCTCGTGGAAGAGCGCCCGCCAGTCGTCGGGCCCGCCCATCGGCTGGATCACGAGCATCACCTTGTCCGGAACCTCGATCGGCGCGCAGAACGCGCGCGGCGACTTCGTCGGGCGCTCCTCGACGTCGAGGTGGACGTTCTTCTGCGCATCGAGGTCGATCCCGAGGTCGGCGAGCGTCGCACGCAGCGCCGGCAGCATCCGGTCCCCCGGGAAGGCCGCGTCCCAGTTCGAGCCACGGAAGAAACGGCGCACGTCCCAGCGTTCCGCCTCGCCGAGGCCGAGCCCGATGTGCTCGCGCAGCGCGCGGTCCATCGATTCCTCGTACAGCCGCTCGGTCGAGTCGAGGAAGGCTCGGCACTGCGCGGCAAGGCCCTCGAGGTCGAAGCCGAAGCGGTCGCGGTAAAGCTCGAAGTAGTCCTTTGCGCCGAGCGCGCGGACGCCGCGCCCGGCCGTCTCCACCGCGTCCAGGTACAGCGGGTTCAGGTGCTCGTCGGTGAGCGCGTTGCGCGCCGTCTCGAGCCGCTCCCGCGTCGCGCGATCGGCCGTGTTCGCGATCGTCGGCGGCAGCATCCGGTAGCCCACCGTCTCGCCGGCGTGCGGCGTCTCCAGCTCGGTCTCGAGCTCCGCGATCCGCTCGGCGTGCTCACGCGTCAGCTCGCCGAGATACCCCTCGCAGCCGAACCGGTAGAGCTCGAGGTTCTCACGTCCGCGGACGGCGCTGCCCAGCCGCTTCACCGTCTCGACATCGGTGAGAGCGGCGTGCCGTTCGTAGATGGGGCGCAGGTCGAAGTCGGGCTTCAGGCCCGCGTAGTGGCGGTAGTACTCGTCGTCGAGCTCCGCGATGAAGCGGTCGGCGCCGGCGCGGTAGCCGTCGAGCTCGCGGTCACTGGGAGTCTGCTCCTGAGACGGGGCCTCGCTCACGCGCCCTAGGATACGCGCCGTGCGCGAGTTCACCGTCAAGACCGAGCGGCGAAGCCAGCTCCTCGACATCACGAGCAGCGTGCGCGAAACGCTCGGCGAGCTCGACGGAGCGGCCGCCGCGCTCGTCTACGTCCCGCACACGACGGCGGGGGTCGCGATCAACGAGCACGCCGACCCGGCCGTCGCCCGCGACTTCGAGACGGCTCTCGAGCGGATCGTCTCCGAGGACTGGCCCTGGCAGCACATCGAGGAGGGCGAGGAGAACGCGCCCACGCACATTCGCGCCGCCTTCATGGGCTCGGACGTGCTCGTGCCCGTCCGCGACGGAGCGCTCGCGCTCGGCACGTGGCAGGGCATCTTCCTCTGCGAGTTCGACGGTCCCCGTCAGCGCACGGTCTACGTGACGGCGCTGCGTTGATCGCGAGCCCGGTGTGATCGAGGTCGAGGGGCTCAGCAAGCGGTTCGGCAAGACCCAGGCGGTGGCGGGCCTCAGCTTCCGAGTCGAGCCCGGCACGATCACAGGCTTCCTCGGACCCAACGGAGCGGGCAAGTCGACGACGTTGCGCGCGGTGCTCGGGCTCGTACACCCGGACGCCGGCGCCGCGACCGTCCTCGGCGTGCCCTACCGTCAGCTCGACCGGCCGCTGCATCGGGTCGGCGCCGTGCTCGAGGCCAGCGAGGTGCATCCCGGCCGGTCCGGGCGGAACCACCTTCGGGTGCAGGCCGCCGCCGCGGGGCTGCCCGCGTCGCGCGTGCAGGAGGTGCTCGAGCTCGTCGAGCTGAGTGCCGCCGCGAAGCGCCGCGTGAAGGGCTATTCGCTCGGGATGCGCCAGCGGCTCGGGCTCGCCACGGCCCTCCTCGGCGATCCCGAGGTGCTCGTGCTGGACGAGCCTGCGAACGGTCTCGATCCGGCCGGGATCAGATGGCTGCGCGACCTCCTTCGCTCGCTCGCTGCCGAGGGCCGGACGATCCTCGTCTCGAGTCACGTTCTCTCCGAGGTCGCCCAGACGGCAGATCGCGTCGTGATCATCCACCGCGGGCGGCTCATCCAGCAGGCGTCGATCGCGGAGGTCCTCGCGGGCGCGCAGGGCGCTACCCGCGTGCGCAGCCCGGAGGCTCCGCGGCTGCGCGAGCTCCTCGCCGCCCAGGGCGGCACCGTCACCGAGGTCGACGGCACGACGCTCGCGGTCGATCTCCCGCCCGAGCGGATCGGCGAGGTCGCCGCCGCCAACGGCATAGTGCTCCACGAGCTCACCGTCGAGAGCGCCACGCTCGAGGAGGTCTTCCTCGAGCTGACCGGCGGGGAGACGACCCAGTGATCGCCCTTCTCCGCTCCGAGCTGCTGAAGGTGCGCACGACCCGCGGCTGGTACGCGTATCTCGTCGTGATCGTCCTGCTCGCCGGTATCGCCGTGGCGGCCGACGTCGGGACGTCGGACGATTTCCGCCGGAGCTCCGTCGACTTCCAGGTCGGCCTCGTGGAGGCCGCGGGGTTCGCGGCGCTGCTCGCGATCATCCTCGGGATCACGGCCGTGACGTCGGAGTTCCGCCACGGCACGATCACGCCCACGTTCCTCGCCGCACCGGTTCGCGAGCGCGTGCTCGGGGCCAAGGCCGTCGCCGTGACGCTCGTCGCGCTCCTGTTCGACGTGATCGCGCTCCTCGTGATCGCAGTGGTGGCGGTGATCTGGCTCTCGGTCGTCGGCGCCGACATCCACCTCGGCTCGGGCGAAGTCTGGGAACGCGCTGCGCAGACCCTCCTCGGCGCGGTGCTCTGGGGCCTGATGGGAGTCGCGGTGGGCTCCCTCGTGCAGAGCCAGGTTGCAGCACTCGTGGGCACGCTGATCTGGATCTTCGTCGGCGAGTCGCTCCTGTGGGGCCTCTTCGCCCTGCTCGACGTCGACGGCGCCGTCTCCTACCTGCCGTTCCAGTCGCTGGACGGGGCCGACGGGACCGGCGGGGAGGATCTGCTCTCCTACGGGCCTGCGGTCGCCGTCGCATGTCTGTGGATCGCGCTGATCGGTGCAGCCGGCGTCGTGCGCACCCGCCGCCGCGACATCACGTGACGCGTACCCTGACGGGAATGGCCGCTCCGGTACGGAAGGACGAGGAGGTCGAGCTCCAGGTCGACTCGCTCGCCTACGGCGGGAACGGCGTCGCGCGCCTGAACGGCTTCGTCGTCTTCGTGCGGCGCGGCTTGCCGGGCGACCGCGTCCGTGCGCGCGTGACCAAGGTGAAGCGCGGCTTCGCCGAGGCGCTGGCGACCGAGGTGCTGGAGCCGTCGCCACAGCGCGTCGACGCTCCCTGTGCCCATTACCCGGCCTGCGGCGGTTGCCGCTTCCAGGATCTCGACTACGCGGTGCAGGTCGCGTCGAAGGAAGCCCAGGTGCGCGACGCGTTCGTCCGCATCGGTGGGATCGCCGAGCCGCCGCTCCAGCCGATCGTTCCCGCGGACTCGGCCTTCTTCTACCGCAACAAGATGGAGTACTCGTTCACGCAAATGCCCTCCGGCCCCGCGCTCGGCTTCCACAAGGCCGGGCGCTGGGACGAGGTGCTCGAGATCGAGCGCTGCTGGCTCACCACCGACGTCGGCAACGCAATCCGGAACGCCGTGCGTGACTGGGCCCGCGAGGAGAACCTGGTCGCATACGACCAGTCCGAGCACACCGGCTACCTGCGCCATCTGGTGGTGCGCGAGGGGCGCAACACCGGGCAGGCGCTCGTGCTGCTCGTGACCGGCCCCGGCGAGAAGTTCGAGACCGGCTACTTCGTCGAGGTGCTGCGCCGCTTCCCCGAGGTGCGCTCGATTCACTGGGCGGTCAACGACGGGCCCTCCGAGGTGACGAACCTGCCCACGACCTTGCTCTGGGGCGAGGATGCAATCGAGGAGGAGATCCTCGGTCTGCGCTACCGCGTTCGGCCGAACGCCTTCCTGCAGACGAACACCGGGATGGCCGAGCGGCTCTACGCGCTGGCGATCGAGTACGCGGCGCTGACCGGCGACGAGACGGTGTACGACCTCTATTGCGGCACCGGCACGATCGGGCTCGCCCTGGCCGGGAACGCGCTCAGCGTCTGGGGTGTCGAGATCTCGGAGGAGGCGGTCGCGTGCGCGCTCGAGAACGCCGACCTGAACGGGATCTCCAACGCCGCGTTCTTCGCCGGGAACGTCGGCCAGTCGATCGAGGAGCTCGCCGAGCGGGCGGGGCAGCCGGACGTCGTCGTCGTCGATCCGCCGCGAGCCGGGCTCGCCGGCAAGGCGCTGAAGCGCACGGGCGCGCTCGGCGCGTCGCGGATCGTCTACGTCTCCTGCAACCCGACCACGCTCGCGTCCGACGTCAAGGTGCTGCGAGGGGAGTACGGCTACGAGCTCGTGCGCGCCCGGCCGGTCGACATGTTCCCGCACACGCCGCACGTCGAGACGGTCGCGCTGCTCGAGCGTGCCTAGCGCCAGATCGCGCCGAGCCGGTCGGTGTGCTCCGGCGGGAAAGCCAGCGCATTCCCCTTCGCGTAGCGCGCGGCCGTCCAGGCGCCGACGGCCGCGTCGAGCAGATCCACCTCCGGCACCCCAGGCACGGCTTTCGGCAGCTCGATTCCTGCACCGGCGAGGAGTTCGCGGCGTCTCGCCAGGCCTGCCGCGGTGTGCTTCGACTCGCCCAGCGGTGCGCCGGAGAGCGCGCAGAACGACACCTCGGGGTGCATCTCGACGATCCGCGCGTCGCCGCCAGCGTGCTCGTGCACCTCAAGTAGCTTCTGCCGGAGCCCGAACGCCTGCTGCGAGAGCCCCTTGCCCGTGATCGTCCGTGCGATCTCGTTCGCCTCGGCGAAGGTGCCCGCTTCGAGCGCGGCGCGCGGCGGGGTGGCGAAGACGCTGCTGGCGCGGCCCCCGACGAAGGCGCGGGCACCGGAGTCGGCCCTGCGCGCGCCCTGTCCGGTCGGATCGATCGGGATGTCGACGGCGATCACCTGCGCCCGCAGCGCGAGCACCTCGACGAAGCTCGGATGCGTCGAGACCTCGACGTCTCCGCTCGGGTCGACCGAGACCGCCACCCAGCCCTTGCGATAGCCGTCGACGCCGGCGACGACCACGTCCGTCTCGATCTTGGCGCTCCGCTCGCGGGCACGGGCGCCGGAGTCGGAGGGCGCCGTCGCGTCGGCGCGGAAGCCGAGTAGGACGAGTCGCGCCAGCGTGACGTTCATCTCCTCCGCGCTCTCGAGCGCGAGGTCGGCGACGGTCAGGCCGTCCTTGTCCCGGAGCACGATCCGCCCGGCTCTCGCCCCGCTCGGCCGTGGGTGGAATTCGAGCACCAGCTCCAGCCGTGCGTCGTGCAGGGCTCGGCGAACGTGCTCGTCCAGCATGTCGAGGCGGTCGTCGTCTGCCATCGTCGAACCGGAGAGTAGAGCGGCTGCGCGCCCGGCGTAGCGACTGGGCGCGGTCTGGGGGGCGGTTTTGGGCCTTTGTGCGCTGAGCATCCGCTCCCGCGGACGCTCAGCTTGCCGCTGCGCGCCCGGGGTAGTCACTGGGCGCGGTCTGCGGGTCGGTTTTGGGCCGCGGGCGGCCCCTTCAGGGATCTTTGCGCGCTGAGCATCCGCTCCCGCGGACGCTCAGCTTGCCGCTGCGCGCGCGGCGTAGTCACTGGGCGCGGTCTGCGGGTCGGTTTTGGGCCGCGGGCGGCCCCTTCAGGGATCTTTGCGCGCTGAGCATCCGCTCCCGCGGATGCTCAGCTTGCGCCAACCAGCTCAGCGCCGTTCGCGCTTCAGGCGCTCGACCGTCGCGTCGTCCGCGGCGAGCTGCTCCGGATGCACCGAATCGCGCAGCGTCGGCCTCTCGTCGTAGGGGACGAACACGATGCCGTAGGCGAGGTCGTGTACCTCCACCGGTACGGGCTCGGCGGCGTCGAGGATCAGCTCGCCGCGGCCGATCGGGCCGAGCCCCACGGCGGCGTTCCGAGGGGGCCGCTCGCGCGTGAGCAGGACGACCCGGTCGTCGGTTCGCTCGAGCACGTCGGCGTCGAGATCGAACATCAGCGCGTCCGTGCGGCCGTAGATCCGGACGGGCGCGCGTCCGCGGCGGCGCAGTGCCCGCCAGAGCAGGTCGGCGTTGGCGGCGAGAAAGCCGATGCAGATCGCCGGCAGCGCCGGGAGGCCCGCCACGTCGGTCGTCGCCGTCAGCACGAGCGTGACGCCGAGCAGGGCGGTCATCGCCACCCACGTCGCCGCCACCCGCAGGCCGAATCGCTCGGCGGCCCCGAGAAAGACCGCGAAGAAGAGGATGTCGGGCGGCCCCAGGTTGGCGGTGCTCTCCTCCCCCGGGACCCGGAACGCCACCGAGACGTCCTCGAACACTCCGGGCTGCTCCTCGACGATGTGCCCGGTCGGCCCGCGCCAGACGGAGAGCGCGTCCACGACCGGGATCACCGCCGCGACCAGGACCGCCCAGGCGACCGTCTCGAAGAAGCTGAGGAACCAGAAGCCGAGCGCGATCAGAGCGAACAGCTTTGCGACGTTGAAGAGCACGTCGAGCCCGGCGAGGTGGAGACCGACCGCGAGCACGGCGAGCGTCAGGCCGACGGGGAAGAGCCCGCGCGCTCCCAGGTAGGGGAGCGCGAGCCAGACCACGAGCAACGACATCGGAATCACCGCGACGACGAGGAACGCGACGTCCCAGCCCAGCGATGCCTCCCACAGGTACCCCGCAACGGCGCTGTACGCGGCGATCGCCAGCGTCACCGCGGCGAGCGCGACCGTACGTCTCCGGGTCAACTTAGGACGGCGGCAGCTCGGCCCATCGCCATCAATAGGGTGGCAGTTCCTGCCACCAGGGCCCGAGTGCCTTGAACGCGTTCCAGAAGGCCGTCTTCGCCGGCGCCTCGTCGAGAGCCGCGTCGATGTCGGGAACGACGAGCGCCTCGATCGTGCCCGTGAAGCGCTGGAGCCCCTCGCGTTCCGGGTCGACCGGGTCGGAGAGCGGGAACTCGAGCGCGTTCAGGAACTCCACCGCCTGCGCCCCCATCGCGACGAGCAGCTTCGGCCCGACGATGTGCAGCTCGCGGGTGAGCCACGGCCGCGCCTCCACCGGATCCTGGCGCGCGAGCTTGAGGCAGTTCGTCCCGTACACCGCCATCGGGTCGACGCGCAGCCGCTGGAGCGACTTCAGCAGGGCCTGGCCGGAGCGGCCGAAGAAGGCGACGCCCTCCTGCACCTCCGACGCCTTCGGCTCGTACTTGAGCAGGAAGACGTCGGCGAGCGGGTGCCCCGAGCCCAGCACGGGCACGTTGGCCTCGTCCCCGGCGCGGCCGATCTCGTCCCCGAGCTCGTTGATCTCGGAGATCGCCTTCTGGAGGTAGCGCTCGTAGATCTCGTCGGTGGGCACGGCAGACATCGGGGACGCTCCTGGGTTCTCCTCTACCGCACCTTTTCCTTGACCTGGGCCACCCACTTGAGGCTCTGCAGGTAGGCCAGCGACTTCGGCCGCCGCAGCACCTCGGCGCTGCGCAGCGAGAGCAGGAACTCCTCCGGGCCCTCGAACCGGCGCATCCGCACGGCTCCCGTTCCGACCCCTTGCAGCACGTGTGCATCGGAGCCGGCGCCTGCGACGAGGTTGTACTTGCGGGCGAAGCGCTGTGCCTCGTCGTTGTAGGTCTCGAAGAGCAGGCGGGCGTTGTAGACCTCGAACACGTCGATCTCCGCCAGGTGGCGGTGCAGCGTGACCGGGTCCGGGATCGCATGCATCCGGTCGAAGGGGTGGGGGAGATAGACGAGGCCGCCCTGCTCTCGAATCGCGGCGATCGTGTCGCCGAACGACAGCCCGCGGGGGATCTCCTCCTGCAGGAAGAGGCCGATCACCTCGCCCTGGCCGTCGGTCTTGACCTCCTCGCCGGGGATGACGACGAGGTCGCGGCCACGTGCCCGCTCGACGGCCTCGAGCGCGCCGCCGAAGACGTTGTGGTCGGTGACCGCGATCGCGCCCAGCCCCTCCGTCTCGGCGTGGTCGAGCAGCTCGTCGACCTCGATCGAGCAGTCGTGCGACCAGCTCGTATGCATGTGCAGGTCGGCGACGATCCAGGGCCGGTTGGCCAGCGGCCCCTCGTCTCGCCGGCCGGGCCGGCGCCGCCGGCCGGCGAGCCCGCGATAGAGCTCGTCGAGCTCGCGCGCGACCTCGGTGAAGCCGTGGCGCTGCGCCTCCTCGGAGGCTGCCGCGCGCTTGTGCTCCCGCAGGTCGGCATCCTCCGCGTAGCGGGCGACCGCGGCAGCGGCCAGCTCCGGCTGCTCGGCGGCAGCGGGTGCGGCGGCGACTGCGGCTCCGGCCGCGTTCGCCTCCAGCAGCAGGCGCGGTGAGCCCGCGGGTGCGGGCGCGAAGATCTCGGCCTCGGAGAGAACGGCGGCGCGGGCCGCAGCCGTGCGTCCGGAGCGGACGCGCACGCGGTCGCGCAGGCCGAGCGGAATCCCGGGACGCGTCGTGAGCGGCTTCGTCCGCAGCAGCACGATCTCCCACTCCGGAAGCTCGCGCAGCGACCGCAGTGCGGCGCGCGCGACCGGCAGCGAGGTCGACTGCAGCTCGACGGCGATCAGCTTCCGCTTCGCGCGGGGCCGGAAGAGCTCGAGGTCGACGCCCGGCGAGACGATCCGGTAGTCGCCCGGGAACCGCTCCGCCGCGGCTGCGGCCGTCTCGGCCGAGGTGGCGAGCAGCGCGTCGATGCGTCCGAGCAGCTTGTCCCGCAGCGCGCGTCGGGGCGGGTACGAGAGCCGTTCGCGCGAGACGAACGTCGCGACCCCGAGCGTCTGCGAATCGCGCAGCGCGAGGTAGGAGATGCTGGGCAGGCCCGGTTCGAAGCCGTGGACCACGTCGAATGAGCCTTGGCTCAGCGCCAGCCAGAGGTTGGCGCGCACGCCCATCGGGACGCCGAGGCTCGAGCGGCGAGACACCGGCACCGCCGGGCCGACCGCGATCACCTCGGCCTCCTCGCCACGGTTCAGCGCGCGGCGGCCGGCGAGCAGGTCGGTGGCGCGGCTGGAGGGCGCGAGGACGGTGACGGAGTGCCCGAGCTCTCTCAATGCCCCGGCGATCCCCGCCACGTGCTCGTTCACGTCGTGCGGCTGCGACCACGCGAACGGCGTCACGAGGCAGATACGGAGACTCACGCCTTCGAGTCTAGAGCGCGTCCGCCGCGGCGTACGCGCCGGAGGCGACGAGAATCGCGCCGAGCAAGAGATACATGCTCGGCATCAAGCCATAACCCTGCGCCCGCGCCTGGGCGCCGAGCCGCTCCCGCAGCACGACCATCGTCGTTCCGAGGGCGATGCAGGCCGCGGCGAAGGCGAGCTGGAGGATCACGCGGGATCGAGCTCCAGCAGCATCTCGTGCTGGCGGACGACCACCGCGCCGCCGAGCTCGCGGAACGCAGCGCCGGCCGGATCCTCCGCAGCGAGGTTGAGCAGCGTGACCGGCTCGCCGCCGCCGCAGACGGCCTCGAGCACGGCGTGCGCGTCCCCGGCCAATTGGACCAGGTTGACGCGGCCGGCCGCGGACCGCACGACGGCAGCGCCGCCGTCGACGAGCACGCCCTGGGGTGCCGGCTCGAGCTCCGTGAGCCGGCTGACCGTCCCGTCGCCCCGCTGCCACGGCTCGCGCCCTCGCCGGTGTGCGCGCACCCACGCGTGGGCGTCGCCGAGCGCGGCGGAGGAGGGGCGATGGTTGCCCTGCGCAGCTCGTGCGTCGAGCGACCACACCTCGACGTCGCGCACATGGACGAACGCGAGCTTCTCGTACAGCCGGACGGCCGCGGTGTTCTCGACGATCACCTCCAGCCAGAGCCGCTTGGCACCGCGCGTGCCCGCCTCCGCGATCAGCCCGCGCATCAGCGCTTCGCCGAGCCCGGTGCCGCGGTGCTTCGGGACGATGCCGACGCCGCCGATCCAGGCGTCCTCTCCGCGCAGGCCGAGGTTGCCGAGCCCGACGAGCTCACCGTCGACGCGCGCGACGAGCGACGCCTCGGGCTCGAGGTCGAAGGCGTGCTCCATGAAGACGAGCGTCGGCTCGTCGACGGTGAAGGGCAGCAGGTAGCCCTCGTACGCGGCCGTGAAGAGCGCGGCGCGCGCGGCGGCGGAGAGCTGGGAGGCGGGAGCGAGCTCGATCTGCAGATCCTAGGCGGCTAGCGGCGGACGACGAGCGTCTCTCCGGCCGCCAGCTCGACCTCCACCCGGCCCGGCCCCCGGCCGACGATCCGCTCGGCCGGGTCAGTCCGGGAGGCGCGGCCGACCACGGGAACGAGGAACCAGGCGAGCACGGTCAGGATCCCGAGTGTCCCGAGCGTCTTCTCCCAGTTGCTGCCGTCCGGATCGGCGTGGATCGCCCAGACGTAGACGGCTGCGGTCACAGCGGTCAGACCCGCGCTCAGCCAGTAGATCCAGTCGTGCCCTCGGGACAGCAGCCGTGCCGACGCGACCATCAGCGCCGCGACCAGCACGGTGACCGTGTCGAGCGACCAGCTCTCCGAGTCGAACTCGGTCCAGATCTGCCAGGCGAGCACGGAGAACCCGACCGCGGCAGTCCCGACCACGATCCACCCGAGCGGAACGACGTCGCGTCGTTCGACGAGCGCCAGCCCGGCGAGAGCCGCCGAGCCGGCGAGGAACGCGGCCGCGAGCGTGAAGAGGATGTTGCCGTCGGTCGGAGTCAGCTCGCCGCGGAGGAGCGCCACGATCGAGATCAGCGCGGCGAGCCCGAGCAGGCCCGCCGCGCCGATCCAGAAGAGGCGCCGGATCCGCACCTAGGAGGCGGTGGCCGCGGCCTTCGTCTGCTTCAGGGCGTTCTGGGCGATGAACTTCTCCGTCGCGGCGTACGCCTCGTCGTCGACGATCTGCACGGGCGGCGACTTCATCAGGTAGCTCGACGGGCCCTCGAGCGCGCCGGCGATGCCGTTGTTCAGCGCCAGCTTCGCCATCCGGACCGCGTCGATCACGATCCCGGCCGAGTTCGGCGAGTCCCAGACCTCGAGCTTCAGCTCGACGTTCAGCGGCACGTCGCCGAAGGAGGTGCCCTCCATGCGGATGTACGCCCACTTGCGGTCGGTCAGCCACGGCACGTAGTCGGACGGGCCGACGTGCACGTTCCCGTCGCCCATGTCGTAGTCGAGCATCGACGTGACCGCGTTCGTCTTCGAGATCTTCTTCGACTCGAGGCGGGTGCGCTCGAGCATGTTCAGGAAGTCGGAGTTGCCGCCGACGTTCAGCTGCATCGTCTTGTCGAGCTTGACGCCGCGCTCGCGGAAGAGGCTCGTGAGCACGCGGTGCGTGATCGTGGCGCCGACCTGCGACTTGATGTCGTCGCCGATGATCGGCAGGCCCTTCTCCTCGAAGCGCTTCTGCCAGTAGTTCTCCCGCGCGATGAAGACGGGCATGCAGTTGACGAGCGCGACACCCGCCTCGAGACACTGCTCGGCGTACCACTTCGCCGCCATCTCGGAGCCGACGGGGAGGTAGCTGACGACGACGTCCGTCTGCGTCTCGCGCAGGATCCCGACGATGTCGTCGGTCTCGCCCGGCGCCTTGGTCGTGACCTCGGCGAGGTACTGGCCGATCCCGTCGTGGGTCATGCCGCGGTTCACGGTAACGCCGGTCTTCTTCACGTCGGCGAAGCGGATCGTGTCGTTCGGGTGCGCCCACATCGCGTCGGCGAGGTCCTTGCCGACCTTGTCGGCGGTCACGTCGAACGCGGCCGTGAACTCGATGTCGCGGATGTGGTACCCGCCGAGGTTCACGTGCATCAGCCCGGGGACGAAGGTCTCCTCGTCCGCATCCTTGTAGTACTCGACGCCCTGGAGCAGGGAGTTGGCGCAGTTGCCGACGCCGACGATCGCGACGCGGACCTTGTCCTTGCTGCGTGCGCGGCCGTTCGTCGAGCCGTTGGTGGAAGCCATGGGGGAGTCCTTTCGGGAGTTGGATGCGAAGGGGACGTCGAGCGCCTCCGCGAGGGTGAGGAGCACGAGGTCGTTCACGTTCAGGGAGCGCCGGCGGGCGGTGGTCTTCAGCTCGCGCCGGAGCTCCGGCGGCATGCGCAGCACGACGGTGCCCGCCGCGCCGGGGATCACCTTGCGGCGGCGGCCGCTCGGCGTGAAGGGAACGCCGAAGCGCTCCGCGAGGAGTGCCACGACGACGTCGTTCAGGTTCGACTCGCGCCGGGCGACCTCGCGCACGACCGCCCGCTTGAGCGCAGCCGGCATACGCACGAGGACGCTCGTGCGATCTCTGGATGAAGTGCTAGCAGACATACTGCTAGCACTTTAGCTCATCTCTGGCCGTCGCGCGTTCGGAGCTCGCGGCGGACGTGCATGATCCGCTGCAGCACCGTGACCCAGGCGGTCGCTGCCAGCACGCCGATCGCCCACGGCAGCCCGCCCCAGGGAGCAAGGACGAGCCCGGCCGTGATCACGACGACGCGCTCGGCCCGCGAGCCGATGCCGACGTCGCCGCGCAGGCCGAGAGCCTCGGCGCGGGCGCGGGTGTAGCTGACGAGGAACGAGCCGGCGATCGCCGCCGCGGTGAGCGCGACGCCGAGCTCGTCGGCGTCGCGGGTGAACGAGAGCGCGATCGCACCGAGCATGAACGCCTCGGAAGCGCGGTCGGTGGTCGAGTCGATGAAGGCGCCGAACGGCGTCTGCTTACCACCGGCGCGCGCGAGGGCGCCGTCGAGGATGTCCAGCACCGAGCCGACGACGAACACCGCCGCCCCGACCCAGAAGAAGAGGATCTCGTTCCGGTACTCGAAGTAGACGAGGACCGCGCCGAGCGCGCAGAGCGTGACGCCCGCGGCGGTGAGCATGTTCGGCGTCACGCGCGTGCGCGCGAGCCCCGTCATCGATCGCGACGCGAGCCCGCGTGCGCCCGCGGTGTACGCCGTCTTGACGCTCATGCAGGCAGCAGGCGGCGCCGGTAGATCACAGCGGCCGCGACCGCGGCGACCAGGATCCCCGCGGCGATGTCGAGCCAGAAGTGGTTGCCCGTCGCCATCACGCTGAACCAGACCCAGGCCGGCCAGGCGAGCCAGAGTACCTTCGCCCACCGATGCCGGACGACGGTGGCCATCATGATCCCGACGATCAGCGCGTCGGCAGAGTGCAGGCTCGGCATCGCCGCGTACGGGTTCGCGGCGAAGCTGACGATGCTCGTGTTGTGGGTGACGCTCGCGTGCTGCGCGAGCGTGTCGGTGAAGCCCGCCTGGGGGAACATGCGCGGCGGCGCCGTCGGCAGCGTGACGTAGCCGACGAGGCCGATCAGGTTGGCGACGATCAGCGTGTTCCGGAAGCGGAAGAAGCGCTCGTGCGCGCGGAAGTAGATCCAGAGCAGCGCGATCCCGACGACCGCGAACTGCGAGAGCCAGTACGTGTACGAGGTCGCCTGAATGAGGAACGAGGACGACTCGACCGCGCTCTGGAGGCTCAGCTCCATCATCGAGCCGAGGCTGCGCTGGAAGTCGATGATCCACTCGCCGTTCGCGAACGCGCGCTCCGCGCTCTGGTCGGCTGCACCGCGGGCGACCTGGTAGACGGCGTAGAAGCCGATCCAGATCGCGAACTGGAGCGCAAAATGCGCCCAGCCTCGAGGGAGGCGGCTGGTCTCGGCTGCTTCGGAGTACGCCGTCATCGAAGGGACGATTCTACCCTCCGCACCGGGCAACCCAGAACGCGTACGGCTGGCGTTGAGTTCTCTCAACGACGGGCGACATTCGCCGCTGAAAGGCAGATGATTGGCGCGATTCCGGAGATGACAACCGCGCCCGCGAGGGTGCCGGGAGGGGACACATGGCTTCGCGGCTCACAATCACCGTCAACGGGAAGCGGCATCGGGTGAAAGCCGCACCCGATACGCCGATCCTCTACGTGCTGCGCAACGAGCTGAGGCTGATGGGCCCCCGCTTCGGCTGCGGCCTCGCCCAGTGCGGCGCCTGCACCGTGCACTTCAACGGGGAGGCGGTCCGCTCGTGCATCACGCCTGTCTCGGCCGCCGCTGCGGGTATCAAGGTCACGACGCTCGAGGGGCTCGGGACCCCGGACAAGCCGCATCCGGTGCAGAAGGCGTTCATCGACGAGCAGGCGTCGCAGTGCGGCTACTGCCAGAACGGGTTCATCATGACCGGCGCCGCGCTGCTGAAAAAGACGCCGCGGCCCACCGACAAGCAGGTTCGAACTGCGCTCGCGAGCCTCCAGTGCCGCTGTGGCACGCACATGCGCTACATCCGTGCAGTCAAGCGGGCCGCCGGGACGAAGGGCTAGGTGACAGACATGACGAACATCGAAGACAGGACCGCCCCTGAGCTCGACCGCGCCGACTTCCTGAAGGCCGCCGGCGCCGGCGCGCTCGTCGTCTCGTTCGCGATTCCCACGCTCACCGACGTCGCAGGTGCCGCAACGCGACGCCTGGCCGCATCCCCGTGGCCGGCACCGCCTCCGACCCAGCTCGACTCATGGCTCTCAGTCGCCTCGAGTGGCGACGTGACGTTCTTCACGGGCAAGAACGACAACGGACAGGGGCTACCCACCGCGTTCACCCAGATCGTCGCCGAGGAGCTGGACCTCGCCATGGAGCGCGTCACCTACATCGGCTCCGACTCGGCCCGCACGATCAACCAGGGCGGTGCCAGCGGCTCGACCGGCGTCGCGAACGGCGGCGTGGCGGTGCGGAACGCTGCCGCCGAGGCGCGTCGCGTGCTCGTCGAGCTCGCAGCAAAGAAGCTCGGCGTTCCCGCGTCGGACCTCTTCGTCCAGAACGGCGTCGTCACGTCGAAGCTGGACGCGTCGAAGAAGGCCACCTACGGCGAGCTGATCGGCGGCTCACGCTTCAACGTCCCCCTGAAGAGCAACAACTCGCTCGGGAACGGCCTGACCGCCGTCGGAGTCGCCACGCCCAAGAACCCGGCGACGTACACCATCGTCGGCAAGTCGATCAAGCGCGACGACATCGAGCAGAAGGTCTTCGGGAAGTTCGTCTTCCCGGGCGACGTCCGCATCCCGGGCATGGTGCACGCCCGGATCGTGCGGCCGCCCGCGGGGGCGAAGCTCGTGAAGATCAGCGGGTTCAAGAAGAAGGTGGCAGGTGTGATCGCCGTCAAGCCTCTCGGCCGCGACGCGGTCGCCGTCTTCGCCGAGCGCGAGGAGCAGGCGATCAAGGCGGCGGCCGAGCTGCGCGTCACCTGGTCGAGGCCCACGACCGCCCCCTTCTCGACGACGGCGGAGGTGTACGACTACATCCGGGCGGCGAAGCCCCGCTCGAACACGACCTCGGGGATCGTCGGCAACGTCGACGCTGCGATCGGGAAGGCTGCCAAGGTGGTCGAGGCCGAGTACCTCTGGCCGTTCCAGTCTCACGCGTCCATGGCCCCGGCGATGGCGACCGCCGACTACCGCCCCGACGGGACGGTGACGGTCTGGTCGGGGACGCAGAAGTCCCATCAGGTGCAGCAGGGGACCGCGCAGCTGCTCGGGATCCCCATGGCGAACGTCCGGATCATCTGGGTGCAAGGCCCCGGAACCTACGGTCGCAACGACGCCGACGACGCGGCGCTCGAGGCGGCCTACCTGTCGAAGCTGATCGGCAAGCCGGTCCGGCTGCAGTGGAATCGCGAGGAGGGGCACGCGTGGGACCCGAAGGGCCCGGCGAGCGTCGTCAAGCTGCGCGGCGCGCTCGACGCGGCGGGCAAGGTGACCGCGGTCGACTTCGACTGGAAGGGCTTCTCGGGCCAGGAGGTCGGCACGAGCGGACAGGCCGCCGGAGACACCTTGATCGGGATGGCACTCGGCCACACCCGGCCGCAGCGCAACACGGGCGGCACGCCGGCCGACGCGTACACGTTCCCGAACAAGCGGGAGCGGACCCAGATCATCGAGGCGTTCCTCTCCATGTACAACCCGCTCCGCAGCTCGCACATCCGCGACCCGCAGGGGCCGCAATCGGCCTTCGCGTCGGAGTCCTTCATGGACGAGCTGGCCTACGCGGCCGGTGCCGATCCGGTGCAGTTCCGGCTCGACCACCTCGAGGATCAGCGGCACATCGACACGATCCGGGCGGCCGCGAAGGCGTCCGGCTGGAAGCCGGGGCGGGCCGCGCGCAACGTGACCAAGAAGGCCGCGGTGCTCAGCGGCCGCGGGATCGCCTACGCCGAGCGGGGCCCGACCATCTGCGCGATGGTGGCCGAGGTGGAGATCACCCGTGCGACGGGCAAGGTGTGGCTGAAGCGGGCCTGGATGGCCGTGGATGCCGGCCTGATCATCAACCCCGACGGGATGCGCAACGCCGTCGAGGGCAACGTGATCCACGGCGCGAGCCGCACGCTGAAGGAGGAGGTGCGCTTCTCGAAGACGGCCGTGACGAGCGTCGACTGGGAGACGTACCCGATTCTGAACGCGGCGGAGGCGCCGCTCGAGATCACGAGCGTGTTCGTGAACAACTACCCGGGCCGGGCGCCCGGCGCCGCCGGCGAGCCGCCGCACCGGCCCGTGCCCGGCGCGATCGCGAACGCGGTCTTCGACGCGACGGGCATCCGCATGCGCCAGGTGCCGTTCACGCCCGCACGCATGAAGGCCGCGCTCCGCGCGGCCGGCCTCTAGCCGGACGAAGTAGGGCGGCCGGCGCGGGCCGGCCGCCCTGCAGCCCTGGACGAGACATGTCACACTCCGCTCTTGACAGAAGTCGCCGAGGCGAGGACCGATCGGTGACGTAACGGTTCGAGCGACCGCGTCCCGCAAGGACGCCGGGAGGGGGCTCATGGCTGCGCGGCTGACGATCAACGTCAACGGCAAGCGGCATCGCGTCCAGGCGACGCCGGAGACGCCGTTGCTCTACGTGCTTCGGAACGAGCTGGGCCTGCATGGGCCCCGATTCGGCTGCGGGATCGCGCAGTGCGGCGCTTGCACGGTGCACTTCGGCGGTGACGCGGTGCGCTCGTGCATCGTCCCGGTCTCCAGCGCGGCGGGCGTCAAGGTGACGACGCTGGAAGGGCTCGGGCAGGACCATCCGATGCTCGAGGCCTTCATCGAGGAGCAGGCAGCGCAGTGCGGCTACTGCATCAACGGCATGGTGATGCAGTCGATCAAGTTCGTCGAGCGCAACCCGCGCCCGACCGAAGCCCAGATCAAGAAGGCAATGAACGCGAACATCTGCCGGTGTGGCACGCACTACCGGATCCTCAAGGCCGTGCAACGCGGCGCGAAGGCGATGAGGTAGGAGGGACGATGACGACAGCATTCGAACAGGAGTTCTCCCGCGTCGGCTTCCTGAAGGGGAGCGGCGCACTCGTCGTCGGGCTCGGCCTGCCGCTCGGCCTGCGCACCGCGACCGCCGGCGGCGCGACAGCCGCAGGCCCGGCCCTCGTCGACCCCGACCTGATCGACTCGTGGGTCTCCGTCGGCCAGAACGGCCGCGTCACCATCTTCGTCGGCAAGGTCGAGCTCGGCACCGGGCTCACGACGGCCCAGATCCAGATCGCCGCCGACGAGCTCGACGTGGACGTCTCGAAGATCGACCTGATCCAGGGCGACACCTGGCGTACGCCCGACCAGGGCACGACCTCGGGCAGCCAGTCGATCAAGACGCAGTGGGTGGACGGCTTGCGCCACGGTGCCGCCGAGGCTCGCCTCGCGCTCCTGACCATGGCCTCGACCCGACTGGGGGCTCCCGTCGCACAGCTGACGGTCAAGGACGGCGTCGTCAGCGTCGCCGCCGACGCGTCGAAGAAGGTGAGCTACGGGGAGCTGATCGGTGGTCAGAAGTTCAACCTCAAGATCACCGGCAAGGCTCTGCCGAAGACGCCGGCCCAGCTCAAGGTCGTCGGCCGCAACGTGCGCCGGGTCGACATGGAGCACAAGGTCCGGAGCCAGGAGGAGTACGTCCAGAACGTCAAGGTGCCGGGGATGCTCCACGGCCGCGTCGTGCGGCCACCGGGGATCAACGCGACGCTCGTCAGCGTCAACGGCTTCGCGCGACGGCAGCCGGGCCTCGTCCGCGTCGTGATCCAGAAGGACTTCCTCGGCGTCGTCTGCGAGCGCGAGGAGCAGGCGATTCGAGCCGCGCGCGAGCTGCGCGTGACGTGGAACGACCCCGGCGGCGTTCCCACCTACGAGGAGTTCTACGCGCAGATGGAGAGCCAGGTCGGCCAGTCCCGCCTGGCGGTCAACGACGGGGACGTCGACAAGGCGCTCGCGGGCGCGGCGAAGGTGCTCGAGGCGACGTACTACTACCCCTACCAGTTGCACGGGTCGATGGGCCCGTCCTGCGCGATCGCCGACGTCAGCCCGGACGAGGCCACCGTGTGGTCGCCCACGCAGGGCGTCTACCCGCTGCGCAGCGCGGTGGCCCGGATGCTCGGCTACAAGGAGCAGAACGTCCACGTGATCTACAAGGAAGGCTCGGGGTGCTACGGCCTGAACGGCGCCGACACCGCCTCCCTCGACGCTGCCCTGATGTCCAAGCACGTCGGCAAGCCGGTCCGCGTGCAGTGGATGCGCCAGGACGAGAATGTCTGGGAGCACTTCGGCAACCCGATGGTGATGAAGGTCCGGGGCGGCCTCGATGCGAACGGCGAGTTGATCGCCTGGGACTACAACTCGTGGTCGGCCGGCCGCGGCGGCAGGCCCGGGAACGTCGGTGCGGCGAACCTGCCCACCGGTCACCTCATCGGTCTGACCCTCAACCCGCCGGCGAATCGCGCACCGGTATTCCCGCCGCTCGGCGCGGACACGTCGAACACGGTGGCCGGCTATCTCCGGGACGAGCAAGGCAAGGTGCCGAATGCGCGGGTGGTCTCCCGCTCGGTCCGTTCGCCGTTCTTCACAGGCCCGCTCCGCTCGCCGGCGCGGATCCAGAACTCGTTCGCGAACGAGAGCTTCATCGACGAGCTCGCGGCTGCGGCGAAGGCGGATCCGGTCGAGTACCGGCTGCGCTATGTCGGCGACCCGCGGCTCCGCGACGTGATCACGGTGGTCGCCAAGGCGGCGAGCTGGGAGGCACGACCCTCGCCGAAGGCGAAGACGACGGGCAAGATCGTCACCGGACGCGGCATCGCCGCGATGCAGTACGAGGGCATCGACGGATACGCAGGGTCGGTGGTCGAGCTCGAGGTGAACAGGACGACCGGCAAGATCCGTGTCACGCGAGTCGTCTGCTCACACGACGTCGGGATCATCATCAACCCCGACGGGATCCGGGCGCAGCTCGAGGGAAACGTGGTGCACGGGATCAGCCGCGCGCTGATGGAAGAGGTGAAGCTCGATCGGAATGGTGCAACGACCACCAACTTCGAGAGCTACCAGGTGTTGCGCTTCACCGACCTACCGGAGATCAAGTTCGCTCTGATCAACCGGACGAGCCAGCCCCCGAAGGGCGTCGGCGAGAACCTGATGACGGCCATCCCAGCCGCGGTCGCCAACGCGATCTTCGACGCGACCGGCGTGCGGATGCGGCGTCTACCCTTCACCCCCGCACGCGTGAGGGCAGCGCTGAAGTAGGGCCTGGAGCAGGCCACGCGCGGCTCGCCCTCACCAGGGCGGGCCGCGCTCGGCCATCGCCTCTTCGACGAGCCCGCGCGCCAGCGACAGAAAGGGCGCGTCCTCAACCGGCGCGGCGGGCATGGGCTCCTCGAGCAGCTGGTCGAGGAGCGCCGAGGTGACGGGAAGCTCGACCTCGATCTCCTCGGCGAGGATTGCGAGGAAGCGGCGCATGGCGAGGCGAGGCGCGTCGCTCACCACCGTCATGCGGCGTGTCAGCCAGCTCGCGGCCCGGCCCACCACGTCGACGTTCTCGGAGCCCTCCGGCGTGTAGGTGGCGACGTAGCCGTAGCCCTCGTCCTTCAGCAGCTCGACGTCGACCCCGAGCGCCGGCACGGCCGCTCGCGCGAGTGTCGGCGCGAACTGCATCCGGTCGCTCTCGCCGAGCTGGGCCAGGGCCGGCTCGAGCGCCGCGAGCGGGGCGACGACGGACTCGTCGCGGGCGAGCACGGGCAAGGCGGACAGGTATGCGAGTGCCAGCGAGGCGCCGTTGTCCAATTGGGCGTTGAGTTCTCTCAACGCCTCCGCGGCTGCGGCGAGCTTCGCGTCGCGCTCGGGCACGTGGCTCGCGCGCGGCGAGGGAGCGGGCGACTTCTGTCACGAGTCGGCGCGGTTCCCCGCGTGGAACCTGGAAAAGAGCCGCCTGCTGGTCGAGCAGCGCCGGATCGGTGAAGGCCGGAGCAGTCGACGGATCGCCGTCTGCGAAGGGGTTGACGACCACGCCGGGAGCCTAACGGGCCGGTCCGGAGATGTTTCAGACCGCAAGCACGGCCGTTAGTGTCATGTCAGCCCGACCGGGGTCTCCGGCCGTGCTCGTGCACCGGCATCGACATTCAGAGAGAGAGGCCATGGCCAAGCTGAAGATCAAGGTGAACGGACGCGTTCACAACGTGGCAGCGTCGCCCAACACACCGCTGCTCTACGTGCTTCGCAACGAGCTTCGCCTGAACGGCCCGCGCTTCGGCTGCGGGCTTGCGCAGTGCGGCTCGTGCTCGGTGCTCCACAACGGCAAGGAGATCCGCTCGTGCATCACCCCGGTGGCCGCGGTCGCCGCCGGCACCGTCACGACATTGGAAGGCCTGCCGGCGCTCTGGCAGGGCAAGGGGCGCACGCAGTCCAAGACGCAGCCCGGGCTCCACCCGGTGCAGCAGGCGTGGATCGACGAGCAGGTGCCGCAGTGCGGCTACTGCCAGAACGGGATGATGATTCGTGCGACCGAGCTCCTGAACCGCGTCGAGAGGCCGACCGAGGCTCAGATCAAGTCGCACATGAACACGCACCTGTGCCGGTGCGGCACCTACCCGCGGATCACCAAGGCGATCAAGCGGGCCTCTGCGACGATGGCGAAGGGGGCGTAATGACCGAGTTGCTCAGCGAGAGCAAGATCGACGAGCTGCTCGAGGGGTCGTTCGACCGCCAGCAGTTCATCAAGGGGAGCGGTGCCCTCGTGATCGGCTTCAGCCTCGCCGGCTCGCTGCTCGCGAACAAGGCCTCGGGCGCGACGAAGCGGATCGCCGCTGGACCGCCCGACGCGAACGCGATCGACTCCTGGATCGTCGTCAACGAGAACAACACCGTGACGATGTACATGGGCAAGATCGACATCACCGGAACGCCGTCGGGCCTGCTGCAGATCGCAGCCGAGGAGCTCGACATGACGTACGACCAGCTCCGGGCCGCGCGCGTCGACACCGACCTCTCGCCGAACCAGGGTGGGACGTTCGGCTCGAACGGCATCTCCTCCGGCACCCCTGCCGTCCGGCAGGCCGCCGCCGAGGCTCGGGCCGTCCTGCTCGGCCTGGCGTCGAAGCAGCTCGGCGTGCCGGTCTCCCAGCTGACGGTTGCCAAGGGCGTCGTCTCGGTCAAGAGCGACTCGTCCAAGTCCGTCACCTACGGCGCGCTGCTCGGCGGCAAGCGCTTCCAGGCCCCGAACACGGGCAAGGCGCCGCAGAAGCACTACTCGGAGTACAAGGTGATCGGCAAGCCCCACCCGCGGAAGGACACCGCGGAGAAGGTCGCCGGCACGTTCGCTTTCGTGCACAACCTCCGCCTGCCGGGGATGCTCCACGGCCGCGTCGTCCGCCCGCTCGGGCAGGGCCCGTACGCCGCCCCCGTCCGGCCGCTGAAGGTCGATGCCAGCTCGATCAAGAAGATCAAGGGCGTCCAGATCGTCCGCAAGGGCGACTTCCTGGGCGTCGTCGCGACGACGGAGCAGGACGCGATCCAGGCTGCGACGCAGCTCAAGGTGACGTGGTCGGAGTCCGCCACCATGCCGGGGAACGGCAACCTCTGGGATGCCTTCCGGAAGGTCTCGTCTGGCGAGCGGCTCGCCGTGAACACCGGCAAGATCGACGCCGGCCTGGCTCAGGCGACCCAGGTCCGCGAGGGGAGCTATGCGGTCGCGTACCAGTCGCATGCATCGTTCGGGCCGTCTGCCGGCGTCGCCGACGTCAAGGCGGACTCCGCGCTCGTGATGATGGCGGGCCAGGGCGTCTACGGCACGCGGACGACGATCGCGGGGCTGCTGGGGATGAAGGAACAGCAGGTACGGGTGCAGTTCTTCGAAGGCGCGGGCTGCTACGGCCGCAACCTCCAGGATGACGCCGCGCAGGCCGCGGCTGTGATGTCGCAGCTCGTGGGCAAGCCGGTGCGGGTCCAGCTCACCCGCGACCAGGAGCACGGCTGGGACTTCTACGGCCCGGCCACGCTCGTGGACATCCGCGGAGGCATCGACGCGAACGGCAAGATCACCGCGTTCGACTACGTCTCGTACCAGCAGGGCTGGAACGGGGTCGAGACGACGGCGGAGACCCTCGGCACGCCGATCCCGACGACCGCCTTCGGCGGTGCGGACGCTCCGAACAGCGGTGCACCGTATGCGCTTCCGAACCGGCGCGTGCTCGGAAAGAACATTCCCGTCGGCGCGGGCTTCCCGAAGGTCGCGTACCTCCGTGCTCCGGCCGCACCACAGGCGTGCTTCGCCTCGGAGCAGATGATGGACGAGCTCGCGTACGCAGCGGGGCTCGACGCCGTCGACTTCCGGAAGCGGAACATCACGAACCAGCGCTGGCTCGACGTGATCGCGGCGGCTGCCAAGGCCGCGAACTGGCAGACGCGGCGCTCGGCTTCGAAGCTGAGCAAGGAGCGGGTCGTGAAGGGCCGCGGGATCGCCATCGGCGGCTTCGCCAACACGCACGTCGCGATCGTGGCGGACATCACGGTCGACAAGGTGACCGGCAAGATCCGCGTGCAGCACGTCGCGGCCGCGCACGACTGCGGCCGCATCGTCAACCCGAACACGGTGGAGCAGCAGATCGAAGGCTGCGTCGTGCAGGGCGTGAGCCGGGCGATCATCGAGGAGGTCAAGTTCTCCAAGAGCCGCGTCACGAGCCTGGATTGGGAGTCGTATCCGATCCTCCGGTACAAGGACACACCGGAGATCACGATGGTCTTGATCGACCGGCCCGAGCTCGCATCCACCGGAGCGGGCGAGCCGGCGACGGCACCGGTCGCCGCGGCGATCGCGAACGCGTTCTTCGACGCAACGGGCAAGCGCATCCGGCAGATGCCGATGACGCCCGGCCGCGTTCGCTCTGCGCTCAAGGCGTAGGGCAGGCAGGTACGGTCGGGGGCGGAGCAGTTGCTCCGCCCCCGACCGGTTCTCGTCCCCATTCGAGGAGAGGTTGTGCCGTTGCTGACCGTCGCGCTTGCCCTGGCCCTGGCCCTGCCCGCGGCCGCCCCCGCAACGCCGGTCGCGCAGGCGGCCATCCCCGCGAAGGGCGTTCTGGCGCCCGGCAAGAGTCTCGGCGGTGTGAAGCTCGGCGACACGACCGCCGCGGTGCGCGCCCGCTGGGGGAGCCGCTACGAGCTCTGCCGCGTCTGCGAGCGTACGACCTGGCTCTACACCTCTCCCGCCCGCCGGACCGGCGCCGCAGTGTCGTTCCGCAGCGGCCGGGTCACCGCCGTCTTCACGCTCGGGTCACCGCCCGGTTGGCGGACGACCCGAGGGCTCCGGCTCGGCGACGCGACGGTGCAGGCGCTCGACCTCTACAGGGGCTTCGCGTGGAACCAGTGCATCGGCTACGGGGCGCTGAGCATGCGGAGCCGCAGCGTCGTCACCTCGATCTACACGTATGGCGAGTCGGTGTACGGATTCGCGCTCACGCATCCCTCAGAGCCTGTCTGTCAGTAGCGCCGGCCGGCAATCCGGTCCCGCTCTGACCGCGTAGGATCGGGCGACGCGTCGTCAGACGAGGGAGGGCAAGTCGTGAGCACGTTCCGCAAGGGCAGCGTCCTGGTCGCCACGGGAGCGCTCGCAGCGCTCGCCGTCGTCGTCGCCGCGCAAGCCGCACCGGCGCCACAGCGCGTGGCGGTGACCGCCAGCGAGTTCAAGTTCACGGTCAAGCCGAAGACGGTGAAGAAGGGAGTCGCGGTCCTCTTCACGGTCTCGAACAAGGGCTCGGTCGCGCACGACTTCAGGGTCGGCGGCAAGAAGACGGCTGTCCTCGGAGCCGGGAAGCGCGGCACGGTCCGCGTCACCTTCAAGAAGGCCGGCCGCTACCGCTACATCTGCACGCTGCCCAGTCACGCGGTCGCGGGCATGGCGGGCATGCTCGTCGTGAAGTGAGCCCGGCCTCCAGCTAGCTAGCCGCCGATGTAGCTCATCTCGACCTTCGGCAGGCCGGCCGTGCTCTCGGAGCGGCGCTCCGAATAGCGGTCGGTGCGCTTCGACCAGATTATCGCGACCGCCGCGCTGAGCTCCTCGTCGGTTGATCCCGAGCGGACGAGCGCCCGCAGATCGTGCCCGCGGACGCCGAACAGGCACGTGTAGAGCTTGCCTTCGGCGGAGATCCGGGCGCGGGTGCAGTCGCCGCAGAAGGGCTGGGTCACCGATGTGATCAGGCCGAGCTCGCCCGAGCCGTCCCGGTAGCGCCAACGCTGCGCGACCTCGCCGCGGTAGGAGCGGTCGAGCGGCTCGATCGGGAAGACCTCGTCGATCGTTCGGACGATCTCGGCGGCCGGGACGACGTCGTCGAGCCGCCAGCCGTTCGTGGCGCCGACGTCCATGTACTCGATGAAGCGCAGCACATGCGGCGTGCCCTTGAAATAGCGCGCCATCTCCAGCACCGCGGCCTCGTTCAGACCCCGCTTGATCACCGCGTTCACCTTCACCGGCAGACCGGCCGCCGTGGCCGCCTCGATCCCCTCCAGCACGCGCTCGACCGAGAAATCGACGTCGTTCATCGCCCGGAAGGTGTCGTTGTCCAGCGAGTCGAGGCTGACGGTGACGCGGTGCAGGCCCGCGTCGGCCAGGATCTGCGCCTTCTTCGCGAGCAGGGAGGCGTTCGTCGTCAGCGTCAGCTCGAGCCCGCCGATCGACGCGAGCGCTGCGATCAGCCGCTCGAGCTCGCGGCGGAGCAGCGGCTCGCCGCCGGTGATCCGGATCTTGGCCACACCGTGCTCCTTGAAGACCCGCACGACCCGCTCGATCTCCTCGAAGGAGAGCAGCTCCTTGCGGTCGAGAAAGCGGTAGTCGTGGCCGAAGACCTCCTTCGGCATGCAGTAGACGCAGCGGAAGTTGCAGCGGTCCGTGACCGAGATGCGCAGGTCGCGCAGCGGGCGGCCGAGCGTGTCTGCCGGAGAAGCGTGCGCGCTCACGGGTTCAGACTAGCCGCTGCTGGGAACGATTCCGAGACCACGACAGAAGGGGGTCGGAGATGGACGAGGATCGCATCGAGGGGAACCTCAAGCAGGCCGAGGGCAAGCTCACCGGCGACGAGGAGCGCGAGGCCGAGGGCGAGGCCCAGAACAGCTGGGGCAAGGCGAAGGACAGCGTCAAGGACGCGGCCGACGACGTCAAGGACGCGATCGACAAGCGCGTCTGACGGAGGGCTAGGCGACTGCCGGCGCCACCTCGGCGCCGAGCAGTCGCACCATCTCGACGTCGTCATGCGCGATGTGCTGGAGGAAGACCCGCTCGACGCCGGCTTCCTCCAGCCCGCGCAGGCGCACGACGACCTCGTCGACAGTCCCGAGCACCATCACGTCGCCGCGCTCGCGCACGAACTCCTCCGGGTCGCCGTCGACGCGTAGGCGCGTCATCGCGCGGCCGACCCGGTGCAGCAGCTCGGCCCGGTCCGAGCCGACCACGCAGCCCGTCATCACCGAGAAGACGAGCGGCTCGCGTCCTGCCTCCGCGCAGGCCCGGTCGATGCTCGCCCGCCGCTCGCGCACCTGGTCGACCCCGGGGAACGGCGTGTTGTACTCGTCCGCGAACCGTGCGGCGAGCCGGGCCGTCCGTGGCTTCGCCGCGCCGCCGAGAATCACCGGCGGGCGGGGTCGCTGAACCGGTTTCGGCAATGCGTGCACGCCGTCGAGCCGGTAGTGGCGGCCGTCGAAGTCGACGCGCTCCTCCGTCCATTGCCGCACGATCAGCTCCAACTGCTCCTCGAGGAGCTCCAGCCGCTCGGGCAGCTCGGGAAAGGGAAATCCGTACGCGGCGTGCTCGCGGACGTTCCAGCCCGCGCCGATGCCCAGCTCGACCCGGCCGCCAGAGACATGGTCGGCGGTGGCGACGGCCTTCGCGAGCAGCGACGGGTGGCGGAAGGTGACCGGCGAGACCAGGGTGCCCAGGCGAATCCGTTCGGTGAGCGCGCCGAGCGCCGCGATCTGCGTCCAGGCGTCGAGCGAGTCGCGCGCCTCCTCGCCCATCAGCCCCGCATAGTGGTCGGAGCGGAAGAGCCCTTCGAGCCCGCTCTCCTCGCACGCGCGACCGAGTGCGACCCACTCCGGCCAGGAGACGCCTTCCTGTCCCTCGATCATCAGGCACACGCGCATTCCCGGGAGTCTACGAGTCCGTCCCGCCCTCTCAGACGCCTCTCATCCGGGCGGCGTAGAACGCTCTCGTAGTCGAGATGAGGAGAGGAAACGATGGTGCACTCGGACAGGATCGGGCTGGTCGCCGGAATCGCGGTGGTGTCGGCTTGCGCGCTCGTGGCTTGCGGCGGCGAGGCGACGGCGGACGCGCTTCCGCGCGGCGCTGAGACGGTCGAGCTCGATCCGGAGCGCTTCACCGTCGAGATCGACAACCGCTACTGGCCGATGGCGCCCGGAACACGCTGGACGTTCCGGGAGGTGGACGAGGCGGGGAAGGAGCTGAAGGTCGTCGTGACCGTGACGACCGCGACGAAGCGGATCGCGAACGGGGTGATCGCGAGAGTCGTCCGCGACACGGTCAGCGAGGACGGCGAGCTGATCGAAGACACCTTCGACTGGTACGCCCAGGACGACGAGGGAAACGTCTGGTACCTCGGCGAGGACACGGCCGAGTTCGAGGCCGGCAAGATGACGACCAGCGCCGGCTCCTTCGAGGCCGGGGTCGACGGCGCCCAGCCGGGAATCGCCATGCCCGCTGCGCCCGTGGACGGGATGCAGTACCGGCAGGAGTACTACGCGGGCGAGGCGGAGGACAACGGCGAGGTCCTGAGCGTCGAGGAGCAGGCCGAGGTTCCGTTCGGCTCCTTCGACGCTGTGCTGTTGACCAAGGACACGATCACGATCGAGCCCGACGTGCTCGAGTACAAGCTCTACGCGCCGGACGTCGGCCCGGTGCTCGTCTTCGGCGTGTCGGGTGGCGGCGGACGCGAGGAGCTCGTGCGGCACGAGCAGGTCGGCGACGAGGCCGCAGCGGCGGCGGGCACGACGCCTCTCGGCGAGCCCTATCCGTGAACGCGTCCGCAGAAGTGGATGCGCAGCTTGCGCCAACTGAACTAGCCTCCCCGCGATGCCCGTCGTGCTCGCGCTCGTCGCCGTCACGGCCGTGTGGGGGCTCACCTTCGTGCAGGTCAAGGACGCGGTCGAGCTCTACCCGCTCTTCGCCTTCCTTGCAGTGCGTTTTGCGATTGCGGCCGTCGTGCTGGCGCCACCGGCGCGGCGGCCGCTGCGGGCACTGCCACGCGGCGGCTGGGTCGCCGGTGCGGGGCTCGGCCTGCTGTTGGCCACGGGCTATGCGCTCCAGACCGCGGGGCTCGAGCGGACGACGGTCTCGAACGCGGGGTTCATCACCGGCCTGTACGTCGTCTTCACGCCGCTCGCCGCCGTTGCGCTCTTCCGGATCAGGATCGGTGCGATCGTCTGGGCGGGCGTGGCGCTGTCCACCGCCGGGCTCGCGCTCCTCTCCGGCGTCGGCGGCGGGGACGGTCCCGGCGACCTGCTCGTGCTCGCCGGCGCGGCGGCGTACTCGCTCCAGATCGCGCTGATGGAGCGCTACGCGCCCCGCTACGACCCCGTCGCGTTCACGTTCGTCGAGATGCTGGCGGCCTTCGTTGGCTTCGCGGTCGTCGCTGCCGCGCTCGGCCAGATCGAGCTGCCGCGCGGCTGGACCGTCTGGGGTGCGCTGCTCGTCACCGGTGTCTTCGCGAGCGCTCTCGGCTTTCTCGTCCAGACCTGGGCACAGCAGCGCACGAGCGCGACGCGAACGGCGCTTGCCTTCGCGATGGAGCCCGTCTGGGCGGCGATCTTCGGTTTCTGGCTCGCGGGCGACCGGCTCGGTGCCGTCGCCTGGGTGGGTGCGGTGCTGATCATGGCCGGGATCTTCGTGGCCGAGCCCGCGGCAGCCCGCACGCTCCGCCGGCTCGTGCCCGTCCGAGGCTGATCTGCGAGCTGGTGGGACGCCGCAGGCGTCCCCTTCAGGGGTCTTGCCGTGGCATGGCTTGCCCATGCCACGCAGCTCTTGACTTCGCGCGAGTGCGGGCTATGCCCGTGCTCGCTGCGGACAGCTAGAACGGGTCTTGCCGTGGGCATGTCTTGACATGCCCACGCAGCTCTTGACGTCGCGCGAGTACGGGCTTTGCCCGCGCTCGCTGCGGACCGCTCAGAACAGCCAGTGGCCGTTCTCCTGGACGAGCTCGCCGTCGGCGTACAGCTCGCCGCCGGGGCGGAGATCCTTGACCATGTCCCAGTGCACCGCGCTCTCGTTCTTGCCGCCGGCGTAGGTGTAGCTGCCGCCGAGAGCGAGGTGGACGGTGCCGTCGATCTTCTCGTCGAACAGCACGTTGTGGGTGAAGCGCGTGATCCGCGGGTTGCAGCCGATCCCGAGCTCGCCGAGGCGGCTGGCGCCGTCGTCCGTGTCCAGCACCTGCCGGAGGAAGTCCTCGCCGCCGGTGGCACTCGACTCGACGACCCGTCCCTGCCGGAAGACGAGGCGCGCGTCCTCGACATCGTGCCCGAGGTAGACGGCGGGGAACTCGGAGTAGGCGATCACTCCCTCGGCCGAGTCCTCGACGGGGCTGTAGAAGACCTCGCCGTCGGGCATGTTGCGAAGACCGGAGGAGACGATCCCGCGCCGGTCGGCGACGCTGAGCGTGAGGTCGGTCTCGGTGCCGACGATCCGCACGCTTTGCGCCTCGTCGAAGCGCTCCTTGATCCGCTGCATCCGCTGCTCCTCGGCGTCCCAGTCGAGCAGGCAGGCGCCGTAGACGAAGTCCTCGAACTCGGGCAGGGCCATGCCGGCTTCCGCGGCTGCCGCCTCGGTCGGGTACTGCACGACCGCCCAGCGCACGTCGAGGGAGCGCGCCCGCCGGCTCGCCGGCTCCGTTGCCCGCTGCAGCAGGCCGCGGCGCTCCGGGTCGAGCTCGGCGCCGGCATGGACGTCCTCGGGCGAGCGGATGGTCAGGCGGGCGTCCTCGTGCTCGATCGCGTGCCGCTCGATCGACGGCAGCTCTGCGAGCAGCTCGAGCGGTGCCTCCATCGCCCAGTCGAGATCCGTGCGGAAGCGCTCGGGGCCCCAGTGGATCCGGGGCAGAAAGTACGCGCCGCGGCGCGCGATCGCCTTCGCGACCTCGGTCACGAGCGGCCGCGCGAGCGGAGTCGCCCGCACCGACACCTGCCAGCCGGGCTGGACGTCGAGGCTGCGCTCGACGAGCAGCGTGGCGAGCTCCCGTAGCCGAGGGTCGGGGGTCACGGCAGCCAGGCTCCGTCGCGTTGCACGACCTCGCCGTCGAGCTGCAGCTCCCCGCCGCCGCGCAGGTCCTTGATCACGTCCCAGTGCAGCGCACTCTCGTTGCGGCCGCCGAGCTGCGGGAAGCCGGCGCCGAGCGCCAGATGAACCGTGCCCGCCATCTTCTCGTCGAACAGCACGTTGCGCATGGGCCGGGTGATACCCGCATTGCACCCAATTCCGAACTCGCCCACGTAGCGCGCTCCGTCGTCGGTCGCGAGCGCGCGGCGGAGGGCGGTCTCGCCTGTCGCCGCGGCTGCCTCCACCACCTCGCCGCCTTCGAAGCGCAGCCGGATCGCCTCGACGAGGCCGTCGGTCGAGTGCGAAGGGACGTCGAAGAGGATCTCACCCTCCAGCGAGCCCTCGACCGGGGAGGTGAAGACCTCGCCACCGGGGACGTTCAGATGACCGTCGTCGATCAGTGCGCTGCGACCTTCGAGGCTCAGGCGCAGGTCTGTGCCCTCCCCGACGATCCGCACCTCGCGGGCCGCGTCCAGCCGCTCGCGCACCGGCTCCATCTGCCGGCCCTCCTCGTCCCAGTCGCGCAGGCAGGCTTCGTAGAAGACGTCTTCGAACTCGGCGAGGGTCAGCCCGGCTCGCTCGGCGTAGGCCGCACAGGGGAAGTCGCAGCGGACCGAGGGGATCTCGCCGGAGCGGCCCCGGTCGCGGTACGCGGAGACGTGGGAGCGGAACGCACGCGCAGCATCGTCGTCGAGGCGCGGCAGGTCTCGCTCGGGCGCGAGCACGAAGATCGTCCCGTCCACCTCGCCGAGGACGTGACGCTCGAGGGGCGGCAGCGTGGCGGCGAGCTCGGCCGGGGCGGCTGCGAGCCAATCCAGATCGGTCGGAAACGAGGCGCCGAAGGCGATCCGCGTGAGCGCGTATACGCCGCGCTCGGCGAGCAGGCGCGACAGCTCCTGGGCGACGGGCCTGGCCTCCGTGGTCGTCGCGACGAGCACCTGCCAGCCGGGCTGGGGGTCGATGCAACGCTCGACGAGCAGGCGGGCGTAGGCCGTGACGCGCGGGTCGAGCACGAGCGCGAGTCTACGGCCGGGCGCCACGGTTAGGGTCGCCGGATGGACGCCGTCGCGCTCGCCCTCGCCTCGGCGTTCCTCTTCGGTGCGATGACCGTGGCGCTGCGCTTCGCGCTCCGGCGCGCACCCGACGCCGAGGTGGGGGCGCTGCTCACGATCATTCCCGCCGCCCTCGTCACGGTGCCGTTCGTCGTCGCGCAGCCGGTCGAGCTCGGGGAGCTCTGGCCCTTCCTGCTCGCGGGCCTGCTCGGCCCCGGCCTCTCGCAGCTCCTCTTCACGATCGCCGTCCGCGACGCGGGGCCGTCGCGCACGTCGGTCGCAGTCGGCACCGCGCCGCTCTTCTCTGTCGTGATCGCCTTGATCTTCCTCGACGAGCCGCTGCAGGCCGGCCTCGCACTCGGTGCGCTCCTCATCGTCGTCGGCGGCGTTCTGCTCGTCGGCGAACGTGGTCGCCCCGAGCACGTGAAACGGATCGGCCTGGTGCTCGCCTTCGCATCGGCGCTCGTCTTCGCCGTGCGGGACAACCTCGTGCGCTGGCTCTCGATCGACACCGACGTCTCACCGGCGCTCGCCGCGCTCGCGACGCTCGGAGCAGGCGGCGCCTGCGTCGCCGCCTACGTCCTCGCCACCCGCCGCGGTCGCATCTCGTTCCGGCGCCTACCCGTGTTCGTGCCGGCGGGGCTGCTCTTCGGGCTCTCGTACATCTGCCTGTTCGAGGCCTACTACCGCGGGCGCGTCACCGTCGTGTCGCCACTCGTCGCGACCGAGTCGCTCTGGGGCGTCGGCCTCTCGGTGCTGCTGCTGCGCCGCCACGAGCGTGTCGGTTGGCGCCTGCTCGGCGGCGCCGCGCTCGTCGTCGCAGGGGGCGCGCTGATCGGGGTGTTCCGCTGACAAGATCTGCTACTCTGACGCTCAGATTTTCTAACTAGCAAGGAGCGATAGCAGATGGCAAAGACGATTGGAATCGACCTCGGCACGACGAACAGCTGCATGGCCGTGCTCGAAGGCGGCGAGCCGACCGTGATCCCGAACGCCGAGGGCGGACGCACGACGCCGTCCGTCGTCGCGTTCACGAAGGACGGGCAGCGGCTCGTCGGTGCGCCCGCGCGCCGCCAGCAGGTGACGAACCCGCAGAACACGATCTTCTCGATCAAGCGCTTCGTCGGCCGCAAGTGGGACGAGGTCTCGGAGGAGATGACGATCGTCCCCTACGAGGTCGCGAAGGGCGAGAACGGCGACGCCCGTGTCGCCGTCGAGGGCAAGGAGTACGCGCCCGAGGAGATCAGCGCGATGATCCTGCAGAAGCTGAAGGCGGACGCCGAGGCATATCTCGGCGAGACCGTGACCGACGCGGTCGTCACCGTCCCGGCCTACTTCAACAACGCCCAGCGCGAGGCGACGAAGGACGCCGGCAAGATCGCCGGCCTCAACGTGCTGCGCATCATCAACGAGCCCACCGCGGCCGCGCTCGCCTACGGCCTCGACAAGGAGGGCGCCGACCAGACGATCCTCGTCTTCGACCTCGGCGGTGGCACGTTCGACGTGTCCGTGCTGGAGCTCGGCGACGGCGTCTTCGAGGTGAAGTCGACGAACGGCGACAACCACCTCGGTGGGGACAACTTCGACAAGGCGATCGTCGACTGGATGGTCGCGGAGTTCAAGCGCGACCAGGGCATCGACCTCGCCGCCGACAAGATGGCGCTGCAGCGGCTGTACGAGGCCGCGGAGAAGGCGAAGATCGAGCTCAGCTCGACGATGACGACGCAGATCAACCTGCCGTTCGTCACCGCGACCCAGGAGGGCCCGAAGCATCTCGACCTCCAGCTGACCCGCGCCAAGCTCGGCGAGATCACCGCCGACCTGGTCGCGCGGACGGTCGGCCCGACGAAGGCCGCCCTGAAGGACGCGGGGCTCGATGCCTCCAAGATCGACCATGTGATCCTCGTCGGCGGCATGACCCGCATGCCTGCGGTGCAGGAGCAGGTCAAGGAGCTGCTCGGCAAGGATCCGCACAAGGGCGTCAACCCGGACGAGGTCGTCGCCGTCGGCGCGGCCATCCAGGCGGGCGTGCTCAAGGGCGATGTCAAGGACGTGCTTCTGCTCGACGTCACGCCGCTCTCGCTCGGGATCGAGACCAAGGGCGGTGTCTTCACGCCGCTGATCGAGCGCAACACAACCATCCCGACGCGCAAGTCGGAGACGTTCTCGACCGCGGAGGACAACCAGCCGTCGGTGGAGATCCACGTGCTCCAGGGCGAGTCGGAGATGGCGACCTACAACAAGACGCTCGGCAAGTTCCAGCTCGTCGGCATCCCGCCGGCGCCGCGGGGGATGCCGCAGATCGAGGTCGCCTTCGACATCGACGCGAACGGGATCATCCACGTCTCCGCCAAGGATCACGGCACGGGCAACGAGCAGCAGATCAAGATCGAGGGCGGCTCGGGCCTCTCCGAGGACGAGGTGCAGCGGATGGTCACAGACGCCGAGTCGCACGCGGACGAGGCACGCAAGCTGCGTGAGCTCGCCGACGCGCGCAACGCTGCCGAGAACCTCGCCTACCAGACGGAGCGCTCGCTCAAGGAGCACCGCGACAAGCTCGACGAGTCCGACGCCTCGACGATCGAGGGCCGGATCATGGAGCTGCGCAGCGCGCTCGAGTCCACCGACGTCGCGGAGATCAACGCGAAGACGGAGGCGCTGAACGAGGCTTCGCGCACGCTTGCCGACGCGGTCTACGCGCAGGCGAGCGCGCAGGCCCAGTCGCAGGCAGCAGGGGCCGGCGCGGCGGGCGGCGACGGCGCCGCTGCCGAGGACGAGGTGATCGAGGACGCCGACTACGAGGTCGTCGACGAGGACGAGAAGGCGACGCGGTCGTGACCGACCAGCCCTTCGAGGATCGCCTCGAGGAACGGGTCGAGGATCTGGACGTTGCGGAGGAGCCGGCTGGCCCAGCTGAGCTAGAACAGCAGGAGCAGCCGGCCGCCGCGCCTGACGACTCCTACCTCCGCCTGGCCGCCGACTTCGACAACTACCGCAAGCGGGTCGCGCGCGAGCACGCCGAGCTGACGAAGCGCGCGAACGAGCGGCTGCTGAACGAGCTCCTTCCGGTGCTCGACGACCTCGAGCGCGCGCTCGAGGCGGCGGCGCTCCATGAGGAGGCGAAGCTCGAAGAGGGTGTCAAGCTCGTCCATCAGTCGCTCTCGGGCCTGCTCGAGCGGCACGGGCTGACGGAGATCGAGACGGAGGGCCCGTTCGACCCGCACGTGCACGAGGCGCTCCTGGCCCAGCCCGGCGACGGCGCCGAGGAGGGCTCGGTGCTGCAGGTGCTGCAGAAGGGCTACCGCCTGGGCGAGCGCGTGCTCCGTCCCGCCCGGGTGATCGTCGCCCAAGGTGAGACGACGCAGGGTGATCGCGGCTGAGCATGGCCTCCTTGTACGACACCCTCGGCGTGCCCAAGAACGCCTCGGCCGACGAGATCAAGAAGGCCTACCGCAAGCTCGCGCGGCAGCACCACCCGGACGCGAATCCGGGCGACGCCGCCGCAGAGGCCAAGTTCAAGGAGGTGCAAACGGCGTACGACGTGCTCTCCGACGCGGAGAAGCGCAAGCAGTACGACGCGTTCGGCTCCACGAACGGGCGCATGGGCGGCCCCGGCGGCGCCGGCCCGCAGTTCGGCGACTTCGACCTCTCCGATCTCTTCGGCGGGCTCTTCGGCGGAGGGGGCGGCGGCTACGGACGGTCGCGCACTCCCCAGCCCGAGCGCGGCGCCGATCTCCAGACCGACGTGCACGTCTCGTTCGAGGACTCGCTCGCCGGCGTGCAGGTTCCCGTCCGGGCGAACGTCGAGACCGCCTGTCACACGTGTGGCGGCTCCGGGGCCGAGCCGGGCACGGCGCCGACCGTGTGCCCTCAGTGCGGCGGCCGCGGCATCGTCTCGGACTCGCAGGGCCTCTTCTCGCTCTCGCAGCCGTGCCCGCGCTGTCGCGGCAACGGCACCGTGATCGAGCACCCCTGTCACACGTGCAACGGCAGCGGGCGCGAGCGGGTGCAGAAGACGTTCCAGGTGAAGGTTCCGGCGGGCGCGAAGGATGGGACCAAGATCCGCCTGAAGGGGCGTGGCGAGCCCGGCCGGAACGGCGGCCCCGCGGGCGACCTCTACGTCGTTGCCCGCGTCGCCGACTCACCGGTGTACGAACGCCGTGGGGACGACCTCGTCGTCGACGTTCCGGTCAGCTTTGCGGACGCCGCGCTCGGCGCGTCGGTCGAGGTGCCGACGCCCGAGGGCGCGATCTCACTCAAGGTTCCGGCCGGCTCCCAGCACGGGAAGCTGCTCAAGGTGAAGGGCCGCGGTGCGCCGAAGTTGAAGGGCGGCGGCAAGGGCGACCTGCTCGCCCGGCTCAAGCTGACGGTGCCGGAGAAGGTGTCGAAGGCCGAGCGCGAGCTGCTCGAGCAGCTGCGGAAGGTGGCGCGGTGATCGACGATCGGCCCCGCTCCATGCCTTCAACGCCCCTGTACATGATCAGTGTGGCGGCCGAGCTCGTCGGCATGCACCAGCAGACGCTGCGCATGTACGAGGCGAAGGGGCTCGTCCGGCCGCAGCGCACCGCGGGCAATACGCGCCTCTACTCCGAAGCCGACCTCGAGCGGCTCCGCGTGATCCAGCGGCTCACGACCGAGCTCGGCCTCAACCTTGCAGGTGTCGAGCACGTGCTGCGGCTCGAGGACGAGCTGAGGCGCCTGCAGGCGCGCATGGAGCGGCTCGAGCGCGAGCTGCGCGAGGAGATCCGGACGGTGCACCGCTCGTACAAGCGGGAGATCGTCCTCTACCGGCAGCACCACCACCCGGCCACGAGGAGCTAGCCATGGACTTCACCAAGCTCACGATCAAGTCGCAGGAGGCGGTCGCCGCCGCACAGGAGCTGGCGCGCCGCTCCGGCCACCCCGAGCTCTACCCCGAGCACCTGCTGCTCGCGCTGCTCGACCAGGAGCTGCCGCCGAAGCTCGTCCCGGACGCGGACGCTCTGCGCGCCGAGACCGAGGCGAAGCTGGCTGCGAGGCCGACGGCCCAGGGCGGCGCCCAGCAGCCGGCCGCCGGAGCCGCCTTCACCCGGGTGCTCGATCGCGCCTTCGACGAGATGCGCAAGCTCGGTGACGACTACGTCTCGAGCGAGCACCTCCTCCTCGCGCTCGACGTCGTCCCGCGCAACGGGCTGCTCGCCCGGATCGAAGAGGTCCGCGGCGGCCGGCACGTCACCTCGCAGGATCCCGAGGGCACCTACGAGGCGCTCTCGAAGTTCGGCCGCGACCTGACCGAAGCGGCGGAGAGCGGCAAGCTCGACCCCGTGATCGGACGCGACGAGGAGATCCGCCGGGTCATCCAGGTGCTCTCGCGCCGCACGAAGAACAACCCGGTGCTGATCGGCGAGCCGGGTGTCGGCAAGACTGCGATCGCCGAGGGTCTCGCGCAGCGGATCGTCGCCGGCGACGTTCCGGAGAGCCTGAAAGGGAAGCGGGTGTGGGCGCTCGACGTGGGCGCGCTCCTGGCGGGCGCCAAGTATCGGGGCGAGTTCGAGGAGCGGCTGAAGGCCGTGCTCGCCGAGATTGCGAACGCCGAGGGCCAGATCATCCTCTTCATCGACGAGCTGCACACGATCGTCGGCGCGGGTGCCGCCGAGGGCGCAGTCGACGCGGCCAACCTGCTGAAGCCGATGCTCGCCCGCGGCGAGCTGCGCGCGGTCGGCGCGACCACGCTCGACGAGTACCGCAAGCACATCGAGAAGGATGCTGCGCTCGAGCGGCGCTTCCAGCCGGTCTTCGTCGGCGAGCCCTCCGTGGCCGACACGATCGCGATCCTGCGCGGGCTGAAGGAGAAGTACGAGTCGCACCACCGCGTCGAGATCCGGGACGCGGCGCTCGTCGCGGCGGCCGTGCTGAGCGACCGCTACATCGCCGACCGCCAGCTGCCGGACAAGGCGATCGACCTCGTCGACGAGGCGGCGTCGCGGCTGAAGATGGAGATCGAGAGCTCGCCGCTCGAGCTCGACCAGGCCGACCGCACCGTACGGCAGCTCGAGATCGAGCACGCGGCGATGGCGGCGGAGTCCGACGAGGTGCGCGAGCCGATCGAGCGCCTGCTCGCCGACGCGAAGGAGCGTCGCGACAGCCTGGCCGCGCGCTGGGCGGAGGAGAAGGCCACGCTCGACCGGCGGGGCGAGATCAGCGCCCGCATCGACGCCCTCCGGATGGAGGCCGACCGCGCCGAGCGCGCCGGCGACCTGCAGCGCGTCGCCGAGATCCGCTACGGCGAGCTGCCGGCGCTCGAAAAAGAGCGAGAGGCGCGGATCGCGCCGGCCCAGCCGATGGTCAAGGAGGAGGTGGACGAGGACGACATCGCCGCCGTCGTCGCCGCCTGGACCGGCATCCCGGTCTCGCGCCTGCTCGAGGGCGAGACGGAGAAGCTGATCCACATGGAGGAGCGGCTGCACCGGCGGGTGATCGGCCAGGACGCCGCGGTCGAAGCCGTCTCCAACGCTCTGCGCCGGGCTCGCTCGGGGCTCCAGGATCCCGACCGGCCGATCGGCTCGTTCGTCTTCCTCGGCCCGACGGGCGTCGGCAAGACCGAGTTGGCCCGCGCTCTCGCCGAGTTCATGTTCGACGACGAGAAGGCCATGATCCGGATCGACATGTCCGAGTATCAGGAGCGGCACACCGTGTCGCGGCTGGTCGGGGCACCGCCCGGCTACGTCGGCTACGAGGAGGGCGGCCAGCTGACCGAGGCCGTCCGTCGCCGTCCCTATTCCGTCGTCCTGCTCGACGAGATCGAGAAGGCGCACAACGAGGTCTTCGACGTGTTGCTCCAGGTGCTCGACGACGGCCGCCTCACCGACGGCCAGGGCCGTACGGTCGACTTCCGCAACACCGTCCTGATCATGACCTCGAACATCCGCTCGCCCGAGCAGATGCGCGAGCACTTCCGGCCGGAGTTCCTGAACCGGATCGACGAGATCGTTCTCTTCGAGCCACTCGCGAAGGAGCAGCTGGCCGAGATCGCCGAGCTCCAGCTCGAGCGGCTGCGTGCGCGCCTGGCCGAGCGGCGGCTCTCGCTCGAGCTGACCGACGCGGCGAAGGACCTGCTCGCCGAGGTGGGCTGGGATCCGACCTACGGCGCCCGCCCGCTGAAGCGCGCACTCCAGCGCCTGGTCGAGAACCCGCTCGCGCTGCGCCTCCTCGAGGGCGAGTTCGCCGAGGGGGACACGATCCGCGTCGACGCGCACGACGGCGAGCTCGTCTTCGAGCGCGCCGAGGCGGCGACCGCGGCAGCCTGACGCACTCGATATCGCCGCCTGACCATGTCAGCATGGCTCGAGGTGGCAGTGGAGATCGTCGGGAGGGAAGACGAGGTCGCCGCGTTGCTCGCCTTCTTCGACAGGGCGCGCGAGGGGCCGGCCTCGCTCGTCCTGAGCGGCGAGGCCGGGATCGGCAAGTCGACCCTCTGGCGCGCCGGCGTCGAGACCGCACGGGAACGCTCGCTGCGGGTGCTCTCCGCTCGGCCCGCGGAGGCCGAGCAGGCTCTTGCGTACGCCGCGCTTGGCGATCTGCTCGGGCCATGCGCCGCGGAGGTGCTGCCGGAGCTCTCACCTCCGAGACGGCGGGCGCTCGAGGCGGCGCTGCTGCTCGAGGGCGACGACGATGAATTGACGGCGGATCCTCGCGCGCTGGCGGTCGCAGTGCACGGCGTGCTGGTCGCGCTCACAGAACACGATCCGGTCGTGCTCGCGATCGACGATGTCCAGTGGCTCGATCCGTCGTCGGCCGATGCGCTGTCCTTCGCGCTGCGACGGCTCGAGCGCGAGCCGGTCCGGCTGCTCCTCGCTCGTCGCGGCGACCCGATCTCGACGCTCGAGCGAGCCCTCCCCGACGACGTCGAGCGGCTGCCCGTCGGCCCGCTCAGCCTGGGCGCCGTTCAGGGCCTGATTCGCGATCGGCTCGCGCGGATGTTCCCGCGCCCGACCATGCTTCGATTACACGAGGTCTCGGGCGGCAACCCGTTCTACGCGCTCGAGCTCGCCCGTGCGCTCGAAACGGCGGCCGAACCGGTCGACCCCACGCAGCCATTTCCCGTGCCGGAGTCGCTCGAGCACCTCGTCGGCGACCGGCTCCGCGCGCTGGCCGAGGAGACGAGAGCGGCGCTGCTCGTCGTCGCAGTCGTCGGCGCACCGACGACGGGTCTCATCGAGGCCGCCGGCATCGGCACGCAGACGCTGGCGCCGGCCGTTGCCGCACAAGTGCTCGAGCTCGTGGACGGAGAGGTCGCGTTCGTCCACCCTCTGCTCGCGTCGGCGGTGATCGCAGGCGCGACCGAGGCCGAGCGGCGCGCTGCGCACAGGGTCGTCGCCACGGTGATCCACGAGCCGGTCGCCCGCGCCCGCCACCTCGCGGCGGCGCTGGAGGAACCGGATGTCGAGTCCGCGCGGCTGCTGGAGGATGCGGCCGCGCTCGCGAGGGCGCGTGGTGCGCCCGCTGTCGCGGCGGAGCTCGCCGAGGCGGCCGGGAGATTCACCCCGCCCGAATGGGAGGACGACCGGCGTCGTCGCGTCGTGCGCGCCGCGAGAGACCATCTGGCGGCAGGCTCGGCCGAGCGCGGCTTCGTGCTCGCCCGTGAGCTGCTCGAGCAGGCGGGTCCCGGGCGGCCTCGCGCGGAGGCGCTGGCGCTGCTCGGAGACCTCGAGGGCAGGGCCGGCGCGATCCCGATCGCGGTCGAGTACCTTCGTCAGGCTCTGCTCGAGTCGGACGGCGATCCGGAGCTCGAGCTGCCGATCCACGAGGTGCTGGCGCACAACACGCGCGTCACCGAGGGCCTTCCGGTCGCGGAGAAGCACGCGCGCGAGGCAGTCAGGCTCGGCGAGCAGCTCGGCGACGACGGGCTCACCGCCCGGGCTCTCGCGGCGCTCGCCATCGTCCGCTACAACCAAGGCGAGCCCGAGTCGTTCGTGCTCGGGCGGCGTGCAGGCGACCTTGCTCGGCGGTCCGGGGACGCGCGCGCGATCGGCGAGGCCGCGGTGGCCTCGGGTCATTGCTTCTACTGGTCGGGGCGGATCGATGAGGCGAGGCGCGTGCTCGACACGCAGTTGCAGTCGGTGGTCGAGCGGGACGAGCCGGCAGCCGCGGATTGCCTCTGGTATCTCGCGCTCGTCGAAGTGCGGGGAGGCCGCCTGGCGCTCGCGCGCGAATACGCCGACCGGGCGCGGGAGATCATGTTGCAGTACGGGGGCCGGGAGCTCGAGGACGAGCCGTCCGTGCTCGCGCCGCTCGCGCGAGTCGCTGCCTTCCAGGGCGACGAGGAGTTGGCCCGAGAGCTCTCCGAGCGCGCGTGCGCCTACAGCGAGGCCCGGGGAGGCATGTCGTCAGGCCGTTTTCATCTCTCGCTCCTCGGCCTCCTCGACCACTGGGCGGGGGATCCGCTGCGTGCGATCGAGCGCTTCGAGGCGTTCGATGAGGCTCGAGAGGCGGCGGGCTTCTCCCGTTCGATCGCCACTCACTCCGCGGATCAGGTCGAAGCGCTCCTTGAGGTCGGTCGCGAGTCCGACGCGCTGGACGTGCTCGCCGAGTGGGAAGCACAAGCGAGAAAGCTCGGACATCGCTGGGCGATCCCGGAGATCGTCCGTTCCCGTGGCGTCGTGGCGACGTACGAAGGTGACGTGACGGCCGGAATCGCGCTGTTCGAGCAAGCCGTCGGGCTCCACGAGGGGGTCGGCGACCAGTTCGGTCGGGCGAGAGCTCTTCTCATCCTGGGCATCGCGCGCAGGCGCGCCCGGCAGAAGCGGTCGGCGCGCGATGCGATCGAGGCGGCGCTCGCCGGCTTCGAGGAGATCGGCGCGGCTGGGTGGGCCGAGAAGGCGCGCGCCGAGCTCGGTCGCATCGGCGGTCGCATGCGCGAGAACGGGCTGACCCCGGCCGAGCAGCGCGTTGCGGCGCTCGTCGCCGAGGGGAGGACGAATCGCGAGGTGGCCGCGGCGCTCTTCCTGGGCGAGCGCACCGTCGAGACGCACCTCTCGCACGTCTACGCGAAGCTCGGCATCCGTTCTCGCACCGAGCTCGCGCGCACGAAGCTCTGAGCCAAGCTCGGAGGTTCTGCGGGGTGCGCAAGGGTTGAAAAGACTGCGAACCCGTGCTTTTCTCCCTTGGTCGGCGGCAGAGAAGGGATGGTCAATGCAGCACGGTCCGAAGGCCGAGATCGGGTGGGCTTCGACGAGCGTGTCCCGCGCGACGGGGAGCAGGAGTCGAAGTCGACGTGGGTAGCCGGGCGCGTCCAGCTTCGTCCGTAGACGGCAGGGCGGTCCCACCTGATCGAGACCGGCAGCTGGGCGAGACCGTCGGACGAGACGCGGAGCTTGCGACGGCACGAGCTTTTCTCGCCTCCGTGCCCGAGGGTCCCAGGGCACTTCTGATCGAAGGCGAAGTCGGCATCGGCAAGACGACGATCTGGCGAGCCGCGCTCGCGGAGGCGGCTGCCGGCGGCGTTTGCGTTCGACGAGGGAGAAGCGAGCCTCAGCCCGGTCGGCAACGCAGCTCAGACGAGGAGCGCAGCGGTGTCCCGCTCGCTGATCGTGGTCATCGTCACAAGATGCGACGTTCGTCGTATTCCACCAACGCGCGCCAGAGGCGGCGCGTGCAAGCGGAGCAAAGTTCAGGGATTCCCACGTTTCCCGGCGGGCGCCGCAGTCCTAGCCTTGAGCGCATGCCGAGCTATCTCGTCGAGACCTATCTTGCTCGCAGTCGCGCCGGAGAGCGCGTCGCGCGCGAGCGGCGGGCTTGCTCGGCCGCCGAGGAGCTGACACAGGAGGGGACGCGCGTCCGCTTCGACAGCTCCATCCATATTCCGGAGGACGAGATCTGCTTCTTCGTCTTCGACGCAGGCTCGAGCCGGGACGCCGCGCTGGTGGCGCAGCGCGCCGGGCTCGAGCCGTTTCGGGTCGTCGAGGCGATCTCGTCTCGAAAGGAGAGTTACTCGTGAAACGCATGAGAGGGCGCGAACGCGGAGCGGTAGGAGAAAGGAGAGGGGACATGCAACGAGACTCGAAGCCGAAGTTGGCGCTGGTCATGGGCGCCGTACTCCTGACGGCCGTCGCGGTTCTGCTCGGGGGTGCGCAGTCCGCCGCGGAAGCGGCGGCACCCGAGGACGCCGTCCTGGACTGGAACCTCTATGCAGTTCAGGCACTCATCAATGGTTCCACGGCCACGCCTCCGGGCGTCGGCCAGCCGCCGCCGGTGTCAGTGCTGCACCTCGGCATGGTGCAGGGAGCCGTGTACGACGCCGTCAACATGATCGACGGCGGTCACGAGCCGTATCTGGACGGCCTTCCGTCGGCACCAGCGTCGGCCTCGAAGGCCGCTGCGGTCGCGACGGCCGCCCACGACGTGCTCGTCGGGATGGTGATCGCGCCGGCGCTGACACCGGCGATCGTCTCGAGGCTCGACGGCCACCTCGCGGACTACCTCGCCGCAGCAACCGCCGCGGACGGCCCGTCGGCGGTGGCCGCCGGGATCGCCGCCGGAGCAGCGGCCGCCGACGCCATGCTCGAGGAGCGGGCGAACGACGGACGCTACACGCCGGGTATTGCCTTCACGGTCGGGATCGGAAGTCGGTGACTGGCGGCCGACGCCGCCCGCCAACATCAACGACCCGAATGCCTGGGTGATGCTCGTCGATCCGTTCGTGCTGGAGAGCGAGTCGCAGTTCCGGACGCAAGGCCCGCCGGAGATCGGGAGCCGCAAGTACAGGAGGGAGTACGACGAGGTCAAGGACCTGGGCGGGAACGGTACGACCACGCCGACGCTTCGGAGCGCCGAGCAGACCGCGGCCGCGGGGTTCTTCACTTCGAACCCCGTGGAGATGTTCAACCGCACGTTCCGCGGGCTCTCGACGAGCAAGGGGCTGACGCTCGTCGAGCAGGCGCGGCTCTTCGCCATGCTGAACCTGTCCGGTGCGGACGCGGCGATCGGCTGCTGGGACGACAAAGAGCACTGGGGCTTCTGGCGTCCGATCACCGCGATCCGGCTCGGCGAGACCGACGGCGATCCGAAGACGGTCGGCGATCCCAATTGGACGTCGCTCGTCGTCGCGCCGCCGTATCCGGATCACCCGTCCGGCTACAACTGCCAGACCGGGGCATTCATGCACGCGGCCACGGCGTTCTTCGGCAAGCGGAAGCTCGAGTTCGGCCTGACTGCGACCTTCGTTCCTCCGGGGTCGCCTCCAGGGACGCTTCCGATCACGGTGACGCGTCCCTACGAGCGCTTCACCGACGTGGTCGACGACACGATCGACGCCCGCGTGTGGCAGGGCATCCACTTCCGCTCGGCCGACGAGGACGGCGCCCGGCTCGGGAAGAAGGTCGCCCGCTGGCTCGACAGGCACTACCTCCAGTCGGTCCACGGCCACGGCCACGACGACGACCATGAGGATGAGGATGAGGACGAGGACGACGAGGGACGGAGGTAACGACAGCTAGCTAGGGCCAGCGGCCGGGGCCGGGTTCGCCCGCCTCGGCCGCTTGCCATTCCGAGCGCGGCGGTGCGAATAGGTCGAGCACCGTCGCGCCGTCCGGGCCGGCTTCCGCACGGTGCGGCGTGTTCGAGGGAATCTCCCACGTCTCGCCGGGCCTGAGCTCGCGCGCCTCGTCGCCGACCCGGAAGCGGACCGAGCCGCGGAGCACCATCCCGAGCTGCTCGTGCTCGTGGCTGTGCTCTTCGGCGACCGCGCCGGGCTCGAGCTCGACAACGGCGAGCGTCAAACGCTCGCCGTGCACCGCGCGGGCAGTGATGCCCTCCCAGACCTTCCTCGGGACGAGGCCGCGGACGTCGTCGAAGGCGCTCACTCGACCGCAGGGAGGAAGGTCGCCTCGCCTCGCTCGGGCGGCGCGCCGTAGATGAAGAGACGCAGCTCCTCGTCACCGCGGTTCGAGAGCTGGAGCGCCGTGCCCGGCCGGACGACCAGCACGCTGCCCTTGGCCAGCTCGTGCCGCTCCGGCTCGTCGCCCTCGCCCATGTGGATCGTCAGCGTCCCATCGAGGACGACGAAGACCTCCTCTTGAACCGGGTCGATGTGCCGGCGGCCGACCGCGCCGGGCGGGTAGCGGAAGAGGTTGGCGCGTGAGCGGGTCAGGGCATCGGAGAGGCCGGCGGCCAGGCGCGGATCGCCCTCGCGCCGGGGCTGCCAGTCGAGCTCGCCGGCCTGGAAGATCGTGTAGCCGACCATGACGGGAAGTATCCCCCGCACACTCGACCCGGCGGGAGAAGAGGCGGACAATCACTCCATGGCCGTCCGTGCCATCGTCGGTCGCGAGGACGAGCTCGCGACCCTGCACGAGCTCGTGACGACGACGGCCGCGTGGCCGAGGGCGCTCGTGCTGGAGGGCGAGGCCGGGGCGGGCAAGACGACCCTCTGGCAGTCGGCGGTCGACGGAGCAGGCGGCCGCGTGATGACCACGCGCCCGCTCGCAGCCGAGACGAAGCTGGCGTACGCCGGCGTCGGCGACCTGCTCGAAGGCCTCCATGACAGGCTCGGCGAGTTGCCGGCTCCGCAGGCGCACGCGCTGCGGGCGGCGCTCCTGCTCGAGTCACCAGACGCGGGCGCCGTCGACGAGCGCGCGGTCGCCCTGGGCCTTCTCGGCCTCCTCGTCTCGGAGGCTCCGGTCGTACTGGCAATCGACGACCTGCAGTGGCTCGACCGCCAGTCGGCGCGCGTGCTCGCCTTCGCGGCGCACCGGATCGGCGAGGCGCCGGTCGCGTTCCTGGTTGCGCTTCGTGCGGAGGAGCGCTCGCGGCTGTCGTTCGTACCCGAGCGCGTGCTGCCGAACTGCACGAACCTCCCGGTTGGCGGCCTCGATCTCGAGTCGATCTACCGCCTGATCCGTGACCGGCTCGGACTCGTGCTGCCGCGCCCGTCGCTGCTCGCCGTCTACGAGACCGCCGCCGGCAATCCGTTCTTCGCGCTCGAGCTGGCCCGGGCGGCGAAGCAAGCAGGCGAGGCGCGACCGGTGCCGCCGACCCTGAGGGAGCTGGTCGGCTCTCGGATCACGGAGTTGCCGGCGGAGACTCGGGCCGCCCTGTGCGTGGCAGCCGCCCTGGCCGACCCGACGCTCGACCTCGTCAACGCGGCGAGCGAGGGCGACGCCGCCGCCGCACTCGGGCCTGCGGTCGTGGCGGAGATCGTCTCGCTCGGGTCGGGGCGGATCCGCTTCGCGCACCCTCTGCTCGCAGCGGCTGCCTACGACGCCGCCGGGCCTCGCGAGCGGCGCGACGTTCACTCGACGCTCGCCGCCGTCGTGCCCGATCGAGAGGAGCAGGTGCGGCACCTCGCGCTGGCGGCGGAAGGGCCGGACGCGACTGTTGCGAGCGCGCTGGACGAGGCGGCACGGCTGGCTCGTGCCCGCGGTGCGCCCGTGGCAGCCGCCGAGCTCTACGAGGAGGCGAGAGCTCTGACGCCACCACCCGACCGGTCGGGAGCGCGACGCCGGGCCGTCGACGCCGCACGCTGTCAGTTCGAGTCCGGCGACTCACGTCGGGCGCGAAGCCTCCTGGAGGAGACGATCGCCGAGCTGCCGGCCGGAGCCGAACGGGCGCGGGCGCTGCTCGTGCTCGCACCGCTGCGCTCCTACGACGACGACATGCGGGCTGCCGTCGCTCTCTACGAGCAGGCGCTGGCGGAGGCGGAGAGAGACAGCCCTGAGCTCGGAAGCGCGCACGAGGGCATCTCGGCCAATCTCTTCCGCCTCCGCGAGCGCTTCGCCGAGGCCGCCGATCACGCGCGAGCAGCGGCTGCGCTCGGCGAGGAGCTCGGTGACAGGCAGCTCGTCGCGTCCGCGCTCGGCTCGCAGCTCCTGGCCGAGGCCTCCCTGGGGCGACCGGAGGCAAGGCAGACCGCAGCGTCGGCGGCGGCGCTGGCGGCGACGCCGACGCCTCGGATTCTCCAGGGCTCGGGGTTCTCGCTCGCGGTCGCGCGGATGTGGTGGGAGGAGCTCGACGCCGCGCACGACGCGTTCGAGCGGACGCTCGAGCGTGCCGCCGAGATCGGCGACGAGAGCTCGGTGCCCTACCTCCAAGTGCTCCTCGCTCAGGCCGACTGCCTGCGCGGCCGCTACACGGAGGCAGCCGTGCACGCCGACGTCGCCGCCGATCGCGCCGAGCAGGCAGGCCAGGGGACGGTCTTCGCGTACGCGCTCGCCCTGCGCGGGCTCGCGGCTGCGTATCGAGGTGACGTCGACGAGGCGCGCAGCGCGACGGAACGAGCGCTCGAGCTCGCCCGCAGTACGAGCGGCCGCCCGGCGGAGCAGTTCGCGACCGCCGCCCTCGGTCTGCTCGAGCTCTCGCTCGAACGGCCGGAGCAGGCCGTGGACGTACTGGCGCCGCTCGTGGCCTTCGCGCGCGAGCACGGCATGGCGGAGCCTGGGCTCACACGTTTCGTCCCCGACCTGGTCGAGGCGCTCGTCGCCTGCGGCCGGCTCGCCGACGCCGAGGATCACCTCTCCTGGTACGAAGCGAACGCCGAGCGCCTCGAGCGGGCCTCTGCTCAGGGAGCGGCGGCGCGCTGCCGCGGTTTCCTCGCCGCCGCGGCGGGTGAGCTCGGAGCCGCCGTCGCCGCCTTCGAATGCGCCCTCGCCCACCACGAACGCGCGCCGATGCCGTTCGACCGCGCCCGCACGCTGCTGGCGCTCGGGTCGGCGCGGAGGCGGGCGAACGAGCGCCGGGCAGCACGGGAGGCGCTCGGGACCGCGCGCGAGCTCTTCGCCTCGCTCGGGACGACGGTCTGGGAGCAGCGCGCGGAAGCAGAGCTCGCCCGCATCGGGGGCCGGGCGCCGGCGACGGGCGAACTGACCCCGATCGAGGCCCGTGTCGCCGAGCTCGCCGCCGCCGGGCAGACGAACCGGGAGGTCGCCGCGTCGCTCTTTCTCAGCACGCGCACCGTCGAAGGTCACCTCTCCCGCATCTACGGCAAGCTCGGCGTCCGCTCGCGCGTCGAGCTCGCCCGCCGGCTCGACCGCACCGACTCGTGAGCACGCACGCGTGGGCAAAGTCGCGTAGTTCCCCCGTTTTTCTCGCTACGCCTGCTTCCTAGCCTCCGAGCATCAGTTCACGACGCCGGATCAGGGATCCGGAAGAGGAGGCGACAGCATGAGGATCACGACGACATTCGCACTGGCGCTGGCGACGCTGGCCCTGGCGGTTCCCGTCGCGGCGGCGGATCCGGACACGTATCCGGCCGCCCCGACTGCTGCGGCACCGTCGGACGCGGTCGATCGCTACGTCGGCAACGCGTCCCGGAGCAACAGCGAGCCGGATGCACTCGCGCGCTACCTGCGCGGCAACCGCGACATCGCGGCGACCGGCGCGGCGACCCACCTCGACTCCCACGACTTCCGTCCGACCACGAGCGGCTCGGTCGCTCCGGTCGCCAACGAGAGTCGCGATTGGACGCAGGGCGTGCTGGTCGTACTCGGCGTCTGTCTCGTGGGCTTGCTCGCCGTCGTCGGCGCCTCCGCGGCGCGCGAGCGGCGTCGCCCCGTTCTTCACTAGGCGGGTCTCGGGTCGGGGCGCGGTTCGGGATCTGCTTCCGCAGATCCCGAACCCGATTGCGCCATCCGGAGAAGGTCTCGGGGCTGGGGCGGCCCGGACCATGAGCCCTGGAGCGAAGCGACACTTCAGGGGCTTGGCGCGGTTCGGGATCTGCTTCCGCAGATCCCGAACCCGATTGCGCCTTCCAGAGAAATAGGCGACGCGCCCGGGGAGAGCGGGCGCGTCTGGAGAAGCGGAGTGGGAAGTGCCGGAGAGGGTGGCGGCCGGAGAGAGGGAGTGAGCCGCTGTGGCCTTCCTGCTCGACGCTCTTATGTAGGCACAGCCTGCCTGTGACGAAGGGCGGCGATGATGCGGCTCGCAGGCGTCTGCAGGTACGGCTGACCGCACCTCTGCGCAAGGAGGTAGGTTCGCCGCGTGCGCGTGCTCGTGGTGGGAGCGGGAGGAGTCGGCGCCGCAGTCGCGGCGGTGGCGAAACGGCGCGACGTCTTCGAGCGGATCGTGTTCGCCGACGTGGACGAGGCTCGCGCGCGAGCAGTCGTCGACCGCGAGGGCGATCCGCGCTTCGGCGCCGCGCAGGTCGACGCCTCCGATGCGGCGCAGATCGCCGAGCTCGCCCGCACGGAGCGAGTGGACGCGATCCTGAACGCCGTCGATCCGCGCTTCAACCAGGCGGTCTTCACTGCGGCCTTCGATGCGGGGTGTACGTACCTCGACATGGCGATGACGCTCTCGGACGCTCGGACCGGCGAGAAGCTCGGTGATGCCCAGTTCGCAGAAGAGGAGCGCTGGCGCGAGCGCGGGCTGCTCGCCCTCGTCGGCATCGGTGTCGAGCCGGGCCTCTCGGACGTGTTCGCGCGCCACGCCGCGGACGAGCTCTTCTCCGAGATCGACCTGGTGGGGATCCGCGACGGCGCGAACCTCGTCGTCGACGGCTACGACTTCGCGCCGACCTTCTCGATCTGGACGACGATCGAGGAGTGCCTCAACCCGCCGGTGATCTGGGAGGGCGAGCGGGGCTGGTACACGACCGAGCCCTTCTCCGAGCCCGAGATCTTCGACTTCCCGGAGGGGATCGGGCCGGTCGAGTGCGTGAACGTGGAGCACGAGGAGGTGCTGCTGATCCCGCGCTGGGTCGAGTGCCGGCGCGTCGACTTCAAGTACGGCCTCGGCGAGGAGTTCATCGACGTGCTGCGGACGCTGCACAAGCTCGGGCTCGACTCGACCGAGCCGGTGCGGGTACGCGGGGTGGAGGTTGCGCCGCGCGACGTCGTCGCCGCCGTGCTCCCCGATCCCGCCACGCTCGGCGACCGCATGCGCGGCAAGACCTGCGCCGGCACCTACGTCACCGGCCTCGGCACCGACGGGGAGCCGCGCGCCGTCTACCTCTACCAGGCACTGGACAACGAGCACTCGATGCGCGAGTGGGGGCACCAGGCGGTCGTGCTCCAGACCGCCCTGAATCCGGTTGCGGCGCTCGAGCTGCTGGCGGCCGGCGTGTGGAGCGGCGTCGGAGTGCTCGGCCCGGAGGCATTCCCACCGCAGCCGTTTCTCGAGCTGATCGCCGACTACGGTGTGCCGCACGGGATCGACGAGCGCGCCCCGGCTGTGAGTCGGTAGGTTCTCGGGGAATGAGCGCGACCCTCACCGGTGCCGAGGCGGTCGAGTGGGACCTGTCGGACCTCTACGACGGGCCTGACGACCCACGCCTGCTCGGTGACCTCGACGAGGCCGCGGCCACCGCGACCGCCGTTCGGGAGCGCTACCGGGGCAAGCTCGGCGAGCTCTCGGCAGCCGAGCTGAACGACGCGGTCGCCGAGCTCGAGCGACTGAAGGGAACGACGACGCGCGTCGAGACCTTCGCGCGGCTGCGACTCGCAGCGGACAGCTCCGACCAGAGTCGCGGCGCGCTCGTGCAGAAGGTGCGCGAGCGCAACACGCAGATCGAGACGGAGCTGCTCTTCTTCGACCTCGAGTGGGCTGCCCTCGACGACGAGGTCGCGGAGCGCCTGCTCGCCGATCCCGCGCTCGAGCGCTATGCGTCGGTGCTGCGCTCCGAGCGCCGCTACCGGCCGTACCTCCTCTCCGAGCCCGAGGAGAAGATCTCCGCCGAGAAGAGCCTCACCGGCTCGAGCGCGTGGGGGCGGCTCTTCAACGAGCTGCTCTCCGACCTGCGCATCGACCTCGACGGCGGCCAGGTCTCGGTCGACGAGGCGCTCTCGCGGCTCTCGCGTGCGACCGAGCAGAGCGAGCGGAAACAGGTCGCCGAGGCGGTCACCGACGCGCTCCGGCCCGGGGTGCGCACCCGCGGCTACATCCTCAACACGATCCTCAACGAGCGCGCGATCGAGGATCGCCTGCGCGGCTACGGAACCTGGATCTCGGCGCGCAACCTCGCGAACGAGATTCCCGACGAGGCCGCGGACAGCCTCGTCGAGGCGATCGTCGCGCGCTACGACATCCCGCAGCGCTACTACGCGCTCAAGGCGCGCCTGCTCGGCCTGCCGCGCCTGGCCGACTACGACCGCTTCGCACCCCTCCAGGAGGTGCCGGGGACGATCGCCTGGGAGGACGCGCGCGAGCTCGTACTCGAATCCTTCACGGACTTCTCGCCCACTGCGGGCGACGTCGTCGGTCAATTCTTCGAGCGCGAGTGGATCGACGCCGCGGTGCGGCCGGGGAAGATGCTCGGCGCGTTCTGCGCGACGCTGGTGCCCGACGTCCACCCGTACGTGCTGATGAACTACGCGGGCGAGCGGCGCAGCGTCTTGACGCTCGCGCACGAGCTCGGCCACGGCCTGCACGGCGTGCTCGCGCAGGATCTCGGGCTGCTGAACGCGTCGACGCCGCTGACGCTCGCCGAGACTGCGTCGGTCTTCGCCGAGGCGCTCACGTTCGAGAAGCTGCGCGAGCGCGAGGACGACCCGCGCGCCCGGCTCGACCTGCTCGTGAGCCGCATCGACGACACGATCGCGACCGTCTTCCGCCAGATCGCGCTGAACCGCTTCGAGCACGCGATCCACACCGGTCGCCGCGAGGAGGGCGAGCTGCCGATCGAGCGCGTCTCCGAGCTGTGGCGGGCAGAGCAGGAGCGGATGCTCGGCGAGGCGGTCGAGGTGACCGAGGACTACGGGATCTGGTGGAGCTACGTCCCGCACTTCATCGCGGCGCCCGGCTACGTCTACGCGTACGCCTTCGGCTATCTCTTCTCGCTCGCGATCTACCGCCGCTACGTCGAGGAGGGCGACGCGCTCGTCGAGCCGTACCTCGACCTGCTGCGCGCGGGTGGCTCGGCGCCGCCGGCCGAGCTCGCCTCCCGGCTCGGCTTCGATCTCGGCGACCCGGGCTTCTGGTCGGCGGGCCTCGACGCGATCGGCACGCTCGTCGACGAGGCCGAGAGCCTCGCGGCCCAGCTGGACTAGTGCTGCTCGTCGTCGCGGCGACCGAGCGAGAGCTCGGCGCGGTCGCAGGGGTGGAGACGCTCGCCTGCGGGATCGGGCCTGTCGAGGCAGCGGCTGCGACGGCTCGAGCGCTGGCCGAGCGGCGGCCGCGCTCGCTCCTGCACGTCGGCATCGCCGGCGCCCGCGGGCTCGCGGTCGGGACGACCGTCCTCGGCACCGAGGCGGTCTATTGCGACCTCGGCGCGTCGATTCCCGTCGTCGGTCGGGTTGCACCGGACGCCGGCCTCCTCGCCGCGCTCCGATCAGCCTTCCCCGATCTGCCCGCGCTGCCGATCGGGACGAGCGCTCGCGTGGGCGGGACGGCCGACGGCCTGCGCGTCGAGGCGATGGAGGGCTTTGCCGTCCTGCGCGCGGCCGAGCTCGCGGGCGTCCCGGCCGTCGAGGTGCGCGTCGTCGCGAACGAGATCGACGAGCCCGACCGGGCCAAGTGGCGCTTCGACGAGGCACTCGAGACGCTGGCCGAGATCCTCCCTCGACTCGCCGCTGTAGCGTCCGACCCGTGACGACTGCCCAGTGAGCAAGGAGCCGCTACCGCCTCCGCTCCCGCCCGAGACGCGCACCGTCGGTCAGCTCGTCGCCGAGACGCTTCGGCTGTACGGCCACCACGTCTGGGCGGCGCTCGCACTGGGGCTCAGCCTCACCGTGATCAACCAGGTCTCGGCCGGCCACGAGACGCGCGTGCAGGTGCTCGTGCTGGCCGCTGGCGCGCCGCTGATGTCGGCCTCCTTCGCCGGCGCGTCGGTGCTCGTCGGGGCTGTTCGGCCGAGTCATGCGGAGCTCGTGCGCGCGGTCGTGGTCGGAGCGCTCGTCTTCGTCCCGGCTGCCTTTCTCTCCCTGGTCTTCGTCTTCCCGGCCATCGCCTGGCTTGCCCTCGTCGGGCTCGTCGTCCCGGTGCTCGTGATCGAACGGCTGCCGGTCGTGGCCGCCCTGCGCCGGGCGGTGGAGCTGGCGCGTGCCGACTTCGTCCACGCCTTCGGCTCGCTGGCGACGCTGGTGATCCTGTTCGGGCTCGTCCGACTGATGCTCGCCCTGCTGCTGCGCGACCTCGGTGACTCCGGGGAGCGGATCGCGCTCGGGCTCGCCGACCTCGTCGTCTCGCCGCTCCTCTTCCTCGGCGGCGCGCTCCTCTACGTCGACCAGGCCGCGCGCGCACGAGTACGATCGGCTTCCTCGACCTAGGAGACGCGATGCCGACCTATCTGATGCTGACCACGCTGACGGCCCAGGGCGTCCAGACCCTGAAGGCGAACCCGGCTCGGCTGCGCGAGGTGAACAGCGACGTCGAGGAGCTCGGTGCGAAGGTGCTCCATCAGTGGGCGACGATCGGCGAGTACGACTTCGTCAACGTCGTCGAGGCGCCCGACGCGGCCACGATCGCGAAGGTCTCGCTCGCCCTCGGCGCGCGCGGCAGCGCGAAGCTCCAGTCGCTCGAGCTGCTCGAGCTCGACACGCTGCTCGGCGCGCTGGACGCCTGAGCTAGCTGCGCAAGCTGAGCATCCGCAGAAGCGGACGCTCATCGCGCGAAGATCCCTGAAGGGGCCGCTTCGCGGCCCGACCAGCGGAGGCCCGAGTCGCGGCCCCGGCTAGCGGAACCCCGGGTCGGGGGAGGCGGGCGGTAGCGGGCTCTGCGGCAGCCCGGGCGCGACGCCCGCGTTGTACTCCTTCGGCGCGACGTCGTTGGGCGCGTCGGCGTGGAAGAGCGACGCGAGGTGCTGGATCTGGCCGCGTCCCGGCCCGAGCTCGAACTGCCCGCCGCCGTACACGGCGATCTCCCGCGCTTCGCAGTAGTCGTAGAAGTCGAGCAGCCGCCGTACCGAGCCGAAGCGCGAGGGCTTCGAGTTCAGGCAGTCGGGCGGGAACGGCAGCGCCTCCACGTCGGCGACCGAGTGGATCGGGAAGTCCCACGTGATCCGGGCGCGGTGCGGCGCGAGCACGGGGTCGGTCTCCTCGTTCAGGCGCGGATCCTCGAGCCAGGCGTCGGGGAAGGCGTCGGCGACCCGGCCGTAGAGCTCGGCCGACGGCGTCGCGTCGACCCAGTCGCCCTCGTAGAGGCCCTTCAGGTCGACCACGTCGACCGCGCCGGTCGCGGCGAGCTCGGAGACGGCCTCGTCCGTCCACTTGTCGCTGGCGTCGAGCTTGAAGCGCAGCTCGGGATAGAGCGCGCGGAGCTCCGCGACGGCGCTCTGGGAGACGACGAAGCGCACCGGACGGGGCTCGCGGCCGACGGTCCCCGCGAGCGACGTGCCCGCCTGGCGCAGCGCCAGGTCGAGCGCCGCGGACTCGAGGCCCCACGGTCGGTAGCCCGGCTGGTCCGCCACGAGCGCGGAGAAGGAATCGATCGTGTGCTCGCCGGTCAGGTCGGGCAGCGCGTCGGCCGAGAAGGTGAGCTGGAGATCCTCCTCGTAGGACACGTCTTCGCCGACGCCCTCGTCGCCTCCACCGTGGAGATGGACGACGGTCGTGCGGCGCGTCATGTGCTGAAGCGGCAGTGAGAGGTGCTCGAGCTCGACGCGCTCGACGACGAGCGTCAGGTCTTTGACTTTGTCATAGAGCGGCCGATTAGATCGAGGCATAGGCGACGGCCACCTCCGCGGCCAGCTGTGCGTTGTCGGCGATCAGGTCTCGGTTGGCGGCGAGTGTGCGGCCGCCGCTCTCCCGGTGCAGGTAGGCGAGCACGAAGGGCGTCACGCCCTGGCCGGAGACGCCCTGCCTTTCGGCGTCGGCGAGGGCGCGCTCGATCAGCGGCTCGACGTCGTCGAGGCTGTCGGTCGCGGGCCGTGTGAGCAGCACCGACGTCGCGCGGCCGAGCCCCCAGTGGGTATGCGCGACGCGCGCCGCCTCCTCGGCGCTCTCGACGCGCGCGGACACCGCAGGCCCGCCGTGAGCCGCGTAGAAGAGCGGCAGGTCGTCGGTGCGGAAGCCCAGCACCGGCACGCCGAGCGTCTCCAGCAGCTCGGCGGTCGCGGGCACGTCGAGGATCGACTTCACGCCGGACGAGACGACGAGCGCCTCGGTGCGCACGAGCTCGCCGAGGTCGGCGGAGACGTCCGGAGGCGTCGGGAAGCCGCGATGGACACCGCCGAGCCCGCCCGTGCCCATGAAGCCGATCCCGGCAGCGCGGCAGGCCGCGAGCGTCCCGCCGACGGTGGTCGCGCCGACCGCACGCTGCACGACCGCCGCGGCAAGGTCGCGCGGGCCGACCTTGCGCGCGTCGGCCCCGAAACGGCCCAGCTCGTCCTCGCTCAGCCCGACGCGGATCGCGCCGTCGAGCACGCCGATCGTGGCCGGAACGGCGCCGGCGTCACGGACGCGGCGCTCGCTCTCCAGCCCGACCTGGACGCCCTCGCCGGCCGGAAAGCCGTGCGCGACGAGCGTCGTCTCGAGTGCGACGACGGCGCGGCGCTCGGCGAGCGCCTGGCCGACCTCCTCGGAGATGGCGACGAACTGCCTCACGGCATCGACCCTAGCTGCGCCACACAGCGGGCAGCCGCGTCGAGCGCGAGCTCCGGGCCGCCGACCAGATAGCCCGCAGCGAGCGCGTCGCCGGCACCCGTCGTGTCGAGCGCTCGGGCCGGCCGGGCCGGCAGCTCGACGCCGGCGAACGAGGCTCCCCGCGCGCCGCGCTTCAGGATCCACGTGCAGCCGGGCAGCGGTCCGCCGAGGATCCGCTCCTCGTCCTCGTTGGCGAAGACGACGTCCGGAGCCAGCTCCTCGAGCCGCGCCCGGAAGCGTGCCGGCCCGAAGTCGCGGATGGCACTCCAGGAGGAGAGGTCGACGCTCAGCCGGGGTGCGAGCGCGGCCGCGGCGAGCGCGGCCTCGTCGATCGGCGAGCGCAGAAGCGAGTAGCCGGGCAGGTGCAGGTGCGCGGAGTCCTCGAGCCACGCCGCGTCGAGCTCGTCGGCGCGGAACGCCGGCGAGACGCCGCGGTCGGACGCCATCGTGCGCGCTCCGTCGACGTCGACGAGCGAGACGATCGTCCCGGTGCGCCCCTCGACGACCGGGCCGCAGACCTCGACGCCGTAGCGCTCGAGCGCACGCGCGGCCGTCTCGCCCGCCTCGTCGTCGGCTCGCTTGCCGACGAAGCGCGCCTGCCCACCGAGCTCGGCCACCCACGCGGCCACGTTCGCCGCCTGGCCGCCCGGGCCGAGCCGCGTGACCGCGTTCGCGTCGGCTCCCTCCGCGAGCGGCTGTTCGAGGCGGACGATCACGTCGAGCAGGAGATCACCCAGAGAAACGATCACGGCGAGCCGATCACGGGACTACGATCCTTCCATGGAAGGCGACCACCGCCGCTCGCGAACGCGCTCCTTCCTCGTCGGGGCCGCCCTCGGTGCCTCCGCGGCGATCGCCGCTGCGCGCAGGCTCAGGCCCAAGGAGCGCCGGCCCGCAGGCCCGGCCGGCCTGGCCGCGTTCGAGGAGGCACCCTGCTACCGCGAGCTCGTCGAGCGCGAGCGGGACGCGTCCTAGCCTGAGCCCTGCAGGGCGCGCGTCGCGCGCCCGACGGTGGCGAAGTTGATGTCGGCGTCGCCGATGTACAGATCCTTTCCGACCTGGAGGGCCTGCGTCGCTCGCTCGAGGTACTGCTCGGGCGTGCGCGTCGGGGCGACGGTGCGGATGACGAGGAAGGGGCCGAAGCTGCGCACCTCGAAGGCGTTGCTCGGCTCCGGCGAGCGCGCGCGGATCTCGAGCTTGCGGGAGTTGTTGTTGTTGTCGCTCGCGTCGAAGATCCAGATGCCCCGGCCGAGCGGCCCGTCGACCTCGCGCAACGTCGAGAGCGCCAGCGCCGCGTCGGCCCGCGGCAACACGGTGAGCGGGAAGTCGGCGTTCCGCTCCCAGGCGCCGAGAAAGAGCGGGTCGAAGCCGAAGAGGACGTCGTCGGGTCGACTCGTCTGCGCCAGGTAGGCCGACGCGTCCGCCCGAGCGGTCTGACGGGCGTCGGGCTCCCACTCGATCAGCTGCGGCGTTCGCTCCCACGTCCATGCCACCTGAGCGACGAGCAGCGCGACGAGAGCGACAGGTGCGAACCGGCCCAGCCGCACGATCCCGGCGGCGACTGCGAGCGCGACGAACGGCAGGGCGAAGATCAGGTGCCGTGTCTCCGGTGACGTCGTCTGCCCGAGCCTGGCCGACACGAAGACAAGCGCCGGCACGGCGATCACGCAGGCGAAGAGGATGAGGGTGGGGCGCGGCAGCCGCCTGAGGCCGAGCAGGGCGAGCACGGCCACGAGGATCGTCAGCGGCCACCACCCGGTCGTGAAGTCGCCGATCACCCGCCAGAGGTACCGCGCCACCGGCCAGGGCCCGCCGAGCTTCTCGCCGCCGCCACCGACGCCGACCCCGAAGCGGTCCGCGAGTACGAGGTTGGTGAGCCAGAACGGCGTTCCGAGCACGGCGACGGCCGCGGCGGCCACGAGCGCCTGCCGCAACCGGTCGCGCCGTGCGATCAGCACGTACGCCCCCTGGGACGCCAGGACGAGCGCGCCGTACGGATGGGCCGCGACGGTCGCCAGGATCGCGAGCACCCAGAGCGACCAGCTGCGACGGTCACCCCGTTCGAGCGCATGCAGCAGCGCGAGGTACGAGAGCGCGCTCGTGAAGAGGAAGAGGCTGTACATCCGCCCGTAGACGCCGTGGAAGAGGAACGTCCAGCTGGCGCCGACGATCGCCGTCGCGACGAGCGCCTGCCGCCGTCCGGCGAGCCGCACGCCGAGCAGCGCGACGAGCGGCAGGCTGGCGACTGCAAGGAGCGCGGACACCGCCCTCAGGGCGCCCAAACCGAAGCCCAGGTGCACGACGATCCACGCGAGCACGAAGTGCAGCGGCGCGCCGCCGCGCTCCTCGAGCACGACCTGGAAGAGCTGGTCGAGCGGATAGCGGCCGACGAAGAGCGCGAGCGTCTCGTCCTCGTGCGGCTGCCAGGCGAGCAGCTGGTGGAACAGGAACGCGGCGACGGTGGTGGTGATGGCTGCGACTCCGAGCGCGAACGCGTGCCGTTCGAGCGCGGCCGGCAGCGTGAGCCCGCCCGCTCTCAACTTGGGTGCCTGTGCGCTTTCGCTCATCGTCCTCCGGCCGAATTTTCGCCTAAGCGCCCTCATGGGCCGCTGCTAGCCTTGTGCGCCATGCCGATCTACGAGTACCGCTGCCCCGACGGGCATACGTTCGAGACGTTCCAGCGTATGTCGGACCCACCCGCCGAGGTCTGCGAGGTGTGCGGGAAGGGGCCGGTCGAGAAGCTTCTCTATCCGGTGGCGGTTCACTTCAAGGGCTCGGGGTTCTACTCCACCGACTACGGGCGCTCGGGGCGCAAGGGCGGGGGCGGCAAGGACGGCAAGGACGGCAGCGAGTCGAGCTCTTCCTCCGAGAACTCCTCGTCGAGCGACAAGCCGTCGAAGAGCGCCGAGACCAAGTCGGCCTCGGCCGACTCGAGCTAGCTGCGGCGCAGGGCGTTCAGCCCGAGCAGCAGCACGACCGCGCCGGCGACGGAGAGCAGGAACGGCCTCAGGTCCCAGCCGAAGCCGATCTCCTCCCCGAAGACCGCTTCCCCGAGGAAGCCTCCGATCAAGGCCCCGATCACGCCCACCGCGACCGTGCCGAAACAGCCGATTGCCTGGCGGCCGGGCGTCAGCGCGCGCGCCACGAGCCCCGCGAGCAGCCCGAAGACAAGCCAGCCCAGGATTCCCACCGGGCGACCCTAACCGGTTTGGGAGCCGATCAGGCAGCCGGCCGCGAGCGGCTGTCCCGGCGGCGGCGGCTGCGGCGCCGAGAGGCCCTGGAACATCCGCACGGTGGCGAAATTCTCCTCGCCGCCGAGGATCACCGAGGCGCCGCCGTCACTCGAGAGCTCGCCGCCGAGCCGGCAGTGGAGGGCCCGGCTCGAGTTCGACCGGAACTTGACCCAGCCGAGCTGCAGCAGCTCGCCGGCGCTCAGGTCGGTCGTCAGCGGCTTGACGAGATCGCTGCCGATGAAGGGCAGCTTCACGAACGTTCCCAGGCTGACCAGCTCGTCCGTCATGGCCTCGACCACTTCCTGCTGGCGCGCACCGCGCGTCAGGTCGTTGTCCGCCGGGTCGAGCCGGTTCTCGCGCACCCTCGAGTAGGTCAGCGCGCGGCGCCCGTCCATCGTCTGCTCGCCCGCCTCGAAACGCCAACCCTCCCACTGCTGGCAGCGTGCCTCCGTCGGGTAGGGGCAGTCGAAGCGGTTGGAGAGAATCGGCTTCGGCACGTCGATCGTGACCCCGCCGAGCGCGTCGATGACCGTGCGGAAGTCGTCGAAGTCGACGAGGGCGACGTGGTTCGGCTGCAGTCCGGTGAGGCTGCGGATCGTGCGCAGGGCGAGCGCCGGGCCGCCGAGCTGGAAAGCGGCGTTGATCTTGTTCGAGCCGAAGCCGGGGATCTCGACGCGCAGGTCGCGGGGGATCGAGAGATAGGCGATCCGGTGCCGGGCGGGATCGGTGCGCACGAGCAGGATCGAGTCCGAGCGGCGCGCGTCGGCGCGCGCCTCGGTGCTGTCCCCGTCGGTGCCGAGCAGCACGATCAGCGTCGGCTTCGAGATCACGAGCCCATCCTGCGGAGCAAGACCCGCCTCGACGCCCTGCGGGAGGCGGTCGTTCGCCTCGGCGACGCCGCTGCGGAACGCGAGATAGCTCGCGACGAGCCAGACGAGGAGGAGCACGCCGAGGAGCAGGATCGTCAGGCCCACGCGTCGGCCCCAGCGCGGTCGACCACGCCGCTTCTGCCGTTCGGGGGCCGCGCCGTCGCCCGGTGCGCCCCGGGTCGGTCGCGTCGCGAGCGGCACCTTGCCCTTCGTGCGGCCGCCCTTGTAGACCCGGTAGGGCTTGTCTCCCTCAGCCATCCGGCCGGGTATGGTAGCCGCGGCTCGTGGGACGCCCGGCCCCAACCCAACGCGTCGTCGGTGTCGATCTCGGCGGCACGAAGATCCTGGCCGGGCTGATCGACCGCAACGGCACCGTCTACGACCGCTTCGAGGCGCCGACGCCGACGGACTCCCAGGAGGAGCTGCTGGCCGGAATCGAGTCGGTTGTAGCGGAGGTCTGCGACGACAGCGTCGGCGCGATCGGCTGCGGGATTCCCTCCGTCCTCGACCGCCGCACCGGGCGCTCGCTCGACTCGACCAACATCCCGCTCGCCGGGGTCTCGCTCGGAGACCGGCTGGCGACGCGCTTCGGCGTGCCGGCCGCCGTGGAGAACGACGCGAACGCCGCCGCGCTGGCCGAGTGGCGGCACGGTGCGGGTGCCGGCGCCGACGAGCTGATGCTGCTGACGCTCGGCACGGGAGTGGGGGGTGGCGTCGTGCTGGAGGGCGCGCTCTTCCGCGGCTGGGCCGAGTTCGGGCATACAGTCGTCGTCGCTGACGGGCCGCCCTGCCAGGGCACCTGCACGGGCCGCGGGCACCTCGAGGCGGTCGCGTCCGGAAACGCGGCCGACCGCGCCGCCATCGAGCTCTGGGGGCCGGAAGCCACGGCCGAGCAGCTCGTCGATCGGGCCGGCGCGGGCGACGCCGCTGCGCTCGAGGCGCTCGCGTCGCTGGGGCGTCTGCTCGGGGCCGGCATCGGCACGCTCGTCAACGTGTTCGGCGTGGACCTCGTGATCGTGGGTGGCGGCTTCGGCAGCGCTGCCGCGGAGTTCCTGTTCGCTCCCGCACTCGAGGTGGCGCGGCGTGAAGCGCTCCCGCCGGCCCGCGAGGGGCTGCGCATCGTCGAGGCGGCGCTCGGCGCGGACGCGGGGCTGATCGGTGCCGGGCTCGTCGGGTTCGCCGAGCTCGACGGCGAGCGCTGAGGTCGAGGTCGTTGCTGTCCGTCTGTGCGACGCCGATCGGCAACCTGGAGGACGTAACGCTGAGGGTCCTGCGCGAGCTCGCCGAGGCCGACGTCGTCCTTTGCGAGGACACGCGTCACACACGTGGACTGCTCGTGCGGCACGGCATCGACGCGCGTCTGCTCAGCTACCACCGCCACAACGAGGCCGCACGCGTCGCGGAGCTCGTTCCACGCCTGGTCGCCGGTGAGCGGGTCGCGCTCGTGAGCGATGCGGGCCTGCCGGGCGTGAACGACCCGGGAGCGCGGCTGATCGCCGCCGCGCTCGAGGCCGGTGTGCCGGTGACCGTGCTGCCCGGGCCGTCCGCGGTCGAGACGGCGCTCGTCGCGAGCGGCCTCGCCGGTGAGCGCTACCAGTTCCTCGGCTATCTGCCGCGCGGCGCGAAGGCGCTCGGGGAGCTCTGGACGGAGCTCGCCCGGTGGCCACACCCTGCGGTCGCCTTCGAGTCGCCCAAGCGGCTGCCTGCGACGCTGCGCTCGCTCGCCGCTGCCGCCCCGGAGCGCCCGGTGGCGGTGTGTCGCGAGCTGACGAAGCGCTTCGAGGAGGTCGTGCGGGGCAGCGCGGCCGAGTTGGCACCGCGCTTCGCCGAGCCGCCGAAGGGCGAGATCACGCTCGTCGTCGGCGCGGCCCAGCCGGTCCCGGGCGGGCCTGGTGCGGAGGCCTCGCTCGGCGCCGTCTCGGAGCTCGTCGCCGCCGGTGTCCCGAGGAGACAGGCAGCCGACGTCGTCGGCCGGCTCACGCGCAGCTCTCGTAACACTCTGTACCGAGAATCGTTGCAAAGCGACTGACCAACGCCGCTAGCGTGGAGCGCAGGTTGTCATCCACGCACACGGAGGCGAGCGATGCGACGAATGCTCTCTGCCGCGGTCGTGCTCGCGACGCTCGTCGCCGCACCGGCTGCGCTCAGCTGGACCTGGCCCGCTGACGGTCCCGTGCTGCGTCCGTTTGCGGTCGGCCCGGATCCCTACGCGGGCGGCCAGCACCGCGGCGTCGACATCGCCGTCTCTGCCGGAACCGACATCCGCGCGCCCGCGAGCGGAACCGTCTCCTTTGTCGGATCACTCCCACACGGCGGGCGCGCGGTGACGATCCAGACGGTTGACGGGTATGCGGTCACGTTGCTCCAACTCGCCGAGACGCTGGTCAGCCGAGGTGCCGCGGTCGTGGAGGGTGAGGTCGTCGGACGCAGCGGCCCGAGCGCCGACCCCGCCACCCCCGAGCCCCACGTTCACCTGGGGGTGCGGCTTGCAGTCGACCCGGAAGGCTACGTCGACCCGCTCGGGCTCCTCCCTGCGCCGGCGATACGTCCGGCTCCCGAACCTCACGCAGCGGGCGAGCCGGTGCCCGCGACCGACCAGCCGCTCTCGGCCCAGCCGGTGGCACCGTCGGCGCCCGCCGCCGGGTCGGAGCTCGGGCCGGCCGACGCCGCGCCCCTGGCCGCGAGTTCCGAACCCGCCCCAGGTGCGGCGGTCGACTCGACCGGACGCGCTGCGCCGAGATCGTCGCGGCCCGTGCGCGCGCGGCGCGAGCCCCGAGCAGGCCTCAGGTCCGGCTCTGCGCCGCGACTGCGGCCGCGCCCGGAGACTGCGGATGCTCTGCGACCGCAGGCACCGGCGCTGCCGCGGACGTCGAGGCCAGTAGTAACCGCGGGGATCCGAGCAACGGCTGCGTCCCCTCCCGTGAGCTCGCCGCGGCCTCGGACAGCCGGGCGGCAGCCTGCACGGGGTGAGACGCGGGCGCCGCGTGGAGACACGGTGCTTCAGGCTGAGCGTGCCATGTGGCCGGCGACGCATGCCCCGGATCCGATCCGGCAGGCGCCCGCGAGCGTGGAGCCTCCGGCGGGCCGTGGGCTCAGGTGGCTCGCTGCCTCGCTCGTCGGAGTGCTCGTGCTCGCGCTCGGCGTGGCCCGACGCACCCGCCGGGTCGGCGGTAGGCCTGCGCCTATCATCAGTGGCGATGAGCTTCTACCTGACGACACCCATCTATTACGTCAACTCGACGCCGCACATCGGCCACGCGTACACGACGATCGTGGGCGACATTCTCGTGCGCCATCACCGGCAGCGCGGCGAGCAGACGTTCTACCTGACCGGCGTCGACGAGCACGCGGACAAGGTTGCGCGCGTCGCGAAGGAGCAAGGGCTCACGCCCCAGGAGTACGTCGACCAGATCGTCGTCGCCTGGCAGGAGCTGCCGGCGCGCGTCAACGCGTCGATCGACTTCTTCATCAGGACCACCGATGACGGGCACAAGTCGTTCGTCCAGGACTTCCTGCAGCGGATCTACGACAACGGCGACGTCTACCAGGACGTCTACGCCGGCCTCTATTGCGTCGGCTGTGAGGCCTTCAAGACCGAGGCGGAGCTCGTCGACGGCAAGTGCCCGGAGCACAACGTCGAGCCGGAGTGGCTGGAGGAGAAGAACTGGTTCTTCCGGCTCTCCGCTTATCAGGATCGATTGCTCGAGCTCTACGAGCAGCGGCCCGACTTCGTGCTGCCCGGCTTTCGCGCCAACGAGGCGAAGAGCTTCATCGCGGGCGGGCTGCGCGACTTCTCGATCAGCCGGGCCACGCAGACGTGGGGGATTCCGATCCCGTGGGATCCGGATCAGGTCGCCTACGTCTGGGCCGATGCGCTGATCAACTACCTGAGCGCGCTCAACTACGCGCCCGGCGCCGACCTCCGGCTCTGGCCCGCGCGACACCTGCTCGCGAAGGACATCCTGCGCTTCCACTGCGTCTACTGGCCGGCGATGCTGCTGTCCGCCGGGTACGAGCCGCCGAAGCAGCTGTTCGTGCACGGCTACCTGAACATCGACAACCAGAAGATCTCGAAATCGCTCGGCAACGCCGTCGACCCGTTCGACCTGATCGACGTCTACGGAGTCGACCCGATCCGCTTCTGGGTCGTCCGCATCGTCCAGCTCGGCCAGGACACCGACGTCACGATCGACAGCTTCCACGAGCGCTACGACCGCGAGCTGGCCAATGATCTGGGCAACCTGGTCTCGCGCACGACGGCCATGATCGCTCGGTACCGGGACGGGGAGCTCGTGCGTGCGCCGGACGAGCGCGGGGAGCTTGCCGCAGCCGCGAGGGCCTGCACGACGAGCTCCCGGCCGCGCTCGACCGCTGGGAGGTCACAGGCGCCCTCGAGACGATCTGGGAGTACATCCGCCGCCTCAATCGCCACGTCGAGCAGACGAAGCCGTGGCAGCTCGCCAAGGACGAGGCGCGGAGCGGCGAGCTCGACCAGGCGCTCTATGAGCTCGCCGACGGGTTGCGGATCGCCGCGATCGCCCTCGCCGCATACCTTCCCGAGACGTCGGAGCGTATTCTCGCGGCACTCGGCCAGCCGCTCGACGTCGCCTGGGAGAACGTGGCGTACGGCCGCACCGTCCCTGTGAGCGGGATCGAGGCGGCGGCTCCGCTCTTCCCGCGGATCGACGCGCCCGCACCGGCCGCGTGATCGACACTCACGCGCACCTCGACGCGCTCGAAGATCCAGGCGCGGCGATCGCGCGTGCACGGGAGGCCGGCGTCACGAAGGTCGTGACGGTCGGGACGGGGATCGAGTCGTGCAGAGCCGCGCTCGCGATCGCGGAAGCCGGCGAGGGGATCTACGCCGCGCTCGGAATCGATCCGCATCAGGCTTCGTCGAGCGAGGCCGGGAGAGTCGGAGAGCTCCGCGATCTGCTCGCCCATCCGAAGGCCGTCGCGGTGGGCGAGACGGGCCTCGACAACTTCCACCGCCACGCCGCGCCGGCCGAGCAGCGCCGGCTCTTCGAGGCGCAGATCGCACTCGCCGACGACGTCGGGTTGCCACTCGTGATCCACAGCCGCGACGCGGTGCGCGAGACGGCCGAGGCGCTCGCCGGCTTCGGCGGACGGGTCGTCCTGCACTGCTTCTCGGAGCCCGAGCTGCTGCCGGCCGCCCTCGAGCGGGGGTACTACGTCTCGTTTGCCGGCAACGTCACGTTCCCGAAGGCGCCCGAGCTCCGAGCGGCCGCCGCGGAGGTGACATCCGATCGCATCCTCGCCGAGACCGACAGCCCGTATCTCGCGCCGCAACCGCTCCGCGGTCGCCCCAACGAGCCTGCCAACGTCGTCCACACCGTCGCCGCGCTGGCCGCGGCGCGCGGCGAGGACGCCGACGAGCTCGGCGCGCGGATCGAGGCCAATGCACGCGACGCGTTCGGCCTACCGTGACCGTGCCGAAGAAGGAGCTCGGCCAGCACTTCCTGGCCGACGAGAACATCCTGGGCGTGATCGAGCGACTCGCAGAGCTCGGCCCCGACGACGTCGCGCTCGAGATCGGGCCGGGCCTTGGCGTGCTCACGCGCCGGCTCGCCGACCGCGTCCGGTACGTCCATGCCGTCGAGCTCGACCGGTCGCTGGCACCGCAGCTCGCCGACCTGGAGGCGCGCGACGACGTCGACCTGCACTGGGGCGACGCGCTCCGCCTCGACCTCGCGGCGCTGCGCCCGCAGCCGACGAAGCTCGTCGCGAACCTGCCGTACAACGTCGCCACCCCGATCGTGGCCGAGAGCCTCTCCGGGCAGCCCGCGCTCGAGCTCTGGTGCGTGATGGTGCAGCGCGAGGTGGCCGACCGATTCTTCGCCGTGCCCTCCACGAAGGCATACGGAGCGGTGTCCGTGCTGGTCCAGCTGGCGGCTCGCCGGACCGGCTTCCATGCCGTCTCGCGCACCGTCTTCCGGCCGCCGCCGAACGTCGACTCGGCGCTCGTCGCCTTCCGTCGCGTGGAGCTGCCACCCCGCTTCGAGCGCGTGAAGGAGGTCGTCGAAGCTGCGTTCGCCCACCGTCGGAAGACGCTGCCGAACTCGCTCGAGCTCGCCGGCGCAGCCACGCGGGCGCAAGGAGCGGCCGCGCTCGCCGCGATCGGGCGCGACGCAGCCACTCGCGCGGAGGCGCTCGAGCCCCACGAGTTCGTCGCTCTCACCGACGCCCTGTGAGACGGGCACCGTGAAGCGCGCGCCCGCTCCGGCGAAGCTGAACCTCGCGCTCGTCGTCGGCCCGCTGCGCCCCGACGGGAAGCACGAGGTCACGACCGTGCTCCAGCGGATCGACCTCGGTGACCGGGTCGCGCTGACCGCCGCACCGTCGCTCACCGTCGAGGGCTTCGCCGGCGACACACTCGTCCGGACCGCCCTCGAGCAGCTCGCCGCGGCCGCGGGTATCGACCCCGCGTGGCGCGCGATCCTCACGAAGCGGATCCCGGTCGCAGCCGGTCTCGGCGGCGGTAGCTCCGACGCCGCAACCGCGCTCAGGCTCGCGAACGAGGTGCTCCCGGAGCCGCTTGACCACGCGGCGCTCCATGCCGTCGCCGCAGGGCTCGGCGCGGACGTGCCGTTCTTCCTCGCCGACGGCCCGCAGCTAGGACGGGGGGACGGCTCCGAGCTCGTCCCGCTCGACCTGCCGCAGGACTACTGGGTTCTGGTGCTGCTTCCGCACGGGAGCAGCAAGCGGTCGACGGCGGATGTCTACCGCCGCTTCGACGAGGGCGAGGGGGCGGACGGCTGGGAGCAGCGGGTCGGGTTGCTCGAGCAAGCGCTCGCGACGCTTCGACGGCCCCGCGATCTCGCCGCGCTGCCGCCGAACGACCTCGCGAGCTCGCCCCTCGCCGCCGAGCTCCTGGGGCTCGGTGCGTTTCGCGCCGACGTCTCCGGGGCGGGCCCGGCGGTCTACGGCCTCTTTCATCACCGACGCAGCGCCGAGGAGGCGCGGCGCGTGCTGTCGAGCGTGGGTCGCGTCTGGCTCACCGTCCCGACCTGGTACGGCTGAGCGGCTACGTTTTCCGGATGGACCGGCCGGCACCGATCGAGCATCGGCAGGGGCGCCTCGGCACGCTGCTCCGCGAGCGGCGCTGGCAGCTCGTGCTCGGGATCGTGCTCGCCGAAGGGCTCCTCGTGCTCTTCGACGCGATTCCGTGGTGGAGCGTGCTGGTGCTCGCGGCCCTCGCGGTCGCGCTCTACGTCGCCCTGGGTCGCGGCCATCGCAACGTGGCGGTGCGCGAGGGCACCTGGATCGCCGCCGTCTCGCAGATCGTCGTCGTGCTCGTCCCCGTGCTCGCGCTCGTCCTGACCGCGCTCGCGATCGTCGCGCTCGTGCTCGTCGCCGTCGGCGTGCTCGCGCTCCTTCTGCTCGATCGCCGCTGACGTTCCCCCGCCTATACTCGGAGCCGATCACTGGGGCGTAGCCAAGCGGTAAGGCAGCGGGTTTTGGTCCCGCGATCCCAGGTTCGAATCCTGGCGCCCCAGCTCCCCTACTCGCGCACGAGCCTGATCCAGGTGAGATAGCCGAAGTAGCCGGTGGAGAGGCTGTTCTTCGACGCGGTGCGGATCTTCAGGTTGTGAATCCCCGTCGAAGCGACGTTGACACCGGAGAAGGTGGCGACCCGGTTGTACGCGATTCCGTCCTCCTGAGCCCGGAAAGCGTCGATTGCCGGGGCCAGATCGGCGCCTCCGAGCGACAGAGTCATGATCCCGGCGTCCGAGCTCTCCACGTGGACGACGTCGATCGTCCAGGTGCCCGCCTGGAGTGGGATCTTCCACTCCAGATGGCTCTCGCTCGTGCCCGTCGGGAACGAGGAGCGGTAGCCGTTGAACCACGAGTTGCCGTTGAGGAAGACCCGATCCCAGAGATGGGAGCCGCTCGGTCGAAGGATCGGGTTGATGTCGACGATCGGCGAGTAGGCGGCAGCCGATCCCGCCGGCCCGACGTCACCCGTCTCACCCTTGTCACCTTTTGGCCCGGCTGGGCCGGGAGCCCCGTCTGCGCCCGCATTGCCGGTGTCGCCCTTGTCTCCCTTCGCTCCGGGCGCGCCGTCGGCTCCGGCGTTGCCCGAATCGCCCTTGTCGCCCTTGTCTCCCTTCGCGCCGGGAGCGCCGGGAGCACCGTCGGCTCCGGCGTTGCCCGTGTCGCCCTTCGCACCTGGAGCTCCGGCTGCGCCGGTCTCGCCCTTCGCTCCGGGCGCGCCGTCGGCCCCGGGGTTGCCCGTGTCGCCCTTGTCTCCCTTCGCGCCGGGGGCGCCGGCGTTTCCGGTCTCGCCCTGCGGTCCGGGAGCGCCGGCTGCGCCGGCCTCGCCCGTAGCACCCGTCGGGCCGGTCGCTCCATCCGTGCCGTGAAGACCCTGAAGCCCTTGAGGGCCCTGTGCGCCGGTGGCACCACGCGCCCCGACCGCACCGGTGTCGCCCTTCGCGCCCGCGGGTCCGACCCCGCCCTGCAGGCCGGCGGGACCAGCCGGGCCTCTCGCCCCTGTCGCTCCTCTGGCGCTTGCCGGCACGACAGACCGGGGGAACTTCGCATTCGCGTTCAGTGCGAGCAGGGCGCCGGCGCGAGGTGTGCGCGACGCATCGATCCCGTCGACCTTGTCCGCGTCTCCCGCCCGCTTGGCGAACTGCACGAGCGTGCCCGCGACGGCCGGCCCCCCGGCTGCAAGAGCTCCGACGACGCCCGCGACGACGATGGTCTCGAGATGCTTCCGAACCCCTGCGCGCATGATCCCCCTCTTTTCTGCTGCTGACGGCTGCTCAGCAAGCTCTGAGCATTACTCCTTACAAACTAGGGATTCGTCGGCTCGGATAGAGCTGGCCGAACGGGGGGAATCCGGCTAGGTCCGAGCGTCGCTAAGGTCTCGCGGACAATGGCCGGATCGAGCCTTGCAGCAGTCGTGATGGCCGGCGGCCTCGGCACGCGCATGCACTCCGCCGTACCGAAGCACCTGCATCCGGTGCTCGGAAGGCGGATGGTCGACTGGGTGCTCGAGGCGGCCCGGCCACTCTCGCCGGCACGGCTCGTCGTCGTCGCCTCGCCCGCGACCCGGGACGAGTTCGGCGACGTCGAGGTCGCCGTCCAGGAGCGTGCGCTCGGCACCGGTGACGCCATCGGCTCTGCCCGCGGCCTGCTCGAGGGAGCTGCGGACGAGATCCTCGTGCTCTCCGGCGACACGCCGCTGCTGACTTCGACCCTGCTCGCCGAGCTCGCGGAGGCGCACCGGAGCTCAGGCGCCGCCGCCACGGTGCTCACGTTCGAGCCGGACGATCTGCGCTCCTACGGACGTGTCCTGCGCGACGGCGAGGGCCAGGTTCGCTCGATCGTCGAGGCGGGCGACGCGACGCAGGACGAGCTCGCGGTTCGCGAGTGCAACTCCTCGATCTACCTGTTCCGGGCCGAGCTGCTCTGGCCCGCGCTCGACCGGCTCCGGCCGGCGAACGCCCAGGGCGAGCTGTACCTGACCGACGCAGTCCGCGATCTCGTCGAGAGCGGGGCGAGCGTCGGTGCTCACGTCGCCGGCGATCCTGCCGAGACCGAGGGAGTCAACACCCGGGTCGAGCTCGCCGCTGCGGCGGTACTGCTCCGCGAGCGCTTGAACGGCGAGCACATGCTGGCCGGAGCAACGATCGTCGATCCTGCGTCGACGTGGATCGAGGCGGAGGTGGAGCTGGAGCCGGACTGTGTGGTGCATCCGTTCACGGTCCTGCGCGGGCGCACGAGGGTCGCCGCCGGCGCCGAGGTCGGCCCGCACGCGGTCGCGATCGACTCGTCCGTCGGAGCCGGTGCGACCGTCGGTCCGTTCTGTTACCTTCGCCCCGGGACGGTTCTCGAAGCAGGCGCAAAGGCCGGCACGTTCGTCGAGATCAAGAACTCGCACATCGGAGCGCGCACCAAGGTGCCGCATCTCTCCTACATCGGCGACGCTGACATCGGCGAGGACTCGAACATCGCTGCGAGCAATGTGACCGTGAACTTTCCGCACGAGCCCGGCCGGCCCAAAGGCCGGACGACGATCGGCAGCAACGTCAGGACCGGTGTCGACAATGCATTCGTCGCACCCGTGACGATCGGAGACGATGCGTGGATCGGCGCCGGATCGGTGATCACAGAGGACGTCCCTCCCAACGCGATGGCGATCGCTCGCTCGCGCCAGGTGACCAAGGAAGGACGCGGTGGAAAGCGGAACGATTGAGCAGACGCTGCCCGGCCTCGAGTCGGCGACTCCGCGGACGGACATGAAGGTCGGCCACGCGCTGCCGCTGACGCCACAAAAGCGGCTCATGGTCGTCGCCGGACGCTCGCACACCGAGCTGGCGCACCAGATGGCGGAACGGCTCGGTGTGGAGCTCGGAGAGGTGGAGCTCGGCACCTTCGCGAACGGAGAGACGCACTGTCGCTACGTCGAGTCGATCCGTGGCGCCGATCTCTTCATCGTCCAGACGGGCTGCGATCCCGTCGATCGGAACCTGATGGAGCTCCTGTTCATGATCCAGGCGGCGAGGCTCGCGTCTGCCAAGCGGATCACCGCCGTGGTGCCGCTCTTCCCGTATGCGCGGCAGGACCGGAAGGCGAAGCCGCGGGAGCCGATCTCGGCCCGGCTGGTCGCTGACATGCTGCAGCTCGCCGGCGCCGACCGCGTGCTCACGATGGACCTGCATGCGGGCCAGATCCAGGGCTTCTTCACCATCCCGGTCGACCACATGACGGCCTTGCCGCTCTTCGCGCGTCACTTCCGCGACATCGGCCTGACGGGGGACGGTGTCGTCTCCGTGTCGCCCGACGCCGGGCGGGCCAAGCTGGCGGTGCGCTTCGCCGAGATGATCGAGGCCAACTTCGCGGTCATGCACAAGACGCGCCCGGCCCACGACCAGGTCGAGGTGACGGAGATCACCGGCCGCGTGCGCGACAAGGTCGCGATCGTCGGCGACGACGTGATCATGACGGGCGGCACGCTGCTCGCGAACGTGATCGCGCTCAAGGAGCACGGAGTCAAGGACGTGTGGGTGTTCGCCACGCACGGCCTCTTCAGCGGCGACGCGCTCGACCGCTTCGAGGGCTCCGACATCACCGGCATCGTCGTCACGGACACCGTGCCCATCGATCCACGCAGGCGTCCGCCGAACATGACCGTCCTGAGCGTCTCGGGCCTACTGGCCGAGACGATCATGAACGTGTTCTCCGACGACTCGGTCTCCGCGATCTTCGGCGGGGAGAACCAGCTCTTCTAGTCTTGTCGGCGCAAGATCGGGAATCCGCGAAAGCAGATTCCCGATCGCGCGAAGATCCCTGAAGGGTCGCTTCGCTCCCGGGTTGACTGGCCGACGGCTGCAATGAGCGCATTGACGAAGATCAGCGAGCACGTCTACTGGATGCCGCCGGGCCCGCCGGACCGGCCGTCGATCTGCGCCGTCGTCGGCGACCGGCGCACGCTCATGCTGGACGCCGGCTCGTCGGCCGCCCACACGGGGTCGTTTCTGGAGGCTCTGGCGGCCGAGGGCGCGGCACGCCCGAGCGCCGTGGTCTACACGCACTCGCACTGGGACCACGTCTTCGGCGGGGCCGAGCTGGGCGGGCAGGTGATCGCCCATGTCTCGACGGCCGAACGGCTGCTCGAGCTGGCAGCGACGGACTGGAGCGACGAGGCGCTCGACCGGCGCGTCGCGGAGGGCCACGACTCCCCGCAACACGCGTCGAACGTCAAGGAAGAGCTGCCCTCGCCGCGTACGGTCGAGATTGCTCCGGCCGACATCGTCTTCCACGACGCGCTCGAGCTCGAGCTGGGCGGCGTCACCGTCCATGTCCGCCACGTCGGCGGGAACCACTGCGCCGAGTCCAGCGTCATGTACGTCGAGGCCGACCGCCTTCTGTTCCTCGGGGACTGCCTCTACGCCTCGCCCGCGGGCACGCTTACCGCCGAGGTGGCATTGCCGCTCTACGACACGATTCTCGGGTTCGGCGCCGAGCTGTACATCGACGGGCACGATGCGTCGGTCCTCTCCCGTCCGGACCTCGAAGGCCTGATCGAGAAGATGCGGCTGGCGGAGAAGGCGGTCCGAGAGGGATCGGCGATCGCAGAGCCCGACGAGGACAGCGAGTACTTCGTCAAGGCGTTCACGGCGGGGCGCGCGACGGCGCAGTAGCTCGTCCGTGATCGCCCGATGTGCCGAGGCTGCGGCGGTTGGCGATCGATGCCCACGGGAACGGCGTGGGAATGCTGTTCCCGCGCAAGCTGCTCTTCCTCGCCTACCTCGTCGTCGGCGTCGTCGTGGCCGCGTCGAAGGACTACCTCGAGAACCTCGACACCGCCCGGCGGCTCGCCTCGGCCGTGCTTGCGGTCCTGCTCTGGCCGCTGCTCCTCCTCGGCATCGACCTGCACATTCGCTGAATCAGCGGGTTCAGCTACAATCCGCCGCCGTGTCCGGCGACAGATTTCGTCTCGAGGTAAAGGAACGTCAGCTGCTCGGCTCACCCGAGTCGCGGCGCCTGCGCAAGCAGGGGCTCGTGCCCGGGCGTGCTCTACGGCAAGACCGAGACACAACCGATCGTGATCGAGGAGCGCTCGCTCCGGGCGGCCCTCACCACCGATTCGGGGTTGCACGCCGTTCTCGACGTCGTGGTCGAAGGCCAGTCGTCGACGCACCCGTCGATCCTGAAGGACTACCAGCGCGATCCGATCCGGGGCCACGTGGCGCATGTCGACCTCCAGGAAGTGCGGCTCGATCAGCCGATTCAGGCGTCGGTGCAGCTGCACGTCGTCGGCACCGAGGACGCGCCGGGAGTGCGGGAGGGCGGCGTCATGTCGCAGCCCACGACCGCGATCAACGTCGAGGCGCTCCCGATGGAGATTCCGGAGTCGATCGAGGTCGACGTCAGCGCGATGGAGATGGGCGACACGCTGCGCCTCGAGGACGTCGCGGCCCAGGAGGGCGTCACGTTCCTCGACGATCCGTACGAGACGGTGATCGCCACGGTCTCCGCGCCGATGCGCGAGGAGGAGCTCGAGGCGGCGATCGACGAGGTGGCCGGCGAGGTCGAGGAGGGCGAGGAGGCTGCGGAAGCGGCTGCCGAGGGCGACGCCGAAGCCGAGGCAGAGACGGGCGAGTCCGGCGAGCCCGGCGCGCCCACGACCGACGAGAGCTAGTTGCGCCTCTTCCGTCGAGGCGAGTCGGCCTCGACGCTCGATCTCCTCGTGGTCGGGCTCGGCAACCCTGGTCGTGAGCACGCAGGCGACCGGCACAACGTGGGCTGGATGGTCGTCGACGAGCTCGCCGGCCGGCACGGCGGCTCGTTCCGATCGAAGTTCTCCGGGCGGCTCGCGGAGGTGCGTGACGGCGACCTGAGGCTGGCGCTGCTGAAGCCGGAGACGTACATGAACCTCTCCGGCCAGTCGCTCGCGGCGGCCGCCCGCTTCTTCAAGGTCGCGCCGGAGTCGATCGCCGTCGTCCACGACGAGGTCGACCTCGAAACCGGTCGGCTGCAGGTTCGGCTCGGCGGCGGGCTGGCCGGCCACAACGGCCTGCGCTCGGTCAAGCAGGCGCTCGGCACTCCCGACTTCCTGCGCGTACGAGTCGGTGTGGGGCGGCCCGGCCGCGGCGACCGCCGGCCCGTCGCTGACTACGTCCTATCTCCGTTCGCGCCCGAGGACGACGGCGAGGCGCTCGTGAGCAGCGCCGCAGATGCCGTCGAGGCGCTCGCGCACGACGGGCTCGACGAGGCGCAGCGCCGCTTCAACTGAGTTGCTCCAGCTCCCCCTCGTCGATCCCGGCAAGCCGGACACCCGCTCTCCGGCGCGGCTGCTCCTCTGGGTCGGTCGGCATCAGCTCGGGACGCTGGCCGTGGGTGTGCTCTTCGGCATCGTCTGGATGGTCGCGCAGGCGCTGATGCCGTTCGCACTCGGCCGCGCGATCGAGGAGGGCATCGTCGACGACGACGCCGGCGCTCTCGCGCTGTGGGCGGGCGTGCTGCTCTGCCTCGGCGTGCTCCAGGCTGCGGCGGGCGTGATGCGCCATCGCTTCGCCGTCCTCAACTGGTTGCAGGCGTCGTTCCGGCTCGCCCAGGTCGTCGCGCACCATGCGGCCCGCTCGGGGCCGGCCGTGCGGGCGCGGCTCTCCACCGGGGAGGTCGTCGCGACGGTCTCGAACGATGCGATGCGCGCCGGCGGCGCGTTCGACATCACTGCGCGGCTGGCCGGCGCGATCGTCTCGTACGCCGTCGTCGCGTTCATCCTGCTCTCCGCGTCGGTCGCGCTCGGGCTGATCGTGCTCGTCGGCGTGCCCGTGCTCGTGCTCACGCTCGGAACGGTGATCCGCCCGCTCCAGGCGCGGCAGGCAGAACAACGCGAGGAGGTCGGCAGGCTGACCGCGCTCGGTGCCGACACGGCAGCCGGGCTGCGCGTGCTGCGAGGGATCGGCGGAGAACAGGTCTTCTTCGATCGATACCGCTCGCGGTCGCAGCGCGTTCGGCACGCCGGCGTTCGCGTCGCGGTGCCCCAGTCCACGCTCGACGCGGCGCAGGTCTTCGTGCCCGGCCTCTTCGTCGTGCTCGTCACCTGGATCGGTGCGCGCTTCGCGCTTTCGGGGCAGATCGGCGTCGGTGAGCTCGTCGCGTTCTACGGCTACGCGGCCTTCCTCGTGATCCCGCTGAGGACGGCGGCCGAGGCCGTGGACAAGATCACCCGCGCCCTTGTCGGGGCGCGGCGCATGCTGGAGGTGCTCGCGGTGCAGCGGCAGGTCGCCGAGCCCTCCACACCCGCCGCCGAGCCGCCCGCAGGAGTTGCGCTCGGCGACCCTCACTCGGGTCTCGTCGTCGAGCCCGGCCTGCTGACGTGCCTCGTCGCCGCCGTGCCCGACGAGGCGGCTGCGATCGCGGACCGGCTGGGCCGGTTCGGCGCGGACGACGGCGTCACGCTCGGGGAGGTTCTCCTCGCCGAGCTGCCGGTCGACACCATCCGCCGTCGCATCGTCGTCAGCGAGTCGGAGCCGCTGCTCTTCTCCGGCACGCTCCGTCGCGAGCTCGATCCCTGGGTGCGCGTGGAGGACGACGAGATCCTCGCCGCGGTCTCGGTTGCGAACGCGGAGGACGTGCTCGACGCGCTTCCGGCCGGCCTGGACGCGCCCGTCGACGAGCGCGGCCGCTCCTTCTCGGGTGGTCAGAGGCAACGGCTCGTGCTCGCGCGGGCGCTGCTCTCCGGCGCCGAGACGCTCGTCCTCGTCGAGCCCACGAGCGCCGTCGACGCGCACACCGAGGCCAGGATCGCGGCGCGGCTGCGGGAGGCGCGCGCCGGGCGCACGACGGTCGTCGTCACGACGAGCCCGCTCGTGCTCGACCACGCGGATCGGGTCGTCCTGATCGAGGGCGGCAGGGTGGTGGCCGAGGGTGGACACCGTGAGCTTCTGCGTTCGAGTGAGAGCTACCGCGACACGGTCACCCGTGGGGAGGAGGGCTGATGGAGCTCCTGCCGATCGCCGACGGGCCGGAGCTGCGCGCGCAGGCGCGGCTACTCGGTGGACGCCATCGGCGCGGCCTTGCGGGTGTGCTGGGCCTGCATGCGCTCGCAGCAGCCGCCGGCCTGGCCGGCCCGCCGCTCCTGGGCGAGCTCGTCGAGTCGGTCAAGGACGGAACGACGCGCGAGCACGTCGACACGATCGTGCTCCTGCTGGCCGGTTTCCTCGTCGTCCAGACGATCGTCACCTGGTTCGCGCGGCGCGCCTCCTTCGTCCTCTCCGAGCAGATCTTCGCGGAGCTGCGCGAGGACTTCATGCGGCGGGTGCTCGCGCTGCCGCTCTCCACCGTCGAGCGAGCCGGCACCGGCGATCTCGTCTCGCGCACGACATCCGACGTCGACTCGCTCGCGCGGACGATTCGCTTCGCGGTGCCTGAGACCCTGATCGCGGCGGTCACGACGGTGCTCACCGTCGCCGCGGCCGTCTGGGTCAACCCGCTGGCTGCCATCCCGTGCATCACCGGCGTGCCGGCGATCTGGTTCGGCACCCGCTGGTACCTGAAGCGGGCGCCGGCCGGCTACCTCTGGGAGCGCGCCGCCTACGCGACGCTCACGGGCACCGTCGGCGAGACGGTGGACGGCGGTCGGACGGTCGAGGCGCTCGGGCTGCGCGAGGAGCGGGTGGGGCGGATCGACGCCGACCTCGCCGAGGCCTACCGGGCCGAGCGGCGCACGCTCTACCTGCGCACGATCTGGTTTCCGACCGCGGAGTTCGCCTACGTGCTGCCGGTGGCGGCCTCGCTGGTGTGGGGCGGGTGGCTCGTCTCGACGGGTCACGCCTCGATCGGCGAGGTGACCGCGGTCGCGCTCTACGTCGTCATGCTCGCCGACCCGGTCGACCGCTTGATCTCCTGGCTCGACGAGATCCAGGTCGGCGCGACCTCGTTCGCGCGGCTCGTCGGGATCGCGCGGGTGCCGGCCGACCGCCGCGCGACCGGCGAGCATCCGGAGGGCGATCGGCTCCGGGCCGAGGACGTGCGCTACGCGTACGTGCCCGGGAGGGACGTGCTGCACGGAATCGACCTCGACCTGGAGCCCGGCGAGCGTGTGGCCGTCGTCGGCCCGTCCGGCGCCGGCAAGTCGACGCTCGGGCGGCTGCTCGCCGGGATCCACCCGGCTCGCACCGGCCGCGTCGAGGTGGGCGGGGTCAACCTCGTCGACCTGCCGCTGGAGACGCTCCGCCGCGAGGTGGCGCTCGTCACGCAGGAGCAGCACGTTTTCGTGGGCACGCTCGCCGAGAACCTGCGGCTCGCCCGCACGGACGCCTCCGACGAGCAGCTGGCCGTCGCGCTCGGGGCTGTCGACAGCCTCGACTGGGCCGAGGCCCTGCCCGACGGGCTCGAGACCGTCGTCGGCGCGGGCGGCTATCCGCTCACGCCGCCGCAGGCGCAGCAGGTCGCGCTGGCGCGCCTCGTGCTCGCCGACCCGCACACGCTCGTGCTCGACGAGGCGACCTCGCTGCTCGACCCCCGTGCCGCACGCCATCTCGAGCGCTCGCTCGGCTCCGTGCTCAGCGGCCGCACCGTCGTCGCGATCGCGCACCGGCTGCACACGGCGCACGATGCGGATCGTGTCGCCGTCGTCGAGGACGGCCTGCTCCACGAGCTCGGCACTCACGAAGAGCTCGTGAAGCGAGACGGCTCGTACGCCGCGCTCTGGAGCTCCTGGCACAGCGACCGCTGACGTTACGATGACGGCCCGCGGAACTCCGGTTCCGCCTTTGGCCATGGACCGCCCAACCCTCCACTCCTTCGTCCGGGAGCTGCTCGCCCACGAGCGGCTTCAGGCTTACGCCGCCGCGCTGCCGGCGCGTGCCCGCGTGTCCGAGCCTGTCCTCCCGCTGCTGCTCGCCGCGCTCCACGAGCAGCTCGGCCGCGGGCTCGTCTGCCTGCTGCCCGAGGACGCCGACGCGCGCGACGCGGCCGAGGCGGCAGGCTGGTTCCTGGGGCCCGAGCGCGTGGCGCTGCTCCCCGGCCGCGGCGTTCGCTGGGGCTCCGGCCTCGAGCCGCCGCCGCACCTCGTCGGCGAGCGGGCGCGCGCACTCGAGGTGCTCGCCGCCGGCGGCCTCGTCTGCGCCTCGGCAGCGGCTCTCGCGGAGGGGGTTCCGCCCCCGAACGCGCGCCCGCGCTCGGTTCGCCTCGAGGTCGGCTCCGAGCCCGGTGTCGGCGGGCTCGCGGAGCAGCTCGCGCTCGCGGGCTACGAGCGTGTCGACCGCGCCGAGGAGCGCGGCCGGTTCGCGGTGCGCGGCGGGATCGTCGACGTCTTCCCGACCACCGGCCGCGAGCCGCTGCGGGTGGAGTTCTTCGGCGACGAGATCGAGGGGGTGCGGGTCTTCTCGCCCTTCACGCAGCGCGCCTTGTACCCGGTCGACGACGCGGTCGTGCATCCCGCGGCGGAACGCCGGATCGACCCTGGCGAGACCGTGTCGCTCGCGGACGACGACGAGCCGCCTTCGATTCCGGACGACCTCGTCCTCGTGCTCGACCGCACTCCGGACTTCGTCTGGCAGCCCGACGAGGTGCGGCGAGTCTGGTCGGAGGAAGGCCTCGAGCCGATCGGGCTCAAGGGAACGTCCGAGCTCGACCCGTTCCCGCAGTCGCAGCCGTTCGCCTTCGAGGCGCAGCGGCCCGCGATCGCCGCCCGTGGCCTGGCCGAGGCGGAGCAGGAGCTCGACGGCTTCGTGCGAGGCGGCAACCGCGTCGTCGTCGCCTTCCCGCATCCCGGCGAGGCGCTGCGGACGCAGAACCTGCTCAAGCGGGTCGACGCGCGGATGCTCGAGCCGGGTCAGGAGCTGTCCGCAGACCCGGAGCTCCGGTTCGCCGTCGCGCCCGCGCGTCGCGGCTTCGTCTGGCGCGAGCTGGGCCTCGTGTTGCTGCCCGACACCCAGGTCTTCCGCAAGCGCCCGCCGCGCGCCGACCAGCGGCTCGGCCGCGCTCTCGCCTCGTTTGCCGACCTGCGCACCGGCGACTTCGTCGTCCACGAGGATCACGGCGTCGGCAAGCTGCTCGGCTTCGAGACGAAGGACGTCGGCGGCGTCACCCGCGACTACCTCTTCCTCGCCTTCCGCGGCGAGGACCGGCTCTACATCCCGCACGAGCAGCTCGGCAAGGTCTCGAAGTACATCGGCGCCGACGCGAGCGCGCCGGCCCTCTCGAAACTCGGTGGCAAGGCGTGGCAGAACCTGAAGGCGCGGGCGCGCGAGTCGGTGCGGGAGCTCGCGGGCGAGCTGATCGCGCTCTACGCGCGGCGCCAGCAGGCGCCCGGGTTGGCGTACGACCTCGGCAACGAGTGGCTCGAGCGCCTCGAGACGGAGTTCCCGTACCGGGAGACCGAGGATCAGGCGCGGGCGATCGAGGCCGTGAAGGAGGATCTCGAGGCACCGAGGCCGATGGACCGGCTCGTGTGCGGCGACGTCGGCTTCGGCAAGACCGAGGTCGCCGTGCGCGCCGCCTTCGCCGCCGCCGTGAACGGCAAGCAGGTGCTCTTCCTCTGCCCGACGACGATCCTCGCCGAGCAGCACTGGAACACGTTCCGCAACCGCTACCGCGACTTCCCGGTCCGGGTCGAGATGGTCTCGCGCTTTCGCTCGGCGGCCGAGACCAAGCGGGTGCTGAAGGACTTTGCCGAGGGGAAGGTCGAGGTGCTGATCGGCACCCATCGCGTACTCAGCCGCGACGTGATCCCGAAGGACCTCGGCCTCGTCATCCTCGACGAGGAGCAGCGCTTCGGCGTCGCTCAGAAGGAGCTGATCCGCTCGCTGCGACTCGAGGTCGACGTGCTCGCGCTCTCGGCCACGCCGATCCCCCGCACGCTGCACATGTCGCTCTCCGGCCTGCGCGACATCTCGATCATCGAGACGCCGCCGGAGGGACGCCGCCCGATCCGCACGACCGTCGGGGAGTTCGACGAGGAGGTCGTGAAGACGGCGCTGGAGCGCGAGATCGAGCGGGGCGGGCAGGCGTTCTACCTGCACAACCGCGTCGAGTCGATCGAGGAAGCGGCCGAGAAGCTGACCCAGCTCTGCCCGAAGCTGCGCTTCATCGTCGCCCACGGCAAGATGCCGGAGCGCCGGCTGGAGGAGAAGATGCACGCGTTTCTGGCCGGCGACGCGGACGTGCTCGTCTCGACCACGATCATCGAGTCCGGCATCGACATCCCGCAGGCGAACACGCTGATCGTCGAGCGGGCCGACATGCTCGGGCTCTCCCAGCTCTACCAGATCCGCGGGCGCGTGGGCCGCTCCGATGTGACGGCGCACGCCTACCTGTTCTATCCCGACGCGAGCGAGCTGACGCCGGAGGCGCGGGCTCGGCTCTCGACGCTCGCCGACCACACGGAGCTCGGCGCCGGCTTCCAGATCGCGATGCGGGACCTCGAGATCCGTGGCGCCGGCGATCTGCTCGGCGCGGAGCAGTCCGGCCACGTCGCGGCACTCGGCTTCGAGCTCTACGTGGAGATGCTGAACGAGGCTGTGGCCGAGCTTCAGGGCCAGCGGCGCATCGCCACACGACCGGTGCGGGTCGACGCCCGCGTGGACGCGTTCGTGCCCGCCTCGTACGTCGCCTCGGAGGCGCTCAAGATCGACATTCATCGCCGCCTCGCATTGGCCGAGTCGGACGACGAGCTGCGCGAGCTCCACGCGGCCCTCGAGGATCGGTACGGGCCGGTTCCGGAGCCCGTCGAGCACCTGTTCGCGATCCAGGACGCGAAGCTGCAACTGGCGCAGCTCGGTGCGGACTACCTCGTCTTCCGCGGTGGGCGCGCCACCGTCGGCCCGCTCGTGCTCGGCTCCTCGGAGCTCCGCGCTCTGCGCGATGTCAATGACACTGCCGTCTACACGAGCTCGAAACGTGAAGTTTCACTAAGAACCGAGGGGCTCGAGGGGGCGATCGGCCTGGTCGGTGCTATCGTAAACGCGCGCCGGGCGGCCTAAGCCTTACGGGCGTGCTGCCGATAACGGCAATAGGTATACCTCTTTCCACCCTGGCTACACTGGAGCTGCTTTCCTGATGAAGATCTCTCGCGTCCTCCTTCTCCCTGCCCTCCTGCTCGCCCTCCTCGCCGCCGGTTGCGGCGGCGGCAGCGAGTCCGTCCCTTCCGACGCAGTTGCGGTCGTCGACGGCGACGAGGTGGCCAAGTCCGACTACGACGCGCTGATCACGCAGGCGCGCAAGAGCTACACGAATCAGAAGCGCGAGTTCCCGAAGGCGGGCACGCCGGAGTTCCAGACGCTGAAGAACCAGGCAGTCTCGTTCCTCGTCCAGCGCGAGCAGTTCGAGCAGCAGGCCGCGGAGCTCGACGTCGAGGTGACGGACAAGCAGGTCGAAGACCGGCTAGAGCAGATCAAGAAGCAGTACTTCAGCGGCGATGGCAAGAAGTACGAGGAGCAGCTGAAGGACCAGGGCCTCACCGACAAGCAGGTGCGTGCCGACATCCGGGCGCAGCTCGTCTCCGAGAAGATCTTCACCGCGGTCACCAAGGATGTGAAGGTGAGCGATGCTGATGTGCAGGCGTTTTATGCGAAGAACGAGGAGCAGTTTTCGACGCCGGAGAGTCGGGAGGTGCGGCATATCTTGGTGAAGACGAAGGCGAAGGCGGAGGAGATCGCGGCTGAGTTGGAGGCGGGTGGTGATTTCGCGAAGTTGGCGAAGCAGTATTCGACCGATACGGGTTCGAAGGAGAGCGGTGGTGAGCTGACGATCACGCGGGGTCAGACGGTGGCGCCGTTTGACAAGGTGGCGTTCGAGTTGGCGAAGAACGAGTTGTCGGCGCCGGTGAAGACGGAGTTCGGTTATCACTTGATCGAGCCGATGTCGGAGGTGAAGAAGGCGTCGAAGGCGCCTTTGAAGGAGGTTGAGGACTCGATTCGTCAGCAGTTGCTGCAGACGAAGAAGAACGAGGCGATGACCGAGTGGGTCGATGAGTTGAAGACGGACTACGACGACAAGGTCTCCTACGCCGCCGGCTTCAGCCCGCCGCCCACCGCCACCGGCACGAACTCGACGTCGACGGCTGAAAACGAGTAGCGCGAGCACCCTCGGCGACGCGCTCGTCGAGCTCCAGGAGCTGACGCGCCGCCTCCGGCGCGATTGCCCCTGGGATCGTGAGCAGACCGCTCGAACGATCGTCCCGCACACCGTCGAGGAGGCCTACGAGGTCGCCGACGCGGCCCAGGCGGGCGATCCGGCCAAGCTGCTCGACGAGCTCGGCGACCTGCTCTTCCAGGTCTACTTCCTGGCCGTGCTCCTAGAGGAGGACGGCCAGGGCGACCTGGAAGCGGTGGCGCGCGGCGTGCACGCCAAGCTCGTGCGGCGACATCCGCACGTGTTCGGCGGGGCCGAGGCGCGCAGCCCGGAGCGGGTGCGCGAGCGCTGGGAGGAGATCAAGACCGAGCAGGAAGGGCGCGAAGGCGTCTTCCACGACGTCCCCGAGTCGCTGCCGGCGCTGCTCCACGCGCGCAAGGCGCAGCGCCGCGCCGTGGCCGTGGGCTTCGAGTACCCGGACCTCGCAGCTGCCCGCGCAGATCTCGCCGACGAGCTGCGAGAGCTCGACGACGAGCTCGCCCGCGCGGGGGAGCCGCATCCTGAGACCGAGCCCGACCCGCGTGTCGCAGCCGAGGCCGGTGACGTGCTGTTCGCGGCCGTCAACGTTCTCAGGCGGCTGAACGTCGATCCGGAGCTTGCGCTGCGGGGCGCCACCGGACGCTTCGTCGCCCGCGTCGAGCAGGCCGAGCGGTTGGCGGCGCACGACGGCCGCGAGTTCGCGAAGCTCCCGCTCGACGAGCAGGACCGCTACTTCGACCTCGCAAAGGAGACCGAATGACCGCCATCGCGTCGGTGAGCGCGCGCCAGATCCTCGACTCCCGCGGCAACCCGACGGTCGAGGTGGACGTGACGCTCGAGTCCGGCGCGTTCGGTCGCGCGGCGGTGCCCTCCGGAGCGTCGACCGGCGTGCACGAAGCGGTGGAGCTGCGGGACGGCGACGGCGGCGGGTATGGCGGCAAGGCGGTGACGAAGGCCGTCGCCGGTGTGAACGGCGAGATCGCGGCTGCGGTGCGCGGTCTCGACCCGGCCGATCAGCGCGCGCTCGACATGCGCCTGATCGAGCTCGACGGGACGCCCAACAAGGGCCGGCTCGGCGCGAATGCGATTCTCGGTGTCTCGCTGGCCGCGGCGAAGGCTGCCGCCGCCGAGGCGGAGCAGCCACTCTGGCGCTTCATCGGCGGCGAGGACGCTTCGACCCTGCCCGTGCCGATGCTGAACGTGATCAACGGCGGTGCCCACGCCGCGAACTCGATCGACCTCCAGGAGTTCATGGTCGTCCCCGTCGGTGCGGGGACGTTTGCCGAGGCGCTCGAGCTCGGAGCCGGCGTCTACCACGCGCTGAAGGCGGTGCTCCACGAACGAGGGCTCGCCACGGCGGTCGGCGACGAGGGGGGTTTCGCGCCCGATCTCGCGGGGAGCGAGGAGGCGATCGAGGCGATCCTCGAGGCGGCCGAGCGGGCGGGCTGCCGCGACCGGGTCGCGATCGCCCTCGATCCGGCGATGAGCGAGGTCTACCGCGACGGTGTCTACCGCTTCGAGGGCCGCGAGGCGAGCTCGGCCGAGACGATCGAGTACTTCGCGGGCCTCGTCGAGCGCTACCCGATCGTCTCGATCGAGGACCCGCTTGCCGAGGACGACTGGGGCGCCTGGATCGACCTGACCGCACGCCTGGGCAAGCGCGTCCAGCTCGTCGGCGACGACCTCTTCGTCACGAGTCCCGACCGGCTCCGCCGCGGGATCGAGGAGGGGGCCGGCAACTCGATCCTCGTGAAGGTGAACCAGATCGGGACGCTCACGGAGACGCTCGACGCGATCGCGCTGGCGCGCGACAACGGCTACAGCGCCGTCATCTCGCACCGCTCGGGCGAGACGGAGGACACGACGATCGCCGATCTCGCCGTCGCGACCGGCGCCGGCCAGATCAAGGCCGGTGCCCCCGCGCGCTCCGACCGCGTTGCCAAGTTCAACCAGCTGCTGCGGATCGAGGAGCAGCTGGGCGACCGCGCGACGTACCCGGGCCGTTCGGCCTTTCCTCGGTGGTCGGGATAGACGGCCTCGATACGTCGACTGCGCTTCGCCGCCGAAGCCGGGGTTGGCCCCAGCGCAGGCGCGCCGACGTATTTTCGGTCGCCGCGAAGAGAGAGGCGGGTCGTGGTGGACCATGGGTCCCCCGCGATTCTCTAAGTTGTAGTCATGCCCGTCGTTCCGCGCCGCACGAAGATCGTCGCGACGGTCGGTCCCGCGACCTCGTCGCCCGAGGTGCTGCGGCAACTCGTCGGGGTGATCGACGGCGCCCGCCTGAACTTTTCGCACGGCACCCACCAGGATCACGCAGAGACGGCGCGTCTGATCACGGAGGAACGGAAGCGGCAGAATCGCGCGGTCGCGCTGATCGCCGACCTCCAGGGGCCGAAGCTGCGGATCGGCGACCTGAACGGCGGAGCGGTCGAGCTCGTGCGTGGCGAGCGGATGACGCTCGCCGGCGAGGACGTCGCCCGCGACGACGACGTGCCGGTCGCGCCCGCGGTGCTCGGCTCGGTGCTCCAGCCGGGCCACGACGTCCTGATCGACGACGGCTCCGTGCGTCTCCGCGTCGAGCGCGTCGACCGGGGCCGCGCGAGCTGCGAGGTGCTCGTCGGCGGCAGCGTGCAGTCGCACAAGGGCGTGAACCTCCCCGGGGTGTCGCTGCCGATCCCCTCGCTCACGCGCAAGGACATCGACGACCTCCAGTTCGCGCTCGAGCTCGGCTGCGACTTCGTCGCGCTCTCGTTTGTCCGCTCCGCGTCGGACGTGCAGGCGCTGCGGACGCTGATCGAGGCCTCGGGCTCGACCGCGCACGTGATCGCGAAGATCGAGCGAGGCGAGGCGGTTGCGGTGCTCGACGAGATCCTCCAGTTCGCAGACGCGGTGATGGTCGCCCGCGGCGACCTCGGTGTCGAGATCGGCGCCGCCGAGGTGCCGCTGCTGCAGAAGCGGATCATCCTGCGCGCGCTCGAGCGCGGGAAGCCGGTGATCACCGCGACGCAGATGCTCGAGTCGATGATCCATGCGCCCGAGCCGACTCGCGCCGAGGCCTCGGACGTCGCCAACGCGATCCTCGACGGCACCTCCGCGATCATGCTCTCCGGCGAGACCGCGATCGGCGACTACCCGCTGGAGGCGGTTGCCTACATGGACCGGATCGCGCGTGCCGTCGAGCCCAGCCTGGACTACCGCCACGAGATCCCGACCGCGGACGAGGAGCCGACGATCGGCCACGCGATGTCGAACGCCGCCTGCGACATCGCCGAGGCGCTCGCCGCAACCGCGTTGCTCGTTCCCACCTTCACGGGCCGCACCGCCTCCGCGGTCGCGCGCCTTCGCCCGCGGCGGCCGATCGTCGGCCTCACCCACCACGAGTACTCGCTGCACCACATGGCGCTCGAGTGGGGCGTGACGCCCGTACCCATCCCGCAGTGCGCCGACGTCGAAGAGCTCTGGTCGACGTCGATCGAGGCCGCGCGACAGACGGGCATCGTCGATCCGGGCGACCGCATCGTGATCACGGCAGGTACCGCGGTGAACATTCCCGGCTCGACGAACGTGATCAAGGTGGAGACGGCCTAAGCTTCCCGCCATGGAACCTTTCGGGGTCGGCGCACGACTACCTGATAGAGCCCCGTGCCGATGAACGCCCCCAGACCGGTTCCGAACGAGCCCCTGCAGCACGCAGCGCCGGCCGCGCCTGTCGCGTTCGAGTCGCTCGTCGCCCCGTACGCACAGCGGCTCTACCGCTTCCTCGTGGTCCGTCTCGGCGACGAGCGCGAGGCGCGCGACGCCCTTCAGGAGACGCTGCTCGCCGCCTGGCAAGGACTGCCGCAGCTGCGGGACCGGGAACGCCCCTGGGCCTGGCTGGCGGGCATCGCCGCGAACAAGGCCGCCGACAGCGCCCGCCGCCGTGCGCCGGTCGTTCCCCTCCCCGACTCCGAGACCGGTTACGAGCACGGCGGTCCGTCGGAGATCGCCGCCGCGCTCGCGCAGCTGCCCCGCTCGGCGCGGGAGGTGTTGCTGCTCCGGTACCTGCTTCGGCTCTCGGAGGACGAGACGGCGGCGGTGCTGGGCGTCCGGGTCGGCACGGTCAAGTCGAGGGCGTCCCGGGCGCGGCGTCTGCTTCTGGAGGAGCTCGGTTGAGACGTCCGGTCGTCGACGAGCTCGAGGAGCGGCGCGTCACGCGGAGGCTGGCCTGTCTCGCGGAGGCGGTCGAGCCGCTCGCGGACCGTGAGCTGAGGGCGATCCTGGCCGGCGTCGTGACCGGGGTTGTTCCCGTGCGCCGTCCGCCTCGCCGCGGAGCACGCCTGGCTCGCCAGCTACCGGGGCTCGCCGCAGCGGCCGCCGCCGCAGTCGCGGTCACCGTCGGAATCGGCCACTCGGAGCGCAGCACGGACGACCAGCACGTGCGCGGGACGGCGCCCGAGCAGCTGCTCTCCTTCCCGGAAGGCAGCGCGCTCGAGCTGCTGCTCGCGCGGGCCGGGTCGGAGCGGCCGACATGACCTCGCGGATCTGCCTGCTGGCCGTCCTGGCGCTCGTCCTCGTCGGCGCCGGCTGCGGCGGCAACGACGACGAGGTGCCTGCGGACGCGGTGGCGGTGGTCGACGGTGAGGAGATCCCGAAGTCGGAGGTCGACACGCTGATCGAGCTGACCCGGAAGAGCTACGCCAACGACGAGCGCGACTTCCCGAAGGCCGGCACGCCGGAGTATCGGACGCTCCGGGACGGGTTCGTCCAGTTCCTCGTCCAGAAGGTGCAGCTCGAGCAGCAGGCCGCGGAGCTCGAGATCGAGGTGACCGACGAGCAGGTCGAGGAGCGGCTGACGCGGGTCAAGCAGCAGTACTTCGCGGGCGACGAGCAGAAGTTCCGCGAGCAGCTGACCGACCAGGGCCTCACCGAGGAGGGCGTGCGCGCGGACCTCCGCACCCAGATCGTCTCGGAGCGGATCTTCGAGCGCGTGACGAAGGACGTGAGGGTGAGCGATGCTGATGTGCAGGCGTTTTATGCGAAGAACGAGGAGCAGTTTTCGACGCCGGAGAGTCGGGAGGTGCGGCATATCTTGGTGAAGACGAAGGCGAAGGCGGAGGAGATCGCGGCTGAGTTGGAGGCGGGTGGTGATTTCGCGAAGTTGGCGAAGCAGTATTCGACCGATACGGGTTCGAAGGAGAGCGGTGGTGAGCTGACGATCACGCGGGGTCAGACGGTGGCGCCGTTTGACAAGGTGGCGTTCGAGTTGGCGAAGAACGAGTTGTCGGCGCCGGTGAAGACGGAGTTCGGTTATCACTTGATCGAGCCGATGTCGGAGGTGAAGAAGGCGTCGAAGGCGCCTTTGAAGGAGGTTGAGGACTCGATTCGTCAGCAGTTGTTGCAGACGAAGAAGAACGAGGCGATGACCGAGTGGGTCGATGAGTTGAAGACGGACTACGACGACAAGGTCTCCTACGCCGCCGGCTTCAGCCCGCCGCCCACCGCCACCGGCACGAGCACGCTGTCCGTGACCGACGAGTAGGAGGACCACGCGCCCGGCCGCGGAAACGTGTGCTCGTGGCCAAGCGAGCTCCACGTGCATCGTCCAGCCGCCAGGCCGGCGGCTCGACGAAGAAACGGTCAAAGCGTTCAGTCCGCCGGCAGCGCACGACCGTCCTGCTGCGCTGGTGCATGGTCGGCGTGTTCGGGCTCGTCGCCTTTCTCTACTACCACCCGCTCACGACCTACTTCGAGACGCGCGCCACGCTGAACGCGCGGGCCGCCGAGGTGCAGGAGCTGAGTGCCGAGAAGGCGCGGCTCGAGGCCCGGCTCGAGGCGTCGGCGACCCTCCCCGCGCTCGCCCGCGAGGCGCGGCAGATGAACCTCGTCCGGCCGGGAGAGCGTCTCTTCATCGTCAAGGGCATCCCGGAGTGGCGCCGCGCTCGTACCATGCGCGGCGATGAATGACCGAGCGCTCGTCGAGCGTCAGCTCGGGCGCCCACCACGTGCCTTCCTGCGGGTCGCGGTGCGCTGCCCGTACGGCGTGCCGGCCGTCACGGAGCAGGAGCCGTACGACGCCGGTGGCGAGCCCTTCCCCACGACGTACTACCTGACCTGCCCGCAGCTCGTGGCCGCGATCGCGCGGCTCGAGGCCGCCGGCGGGGTGGAGCGCTGGAGCGCCGAGCTCGAGCACGACCCGGAGCTGGCCGCGGATCTCGAGCGGGCGACCGCCGAGCAGCGCGCACTCCGGACGGGGCTCGCCGCCGGCCGCACGGGGCGTGACGCCGGGGCGTCGCTCGGGCTCGGGATCGGCGGCAGCCGCAATCCCTCCCGCCTGAAGTGTCTGCACGCGCACGCGGCCTACGCGCTCGCGCGTCCCGGATATCGCCTGGGCGAGCGCGTCCTCGCCGAGCTCGCTTCGCTCTGGCCGACCGACCGCTGCTGCACTTAGCATGGCCGCCCCGTGTCCGACGCACCAGCCACCGCAGCCGAAGTCGTGAGCGCACGCCGCGAGTGGCAGGACGGGTTCCGGCAGCTCGAGGAGCAGAGCCGCGATCGCGTGGCCGGCGAGCGCCTGTTGGCGCAGGTCGAGGCGGTGACGGACGAGCTGCGACGGCGCGTCGGTGCCACCTTCACGCTGGCCGAGCTGACGCGCGCCTACACGCAGGCCGAGGCGTGGAGCCGCGCCGCGGTGGCCGAGCATGCACCGCTGCCCGGCTGGCCCCGGACGCTGTCGATCGTCGAGGCGTCGGCCTTCCACGTCTACGCGCGCGGCGCGAGCGACTACGCGCCGTGACGCTCGACGACAGCCGCCGCCGCGCCGAACGGCGCAGGCCACGCCGGCGCTCGGTGTGGCAGAGCCCGCTCGTCCGGCTGGCACTCGGGCTCGCGGCTGCGGTGCTCGTGCTGCTCGTCGGCGTCTCCATCGGGCGGGCCCTGGAGGACGGGCCGGAGCCCGGCGGCACTCAGACGAGTGTCCGCACGCTGCAGCCCGAGCAGTTGCCGCCCGTTGCGCGAACGGTGACGGTCACCGTCACGGAATGACCCCGCAACGTTTCAGGTAGCGGCAAGTTTGGGTAGGTTCCAGGCGCGATGGCGTATGGGGACGGGGCCAGGAGTCGCCGGATGGGCGGCGCGCAGCCGGAGTGGCTGACACTCGGCCAGGCCGCCAAGTACCTGGGCGTAGCGCAGAGCACGATGCGCAAATGGTCGGACGTCGGTCGTGTGTCCGCCTTCTACACGCCGGGCGGCCATCGCCGGTACCGGCGCTCGGATCTCGACCAGTTCCTCGAACGCTCCGGGCGCGGCGGTGGCCCGGCCTCCGAAGGGCCGCTCGTGCTGATCGTCGACGACGACGAGCGGCTGCGGGAGTACGTCCGGGTCAACCTCGAGGCGGAGGGCTACATCGTCCGAGAGGCCGGCAGCGCCGAGGAGGGTCTGGCTGCGCTCGACGACGAGTCGCCCGACCTGATCCTGCTCGACGTGATGATGCCCAAGGTCGACGGCTGGGAGATGCTGCAGCGCGTGCAGGAGAAGCACGGAGTCGGTGCGATTCCGGTGATCATGTTCAGCGGCAAGGTGGACGAGCGCTCGGCCGCCGAGGCGACGTCGCGCGGTGCGCAGGCCTTCATCGGCAAGCCCTTCGACCCCCGCGCACTGATCGAGTCGACGAAGCAGCTGCTCCCCGTCTAGCCGGGGCCGCAATCGACGCCTCCGTTCAGCGGTGGGTCGTCGAGAGCCGGGTCGGGCTGCTCGACCCGCTCTTCGAGGGCCTGACCTACGCCGGTTCGTTCGGCATCGTCTGGCTGCTGCTCGCGTTCGCCTGCTCCGGCTTCTCGTGGCGGCGCCCCTGGCTCCTCGCCCGCGTCGCAGTGACGATCCTGCTCGCGGAGATGGTGTCGGGGCTCCTGAAGGCCACGATCGACCGCGACCGTCCGCCGCTCGCGAACCCCGATCCCGAGCCGCTCGTCCGACTGCCGGACACGGGCTCGTTCCCTTCCGGGCACGCCACCGTCGCTTTCGCCTGCGCAACCGTGCTCGCGTTGGCCGTGCCGAGGCTGGCGCTGCCCTTCTTCGCGCTGGCGACGATCGTCGCCTGGTCGCGCGTCTATGTCGGAGTCCACTACCCGCTGGACGTGCTGACGGGTGCCATCCTCGGCGTCCTGCTTGCCTTCGCGGTTACGAGCGCAGGCCGCGTCCTCCGTCGCGTGGCAGTGCCCGGGGGTAGCGGTGCCAGGTAGCTACAGCTCTTCGGACGCTTCGAGCAGCCCGGCGACGATCAGCGCCAGCGCGGCGCCGAGGCTGATGAAGAGGCCGATTCCACGGCCGGCGAAGAAGAATTCGTCGGGAATCGAGATCAGCCGCACGAGCGTGAAGATCGTTCCCAGCGAGCCGAGCACGATCACGACGAGGCTCTCGGGAACCGACGCCGGCAGCTCGATGCCCGTGTGCCGCAGCAGGACGAGCACGAGCACCGCGATCCCGACGAAGAAGACGAGCTTGCCGAGCAGGCCCGTGTGCCAGCCGAGCACGCTGACGCTGACGCCCTCGCCGGAGCCCGCGTACCACCCCGTGAACGCGGAGAGCGCGAGCACGAGCCCCGCCACCCACGTTGCCCGCTCGCCGATGCCCCAGAGCGACGGGACGCCGCGGCGAGGCGCCACTTCCGGCTCCTCGAAGGGCTCGTAGTCGGGTTCGGAGATCGGCTCCGGCTCGTTCACGCGGGAAGTATGGGCATATCCGGGGCCGGAAGTCACGGGAGAACTACACTCTGACGCATGGCCAAGCCTGCGAGGCGCCCTGCGGCGGGCGGCGACGCGCCGCCTCCCTACGACCCCGTCGCGGTCGATCGCGCCTACCTGCAGGAGCGCGCGCGCCGCCGTGCCCGGGTCGAGCGCACGCGTGCCCGTCGGCGCGCCGGCCTGCGGTTCTGGTTCGTGCTCCTCGTGCTGCTGGCGGCCAGCGTGCTGCTCTCGCTGACGATCTGGCGCGAGATCGAGCGGCTCTTCGGGCTTTGAATTCGATCGAGACGGCGTCACTGCGCCCGGAACCGGCCGCGGCGCTCGCCGCGTTGGCCGACGCAAGCCGAGCGATCGCGGCAGGCGCCGAGCTCCAACCCGCGCTCGAGGCGGTGCTCGAGGCGGCGGCGCTCGCGACCGGCGCGGAGCTCGCTGTGATCTGGTTAGGCGGTCGGGACGAGCTCGCTGTCCGTGCCGTGTGGGCGGATTCCGGTGCGCTCGCGGCCGAGGTCGACGGCCTCCGCGCCGCCGACGGAGACACGCTCGAGCTCCTGCGCGCACGCGTGGGCGGGAACGGATCGTCGCTGTCCCTCGCGCTCGAGGCCGGAGGCGACGAGCTCGGCGCGCTCGAGCTGCTTCGGGGTGAGGGCTCCTTCGCGCACGGCGCAGACCGCGTGGCGGCTCTCGCCGCCGATCTCGCAGCGCTCGCGCTTCAGCTCTGCGAGAACGGTGCCGCCGCGGCTCGCGGCGCGACGGTGCTCGACGTCACCGGAGACGCGCTCGCAGTGGCGGACGTCGAGGCGCCGGCCGCCATGCGGATCGCCCGCGTCGCAGCTCTCGCGGCCGGTGCGGACGGGGCCTTGCTCTGGCGGGCGAGCGCCGGCGGTGTCACTCTCCACGGTGCCTACGGCGAGCTCGAGGCGAGCGACGAGCTCGAGCGTACCGCGGCCAGGATCGTGGCGGACGAGAGCTCCGTGTCCACGGACTCGACGGAGGAGCAAACCCTCGTCACGCTCCGGCTCGGGCAACCGCCCGTCGGTGCGCTCCAGCTGCGGTTCGCGGCGGGGCGGATGCCGCGCGAGCGAGAGCTCGCTCACCTCACCACCTTCTCGGTGCGTGTCGCACACGCGCTGCGCACCGCCGACCGGGCGCACGAGCTTGGGCTCGAGCTCGAACGGAGCCGCGCTCTGCTCTCCGTCGTCGGGGAGGCGATCTCCCGGCTCTCGCTCGAGCACACCCTCGACACGGCGCTGCAGCGGCTCGTCGAGCTGCTCGGGATCGAGCGCGTCGCGGTCTACCTCGACGACGGAGGCGTCTTCGCGGTCGCAGCGGCCCGCGAGGTCGGCGGGCCGCACGCCCGCGTGGCTGCGGCTCTCTACGAGCTGGCGCTCTCCCAACGGCGTGGCGGCGGCCTCGTGGAGCTCGACGACGTGGCTGCGGACGAGCAGCTGGCCGGCGTTCAGGCCGAGGCGGCCGAGTCGGGGATCGCGGCGGCGGTCGGCCTGCCGCTCCTCGTAGCCGACGAGCCCATCGGCCTGCTCGCCCTCTATCCGACCGGCCCCCGGCCGCTCACCGACAGCGAGGCTGCGCTGCTCGTCGCGCTCGCGGCACAACTTGCCGTGGCGGTGCAGAACGCACGACTGCACGAGCGCGCCACCGAGCTCAGCGCGCAGCTCGAGGGGGCGCTCGACGCGGAGCGCGATTCGGCGAAGAGCCTGCGCGCGCTCTACGAGATCTCACGCTCGTTCGCGCAGAGCCTCTCGCTCGACACGACGCTCGACGTCCTGGCGGAGTCGATCGTGACGCTGCTCGGAGTGGACGCGGCGGTGATCCGCATGCGTGACGAGCGCGGGCTCGACTTCTCGGCGCGCGCCCTGCACGTCGACGACAGCCGCGTCGATGCGGCCGCGCGGGCCCTCCTCTCGCGGCCGCAGTCGCTGCCCCGTGACGTACTCGAGAGCCTGTCTGCGCACGGCCGCCCGCTGATCCTCGACGCGCAGAAGGCCTACGAGCTCGGTGGCTCGCTCGCGCTCCTCGCGCCCTTCCTCGACAAGGGGTCGAGCGCGGCCGTCGTGCCGATCTCGAGCGCGGGCGAGCTCGTCGCCACGCTCACGATCGTCTCGCTGCACCCCGGCCGGCCGGTTGCCGGCGAGATCGCAGAGACGGCACTCTCGATCACCGGGCAGGCAGCGCTTGCCATCGACAACGCCCGGCTCTATGCGCAGCAGAAGGAGTTCGCGGACACGATGCAGCGCTCGCTGCTACCGCACGCGGCGCCCGAGCTCCCGGGGCTCGAGCTCGGTGACGTGTACCAGTCGTCCGCCAGTGTCGACGTGGGTGGCGACGTCTACGACTACCTCACGCTCGGTGACGGGCGGCTCGCGGTCGTCCTCGGCGACGTGATGGGCCATGGCGTCGAGGCGACCGCCGACATGGCGATGGCCAAGTTCGTCTTCCGCTCGCTCGCACGGGTGCACACCGACCCGGGCGCCTTCCTCGCCGCCGCGAACGACGTCGTCGCCTCCGATATCGCGCCGGGCAAGTTCATCACGATGGTGGAGGTCGTGATCGACGCGGAGCGCGGGCGAGGTGGCCTGCGCGGGCGCCGGTCATCCGGCGCCGAGGCTCGTGCTCCCGGACGGCTCCGTCGAGGCCATCCCCGCGCGCGGCCTCGCTCTCGGCGTCGAGCCGCAGCAGGAGTACGCCACGGTGCGGGCGGCGCTGCCGCCCGGCGCCTGCGTCGTCCTCTACACGGACGGTGTCGTCGAGGCCAGACGCGGGGGCGAGCAGTTCGGGCTCGAGCGCTTCGATGAGCTGCTCTCCGAGCAGCGCGGGCTCGCGCCGAAGGAGATCGCGCTCGCGGCGCTGGCGGCCTGCCGGGAGTGGAGCGAGGGCGATCTCGGCGACGACTTCGCGGTCGTCGTGATCAAGCGCGCTGCCGGAGCCGGCGCCGGCGAGGGCCGCGCGTGAGCCGCCAGACCAGGCTTGCGGCGCTCGTCTTCGGCGCCGGCATCGGCTCGCTCGCGACCGAGATCGCGGCGTCGCGGCTGCTCGCGCCGTACTTCGGCTCGTCGACGATCGTCTGGGCCAACCTGATCGGGATCGTGCTCGCAGGGCTCGCGCTCGGCTACTGGCTCGGGGGCAAGCTTGCCGACCGGCGACCCGAGCCCCGCCTGCTCGGCGGAATCGTCCTCGCGGCCGCGCTCTGGGTGGCGCTGACGCCGTTCGTCGCGCGGCCCCTGCTCGACGCAACCGTCAGCAGCCTCGACGACGCCTCGGCAGGCGCGGTGATCGGATCGTTCTTCGCAGTGCTGCTGATCTTCGCGCCCGCGATCGTGCTGCTGGGGATGGTCTCCCCGTTCGCGATCCGGCTCGCGATCACGAGCGTCGAGACAGCCGGCGCGGTGGCCGGCCGCTTCTACGCCCTTTCGACCGCCGGCTCGCTCGTGGGCGCGTTCCTGCCGGCCCTCGTCGTGATCCCGCTCGTCGGCACGCAGCGGACGCTGCTGGGCACCGCGATCGTGCTCGCGCTCTCGGCCTCGCTGCTGCTCGGGCGCCGGGTGGCTTTCGTTGCGGCTGCGCTCGCCGCGCTCGTCGCCGTGCCCCCGGGCGCCGTGAAGTCGGAGCCCGGCCTGCTCTACGAACAAGAGTCGCGGTATCAGTTCATCCAGGTCGTCGAGCGCGACGACGGCCGGCGGCTGCTCAGCCTGAACGAGGGCGTCGCCGTCCACTCCGTCTGGCGGGCGGACACGGTGCTCACCGGCGGGGTCTGGGACGCCTTTCTCGCGCTGCCACCGCTGCTCGGCCGTCCGCTCGAGTCCGTTGCTATCCTGGGCAACGCGGCCGGCACGACCGCCCGCGCGCTCGGCGTCTTCTATCCGGCGACCTCGGTGGACGGCGTCGAGCTCGACCCCGCCGTGAGCGATGTCGGCCGGCGCTTCTTCGGCATGGACGAGATTCCGCGCCTCACCGTCCACGACACCGACGCGCGGCCGTACCTGCGCCGGACGGACGAGCGCTACGACCTGATCGTCGCGGATGCCTACCACCAGCCGTACGTGCCCTTCTACCTGGCGACGCGAGAGTTCTTCCGGCTCGCACGCGAGCGACTCGCACCGGGCGGGATCCTCGCGCTCAACGTCGCCTCGGTGCCGGGCGACACCAGTCTCCTGGACGGGATCACCGGCACGCTCGCGCACGAGTTCGACCAGGTGGCGGTATGGCCCGCGCTTCGCTTCAACAAGATCGTGCTCGCGTTCGACGAGCCCGTCGCTCGCGACGAGCTGACCGAGCGGCTGGAGACCGGCCCGGAGCTGCTCGAGCCGCTGCGCGAGCTGCTGGCCCGGCAGCTCGTCCCGGTGACTGAGCGGGCCGACCGGCCGTGGACGGACGACCACGCCCCCGTCGAATGGGTCACCGACCGGATGATCGTCGAGTACGCCGCGAGCGGCGGCGAGCTCGACGAGGACTTCCTGCCCACCCGGCCATGAGAACACCTCCCCTCCGAGCAGCCTGCGCGAGCCGGTGAGATTGCTACGCGGAGACGGCCCGCCGATCCGGGTCGGCCATCGCGGCGCAGCGCTGCTCGCGCCCGAGAACACGCTGGGCTCGTTCGAGGCCGCCATTGCCGCGGGCGCGGAGGCGATCGAGTTCGACGTGCTCGACCTGCTCGACGGGCCGCTCGTGCTCGCTCACTGCGACGACCTGCACGAGGTGAGCCACGGTGCCGCGACCGGTACCGTCCGCGACCGCTCGCTCGCCGAGCTGCGCGAGGTGGCGCCCGCCCTGCCGACGTTCGACGAGGCGCTGGCGTTCCTCGCAGAACGACCCGAGCTGATCGTTCACGTCGACCTGAAGCTGACGACCCGGCTCGACGAGGTCGCCGCGGCGCTGTCCCGCCACGGCGTCGTCGAGCGCACGGTCGTCAGCTCCTTTCACCTGCCCAGCCTCGCCGTGCTCGCGCGCCACGCGCCGCAGGCCCACATCGGCTTCACGTACCCCGAGGATCGCCTCGGTGTGGCGCGCCACCGTGTGCTCCACCCCGCGATCCGGGTGGGGACGCGTGTGATGCGCGCCACGTTGCCGCCGCGCGTTCCGGCGCTCGCCGCCCGCGCCGGGGCGCAGGCGCTGATGCTGCACCACGCGGTCGTCTCGGCGGCCACGGTCGAGCGCGCTCATGCGCTCGGAATCGCGGTGTGGGCATGGACGGTCGACTATCCGCACGAGCTCGAGCGAATGCTCCGCGCGGGCGTCGACGCCGTGATCACGAACGACCCGCGGATCCTCATTTCGTCCTGACGGTGTCTTCACGAGGCCTGGCTACACTCTGCGCGTGAAACGCAGGGGCTTTCGTTACGTCTTTTTCGCCGCTTGCGCCACCGCCGGGCTGCTGTCCGCGCTGCTGGCCGCGACGACCCCGTCCGCGATCGGCCAGACGGTCACGAGCACGACCGGCACGACCACGACCGGCACGACGACGACCGCTCCCCCGACGACCACGACGACGACGACCACCACGACGACGACGCCGACCCCGCCGCGGCCGAAGACGATCGCGGCCGGCGTGACGATCGGCCGGCACGTGCTCGTCGGCGGTCTCTCTCCCGCAGAGGCGACGCTCGCCGTCAGGGAGTTCTTCGCGCAGCCTCTCACCGTCCGGGGCGGGAGCAGCACGCTGCGGGTGACGCCGAAGCAGCTCGGGGCAGCCGCGTACGTCGGCGACGCCGTCAAGCGCGCTCGGATCACCCGTCCCGGCGGCAACGTCCCGCTCAAGGTACGGGTGCCGAGCGGCAAGGCGGAGCGGTATGTAGCCCTGCTCGCGAAGCGCTTCGACCGGCCGGTCGTCGACGCGCGTCTCCGGCTGCGGAACTCGAAGCCGTTCGTGACCAAGGAGCGCGTCGGCCGGCGCACGAACCGCGTGCTTGCCTCCCGCGCCCTCGTCAAGAGCCTGAAGACGCACCTGCGTGCGCCGATCGTCCTGCGCTTCGACACCCTCGAGCCGGCGGTGACGCGGAAGTCGATCGGGGACGTGATCGTGATCCGCCGCGGCGCGAACCGGCTCGACTTCTACAACGGGATGAAGCTGCGCCGGACGTTCGGCGTCGCGACCGGCCAGAGCCAGTACCCGACGCCGCTCGGCGCCTTCGAGATCGTCGTCATGTGGCGGAACCCGTGGTGGTACCCGCCCGCGTCGGACTGGGCCAAGGACGCCGAGCCGATTCCGCCCGGGCCGGGCAACCCGCTCGGCACGCGCTGGATGGGGATCTCGTCGCCGGCGGTCGGCATCCACGGCACTCCCGACGCCGCCTCGATCGGCTACTCCGCCTCGCACGGCTGCATCCGCATGCTGATCCCGCAGGTCGAGTGGCTGTTCGACCAGGTCGAGATCGGCACGCCCGTCTTCATCGTCCGGTGACCGGACGGCTCAGGCTCGGCGCACAGGTCGTCGCGGTCGGCTGCGTGGTGGCGCTGCTCGGGCTGCTCGTCTGGAAGGTCGCGAAGGGCAGCGACAACGACGTCACCGGCGCGCTCAAGGAGGGCGGCACTCCGGCCGCGCCGGCCTTCTCGCTCGAGCGGCTGAACGGCGACGGCGAGCTTACCCTCGAGTCGCTGCGCGGCAAAGCCGTCGTGCTCAACTTCTGGGCGTCGTGGTGCGTGCCGTGCCGCGAGGAGATGCCGCTGCTCGAGGCAGGCTGGCAGCGCTGGCGGGAGCGCGGTGTCGCCTTCGTCGGGATCGACGTCGACGACTTCCGCGGCGACGCCCGTGAGTTTCTGGACGAGACCGGAGTCACCTATCCGAACGTCTACGACGGCAACGGCTCGCTGGTCGGACGCTACGGCCTGACCGGTTACCCGGAGACGTACTTCATCGACGCGGAGGGCGACGTCGTCTACCGGATCGCCGGCCCCGTGGACGAGGCGGACGATCTCGACGAGGGCATCGAGCTCGCGCTAGACACGCCATGAGGCTGATCGGCGTCTGCCTCGCGGCGCTTGCCCTGACAGGGGTCGCGGCCGCGAGCGAGCAGAACCCGACGCCTTCGGAGCTCGAGTCCGAGCTCGTCTGCCCGATCTGCGACTCCACGCTCGACATGTCGAACGCGGAGATCGCGCGCCGGATGAAGGCGCGGATCCGGGAGCTGATCGCGGCGGGCGCGACGAAGAGCGAGATCAAGGCCGAGTTCGTGGATCAGTTCGGCCCGCGGGTGCTCGCAGTGCCGCCGAAACAGGGCTTCGACCTGCTGGCGTGGGTGCTGCCGCTCGTCGGCGGCGGGCTGGCGCTCGTCGGCGTCGCCGCGGTGGCCTGGGGCTGGAGCCGCTCCCGTCCGCCCGATGACCCGGAGCCGCCTCTCGATCCTGAGCTCGAGCGCCGTCTCGACGACGAGCTCGACCGCTTCGAATGAGCGGGCCTGCTTGACCGGCACGGGACTCGTCGTCGCCTTCGCGGCGGGCCTCGTCTCGTTCCTGGCGCCGTGCGTGCTGCCGCTCGTCCCCGGCTACCTCTCTGCGGTCTCGTCGATCGAGGCCGACCGGCTCGGCGAGCCGGGCGCCGCGCGGCGAGTCGTCCTTTCCAGCCTCCCCTTCGTCGCGGGGCTCGTCGCGTTCTTCGTGCTGCTCGGGGCGGGTGCGGCCGCGGTGGGGCTCTCGTTCACCGAGAACCAGATCCTGCTGGAGCAGATCGCCGGCTTCGTCCTGATCGTCTTCGGGCTCGGGTTCATGGGCCTGCTGCCGTGGCCACAGCGGCTCGTGGGGGCGGGGCTCGTCCAGGGCGCGCGCCGCCGCGGCTCGAGCTTCCTGCTCGGCGGGGCGTTCGCGATCTGCGCGGCGCCGTGCATCGGCCCGGTGCTGGGGTCGATCCTCGTGCTCGCGGGCGACTCCGGCACCGTGCTCGAGGGGTCGGCGCTCCTCGCGGTCTACGCACTCGGTCTCGCCGTCCCGTTCCTGGTCGCCGCCGCGCTCTTCGTGCCGGCCATGGGGTTCTTCCGCTGGATCCGCGACCACTACGTCGTGATCCAGTTCGTGAGCGGCGCGATCCTCGTCGCACTCGGCCTGCTGCTCTTCTTCGAGCGCTTCTGGTGGCTGCGCGTCTACCTGAACCGGTTCCTGCGCACGCTCGGCTTCGACGGCTGACTCAGAGGCCCTGCGGCGGCGGCAGGACGAGCGAGCCGGCGGCGACCACCCCTGCCGCCGCCACCACCGAGCCGAGCGTGGCAGCCACGTCGACGCCGCGATGGCTCGGGCCGTACCGCGACAGGCGACGCACCGCCTTCGCGAGTTGGCGCTCGCAGCCGACGCGATTGCCTCGGCCGGCCTGATACCAGGCGACCGCGACGTGCACGAGCCCCTGCAGAAAGTCACGCTCCTCCTCCGGCGCCGCGCGCCAGGCGGTTTCCAGCTCTTCGTGGGCGGCGAAGTACTCGCCGCAGCGGATCAGCTCGAGGCCACGGTCGAGGCTCACGGCGATATTTTGGCCGCGAAGCCGAGCGGGTGGTAGATTCGCAGCGTGGCGACGATCCTGCTGGCGGGGGTCGACCTCTTCTTCCGAGCGAAGCTCGAGGGGTTGCTGCCCGGGCATCACGTCGTCACCACCGACAGCATCGACCCGCCCGACCTCGTGATCGTCGACATCGCGCGCGTCGATCCCGACGAGGTCGTCGAGGCGTGGCCCGACGTCCCGATCCTCGGCTACGCGAATCACACGGACAAATCGGGGCTTCAGCGGGCGCACACGGCCGGCTTCGACCAGGTGGTCGTCAAGTCCGCGCTCGTCGAGCGCTGCCCCGAGCTGGTCGCCGAGTTGACCGCGCCGCCCGGCTGAGCCCCCTCGCTAGACTCGGCGCCGTGACGTACATCATCGCGGAGCCCTGCATCGACATCAAAGACCGCTCCTGCGTCGACGTGTGTCCGGTCGACTGCATTCACGAGTTCGGGCGCCAGCTCGTGATCGACCCCGAGGAGTGCATCGACTGCGGAGCCTGCGAGCCGGAGTGCCCGGTGGAGGCGATCTTCCCCGAGGACGCACTGCCGGACAAGTGGGAGCCTTTCGTCAAGATCAACTACGCCTACAGCGAGGGCGCGACCGTAATCGACCAGCTCGTGAACGAGTACGCGACCGAGCACGACGTCCAGAACCTCCCGCTCGAATAGTCTCGCCCCCGGGCGGGTATGGCCTCCTCGAAACCGAGAAGGAGGGATCCATGCCTGAAGCCTGGAACGCGAAGCGAGAGCGCCAGTACGAGCACATCAAGGACAGCCTCGAAGACCGCGGCACATCCGAGGACAAGGCCGAGGAGATCGCCGCCCGGACGGTGAACAAGGAGCGCGCCCGCGCCGGCGAGGCGAAGACGTCGTCGCGCCTCTCGCGGGAGGACATCCCCTCGGGGCGGCGGGGCGGCCTGCGCTCGGGAACCCGCAGGGAGAAGGGCCGCACCCGCGACCAGCTCTACAACGAGGCGAAGCAGATGGGGATCGAGGGGCGCTCGAAGATGAACAAGGCCCAGCTGGAGCGGGCAGTCGACCGCAGGAAGTAGGGCGGCAGCTATCGTCGGGCCATGACCCCCCGCACCCTCGACCATGTCGCTCTCTGGGTCGCCGATCGCGACGCGATCGTCGAGCGCGCCACCGGGCAGCTCGGCATGCACGTGATCGAGCGGACCGACCGCTTCACGCTGATCGGCTCCGACGCCCGCCGGGGCAAGCTGACGCTGTTCGACGCGGAGGGGCCCCGTGAGCCGGGCGCGCTCGCCCGGATCGGCCTGCGCGTCTCGTCGCTCGACGGGCGCGACGCGTCCTACGACCTCGGCGAAGGGCTCGAGGTCGTGCTCGTGGAGGCGGCGACGGAGGTCGAGTTCGACCTCGACCACGTTGCGCTCCGCAGCCTCGATCCGGTTGCGGCGGCGGAGGCTTGGGAGGCGTTCGGGCTGGCCCGTGCGACCGAGACGCGCCTGGAGGTGGGCGGCGCCTACCTCGACCTGGAACGCGGCGACCCGGGCGATCCGGAGCGGCCGCTCCTGAACCACGTCGGCGTGCTCGTCGACTCGGTGGACGAGCAGATCGCGGTGGCCGAGGAGCGCGGGCTCGAGATCGCCGACGTCGTCGACGCGCCGAACACGCTGGCGCTCTTCGTCTGGGGGCCGGACCGCGTCAAGCTCGAGTACGTCGAGCACAAGCCCTCCTTCTCGCTCTCCTGACCGACCTCGTCGTCGCCGGAGCCGGGATGGCGGGACTCGCCGCCGCCGCCCGCGCACGTGAGCTCGGCGCCGAACCGGTCGTCGTCGAGAAGGGAGATCGGGCCGGCGGCTCGATGCTGCTCTCGAGCGGTGTCGTCTGGCGCCACAGGACGCTGGAGGCGTTCCGGGACGAGTGCCCCGGCGGCGACCCCGGGCTTCAGCGGCGGATCGTCGAGGAGCTGGACGACGCGCTCCACTGGCTGGAGCGGCTCGGCGCCCCGGTGCTCGAGCGCTCGACCGGGAACGAACGCACCGTCGGCCGCCGCTTCGACCCGCGCGGGCTCACGGAGGCGCTCGTGCGCGCCGCGGGCGAGATCCGGCTCGGCACGCCGTTCGCGGAGCCGCAGATCCTGGCCACCGGCGGCTTCGGTGCGCGGCTCGCGCGCGACCGCGGCCTGCTCCTCCGCGCGAACCGCTGGAGCGAGGGCGACGGCCTTGCCTACGCGCTTGCTCGCGGAGCCGATCTCTCCGGCGGGATGGACGAGTTCTACGGGCGGGCGATGCCCGCCGACGTCGGTGAGGAGCTCTACGTCAGTGCCGCGCAGCTTTACGGCGCGCACGCACTCGTGCTCGACGACGAGGGGCGTGAGTTCTTCACCTCAGAGCCCTCCTGGTCGGAGACCGATCTGGTCCAGGCAACCGCCCGGCTCCCGGCCGGCTCGGCCTGGTACGTCGTGGACGCGCGGGCGCTGCGACTCCCGGTACGCGAGCGCACCGTCGCCGAGCTCGTCGAGCAGGCACGCGCGGCCGGCGGCGACGTCCTCGGAGCCGACGAGCTCCCGTTCGCGTTGCCGGCGTCACCGAAGCTCGTGGAGCCTCCGTTCGTGGCAGTTCGTGTGCGCGCCGCGGTCACGCACACGATCGGCGGGCTGCGCATCGACGAGCATGCGCGCGTGCTGCAGGCCGACGGCACGGCGATCGCCGGTCTCTACGCCGCGGGGGCGGATGCGGGCGGCATCTTCACGGGCGGCTACGGCAGCGGGCTCGCCGCCGCGCTCGTCTTCGGCCGCATCGCCGCCGAGAGCGCTCTCAGGCCAGCTGCGTGAACGCGCAGGGGCGGCGGTCGCCGGGCAGCGGCGACGGGCCGATCTTGCTCACCTGAAGCGTGCGGGCGCCGTCCTGGACGGTGGAGCCGACGGCCGGCGGGTCGCCCTCCCGCTCCTGGAGCGTCCATCCGTTCGGCGACCAGACGAAGAGCACATGGGTGCTCCGGTTGCCGTTCCACTCCGACATCGGCCGGGATTCTACGCTGAGTCGTCGTCCGCTGCGTAGGCAGGCAGGACCACCCGCACCGCCGTCCCGCCGTCCGCGCCCTGCTCGACGGTGAAGCGCCCGTTCAGCGTGGAGGCGCGCTCGGCGATCGCGTCGAGGGTCGTCTTCCGCCGCTCGCCCTTGCCGTCGTCGGCGACGACCGTCTCGAGGGCGCCGTCGTCCGCCTCGTGCACGACGACGGTGATCCGCGTGGGCGGGCCGCGCCGGACGGCCTGGCTGAGCAGCTCGCGGATGATCTGGTAGAGCCCGACCTGCTCCTTCTCGCCGAGTCGCTCGGCGCGCTCGACGTCGACGTCGATCTGCACCCGGTGCTCCATCCCGAGCTGGTTCGCGAGCTCCTGCACCGCCGGGACGAAGCCCTGATCGCGCAGGACGACCGGCTCGATGTTGAAGGACAGGTCGCGGAGCGAGCGGATCGTGTCGCGGTGCTTCTCGAGCGCCGTGCCGATGATCCCGCGCGCGTCCTCGCCTCGGCCGTCGTCGATCGCGTGCACGGCTGCGTCGAGCATCAGCGCGATCCCGGCGAGGTTCTGCACGGGGCCGTCGTGGAGGAAGAGGGCGAGCCGGCGCCGCTCGTCCTGCTCGGCGGTGATGATCCGGTCGGAGAGCCGGCTGCGCTCGTCCTCGCGGAGCGCACCCTCGGCGAGCAGCCGCGCGTTCTCCACCTCGACCAGCTCGTGCCGCCGCCGCTCGGTGATGATCAGGTTCAGCGCGTACGCACCCGCCACGACGACGAAGACGAGCAGGATGGCGGTGAACACCGCGGGCCCCTCAGTCGATGATCGCGTCGCGCAGCGCGATCGCGACCGCGTGTGTGCGCGTGTCTGCCTCGAGCTTCGCGAGGATGTGCCGGACGTGGCTCTTCACGGTCTCCTGGCTGATGAAGAGCCGCTGAGCGACGTCTGCGTTCGACATCCCGTCGGCGAGCAGCTGCAGGATCTCGCGCTCGCGCGCCGTCAGCATCTCGTTCTGATCCTTGCCGGTCAGGAACGAGGGCATCAGCGCCGGATCGACGAAGCTCTCGCCGCCGGCCACCTTCTCGATCGCGCGCAGCAGCGTCGCGTGGGGCGCCTCCTTGAGGATGTAGCCCTTGGCGCCCGACTCGAGCCCGCGTCCGAGCAGCGAGCGCTCGCTGTAGGCGGTGAAGATGAGGACGGCGGTGTCCGGCACGACCTCCCGGATCTTCTTCGTCGCCTCGAGGCCGTCCATTCCCGGCATCCGGACGTCCATGATCACGACGTCCGGGCGCCGCCGCTCCACGAGCGCGACCGCACCGGCTCCGTCGGAGGCCTCACCGATCACACGGATGTGCGGGGCGCGGGAGAGGGACAGCCGCAGGCCTTCGCGCACCACTTCGTGATCGTCGACGATCAGGCACGTGATCTCCTGCGGCATCGCGAGGGATTCTATTCCGCGCCTCGGCGCGTGTTCCTACCGCGCAAGATCCCTGAGGGGGACCGCCTCGCGGCCCACCGGCTAGATGGCAAGCGTGAGCTGCACACCGGCGGGGCGCACGCGGTGCTCCGGTATCGCCCGCCGGTCACGAATTCCGTGCTCGCGGGCGAGCGCGCGCACCTGCTCGCGGACGGGCTGGGTCTCCGCGTTCGGGAGATACGCCCGCCCGTCGTACAGCCCCTCGTAGCGCGGGAGCTGCTCGGGCCAGTCGCGCGCGAGCGCCTCGAGGAAGTGCTCGCGCGTGCCCGGCTTCAGGTAGAGCAGGTTCGCCCAGATCCCGGCGGCGCCCGCCTCGCGCGCGGCGCGGACGACAGCGGCGAGGAGCTCCGGCCGGTCGGAGAGCCCCGGCAGGATCGGAGCCATCCCGACGCTCGCCTTCACGCCGGCGTCGACGAGCTGCCGCAACGCACGCAGCCGTTGGTGGGGCGGGGCGGTACCCGGCTCCGTCTTCCGCCAGATCTCGGCGTCGAGTGTCGGAATCGAGAAGGTCACGGAGACGTCGGCGCGCGCGGAGGCGTCTCGGAGCACGTCGACGTCGCGCACGATCAGCGGGCCGCGCGTGATGATCCCGAACGGGTTCCATGCCGCGGCGAGCACTTCGAGGCAGGCGCGGGTGAGGCGATAGCGACCCTCGGCCGGCTGGTAGGGGTCGGTCGCGGCGCCGATTGCGATCCCGTCGCGGCGCCACGAGGGGCGCGCGAGCTCACGTGCCAGCACGTCGGCGACGTTCGTCTTCACGCGGATCGAGCTGCCGTAGCGGTCGTCCGCGGGCCGCTGCGCGCGGAGCTCGAAGGCCCGGACGTAGCAGAACGTGCAGCGGTGCACGCAGCCCATGTAGGGGTTCAGCGACCACTCGAACGGCATCCCCTTGACGCGGTTCAGTGCGCTCCGGCACGGCTCCTCGCGGTATTCGACCCGCATCGACCGAGTATAGAACATACGTTCGCCTCGCGACGACGCTGCTTAGATAGGCGGGTGGAGCTCCCCGGAGGGATCCGTCGCATCACCTGCCCGCTGCCCACGCGACCGGGGCACGTCCACGCCTACCTGCTCCCGGGCAGCGACGGCTGGACGCTCGTCGACACCGGGATCGGCTTACCGGACGCGCAGGAGCGCTGGGCGGCCGAGCTCGCGGGGATCGACGTCGTCCGCATCCTGATCACGCACTTCCATCCCGACCACGTCGGCGCGGCGGCGGACGTGGCGCTCGTCACCGGCGCGCCCGTCCATCAGGGCGAGCTCGACTACGCGCAGTGCGAGCTCGTCTGGGGCAACCCGGACTGGCCGCGGCGGATCGCGGACTGGTTCCTCTCGCACGGCGTCCCGCGCGAGAGCGCCGAGGAGCTGATCGCTTCGGGCTCGGTCTACACGCCCTTCATCCGCTACCAGGCCGACCCCGTGCTCGTCGCGGAGGGCGACCAGCTCGACGGCTGGGAGCTCGTCGCCGCCCCAGGCCACGCCGACGGGCAGCTCTGCCTGCTCAAAGAGGACGTGCTCGTCTCGGCGGACCACCTGCTCGGCCGGATCTCGCCGACGGTGGGGCTGTGGCCCGAGAGCCGGCCCGATCCGCTCGGCGACTTCCTGGGCGCGCTCCGGCGCACGATCGAGCTGGCCCCCGCGCTCGCGCTTCCCGGTCACGGGGAGCCGATCGCGGATCCCGTCGGCCGAGCCCACGAGCTGATCGAGCACCACCGCGAGCGGCTCGGGGCCACCGAGGCGGTCCTCACCACTGCGCCGCGTAGCGGCTACGAGATCTCGTTCGACCTCTTCGGCCGCGAGCTGAAGCCGGCCGCACGTCGCTTTGCGGTCGCCGAGACGCTTTCGCACCTCGAGCGGCTGGTGCTCGAGGAGCGGGCCGAGCGGCGAGAGGACCTCGGGTCTGTCGCCTATACTGCGCGCCAGCTTGGAAGACGAGCTTCCGCCTAGTACCAGCGCCCCGGGTCGCACCGGGGCCTCCTCGCTTCGCACGCAGCCCCGGTGGGGGCGGGCGTCGGCATGAGCGACGCCGTCCGCCTGGTGGCGATCTTCCTGCTCGTGCTCGGGAACGCGATCTTCGTCGCGGCCGAGTACGCGCTCGTGACCGCGCGCCGGTCGCGGCTCGAGCCGGAGGCCGAGCGAGGTAGCTCCTCGGCGCGCCGCGCGCTCGCGCTGATGGACGAGCCCGTGCGCTTCATCAGCACCGTCCAGATCGGGATCACCGTCTTCGGGATCGCGCTCGGCGCCGTCGGCCAGCCGCTGCTGTCGGGGTATTTCAACCCGGTCATGTCCAACGGGATCGCCTACGCACTCGCGTTCCTGGTCCTCACGTACCTGAGCGTCGCGCTCGGCGAGCTCGTCCCGAAGGCGATCGCGCTGCAGAAGGCCGAGCCGCTCGCGAAGGCGCTCGCGCTGCCCCTCGGCGTGCTTCAGAGGGTCACGACGCCCTTCGTCTACGTGCTTCAGATCTCGGCCAATGCGGTGACGCGCCTGTTCGGCGTCAGGCCCGCGCCCGCCGGCGAGCTCGCGCACACCGAGGAGGACATCCGCCACATCCTTGCCGGAGCCGAGAAGGGTGGTGTGATCGCGACGACCGAGGAGGAGATGCTCTACAAGGTCTTCGACTTCGCGGACAAGGAGGTCCACGAGGTGATGGTGCCGCGGCCGCAGGTGGTGGCGCTCTCGGCCGACCTGCCGCCGGAGCAGGCCCTCTCGGCGCTGATGAGCTCGCCGTACACGCGTTATCCCGTCTACCACGGCTCGGTCGACGAGATCGCCGGCATCCTGCACGTGCGCGACCTCTTCGGCGCGATGCACGACCAGGGGATCGCGCAGGTCGAGCTCGTCTCCCTGCTGCGGCCCGCCTACATCGTCCCCGAGACGAAGGACCTGGCCGCCCTGCTCGCCGAGTTCCGCAGGCAGAACCAGCACATGGCGATCGTGATCGACGAGTACGGAGCGATGCAGGGGATCGTCACGCTCGAGGACCTGCTGGAGGAGATCGTCGGCGAGATCGAGGACGAGTTCGACCTGCCGGACGAGTCGGTCGAGCGGGTCGACGACACGCACGTGCGCATCGACGGCACCTTCCCGATCGACGACTTCAACGAGCAGTTCGGCACGTCGATCGGCGTCGAGGACTACCACACGATGGCCGGCTTCGCGTTCGGCCTGCTCGGCCGCGCGCCCGAGGTGGGGGACGAAGTCCCGACCGACGGCGTGCTGATGCGGGTGGTCGAGGTCGAGGGCTCGCGCATCCAGCGGCTCGAGATCGAGTTCCGGCCCTCGCCGGCCGACGACGAGCGAAACGATCCCGCCCAGACGTAGACTCGACCGCATGGTTTCCGAAGCACGGCTCGAAGACACCGACTCCGGCCTCGTGCCGCAGGGTGAGGGCTGGTTCGTCGTCAACGCGCGCGAGGCTCGCTGGAGCGACGGCACGTTCGGCGCCTACACCCGCTTCGAGGGCGACGTGCGCTTTCCGCAGGTCGGGATCAACCTGAGTGTCCTCAGTCCGGGTCAGCCGAGCTGCATGTACCACGGGGAGGACGAGCAGGAGAACTTCCTCGTGCTCGCGGGCGAGTGCCTGCTGCTCGTGGAAGGTGAGGAGCGGCGCCTGCGGGCGTGGGACTTCGTGCACTGCCCGGCCTGGACCGAGCACGTCTTCGTCGGCGCCGGCGAGGGAGATTGCCTGCTCCTCGCCGTCGGCACCCGCACGAAGGACGCCGGTGTCGTCTACCCGGCCTCCGAGCTCGCGCAGAGCCACGGCGCGGGTGTTGCGCAGACGACACCCGAGCCCGACGTGGCCTACGCGGGTATCCCCGACGACACGGCCACTCGCGCCCGCGACGGGTGGCTGCCCGAGCGGTAATGCCGGCGCTCTACCGGCCGGAGGAGTTCGCGCCCCTCTCGCCGACGCCGTGGAGCGAGGGCCGCGTGCGGGACGCGATCGCGGAGGTCGTCGCCGACGCCGACGACACGTTTGACGAAGACCGGCTCTGGCCGGCGCACGACTGGGACGGCTGGAGCACGCCGCTGCCGCTGAAGAACCTCTACGTCGGCGCGGCGGGTGTGATCTGGGCGTTGTGGGTGCTGCGGGAGCGTGGCTACGCGGCGTCCCGGCTCGAGCTCGAGGCAGCTGCACGGCGGACGCTCGAGCTGCGACGCGAGCGCCCCGACCTGATGCAGGGGATCGAGCTCCCGCACCCGGCCGACGCGAGCCTGCTCGAGGGCGAGAGCGGAATCCTCGCAGTCCTGACTTTGTGTTGGAAGAACACTACGTCGCTCGCGGACGAGCTCCACGACCTCGTCCGGGCGAATCGCGACAACCCCGCCGACGAGCTGATGTGGGGCGCGTCGGGGACGATGCTCGCAGCGCGCGCGCTGCTCGTCCGGACCGGAGAGCAGCGCTGGGCGGACGCGTGGCGCGACAGCGCCGATGCGCTGCTCGCCAGGCGCGATGCCGATGGCCTCTGGACTCAGCGGCTCTACGGCGAGGTCTACCGGGGGCTCGGTCCGATCCACGGCGCGGTCGGCAACGTCCGCGTCCTGCTCGACGGGCCGCTCGCGGAAGAGACGCGTGCCACGCTGGCGCGTGAAACCGCTGCGTTGCTCGCCCGTTCGGCTGTGGTCGAAGACGGAAGGGCCAACTGGCCAGGAGCGGCCGGCGAGCCGCTGGTCGCGAGCGACGGCCAGATCCGCGTCCAGTGGGACCAGGGCGCGGCGGGGATCGTGGCGGCGGCCTCCTCGTACCTCGACGAGGAGCTTCTGCTCGCCGGGGCGGAGCTCGTCTGGGAAGCCGGAGCGCATGGGCCGGAGAAAGGCGCGGGTCTCTGCCACGGCACGGCGGGCAACGGCTACGCCCTCCTGGCGACCTTCGAGCGGACGGGCGACGAGATCTGGCTGAAGCGCGCGCGCCGCTTCGCGATCCATGCGCTGGAGCAGTCCCTGGAGGCCCAGGATGCGCGCGGCCGCGGGCGGTACTCGCTCTGGACGGGCGACGTCGGCGTCGCTCTCTACGCCGCCGACTGCCTCGACGGGCGCGCCCGCTACCCGATCCTCGGCAGTTGGAGCTAGCTCCAGAACGCGTCGAACGCAGCCGGATCGCTCGGCAGCGCCAGCACCTCGACGACGACGCCGTCGCGGATCGTGAACAGCAGCAGCTGGTCGATGTCGAGCGTGCGCCCGTTCCGCTCGCCGCGCGCCCGGTAGAGCCCCGCGCCGCGCTCCTCGCTCGCGAGCGCGTCGAGAAAGGTGGACCGGTAGGTGCCGCCCGTCAGCTTCGGCAGGCGGGCGAGGAAGCGGAAGATCTCCGAGCGGCCGCGGTACGTGCCGGACATGACGCCGCTCCCCGGCACGTGCCAGACGGCGTCCTCGGCGAAGCAGTCGCGCAGGGCGAAGCCCTCCTTGTCCGCGAACGCCTCCATGATCCGCCGCACGAGGGCGGCGTTCGCCTGGATGCTCAGCGCCCCTGCTCCCAGCGGTCGATCAGCCCGGCGACGTGGTGACGCTGCGCATCCGTGAACTCCATCCGCGCGAGCAGGCGGCGCGCCTCGGCCGGATCGTCGTTCGCGACGGCGGCCTCCAGCCGCTCCCGCCAGGGGGTCGGCTCGCGTAGCTGCCGCCGCAGCCAGCGCAGCAAGCTCACGGACGCCTGATCACCCACGCGCGCCCCTCGCCGGCACCGGCTCCCGCCTGGCACAGCCAGGCTCCGCCGTCGCCTGCGAGGAACGCGCGGGCGTTTGAGCTGGAGCAGCGCGTCTCACGCGGGCAGGCTATCGCCGCGCGGTTCGCTCGCGATAGTCTTTGCGCCGTGAAGGAGATCCTGCCCGAGATCGAGGCCTGGCGTCAGGAGGGCGAGCAGGTCGTCGTCGCGACGGTCGTCGCCACGCGCCGCTCTGCCCCTCGACCCGTCGGCTCGAGCCTGGCGATCTCCGCGAGCGGGAAGCTCTGCGGCTCCGTCTCGGGCGGCTGCGTCGAGAACGACGTCTACGAGGAATCGCGCGAGGTGCTCGCGACCGGCGAGCCGAAGCTGCTCTCGTACGGGATCACCGACGACGAGGCGTGGAGCGTCGGCCTGCCCTGCGGCGGCGAGATCGACGTCTTCGTCGAACGGCTGAAGTGAGTCTCGTAGAGCGGCTGGTCGGGCTCGCCGAGTCGGGCGAGCGTGCGGTGCTCTTCACCGTGCTCGAAGGTGACGGCGCGGGCGGGAAGCTGCTCGTCCTCGAAGGCGGCGCGGCCGAGGGCGACGGCCCGGCCGAGCTCGCCGGGCACGCCGACGGGCTGATCCGGGGCGGCCGCAACAAGCTGCTCGAGCTGGACGGCCGCCGCGTCTTCTGCGAGGTCTACGGGCCGCCGCCGCGGCTCCTCGTCTACGGGGCGGTCGACACGGCCGAGTCGCTCTGCCGCGCGGCGAAGCTGCTGGGCTGGTCGACGATCGTCGCGGACGCGCGCGCCAAGTTCGCGACCGCCGAGCGGATTCCGAGCGCCGACGAGCTCGTGGTCGAGTGGCCCGAGGAGGCGTTCGCGCAGGTCGAGCCCGACCACTCCACGGCGGTCGTCGTGCTCACCCACGACGACAAGTTCGACGTGCCCGCGCTGAAGGCGGCGCTCGCGACGGACGCCTTCTACATCGGCGCGCTCGGCTCGCGCCGCAACCAGGAGCGCCGGCGCGAACGGCTGCTCGAGGCCGGAGTCGACGAGGACGAGCTACCGCGGATCTCCGGTCCGTGCGGCCTCGACATCGGCGCCGACTCGAACGAGGAGACCGCTCTCTCGATCCTCGCCGAGGCGCTCGCGACCCGCGCCGACCGCGGCGGCGGCCCGCTGCGCGAGTCGAAGCAGCGGATCCACGTCGAGGTCGAGTAACGCCCCGTTTCCTCACGCTCCTGGGACGCCGCTCGCGGTGCGTAGGCCGGTGGCACAGTACGGACGTACGGGCCTCCGGCTGGAGCGCCGCGAGCGGCGTCAACCCTTCGCGGAGCCCGGCTCCGCCGGGCGGGAGCGAAGGGTGGCCAGGGGCGTGAGGACCGCGGTCGTGACCGGGGCGGCGCGCGGGCTCGGGACGGCGATCGCGCGGCGCCTGCACGCCGACGGCGACCGGGTTCTGCTCGCGGACGTGAACCTCGAAGGGGCCGAGGAGATCGCGGCCGAGCTGGGCGAGCACGCAACCGCCTCCGAGCACGATGTGCGCAGCCTCGAGTCCTGGGAGCGCCTGCTCGCTTCCGCAGGCGAGGTCGACGTGCTCGTCAACAACGCGGCACGTACCGAGTTCCGCTCCTTCTGGGAGATCGACGTCGAGGAGTGGGACGATGTGCTCGCGACCAACCTGCGCGGCACGTATCTCGGCTGCCGTGTCGTCGGGGCGCAGATGCGCGACCGCGGCGCCGGCCGCATCGTCAACCTCGCCTCGGTCGCAGGGCAGCGGAGCACGTCGGCGACAGGCGTCCACTACGCGACCTCGAAGGCGGCGATCGTCGCCCTGACCCGTCACGCGGCGCACGAGCTGGCGGGCTCCGGAGTGACCGTGAACGCCGTCGCACCCGCGGCGATCGACGGCCCGTCGGTCGCGAGCGTCGCGCCCGAGCGGCTCGAGGCGATGCTGAAGACGATTCCCGTCGGGCGCCTCGGGCGGCCGGAGGAGGTCGCTGCGGCCGTCGCCTATCTCGCCTCTGACGCGGCGGGCTTCGTCACGGGCGCGACGCTGGACGTCAACGGCGGGATGCTGATGCGGTGAAGACGCGGGCGGCGCTCATGCGGGAGCCGGGGCGGCTCGAGCTCGTCGAGCTCGACGTGGAGGAGCCGCGCGCGGACGAAGTGCTGGTGAAGATGGCGGCGGTCGGCGTCTGCGGCACGGATCTCCACTCGTACAAGGGTGAGTGGAACCGGCCCACGCCGATCGTGCTCGGCCACGAGGGAACGGGCATCGTCGAGGCGGTCGGCGCCGACGTGGAGACCATCTCCGAGGGAGATCGCGTGGTGCTCTCGTGGGCGCCGGCCTGCGGCGAGTGCGGCGCCTGCAGGCGTGGCCGTCCCGCAGCGTGTGGCCCGCTCTCCTCGGCGATCGGGCGGGGCACGCTGCTCGGCGGGCACACCGGGCTCTCGCTCGACGGCGAAACCGTCTATCGCGGCACCGCGACCGGCGCGCTCGCGGAGCATGTGGTCGTCGCGGCCGGCGCTGCGCTGCCGCTCGACGGCGACGTGCCGCTGGAGCACGCCGCACTGCTCGGCTGCGCCGCCCTCACCGGCGTGGGCGCCGTCCTGAACGCCGCGCGGCCCGACCCGGGCTTCTCGGCGCTCGTGCTCGGCGCGGGCGGCGTGGGACAGTTCGTCGTGCAGGGCGCGCGGATCGCCGGTGCGGCCGCGGTGCTCGTGGTCGATCCCGTCGAGGCGCGTCGCGAGCAGGCGCTCAGCCTGGGCGCCACCCACGCGTTCGCGCCCGACGACGTGCGCGACGCCATGCGGGCGTTCGACCCGGAGGGTGTCGACTACGCCTTCGACGCCGTCGGTGCGCCCGAGACCACGGCGCTCGCGCTCCGCTGGACGCGCGGGGGCGGCACGACGGTCGTCGTCGGTCTTCCGGCGGCGGGTGCGCGGCTGGATCTCGACCCGCTCGACTTCACGAACCGCGAGAAGACGTTGACAGGCACGATCTACGGCTCCGAGGATCCCGCCGTCGCTCTGCCCCAGCTGCTCGACCTCGTGCGCTCCGGCGAGCTCGAGTTGGCGAGCCTCGTCGGCTCGAGCTTCCCGCTCGAGCGCGCCGACGACGCATTCCAGGCCTCCCTCGCCGGCTCGCCGGGACGGGTGCTCGTCACGCCCTAGCCAGCTCGTGCCGCGTCAGCCGCCGTCGGGCTTCGGCGGCTCCGGCGGCGGGAACCCGGCCCAGCCGAGCGCAGCGAAGGTCTGCAGGCTGCTCGACTTGACGCCGCCGTCCGAGACCGTGAGCACCGCGTTGCGAACGACGAGCGAGCGGCGGATCCCCGGCGCGTACGCGAGCCGGGCAGTCGGGTGCTCCACCCGCCCGACCTGTGCGATCCCGCCTGTGCGGCTTACCCGCAGGCCGACCGCCCGCTGGTCGAACGGGACGACGACGAGCCCCGTGCGCGGCCAGAAGAGAAACGCGTGATGGTCGGCTTCGGCCTCGGACCACCCCGGCCCGAGGACAAGCCGGTGCAGCCGCGTCGGCCGCCGGAGGTCGGAGACGTCGAAGATCGACACCTGCGTCCCGGTCGCGCGGCCGTCGTCGGTCGCGTCCTGGCCGATCCCGAGAAGCAGGTCGTCGCCGATCGGATGCAGGTACGCCGAGTAGCCGGGGATCTTCAGCTCCCCGAGCACGCGCGGTTGCTCCGGGGCGGAGAGGTCCAGCGTGTAGAGCGGATCGATCTGGCGGAAGGTGACGACGTAACCGACGTCGCCGACGAAGCGCACCGCGTAGACGCGCTCGCCCTTGCCGAGCCCGCCGATCCTGCCGGCCTGCACGAGCCCACCGGCCCGGAGGCGCAGGGTCGTCAGGAACGACTCGGTCTCGCCGGCCGCTGGGCGGCCCCACCAGGCCGGGCTCTCGGTGCTGACGACGCGCAGCACACCACGGTGCTCGGAGAGCGACCACTGGCTGAGCAGGAAGCCGGACACCTTGCCGCTCCCGCGATAGAGCGTCCGCGAAGGGCTCGAGATGTCGAAGGAATGAATCGCCGTGGTGACGCCGTCCTCCGCTTTCGTCGGCCGGTCCGGGTCGGGACGATCCGCCCAGCGCTCGGTCGCGACGTAGAGGCTCTCGGGCGAGGCGTAGACGATCCGCGCATCGGTCATCACAGCGACGGAGTGCACCGGCTCGAGCCCCTTGGCGAGGTCGACCGTAAGCACGGTGAGCATGCCGAGCCCGGAGAAGCCTGCCGGCCTGCGCACCTGGCGGCACTGCACGAGCGGCCGCGGCTTGCCGGCTCCCGCCCGAGGACGCGAGATGCGATACGAGGGCAGCCAGGTGGCGAGGCGCGACGAGCGGACGACGGCGCGGTTGTGCTGCGTCGCCTCGGCGAGGCTTGTCTTCGTGTTGTCCTTCGGCGGCTCGAACGGCAGCTTGCCGGGCAGCGGGGACGAGGAGACGATCCGGACGCTGCCGCCGACGAGTCGTGCGGCGATATACGAGCCGTCGAGTGTGAGCGTGCGAACGATGCGGAGCGCGCGGGGATTCGAGACGTCCACCTCGGCCAGCACGGATTCCGCAGGCGCGTACGCCATCGTTCGGGCGGCGAGGCCCGGGAGCGGCTCGGCCCAGAAGCCGCCGCGCGAGAGCACGAGCAGCCGGTCGCGGTGCAGGAGGAGCTCGTGGCTCCAGGAGCCGGTGTCGAGCTTCAGCGTGTCGAGTAGGCGTGGCGCACCCGTGGTGACGTCGACAGCGTTCAGCTTGCCGTTGGCCACGGCGAAGAGCGTCGTGCCGTCCGTCTTCACCAGGTCGGGCTCGTCGACGCCCTCCTCCTGCACGTTCGTGCCGGAGAAGTCCACGCCCTGCTCCGGCGTCGCCGCCCGTGCAGCCGCCGCCGGCATACCGACCGCGTCGGTTGCGATCGGTGTGCCCAGGCCCCAGGGGCCGACGAGGCGCGCCGCCTGTGACTTCGCGTGTCCCAGCAGGTCGGCGCAGGAGCGGAAGGCGACCAGGCGACCTGCCTTCCCGGCGGCGGCTGCGCTCGTCTGCGCGCCTTCCGCCTCCGAGCGCGCCGTCGCGCCCGCGAGCGTGGCGAGCGCGATCAACCCGAGCGCGGCGAGGACGGCTAGACGTCGAAGGGGCATCACTCCCGTTATACGTCACAAACGGGGCGATCGTCACGCGCGGCTCGTATTCTCACCGGCGTGACCTCGCTCTCGCTCTACGAAGACCTGCTCGGCCCGGGTGAGGAGCTGCGGCTGCCGGGCGGCGGGCGGATCGTCTACGTCGCCTCGGGCGAGCTCGCCGGCCTTCATGCCGGCCATGCCGCCTTCGGCTCGGACGAAGCCGTCGTCGCGGCCGGTACCGACGGGGCGACGGTGCTGCGCTGGGAGCTGACCGAGTGGTCGGTGGAGGACGCGAAGCTCTCCGCGCACGTCGAGCTCGATCCCTGGGCGGACTACGTGATGCGCTGCGAGCGCGGCTCGATCGCCCGCGCGGACGGCCCGGGCATCGGCTGCGTCCTGCGCGGCGAGCTGCTCGTGAACGGCGAGCTCGTCTCGCCGTTCGGCGCGTGGGTCGAGCCCGCAGAGCTCGAGGGGACGGGCTCGGTCGTCCGCGTCGTGCTCGTGCGCGCCGAGGAGCCCGCGGTGGCGGCGGTCGCGCAGGGGCCGATCCGCCTGTAGAGGCAGGAAGCGCGGGGTGCCTGCTAGAACGATGGCCGTATGAGACTTCTGCTCGCACTCGTGCTCGTCCTCGCGCTCGCCGCCTGCGGCAGCGAGTCAGACGACACCGCGGCGCCGACGCCGGAGACGGTGACTGTCACCGAGACGGAGACCCTCGAGGCCGAGGAGCCTGCGGGGCCCGAGGGCGAGTGCTCCACGGCCGGGCTGCGCCTGAACCTCCCCGACCAGGATCTGCCTGCGCCCGTCGCCGACGTGCGCAAGCGCGTTTTCGACGCGGCGATCGCCTGCGACTACGTCACGCTCGAGCAGATCGCCTTGGAGCAGGGCGAGGGCTTCACCTACAGCTACGGCGTCGAGGCGGACTCGGCCGCGGGACACTGGCAGGAGCTCGAGGAGAGCGGGACGGAGGAGCCGATGCGCATCCTGGCCACGATCCTGACGATGCCGTACACACGCAACGAGTCCGGCTCGTACGCCTGGCCGACGGCCTACAGCGAGTCGCCGACCGACGAGGCGTGGCAGGCGCTCGTCGACGCGGGGCTCTACTCGCAGGAGGAGATCGACTCGATGAAGGCGGGCGGCATGTACTTCGGCTACCGGACCGCGATCACCGCCGACGGCGACTGGCAGTTCTTCGTCGCCGGCGACTAGTACGGCCTGCCGATCGCAGGACCGAGTCGATTCGAGATGCAGGGCTTTTCGGGCCGCGGGCGGCCCCTTTAGGGGTTTTCGCGCGCTGAGCATCCGCTTCCGCGGATGCTCAGCTTGCGCCGGCTAGGAATCCAGGCGATCGTACGCGGGGAGCGTCAGGAACTCGACGAACTCCTCGCCGAGCGCGACCTGCTCGAAGAGCGCGCGCGCCTCGTCGTAGCTCTCGTCCAGCTCGGCCGCCTCTTCGGCGAGCACGCGTTCGACGTCGGAGCGCTCGACCTTTCCGTGATGCAGCCACTGCCACACCTGAGAGCGTGAGATCTCGGAGGTGGCCGCGTCTTCCATCAGGTTGAAGATCGCGACCGCGCCGGAGCCATGCAGCCAGGCGCCGAGGTACTGGATCCCGACCGAGATGTTGTTGCGCAGCCCGTCCTCGGTGATCTCGCCCGGTGTGGAGGCGACGTCGAGCAGTGCCTCGACCGAGGGTGAGACGTCGTCCCGCTGGCGCTCGACCTGGTTCGGCCGCTCACCCAGCACGCGGTCGAAGATCTCAGTGGCCAAAGGGACGAGATCTGGATGGGCGACCCAGGTGCCGTCGAAACCCTGGGCCGCCTCCCGCTCCTTGTCTTCGCGCACCTTCGCCAAAGCCCTCTCGTTCACCTCGGGATCGCGCCGTGAGGGGATGAACGCGGCCATGCCGCCGATCGCGTGTGCGCCGCGGCTGTGGCAGGTCTTCACGAGCAGGTCGGTGTACGCGCCCATGAACGGCACGGCCATCGTCACGTCGGCGCGGTCGGGCAGCACGAACTCCGGCCGGTGCCCCAGCTTCTTGATCACGCTGAAGATGTAGTCCCAGCGGCCCGCGTTCAGCCCGGCCGAGTGCTCGCGCAGCTCGTAGAGGATCTCCTCCATCTCGAAGGCGGCGAGGATCGTCTCGATCAGCACCGTCGCCTTGATCGAGCCCTGAGCGACGCCGAGCTCGTCTTGCACCCAGCGGAAGACGTCGTTCCAGAGCCTGGCCTCGAGATGGCTCTCGAGCTTCGGCAGGTAGAAGAAGCGGCCGCCGCGGGCGTGATTGCGGAAGAAGTAGAGGCCGAAGTCGAAGAGGCTCGCGGAGATGGGCGCGCCGTCCACCTCGAAGTGGCGCTCGACGAGGTGCCAGCCACGCGGGCGAACGAGCAGCGTCGCCACCTCGGCGTTCAGTGCGTACTGCTTCTCTCCAGTGTCCAACGAGATCGTGCGCTCGAGCGCGTCGGTGAGGTTGACCTGCCCTTCGATGCAGTTCCGCCAGGTGGGCGAGTTCGAGTCCTCGAAGTCGGCCATGAACATGCGCGCGCCGGAGTTGAGCGCGTTGATCACCATCTTCCGGTCGACCGGGCCGGTGATCTCGACGCGGCGATCCTGAAGCTCGGCCGGCACCGGCTCGACCTGCCAGTCGCTCTCGCGCACTTCGCGCGTCCCGGGCAGGAAGTCGGGCAGCTCGCCCTCCCGCAGCCGTTGTGCGCGCTCGTCGCGGGCGGCGAGCAGCTCTCGCCGCCGCGGCCCGAAGCGCCGCTCCAGCTCGGTCAGGAACTCGACCGCGTCCGGTGTGAGGACGGATGACTCCATCCGACGAGCTTAGTCTGCGAGCGCCGCGGCGAGCGCCGCCAGGCCGTCCTCGAGCACCGGCTCGCCGTGCGCGACGAGCACCATCTCGACGGGCAGGTCGAGCAGGCCGGCCAGCGCGAGCTTCAGCTCGCGGTACGACACGTCGCCGAGCCACGACTGGGAGCAGATGCGGACGCCGCCCTCGCCGTCGCCGAGGAAGATGTCGCCGGAGACGAGCGCCCGCTGCTCGGGCAGCCAGTACATCGTCTCCCCAACCCGCTGCGCGTCGATCCCGATCAGGCCACCGGGCAGGACGTCTCCAGCCGAGAACGGGTGCGTCACGGGCGTCTCGGTGCGGCTTCTGCCGCCCTCGGCGTTTGCCCACACCTCGGCGTCGTAGCGCTCGGCCAGCTCACCCGTACTGCGCTCGTGCCACCAGACGGTGAGCATGATCGAGACGGGCTTGCCGTTGCGTTCCACGTCGGCGTCGAGCCGGTCGAGGAAGATCTTGCGCAACGTGGGCTCACCCGGGACGAGCGGGTCGATCAGCACCACGGAGCCGGCCGTTTCCAGGTAGAGGCAACCGACCTCCTGCTCCCAGCCCGCGCCGGGCGACCACTCCGGATGGAGGGCGGTCCAGCGCCAGAGACCGGGTGCGAGCTCGCCGACGTCCACGGCGCCGCAGCCTATAGCGTCCGGGTAGGTGGAGACCTTCCGGATCGGCGGCGAGCTCGAGGTGAACCGGCTCGGCTACGGCGCGATGCAGCTCTGCGGGCCGCACGTCACGGGCTGGCCCGAGGATCGCGAGAACGCGTTGCGCGTCCTTCGGCGCGCCGTCGAGCTGGGCGCGACTCTCGTCGACACCTCCGACGCGTACGGGCCGGAAGTGAACGAGCTCCAGGTCGCCGAGGCGCTGCACCCGTACGAGGGAATCGTCGTCGCCACGAAGGGCGGGCTCGTGCGCCGCGGCGGGGAGGGCGGCTGGCCGGCGGACGGGCGGCCGGAGCACCTCCGGGCGGCATGCGAGGGCTCGCTTCGCCGGCTGCGCGTCGACCGGATCGACCTCTACCAGCTGCACCGTCCCGATCCCAACGTGCCGTTCGCCGAGTCGGTCGGCGCGCTACGGGACTTGCGCGACGAGGGCAAGATCCGCCACGTCGGCCTCTCCAACGTCTCGCTCTCGCTGCTCGAGGAAGCGCGCGGGATCGTCGAGATCGCCTCCGTGCAGAACGAGTACAACCTCGGCAACCGCGAGTCCGAGGACGTGCTCGAGGCCTGCGAGCAGGCGGGGATCGCCTTCCTCCCCTGGTATCCGCTCGAAGCCGGCGAGCTCGCGCGTGCGGGCGGGCCGGTCGAGTCGATCGCGCGCGAGCGTGACGCGACGCCGGCTCAGATCGCGCTCGCGTGGCTCCTGCAGCGCTCGCCCGTCACGATCCCGATTCCGGGCACCTCGTCGCTCGACCACCTGGAGGAGAACATGGCCGCGCGCGAGCTCGAGCTCACGGACGCCGAGCTCGACCAGCTGGGCCGGTGAGCTACTCGGGAACGACGGTGAGGGTCGTGCCGGTGACCGTGCCGTTGACGTCGACGAGCTCGCCTCGCGGCAGGTCGTCGAGCGTGCTGGCCTCGATCGTGAGGGACGGCTCGCCGCACCCCGGCGGGCTCGACTCCTGCAGGCTCTCGCAGAGCTTCAGCGTGCCACCCTCCTCGATCAGGTAGCCGCTGACGAGCGTCGCCGCGTCGAGCTCGACGAGCAGGGCCTCCTGCACCGACATCCCGATCCCCGTCGTTCCCGAGGGGTCGGTATCGGCTCCGCCGCCGGTGCTCTCGCTGCCGCAACCGGCAACGGCGAGTGCGAGAGCTGCGAGGGCAGTGGGGGCCAGGAGCTTCACGAGAGAGCGCATGTTAATCCTCCGTCCCGAGTTCCGAAAGGGGAACCGACTCGATCGTCGAGCCCTCGATCCGCCAGCCCGCGAGCTCGCCGGTTCGCAGCGAGAGAATCAGGTACGGCTTGCTCTGCCAGAGACCGATGTTCTCGACGTCCGTGCGCGAGGGCCGCGGCGGCGAGGAGAGGTGCGAGTGGAAGACGGCGAGCTCGTAGCCATCGTCTTCCAGGAACCACGTCTCGGGCGGAACCTCGAGCTCGAAGCGGTAGGGCGACGCTGCGCCGTTGCGGCCCGCGACGTAGCGCTCGGCGACGCCGTCCCGCAGGACGACGAGGCCGCAGGCCTCGTTCGGCGCCTCCGCCGCGGCGTGCTCGACGAGCTGCTCGCGGATCTCGGCCGGGACTACCACCAGACGGTCCGCTCCATCGACCGCTCGACGTCTCGCGCGTCCCAGAAGTCGGCGGAGAGATACTTCCAGCCGCCGTCGGCGAGGATGCAGACGACGACACCTTCGTCGAGCTCGGCGGCGAGCTTCCGCGCGACGTGCACGACCGCGCCTGCCGACACGCCACCGAAGATCCCCTCGGCGTCCAGCAGCTGGCGCAGCGCCGTCACGGACTCCTCGTTGGACACGAGCACCTTTCGGTCGAGCTTGCGCACGTCGAGGATCGGCGGCACGTAGCCGTCGGCAAGGGAGCGCAGCCCCATCACGGGATCGCCGGGCAGCGGCTCCGCGGCGGCGACGACGACGTCGGGGAAGCTCTCGCGCAGCCGCTCGCCGGCGCCCATCAGCGTCCCGCCCGTCCCAAGTCCCGCGACCACCACGTCGACGCGGTCGAGGGCGGCCGCGATCTCCGCGCCCGTGCCTTCGTAGTGGGCCCGCGGGTTCGCCGCGTTCGCGTACTGGAACGGCATGAACCAGGACGAGTCGGCCTCGGCGAGCGCGAGCGCCATGCGGACGGCGCCGTTCGAGCCTTCCTCGCCGGGCGACTCGACGATCTCGGCGCCGTACAGCTGCAGCAGCCGCCTCCGCTCGTCGGTCGCGTTCGCCGGGAGCACGCACGTGAGCGGGTATCCCCTCAGCTTCGCGACGAGCGCGAGGGAGATCCCGGTGTTGCCGCTCGTCGGCTCGAGCAGCCTCCGGCCGGGCTCCAGCTCGCCCGAGGCCTCGGCCGCCTCGATCATCGCCTTGGCGACGCGATCCTTGATCGAACCGGTCGGATTCTGGCCCTCGAGCTTCGCGTACACGCGCACCGGCCCCGGCGCGAAGCGGGACAGCTCGACGAGCGGTGTCGAGCCGACGAGATCGAGAAGGCTCGGCGCGAGCGAGTTAGCTTCCACCGGCCATCGCCGGCAGGAGGATCATCGACTGGCCGTTCACGGTGGTGTCCAGCCCGTCGAGCGTGCGGACGTCCTCGCCGCCGAGGTAGACGTTCACGAACGTCGCCAGCTCGCCGTCCTCGAAGAGCTGCGAGGCGAGCGCGGGGTAGCGCCGCGCGAGATCCTCGAGCACCTCGCGGACGCTGCCGCCGTGCGCCTCGACCTGGCGCTCGCCGCCGACCTCGCTGCGCAGCGTGGGCGGGATGCGGATCGCGGTCACGACGCCACTCTCGGGCCGGCACAGAACTCGACGTAGTCGATGTACTCGGTGATGGTCGGGCTCTCGCCGCAGACGGGACAGGACGGGTCGCGTTTCACGAGACCTCGTCGAAGGTCGTCGCGAGTGCGTCGAACAGGAGCAGGCGGCCCTGAAGGCTCTCGCCGATCCCGAGCAGCAGCTTCAGCGCCTCGCTCGCCTGGAGCGAGCCGATGATCCCCGGCAACACGCCGAGGACGCCGCCCTCGGCGCAGCTCGGCGCGAGCTCGGGCGGTGGCGGGGTGGGGAAGAGACAGCGGTAGCACGGGCCGTCATTCGGCTTGAAGACCGTGACCTGGCCCTCGAAGCGGTAGATCGAGCCGTGCACGACCGGGACGTCGTGCCAGACCGAGGCGTCGTTGACGAGGTAGCGCGTGGGGAAGTTGTCGGCGCCGTCGACGATCACGTCCCAGCGGTCGGCCAGGATCCGCTCGACGTTCTCGGAGGTCAGCCGCTCCTCGTACGCCTTCACCTCGACGTCCGGGTTCAGCGCTTCGATCGTCTCCTTGGCGGACTGCACCTTGGGCTCGCCGAGCCGCTTCGTCGAATGGACGATCTGGCGCTGGAGGTTGGAGTCGTCGACGACGTCCGCGTCGACGATCCCGATCGTGCCGACGCCGGCAGCGGCGAGGTAGAGCGACGCAGGCGAGCCGAGCCCGCCGGCGCCGATCAGGAGCACGCGCGACTCGAGCAGCTTTTGCTGTCCGGCCTCGCCGACCTCCGGGATCAGCAGGTGGCGGCTGTAGCGCGCGCGCTGCGGCGGCGTCAGCGCCTTTGGCGTCTCGATCGGAAAGCCGTTCCGCTTCCAGTCGGTGAACCCGCCCGTCAGCGAGGTGACGTTCCGGTAGCCGAGCTCCCCCAGCGACTTGGCCGCGAAGGCCGAGCGGGAGCCGCCCGAGCAATAGACGACGAGCTCGCGGTCCTTGTCGGGCACGAGCCCCTCGATCCGCGACTCGAGCTGTCCGCGGGGCACGTGCACAGCTCCGGGTACCGCACCCTCGTCCCACTCGTCCTGTTCGCGCACGTCCAGGAAGAGCGCAGATTCGGCGCGCTCGCGCGCGTCGGCCGCGCCGATCTCGTCGATCTCGCCCTTGACCTGAGCGAGCAGCTCACGGTACGTCGCCATTACTTCAACGAGGATAGCGATTTCGCGTCCGCGCGAATCGTGCGAGATGATCGCCGGATGCGCGCACTCTTCTGCTGCATTCCCTCCGAGGGGCACTTCAGGCCGCTGCTGCCGCTCGCGCGGGCACTTGCCACCGCCGGCAACGAGGTCGCGTTCGCGACGGCCCTCGACTGGCATCCCCGGGTCGAGGACGAGGGCTTCGAGACGCTCGCTGCCGGCGGCTCTCGGGCCGAGCTGGGCGAGCAGCTTGCGAAGGTGCGGCAGGCGACGCTCGAGCTGCCGCCGGAGGAGCGCCGACCGCTGGCCTTCAGCGGGAACTTCGCCCTCGTCCACGCACCGGCCAAGCTCGAGAGCCTGCTGAACGCCGCCGAGGCCTGGAGGGCCGACGTGATCGTGTACGACAGCGCCGATCTCGCCGCTCCGATCGTGGCCGCTGCGCTCGGCGTCCCCTCGGTGCACCACGCATTCGGCGCGATGATCCCGCTCGCGGCGCTCGAGCGTGCCGCGATCGAGATCGCGCCGCTCTGGCAGCGTCACGGCCTCGCGCCGCAGCCGTACGCGGGCGCGTTCGGCGGTCTCTACGTCGACATCTGCCCGCCGCCGCTCGCGTTCGAGCAGCCGCTCGGCGAGCGCGTGCTCATGCAGCCGGTGGGGCCGGAGCCGGCTGCAGCGCCGGACTGGCTGGACGAGCTGCCGCCTCCGCTCGTCTACGTGACGCTCGGGACGATCTTCAACGAGCCCGAGCTCTTTCGCCCGCTGCTCCATTCGCTCGACGGCGATGTGTCGGCCCTCGTCACCACCGGACGCGACCTGGATCCGGCGACGCTCGGCGACGTGCCCCCGCGGGTCCGGGTCGAGCGGTTCGTGCCGCAGGCGCACGTGCTGCCGCACTGCGCCGCCGTCGTGACGCACGGCGGCTCCGGGACGACGTTGGGCGCGCTCGCGCACGGCCTGCCGCTCGTGCTCGTCCCGCAGGGTGCTGACCAGTTCGACAACGCGGCGCGGTGTGTCGCGGCCGGTGTGGCCGTGGTGATCGGGCCTCACGAGCTGACGGGGGACACGGTGCGGGCAGCGCTCCGCCGGATTCTCGACGAGCCGTCGTACGCGCTCGCCGCGCGAGCTGTGGCGGCGGAGATCGCGGCGATGCCGACCCCCGAGCAGACCGCGCAAGCGGTCGAGGAGTTCGTGGGGCGTGGCTGATGGTTGCTGCCGCGAGACCGTCCGTCTCGGGGCGTGAGCTGGCAGCTCTGGGTCGGGTGATCAGGCCGTTGCCGATGCTGGTGGCATCGGTGACGGCCTGAGCGCGCGCAGCGGACGGCCCGGCTGGGCGGCCGTGAGGCCGTTCAGCCGGGCCGGGAGCGCCCCAGACACGCCAGATCACGCATCCGAGCGCGCGGGATCGTGGCAGCAACCATCTAGGCTGGCGCCGTGTCTCCCCGTGCCCACGTCGGCCTGATCGTCGGAGCTCTCGCCCTGCTCGCGGCCGTCGTCGTGGCGGGAGCGGCCGTCCTCTCGGCGGAGGAAGTCGTGCGCCCGGTCGCAGCCGAAGTGGCGGGCGAGGCTCAGCCGGGAGCGCCCACGCTGTCGCTCGCCCTGGGGTTTCTGGATGCCGGCGACGCGGAGGTGCTCCGGCGGGCAGTGGACGCCTACGAGGCGGGTCGTCTGGGTGAGGCGGCGACCCTCTTCGCAGAGTCCGACTCGCTGGAGGGGAAGCTCGGCGCCGCGTTCGCGGCCTGGCCCGGCTCGCTCGACCGGGTCGAGCAGCTCGGCGCGCTCTACCCGCGCAGCGCGATGGTGCAGCTGCACGTCGGGATCGCGCGCTTCTGGGCCGGCCGCCGCGGCGCGGTCGACGCCTGGCGCGAAGCGAAGGACGTCGAGCCCGACACGCCCTACGCGGTCCGGGCCGGCGATCTGCTCGAGCCGGAGTTCGCGCCCGGGCTGCCGATCCTCGTCAGCGCTGCCCGCGTACCGCCGGGAGGCCCCACCGGCCTGTCCGCAGTGGAGCAGCTCGAGGCGCTGCGCGCAGGCGCGGAGGGCGGATCGCTCGACGCACGGCTCCTGTACGGGATCGCGCTCCAGGGCGCCGGGCGGCCGCTCTCAGCCCGGGAGGTCTACGCGGCGGCGGCGAAGGCGTTCCCGAACGAGCCGGAGGCGCTCGTCGCCGACGCGGTCGGGCGCTACACGAAGGAGCGCCCGGCCGAGGCTTTCTCGAGGCTCGGGCCGCTGTCGGCGCGATTTCCGACGTCCGCGAGCGTGCGCTTTCACCTCGGCCTGCTGCTCCTCTGGCAGCGTGACGTCGGCCCCGCCAGGCGCCAGCTGCGGCTGGCCCGTCAGGCCGAGCCAGGCTCGTTCATCGCGGACAGGGCGAGCGATTACCTGAACGAGCTCGCGGAGGCCGGGACCGGCTGAGCGAAAGATGGGCCGAACGGCCCATGGCGCCCCGGCTCTGGGGCTGGCACCATGCGGCATCTTTTCTATCTCGAGTGTGTTGCGGAGTACCGGCCGCGCATCTACTGTGAGAGCGCCGATCGGAGGGGGAACCGGGTGAGCGCACGGGGGAACGGGGTTACCAGCACCAAAAGCGGCGCCACCGGCGCGCCAGCACGCGGGTTCGACCTGCTCGAGACGGACGAGGCGCGCCTGCTCCTCGAGACCGGCCGCGCCGCCGGCAAGCTACGGGCCGAGGACATCGCCACGGCCCTCGACGAGCTCGACCTGGACACGGCTCAGCTGGACGAGTTCTTCGTCACGCTGGAGGAGCAGCAGATCGAGGTCGTCGCACGTGCCGAGGAGGAGCTCGACGCGCCCGAGGAGGCCGCCGTCGCGAACGAGGTCTCCACCGACACGCTCCAGCTCTTCCTGAAGGACATCGGCCGCGTCCCGCTCCTGACCGCGGCGCAGGAGGTCGAGCTCGCGAAGCGGATCGAGCGCGGCGACCACTCGGCCAAACAGGCGATGGTCGAGGCGAACCTCCGCCTCGTCGTCTCGATCGCCAAGCGCTACCGCAACCAGGGCCTGCCCTTCCTCGATCTGATCCAGGAGGGCACGATCGGGCTCGTCCGGGCAGCCGAGAAGTTCGACCACCGCAAGGGCTTCAAGTTCTCCACGTACGCGACCTGGTGGATCAGGCAGGCCGTCGCGCGCGCGCTCGCCGACAAGGCGCGGACGATCCGGATGCCGGTGCATGTCGTCGAGAAGCTGAACAAGATCGTCCGCACCGAGCGGACGCTCCGCGCCAAGCTCGGCCGCGAGCCGAGCTCGTCCGAGATCGGCGACGAGCTCGACCTCCACTCGGCGGAGGTCGACCAGATCCGCCGCAGCGCCCAGACGCCGATCTCGCTCGAGAAGCCGGTGGGTGACGAGGACGAGTCCGAGTTCGGGCACTTCCTCACCGACGAGACGCAGCCCCTGCCGGACGAGGTGGCCGAGGAGACGATGCGCAAGGAAGCGCTGCGTGGGATCCTGGGCACGCTCTCGCACCGTGAGCGGCGGGTGCTCGAGCTGCGCTACGGCCTCGACGGCGAGCAGCCGCGCACGCTCGACGAGGTGGGCCGTACGTTCAACGTCACACGCGAGCGGATCCGCCAGATCGAGAACCAGTGCCTGAAGAAGCTTCGCGCACTCGCTGACGCCGCCAAGCTCCGCGACGTCGCCTAGAGCAGAGCGGTCGACGGGCGATGGCGAAGGCCTTCTCCGTCGCCTCCTGGAACGTCGAGCACTTCCGCAGTCAGCGGGTCGACAGCCGCGTCGAGGACGTCCTGGCCTTCCTCGACGAGCAGCGGCCGGACGTGTTCGCCCTCTACGAGGTCGAGGGCAGCCGGGTCTACGAGGCGCTCACCTCGCAGATGCCGAAGTACACGTTCCACATCACCGAGGGGCCGCAGGTGCAGCAGATCCTGCTCGGCGTCCGCCAGGGGCTGACCGCCTTCTTCACGCAGAAGACCGAGTTCCGCTCGGGCGTCTCGCTCCTGCGGCCGGGCGCGCTCCTCACGGTCCGGGTGGACGACCAGAACTATCCGATGCTCTTCCTGCACACGAAGAGCGGAACCGACCCGCGCGGCCTCGGCCTGCGCGACGACATGCTGACGCGGGCGCTCGACTTCGCGAAGGTGCTCGATCGCGCGGCGCCGGCCGGCGAGCGGGCGAACTACATCTTCCTCGGCGACTTCAACATCATGGGGATGGAGTACACGTACGTGCGCGAGCGGGACATCATGGCCGACAAGGAGCTGCTCAAGCTGACGCGCGGGGCGCCGCGCCGTCGGATGAAGGTGCTGGAGAAGGACGAGCCGTTCACGTGGTGGGGCGGCGGCTCGATCGACCCGTCGAGCCTCGACTTCGTCGTCGCCCGCGAGCACCTGCGCTTCAAGCAGTTCGGGGGCTTCGACGTCGCCGTCCGCGGCTGGCCCAAGCTCGCGTCGCGCGACGAGCGGCTCGACTGGGTGCGGCGCTACTCCGACCACGCGCTCCTCTACTTCGAGGTGCAGCGGGTCTGATCGAAACCGCCGCGTTGCTCTTGACACGAGGCGCGGAGAGGTTCATGATGTCGGGCTCCGCTGGCCCACTTCTCGGCCGGCTAACGTCGGAAAGGAGGTCGAAATGATCCGCAGCAACACCGCCGGAGCTCGGCCTCCGCTCCTCGTCTGACCACGCGCCCGCTGTGAGCGGGAGCTCGTCGGGCCCACTGAACTAGCCGTCTGCGTCGTCCAGCGCGATCGACCCGTAGACGGCCCGGGGCGCACCGCGCGCCCAAAAGACCACTCCCTCGAGGAAGGAGCACGTGCGTCGTGATTCCCAACCTGACCAGCGATCCACACGCCACTCCGGAGCCCAAGCGACCGAGCGAAAGGAGGGAACATGCTCACCCACGAACCCGAAGTCATCCGTCTGCTGCACCGTGAGCGGATGGAGCAACTGGCCCGTGCCGCGCGCAGGCGGCCGGCGACGGAACGGCTGGCCGAGGAGCAACAGGCGACCCGGCCGGCGCGGTATGCACGCATCGCGCTCCGTGTCCGCCGGCGGCAGCTCCGCCTCCGCGAAGACACGTGACCGCAGTGAGCACAGAGCTCGAACGGGTCGCCGTGCGCCTGGGGCTGACGGAACGCGTCATCCGTCAGCTCCGGGCGCGCGGTCACCTGGACGGGTTGGAGCTCGATGAAAGCCGTGCGCGCGAGCGACTCTGGCGCGCGCATGTCGCCCTCCTCCGGGCCGAAGCCACGGCTCGCGCTCGTACCGGCGAGACGACGTCGAGCAGTGACTAGACTCGCCCGCAGTGGCAGAGCTGCGACAAGACTGGCTCGACGAGCTGTCGGAGATCCTGCGGATTCCGTCGATCAGCGCCGACCCGGCGCACGCGGAGGACGTCAAGGCGGCCGGCGAGTGGGTCTGCGAGCGCATCCGGGCAGCCGGCGGGACGGCCGAGCTCGTCGACTGGCCCCCATCTGCTGGAGGAGGGCGTCCGCTGGCGATCGGCGAGGTGCGCGCTTCGCGTGACGCCGAGAGCGCGCCCACGATCCTCTGCTACGGCCATTTCGACGTGCAGCCGCCCGCGCCGCTCGAGCTGTGGGACTCGGAGCCGTTCGAGCCGACGATCCGCGGTGAGTGGCTCTTCGCGCGTGGCATCGCCGACGACAAGGGCCAGCTCTGGATGCTGTTGAAGGCGGCCGAGTTGCTCGCCGCTGCCGGCGAGCTTCCCGTCAACGTCCGCTTCGCCTGCGACGGCGAGGAGGAGATCGGCGGCCACTCGATCGTCGACTTCCTGGCCGACGACGAGCGCGGTGCGGATGCGGCGGTGATCTTCGACAGCTCGATGATGGGTCGCGGGATCCCGGCCTTCAACATCGGCACGCGCGGCCTCTGCTACTTCCATGTCGAGCTTCGAACCGGCGAGCGCGACCTCCATTCCGGCGTCCACGGCGGTGCCGCGCTGAACGCGATGGAGGCGATGCTGCAGACGCTCGCGGGCGTGCTGCCGCGCGACGGCCGGCTGCCCGAGCCGCTGCGGGCGGGACTCGTGCCGCCGACCCCCGAGGAGCTCGAGGGCTGGGCTGCGCTCCAGGCCGGGGCGGCGGTGCTCTCTGATCAGGGTGCCCGTCCGCTCGACGCGCGCGCGGCCGAGGAGTTCTACCTGCGCACCTGGGGTGAGCCGGCCGTGACGGTGCACGGGATCGAGGGCGGGTCGCCCTCGCTCCAGAAGACGGTGCTGCCGGTGCACGCGGTCGCGAACCTCTCGATCCGGCTCGCTCCGGGCCAGCAGATCGAGACGATCGCGCCCCAGGTCGAGCGGCTGCTGCGCGAGGCCGCGCCCGAAGGCGCCGACCTGCAGATCGACCTCTGGTCGTCGGCGCCGGCCGGGCTCGTGCCGCCGGACGCGACGCCGATCCAGCTCGCGCTCGACGCCTTCGAGCAGGCGCTCGGCGTACGGCCTCTGCTCGTGCGTTCGGGCGGGACGCTGCCGATCGTGCCCGCACTCGCCGACCGCGGTATCGCGACCGTGATCACCGGCTTCGACCTGCCGGAGGGGAACGTGCACTCCCCGAACGAGCGCCTGCTCGTGGAGTACATCCCGCTCGGCGTCGAGGCGGCGCGCCAGCTCTTCCTCGCCTGGGGACGGCTTGGGTAGCGCGTTCACGTCCCCGCTCGCGGAGGAGCTGGCGGAGGACGTGCTCGAGCGGTTTCTGCGCTACGTCCGCATCGACACGCAGTCCGCGTACGGGTCCGACACCGCGCCCTCGACGGCCAAGCAGCTCGACCTCTCCCGGCTGCTCGTCGGTGAGCTCGAGGAGATCGGGCTCGACGGTGTGCGCATGGACGACCACGGCTACGTCTACGCATCGCTCCCTGGTGCCGACGGCGTCGACCCGATCGGGCTGATCGCGCACGTCGACACCTCGCCGGACGTGACCGGGACGAACGTGCAGCCCCAGGTCCTGCGCGGCTGGGACGGCAGCACGATCGAGCTGCCGGCCGATCCGTCGCAGGTGCTCGATCCGGCCGAGCATCCCGCGCTCGCCGAGCGTGTCGGCCACGACCTCGTCACGACCGACGGCACCACGCTCCTCGGCGCCGACGACAAGGCGGGCGTCGCCGAGATCATGGCCGCGGTCTCGTACCTGAAGCGGCATCCGGAGCCGGGGCATGCTCCCGTCCACGTCTGCTTCACGACCGATGAGGAGATCGGCGCCGGGGCGGATCACCTCGACCTCGGTGAGTTCGGCGCGCGGTATGCCTACACGTTCGACGGTTCCGGCCTCGGCGAGATCGAGACCGAGACGTTCAACGCCGTGCGCGTGAGCGTCACTATCCGCGGCAGCGCCGTCCATCCGGGCTCGGCGAAGGGGAAGCTCGTGAACAGCGTCAAGCTCGCGGCAGAGTTTCTCGCCTCTCTGCCGCGTGACGGCCTCTCTCCCGAGACGACCGAGGAGCGCGAGGGCTTCGTCCACCCGACCACGGTGCGCGGGTCGGCCGAGGAGACGAAGATCGACCTGATCGTCCGCGACCACGACGCCGAGAAGCTCGAGGAGCACCTCGCGCTCGTGCGCCGGCTCGCCGACGAGCTGGCCGAGCGCGAGCCGCGCGCCCGCGTGGACGTGGACGCCGAGGAGCAGTACCGCAACATGCGCGAGGTGATCGACCGGCACCCGGAGGTCGTCGAGGCGGCGGAGGAGGCGGTTCGCCGCGCCGGTGCCGAGCCCGTGCCCGCGATCATCCGCGGCGGCACCGACGGAGCGCGGCTCTCGCATCGCGGCCTGCCGACGCCGAACATCTTCACCGGCGGCCAGGAGTACCACTCGCGCCGCGAGTGGGCGAGCGTGCAGGACATGGCCGCCGCCGCGGCGACCGCCGTCGAGCTCGCCCGCGTCTGGGCCGAACGCGCCTAGCGGCCCCTGGCCGGCTGCGCCTCCCGGGCGACGGAGTCGCCCTCCGGCGCGGCCTCGCGTCGCTCGCGGTGCTCCACCCGGCGGGCCGTACACCCGTACTGTCCCACCGGCCTACGCACCGCGAGCGACGCGCCAGGAACCGCTAGGCCAAGCTAGGTCGCGCTGCTGCAGCCGAGATGCTCATGACCGAAGCGGCGCATCTCGTCGATGATCGGGAGCAGGGCCTCGCCCTTCTCGGTCAGCTCGTACTCGACGCGCGGCGGTGACTCCGCGTAGCTGTGGCGCTCGATCAGACCCTCGCCTTCGAGCCAGCGCAACCGCTCGGAGAGCGTGCGGGGGCTGATTCCGCGGCAGGAGTGCTCGAGCTCGGAGAAGCGGCGTGCGCCCTCGGAGAGGTCGTGCACGAGGAGCGCCGTCCACTTCGCGCCGATGATGTCCGCGCAGGCCGCGACCGAGCAGGTCGCATCGTGGACGGGATTCATCGTGCGGATGGCCACGTCCTCATTGTACGCCGCGAGAGCGACGGCTCAGTCCCACGGTGGCGGGTTGTGCGCCCAGCGGCCGCCGACCATCGTCGCGACGACCTGGAGGTCTCGCAGCTCGTCGGGCTCGATCGACGAGCGGATCGCGGTCGAGCACGACGAGGTCGGCCAGGAAGCCGGGGAGGAGGCGACCACGTCGCCGCTCGTCGCCGGACAGCCACGCCGGCGCGACGATCTGCGCCTCGAGTGCCTGCTCGACGGTCAGCGCCTGCTCGGCGCGCCAGGCCGGCCGCTCGTCGATCGTGCGCAGCACGCCCGCCGCGATCCCGGCCAGTGGGTCGAGCTCCTCGACCGGGGCGTCGGAGCCGTTCGCGACGAGGGCACCCGACTCGAGCAGCGACCGAAACGCGTAGGCGCCTTCGAGCCGCTCCGCCCACAGCCGCTCGGCGAGATCGCGGTCGGAGGGTGCGTGCGAGAACTGCACGGAGCAGGCGATCCCGAGCTCGGCGAAGCGCGGCAGATCCTCGGCCGCGACGCACTGGGCGTGCTCGATCCGGTGCCGCAGGCCGAGCGGTTGCCAGACGTCCCGCGTCGCCTCGAAGGCGTCCAGCGCATCCCGGTTCGCCTGGTCGCCGATCGCGTGCACCGCGACGGGCCAGCCTGCCTCGGCGCCGCGGCGGACGATCTCCTCGAGCTCGGCGCCGCTCGTGATCTCCACGCCGCTGCCGTCGGTCAGCCGGGCGGTCTGCGAGCCGAGCGTGCCGTCCATGAAGCACTTCAGGTAGCCGATCCGCAGGTACTCGTCGCCGAAGCCGCTGCGCAGGGCGAGCTCGCGCGCATGACCGACCGACTCGTGCGGAATCGAGCCCCACACGCGGAGCGAGAGGTTCCCCTCCTCGCGCAGCCGCTGGAAGATTCCCGGCGCACCGAGCCAGCCGTCCTTGTCGTGGATCGCGCCCACGCCGCGGGAGTTGGCCAGCCGGACGCCGGCGCGCGTCGCCTCGACCCACTCTTCCTGCGTGGTCAGCACGTAGCGATCGCGGAAGCGCCACGCCGACTCCTCGCGCAGCACGCCTGTCGGCTCGCCGCGCTCGTTCCGCTCGACGACCCCGCCCTCGACGTCGAGGTCGCCGCCCGCCGCCGCGAGCGCGGCGGAGTTGAGCCAGACCGAGTGGTAGTCCTTCGAGATCAGGATGGCGGGCGTCGCGCCGGTCACCTCGTCGAGCGCCTCCTTCGTCGGCTCCGTGCGAGGCGACCAGTCGCCGTCGCGCCAGCCGTAGCCGCGCAGCCAGCGTCCGGGTGCGACCTCCGCAGTGCGCACGCGCGCGAGCGCCTCCTCCAGCGAGGTGCAGCCGTCGAGCTTCACCTGCCGCTGCGCGAGCGACCAGGTCGGGAAGTGCACATGCGAGTCGGTGAAGGCGGGGAGGACGCAGCGCCCGCCGAGGTTCACGGTTTCGGGGCTCGCGAGCGCGGTCTCGTGGACTCCGACGCCCCCCGCGACGCGGTCGCCGGCGATCGCCAGTGCCCGCGCCGTCGGCAACGACGGGTCCATCGTCCGGATGACGCCGTTCTCGAGGATCACGGCGCTGAGCGTAGACGCAGGAGTCGAACCGGTGGGGACTAGACTGCCCGCGTGGCCTGGGACGTCCTGAGCGACGAGCAGCGCGAGATCCGGGAGCTCGTTCGCGACCTCGCGCGCGAGCGGATCGCGCCGCGCGCGGCGGAGATCGACGAGTCGCACGAGTTCCCCTGGGACGTGGTCGAGCTCTTCCGCGAGCACGAGCTGTTCGGCCTCCTCTTCGACGAGGAATGGGGCGGCACGGGCACCGGCACGCTGCTCGCGCTCGTCGCGATCGAGGAGGTCTCGAAGGTCTGCGCGACGAGTGGCCTGCTGCTCGCCGTTCAGGAGCTCGGCTCGCTCGGCCTGAAGCTCGGCGGCACGCAGGAGCAGAAGGAGCGCTGGCTGCCGAAGCTGGCCTCGGGCGAGGAGCTGTGCGCCTACGCGCTGACGGAGGCCGGCTCCGGCTCCGATTCGGCGGCGATGCGCACGACGGCGCGGCGCGACGGGAACGAGTACGTGCTGAACGGGAGCAAGCGCTTCATCACGAACGCGGGCGTCGCGAGCCTCTACACCGTCTTCGCCAAGACCGATCCCGACGCCGGGCATTCCGGCATCTCCGCGTTCGTCGTCTCCTCCGACGCGGCCGGCTTCGAGGTGACGCGGCTCGAGCCGAAGATGGGTATCTCGGGCTCGACGACCGGCGAGCTGGCCTTCGACGAGTGTCGCATCCCGGCGGGGAACCTGCTCGGCGCCGAGGGCGAGGGCTTCAAGCTCGCGATGCGGATCCTCGACCGCTCGCGTCCGGGCGTGGCGGCGCAGGCGCTCGGGATCGCGCAGGGCGCCACGGACTACGCACTCGAGTACGCGAAGGAACGGGTCACGATGGGCAAGCCGATCGCGCAGCACCAGCTGATCCAGGCCAAGCTCGCCGACATGGAGACCGCCTGCGAGGCGGCGCGCGGGCTGCTCTACCGCTTCGGGCAGATGGCCGACGCGGGGATCGACGGGCCTGAGCTGACGAAGGCCTCGGCGCAGGCAAAGCTCGTCTGCGGCGACACGGCGATGGCCGTCACCACCGACGCCGTCCAGATCCTCGGCGGCTACGGCTACATCAAGGAGTACCCCGTCGAGCGGATGATGCGTGACGCGAAGATCACCCAGATCTACGAGGGCACGCAGGAGGTGCAGCGGCTCGTGATCGCCCGCGAGATGTTGCGCGAGACTCGGGCCTTCCTACTCGCCGGGGTCGGTTGACGTGGACCGTGCCCAGGTCACGCGCTGGCTCGAGGTGTACGTGGCGGCCTGGAAGAGCGGCGACCGGGACGAGATCCGGGATCTCTTTGCCGACGACGTTCGGTATCGGTACCACCCGTGGGACGAGCCGCTCGAGGGTCGCGAGGCAGTCGCCGACTCGTGGCTCGAGAACCCGGACGCGCCCGGATCCTTCGACGCGCGCTACGAGTGCTTCGCGGTGGACGGCGATGCAGCGGTCGCGGTCGGGACGAGCACGTACCTCACCCCTGAGGGCACGGTCATCCGTGTGTACGACAATGTCTTCCTGCTTCGCTTCGACGACGGCGGCCGCTGCTCCGACTTCACCGAGTGGTTCATGAAGCGGCCCGCCTAGTCGGCGGCGAGTCGCTCGTCCGCCAGCCGCTCTGCCGCCGCGTCCGTCGAGATCCGCTCGGCGTCGGCGGCCGCGAAGATGCTCGTGAGCGTCGTGCCGATCCCGGCCACCTCGTGCTCGAGCCGGTCGGCGTCCCAGCCGAGTAGCTCGAGCCCGATCCCGTGCAGCGCGCCGCCGCTGTTGATCACGTAGTCGGGCGCGTAGAGGATGCCCGCAGCGCGGAGCCGTTCGCCGTCCTCGGCTGTGGCGAGCTGGTTGTTGGCCGCGCCCGCCACGACGCGGCAGCGCAGGCGCGGGATCGACGCTGCGCTCAGCGTGGCGCCGAGCGCGCAGGGCGCGTAGACGTCGCACTCCGTCTCGAGTGCCGCGTTCGCCGGCAACACCGCTGCTCCCGTCGCGCGCGCCCGCTCCTCGTCGACGTCGGAGACGAGCACCGTCGCACCGGCCTCGGCGAGCAGTGCCGCGAGCTTCGCGCCCACCGAGCCGGCGCCCTGGACGAGCACGGTCCGGCCGGCGAGCTCGTCCGAGCCGAGGGCGTGGCCGAGGCTCGCGCGGATGCCGTGGAAGGTCCCGAGCGCCGTGTGGACGCTCGGGTCGCCCGAGCCGCCGTTCGCGATGCTGCGGCAGAAGACGTGCTGCGTCCGGTCGCCGATCACGTCCATGTCGGCCTCGCCCGTGTTCACGTCCGGGCCGGTGACGAACGTGCCACCGAGCGAGTCGACGAGATCTGCGTAGCGCTCGAGGAGGCGGCGCCGGTCGTCGCCGACCGGGAGCTCCGGCACCGCGAGCACCGCCTTGCCGCCGCCACAGGGCAGTCCGACGACCGCCAGCTTCCGCGTCATTCCGGCCGCGAGGCGCAGCGCGTCCTCGAGCGCCTCGGCCGGCGACGCGTAGGTCTTCATCCTCGTTCCGCCCATCGCGGGGCCGAGGCGGGTGGAGTGAACGCCGACGAACATCCAGGCATCGCTCGGCAAGTCGTGCCGGACGACGACGTGCTCGCCGTCCCACCGCCGCAGCAGCTCCTCGAACACGCCTCGACTCTACTCCGGCAGAAGCGCCTGCCGAAGCCGTTCGAGCCCCGCGTCGAGGACGTCGTCCGAGACGGCGAGCGAGAGTCGGACGTGGCTCTTGCCGCGGGCGCCGAAGCCCTCGCCGGGGGCGAGCGCGACGCGCGTCTCCGTCAGCAGGCGCTCCGCCGTCCACCCGGCGGGTAGCGGCAGCCAGACGAAGAACGTCCCCTCGCAGCGCGGGCCCAGCGGCGCCAGCGCGGCGAGCACGCGGTCGCGGCGGGCCTCGTAGAGCGCGCGCCGCTCGCTCACCGTCTCCTGCGGGCCGGTGAGCGCCGCGATCGCCGCCCGCTGGAGCGCGACGAAGATTCCGGCCCGGAGGTGCTCCTGCAGCCACGTCGCCCGCGCGACGAGCTCCGCGTTGCCGACGACGAAGCCGAGCCGCCAGCCGGCCATCCCGTAGCTCTTCGAGAGCGAGAACAGCTCGACGCCCACGTCTCGCGAGCCCGGCTCGGCCAGGAAGCTCCGCGGCGCACGACCGTCGAAGACGAGGTCGCCGTAGGCGAAGTCGTGCAGCACCACGGTTCCCGTCCGCTCCGCGAGCGCGACGGCCTCGGCGAAGACGCCCTCCGGAGCGGCGATGGCGCACGGGTTCGACGGGTAGTTGAGATACAGGAGCGCGGGCGGCAGTGCCGGTCAGCGCGTCCCACTCCGGCCGGCCCGCCTCGTCCAGCGGCAAAGGGACACGCTCCGCCCCGGTGAGCGCGACCGCGGAGGCATAGTCCGGGTAGCCCGGATCGGGGAGCGCGATCCGGTCGCCGTCGCCCGCGACGCAGAGGGCAACCTCGGCGAGCGCCGTCTTCGTTCCCGGCACGACGGCGACCTCGCGGTGCGGGTCGAGCTGGACGCCGTAGACGTCGGCGTACCGCATGGCGATCGCCTCACGCAGCTCGGGCAGGCCGGCGAAGGGGGCGTAGCCGTGCACGGCGGCGGTCTCCTCGCGCGCCGTCTCGACCAGGGCGTCGACGACATGGCGCGGCGGCGGCACGTCGGGATTGCCCCGGCCGAGGTCGATCAGGCGCTCGCCCGGCTCGGCGGCCACGGCGGCGACGCGCGCGAGCAGCGAGGTGAAGTACTGCTGCGGGAGCCGCTCGATCCGCTCGGGGCGCGGGCGCACGCCCGGATGCTACGGGCGGAGGCTCGTTCCGTCGACGACCTCGAAGGCGGAGCCGGGGACCCGGTGCAGCGCGTGCAGCTGGTCGTTCGACCACTTCGGATGCGGCGCGCCCGAGACGTACCAGTCGGAGCCGTTGTCGGCGACGATCATCCCGTACTCCTTCAGCGCCTGGAGCACGATCCGGGCCTGCCGCGGGAAGCCCGCGATCGGATAGCCGCGCTTCAAGCGGAACCGCAGTCCCATCGGAGGCAGGCTGGGGTCGGTGAGGTCGCTCGCGAAGTGCCGCGCGGGCCAGACGTAGGCGCGCCGCGTGCGCGAGACGGTGAAGCGGAGGGCGTGGTCGATCCGCCCGCGCGCAACGTCCTCGTAGCGCGCGAGTCCGGGGAGGATCGGCAGCCCTGCTGCGTCGGCGGACGTCCAGCCCTTGGGACGGAGCTTGTTCGAGCGCAGGTCCCAGATCGCGCCCGAGCCTGCACTCCAGCCGCCGCCGGGCTTCGGCTGCAGGGCGAAGAGCTCGTAGAGCTTGCAGCGGTCGCGGTCGACGATCAGCGCGTGCCGGTCGCCGTCGGCGTGCCGCCCGCCCTCGATCGCGACGTTCGGCGGGATCGGATACGGCCCCTTGTCCGACTCGGGCGCGTACTCGAAGGACACCCGAACTTTCGGCTGCGAGCCGCGCACGACCGTGATCGGGATCCCGATCGGGCCGCCCTCCCAGAGTCCGGAGCCGAAGTCGGCGTGCATGTGGTCGTCGACGCCGATCGACGCCACGATCCGATCCGAGTCGGGTGCGACCGGCAGGCGGTCGACACGCTGGTTCCACGCGCTCGTCGCGGGGAAGATGGGACATTCGGCTGCGCCCGGCAAGCGCGACGCCGAGGCCGCGCCGACGGCGAGCAGGCAGAGCAGGGCGAGGGCGGCGGCGTACCTCACGCCGCACACCCTAGGCGGCAGCCATGACGGCCGCCTGCCCTATTCAGGTGGCAGCGTGACCGCGGGGTAGAGGGCGCGGATCTCGTCCACGAAGGTCGCGAGCCGGTCGGCGATCGCGGGATCGTGGAGCTCGAGCACGTTCTCCGCATTCCCCTCGCCCGAGCGTGAGAGGTTGAAGCTGCCGACGAAGGAGACGTCGTCCGCGACCACGATCTTGGCGTGCATGAAGTCGTCCACGGTGTGCGGCGCCCACCGCGTGGACGGCTTCCCGGACCACGAGGCCGCCTCGAGCAGGCGGCGCAGCGTCGGCGCCTTCCAGCTCGCGTTGCTGTTCTGGCTCCACTGGTCGAGGACGCCGTCGACCTGCGTGTCGTCGACCACCCCCGCGACGTCCACGCGCTGCTCCGAGCAGACCTCCGCGAGCGTGCCGAGAATCGGCCCCGACGTGAGCACCGGCGAGGCGATCCGCACCCGCTTCCGAGCCTGTCCGATCCGCTTCGCGATCCGGTGGGCGAGCTCCGCGCCGTGCCCGGGCGCGAACCACGGCCGCACCTCGATCCCGCCCACGTCGACCGGCCGTGGCTCCACCCTGCCGGAGTGCTCGACGAGCCCGCCCTCCCAGAGCTCCTCGAAGTTGAGCGCGAACGCATGCGCGAGCTGCGGCGACTCCGCGACGACGATCACGTTCTCCTGCCGCGACCAGGAGTCGTCGGTCCAGTTCATCGACCCCGTCCACACCGCGCTGCCGTCGCGGACGATGTACTTGTGGTGCATCAGGTCGGGTTCGCCGGGGATCGGCTTCGCCTCGACCGGCAGGCGGTGCAGCCGCTCCGGCTCGGTCTGCGGCGGCGGCACCGCGATCGGCCCCCGATGGTAGTCGGCGTTGTAGACGAGCCGGACGCGCAGGCCGCGTGCCTGCGCGTCCGCGAACGCCGAGGTCAGGACCTCGTCCGCCTCGCCCTGCAGGCGGATGTCGTACAGCGCCAGGTCGAGGGTGCGCTCGGCTGCGCCGAGGAACTCGGCCACCTCGTGGGCGACGTCGAGCGAGCTCTGCCCCCCGTCCCGGTACAGGCGGATGTCGAGCTCAGCCATCGCGACGCTCGAACATCTGCAGCGCCGACTCGTACGCGAGGCCCCAGCGCGGCTCCTGCTCCTCCAGCGGACGGAGGTGCCGACGGCCCTCGTCGCGATCGAAGCGTCCGGCCACGAGCGCGCTGTAGTACGCGATCACGTCCTCGGAGACTCCGTCGTCGCGGGCGCCCGCGGCGGTCTCGTCGAGCGACTCGAGCGTGGTCTGCGGCCCGAACCGCTTCTGCCCGCGTTCGAACCGCAGCAGTCGCCTCAGCTCCCGCAGCGGCTCCTCGTGCTCGTCGACCCGCACGTCGACGAGCCGCTCGCCCCAGATCTCACCGGAGCCTTCCCCCGGCACGACGAGGATCGCGCCGGCCTGGCGGCCGCGGAAGTCGCCGCCTGCCGCCTCGGCAGCGTCCAGCCCGGCGAGCAGGCGCTCCGCGAGCGAGCCGGACGCGCCCTCGAAGCCCTCGGCCGCGGCGGTCCAGACCTCGTCCGAGCGGAGCATGTTCCCCTGGGCCGAGAAGCCCTCTCCTGCGCGGCAGCCGGCGGCCGGGATGCACGCGGCGCCGGTGTGGGAGGCCGTCCGGCCCTGCGCGTCCACGAAGGCGACCTGCCGGAAGTCGCGCAGCTCGTCGTCGGCCACAAGCTCTGCCAGTGCGTCCTGCGGCGAAGCGCCGCCCCGCATCAGGCCGAGCCCGAGCGGGCCGTAGCTCGGCAGCGTGAACGACTGGGTCGCGACGGCGCCGACGCCCGCGGCCGCCCAGGGCACGACGCGCCCGGTGCCGAAGGAGCGGCTCTGGACCGCGACGCCGAGCTCGCCCGTCTCCGCGTCGCGGGCGACGAGGGAGTAGGTCACGCCTTGGCGGCGCGGAGCGACGCCTTGTAGGCGCGCTTCGCGGCCTGGTATTCCTCGAGCGCCTGAGGCGAGTCGACGTCTCCCAGCATCGGGTGATCCGGGACGAGCGGCTCGGCCAGAGCGAGCCCGAATCGCTTCGCAAGCACCGACGCGAGTGCCTTCACCTTCATCTCGCCGAAGCCGGGGAGCGCCTCCAACCGCCGCTTCAGGTCGTCGCTGTCGGCGGCGTCCCTCCAGACGCGCGCAGCGTCACCGTCGTACTCCCCGGCGACGACCGCGGCCAGCTCCTGGACGCGCTTCGCCATGTTGCCGGGGAACCGGTGAATCGCCGGCTTCTCGCGGAAGACCGCGTCGAGCCGGTCGGGGTCGAGGGCTGCGATCTCCGCGGCGTCGAGCCGGCCCAGCCGCTGCTGCAGCTTGAGCGGCCCGAGGAACGCGGTCGGCACCGTCACCTGCTGGTCGAGCGCGAAGCCGATCAGCAGCGCGAGCGGGTCGCGCGCGATCAGCGCATCCGCCTCCTCGTTCCCGGTGAAGTGCAGTACGTCGGGCACGATTCGATCCTACCGTCGCCGGGTATCTCGACCGCATGCCCGAACCGATCGAGAAGACCGAAGAGCTCGCCCGAGAGGCGGAACAGGGACGTAGCGAACGGACGCCCTGGCTCGTCTGGGGCGGCATGCACCTCGTCGTCGGTGCGCTCGTCCTCGTCGTGCTCGCGATCGCCTTCACCGCGTATCTGATCGCCTAGTCCGTCGCAGCCGGCAGGTGCCCGCGGGCTACCCTGTGGGCATGGATTCGCTCGCGCCGTTCTCACCTCAGACGCGCGAATGGTTCGAGCGGGCGTTCGCCGGCCCGACCCCCGCGCAGGTGGCCGGCTGGCCCGCGATCGCGACCGGCGGCAACGTCCTGATCCAGGCGCCCACCGGCTCCGGCAAGACGCTGGCCGCCTTCCTCTACGGGATCGACCGGCTGAGCCAGAACCCCGGCGAGGGCCTGCGGCTGCTCTATGTCTCGCCGCTGAAGGCGCTGAACTACGACATCGAGCGCAACCTGCGCGGGCCGCTCGCGGGCCTGCGCTCCGAGCTCCGCGTGGCGGTCCGCACCGGCGACACCTCGCAGAAGGAGCGCGCCGCGATCGTGCGCACGCCGCCCGACATCCTGATCACGACACCCGAGTCGCTCTTCCTGATGCTGACCTCGCAGGCGCGCTCGATCCTGGGCACGATCGAGACGCTGATCGTGGACGAGGTCCATGCCGTCGCCGGGACCAAGAGGGGCGCGCACCTCGCTCTCTCCCTCGAACGCCTCGACGCTCTCCTGGAGAAGCCGATGCAGCGCATCGGACTGTCGGCGACCCAGCGGCCGCTGGAGGAGATCGGCCGCTTCGTCAGCGGCGACCGCCCGATCCAGCTCGTCGACGCGGGCACGCGCAAGGAGCTCGACCTCGAGGTCGTCGTGCCCGTCGAGGACATGCGCGAGCCCGGCGGCAAGGCCTACGACAACCCGCCCGAGGCCGACGGCAGCGTGCTCGCGACGAGCTCCGAGGGCGGCCTCGGCTCGATCTGGCCGTCCATCTACCCCGAGCTGCTCGAGCTCGTGCGCGCACACCGCTCGACGATCGTCTTCGTCAACAACCGCCGGCTCGCCGAACGGCTCGCGCTGCGGCTGAACGAGCTCGCGGAAGAGGTGCTCGCGCGTGCGCACCACGGCTCGCTCGCCCGCGAGCAGCGGGTCGAGATCGAGGAGCTGCTGAAGGCGGGGCAGATCCCCTGTCTCGTCGCAACGTCCAGCCTCGAGCTCGGAATCGACATGGGCGCCGTCGACCTCGTGATCCAGGTCGAGAGCCCGAAGTCGGTGGCTCGCGGGCTGCAGCGGATCGGCCGCGCCGGGCACGACCTCGCCTCGGTCTCGAAGGGCCGCATCTTCCCCAAGTTCCGCGCCGACCTGCTCGAGTGCGCGGTCGTCGCGCGCGCGATGCGCGACGGGGCGATCGAGGAGACGTCGATCCCGCGCAACCCGCTCGACGTGCTCGCGCAGCAGATCGTCGCGATCGTGGCGGAGGAGGAGCTGGAGGTGGACGAGCTCTACCGGCTCGTCCGCGGCGCCTATCCGTTCGCCGACCTGTCTCGCCAGCAGCTGGAGAACGTGCTCGACATGCTCGCCGGCCGCTACCCCTCCGACGAGTTCGCCGAGCTGCGTCCGCGCATCGTCTGGGACCGCACCGCGGGCGTGATCCGAGGTCGCGCCGGCGCACGGCGTCTCGCCGTCACGAACGCGGGGACGATCCCCGACAGAGGCCTCTTCGGCGTCCACCTCGTCGGAGATTCGTCTGGAAAGGGGGGCGGGCGCGTCGGCGAGCTCGACGAGGAGATGGTCTACGAGGCGCGGCAGGGCCAGACGTTCCTGCTCGGCGCCTCCAGCTGGCGGATCGAGGAGATCACGCGCGACCGCGTGCTCGTCTCGCCGGCACCGGGCGTCCCCGGCGCCGTCCCCTTCTGGAAGGGCGAGGGAGTCGGCCGGCCGTACGAGCTGGGCGAGAAGATCGGCGTCGCGTCGCGCGAGCTCGTCGGGCTCACCGACGCGAAGGCGCTCCACCGGCTCGGCACCGACTATCACCTCGACCCGCGCGCCGCGCGCAACCTGCTCACCTACCTGCGCGAGCAGGCGAGCGCCACCGGCGTGGTGCCGTCCGACCGCACGATCGTGGTCGAGCGCTTCCGCGACGAGATCGGCGACTGGCGCGTCTGCATCCTCACCCCGTTCGGCGGCCGCGTCCACGCGCCGTGGGGGATGGCGCTCGCGGCCCGCCTGCGCGACGCGCTGGGGATCGAGGTGCAGTCGATCTGGTCGGACGACGGGATCGCGCTCCACCTGCCGGACGCCGACGCGCCGCCTCCGGTGGCCGACCTGCTGATCGCTCCGGACGAGATCGAGGAGCTGGTCGTGAACGAAGTCGGGCAGACGGCGCTCTTCGGCGCGCGCTTCCGCGAGAACGCCTCGCGTGCGCTGCTGATCCCGCGGCGCCGTCCGGGCCAGCGCACGCCGCTCTGGCAGCAGCGGCTGAAGGCGCAGGGCCTCCTGCAGGTGGCGCGGAAGTACGGCTCGTTCCCGATCGTGCTCGAGACCTACCGCGAATGCCTCCAGGACGTCTTCGACCTGCCTGCGCTGAAGAAGATCCTGCACGGATTGCAGACGCGCGAGCTCGACCTCGTCGACGTCGAGACGGTGTCGGCCTCGCCGTTCGCCTCGTCGCTCCTCTTCGACTACGTCGCGACGTACATGTACGAGGACGACACGCCGCCGGCCGAGCGGCGCGCACAGGCCCTCTCGCTCGACCGCGACCTGCTGCGGGAGCTGCTGGGTCAGGAGGAGCTGCGCGAGCTGATCGACGCGGATGCGCTCGCCGAGGTCGAGGCGCAGCTCCGTGGCAGCCCGCGCGACCCCGACGAGCTGCACGACGTGCTGCGCCGCCGCGGCGACCTCCGGCCCGGCGAGTACGACGAGGCGTTCGCGGCGGTGCTCGTGGCCGAGCGGCGCGCGCTCGAGATCCGGCTCGCCGGCGAGGCCCGGCTGCTCGCGGCCGAGGACGCCGGGCGCTACCGCGACGCGCTCGGCGTGATGCCGCCCGGCGGGCTGCCCGAGGCGTTCCTCGAAGGCGGGCCCGACTCGCTGCGCCAGCTCGTGCTCCGCTTCGCGAAGGGCCGCGGACCGTTCACGACCGCGCAGGCGAACGAGCACTTCGGCGTCGACGTGGCCGAGCTCCTGCACGGGCTGGAGCGGGAGAACGCGCTCGTGCGCGGCGAGCTCCGGCCCGGCGGCACCGAGCGCGAGTGGTGCGATCCCGAGGTGCTGCGGCGCCTCCGGCGCGCCTCGCTCGCCGCGCTGCGCAAGGAGGTCGAGCCGGCCGAGCAGGCCTCCCTCGGCCGCTTCCTGCCGGCCTGGCACGGGATCGACCGGCGCGCGACCCTGCGCGAGGCACTCGTTCCCCTCCAGGGTCTTGCGCTTCCCGTCTCGCTGTGGGAGTCGGAGGTCCTGCCGCGCCGCGTGCCGGGCTACCAGCCCGGCTGGCTCGACGGGCTCTGCGCCTCCGGCGAGGTCGTCTGGGTCGGTGCCGGGCTCGATCGGGTGGCCCTCTACTTCCGCGACGACGCGCCGCTCCTCGGCCGCCCGGCGGGTGCGCCGGCACCGGAGAGCGAGGAGGCGGACGCGATCCGCCGCGCGCTCGCGGGCTCGGCCGAGTTCTGGTACCCACTCGTCGAGGCGGCGGGGCTCGAGCCGGAGGCGGCCCTGCCGGCGCTGTGGGAGCTCGTCTGGGCGGGCGAGGTGACGAACGACGCCTGGACGCCGCTGCGCGCCGGCCGCCGCTACCAGGCTCCGCGGCCCGACCGGAGGCCGCGGCGCTTCTCGCGCACGCGCGCCGCCGCGATCACCTCGACGCAGGGGCGCTGGTCGCTCACGGACAAGCTCTTTGCGGGCACGCCCGACCGGCGCGCGCTCGCGGAGCTCCTCCTCGAGCGGCAGGGAATCGTCACGCGCGACGGCGTGCGCGGCGAGGGCATTCCCGGCGGCTACGGGGCGGTCTACGGCGAGCTGAAGGATCTGGAGACGATCGGCGTGTGTCGCCGCGGCTACTTCGTCGAGGGGCTCGGCGGCGCGCAGTTTGCGCTCGCGGGCGCGGTCGAGCGGTTGCGCGAGCTGCGTGCGCGGGAGGGCGACGACGAGGAGCCGCTCGTGCTGGCGGCCGCCGACCCGGCGCAGCCGTACGGCGCCGCGCTGCCGTGGCCCAAGCGCGCCGGCTCGCGGGCGGCACGAGTGGCCGGCGCCCAGGTCGTTCTGCTCGCGGGCGAGGCCGCGCTCTTCGTCGAGCGCGGCGGGCGCACGCTCGTCCCGCTCCGCGAGCCCGACGAGGCCTGGCTGCGGCCCGCGATCGAGGCGCTCGTCGCGCACGTGAAGGGCCGAGGCGGCAAGACCCGGCTCGCCGTCGAGCGCTTCGACGGCCGCCCGGTGATCGAGACGGAGATCATGCCGCTGCTCGTCGAGGCCGGCTTCCTGGCCGGCCCGCGCCGCGCCGTTCTGCGCCCGTAACGGCTTTCTCTTCGCGGTAAACGGGAACGTTCGCGGAATGACGATTGCTGCCCTCGAACACCTGCGCGAAGAGCTCGTTCCGGCCCGGCTCGAGCTCGAGCTGCCCGACGCCGGCGAGGCGCGCCGTACGCGTGACGAGCTGGTCGGTCAGATCGACGACTACCTGCTGCCGCGGCTCCGGCAGCTCGACGCGCCGCTCCTGATGGTGGTCGGCGGCTCCACGGGCGCCGGCAAGTCGACGCTCGTGAACAGCCTGGTGGGCGCCGAGGTCAGCGCGGCGGGAGTGCTCCGCCCGACGACGCGCGCGCCGGTGCTCGTCTGCAATCCCGCCGACCTGCCCTGGTTCTCGGACGACCGGGTGCTCCCGGAGCTCTCGCGCACCAGCGGGGGCGAGGCGGGCGGGCGTGGCCTCGAGCTCGTCCAGACAGCCGCGCTGCCGGCCGGGCTCGCGCTGCTCGATTCGCCGGACATCGACTCCGTCGCCGCCGAGAACCGAGCACTCGCGGCCCAGCTCCTCGCCGCTGCCGACTTCTGGCTCTTCGTGACGACGGCCGCGCGCTACGCGGACGCCGTGCCGTGGGAGCTGCTGCACGCGGCCCGCGAGCGCGGCACCGCCCTCGCGCTCGTGCTCAACCGGGTGCCGCCCGACGCGACCGTCGAGGTGAGCGAGCATCTCGCCCGCATGCTCGCCGAGCGCGGGCTGCCCGGGACCGAGCTGCTCGTCGTGCCGGAGACGCGGCTCGAGGACGGATTGCTCCCGGTCGACGCGCTCGCCCCGGTGCGCAGCTGGCTCGACGGGCTCGCGGCCGACGCGGAGGCGCGCTCGACGCTGATCGAGCAGACGCTTGCGGGCGCCCTCGCGAGCATCCGGCCCCGTACGGAGACCGTCGCGGTGGCGGTCGAAGGACAGGCCGAGGCGGCGACCGCGCTGCGCGAGGCGACCGAACACGCCTACGACCGCGCGGCCGAGGAGGTCGAGGAGGCGCTGCGGAGCGGGTCGCTGCTGCGCGGCGAGGTGCTCGCCCGCTGGTACGACGTCGTCGGTACGGGCGACATCATGCGTGCGCTCGAGTCGCGGGTCGCCTGGGCACGCGACCGCTTGCGCAGCTTCGTCAAGGGCGCGCCGACCGCCGACACCGCGGTCAAGGAGGCGGTGGAGACCGGCGTCGAGGCGGTCGTGCACGCGGCGGCGGACCGAGCAGCGACGCGGACCGCCGCGGCCTGGCGCGAGACCCTCGGCGGACGCGCCCTCCTCGCCGCCGCCCCGGCCCTCGACACCGCCTCCGCCGAGCTGAAGGGGGCGGCCGAGCGCGAGGTGCGCGAGTGGCAGGGCGACGTCTTCGAGCTCGTGCGCAACGAGGGGATGAGCAAGCGCACCACCGCGCGGCTCGCCTCGCTCGGCATCAACGGGGCCGGCCTCACTGTCATGCTCGCCGTCTTCGTCCAGACCGGCGGGCTCACGGGCGCCGAGATCGTCGTCGCGGGCGGAACGTCCGCCGTCGGCCAGAAGGTGCTCGAGGCGATCTTCGGCGACCAGGCGGTGCGGGCGCTCGCCGCGAAGGCACGGGAGAACCTCGTCGAGCGCGTGCGCCGCGTCCTCGCTGCAGAGGCGGCGCGCTTCGACGCTCTGCTCGATCCGGTCGAGCCCGAGCCGGATACGCCCGAGCGCCTGCGGGCTGCCGCCGCTTCCGTCCGCCGGTGACGGAAACGCTCGACCAGCGGCTGGCCGCGCTCGCCGACGCCGCCTCGCTCGCCGAAGGACGGCTCGACGACGAGCTCGTGTCCCCGGCCCGCGCGGTGCTCGCAAAGGCCGGCGTACGGCTCGGGCTGGGCGTCGAGACCACGGTCGTCGCGCTCGCCGGCCCCACCGGCGCGGGGAAGTCTTCGCTCTTCAACGCGCTCGGCCACGCGGAGCTGGCGAACGTGGGCCGGCGGCGGCCGACGACGTCTGCGGCTGCAGCCGCGACCTGGGGCGACGGCGGCGCCGAGCTCCTGGACTGGCTCGACGTGCCCCGCCGGCACCGCCTCGGCGGCGCCGACCTCGACGGGCTCGTCCTGCTCGACCTCCCCGACTTCGACTCGGTCGAGCGCGGGCACCGGCTCGAGGTCGACCGGCTCGTCGAGCTCGTCGACCTCGTCGTCTGGGTCGTCGATCCGCAGAAGTACGCGGACGCCGCCTGGCACGACGGCTATCTGCGCCGGCTCGCGCGTCACGGCGAGGCGATGGCGGTCGTGCTCAACCAGGCCGACCTGCTCGATCCGGACGCCGTCGCCGCCTGCCTCGCCGACCTCGCGCGGCTGCTCGAACGCGACGGACTCCGGGGCGTGCCGGTGCTCACCGCCTCGGCTGCGACGGGAGCGGGCCTGCCCGAGCTGCGGCGCCTGCTGGCGGAGCGCGTGGCGGCGCGCGAGGCGGTTGCGGCGCGGCTCGCGGCCGACGTGGACGTGGCGGCTGCCGGCTTCGCCGCCGCGTGCGGCGCTCCCGTGCGGAAAATCGATCGCAGCGCGCGCACCCGCCTGGTCGCTGCGCTCGAGGACGCCGCCGGCGTGCCGACGGTGGTGCGCGCGGTCGACCGTGCCCATGCCCGCAGCGGCTCGCTTGCGACGGGATGGCCGTTCGCGCGCTGGATCAAGCGGCTCCGACCCGATCCCCTGCGGCGCCTGCGACTCGGCGGCGACGCAGGCGAGAGCGTCCACACCTCGCTGCCGCCCGCATCGGCCGTGCAGGTGGCGCGGGTCGAGAACGCAGCCCGCGCCCTCGCGGGCACGGCCGCGTCCGGTCTGCCCGAGCCCTGGCCGGCGCTCGTCCGGGCGGCGGCCGGAAGCAAGGAGCCGGAGGTCGCGGCCGAGCTCGACCGCGCCGTGGCCGGGGCCGATCTCCACGTGCGGCGTCCGCGCTGGTGGCGCCTCGCGAACGCGCTTCAGACCGGTCTCGCAGCTGCCGTCGCCGTCGGCGCACTGTGGCTGCTCGCGCTGCTCGCGCTCGACTACCTGCGCCTGGACGACGTGCTGCCGGTGCCGGAGGCGCAGGGCGTGCCGCTGCCCACAGCGCTTCTGCTCGGCGGCGCAGCGGCCGGGATCGCACTCGCCTTCCTCACCAAGCTCGTCAACGGCGCGGGCGCGCGGCGTCGCTCCCGCGCGGCCGCGCGCGCACTCAGGAAGCGGCTGGAGGCTGCCGCGGAGAGCCTCGTGGTGGCACCGCTCGAGCAGGAGCTGGATGCCTACAAGCGCTTCTGCGCCGCCGTCGCTCGGGCCAGCCGGCCGAGCACGGCCCCGAAGAGAGCGTGACGCCAGGCCGCCTGCGCAAACGCGCGTGGACTCGTCAGCAGCGGCGGGATCCCCGGTTCCCCACGCGCAGGGTGGTGGCGATCCACGAAGTAGCTCAGCGGGTAGAGCGCGACGTGCTCCGCGAGCGCGAGCCCGAGTGCGAGTCGACGCGGCTCGATCGCCGTCCGCCGCTGGAGGGCCTCGAACGCCAGTCCGAACGAGATTCCGTTTGCCGCGTGCAGTGCGAGGCCGGCAGCACGCCAGCGCGGTCCGCGTGTGACCGCCTTCCCGAGCACGGCGATGTCGGAGTAGTCGTAGCGAAGCAGCCGCTGGTCGAGCGGCTCGGCAAGCCCCCACGCCGTTGCGGCAGCCGCACCGGCGGCAGCTGAACGGACGTAGGACACTACGACCGCAGGTCGGCGACGATCTCGGCTAGCCGGGGCCGGTCCGGGGCGGCGGCTCCCCCGACGACGACGCGCATCCGCTCGGGCAGCGCGAGCTCCGACAACTCGGCGACGACGCGCTCGTACGAGCTGGGCAGGGTGACGCTCACGCACAGCGCGTCCGCCTCGATCTGCTCGGCCAGCTCGACGACCGCGTCGAGCGGGACGTCTGCCCCGACGTAGGCGACGAGCCAGCCGTCCGCCTGGAGCAGCACGGCGAGGGCGAGCAGTCCCAGGTCGTGCCGCTCTTCCGGGCCACAGGCGAGCACGGCCTTGCCGCGCACCCCGGGCCGCCGGTCGGCCAGCATCCGCTCGAGCCGGGCGCGAACGGTCTCGGTCAGCAAGTGCTCTTCCGCGATCGCGCCGCTTCGATCGATCCAGGCCGCGCCGATGCGCTCGAGCGCCGGCTGGACGATCTCTTCGATCGCCTGCTCGACCGGATGCAGGGTGAAGGCCTGCTCCACGAGCGACCCGAGCAGAGCCGAATCGGCGGCGTGGGTGGCCTCGACGAGGGCCTCGCGCAGCTCGCCGGCGGAGGCGACCGCTATCTCCCCAGCGGGATCGAGGAGCGCGGCGGCCTCGGAGATGCGGAAACCCTCCGCGAGGCGGTCGCGCAGCCACTCCACCCGGGCGACGTCGCTGTCGTCGTAGCGGCGCTGGCCTCCCGTCGTCCGGTTCGGCCGCAGGACGCCGTAGCGCCGCTCCCACTTGCGCAGCGTGTCCGACGCGATCCCGGTTCGCTGCGCGACGGCCGCGATGTTGAGCCCGCGGGCGTTCGTGGCGGGCGCGTCCGGGCGCACGTCGACGTAGGCCATCACGGTCCGGCCGAGATCCTCGAGCACGCGCACGTCGAGCTCGCTCCAGGGGTGCGGCTCCAGGTCGATCGCGCAGAAGGAGCCGACCGCGTGGCCGGAGCTGGTCATGAGTGGGATGCCGATGTAGGCGACGACGTCGACGTCGAGCAGGGCGCGCACGTTGTCGAGCAGGGGGTCCGTGCTGGCGTCCTCGAGCACGACCGGCTCCCGCGAGAGGACGGCGCGCTGGCAGAACGAGCCCGTCGCCGGAATCGCGCCGCGGCGCGCCCAGTCGCCGTCGAGGCCGACGACGCTGACGAAGGTCTGGCTCTCCGGCCGGACGATCGTGAGCAGCGAGATCGGGGCGCCGAGCAGCGAGGTGACGAGCGCGGTCAGCCGGTCGAAGACGACGCGGTCGGACGGGCCGTCGAGCAGGATTCGCTCGAGTGCCTCGAGGCGCGCGGGATCGTCGAGACCGGCGCCGAACGTGAGCGTTCCGGCGTCCTCCATCGGTCTGGAAACAGTAGCTGGCATTGGCTCGTCTAGATTCCGTGTGTGCCCGAGGGCGATTCGCTGCACCGCGCCGCCGAGCGGCTCCAGGCCCTCGTCGGGCAGCGGCTCGAGGTCGAGGCCCCGCACCCGCGGGCGCAGGCGACGGGGGTCGCGCCCCGGATCGACGGCCGCGTGCTCACAGCCGTCGAGGCGGTCGGCAAGAACCTCCTGCTCCGCTTCGACGGCGGGATCGTCGTGCGCAGCCACCTGCGGATGAGCGGCCGCTGGCGGGTCGAGCCGCGCGGCGCGGCACGGGTGGGAGCGCCGTGGCTCGTCCTGCGCGGCGACGAGCTCGAGGGTGTGCTCTGGAACGGCCCCGTGCTCTCGCTCGACACGCGCACCGTCGGGTCGCTCGGGCCGGACGTGCTCGCGGACGGGTTCGACGTCGACGTCGCGGTCGCGCGGCTCCGTGGAGCCGGCGGAAGCCGGCTCGGCGAGGCGCTCCAGAACCAGCGGCTCGTGTCCGGGATCGGGAACATGTGGATGGCCGAGACCCTGTGGGAGATCCGCGTCTCGCCCTGGGTGCGCGTCGCGGAGGTCGGCGACGAGATCCTGGCGGCGGCGGTCGCGGCGGCGCAGCGGCTCATGCGCGGCGCGCTCGCCACGGGCCGCCCGGGGCGGAACGTCTACCGGCGCGCGGGCCGGCCGTGCCTGCGCTGCGGCACGATTGTCCGCTCGCGCGGGCTGGGAGACGACAACCGCACCGCGTACTGGTGCCCCGGCTGCCAGGTCTCCGAGGCAGGAGGCGGGTCCGGCGGGGTCGTAACCGGACTGGGTGGCGGTTCGCGCTCCGCATCTGCACCTCACCCTGCGCGCCTTCTGTCTGGGCGCGTTCGTCTTCCTGGGCCGAGCGCTCGAGGAAGGCGAGGAGCTGCCCTTCTCCTTCGAGGAGCATGTGCAGCGTGGCGGGCCGGCCCTGTACGAGTACCGGCCGCTCGTGCGCTCGTTCATCGAGTCGCGGGCGCGGGAGCTGGCGGCGCGTGAGGACGCGCGCCTGGCGCTCGACGAGTTGCTGCGCGAGCCGGCGGCCGCGATCTTCGCGCGCGCCCACGCAGGCCCGCAGCCGACCGAGGAGCAGGCGCTCTTCCGGACGGTTCTGCTTTCGCTCCTGATCTCCACCGCGGAGTCCTGTGGCGGGTTCGACTGGGACGACCTCGCCTTCGAGCGGGCATACGACGAGCTCGGGCGCTCGCTCTTCGGTTCCTCTCGCGCCTATGCCGCCGTGGCGCCGCTCGTCGGGATCTCGGTGGTGACGCAGGTCGACCTCGGCAACGGCCTGCGCGTGCGGGCGGCCGCGACCGGCGAGCTCGCCCAACACTGGCCCGAGGCGCAGGGCCTGCTCCCGCCCGGCTTCGGCCGTGAGGTCGATCGCTACTGCGTGCTCGAGCTGGAGCGCGGGCTCGAGGCGGGGGAGGACGTGCCGGATGCGCCCGCCGAGCTCGCCGACGCCGTCACCGCGATCCGGCTGGCGACTGCCGCACCCGTCTCCGCCGGCCCGGTGCTGTTCGAGCGGCTCGACTGGCGCCCGTTCGGGATTCGACCCGTATTGCCGATCGCCGCCACTCCGCCGCCCGGCGAAGCCTCGCGGCTCGACGGCTTCCGCGGCGCGCTCTCAAAGGAGCTGCTCGAGCAGCTGGCGCTCGCGGACGGCGATCCGGCGCTGGCCGAGGCGCTCGACCGCTGGGAGCTCTCCCTGTTCCAGAACGAGCCGTTCCGCACCGAGCAGCTGCGCGGCGCGCTCGCGGCGCTGCTGGGCGACACCTGGGAGCTGCGGACGGCGGTGCTGCTCGGCGAGGACTCCGACGGACGGCGCGCGCTCTACGAGCGGCTCCGCGAGCTGGGGCGAGGCGAGACTGCCGGTGAGACGGCCTCCGGCGCCGTCCGGCGCGCGCTGGTCGAGGCGCTCCGCCACGGCGACCGGGGCGGCCTCGTCCGCTCGCTGGACGACGTCCTGCTCGGGTTGCGCAGCGCGGCGACGCTCGCCCGCACCGCGTAGAAATCGGCGCAGTTTCGGCGCAGACACGTCACACCTTCGCCGCTAGCGTCGAGGGATGGACGCAGCCGCACCGCGAGACGACGCTCTGGACGAGCTCGTCGTCGCCCGGCTCGACCGGATCGACGCCCTCGGCCGCCGCCGGGCCTCGCCGGGAGAGCTGCTCGACGAGCTGCGCGGGCTGCTGCGCGATGTCGAGACGGGGACGGTGCCGGTCCGAACCGGGGAGGAGGTGGTCGAGCGCCTCCGCACGGCGCCGCACGGGACATAATCGCCACGTGGCGGTCTCCCCCGAATTCATCAGCCCCGATTTCATCAGCCACTGGGACGAGCTCCCTTCGCAGCGCATGGAGCGCGGCCACATCGGCGGCGACTGGCAGAGCCTGACCGGCGACCGGTCGGTCACGGTCGGCGTCAAGCGGATCCGGGTCGATCCGGGCAAGTGGTCGACGCCTGCCCACGTCGAGATCTCGGAGGAGGAGATCTTCTACGTGCTCGAGGGCTCGGGGATCTCGTGGCAGGACGGCGCCTGCTACGACGTCGGCCCCGGCGACTGCCTCGTCCACACCGCGGGCACGGAGGCGCACACGCTCCGCGCGGGCCCGGACGGGCTGACGGTGCTCGCGTTCGGCGAGCGGCACAGCCACAGGGGCGCGCGCCTGCCCCGCGCCGGCGTCTCGTGGGGCCTCGGCGCGTGGGTGCGAACCGGGGATCCGGAGGACCATCCGTGGAAGCTCGAGGCGGAGCAGGGCGAGCCCGAGGTCGGCGAGGCCGTCGCCCGGCCGGCCTGGGTCGTGAACCTCGACGCGGTCGAGCCCGAGCCGTTCTCCCACGGCTCGGTCGACAGCGTCGCCCGCGATCTCGCCATGGCGGCCGAGAGCGTGCGCACCGGTCTCAGCCATGTCACGGTCACGCCGGGGAAGCGGAACGTGCCGCCGCACGTGCACTCGACGGAGGAGGAGATCTTCGTGGTGCTCGAGGGAGAGGGCGAGCTCGAGCTGACGCCGACCCCGCGCAGCTTCCCGGACGCCGTGACCGGAACCTTCCCGGTGCGCGCGGGCTCGACGGTCGCGCGCCCGGCCGGCACCCGCGTCGCGCACTGCTTCCTCGCCGGGGCGGGAGGGCTCACGTTGCTCTCGTACGGCACCCGAGACCCGAACGATGTCGCGTACTACCCGCGCTCGAACAAGGTCAACTTCCGCGGCATCGGATTGATCACGCGGATCGAGACGCTCGACTACTGGGACGGCGAGGACTGAGCGGGTGAAGGAATAGCCGGCGCAGCCTTGAAAAGCGGGTGCACATGGGACTCATGCGCTTGCTTCCGCGGCCGAACGTTCGGCCCGATCCCCCCACCGAGGAGACCACGTTGCAGAGGGTGATCGTCTTCGCGAACCAGAAGGGCGGCGTCGCGAAGACCACCACGACGCTGAATCTCGGCGTCGCCTTCATGGAGCTCGGTCACCGGGTGCTGATCGTCGACCTCGACCCGCAGGGCAACCTGACGATGAGCCAGGGCATGAATCCCGACGCGATCGAGCGCTCGATGTTCGACGTGCTCGTCCACCGGCTGCCGATCTCGGAGATCATCCACAAGGCCGAGGTCGACGTCGCCGTCTCCTCGATCGACCTGGCGGGCGCCGAGCTGGCGCTCTCGGCGATGATCGGCCGCGAGCGCGCGCTCGAGAAGGCGCTGATCGAAGTGCGCGACACCTACGACTACGTCCTGATCGACACGCCGCCCTCGCTCGGCCTGCTGACGATCAACGCATTCGTCGCGGCCACCGGCGTGATCGTGCCGGTGCAGTGCGAGTACCTCTCGCTGCGTGGGCTCGTCCAGCTCGAGAACACGCTCGCGATGGTGCGCGAGAACCTGAATCCCGAGGTGAAGATCGAGGGAATCCTGCCCACGATGTTCGACAGCCGCACGCTGCACGCCCGCGAGGCCGTCGAGATCCTCGAGGAGAACTTCGGCGACCTCGTCTACAAGACCCGGATCCGCAAGACCGTTCGGTACGCCGAGGCGCCGGTGAAGGGTTCGTCAGTCCTGAAGTACGATCCGTCCGGAACGGCCGCCGAGGCGTACCGCGACCTGGCAAAGGAGGTGCTCAGTGGCGCGAAATCGCGCGAGCATGCGTGAGGGCCCGCTTGCCGAGCTCTTCCGCGCGACCGAGGCCGCCCAGCGGCAGGCCGAACAGGGCGAGAAAGCAGGCGAGAAGCCGGCTGCAGCGGAGCCGAAGGCTGCGGCCGCGCCGCCGCCTGCCGCCGCTCCACCGGAGGAGCCGCAGGAGAAGACCGTCGAGCACGTGCCGGACTTCGTGCGCAAGGAGCGCGCGAAGCCCGTCGCTGCCGCGCCCGCTCCTGCGCCTCCGAAGGTAGCTGCGCCTCCGAAAGCGAAGGTCGTTGCCGCTCCGCCGGTCACGCCGCCGGTCACGGCGGCGCCCCGTGTCGTCGCGCCCGAACCCGTCCGCGCGCGCCCGTACGAGCCGCCGGTGAGCCTGCTCGAGACGATGCCCGAGCCCGCCCCGAGGCTCGAGTACTCGACGCGAGCCGACAGCGCCTCCTACCTGGCCGTCATCCGCGTGGTCGGAGTCGGCGGTGCGGGCCTGAACGCGGTCAACCGGATGATCGACGCCGGCATCTCGCAGGTCGAGTTCGTCGCCGTGAACACGGACATGCAGCAGCTCCAGATCTCGGACGCGCCGGTGAAGATCCACATCGGCCGTGAGCTCACGCAGGGCCTCGGCTCCGGCGCCGAGCCGGAGATCGGCCGCCGCGCCGCCGAGGACACCTACGACCAGATCAAGAACGCGCTGCGCGGCTCCGACATGGTCTTCGTCACCGCGGGCGAGGGCGGTGGCACCGGCACCGGTGCCGCGCCGGTCGTCGCCAGGATCGCGCGCGAGCTCGGAGCGCTCACGGTCGGCATCGTCACGACGCCGTTCCGGTTCGAGGGCACGCGCCGCAAGACCTCCGCCGACCTCGGCGTGGAGGAGCTGCGCGCGTCGTGCGACACGGTGATCGTGATCCCGAACGACCGCCTGTTGGAGGTGCTCGACCGCTCCACGTCGATGCTCGACGCCTTCAAGATCGCCGACGACGTCCTGCGTCAGGGCGTGCAGGGAATCTGCGACCTGATCACGATGCCGGGCCTGATCAACCTCGACTTCGCCGACGTCCGCACGATCATGTCCGACGCCGGCTCGGCCCTGATGGGGATCGGCTTCGCGACGGGCGACGATCGCGCGAAGCAGGCAGCCGAGCGGGCGCTCCGCTCGCCGCTGATCGACACCGAGATCGTCGGCGCCCGCGGGATCCTGCTCTCGATCGCCGGCGGCGAGGATCTGACCCTGCTCGAGGTGAACGACGCGGCCGAGGCCGTGCGCGCAGCCGCCACCGACGACACGAACATCATCTTCGGCGCCACCGTCGACGAGCGTCTCGCCGGTCAGGTGTGGGTCACCGTCGTCGCGACGGGCCTCGGCGGCAGCCGCCGCCGCGCTCCGGTCCCGGCCTTCTCGGGCTCGGCCCCGTCGCCTGCGCGCACCGAGGATCCGCTGGAGCCGCCGAGCTTCCTGCGCCGGTAAGACCGTCGAGAGGAACGACGGAGCGCTAGACGAGCGGGAGCACGACTGTGGCGCCGAAGGCGGCGCCGAGGAACAGGCAGGCGGTCGCGCCTGCGGCGGCCATCGTCCAGCGCCGTGCACCCGGGGTGCCGGCCGCGAGGAACAACACGCTGCCGGCGCCGAACGCGAGGCTCGTTACCGTCTCGACCGCGCTGAACGCGATCCCGGCCGAGAGCGCCGTGCCGTAGGCCGTACCGTGGGCGTGCAGCGCGAACGCGATCGCGGCGCTCGCGATTCCGAGGTTGCCGGGGGTGAGCGGCAGGATTCCCGCCAGGTCGAGCGCCGGCACGATGAGGAGCGCCGCCAGCAACGGCTGCTCGACGCCGAACGCGGCCGCGATCGCGGTTGCGGCGCCGACACGCGCGGCAGCCGCGACGCCGACCCAGCCGATGAGCTGTGCAGCGGCGCGCGGGCACCGTCCGAGCACGCGAAAGGCGTCGAAAACGTGGGCGATGCGGGCGTTCGGCTGCCGGTCGCGTGTGAGCACCGCCACCGTGACCGCGATCGCGACCCCGAGCGCGAGGAGCGCCAGCGGCCACACGGGCAGGACACCGGACGCCGCGGCGAAGGCGAGCAGGAGCGCGAGCCAGATCGAGCGTGCCGCACCGATCGAGGCGGCGACGCCACCGGTCGTCCAGAGACGGCCTTCGCCCGCGATCACGCGGGAGTAGAGGGCAAAGCGCAGGGCACTGCCGAGCTTCGCCGGCGCGACCGCGTTGACGAGCGAGCCGACGCCGTAGCGTGCGCTCGCGTCAGCTCGGCCGAGCTCTCCGCCGCAGCGCCTGAGCGCGCAGCGCCAGGCGCAGCCCGACGCGACGAGCGCGGTCGCAAACGACAGCGCGGCCAGCCAGAGCCAGGCGGGGCTCGCGACGAGCAGGCCGTGGAAGGCCCGGCTCACCTCGTCCCCGAGCAGTTGCGGCGTCGTCGCCGCCACCACGAGTGCGGCCAGCGTTCCCAGGGACAGGAACAGGTGGCGCTTGCGAAGGTCGAGGATCGGGGGCATCGGGGGTAAACGCTCCGGGGTCGAAATCGGGTGCTGTTCCGTTATCGGCAGGAAGTCCCGGTTTACGCTGCCTAAATGAAAGCAGCGATCGCAGCCGGGCATCCGATCACGGCCGAAGCTGGAGTAAGGGTACTCGCAAACGGCGGGAACGCCGTCGACGCCTGCGTGGCGGCCGCCTTCGCGGCGTTCGTCGCCGAGCCGCCGTTGACAGGCCCGGCGGGCGGAGGCTTCCTCCTCGCCTACGTCGACGGGAAGCCGCTCCTGCTCGACTGCTTCTTCGCGGTCCCGTCGCACCCGCTCGCCGAGATGGACGAGATCGTGATCGATTTCGGGGACGCGTCGACTCAGCTCTTCCATGTCGGCGAGGCGTCGGTCGCCGTTCCCGGGCTCATTCTCGGCCTCGAGGAGGCGCACGGCCGCTTCGGGCGCCTTGCCTGGGCCGAGCTCGTCGAGCCGGCGATCGCACTCGCGCGCACCGGCCTCGACGTGAACGAGGCACAGGCATTCCTGCACCTGATCCTGGCCGGGATTCTCCAGAGCGACGAAGGCGGGCGGCGCATGTTCGGCGACCCGGCCCGCCTCGTCATGCAGGACCTCGTGCCGACGCTCGAGCGCATCCGTGACCGCGGAGCGGCGGCCGTCAGCGAGCTGCTGCCCGAGCTCGCGGACGATCTGGCCGCCTATCGCGTCGTCGAGCGGGAGCCGATCCGAACGAGGTTCCTCGGACACGACGTCCTCACGACGCCCGCGCCCTCCCGCGGCGGCGGGATCGTCGCGGCGGCGCTCGAGCGGCTCGAGCTCGCGACGAGCCTCGGCGAGCGCGCCGCCGCGCTGCGTGACGCGTACGCGACGGCGCCTCCGGCGCGCATGGCCGGCACCACGCACATCTCCGTCGTCGACGCCGCCGGGAACGCCGTCGCGCTCTCCTCGACGCTGGGCTCGGGCTCCGGGGTCTTCCGAGCGGGCGCGCAGCTGAACAACATGCTCGGCGAGCGGGATGTGATCGGCGACGCCGAGCTCGAGCCGGGAGCCCGGCTCGCCAGCATGATGACGCCGACGCTCGTCCTCGAGGACGGCCGCCCGCGGCTCGCGCTCGGCAGCGCAGGGTCGGTGCGACTCGCGGGCGCGATCGCGCAGGTCACCGACGCCGCGCTCCGCGGCGTGCCCCTCGCCGAGGCGATCGACGCGCCGCGCCTCCACGTCGACGGCGACGTGCTCCATCTCGAAGGTGGCTATCCCGACGAGGCGCCGAGCGGATGGGAGGTCGTCCGCTGGGCGGGCCGCAACCTCTTCTTCGGCGGCGTCTCCGCCGTCGCGCGCACCGCCGACGGGACGTTCGCAGCCGCAGGGGATCCGCGCCGGGGCGGTCACGGGATCGTCGTCGCATGATCGAGGTCAGGCCCGCCCGCGGCGAGGACGCTGCGACCCTCGTCGCGCTCGGCACGGCGATCGGCGCCGAGGAGGGTGCCTGGCTGCTCACGAGCGCAGGCTGGCGCAGCGTCGCCGAAGAGCGCCGATATCTGCGCGCGCTCAAGCGCTATCCGGACGCGGCGGTCTACGTCGCCGAGGACGACGGCGAGCTCGTGGGCAGGCTCTCGCTCGCGCGCGACCCTCATCCCGCGAGCCACCACGTCGCCGACCTGGGGCTGATGGTGGCCGCCGGTCACCGACGCCGCGGTGTCGGTCGGCTGTTGCTCGAGCAGGCGGCAGCCTGGGCGCGCGAAGCCGGCGTCAGCAAGCTCGAGCTGCACGTCTTCCCGTGGAACGAGCCCGCGATCCGTCTCTACGAGACCTTCGGCTTCGAGCGTGAAGGCGTGCGCCGAGAGCACTATCGTCGTGACGGGGAGTTCGTGGATGCGATCCTGATGGCCTACCGACTCCCTCCTCCCGTGAGTTGATGTCTTCCAACGTTGCCCGACGAACGGCTACGCCCGTGTGTCACTTTCGTCTCAAAAGTGTGAAATCTCGACCGACAAGGAGGCCGCCATGCCCGAGTTCACCGCCTACGAGACCGGCACGCCCTGCTGGATCGACGTCACGAGCCCTGACCTCGACGCGACGATCGCCTTCTACTCCAGCCTCTTCGGCTGGGAGGCCGACCGCGACCCGCGTCCCGAGGCCGGCGGCTACACGATGTTCAGCCTGAAGGGGAAGTCCGTCGCGGCCGCGAGCCCGCCGCAGGTGGAGGACACGCCGCCGTTCTGGACGACCTACCTCGCGAGCGACGACGTCGATGACACGGCTGCGCGCATCCGCGAGGCGGGTGGCACCGTGCTCGCGGATCCCTTCGACGTCTTCGACGCGGGCCGCATGACCGTGGCGCAGGATCCCACGGGCGCCGCCTTCGGCGTCTGGCAAGCGGCGGCCCACCACGGCGCGGAGCTTGCGAACGAGCCGGGAACGCTCAGCTGGAACGAGTGCCGGACCCCGGACGCGGCCACTGCCGAGCGGTTCTACCGAGCTGTCTTCGACTACGGCGTCAGGGCGATGCCGATGGGCATGGACGAGCCGTATCGCGTGCTGGAGGTCGGCGGCAGCGCCGTCGCGGGTCTGATGCAGTGGACGGACGGGCGGCCGAACTGGGCGACGACCTTCAACGTCGCCGACACCGACGCGAGCTGTGCGCGGGCAGAGGAGCTCGGCGCGCGCGTGCTGCGGCAGCCGCACGACATCCCGACGATCGGCCGCTACGCCGTGCTCGAGGATCCCGTCGGCGCCGGCTTCGGCGTGATCCAGGACCCGCCGAGCTAGCGGGACGACGATGGACGAGCGACTGATCGCGGGGCGCTATGCGCTGAACGAGCCGCTCGGCAGGTCGAGCTGGCGGGCGACCGACACCGACCTCGGGCGGGACGTGCTGGTGCGGCTCGGGACGGCGGCCGAGACGAGAGCTGCGCTGCTCTCGCACCCGAACATCGCGCGCGTCTTCGATCAGGGAGAGGACGAGGGCGAGCGGTTCGTGGTGCGGGAGTACCTGCCCGGCGGGTCGCTGGGCGAGCGCGGCGCGGCCTCTCTCTCGGAGGACGCCGCCCACCTCGCCGCGAGCGACGTCGCGGCCGCGCTGGCCTACGCGCATGCGCAGGGCGTCGCGCACGGCGCGCTCAGCGAGGCGAACGTCCTCTTCGACGCGGAGGGCCACGCCAAGGTGGCCGACTTCGCCGCCGAGGGCGAGCCGGAGGACGACGTGCGGGCGTTCGGCGCGATCCTGCAGTCGCTGGCGACGGCCGCGCCGGCGCTCGGCCCGGTCGCAGCCGCCGCGCTCGCCGGCGAGGTCGACAGCTCCGAGCTGGTCGCACGGCTCGACGACGTCAGTCCGGTCGGCCGTCGTGACCGAGCCGACGACGGTGATCGCGGCGCCGCTCCCGGCGTCGCAGGAGGCAGCGCCGGCGGGCCGGCGGTCTGTCGTCGTGGCGGTTGCGGTCGCGGCGGCTCTGCTGGCAGCGGGCCTCGGCGCCGCGTACCTCGCCACCTCGGGCGGCTCGGACACGACCGAGCCGACGACGGAATCGCCGTCCGGGCCGACGACCGGCGCCTCGACGGCCGAGTCGACGGCCGAGGAGACGGAGGCGCCACCGCCGACCACCACCGCCGACACGACGGAGGCGACCACGACCGCGAGCACGAGCACCGCGCAGACGACGACGGCGCCGCCGGCCACCACGACCGAGCCGCCGCCGGCCACCACCGAGCCGCCGCCCACGACCGAGCCGCCCGTGACGACGACCGAGCCGCCGCCGACCACCGAGCCGCCGCCGCCGACGACGACCGAGGAGCCACCGCCGACGACGACGGAGGCGACGACGACCGAGGCCGGGTAGCCGGCTCGGTGGACGACGTGAGCGCGTCGGTGGCGGCGACGGAGGCCGAGCAGGCGCCCGACCGGCTGGCGCTGAGCGCGTTCGCCGGCGCCGTCGTGATCGGCGGCTCGAACTACGTCGCGATCCGGTACAGCAACCGCGAGCTCGATCCGATCTGGGGCGCCGGCCTCCGCTTCGCGGGCGCGGCTGTAGTCTTCGGCGTGCTCTTCGTGGCCATGCGGCTGTCCTTCCCGCGTGGCCGCGCGCTCGTCCTGACCGTCGTCTATGGATTGCTCGCCTTTGCGGCCGCGTACGGCTGTGTCTACTGGGCGATGCAGGAGGTGACGGCGGGCGTGGCCGCGGTGGTGGTGTCGATCGGTCCGCTACTGACGCTGCTGCTCGCCGTCGCGCACCGGATGGAGCACCTCGACGCCCGAGCCCTCGCCGGCTCGGTGATCGCGTTCGGCGGCTCGGCGCTGATCTTCTTCCAGCCCGGGTCGACGGACTTCGGCGTCGGCTCCTTCGCCCTGCTCGGCGTCGCCGCACTCTGCGCGTCCGAGGCGTTCGTCGTCTCGAAGCTCGTCGGCCGCGAGCACCCGGTGGCGATGAACTTCGTCGGCATGAGCGCGGGCGCCGCGGTGCTGCTCGTCGTGTCGGTGGCAGCCGGCGAGAGCCTGGTGCTACCCGCCGAAGGCGAGACCCAGCTCGCGCTCGCCTACCTTGTCGCCGCCACCGTCGGCCTCTTCCTGCTCGTGCTCGTCGTCGTGCAGCGCTGGACGGCCTCGTCGACGGCGTACATCTTCGTGACGATGCCCGTCGTCGCGATCGCCCTCGGCGCCCTGGTCGCGGACGAGGAGATCACCGTGACGACGGTCGTCGGCGGCGCGATCGTCTGCGCGGGGGTGTACCTCGGCGCGCTCGCGCGAAGATCGTAGGTTGGTTAGGGAAAGAACGCGGGTTCCTAGCCGCGTGCACAAGGTCGATTCTTGTCGGCGGCATTCCCACTAGCCGAGCCGAAGCGGAGCGGACTTCCGCAAAAATCAGCCGAATCTACGAGTTCGGCGTATCGCTGCGTACGGGTGCGCTTCGAGGTGCTCCTGACCGTTACGGCACGGTCGGCGAACGATCTCACGGTCGCACACGGTCGACATATGAGGGAGACTCGGCGGCGTGAGCGAGCACTTCATCGTGGTGACGGGCGAAGAAGCGAGGCGCGTGGAGGCTTATCGTCCAATGTCCCGCACAGGATTGACTGGCGTTGCGGGGAAGTATTACGTCGCCGCCGAGCTCACGAGGAGAGGTTGGCTCGCGACGGTCACTATCAAGAATGCCCCGGGTGTTGATGTCCTAGCGCAACACCTGGAAACCGGTCGACACGATCACCGTTCAATCGAAGGCGATCCAGGGTGGAGGCAACTTCGCGCTTCGCGACAAGAGCGAGGCCCCGACGAAGCAGAAAAACGCGTGGTACGCACTCGTCGGGTTCAACGGTCTAAGAAGAACGCCCGGACTTTTGGCTCATGCCGCGTAACCACGTGGCTGCGTTGATCTACGTCGGGCACCGCCGACGGCCGAAAGGCACGGCAAGGGGAAGACTCACGAAAACAGTGACCGGCGCGGCATTGATCGATCCGAACTCGCGTCGTACAAGGAAGCGTGGAACCTGCTGCTACGCCCGACAACCAAGGTGAAGTACGCGTTACCGGACTGGTTCTACGAGTGCGTCGCTGAAATCGGCTTGCCCGAGGGACATCCAGACGCGCGGCGCTTCGGTGTCGTCTCCATGACCCTCCAAGCGGGTGCGTCCGAACTCACGCACAGCGCAGCGGAGGCAGTAGAAGGTCACGCGCTGCCCTTCCTCCGCCCGCAGCAGTACGCGCGCCAACGCGCGCTTGCCGCTAGCACGAGCGCCGCACTTTTCACGTCGCATAAGCCGAACGTATCGCCGCCGAGGTGCAGAAAGACGGCGTGCTTCAGGCTCGAGGCACTCGGCGTGAGCGCGTGCCTTCGGCCGCGTAGTACTTGTCCATTCTCGCCTGGGCGTGGGCTACCGTCGTCGCTGAAAAGAGGTGGTGATAGGCCTTTGTCTTGTCGAGCACCACAGTCTCCACCATCAGGTCAGGGCGGCCCGCGGCAGCAAGGTGATCGAAGCCCTCTGTCGGCGACCGAACGATGCGTGCCACGACCGGCACCAGTGTTCCCTCGCGTTGTCCGCGATCGATCGCCTGCTTGAAACGTGAGGCTACGTGTCGGTCGCCACCGCCCGGGACAGAATCCTTACCTCTGCCTTGGTGCGCTCATACAGGGTTCAGTAGATCCGCATGGAGCTCGGCATGCGAAAAGCTCGCGGCGGCGGTTGCGGCGAGCTGCCTATCCAGTTCACGCTCTTTCGCAGCGAAGGCTTGTCGCACCGCGACCTGGTTCTCCGACTCCCTCCAGAACGTCGTATCCACGACCGCAGACAGTGGCACTGCGAGGACTGCGAACACTTGGAACCGACGCTCATGCTCATTGATCAGATCGACGTCATCACGTGTGAGCCGGAGGTATTCGAATTGCTCATCGTTTGTCCGCAGGCCACCGGCCGTCAAGTTGCCGGAACCCGCCATTACGTAGAGCTCGTCGGGGCCGTCTCCAAGCCACAACTTGGGATGAAAGCGCTGTGCGCGCTCGCCGATGACCACGGAAACCACGGCCCCAAGACTCGCGAGTCTGATCAACGCTGAGGGCTCGGTGATCGGCGCACCGCGGACGACAAACTGCAGTGAGACCCGCGAATGTTCTGCGTGTAACGCCTGAACCATATCAATGCCGCTGGAAGTTACGAATGCTACGGCGGCGCGTAGCGATGTTGAGTCTGCCGCCATTCGCTGGAGCGCCTAGTATCCGGTCGAATGATTCTCATTGGGCACGACAGACACGTCAGGAAGCATGGTCTGATCCTCGCAAACTGATCGTGAATCTTGCGAGACGCCGCCGCGCGTGACCCATTGACGCCCACTTACTCCGTATGCGTAACCCAACGAGCGCGTAAAGACACTGCGCCGCCGCAGCAAACTCCAGGAGGGGCAGGCTTCGCAGCCTGTCGTTTAGGTCGCCCTCTTCCTCGGCGGCGAACGCGAGGAGCCGCTGTGCGTGAACGAAGCCCTGCTCGCGGAGCTCGTGCTCAACCTCGATGCAGGCGGAAAGCAAGGCGCGGTCTCCGTCGGTGGTCTGTTCCAAGTGGGCGGCGTCCGCGGGGGTGAGGTGGCGCGGCGCGTAAACCCACGCCGGGTCGGCATCCAAGACCGTTGGCCCGCCCATGGATTGAGCATCGAGTCATCGGGTGTCGCGGACCGCCTCATGGTCTTGCTCGTTCTCTGGGCGCTGAGCTGCTGTCGTAGGGCCGCGCGCTAGCCGCGTGGTCACCGCCAGGGCGACCGCCGACCCGCGCCCTAAACTGCTCGTCCGTGTCTGTACTCGCCGTTCCAAGCAACCCTGTCGACTTCCGAGATGCCGCCGCTGCAGACAATAAGCAAGCGCCGCTCCACCGTTGGGTACCCTGGATCGCGGGCTACTCAGCATCGTTCGTAGCCGACGTTTTCGACCACTACGTAGGCGACGTCGACGGTGCGACGATTCTCGACCCGTTCGCCGGAGTGGGCACGACGCTTGTGGAGGCCCAGCTACGCGGCTGGCGTTCGGTGGGATTCGAGATCAACGCCTACGCCGCTCTCGCCTGCCGAACGAAGCTCGCAGCGGCCGACCTCGATCCGACCGACCTAGAGGCCGCGATCGCGGGCTACCGCAAGACAGTCGGCGCGCGCGAGGCGCTGGTTGATGCTGGTCGTCTGAACGGCAAGCGGCCGAAGTCGTCGGCGCCCGCCGGATTCAACACCCGCATCCCGTTCTACCCAGAGACGGTGCTGCCGAAGGTGCTTTTTACGCTCGACTACGCCGACGGGCTACCGAGCGAGCTGAACGAGCTCTTCCGAGTCGCCTTCGCTTCCGTCATGGTCAGCTTCTCCAACTACACATACGAGCCGTCGCTCGGGTCGCGACCAGGCGCGGGAAAGCCGCTCCTGGAGAATGCGTCTGTCGTAATAGCCGTCGCGGCGAAACTAGACGCCATGCTCAGCGACATACGCTGGCTCGCCGACCAGGACTTGGTCTCGCATGAGTGGGCGGTGCACGAACGCTCGATCATGGAGGCGCTCGACGTGATGGAGCCCGAGAGCGTGGACTTCCTGCTCACGTCGCCTCCTTACCTCAACAACTACCACTACGTTCGCAACACGAGGCCACAGATGTACTGGCTGGGCTTTGCCTCGTCACCGGCGGACCTGCGGAAGCTCGAAGAGACGAACTTCGGCAAGTTCTGGCAGGTCGTCAGGGAACAAGAGTCCATCGCACTTGAGTTCGACATGCCGGACATTGAGGAGCAGCTGGCTCGGCTGCGCGAGCTGCGTGTCGAGAAGGGCATCTACGGCGGCAACGGATGGGCGAACTATGCAGCGACGTACTACAACGACACGCACCGCTTCCTCGAGATAGTCGCCAAGCTCCTGCGTCCCGGCGGTGCGGCGGTCGTCGTCGTTGGCAACAGCCTCCTCCAAGGAATTGAACTGAAGATCGAGGAGCACTTCGGCGCGATCGGTGAGATGCACGGGCTGGTCTGCGAGGACATTCACACTGTGCGGGAGAAGCGGGTCGGCTCGTCGATCGTCAACACCGGTGCTCGCGAGGACGCAGGCAAGCCAGTGCGTCTCTACGACGCCGCCACCGTGCTTCGCCGCCCCCGCTAGGCCGCCGCGTCTTTAGAGGATGTGCCGCGATGTGAGTCGCGACGATCGTCCGCAACTCCGACTTCGTCCATCGGGCGGCGCCCAACCTGCCCCAGCGCGACCCCCATGGAGCGCGTCCCATTTCGACAGCGCCTGACCGCTTCTAGGCCCGCCCGTCGGATTGCTGCCCAATCCAGTGAGAGCCTTGTTCCAGACGGGTTGGAAGTAGTCGATAAGAAGGTGCTCGGCAAACTCGATCCAAGAGGGAACCAGGACGAGAGCGCGACAGCGGAAGTCATCAAGTTTGAGATCGGCTGACGCGCTGATTGAACGTGCATGCTTCCCCATCCGCTCACACAGCGCGGGATGCGAGGGCCGATCGGGACGCGCCGACTGCCCGACGTAGATCGGAGTGAGATTCCGCGACTGAGCTAGCGGCGCGTACATCCTCTGGCGACCCACGTAGTACAGCCCATAGACGCCTGCTCCAGGGAACCGCGTTGCGGGAGGAAAGCGTTCGAGAGTCTGAGCCAGGAGCTGACGGGCGAAGTTCACCTGGAGGCTGTCCGTCGACAGTGGGTCGTAAGGCAAACGCAGCTGCGACATCCGTTCAGACGTCCTCTATGGCGATCAGACCGTCCTCAAGCGCCACCCCAGGCAGCGCCTCCTCGGCTTCCAGATCACCCGCGAGAAACCATGACCCCACGCAACAATCGCCTCCGACGTCTTCTCAGCCGGCAGCATTCGCGCTGCCCACGGCACGCCGCGGTGCAACTCGTGCCAGAGAGGCCGGGGAGCGCCATAACGGTTTGCGCCCGGATCGTTGTTCCCGAACCCAGACAAGACGTTCCAGAGCGGTCGATACTTCGCGATCATCGTCTCCGCCAGCGGCACCCAAATGTCTTCCACGACGAGATAGCGGCAGCGAAAATCGGCGAGCTCGAGATTGTCCGCCGCCTGGATCGTGCGGCTGTGCTTCCGGAGTCTGTTCATGAGCGCTGGCCCGGCCGAGGCGCCGAGGTCTATTCCACCGATCCGGCCTCCAGCTGGCAACGCCTCCCGACGTAAAGAGGCACCTTGCACTCGGGATCGGAAACTGCCGCGTAATTGGGCAGATCGCCCGCGTAGTAGATCGCATACACACCGGCGCCGACAAACGCCCCCGGCGGCAGCGGCGACGTGGGCCGCGCTTCCAGGTGGGACACCACGCTCTCCCCGAGAGCAATGCGGGAGAGCGGGTTGAACGGCTCCTCGATGATGCCCATAGCCGCTGGGACCATATCGGCGAGGACTGGCAGAATCTCCACCAATGACCGAGCCCTTCGTACAACGCCTCGCTGGACTCGACCTCACGATCGAACAGGCGACCCAGCGCACACCCGACCAAAGGAGCTTTCACGTCTTACCCGCAACGGAGAGCTCGTCGGGAGCTACAAGAAGCTGCAGGCGGCACAAGACGAGTTCAAGAAGCTGCGAGACGAAAGCGGTTGGAAGCCGCCGGAGAAGCCGGAGCTGACTCCCGAGGAAATGCTGGTGCGGGAGCGAGAGGCGATCCAGCGACACGCGCACATGGAGTACTGGTCCTCCTCGCACAAGTTCCGGGGCGGCGGTCGCCCCAAGCGGAAATGAGCGCCCCGGACATGGTCGTCGTCTCGCACCGCCAGATGCATGGTTCGGCACCCTCTGGCCGTACGTTCCACAGGCCAGCCTGCCCGAGCCTGATGAACCGACCGCAGTGGGGGAAAAACGACGACACGGATTCTTGTGGTTTCGCGCTCCGATGCGGTAGCGGCCGGGTACAAGCCTTGCGAGCGCTGCCAGCCCTAAGCGGGGTGGGAGAGGGCTGGCACAGTAGGCTCACGGTCTCGGCTCTCCCGTGAGGCTCCGAAAATCGCCACCTAGCAGGGCTTTCTTCCGGCGGCATTTTGGGGTTTCCTAAACCGCGTGGCAACCTTTGCTGTCTCTCACCCACCGATCCCGACGCGCGCCGGAAGGTCGGCTGTGGAGATTTGCGTCACATCAGCGCTTGGCCGTAACACGGCCGGAGGCGACGGCGACCGGCTCATCGGCAACTCTTAGCGGGTGCACTCTACAAGCCGATCGCCTCCACCTCTCGCCGTCCGACGTCACGGCCTTCCTGGCCTGCGAGCACCTGACGACGCTCTCGCTGCGCCACGCGCGCGGGGAGCTCGCCAAGCCCGAGGTCGAGAACGAGCAGGCGGAGCTGATCTTCCGCAAGGGGCTCGAGCACGAGCGCGCCTACCTCGAGCAGCTCCGCGCCGAGGGCAACACCATCCTCGAGCTCCCCGAGCCCGACGGCGACTTCGACGCAGCCGCCCGCGCCACCGCCGAGGCGATCAAAGCCGCCGAGCACGACGTCATCTACCAGGCCGTCCTCGCGCACGGACGGCTGGCGCGGCGTCGCCGACTTCCTCCTCCGCCAGCCGGACGGCAGCTACGAGGCGCTCGACACGAAGCTCGCGCGCTCGCCGAAGCCGGCGTACATCCTCCAGCTCCTCTTCTACTCGGAGGAGCTCGCGCGCATCCAGGGGCGGGAGCCGGAGCAGATCCACGTGCTGCTCGGCTCGGGCGAGCGGCAGAGCTTCCGCCCGAGCGAGTTCGCCGCCTACTACCGGCACGTGCGGGCGCGGCTCGAGCGCTTCGTCGCCGACCCGCCCGCGACCGAGCCGTACCCCGTCTCGCACTGCGCCGTCTGCGACTTCAAGCCGGTCTGCGAGGCGCACTGGGAGGCGGTCGACCACCTGAGCAAGGTCGCGGGGCTGCGGCGCGACAACGTCGAGCAAGCTGCGCGACGCGGGGATCCCGACGCTCGCCGCGCTCGGGAGCGCGCCGCCGGAGCCCGCGCTCGGCGGGATCTCCGCCGGCACGTGGGCGAGGATCCGCCAGCAGGCCGAGCTGCAGCTGCTGGGCGCGCGAGCACCAGCGAGGACCGTACGAGCTGCTCGAGCCGCAGCCGGGCACCGGCTTCGCGCTCCTGCCCGAGCCCTCGCCGGGCGACCTCTTCTTCGACTTCGAGGGCAACCCGTTCTGGGACAAGGACGGGAGCCTCGAGTACCTCTGGGGGATCCTCGACGTCGACGGCGCGTTCGAGCCGATCCACGCGCACGACCGCGCCTCCGAGCGCGCCGCGTTCGAGCAGTTCGTCGACCTCGTCCACGAGCGGCTCGAGCGCCACCCCGACCTGCACGTCTACCACTACGCCGCCTACGAGATCACGGCGCTGCGCCGGCTGATGGGCTTCTACGGGACGCGCGAGGCCGAGCTCGACGACCTGCTGCGGCGCGACGTCTTCGTCGACCTGCTCAAGGTCGTCCGCAACGGCCTGCGCGCCTCGCGGCCGGGCTACGGGCTGAAGGAGCTCGAGGCCTTCCTGCCGCTCGAGCGCCGGGCGGAGGTGCAGGACGGCGGCACCTCGATCGTCGTCTTCGAGCGCTGGATGCAGACGCGCGACCCGGAGCTCCTGCGCCAGATCGACGAGTACAACCGCGAGGACTGCGTCGCGACGCGGCTCCTGCGCGACTGGCTGCTGGAGCTGCGCGCCGAGGCGCTCGCGCGCTTCGGGCCGTTCCCCGAGGTCGTGCCGGAGGAGCCGCGGCCGGTGCCGGAGCGGAAGGCGGGAGCGGGCGGAGCTGCGCGCGGAGCTGCTCGGCGCCGGGGAGGAGCTCGCGGCGCAGCTGCTCGACTACCACCACCGCGAGCAGAAGCCCGTCTGGTGGGCCTTCTTCGACCGGCTGGAGCTGACGCCGGAGGAGCTCGTCGAGGACGCGGAGTCGATCGGTCAGCTCGAGGTCGTGAGCGGGCCGGAGCCGGTGAAGACAGCTCACAGGCGTACGTGCTCACGTTCCCGGCGCAGCAGCACAAGCTCGGGCAGGGGCAGCAGACGTGCTCGATCCGGAGACGGGCGAGCGCCCGGCGACGATCCTCGAGCTCGACCGCGAGGAGCGCCGGCTCGTGCTCAAGCGCGGGCCGTCGCTGCGACGACGTCGCCGCTGCCGGAGGCGCTGATCCCCGCCGGGCCGTTCTACACGCGCGAGCAGGAGGACGGCGCTCGCGCGCTTCGGCCGCTCGCTGCTCGCCGCGCGACGGCCGCTACCCCGCGCTCGAGTCGATCCTGCGCCGCGAGCCCTTCGACCGGCCGATCCAGACGACCGACCTCGACGAGATGAAGGAGCTCGTGCTCGCGCTCGACGGGCGTCACCTCGTCATCCAGGGGCCGCCCGGCTCCGGGAAGACGTGGACGTCGGGCCGGCTGATCGCGCACCTGATCGCGCAGGGGCAAGCGGGTCGGCGTCGCCTCGACGAGCCACAAGGCGATCCACAACCTGCTGAACGCGGTCGAGGAGGGCGCGGCGGAGCTCGGGCTCGAGTTCCGCGGGCTGAAGAAGGCGAGCGGCGGCAACCCGGAGTCGTTCTACGGCGAGCGCGCACGTCGAGAGCGTCAGCGGCGTCGGACGACTGCGTCGACTGCCGAGCTCGCGGCCGGCACGGCGTGGCTCTTCGCGCACGAGCGGCACGAGGCGACGCTCGACTACCTGTTCGTCGACGAGGCCGGGCAGGTCTCGCTCGCCGACGCGCTCGCGATGGGCACGTGCGCGCGGAACGTCGTCCTCGTCGGCGACCCGCTGCAGCTCGACCAGGTGATCCAGGGGACGCACCCGGGCGGGAGCGGCGCGTCGGTGCTGAAGCACCTGCTCGGCGACGACGCGACGGTCGCCGCCGACCGCGGGCTCTTCCTCGAGCGCACCTTCCGGCTGCATCCGGACGTCTGCGGCTACATCTCGGAGGAGTTCTACGAGGGCCGGCTGGAGCCGGCGCCGGTCGCGCGCGGGCGGACGACGCCGCTCGGGACAGGCCTCCGCTTCCTCGCCGGTCGAGCACGACGGGCGACCGGCAGGAGTCGGCGGAAGAGGTCGCGATCGGTGGTGCGGGGAGGTCGAGCGGCTCCGTGCGCACGGGCTCCGGGGACGAGATCTGGTCGTCGCCGCCCTACAACGCGCAGGTGAACGCGCTGCGGGAGGCGCTGCCGGCGGCGGTGCGCGTGGGCACGGTGGACAAGTTCCAGGGCCAGGAGGCGCTCGTCGTGCTCTACTCGATGGCGAGCTCGAGCGGGGAGGACGTCCCGCGCGGGCTCGAGTTCCTGCTCTCGCGCAACCGGCTGAACGTGGCCATCTCGCGCGCGCAGTGCCTCGCGTACCTGGTCTGCTCGCCCGAGGCTGCTGGAGGTCAACTGCCGCTCGATCCCGCAGATGCGGCTGGCGAACGCGCTCTGCCGGTTCGTCGAGCTCGCCGTTTGACATGTGACCATATAGTCACGTATCTTTCGAGCATGGACATGGTGTTCAGAGCCCTCGCAGACCCGACGCGGCGGAGCCTCCTCGACGAGCTCTTCCGTGAGGACGGACAGACGCTGAGCGCGCTCGAGCGGCGCTTCGAGATCACGCGCTTCGGCGTGATGAAGCACCTGCGGCAGCTCGAGGAGGCGGGGCTCGTCGTGACGCGGCGACGCGGCCGCGAGAAGCTCCACTTCCTGAACCCGGTCCCGATCCGGCTCGTCCACGACCGCTGGGTGAGCAAGTACGCCGAGCCCTGGGCCGCGGGGCTCAGTGGGCTCAAGACCCGACTGGAGGACCCGATGGAGAAGGTGTTCGAGATCTACATCAAGACCACGCCCGAGCGGCTCTGGCAGGCGATCACCGACCCCGAGCTGCGGAGCCAGTACAACTTCGGCGTCGGCGTCGTCTCCGACTGGACGCCGGGCTCGCGCTACGAGTCGCAGCACCCCGCCGCCGGGCCGCTGGCCGAGGGGGAGAACCTCGAGGTCGACCCGCCACGCCGGCTCGTGCAGAGCATGACCGCCCTGTGGAGCGACGACGTGAAGAGCGAGGGCACCTCGCGCGTCACCTGGGAGATCGAGCCGGTCGGCGACTCCTGCCGGCTCACGGTCACACACGACGAGCTGCGTGAGGGCGCGAACGAGGAGCTCTACGGCGGCTGGCCGATGATCCTCTCCGGCCTGAAGACGCTGCTCGAGACCGGCGAGCGGCTGACGACGCCGGGGTCGCTGCTCTACGCCGACGCGGACGCCGCGCCCGCATAGGGATCGGTGCGGCGGGCTCCTCGACTTCGGAGGAGTCCGCCGCTCTCGAGCTTCGCGACGGATAATCCAGGCGAGAGGAGGATCCGTGTACGCGAGCGTGACGACGACCCGCGGGTCGAGCGAGAACATGGCCGAGATCGCCGAGATGGTGGGCGAGACGATGATCGATTGGCTCCGCGACATCGAAGGCTTCGGAGGACTCCTCATGCTCAGCAACGAGGACACGGGCGTCACGCAGGTGATCGCGCTCTGGGAGAGCGAGGAGATCGCCGAGCACCATCGCGCCGCACGCATGCGGCTCCGCGACAGGGTGACGGCGACGGTCGACGTCGAGGTGGTGGAGACGGTTCCGTACGAGGTCACGTTCGCGCACGTGAGGGGCACGCCGCTGAGCGACCGCTAACCGCCGGTCGGCGACTCGGCGGAACGGCCGTCCTGAATCGTGACAACCACGACCCGATCCTCGTCCGCGAGGTAGATGTAGACGAGGATCAGCCAACGCCAGGGGCCGAGCAGGAAACGAAAGTCGCTCCACCGACCCGGAAGCTCCGCGCCGAGCAACGGAAAGCTCTCGAGATGCTTCAGCGACGCCTTGACGCGCTCCTTCGTGTCAGCTGGAAGGCTGTGCGTGAAGATCAGTCGCTCGAGATCCTCGAGCGCGGCCGCGGAGACTTCAACCCGCGCCACTGTCTATAGACGGTCGAGCGGGACGGTCTTTCCATCCTGCGCCTGCCGGCGGCCGAGCTGCGCGCGTTCATAGGCGCCGCCGATCCCGTCGAGCACGTCGGCGATGTGGCGTGGGTCGGCATCCGTCTCGTCGAGCGCGTGCGCGAGAAGCGAACGCGCAAGCGTTCCTTCCTGAGTGTGCGTGCGCTCGGCCAAGCGCCGAAGCTTCGCCGCGTGGATGTCATCGAGCGTTACGTTGAGGCGCGAGCCACCGCGGGCCATGTGGGCGATGGTACACGATTCGGCACGATCCGTGCTAAAAACGCAACCCGAGGGTCAGCTGTGGCTGAGCTTCAGGCCGTCGGAGCGGAGGTCGTTCCGCAGCTGCTGCGAGGTCATGCGGTCGCTGCGGTCGCGGGACTTCTCGAGCTTCGACGCGTACTTCGTCGCGAGCCGCCTGTAGCGCGAGGTCACCTCGGTGATCTGCTCGATCAGCTCCTCGTCGCCGCCCGCGAGCGTCGTCACGTACTCGAGCGAGGGCGCGCGCATCGACTCGTCGCCCGTCGCCGCACGCGGCCGCACGTACCAGCGCAGCCGGCCGCGACCCTCGTCGTACTCGAGCCACGCGACCGGTGTGTCGGCGCCGAAAGCGGAGTTCGGGTCGTAGAGGACGGCGACCTCGCCGGTGGAGCCGGACTCCGGGTCGCGCACCTCGAGGCGGGGACGGTCGCTCACCCTCCGAGATTACGCGAAGAAGGCGTGCGAGCGGGGAAGCGAGCGATCTGCTGCTACCGTGTTGTCACGGCGCCATTCGGTTCCGTGGAGATCTGGCTCTTCGTTCCTCCCGCTGAGGGTTGTCCGAGGCAGTTGCGTCTCAGACAAACCAAAACTCAGTAGGAGTAGAACAATGTCCAAGTCCTTTCAGGAGCTCGGCGTCAGCGCGCCTGTCGCCAACGTGCTCCAGAAGCAGGGGATCACACATCCCTTTGCGATCCAGAACCTCGTCCTCCCGGACGCCCTCGCCGGTCTCGACGTACTCGCCGAGTCGCCGACGGGCTCCGGGAAGACACTCGCCTTCGGCCTGCCGCTCGTCGAGCGCACCGCCGGCTCGAACGCCCGCCCGGGCGCGCTCGTGCTCGTCCCGACCCGCGAGCTCGCGCTCCAGGTCGCGGCCGACCTGCAGCCGCTCGCGGCCGTGAAGGGCCTCAAGGTGGTGACCGTCTACGGCGGCGCCCCGATCGGCGCACAGATCAGCAAGGCGCGCAAGCGCCCACATCCTCGTCGCCACGCCGGGCCGGCTCTTCGACCTGATCGAGCGTCGGGCCGTCAAGCTGAACGACGTCCGCGTGCTCGTCCTCGACGAGGCCGACCGGATGCTCGACATGGGCTTCAAGCCCCAGGTCGACCGCATCCTCCGCGGCGTGCCGGACAACCGGCAGACGATGCTCTTCAGCGCCACCTTCGACGGCGCCGTGGCCGAGCTCGCCCGCGCCTACACCGTCAACGCCTCCCACGTGCGCGGCGTCCTGCCGGCCGAGGCGGAGCGCGGCGAGATCGACCACGCCTTCGTCCCCGTCACCTCGGAGGACAAGCTGGAGCGGCTCGTCGAGCAGCTCCGCGCCGAGCGTGGCCTGGTGCTCGTCTTCGTGCGCACGAAGCACGGTGCAGACAAGCTGGCCCGGAAGCTCGAGCGCCAGCACCGGATCCCGACGGTCGCGATGCACGGCAACCTCTCGCAGAACCAGCGGGAGCGCGCGCTCGCGCAGTTCGAGTCGGGCCGCGTCTCGACGCTCGTGGCGACCGACGTCGCTGCGCGCGGACTCGACGTGGACGACATCACGCACGTGATCAACTTCGACCCGCCGCACGGCGCCGACGACTACGTCCACCGCGTCGGCCGCACCGGCCGCGCGGGCCGCAGCGGCAACGGCGTCACGCTCGTGCTGCCCGAGCAGCGGAACGACGTCGGCCGGCTCGCGACGCGGCTCGGCCACGGTGAGCAGTTCGCCGCCTCCGGGATGACCGTCTCGACGCGTCCATCTCGCCCGGCGGGCTCCAGCTCCGGCTCCGGCCAGCGCCGGCGCCGCCGCCGGTAGAGACTCCCTTCATGGACGACAGCCGCGGGCGGGAGACGGAGGACGACCGTCCCCCGATCTGCCCCGCCTGCGGCGTCACCATGGGGATCGTCGTCGACGAGGACGGCAAGACGCGGCACGCCTGCCTCGAGTGCGGCTATCCGGACGACGACGAGACCTCTGCTCGCTCGTAGACTCGACGCGTGCACGACGACGCGCTCGCACTCCTCGGCTTTCCGGCGATCGCGGAGCGGCTCGCCAACGCAGCGTCGACCCCACGCGGGGTCGAGCTCGTGCACGCGCTCACACCCTCGCCCGATCCCGCCGAGGTAGCGGCGCGACAGGCGTTGACCGCCGAGGCGATCGAGCTCCTCGACCACGCGGCAGAGCCGCCGCTGCACGGGATCCACGACGTCCGCGAGGCCGCCGACCGGGCTGCCCGGGGCGGCGCGCTGACGACCGAGGCGCTCGCCGCGATCGTCTCGACGGTCGCGGGCGGCGTGCGGGCGCGGGCGGCGCTCGAGGAGCAGCGCGAGCTCGCGCCGCTGCTCCGTGAGCAGGCCGAGCCGATCGACCCGACCCTGGCTGCGCTCGCGGAGCGGATCGCCCGCTGCGTCGAGGAGGACGGCTCCGACCTGCGCGACAACGCCTCGCCGCGCCTGCGCAAGCTCCGCCGCGAGCTGCGCGACGGCCGGCAGCGCGTCGCCGACGAGCTGCGCCGGCTCTCGCGCTCGCCCGCCCTCGCCGAGCACCTGCAGGAGGACTTCGTCGCCATGCGCGGCGGCCGGCCCGTGCTCGCGGTCAAGGCCAGCTCGCGCTCGCAGCGTGAAGGGCATCGTCCACGACGCGTCCGGCTCGGGGCAGACGCTCTTCGTCGAGCCGTTCGAGGTGGTCGAGCTCTCCAACCGCCAGTCGGAGGCGATCGCCGAGGAGCGGGAGGAAGTCGAGCGGATCCTGCGCGAGCTCTCGGCGGCCGTCGGTGAGCGGGCCGACGCGCTCACGCGCGCTCGTCGAGGCGACGGGTGCGATCGACCTCGCCGTCGCCCGCGGGACGCTCTCGCGCGGCTGGCGCGGCGCGCCGGTGCAGGTCTCCGGCGAGGTGCGCCTGCTCGGCGCACGCCATCCCTTGCTCGACCCGGCCACCGCCGTGCCGATCGACCTCGACCTCGGCGAGCTGCGCGCGCTCGTCGTCAGCGGGCCCAACACCGGCGGCAAGACGGTCGCCCTGAAGACGCTCGGGCTGGCGGCGCTGCTGCACCAGTCCGGCCTGCGTCCGCCGGCCGAGACGGCGGCGCTGCCCGGTCTTCGACGAGGTGCTCGCCGACATCGGTGACCCGCAGTCGATCGAGATGAGCCTCTCGACCTTCTCCGGCCACGTCTCGAACCTGATCGCGATCCTGCGCGCGGCCACGGAGCGTTCGCTCGTCCTCGTCGACGAGCTCGCGTCGGGCACCGACCCGGCCGAGGGCTCAGCCCTGGCGCAGGCATTGCTGGCGCGCCTCACCGGCACAGGCGCGGCTGACCGTCGTCACGACGCACTACCCGGAGCTGAAGGAATGGGCCAGCGCAACCGACGGTGCTGCCAACGCCGCGACCGGGATCGACCCGCAGACGCACGAGCCGCTCTACCGGATCGCGCTCGGGCGGCCGGGCACGTCGCACGCCCTCCAGACCGCCGAGCGCCTGGGGCTCGCGGAGGCGGTCGTGGCAGACGCACGCGGCCGCGTCGCACCGGAACGGTTGCGGGTGGCGGAGCTGCTCGCGGAGGCCGAGGCCGCGGAGCGCGCCGCGGTGGACGAGCGCGAGGCGGCCGAGACGGCGCGCGCAGACGCGGAGCGCCAGCGCGTGCAGTCGCAGGAGCGCGAGTCGGAGCTCGAGGCGGAGATCGCCAAGGTGCGCGCGTCCGCGGAGCAGGAGCGCGAAGCCGCTGCCGCCGCCGCGCAGCGCGACCTCGCCGAGGCCCGCGTCGAGCTCGACGCGCTGCGCAAGGAGATCCGTGCCGCGCGCCGCCGGCAGAAGGAGACACGCCGGGCGCCCGAAGCAGAGCGCGAGCGCGACCGCCGGCTCGGCGCCGCCTCGGTGCGCGCGGCGCGCGCGGAGGAGAAGCTGCGCGGATTCGACGAGCCGCTGCCGTTGCTGGCGCCGCTCGCGGTCGGCGACCCCGTCGAGGAGCCCGCGCTCGGCGTGCGCGGCACGATTGCGGCGATCGACGGGGACGAGGCCGAGGTCGTCGGCTCCGGCGGTCACCGCGTGCGGATCGGGCTCGCGCGCCTGCGGCCCGACGCGCACGGCGGCCGACGTCGAGGTCCCGGAGCCGGCGGTGCGCGTGCTCGCGGCCGCGCGCGGGGACGTCTCGGACGAGCTCGACGTGCGCGGGCGGACCGCACAGGAGGCGCGTGAGGCCGTTCGCGCCTTCGTCGACGCGGCGTCGCTCGCGGGACTGCCGAACGTCCGCGTGGTGCACGGCCGCGGCACGGGCGCGGTCCGCAAGGCCGTGCGCGACGAGCTAACGAAGCATCCGCTCGTCGGCGAGACCGAGAGCGACTCCGCCGACGGAGCCACCGTCGCCGACCTCTCGGGCTGATGCCTGCGCGCTTCATCGGCCGCGCGAACGTGCGCAAGCGGCTCGCGCCGCTCGACGGCACGCCCGGCCGGACGGTGTACGCGGCCGGCGAGGCCCGGATCGAAGCCGAGGGCGAGACGATCCTGGCGCGGCCGACCTTCGGGCTCCGGCACGAAGGCGAGTACGACCGCGTCCGCGTCTCGCCGCTGCTCGAGGAGATCGAGGAGGACCACCTCGTCGCGGCACTGCTCGTGCGGCTCGGCGGCTACGCCGTCGGCGTCTTCGAGGGCGAGCGGCTCGTCGCGTCGAAGGTCGGCTCGCGCTTCGTCAAGAACCGGCACAAGAAGGGCGGCTCGTCGGCGAACCGCTTCCGGCGGCGGCGCGAGGAGCAGGTGAACGACCTCGTGCGCGAGGCGGCCGAGGTGGCGGCGCGCGTGCTCGGGCCGTGGCAGGAGCGCGTCGAGTTCGTCGCGCTCGGCGGCGACCGCGCGGCGATCGACGCGGTGCTCGCCGAGCGGGCCGAGCTCGCGTGGCTGCGGGAGCGCGCGCTGCCGCGCTTCTTCACGGTGGAGGAGCCGCGGCTGCGCGTGCTGGAGCGACTGCCGTACGACCTCTATGGCGTCGGAATGGACGTCGAGGAACGCTAGGAAACGGGCGCCGCGTCCTGCGGCTCCCAGCCGAGCAGCTCGCGCGCGTGCTCGAGATCCCAGAACCGGTTCGGGTTCGCGGAGACGCCGTAGACGACCGCCCAGTCGACGTCCTCCGCGTCGAGGCACGCTCCGATCAGCTCCGCGCAGTCGCGCCTGCTGAGCCAGACGGCGCGCATGCGGGCGTGCCGGCCCGCGTCGTCGAGGTCGATCAGCGAGTTCGAGCTCGGGAGCGTGGGGTCGTCCTCGGCGCGCACCGAGCCGATGCGGAGATTGAAGACGCTCAGGCCGTGGCGCTCGTGGTAGAGCCGGCCGAGCGCCTCGCCGTAGATCTTCGAGACGCCGTACAGGGAGTCGGGGCGGAGCTCGGCGGTGTGGTCGACCACGCGCGCGTCCTCCGGCTCGTAGATCTGCGGTGCGCCCTCCACCTCGACCATGCCGACGGTGTGGTTCGACGAGGCGAAGACGATCCGCTCGCACCCGGCGAGGCGCGCGGCCTCGTAGACGTTGTAGGTGCCGATGAGGTTGTTCCGCAGCACGTCCTCCCAGGGCGTCTCGATCGACGGCGAGGCGGCGAGGTGGACGACGGCGTCGACGTCCTCGAAGGCGGGCCGGATCGCGTCGAGGTCGGCGATGTCGGCGACGTGACTCGAGAACGGCTGCGGCGTCAGCGTCAGCGAGACGAGCTCGTAGCGGCCGGCGAGATGCTCGCGGACTGCGGTTCCGATCGTCCCCTCGGCACCCGTGACGAGGACGCGCCGCGCGGCAGCGGTCACCTGCCGTCCTCGAATGCGGCATAGGCGGGCAGCAGCACGTCGGCGAGGTCGTCGCTGCCGACGCGTAGGCCGCTCGGGCCTAGGCGCTTCAGCACTGCGCCCACCGGCAGCGGCCGCAGCGGCCGGGGCGGGGGCAGCGTGCCCGCGAGCCAGGGGTCGTCGCCGAGCTCGATCGGGGCTGCAACCTCCGGCTCGGGGTCGGCCTCTGCCGCGCCGCAGCCGCGCCAGCGCAGGAGCAGCGACGGGTCGCGGTCGATCTCCTGCGCGACGGCGTAGGCGAGCGCCGCCACGTGCTCGCAGGCGCCGCCGCGGTCGCAGGTGCAGCTCAGGCCGATCGCGTCGCGGCGGGGCACGAGCGGTGCCTCCCAGTCGACGGTCAGCAGGTGCTCGAGGTGCACGGACTGCTCGCGCCCGGCTACGCCCGCCTCGAGAGGCCGGTTGCCGCGCGCGAAGCGCGCCACCGCCGTCCAGATGCGCGGCGGCACAGGCGCGGCCGACAGGCCGACGACGCAGGAGCCGACGCGGGCGGAGATCTTCCCGGCGGCGATCTCCAACTCGTCCACCTCGCCGGCGGCGACGAGCGCACGCGCCCGCTCTGCGACCGCCGAGCTCTCGTCGGGCACCAGCGCGGTCGCGAAGAGCCGCGCCCACGGCCCGCGTCCAATCCTTTCCGTGCTCATGCGGCCGTCTCCACGGCATCCGGGGCGAGCGCGACGGCGGCGCGGATCGCACCGAGGTCGAGCTCGCCGAGCCAGTCCTCAGAGCCGCCGGCGATCACCTTCGCGGCCAGCTCCCGCTTCGAGTCGAGCAGCTGGTCGATCCGCTCCTCGAGCGTCCCGGTGCAGATCAGGCTCGTGACGAAGACCGGCTTGCGCTGGCCGAAGCGGTAGGCGCGGTCGGTGGCCTGCTGCTCCACCGCGGGGTTCCACCAGCGGTCGAAGTGGAAGACGTGGTTGGCGGCGGGCAGGTTGAGGCCGCGTCCGCCCGCGCGGATCGAGACCACCAGCACCGACGGGCCGCCCGGCGTCGCGAACGCTGCGAGCAGCTCGTCGCGCTGCCGCGCGCTCAGCCGGCCGTGGAAGAAGCCGACGTCCCGGCCCAGCCGCTCGGCGAGATGGGGCACGAGCCGGTCGAAGCCCGGGTACTGCGTGAAGACGAGCGCCTTGTCGTCGCTGGGCATCTCCTGGAGCAGCGCGACCAGCCGTTCCAGCTTGCCGGAGCGGCCGTCGAGCGGCCTCCCGGTGGGGAGCACGGTCTCCGGGTGGTTGCAGACCTGCTTCAGCTGCCCGAGCATCGCCAGCACGGCGCCGCGGCGGCCGAAGCGGTCCGCGTGCTCCTCGATCCGGGGCAGCCAGCGGTCGACGGTCGCGCGGTAGAGGCTCGCCTGCTCGACCGTCAGCCGGCAGTAGTCCTTCTCGATCGTGATCGGCGGCAGCTCCAGCTCGACCTCGGGCGAGTCCTTCGGCCGGCGCAGGACGAACGGCTGCACGATCGAGCGCAGACGCTCCAGCGCGCGCTCGTCGCCGTAGCCCTCGATCGGCCGCGCGAACGCGCGCTCGAACCACTCGCGCGAGCCGAGCAGGCCGGGATTGACGAGATCCATGATCGCCCAGAGCTCGCCGAGCCGGTTCTCGATCGGCGTGCCGGTCATCGCGAGCCGGCGCCGCGCCGGCAGCCGGCGTAGCGCGCGGGCGCGCTTGGTGGCCGGGTTCTTGACGTCCTGGGCCTCGTCGAGGAGCAGCCGGTCCCAGGCGACGGTCGCCAGCACGTCGACGTCGCGGGCGGCGATGTCGTACGAGGTGACGACGACGTCGGAGCCGCGCGCCGCCTCGACGAGCGCCTCGCCGGTGAGCCGGCCGAGGCCGTGGTGCAGGTGGACGCGCAGCGAGGGAGCGAACCGCGCGAGCTCGGCCACCCACTGCCGGGCGACGCTCATCGGGCAGACGACGAGCGTCGGCCCGAGTTCGTTCGGTCCGGCCTCCTCGCGCTCGGAGAGGAGCATCGCGATCGCCTGCACCGTCTTGCCGAGCCCCATGTCGTCGGCCAGGATCCCGCCGATCCCGAGGTCGCCGAGCAGGCGCAGCCAGCCGTGGCCGCGCTCCTGGAACGGAAAGAGGCCGAGTTGCATCCCGGCCGGCGTGGGGAGAGGCTGGAAGCGCCGCTCGCCGTCGCCGAGCAGCTCCGAGAGCCGCGGGTCGAGCGTGACCTCGCCGAGCTCGAGCCCGGCTTCGTCGGTCTCGAGCCCCGACACCGCCCGGACGAGGTCGACGATCCCCGCACCCTGCCGGCGCCGCTCGAGGAAGCGCAGCGCCCGCTCGACCTCCGACTCGCGCAGGGCGTGCCAGCGGCCGCCGATCCGGATGAAGCGCTCGCGCGACGCAGCGAGCTCGGCGAGCTCCTCCTCCGTCAACTCGACGTCGCCGACCGCGAGCCGCCAGTCGAAGCTCGCGAGGGCTGCAGGGGAGAGCAGCCCGCTCGAGTGGCCGGGCGGCCGGCTCGTCGCCGCCAGGTTGACGCGCAGCCGGCTCGGGGCGCGCATCCAGGCGGCGGGGAGGAGCACCGGAATCCCTCGCTGCTCGAGCTCGGGCATCGCCTCGCGCAGGAAGGAGCGGACGGCGTCCGGCTCGAGCACCGCCTCGCTCGGCTGCTCGCCGTCCAGCTCGACGCCGTGCCGCGCGAGCAGCGGCTCGACCTCGACGAGCTGCCGGATCAGGTCGCGGCGCGCGTCGCGGGTGCGCAGGAAGGCGAAGACGTCCTCGCCGCCCTCCCACAGGAGCGATGCGGGCAGGCCGAGCGTGGGATCGTCCTCCGCCTGCAGCCAGAGCTCGAGCACGAGCGCGGGCTCCCCCTTGTCGTCCGGCCCGGCCCGCTCGTCGAGGTGGACGCCCAGGCGCCACGCAGCCGCGGAAGGTCGCCCCAGCCCGGCGTCGACCCAGCGCGTCAGCTGACGTTCCAGGGCGGCGTAGCCGGGATGGCGCGGAAGCTCCGGCTCGGGCGCCGTCAGCCCGTCGAGGAAGTGCTCGACCGCGGTGGGACGGCCGGGTCGCAACCGGTTCGAGAACAGGCGCACGCCGCGCGCGTGCAGCCGGTCGCGCGCGATCTGATCGACCATGACGGGATAGAGATCGTGAATCGTCGCCTCGCGGTCGCCGGCGAACGCGACCGCGGCGACGGCGGGCAGTGCCGTGGCGATCTGCTCGAGCGCCTCCTGCACGCTCGTGTCGAGCGTGGCGCCCCAGAACGCCGACCAGCGGCCGCCGCCGCCGTCGAGGCTGGGGTGGACGAGTCCCTCGGCGACCGAGCGCTGGGCCAGCTCGACGACCGCGAAGAGCGCCTGCGCGCTGCCGCCCGGCTCGAGGTCGGCGGGCGGCGCTTCGGCCAGCGCGACGAGCTCGCGGGGATCGAGCCGGCGCGCCGAGAACCCGTGTCCGACGGGCGCGAGCTCGGCGATCGCAGGCATGCCGAGGTGGAGCTCGCCGGCGGAGAGCGTGCCGTCCGTATCCCGGACGAAGACGAGCGCGGAGGCGTCCTGCTGCCAGACGAGCTCGAGCGTCGGAACGGCCGGAACGGAGGCCGGGGCGGTGGTGAGATTCGCGGACACGACCTTTCACCATAGGCGCAAGACCCGACGGCCCGCCTCCCCCAAGAGGTTTTGGCCGACTGCCTCAGGCGCGCCGCGGCGCGTAACGGTGGTGGAACATGAGCGCGTTCCCGTCCGGATCCGCGAAGTGGGCCATGTGGCAGACGCCGCTGTCGATCGTGTCCCCGCGAAAGGTGATGCCTCGGCCCTCGAGCTCGGTGCGTGCAGCCGCGACGTCCTCGACGTGCAGGGCGATCGGGTGGCTGTGCGGCTGGAACTCGATCCCGAACGCGTCGGATTGCATGACGGCGATCGTCAGCGTGCCGGTCTCGAACTCGCCGGCGGGCATGTCGCCCCAGCGCACCGAGCAGGGGATGCCGAGCACGGTGCTGTAGAACTCGCTGGCCCGCTCGAAGTCACGGGTGGGCACCGTGATGAAGTCGACGCCGGTGATTTTCATCGTGCGGTCATCCTCCCAGACCGGCGTCGGTGCTAGGAGGGTTTGGCGAAATACAGTCTGTGCCTTCGGGCCGCGCTGTTCGCCCCGATGCGGCGTCCTCAGTCGCGCAGATAGCTTCGGCTATCTGCGCTCCCTGCGTCCTTGCCTCGGAACGAGCAGCGCACCCCGACGACGAGCGGCATTCCGCCAAACCCTCCTAGGGGAAGCGATCGCTCGCCGGGTGGAGGTCGAGCCGGCCGCCGTTGCGGCAGTCGCCGGGCACGAGGTAGGCGGGCGCGGCCCCGGCGTACCGCGCGTTGTCGGTGAGCTGCTGGCGCATCATCCGTGCCGCCGTGTCCTCCGAGAGCCCGAGCCGCCGCCCGAGCTCGACGCCGCTCTGGAACGCGAAGCAGTTCGTCACGCCTTCGTCGCGCTCACCGTGCAGGTGCCACGCCTCGTGCGCGAGCACGGCGAGCGCGCGCGCGGTCTGGCTGAATGCGCCCTCGTCGTCCTCGTAGGCGAGCCGGTACAGCCGGTAGCAGATATCGGGAGTCAGGAAGGCCCTCGAGCCGCCGACCTCCGCCAGGCCGTCGGCGTGCTGGACGATTCCGACCGCCTCGCCCTCGGCGTCGCAGCGGACCTGCGCGGCGTGTCCGGCGATCCGGCCCGCCTCGGCGGAGAGCAACGCCTCGGTCCGCGCCTGCTCGTTCCCGTCGAGGCCGTCCCAGCCGCGGTCCGGCAGCAGCACGAAGAGGACGAAGGCGAGCACGCCGAGCACGGCGAGGCCCTCGAGCCGGGCGAGCAGGCGATGGCCTCCGCCGGGCGGCGCTTCGCGCGCGGGGAGGGGCTCGTAGGCCGGCTCGCCCCGCAGCAACCGCTCACGGCTCTCCTCGATCAGCTCGAGCACCTCCTCGTCGCTCTTGCCACCGACCGGGAGCCAGACCTCCTGGCCCTCGATCCGGACGAGCGCCGGCTCGAGCCACTCCTCGCCGCCGAGCTCCGAGATGTCGCTCTCCTGTGGGCTCCGCCCGCGGCTCCGCGTCGCGCCCCGGTCGCGCAGGCCGCCGATCAGGTAGTTGACCTCGAGTGCGGCGAAGGCGAAGAACGGCACCCAGACGGGAATCCAGTCCCGTAGGCCCGGCACGAGGAACCACCCGGCGACGAGCGCGATCCCCGCGATCCGCAGGCGTCGTACGAGCGGCAGCGCGGGCGCGTCCATCACGAGACCGTAGATGTCGCGCCCGGGGCGATGAACGCCCCGTTGCGGCTCTGTTGCGTTCGCGTTAATCGCCTAACCGAGCCGGGCGGCTTGACGTAAGAGTCGGTGTATGGGCGTCACGTCACCACCGAAACCGTCCACCGCGCAGCTCGACGCGGCACGCCAGTTCGACTTCTGGCTCGGTGAGTGGGACTGCTCCTGGGGCGACGGCGAGGGCGGCACGAACTCCGTCTACCTCGACCTCGGGGACAAGGTCGTGGTGGAGAGCTTCGACGCCCGCCCGTCGCTCGAGTACCAGGGCATGAGCCACTCGGTCTACGACCGCGGCGTCGCGCGCTGGAAGCAGACCTGGGTGGACAGCGACGGCGCCTACCTGGACTTCGTCGGCCGCTTCGAGAACGGCGTCATGGACCTCCGGCGTCAGGCCGAGCACGAAGGCCGCATCGCCACGTTCCGGATGCGCTGGTTCGAGATCGAGCGCGACTCGCTCAGCTGGGCCTACGAGCGCTCGGACGACGGCGGCACGACCTGGACGACGCTCTGGGCGATCGGCTACGCCCGTGTCCTATAGCTGGGTCGATCCGCACTTCGCGGTGCTCTACGAGCGGCGCGAGGAGCAGCGCCTCGTCGAGAAGCTGCTCACCGACGTCCGCGTGCACGTCGAGCAGGTGCCGGAGCTCGGCGCGACCGAGTGGCGGCGCAGCGGGTGGCTCGAGAGCGACCTGCCGGGCAGCCCGAGCCTGCGTCTGATCTAGTCGGCGCAAGATGAGCATCCGCGGAAGCGGATGCTCATCGCGCGAAGATCCCTAAAGGGGCCGCTTCGCGGCCCGACTCGCCGTTTGTCCAAGCTGTGCAGGGCTTTCGAGTGCCCGCCGAAGGCCGCGCGATAATGGCCGAGCCGTGAGCGCTGACTTCGTTCATCTGCACGTCCACAGCGAGTACTCGGTGCTCGACGGGGCCTGCCGAATTCCCGCGCTGGCGGCGCGCGCCGCGGAGCTGGAGATGCCCGCGGTCACGCTCACCGACCACGGCTCGCTCGCCGGGACGATCGAGCTCTTCAAGGCGGCGAAGGCAGAGGGCGTGAAGCCGATCGTCGGCTGCGAGGTCTACGTCGCGGAGGATCGCCACAGCCGCACCCGCGGCTACGCCCATCTGACGCTGCTCGCGCAGGACAACGCGGGCTACGCGAACCTGGTCAAGCTGAGCTCGCTCGGCTATCTCGAGGGCTACTTCGCCAAGCCGCGCGTCGACTGGGAGCTGCTCCAGACCTACGCGCCGGGCCTGATCGCGCTCTCCGGCTGCCTCTCGGGCCGTGTCTGCAAGGCGCTCGAGGAGAGCCGTCCCGGTGACGCGCGGGCCGAGCTCGACCGCCTGGCGCAGGTGTTCGGGCGCGACAACACCTACGTCGAGCTCCAGAACGCCGGCCTCGAGGTGCAGCAGCGCGTCAACCCGGAGCTCGTGAAGCTCGCCGCGGAGGCGCAGCTGCCGCTCGTCGCGACGGGCGATGTGCACTACCTCAGCGCCGCCGACGCCTACTCCCACGAGGCGCTGCTCTGCATCCAGTCGGGCGACTCGCTGAAGAACCCGAATCACTGGCGCTTCGACACGAACGAGTTCTACTTCAAGAGCCCGGCCGAGATGGCGCTCGACTTCCCCGGCCACGAGGAAGCGATGCGGCGCACGCTCGAGGTCGCCGAGCGCTGCAACGTCGAGATCGAGCTCGGCAAGATCCTGCTCCCCGAGTTCCCGACTCCGGACGGCCGGGACGCGTTCGACTACCTGGTCGAGCTCTGCGAGCAGGGGCTCGAGCGACGCTACGACAAGGTCACGCCCGAGCTGCGCGAACGCCTCCAGTTCGAGCTGAAGACGGTCCGCGAGATGGGCTTCGCCGACTACTTCCTGATCGTGCAGGACTTCATCGGGTTCGCGAAGCGGAACGGTGTCAGCGTCGGCCCCGGCCGCGGCTCCGCTGCCGGCTCGCTCGCCGCGTACTGCCTGGAGATCACCGACATCGACCCGATCCGCTACGGGCTCCTGTTCGAGCGCTTCCTCAATCCGGCCCGCAAGGACATGCCCGACATGGACATCGACTTCGCCGTCGAGGGCCGCGAGCGCGTGATCAACTACGTCGCGGAGAAGTACGGCCGCGACCGGGTCGCGCAGATCATCACCTTCGGAACGATGGCCGCCCGCGCCGCCGTGCGCGACGCCGGCCGCGTGCTCGAGATCCCCTACGGCGTCGTCGACAAGATCGCGAAGCTGATCCCGGAAGGCCCCGGTCAGACGCTCGCCGACTGCCTGAAGCCCGGCTCCGACCTGAAGGCGGCCTACGACTCCGACCCCTTCGCGAAGGAGATCGTCGACCTGGCGAAGCCGCTCGAGGGGCTCGTCCGCCAGGACTCGATCCACGCGGCCGGGGTCGTGATCGGCGCCAAGCCGCTGATCGAGGTGGTGCCGCTCCAGCAGAAGGGCGCCGACCAGGAGGTGGTGACCCAGTTCTCGATGAAGAACGTCGAGGCGCTCGGCCTCCTCAAGGTGGACTTCCTCGGCCTGCGCAACCTGGATGTGATCGACAAGGCCGTGCAGCTCGTCGGGGGCAACCTCGAGATCAACGCCCTCCCGCTCGACGACAAGAAGACGTACGCGATGCTCGCGCGCGCCGAGGCGAACGGCGTCTTCCAGTTCGAGTCGTCGGGAATGCGCGACGCGCTCCGGACCGTGAAGCCGACCGAGTTCGAGGACCTGATCGCGCTCGTCGCCCTCTACCGGCCCGGCCCGATGGCGTACATCCCCGCCTACGCGGCGCGCAAGAACGGACGCGAGGCGGTCACCTACATCGACCCGCGGCTGAAGGCGATCACCGGCGACTCGTACGGGATCTGCATCTACCAGGAGCAGTACATGCAGATCGCCAAGCAGCTCGCCGGCTTCGAGCCGGCCGAGGCCGAGACGCTGCGCCGCGCGATCGGCAAGAAGATCCACACGCTGATGGCCTCGCTGAAGGATCAGTTCCTCGCGGGTTGCGCGGCCAACAACGTCACGACGGCGGTGGCGACGCAGCTCTGGAAGGACATGGAGCAGTCGCAGGACTACTCGTTCAACAAGGCTCATGCGGCCTGCTACGCGCTGATCGCCTACCGGACCGCGTGGCTCAAGGCGAACCACCCGTGCGAGTACATGGCGGCGCTGATCTCCTCGGTGATGAACACGAAGGACCGGGTGCCCCTGTACGTCAACGCCTGCCACGACATGGGGATCGACGTGCTGCCGCCCGACGTCAACACCTCGCAGACCGACTTCGCGGTGGTGGAGGGGAAGATCAGGTTCGGCCTGAATGCCGTGAAGAGCGTGGGCGAGACCGCCGCGCGCGCGATCATCCGGGCGCGCGACGAGGGTGGGGCGTTCGAGTCGATGTGGGACTTCACCGAGCGGGTCGATCCGCAGGTCGTGAACAAGCGCGCGCTCGAAGCGCTCGTCAAGTGCGGAGCGCTCGACTCCACCGGAGCGTCGCGCATGGGCATGCTCGCCCTGCTCGAGCAGGCGCTCGCGTGGGGGCAGAAGTACGCCGCCGACCGGCTCGCCGGCCAGGCCTCGATCTTCGACCTCGGCGACGCCGACGAGGTCTCGGCGCGGCCGAAGCACCATCCCGCGATCCCCGCGGGCGAGTTCGAGAAGCCGGAGCTCCTGAAGCTCGAGAAGGAGACGCTCGGCCTCTACGTCTCCGAGCATCCGCTGCACGCGGTTCGCGACCAGCTCCGGCGCAAGACCGACGCGACGCTCGCCGAGCTCGAGCGCCGCCGCGACGGCGAGACGGTCACCGTCGGCGGGATCGTCTCGGCGGTCAAGCAGCTGACGACGAAGAAGGGCGAGCCGATGGTCTTCCTCACCCTCGACGACCCGACGGGCGGGGGCGAGGTGGTGGTCTTCAACTCGACCTACGCGAACGCGCGCGAGCTCTGTGTCACCGATCGGATCCTCGTGATCAAGGGTCGCGATCGACCACAAGCAGCAGGGCGAGACGAAGCTGATCGCGCTCGAAGTGGCCGCCTTCGAGGCCGTCGCCGCGCGGACGGAGGTGCGCTTCAAGCTCGACGCCCGCGCCGCCCGCGCCGGGATCATCCGCGAGCTCGCGGAGCTCGTGAAGGAGTACCCGGGCGAGTCGCCCGTCTACGTCTCGCTCGAGACCTCGCTCGGCCCGAAGACGCTCGCGCTCGGCCCGCAGCACCGCGTCGCGATCGACTCGGACTTCCTCACCGACGCCCGCCAGCGGCTCGGCGTCGAAGCCCTGCAGTAAACCGCCTCGTGGAGCGCGAGCGGCGGCTCAGACGAGCTCACGCGCGCGCGCCAGCAGCGCCACCTCGGCAGACGTCTCGTGCTCCCGTGCAGCCTCGCTCCACGACTCGTTCGCCGCCAGGGTCGCATCGAGCCCCGCGAGCATCGCGCCCATCGCCGCTTCCGACGAGGAGCCGATCTGCAGGCGAGCTGCAGCGCACGCAGCAGGATCGAGCGCGGCACGCAGCGTCGCCTCGTCGAGCTCGACCGGCGCCCCGATCGCGGCCTCGGCAGCCGCAGACAGGCGCGCCGGCGTCAGCGCCGACGGAGGCTCTCCCGCCTCGACGAGGTCGCGGACGGCCCGTCCGACGACCTTGTGCGCGCTGCGGTAGTCGAGGCCGCCTTCGAGCGCGAGGACATCGGCAACGTCGGCGGCCGTGACGAAGCTCTCGCGTGCGACCTGCTCGAAGCGCGCCGGCCGCAACTCGATCCCGTTCAGCACGGACGCCGTGAGCCGCGCGATCGCGACCGCGTCGTCGAGCGCCCTTGGGACCGTGCCGTTCAGGAGGTGGAAGTGATCCGTACGAGCCGACCCGGTGTGCAGTGTCGCGAGTGCAGCAGCTACGTCCCCGGCAGCCTGGCCGGCCTGTGCTCGGATCGCGGCGAGGGCGTACGGGTTCTTCTTCTGCGGCATCAGCGCGCTCGCGCGGCTGTGAGCATCGCCGAGCTCCACGAGCCCGAACTCCTGGCTCGCGTAGATCTCGAAGTCCTGGCCGAGCTGGCTCTGGTGTGTCGCCGCGATCGCGAGGGTCGCGAGGAGCTCGACGTAGACATCCGCCTGCCAGGCCGCGTCCTTGGCATGCTCGATCATCCCGTCGCAGCCGAGCAGATCGGCGAGACGCGTCCGATCGAGTGCCCAGCGCGAGCCTGCGCTGCCGCCGGCGCCGGCGACGCTCGCCCCGAGGGCCGTGTACGACGCGCGCATGCGATCGGCGTCCCGCAGCGCCGGATAGGCGTACGTCAGGAGCAGGTGCCCGACAGTGGTGGGCTGGGCCGGCTGCAGGTACGTGTAGTCGGTCGCGAGCGCGTCTCGGGTCGCGCGGGCGTGTCGCGCGAGCGCGGCGGCCTGGTCGGTGAGCGCGTCGTGCAGCTCCCGCGCAGCTCGACGCGCGGTCAGACGGAGCCCGACGCGAAAGGCCTCGCGACGTGGACGCCCCGCGCTCAGCCATCCCGCCGCCGCATTGCCCACCCGCCGCTCGAGCTCGGCCTCGCGCGCATTGAAGGCGTCGCCGAGCGACGGGTCCCATGGGAACTCGTCGCCGGGAATCGCGTGCAGCTCGAGCAGCCCTCGCACGAGTGCCCGCGCGTCGTCGCCGGCCAGGTCGCCGCCCTCGACCAGGGCGACTGCATGCGCAAGATCCGCGAGCGACAGGCCGCGGGCGAGGCGCGGGCCATGTGCGCTCTCGGCGGCGTAGGCGGCCGCCACGAGCTCCCCGGCAGCTTCGCCCCGCAACCGCCCGCTCCGGCCGAGCTCCTCCGTCTCCGTCATGACACGGACACTAGCCGTCCGCAAGTTCGTGCTCGTGCCGCGAGTCCAGCTTCAGCGACCGCTACCGGCAACGACATTCGACGCAGCCACCCGGTCACTTCAACGAGCGCGGACCGAGCTTCGGGACGCGTGGACTAGCTGCTCTGGCCGGGGCTGATCCGCAGGGTAGAGCTGCCGTGGCCCCAGCGCCGGAGCGCGCCGGCCGCCGCTCCGAGTCCTCCGAGCACGCGGAAGATTCCGAGCCCGAGGACGTAGAGCGCGAGATAGGGGATCCATTCCCGCATCGCTGCCTCCTTCGATGCTACGGAGTCTAGAGTCCAGCGCTCTGTGACGGAGCCGCGCGCCTAGCCCTAGATCTCGAGCCGCGCTTCCTCGAGGTCGAGGTCCCGCGCGACGCGGCGCGCCACCTCGTCCGAGATCTCGCCGCTTCGGCGCAGGTCGTTCACGGCCGCACGCTCGGCGTTCAGCAGCTCCCGCCTGAGCCGCTGGAAATCGCGTGACCGCGCCTCGATCGAGCCGTCGTCACCGGTGTCGAGCCAGGCCGAGAAGCGATCGCGCCGGAAGCCGTAGCCGCCGCGGACCCGTTCGGCGGTGTCGGCGCGGACCCAGTCCTCCTCGGCCAGCTCGTCGAGCCGCATCAGGGCCGCGCTCGCTGCGTGGATCCGCGCCCGCGCCTCGTCGCGCGCGTCGTCCTCGCCGTCGTCTTCGAGATGCAGGAGCCTGATCACGACCGGGAGCGTCAGACCCTGGACGACGAGCGTGCCGAAGATGACGGAGAACGTGAGGAAGAGGATCAGGCTGCGGCCCGGGAACGGCTCACCGGTGTCGATCGTCAGTGGAATCGCAAGCGCCGCCGCGAGCGAGACGCCGCCGCGCATCCCCGACCACGCGATCAGCGTCAGCGCCGCTCCGGGCGGCATCGGGTCGCGCTCGCGGATCCCCCGGATGAGGCGGGGCAGCTTCGCCGCCGGGTAGACCCAGAGCGCGCGGACGGCGAGCACCGTCAGCCACAGGGCGATCCCCCACCAGAGCAGCTCGGCCGCCGAGTAGGCGTCGAGCTCGTCGAGGATGCCGGGCAGCTGCAGCCCGATCAGCGTGAAGAGGAGGGCGTTCAGCACGAACGTGACGATCTCCCACGCCGACTCGCCCATCAGCCGGACCTCGGGGCTCGTCAGCTCGGGCGTGTACCAGCCCAGATAGATCCCCGCCGTCACCGCGGCGATCACCGCCGAGACGCCGATCAGCTCGGCCGGGATATAGGCGAAATACCCTGTGAGCAGGGAAATCGTCACCTCGGCCGGCGGAAAGTCGAGCCGGCGGCGCACCTGGCGCACGATCCAGCCGACGGCGAGGCCGACGGCGACCCCGCCCGCGACGTTGAGCACGAACGAGATCCCCGCCTCCCAGAGCGAGAACGCGCCGCTCACCGCGGCGACGACCGCGAAGCGGTAGGCGACGAGCGCGGTACCGTCGTTGACGAGGCTCTCGCCCTCCACGATCGAGACGATCCGCCGCGGCACGCCGAGGCGATGCATGATCGCCGTGGCGGCGATCGGGTCGGTGGGGGAGACGACGGCGCCGAGCACGAACGCCGCTGCCCAGGGGAGTTCGGGCACGATCGTGTGGGCGACGACGGCGACGACGACCATCGTCAGGAGCACGAGCCCGACCGAGAGCAGCCCGACCGGGCGGACGTTCGCGCGCAGGTCGCGCAGCGACGTGAAGAACGCGGCGCCGTAGAGCAGCGGCGGCAGCACGCCGACGAGCACGAGGTCGGGCGGCAGTTCGATCTCGGGCAGGCCCGGGGCGAAGCCGAGTGCGAGCCCTCCGAGCACGAGCAGGATCGGATACGGGATCCGGAGCTTGGGGACGAGCACCAGCATCGTCGCCCCGGCCACCAGCAGGACGAGCAGGCTGACGAGCTCGTGGTGGTCGAGGTCGATCAGGTCGAGGCCCTAGAGGCTGTAGCCCATCTAGGTGAACCCTTTCTCGCGCAGCTCCGCGAGAGCCGCCTCCGACTTCTCCAGCGTGAGCCCCATGCTGCGGAGAATCTCCGGTGCCTTCGTGAACTGGATGTCGGCGTAGGCGACGACCTGAACCTGGTTCCCCCAGGGGTCGAGGAAGGAGTTGCCGCCGAAGATCTCCACGCCCGCGTCGCGCGCGGCCGCCAGCACTGCGTCGCGGTCGTCGACGACGAGGCCGAGGTGACGGCTCTCGTCGGGCGCGGTCGAGCCGCCCTCCATCAGCGCGAGGAACTGGTCACCCATGTCGATGAACGCGGCACCCCGCATGCGCCCGCGCAGCTCGACCTCGAAGAGTCGGCCGTAGAACTCGAGTGCCTCGTCGATCGAGCCGACCTCGAGCGCGAGATGATTGATCCCGATCGCACGAGCCATGGAACCGACCTTACCCATCGGGTGTATGAGGATCGAGTGGTGAGCCGGCCACCGACAGAGGACGAGCTGGTCGAACGGGCGCGCGGGGGAGACGGCGCCGCTTTCGGCACGCTCGTCCGCGACCATCAGGAGCTCGCTTTCCGCACCGCATACCTGATCACCCGCAACGCCGCAGACGCCGAGGACGCCGCCCAGACGGCGCTCGTGAAGGCGTACAACGCGCTGCCGCGCTTCCGGCGCGGTGCGCCGCTGCGGCCCTGGCTGCTCGCGATCGTCGCGAACGAGGCGCGCAATCGGGTGCGCTCGGCCGCGCGCCGCGACGCGCTGACGCTGCGCGCCGTGCACGAAGCTCCCTTGGGGGACGCGGCTCCGTCCCCCGAGGGGACACTCCTCGCAGGCGAGGAGCGGGCGAGCCTGCTCGCGGCGCTCGAGGGGCTCGGCGAAGACGACCGGCTGGTGCTCACCTGCCGCTACCTGCTCGAGCTGGGCGAGGAGGAGACCGCGCAGGTTCTCTCCGTCCGCCGCGGCACCGTCAAGTCGCGCACGTCGCGCGCGCTGGCACGCCTGCGCGACCGTCTGGAGGAGGACGCGTGAGACCCTCTCGGTCAACTTCGAACGCTCGCGCGTTCCTCGGGCGTCGCTCGCGGTGCCCGGCCGGAGGGGACAGCACGGGTGGTGCGGCCCCGGAGAGCCGGGTGCTGCGAGCGGCGTCAGGCGCCGGCGGAGCCGGGCTCTGCCCGGCGGGAGCCGGTGCCGGCGAGGGGCGCGCGTGAGCGAGGTCGAGCTCCGGCTGGCGTCGCTCGCGCAGGCGGTCGAGTATCCGCCGACGCCCGATCTCGCGAGCGCGGTCGAGCGCTCGTTGCTGCCTCGGGTCGACCGGCAACCGAGCCGGCGCCGCGGGCTCGCGGTCGCGCTGGCTGTCGTTCTCGTCGTCGCCGCAGGCGTCCTCGCGTTCTCGCCGGGGGCGCGCAGCGCGTTCCTCGAGCTCTTCCGGCTGCAGGGCGCGACGGTGACGCGCGTCGAGTCGCTGCCGGAGGTGGAGCTGATCGCCTTCGACCTGGGTGAGCGCGTCGACCGGGCCGAAGCGGAGCGGCGCGTCGGCTTCGAGCTGCTCGACCTCGGCGAGCCCGACGCGATCTACGTCAGGGCGGATCGCGTCGCCTCGCTCGTCTACGGGCCGCTCGAGCGGCCGCGGCTCGTGCTGTCGCAGCTCGACGGCGCCGTCTGGGACGGGTTCCACAAGAAGGCGGTGGGCACGGGCACGACGATCGAGAACGTGACGGTGCGCGGCGAGCCGGGCCTCTTCGTCTCGGGCGAGGAGCACTACGTGATGTTCGTGGACGGCGACGGGCTCATCACCGACGAGCGCACCGCCCTCGCGGGGAACACGCTGCTGTGGAACCGCGGCCCGCTGCTCTTGCGGCTCGAGGCCGACGTGCCGCGCGACGAGGCGCTCGAGCTGGCCGAGTCCGTCCGGTAAGGAACCTCTGGCGCCCGCCAGGCGTAGTAGAGACGTCAACGCGAGGAGGCCCCATGAAGAGAATCGCTTTCCTGCTGCTGCTCGCGGCTGCGCTCGTCCTTCCAGGCGTCGCCCAGGCCGGCTGCATGGCCACGGTCGGCCTCAGCTCGCTGCCCAAGCCGGGGCTCGAGCCGGGGAAGCCGTGGATCGTCACGATCCGCGTCCTCCAGCACGGCCGCACGCCGATGCCCGACGCGAAGCCGGAGGTGCGGATCCGCAACGCCGCCGGCAAGCTCTTCGTGTTCAAGGCCAAGAAGACCGCGCGGGTCGGCTCCTACCGCGCGCGAGTCGTCTTCCCGGCGGCGGGCCGGTACCGGCTCGGCGTCTACGACGGCTTCCCGTACGCCGAGTGCGCCCGGGTGCACTCGTTCAAGTCCGTCGTGATCGCCGCGGTCTGAATGCTCCGAACACCGTCCACAAGGAGGCTCCGTCCATGAAGAAGATCCTGCTCGTGCTCGCAGCCGCCGCCGTGCTCGCTCCCGCCGCGTCGGCCGGCGGCTGGGCCACTGTCGGGCTCGGCTCGCTGCCGCCCGACGACCTCGAGGCCGGCGGGACCTGGTCGGTCGACCTGACCGTCCTCCAGCACGGCGTGACACCGCTCGAGAACGTGCAGCCGACGATCGCGCTGATCGGCGAAGACGGCGTGGTCGGTGGCACGTTCGCCGCGGCGCCGACGAAGACGCCCGGCGTCTACCACGCGGAGATCCGGTTCCCCGAGGCCGGCACCTGGCGCTACGAGATCCACGACGGCTTCAGCCAGACACACACGTTCAAGCCCGTCGACGTCGGCCCGGCCTCGGCGCCGTCGTCGTTCCCGACGGCCCCCGTCGGCGGGGTCGCGCTCGGGCTGCTACTCGCAGCCGCGCTCGCTCTGTTCCTCCGGCGCAGCAGGAGCGCGCCGCAGCCGGCGCCAATCGGGCGCTAGCTCCTTCGGGCGGAGGCTCCGGCGTCCGGGGCCTCCGCCGCGATAATCGCTCCGTGCTCGAGCGCTTCGATCCCGAGGAAGGCACGACGATCCTCGAGCCGGATGCCTCAGGCCCGGGCAACTGGGTCGGCTGCCCCAGCGTCCTCTACGACGCGGAGCGCGAGCGCGTCCTCCTCACCTATCGCAGGCGGCGGCCGCGCGGCGGCCCGCCACCGGACCGTGGCTACGAGTGCTGCATCGCCGAAAGCTCCGATGGCGTCCGCTTCACGGATCTCTGGTGCGTGACGAAGGACGCCTTCGAGACGACGTCGATGGAGCGATTCAACCTGCAGCGCAGCCCCGGCGGCGGCTGGTTGCTCTACGTCAGCTACGAGCATCCCGAGGACGGGCGCTGGCGGATCGACGTCCTCGAGGCGGACGCCCCGGACGCCTTCGATCCCGCCTCGGCCCGCACCGTGCTCACGCCCGCGGGCACCGGCACCGACGCCGTCAAGGACCCGTACGTCGTCCGGGCTGGCTCGGAGTACCGCATGTACGTGAGCACGTTCCTGACCGCCGCCGGGCCTGCGCCGACCTCGCTGGCGGTCAGCGAGGACGGGATCGACTATCGCTGGCTGGGCGAGGTCTTCGGGGTCGGCTCAGGCTGGGACCGCTATCAGGCGCGGCTCTCGGGGATCGTCCGCTCGGGCGAGGCGTACATCGGGCTCTACGACGGTGCCGCGAGTGCGGACGAGGACACGGAGGAGCGGCTCGGTCTCGCCGTGTCCGACGACGGACACCGCTGGGAGCGAGTGAGCGTCGACGGGCCGTGGCTCGCCTCTCCGCACGCCACCGGCTCGTTGCGCTACCTCGACGCGATCGAGCTCGAGGGCTCTCGCTGGCTCTACTATGAGGTTGCGCGAGCGGACGGCGCGCACGAGCTGAGGCTCAATCGCGTGCGCCGCTGACCCGCTCCTTGCAAAGGATTTACTCAAGCTTCACTTCAATCACCCCAAATGGGGGGATCCGCGGCGTACTGGAAGACGAATAGCGTGTACAACGAGACGAAGGATTTCCACGATGGCTGCGGCTGATCTAAAGACACAAGAAACGGAGCAGGAGCGAATCGAGCGCTGGCGCGCCGGGGAGCTCGAGCGCGCGGGCTACGAGCGCGCGGCGGCCGCGGTGCTCGCGGCACGGCTCGACGTCGACCTGCACTACGCGATCGACCTGCTGCGCGCGGGCTGCGAGCCCGAGCTCGCACTCCAGATTCTCCTCTGACGCACCGACCGGCGGGCTCCCGCCGGGCAGAGCCCGGCTCCGCCCGCCTCGCGCCGAAGCGCCAGAGGGGGTCGCGACCTCTCGGGAGACGCCGTGATGCCGTTAGGTCTGACGCCGTCCGGCGAGCGCGGGCAGAATCCCTAGCCCGTGCGCTTCCTCGCCTCGATCCCCTCACCTTCGTCGGGCACGCTCGAGCTCGGGCCGCTGACGATCCACATGTACGGGCTGATGCTGCTAGCGGGCATCGCGGCGTGTATCTGGCTGACGGGTGTGCGCTGGGTCGCACGCGGAGGCGACTGGGATCTGATCTTCCGGGTCGCGGTCTGGGGAGTCGGCGCCGGCATCGTCGGCGCGCGGCTCTACCACATCGCGACGAGCTGGGACGACGTCCCGGAGGAGTGGTGGGGGGCCTTCGCGGTGTGGGAGGGCGGTCTCGGGATCTGGGGCGGAATCGCCGCGGGCGCGATCGTCGGTTCGATCGTCGCCCACCGCGCCGGTGCGAGCGCCCTCGCGCTGCTCGACGCCGCCGCGCCCGGTCTGCTGGTCGCGCAGGCGATCGGCCGCATCGGCAACTGGTGGAACCAGGAGCTCTTCGGCAAGCCGACCAACCTGCCCTGGGGGCTCGAGATCGACCTCGCACGCCGGCCCGACGAGTACCTCACCTTCGAGACGTTCCATCCGACGTTCCTCTACGAGGCGCTCTGGAACCTCGCCGCGGCGGGCCTGCTGCTGCTGCTCGACCGCCGCTACCGATTCCGTCCGCCGGCGCTCTTCGCGCTCTACGTCGTGCTCTACACGGGCTTTCGCTTCTTCCTCGAGCAGGTGCGCGTCGATCCGTCGCGCGAGCTCGCAGGCATGCGCGTGAACGCCTGGGTCTCGCTCGTCGTCTTCGTGGCGGCGGTCGCGTTCTTCGTCTGGTGGCAGTTCCTGCACGACCGTGGTCCGCGGCGGCGGGGCCGGCGGCACGAACGGAAGACCGAGCCGCCGCCGGCGATGGCCGTCCCGCGCGGCCGCGTCCGATCGCGCCGCTAGCCTCGGTGAAGTCGTGACCCTTGTCCGTGAGCTCGAGCTGGACCTCGACGCGTTCGAGGGCCCATTCGACCTGCTGCTGACGCTCGTGCTCAAGGAGGAGCTCGAGCCGGCCGAGGTCGACATCGCCTCGATCGTCGTCGCCTTCGTGGAGCGGCTGGAAGAGCGGGAGCAGCTCGACCTGGAGGCCTGCGGGGAGTTCCTCGTCCTGATCGCCTCGCTGCTCGAGCTGAAGGCCCGCGCCCTCTTCCCGGACGAAGAGGCGGAGCTCGCCGAGCTCGAGCCCGAGGAGGCCGCCGAGGAGCTGGCGCGGCGCCTCGCCGAGTACCGCCGGATGAAGGAGGCCGCCGGCTGGCTCGCGGAGCGCCTGGCGGCGGAGCGCGACCGCTATTTCCGCGTCGGCCCGGCGCCGCTCGCGCCGCAACCCGAGCGCAGGCTGGCGCCGCAGGATGCGGAGCGCCTGGCGGGCGCACTGCGCGCGCTCGCCGAGCCGCCGCCCCAGCTCTCGCTGGGACACATGGCGCTGCGCTTCCCGCCCGTCACCCAGTTCCTGGAGCGCTTTCGGGCCGTGCTCCGCCGTCGCAGCCGCTTCGACTTCGACGCCGAGGTGGGTGAGCTGTCGCGCGTCGAGCAGGCGGTGGCGTTTCTCGCGCTGCTCGAGCTGCGCAAGGCCGGCGAGATCGCACTCGACCAGGCTGCTCCCTTTGCCCCCATAAGGGTTTCGCGCCCTGAGAGAGAAAGGAACCCTGAATGGATCGTCCGCTCCGCCTGATCACCGCCAACCCGGTCGACCAACTCGCCCGCACGCTGGAGGCGCTGCTCGTCGTCGCCTCGGCACCGCTCTCGGTCGACGAGCTCGCGCAGGCGGCAGACGACGACACCGAGCGGATCGAGACAGCGCTCGGCCTGCTCTCCGACCGCTACCGCGAGGGCCGCAGCGGGATCGTGCTGGAGCGCGTCGCCGGTGGGTACGCCTTCCGGGCAGCCCGCGAGGCGGCGGACGCCTGCGCGCGGCTCTTCGAGCGGCCCGTCGAGCGCGGCCTCTCGCAGGCGGCCCTCGAGACGCTCTCGATCGTCGCCTACCTCGGGCCGTGCAGCCGGCCGGAGATCGCCCGCATCCGAGGCGTCGCGGCCGACTCCGCCGTCGCCGGCCTGCTCGAGCGCGGGCTGATCGCCGAAGCGGGTCGGGAGGACGCCCCCGGAGGAGCTGTGCGCTACCGGACGACACCGCTCTTCGAGCGCGTCTTCGGACTGGACAGCGTCGCAGAGCTGCCGCGCCTCGACGACCTGGGCGAGTCCGCCGCGGAGATCCGCGAGCGGCTCCACTCGGTCGCGGTCGGCAAGACCGCCTAGCGGCCCCTGGTCGGCTGCGCTCCCGGCCGGCGGAGCCGGCCTCCGCGCAGCCTCGCGTCGCTCGCGGCGCTCCACCCGGCAGGCCGTACCACCGTACTGTCCCACCGGCCTACGCACCGCGAGCGACGCGCCAGGAACCGCTAGGCCCCGGGTGATCCCTTGGTCAGATCTGCCACGCGCCGCCGCGTAGCACCGGCACAGCCGTGCCTTCCGCCGTCAGGCCGTCGACGTCCACTTCCGGGCCGCCGATCATGAAGTCGACGTGGATCTCGCTCTCGTTCACGCGCGCCCGGTCCTCGTCGCTCGGTGACCGCGAACGGGAAGCCGCTGCCGATCGCGAGGTGACTCGCCGCGTTCTCGTCCAGGAGCGTGTTCCAGAAGATCGTCCCGAGCGCGTCGATGCGCCCCGAGCCGTCGACGAGCGCGATCTCACCGAGCCGCGCGGCACCGTCGTCCTTGGCGGCCACGCCGCGCAGCACGTCAGCGTTCGTGGTCGCCTCGATCCCGACCGCGCGGCCGCCCTCGAACCGCACCTCGATGCCCTCCACGAGCGCGCCCGAGAGCTCGAGCGGCTTCGTTGCGCGCACCACGCCGTCGACGCGGAGCGGGTCGGGCGAGGTGAAGACCTCTTCAGTGGGGATGTTGACGAGGCTCGGGAGACCGTCGACGCGTTCGAGGATGGCCGAGTTCCAGAGGCTGCTCGGGAGCAGGCCGACCGTCAGGTCCGTTCCCGGGCCGGTGAAGCGGATCGCGTCGAAGCTCCGCGCCGTCAGCCGCGCAGCGGCGCCCTTGAGCTCCGCCACCCGCGCGCGCCAGGCCTCGGCGGCGCTCGGCTCGTCCAGACGGCAGACGTGGGCGAGCTCGCGTCGTAGGCGCTGATACGCCTCGTCCGGTGCCAGCTCCGGAAAGACCTGCGCTGCCCAGCCGGGCGTCGCCCACGAGGTGATGCACCAGTTCGTCGTGCGGTTCATCGTGACGGCGATGCGCTCCTTCAGCCGCGGCAGCTGGTCACGCGCAGCGCGCAGCGGATCGACTCCCTCGAGCGCGTCGGGATGCGGGTTGCCGATAATCCAGATGCGACAACCGTGCTCCTCGCCGAGTCGCACGGTGCGTGCTCCGTATTCCGGCGGCACGTACTCGAGCGTGTCGTCGGGCGCGTGCAGGAGCCGCTCGCGCTTCAGCAGCGGGTCCCACCACCACACGTCGACGAAGCGCGCGCCGCGCCGGTAGGCCGCGCCGGCCACCGCCCGCACCGCCTCCTCGGTGCCGAAGTCCGCGAGCAGCTCGACGTCCTGGCCCGGCTGGACGTTCGCGCCGACCTCGACGACGAGCTCGGCGAACCGCTCGACGTCGGTCGCGGCTACACGCTGCCAGCGAGCCTCCCCCGCGCAGCACGGGCACACGGTCGCCGTCGCGGGTGATCCCGTCGACGTCGACCTCGGGGCTGCCGATCATGAAATCGACGTGGACGCCGCTCTTGTTGACGCGCGGGATGTCGGCCTCGTCCTCGACGGGGAAGGTGTAGGCGTTGCCGAGCGCAATGTGGCTGGCCGCGTTCTCGTCGAGCAGCGTCTCGTAGAAGACGGTTCCGAGCGGGCCGATGCGGCCTTCCTTGTCGACGAGCGCCACCTCGCCGAGCCGGTCGGCGCCCTCCTTCGCCACGATCGAGCGCAGCGCCTCACCGCCCTCGTCCGCGTCGACCTTCGTCGCGCGGCCGCCCTCGAAGGTGATCTTGATTCCGGACATGAAGGAGCCGTAGACCTCGAGCGGCATCGTCGCGCTGACGTGCCCGTCGACGCGCTGCGGGTCGGGGGTCGTGAAGACCTCCTCCGTGGGGACGTTCGGGTAGTGCGTGAGCCCGTCCGCGGTCGTGAAGTCGGCACCGAGCCAGCGCGAGCTCGGGAGGAGGCCGACGGTGAGATCGGTGCCCGGCCCCTGGAGGTGAATCGCATCGAAGCGCCGCTCCGTCAGGCGGTCGGCGGAGGCGACGATCGCCTCCATGCGCTCGCGCCAGGCGGCGACGGGGTCGTCGGAGTCGAGCCGGCAGACCCAGACGATCTCGTCCCAGAGCTTCGCGAGCGCCTCGTCGGGCGGCAGCTCCGGATGGACGCGCTCGGCCCAGCGCGGATTCGGGCACGGGCCGGCGGTCCAGTTCGTCGTCCGCTCGTTGACGATCTCCGGCACCTCGCGCGCGTACGGCATCAGGTCACGCCCCATGCGCGCCGGGTCGACCCCGTTGAAGACCGTCGAGTCGGTGCCCGTGAGCGACAGCCGCGCGGCCCGCTCGTCCGAGAGCCAGCGCAGCCGCTGGCCGATCCACGGCGGCACGTACTCGAGCGTGTCCTCGTCGGCGAGCTCCAGCCGGGCGCGCTTGATCAGCATGTCCCACCAGAAGACGTCGACGTAGCGGGCGCCGCGCTTGTAGGCCGCGCGTGTGACCGCCCGTGCGGCTTCGGCCATGTCGTAGTAGGCGGTGACGCCGAGGATCTGACCCGGCTGGAGGTTCGCTCCGAAGCCGACGAGGAGGTCGGCGAGGCGCTCGAGATCGCGGCTGCGGTCGCGCACGGCGAGCGGAGACTACACCTGCCGGCGCAGATCCGACATCCGCGGGAGCGGATGTCAGATCGCGCAGATCCCTGAAGGCGACCGCTTCCGCGGCCGCGGCTCGGCATCATCTCCAATCGACGAGATGAGACTAAACGCGTATCTCGCCCGCGCGGGCGTGGCCTCACGGCGCAAGGCCGACGAGCTGATCAAGGCCGGTCGCGTGCTCGTGAACGGCGAGCCCGGACAGCTGAACACGTTCGTCGAGTCCCGCGACGTCGTCGAGGTGGACGGCAAGCCGGTCGCCAAGCAGGCGCTCGCCTACGTCCTGCTGAACAAGCCCGCCGGCGTCGTCACGACGGCGAGCGACCCGCAGGGCCGGCCCACGGTCGTCGCTCTCGTCGAGCACGCCTCACAGGTCGTTCCCGTCGGGCGGCTCGACCTCGAGACGACGGGAGCGCTCCTGCTCACGAACGACGGCCCGCTCGCCCACCGTCTCGCCCACCCCCGCTACGGCGTGGAGAAGGTCTACGAGGTCGAGACCTGGAAGCAGCCGACCGACGGGATCCTGCGCAAGCTCGCGGACGGGGTGCAGCTCGACGACGGACGCACCGCGCCGGCGCGGGTGCGGCGGCTCAGCGGCGCGCGCTTCGAGCTCGTCCTGCACGAGGGCCGCAACCGGCAGGTGCGGCGGATGGTCGAGGCCGTCGGCCACCGCGTCCGCCACCTGCACCGGAGCGTCTACGCCGGACTCGAGCTCGGCCACCTCGAGCCGGGCGAGTGGCGCGAGCTCACAGCGCCCGAGGTCGAGCGGCTCCGAAGAAGCGGCCCAGCTCGGGCTTGACGAAGCCCATCCGGTCGTACATCGCCTCGAGCGTCGGCTCCGAGGCCTTGCGCGCCTTCTCGGCGCCGCGGGCGAGCAGGCGCTGCAGCTCGGCGGGATCGGCGCGAAGCGTGCGGTAGCGCTCCTGAATCGGTGCGACGATCTCCACCACCGCCTCGCCGACATCTGCCTTGAACTGGCCGTAGCCCTGGCCGTCGTACCGCGACTCCACTGTCTCGGGCGGCTCGTTCGTCAGCGCCGAGAGGATGTCGATCAGGTTCGTCACGCCGGGCTTGTCCTCGCCTCGGCGCACGTCGCGACCGGAATCGGTGACGGCTGAGCGGAACTTCTTGCGGATCACGTCCGGCTCGTCGAGCAGGAGCACGGTTCCCTGCGGCGTCCCGCCGCTCGTCGACATCTTCCTCGTCGGGTCCTGCAGGTCCATGATCCGTGCGCCAACCTCGGGATACACGCCTTCGGGGACCTTGAACGTCTCGCCGAAGCGCGTGTTGAAGCGCTCCGCGACGTCGCGCGCGAGCTCGAGGTGCTGACGCTGGTCGTCGCCGATCGGGACGATGTCGGTCTGGTAGAGCAGGATGTCGCCCGCCATCAGCACCGGATAGGTGAAGAGGCCGGCGGAGACGAACTCCCGCTGCTCCGACTTGTCCTTGAACTGCGTCATCCGGCCGAGCTGGCCGAAGCTCGTGACCGAGCCCAGCAGCCAGGCGGCCTCGGCGTGCGCCGGGACGTGGCTCTGGACGAAGACGGTCGAGCGCTCCGGATCGAGCCCGGTGGCGAAGAGCATCGCGGCGAGGTCGAGCGTCTTGGCACGGAAGTCGCCGGGGTCGTAGTCGACCGTGATCGAGTGCAGGTCGACGATGCAGAAGAACCCCTCGCCGCGCTCCTGGGTGGCGGCGTACTGGCGGAAGCCGCCGATCAGGTTGCCGAGTTGCTTGTCGCCCGTGGGCTGGATGCCGGAGAAAACGCGCATGTCCATCCCATTTCTACCCGCTGCCGCCGAAAACGGCACGACTACACTGGCGCGCATGGCCGTGGTCGGATCACCGGAGCTCCTGATCGTGATGGGCGCGCAGGCGTCGGCGGAGCAGGTGGACGAGATCGTGGCGCGGCTCGAGGAGGCGGGCGCGAGCGCTCACGTCAGCCACGGCCGCGACGCGACCGTGATCGGCGCGATCGGCGAGCGCGAGCTGCTGGCGACGCTGCCGCTCGAGGGCTTCCCCGGCGTCGAGCAGGTGCTACCGATCCTGAAGCCGTACAAGCTCGTCTCCCGAGAGCTCCACCGCGACCCGACCGTGATCGAGGCGCGCGGGCGCCGGCTCGGCGACAGCTGGTTCGGCTTCATCGCGGGCCCGTGCACCGTCGAGACGCGCGAGCAGACGCTCGAGACGGCCCGGGTCGTCCACGCCGAGGGCGTGACCATGCTGCGCGGCGGGGCCTTCAAGCCGCGCACGTCGCCCTACGCGTTCCAGGGTCTCGGCGCGGAGGCGCTCGAGATCCTCGCCGAGGCGCGTGAGGAGACCGGCTTGCCGCTCGTCACCGAGTTGATGGACCCGCGCGACGTCGACGCCGTCGTCGAGACCGCGGACGTGATCCAGATCGGCGCGCGCAACATGCAGAACTTCAACCTGCTCTCCGAGGTGGGGCGGGCGCCGAAGCCGGTGCTGCTCAAGCGCGGCCCCTCGGCCTCGATCGAGGAGCTGCTGATGGCGGCCGAGTACGTCGTCAAGGAGGGGAACACGCAGGTGATCCTGTGCGAGCGCGGGATCAAGACCTTCGAGCGCTCCACCCGCTACACGCTCGACCTCTCCGCGATCCCGGTGCTGAAGCACGAGACGCACCTGCCGGTGATCGTCGATCCCTCGCACGCGGCCGGCAAGCGCGACCTCGTGCTGCCGCTGGCGCGGGCCGCAGTCGCCGCCGGAGCGGACGGGATCATCGTCGAGGTGCACCCGCGCCCCGAGGAGGCGCTGTGCGACGGCCCGCAGCAGATCCCCGCGGCCGAGTTCGCGGACTTCGCGCACGAGATCCGTGCCTTGGCCTCGCTGCTCGGCAAGACGATCGGCTAGAGAGCGATGCGACTGGCGATCGTGGGCACCGGGCTGATCGGCGCGTCCGTCGGGCTCGCCGCGCGCCGGGCCGGGGTGGAGGACGTCGTGGGCTGGGATCCGGAAGCCGCGCATCTCGAGACGGCCGCGGCGCGCGGCGCCGTCGAGCCGGCCGCCGAGCTCGCGGCGGCGCTCGCGGGCGCCGACCTCGCAGTCGTCGCGGCACCGGTGACCGCGCTGCCCGCGCAGGTGCGGGCTGTGCTCGAGGCGAGCGGCCCCGACTGCACCGTGACCGACGTCGGCTCGACGAAGGGCGGCGTGTGCGCGGCGGCTGCGGGCGAGCCCCGGTTCGTCGGCGGTCACCCGATCTGCGGCTCGGAGGCGCGGGGGCCGGAGCGCGCGAACGGAGAGTTGTTCGAGGGCGCGACGTGGTTCCTCACGCCGGTCGCCGCGACCGAGCCCGAGCGTTACAAGCTCCTGCACGGCTTCGTCTCCTCGCTCGGAGCGATTCCCGTGGCGGTCGACCCCGAGGCGCACGACCGGCTCGTCGCGGTGACGAGCCATCTGCCGCACGCGCTCGCGAATCTGCTTCTGAACCAGGCGGGGGCGGCACGGGTGGACGGTCACGAGCCGCTCGCAGGCGCCGGCGGCTCGCTGCGCGACATGACGCGGGTGGCCGGGGCGAACCCGCGCATCTGGGTGGACATCTTCCTCGAGAACCGACTCGCGCTCGGCGCCGCGCTCGCGGAGCATCGCAGGCGGATCGAGCAGCTCGAGGCCGCGCTCGAGGCCGGCGACGGCGGCTTCCTCGCACGTTGGATCGGCGAGGCGTCGGGCAACCGCCGCCGGCTGCTCGAAACGGCGTACGACGACCCCGGCGAGCTGCAACGGCTGCGCGTCCACGTCCCCGACCGGCCCGGCGTGATCGCGGGGATCGCACAGGCACTCGGCGCCGAGCGGATCAACATCGCCGACTTCGACCTCCAGCACCTCTCGACCGACCGCGGCGGCACGCTGACGATCCTCGTCGCCGGCGAGAGCGAGGCGGAGCGCGCTGCCACGCTGCTGGAGGCGCAGGGCTACGGCGTCGTGGTCGCCCCCGTCCTCGACGCGCCCGAGCAATGAGGATCGAGCCCGCCGCCGCGATCCTCGGCCACATCGCCGTCCCCGGCGACAAGTCGATCTCGCACCGCGCCGTTCTGCTGGCCTCCATCTGCGAGGGGGAGACCCGGATCGAGGGCTTCGGCCGCTCGGCCGACACGGAGGCGACGATCGCGGCGGTGCGCGAGCTCGGCGTGCGGGTCTACGAGGCGAGCCCCGACACCCTGCGGGTGTTCGGCGCCGGCCTCCGCGGCCTGACCGAGCCGACGGGGCCGATCGACTGCGGGAACGCCGGCACGCTGATGCGCCTGCTCCCGGGCCTGCTCGCGGGGCAGGACGGCCGGTTCACGCTGACGGGAGACGACTCGCTGAGCACGCGGCCGATGGAGCGGATCGCCGAGCCGCTGCGCCGCATGGGCGTCGAGGTCGAGACGACCGACGGTCACGCGCCCCTCACGCTCGCGGGCGGTGCCGTCAAGCCGCTCACCTACGAGCTGCCCGTGGCGAGCGCGCAGGTGAAGTCCGCCGTCCTGCTCGCCGGGCTCTTCGCGGACGGCGAGACGACGGTCGTGGAGCCCCTGCCGACGCGCGACCACACCGAGTCGCTGCTCACCGCGGCCGGCGCGCGCGTCCGCCGCGGCCCCGGGAGCGTCACCGTCCAGCCGGTCGAGCGGCTCGAGCTGGGGGAGGTCGAGGTGCCGGGCGACTTCTCCGCCGCCGCTCCGTTCCTCGTCGCCGGCACGCTGCTGGCGGGCTCCGAGCTGACGCTCCACGGCCTCAACCTGAACCCGCGCCGCACGGGTCTGCTGGACGTGCTCGAGCGGATGGGGGCGAACATCACCGTCTTCAACCGCCGCCGGATCGCGGGCGAGCCGGCCGGCGACCTCGACGTGCGCCCCGCGCAGCTCGTCGGCACGAACATCTCGGCGAAGGAGGTGCCGGCGCTCCTCGACGAGCTGCCGCTCTTCGCCCTGCTCGCCGCGCATGCGCACGGTGACAGCACCCTGCGCGGCGCCGCCGAGCTGCGCACGAAGGAGACCGACCGGATCGACGCCGTCGTCGAGGGGCTACGCCGGATCGGCGCGCACATCCGGGCGACGGACGACGGCTTCGTGGTGCGCGGCGTGCCGGCGCGTCTGCGCGGCGGCTGGATCGAGAGCCGCGGCGACCACCGGATCGCGATGCTGGCCGCGGTCGCCGGGATCACGTCGAGGGAGGGTGTGGAGATCCGGGGGGCCGAGGCGGTCGCGGTAAGCTTCCCCGGCTTCTACGAGCTGCTCGACTCGCTTCGACTCACCCCTTCGACAGGAGCTTCCTCACCCCGATGATCGTCGCCATCGACGGGCCCGCAGGGGCCGGCAAGAGCACGGTCGCGCGGCGGCTCGCCGAGCGCCTCGGCTTCCGCTACCTGGACACGGGCGCGATGTACCGCGCGCTCACGTGCCTCGCACAGCGGCGCGGGCTCGCCCTCGACCAGGCCGAGGAGCTCGCGGAGCTGGCGCGCGAGCATCCCGTGCGCTTCGACGACAACGGTCGCGTCTTCATCGACGACGCCGACGTGACAGCCTCGATCCGCAAGCCGGGGATCGACAAGCTCGTCCCCGTCGTCGCCCGTCACCCGGCCGTGCGCGAGGTGATGCGCGAGCGCCAGCGGACGCTGGGAGACGAGGGCGACGTGGTGATCGAGGGCCGAGACATCGGCACGGTCGTCGCACCGCAGGCGCGCGTGAAGGTCTATCTGGTCGCCGATCACGCCGTGCGTGCCGAGCGGCGCGCGGCGGAGCACCCCGAGCTCGCGGCCGATTCGCTCGCGACCGATCTGCGCCTGCGCGACGAGAAGGACGCGATCAACATGCGCCCGGCCCCGGACGCCGTACAGATCGACACGACCGACCTCGCGGTGGACGAGGTCGTGGGACGGATCGAGCAGCTCGTTCGGTCCTCAGCCGGCGCATGAACCGCGTCGACGCCGTCTGGGCGGTGGGTCGCGTCACGCTCCAGCCGCTCGTCCGCCTCTTCACCCCGATCCGCACGTACGGAGTCGAGCGCGTGCCACGTGCCGGCGGCGTCGTCTTCGCGTTCAACCATTTCCACTGGATCGACCCACCCGTCTACGGCGCCGTCACGCCCCGCACCGTCTACTTCATGGCGAAGGTCGAGGCGCACCGTGCGCCCGGGCTCGGTCAGCTGATCCGCAGCTTCGGCACGATCTCGGTGCGCCGCGGCGAGTCCGACCGGGAGGCCGTGCGGCGAATGCGCGAGGTCGTGCGCGACGGTCATGCGCTCGGGCTCTTCGTCGAGGGGACGCGCCAGTTGAGCGGCGAGCTCGGTCCCGTGCAACCGGGCGCCGCGATGGTCGCGCTGCAGGAGGGTGTGCCGGTCGTGCCCGCCGCGATCCACGGCTCGCACACCTGGCGGATCGGAAACTGGGCGCCGGTCTCGGTGGCGTGGGGCGAGCCGATGCGCTTCGAGGGGCTGCCGAAGGGGGGCAAGGGCTACCGCGAGGCTTCTGCGGAGATCGCGGAGAAGCTGCGCGAGCTGCACGACTGGCTGGCCCAGCTCCACGCGCTCGGGCGTCCGCGACACGCCACGCCTCCCTCATGAGCACGATCGACACACCTTCCGAGACCGCGCCCGAGATCGCCGGCACCGTCGCGATCGTCGGCTTCCCGAACGTGGGCAAGTCGACGCTGATCAACCGGCTGACGGAATCACGCCAGGCCGTGGTGCACGAGACGCCTGGAGTGACGCGCGACCGCAAGGAGCTGCTGTGCGAGTGGAACGGCGTGCACTTCCTGCTGATCGACACGGGCGGTGTCGACGACGCGGCCGAGGACGTCTTCAGCCCGGAGATCGCGAAGCAGGCGCGGACGGCGATCGACGAGGCCGACCTCGTGCTCTTCGTCGTCGACGCGCGCCACGGGATCACCCCCGGCGACGAGGAGCTGGCCGTCACCCTGCGCGCGGCCAAGAAGCCGGTGCTCGTGCTCGCGAACAAGATCGACGACCCGCGCAAGGATCTGGAGGCCGTCGAGTTCCACAAGCTCGGGCTCGGCGATCCGTGGCCTCTGTCGGCGCTGCACGGGCACGGAACGGGCGACCTGCTCGACGAGATCGTCTCGCTGCTCCCGGGCGAGGGAAGGGCGCCGCTCGGCGACGAGACGATCCGGGTGGCCATTCTCGGGCGGCCGAACGTGGGCAAGTCGTCGCTCCTGAACAAGCTGTTGGGCCGCGAGCGCGTGATCGTCTCGGACGTCCCCGGTACGACGCGCGACTCGATCGACACGATCCTGCAGCGCGACGACCGCACCTTCCTGCTCGTCGACACCGCCGGCCTCCGGCGCAAGCGCAAGCAGCGGCAGGGGATCGAGTACTACTCGGAGCTGCGCGCGCTCGCGGCAGCCGAGCGGGCCGACGTCGCGCTCGTCCTGATCGACGCGAGCGAAGGCATCGTCGATCAGGATCTCGCCGTCGCCGACGTGGCTCGGAAGGCCTCCTGCTCGACACTCGTCGTGCTCTCGAAGTGGGACGTGAACGAGGTCACGCTCGAAGACGTGAAGCCGCGCCTCGCGTCCCGCCTGCGGCAGCGGCCGCCGGTGATCGCCGTGTCCGCGAAGACGGGCCGCGGTGTCGAGCGGCTGCTCGACCACGTGGTCGCGCTCTTCGAGAAGCACACCGGCCGGATCCCGACGCCGGCGCTGAACAACGCGCTCGCCGAGCTCCGCGAGGCGCGGCAGGCGCCTTCGCAGCGCGGCAAGCGGCTCAATTTGCTCTACGGCGCGCAGGTCTCGACGCGCCCGCCGCGGATCCGGATCCACGTGAACGATCCCGGCCTCGTGACGCGCGACTACGCGTACTGGGTCGAGAACGAGCTGCGCAGGCGCTTCGGCCTCGACGGCGTCCCCGTCTCGATCGACTTCGTGAAGCGCTCGTGAAGGTTTTCTTCACGTTTCACGTCAGCCGTTCGCGGAGCCCGGCTCTGCCGGGCGGGAGCGTAAGGCGGTCAGGAGCGTGAAGGTCGTCGTCGTGGGTGGTGGCTCGTGGGGCACCGCGTTCTCGCGCGTCCTGGCGACGCACGACCACGACGTCACGCTCGCCTGCCGCGACCCGGAGCAGGCGCGCACGATCGCCGAAACCGGCCGCAACCCGCGCTACCTGACGAACGTCGACCTGAGCAACGTGACCGCGACGGCGCTCGCGGATGCGCCGTTCGCCGAGGCCGATCTGATCGTCGTCGCCGTGCCGAGCGCGACCTTCGGCTCGGTCGTCGCCGGGCTGCCCGGCAACGCACCCGTGCTCTCGCTCACGAAGGGCCTGCATCCGGCGACCGGGCAGCGGCTCTCGACCCTCGTCGAGGGCCGACCCGTGGCCGTGCTCTCCGGGCCGAACATCGCGGAGGAGATCGCACGCGAGCTCCCCGCCGCGGCGGTGATCGCGAGCGAGGATCACCACCTCTCGCTCGAGCTCCAGAAGGCGATCAACTCGCTCACGTTCCGGGTCTACGTGAACGACGACATCGTGGGCGTCGAGCTGTGCGCGGCGGCCAAGAACGTGATCGCGCTCGCCGCGGGCGGAGCAGACGGCCTGGGGCTCGGCGACAACGCCAAGGCTGCGCTGGTCGCACGCGGGCTCTCCGAGATGGCGCGGCTCTCCGAGGAGTCGGGGGCACGGCCCGAGACGTTCTCCGGCCTCGCGGGCATGGGCGACCTGATCGTCACGTGCTGGTCGAAGTCCGGCCGCAACCGCCGTGCCGGCGAGCTGATCGCGCAGGGCACCGACCCCGACGAGGCGGTTCGGCAGATCGGGATGGTCGTGGAGGGGCTGACGACGGCACCGGTCCTGCGCGATCTCGCGCATCGGCTCGGGATCGAGTTGCCGATCCTGAACGGGGTCTGCGCGGTGCTCGAAGGAGCACCTCTCCACGAGCTGGTGGGAAACCTCATGAAAAGGGCGCCGACTGCCGAGTAGGATGGAGGCCATGAGGGGTCGTCTCGCCTTGCTGCTGCTCGCCGCACTCGCCGTGATCCTCGCGGGCTGCGGTGGGAGCAAGAACGCCGCTGCCACGGGCGGCGCCTCCGACGTCGCCGCGATCGTTCCGGCCGACGTGCCGCTCCTGCTCGCCTTCGAGACCGATCCCGAGTCGGAGCAGTGGCTCCAGGCCGAGGATTTGCTCGACCGCTTCCCCGGCAAGGACGAGCTCTTCACGGAGCTGAGCCGCGAGCTGTCCGAGGAGGGCCTGTCCGTGGAGGGCGATCTGTTGCCCGCGCTCGGCGACGACACCTTCCTCGCGTTCCTCGACCTCGACGATGAGCCGGAGGTCGTCCTGATCACCAAGCCGCGCGATCCCCAGCAGCTCGAGCAGTTGCTCGAGGATTCGGACGAGCCTGTCGAGACGCGCGTGGTGGAGGGCTGGACGCTCGTCGCCGAGTCCGCGGCGGTGCTCGACCGCTTCGGCGCGGACGGCGACCGGCTGGACGGGAGCGACTGGTTCGTAGACGCCCAGGATCGCGTCGAGGACGCCGCTCTGGTCACGCTCTACGCGAGCGGCGCGGCGCTGCAGGACACTTCGGTCTCCGCGCTTCCTCCCGGTTGCGAGGCGCCTGAGGCGGCCGGCGAGCTCGAGTTCGCCGTCGGCACCCTGCGGACGCAGGACGACGGCGTGCGCCTGCTCTTCGAGGCCGCCGGGGACGGCGCCGCCGAGCTCGTCGGCGACGAGACGCTCCTCGCCCACGTCCCGCCCCGCGCGCTCGCCTACCTCGGCGCACCGGGCTTCGACGCCGCCGGCCTCGGTCTGACGGGACAGTTGCGCTGCGCCCTCGACGGGGCCGACGCGCCCGACGCCGAGCGGCTGCTGGGCGTCTCCTACGACGACATCGTCGATCTCTTCGCCGGCGGCTTCGCGTTCTACACCGCTCCCGGGTTGCTGATCCCCGAGTTCACGCTGGTGCTCGACCCCGAGGACGACGCCCGCGCGATCGAGACCCTGGACGCGCTGGCGGACACGGCGTCCGGCTTCCTCCAGGCAGAGACGGGCAGGCGGCGGGTCGGCGGGGTGGACGCGAGGGAAGTCCAGCTCGGTCCCGTCGCGCTCCTGTACGGCGCCGGTAACGGACGCGTCGTCGTCACGACCGCGCCGGGCGGGCTCGATGCGCTCACCGCAGACGGCGACTCACTCGAGGACGACGATCGCTTCCAGGACACTCGTGAGGCGGCGGGAGTCGGCGACGACGCCCAGATCTACGCCTACCTCGACCTGAACGGCCTCGTCGACCTGATCGGCACCATCTCAGCCTTGTCCGACGAGGACGTGCCGCCCGAGGTTCAGGCGAATCTCGAGCCGCTCGAGAGCCTCATCGCCTGGGGCGACGTGAGCGATGCGGACGCGCCCGAGGTCGGCCTCTTCCTCGAGATCGGGTAGCACGCAAGCAGGTACCCTTCTCCGCCGATGGTCGCGCGCGAGTTCTCCTTCACCTCGGAATCCGTCACCGAGGGCCACCCGGACAAGATTGCCGACCAGGTCTCGGACGCGGTCCTCGACGCGGTCCTCACGGACGATCCGAACGGCCGCGTCGCCTGCGAGACGCTGATCACGACGGGGCTCGTCGTGGTCGCCGGCGAGATCACGACCGAGACGTACGTCGACATCCCGCGGCTCGTCCGCCGGACGATCGCGGACATCGGCTACACGCGCGCCAAGTACGGCTTCGACGCCGAGACGTGCGGGATCATGGTCGCCCTCGACGAGCAGTCGGCCGACATCGCTCAGGGGGTGGACGACTCGTTCGAGGCGCAGCACGGCGACGCCGACCCGCTCGACCGAGTCGGCGCCGGCGACCAGGGGATGATGTTCGGCTACGCCTCGAGCGAGACCGACGAGCTGATGCCGCTGCCGATTCAGCTCGCCCACAAGATCTGCAAGCGCCTCTCGGAGGTGCGCAAGGCCGACGTGCTCCCGTACCTCCGCCCGGACGGCAAGGCCCAGGTCACCGTCCGCTACGAGGTGGACGAGCACGGCCGCCAGCGCCCGGTCGAGATCGAGCGCATCCTCGTCTCGAGCCAGCACCGCGACGGGCTCGACTCCGAGGCGCTGATCAAGCCCGACCTGATCGAGCACGTCCTCCACCCGATCCTGCCGCACTCGCTGTACGAGGAGAAGCGCCTCGAGGAGAAGGATTTCGTCTACGTCAACCCGACGGGCAAGTTCGTGATCGGCGGCCCCATGGGCGACACCGGTCTCACCGGCCGCAAGATCATCGTCGACACCTACGGCGGCGCCGCGCCCCACGGCGGCGGTGCCTTCTCAGGGAAGGACCCGACGAAGGTCGACCGCTCGGCGGCGTACGCGGCGCGCTACGTGGCGAAGAACGTGGTCGCGGCCGGCCTCGCGGAGCGCTGCCAGATCCAGGTCGCGTACGCGATCGGTGTCGCGCACCCGCTCTCGGTGCTCGTCGACTGCTTCGGCACCGAGGCGGAGGGGCTGACGCCGATCCGGATCGAAGAGCTCGTGCGGGAGCACTTCGACCTGCGCCCCGCGGCGATCCTGCGCGACCTCGACCTGCGCCGCCCGATCTTTCGCAAGACGGCGGCGTACGGCCATTTCGGCCGTGAGGACCGGGACTTCACCTGGGAGCGCACCGACCGAGCGGAAGCGCTGCGCTCGGCCGCCGGTCTCGCGGCGCCCGCTCGCGTCTAGACCGTGCGGACGTAGAGCCCGGCTGCGGCCTTCTCGCTGATCCCGCGCTCCCCGCCGGCGAGGCTGACCTTGAACTGGCCCGCGGCCGGCTGGGCCTCGCGCAGGATGACCGTCGCGCCGGGCACGAAGCCCTCGTCGTAGAACCAGTGCAGCAGCTCGCCGTCGTGCTCGGCGAGACGCACGATCTCGCCCTGCCTGCCGGGCTCGAGATCGGTCAGCGGCGCGAGCTCGAGGTTCTCCGCCTGCTCGAACGCGGGATCGACCGGCCAGCCGTGCGGGCACCGCTCCGGATTTCCGAGCCGTTCCTGGATCCGGTTGACCATGTCCTCGCTGAACGTGTCGCCGAGCTCGTCCGCGTGCACGTGCGCCTCGGCGGCGGTGTAGCCCATGAAGTCGGTGAGCAGGCGCTCGATCAGGCGGTGCTTGCGCACGACCCGCTCGGCGCGCTCGATCCCGACCTCCGTGAGGAGCGCCTCCTTCTGCTCGCCGCGCTCCACGAGCCCGTCCGCCTCGAGCCGCTTCAGCATCTCGCCGGCGGACGCGCGCGAGACGCCGAGCATCTCCGCCACACGAGAGGCGATCGCCGCCGAGTTCGGATCGGGCTTGTACTCGCCGATCGGAAAGGCGAGGAAGTAGATCGTCTCGAGATAGTCGTCGACGGAATGGCCGGCCATGCCAGCCACTCTAGCCGTGCTCACCGGGGGCGGGCTCGTGCCTGCCGGACAACAGGTAGACGAACGGGGCGGACACGGCGATCAGCAGCAGCGCGGGCAACGCGGCCTCGGAGTACGCGCCGACCGAGGTGAAGCGCCAGATGTCGGTGGCGAGCGTGTCGAAGCCGATCGGCCGCAGAAGCAGCGTCGCCGGCAGCTCTTTCATCGCCGAGAGGAAGACGAGCGCAGCGCCGGCCAGGATCCCGGAGCGGATCAGCGGCACGGTCACCGTCACCGTCGTCGCGACCGGCCCGCGGCCGAGCGCGCGCGACGCCTCCTCGACGCGTGGGCTGACGGCGGCGAGCGACGACTCGACGCCGGCGAGCGCCTGGGGCAGGAAGCGGACGACGTAGGCGAAGACGAGCAGCGCGAGGGTCTGGTAGACCGGGCTCGCGTAGTTCGCCGCGAAGAAGACGAGCGAGAGCGCGATCACGATCCCCGGCAGCGCGTTGCCGGTGAACGAGAGCCGCTCGAGCAGCCGCGTCCAGCGCGACGGATGCCGCTTGGCGAGGATGGCGACCGGCAGGGCGGCGAGCACCGCGGCGACAGCGGCCAGCGCCGAAGCGGTGACCGAGTTGAGCGCCTCGCTCCACGGCCAGCCCGAGCGGTCGAGGCCACGCGCGAGCCAGACGACGAGCACGGTGGCTGGGAGGACGAGGAAGCAGCCGATCACGGCCGTGCAGAAGGCGAGTGCCGGGAGCTTCCAGCGGCCGAGTGCGTGCGGCTGCAGGCGCCGGGCGACGCCGGGCGAACTGCGGTGGGTGCGCCGCCGCGAGCGCCCCTCGAGCAACAACACGAGCGCCGTCAGCGCCACGAGCAGCAGCGCAAGCACCGCCGCCGGCGTCCGGTCGAAGAGCGAGCGGTACTGCAGGTAGATCGCCCGCGTCAGCGCGTCGTACCGCATGAGGGAGACCACGCCGAAATCGGACAGGGTGTAGAGGGCCACGAGCAGCGCTCCCGCACCGATCGCCGGCCGCACCGCGGGCAGCGTGACCCGGCGGAAGACCTCGTGCGTCGGCCTGCCGAGCCCGCGTGCAGCCTCCTCGAGCGACGGGTCGACCTCGCGCAGCGCCGCCGCGGTCAGCAGCAGCACGTAGGGATAGGTCGAGAGCGTCAGCGCGGCCAGCGCACCCCAGTAGCCGTAGATCTCCGGCAGGCGCTCGACGCCGAGGAGCTGTTGCGCGAGCCCGCGCGGTCCGAGCGCCCCGAGCAGGCAGAACGCCGCGACGTAACTCGGAATCACGAGCGGCAACGCGGCCGCGACACCCCAGATGCGGCGGCCGGGCAGATCGGTGCGCGTGACGAGCCACGCCAGCGTGACGCCGATCGTGACCGAGGCCGCAGTCACGCTCACGACGAGCAGGCACGTGCTCCAGAGCAGTTCCAGCGTGCTGCGGCGCCACAGCAGCTCGAAGCCGTCACCGCCTCCTTCGGCCACCCGCAGGACGAGATAGGCGAGCGGCAGCAGCGCGAGCGCGACGACTGCGACGGCGGGGAGGACGAGGGCGAGCGGCGCCCGCCGCCCTCCCCGCGCACGTCTCATCGCCCGAAGCTCACTGCAACGGGCTCACGACGTGTAGCCGGTCTCGTTCAGGAGCTCGAGCGTGTCCTCCAACTCGTCGCCGAACTGGGCGAAGTCGACCTCGGGGCCGGCGTCGGCGAGCTCGTCGAGCGAAGGCACGCCTTCCTTCGGCTCGATGCCGTCGACGAGCGGGATCTCGGCCTCCTCGGCCTCGTCGGTGTAGAAGCGCTGAGACTCGTCGGAGAGCAGGAACTCGACGAACCGCTCCGCCGCCTCGGCGTGCTCGGCGCCTTCGAGCACACCCGCGCCGGCCACCGTGACGAGGGCGCCTGGATCGTCGCCGGGGAGATACTTGTTCTCGATCGGCGCGTCCTCGCCCTGCTCGGCCCGCACGAGGTAGAGGTAGTAGTGGTTCACGAGCCCGACCTCGATCTCGCCGGCGGCGGCCGCCTCGACGATCGGCGTGTTCTTCTCGTAGAACTTGGGCTCGTTCTCCATCACGCCCTCCAGCCACTCACGCGTGCGGTCGTCGCCCAGGTCGAGCCGCATCGCGGTGACGAAGGCCTGGAACGACGCGTTCGTGGGCGCGATCCCGATTTTCCCCTTCCACTTCGGGTCGGTCAGCTCGAACACCGAGTCGGGCACCTCGTCCTCCGAGAGCGCGTCGGTGTTGTAGACGAGCACGCGCGTGCGGCCCGACGTGCCCACCCACTTGTCGCCGCCACGGAAGCGCTCGTCGACGCGGTCGAGCACCTCGTCGGGCAGCTCCGCCAGCTGGTCGTCGACTGCGCCGAGCGAGCCGGGATCCTGTGCGAAGAAGACGTCGGCGGGCGAGTTGTCCCCTTCTTCGGCAATCGTGGCGGCGAGCTCCGCGCTGTCGGCGTAGCGAACCTCGACGTCGATGCCCGTCTCCTCCTCGAAGGCATCGAACAGGGGTGCGACGAGCTCTTCCTCGCGGCCGGAGTAGACGACGAGTGTGCCGCCACCCTCCTGGGTGCCCGTCGTCGCCGCCTCTTCGCCGTCATCGCCGCCGCAGCCGGCCGCGAGCACGGCCAGCGCCGCAGCGGCGGCCAGCGCGCTCATCAATGGCTTCATCTGTCTTGCTCCTCCCGTCGTTGTAAGGCGCGCCATATAGGCGATGTAAGGCGCACCTTACTGCTCAGGAGAAAACGGTGACGCGAGAGGCGTGCGGGCGCACCGTGACGCGCGCTCCGAGCGGGACGACCTCGTTCGACGGGCGCTGCGAGACGAGCTCGACGCCGTCCAGGAGCACGCGGTAGAAGACGTCGTGGCCCCGGAACTCGCGGGCGACCACCTCGGCCGAGCCGAGCGGGTCCGGCTCGAGCTCGAGCAGCTCCGGACGGATCAGCACTTCCACGTCCGTCGCTCCGTTCGCGTTCAGCGCCGGGAAGCGGCCAACGGTCGTCTGCACGATGCCGTCGGCGAGCGTGCCGGGCAGGAAGTTGCCGGCACCGACGAACTCGGCCGCCCAGCGGGTGGCCGGAGCGAGGTAGATCTCCTCGGGCGAGCCCTCCTGGACGACCGTCCCGGCGCGCATGATCGCGATCCGGTCGGCGAGTGAGAACGCCTCCTCGCGGTCGTGCGTGACGAGGACGACGGTGACGCCGATCGAGCGGAGGATCCGCGCGAGCTCGTCGCGCATCGAGGCGCGCAGGTGCGGGTCGATGTTCGACCACGGCTCGTCGAGCAGGACGAGCTCGGGATTCGGTGCGAGTGCGCGGGCGAGCGCGACGCGCTGCTGCTGGCCCCCCGAGAGCTCGTGCGGATAGCGCCCGCCGAGGCCGCAGAGGTCGACGAGGGCGAGGACGATCGGGACGCGGGCGCGCCGTTCCCTTCGTGGAAGGCCGAAGCCCACGTTCTCGGCCACGGTCAGATGGGGGAAGAGCGCGTAGTCCTGGAAGACCATGCCGACGCGGCGCCGCTCGGGCACGACCCAGGTGCTCCCGTCTGCGACGACGCGGTCGCCGATCCGCACCTCACCCGCGTCGGGCTCCTCGAAGCCGGCCACGAGCCGCAACAGGGTCGTCTTGCCGCAGCCCGACGGGCCGAGGAGTGCGACGAACTCGCCGCGCTCGACGCAGAGGTCGGCGGCTTCGACGGCAGTGACGGCACCGAAGTGCTTCGAGACGCCGTGGACGCAGATCATCCCGCAGCTCATGTAAGGGACACCTTACTGCAGGAATACGGTTCGTCGGCGCACGCCGGGGTGCCGAGTAGCCTCGGCGTGTGCCGCTCGCCTCGGTCTACCCGCTCGTCTCCTCGCGCTCGCTGGCGCGGCCGTTCACCTACGAGGTGCCGGACGACGTGCGGAAGGGCGCCGTCGTCGCCGTTCGCTTCGGCCGCCGCGCCGCGCGCGGCGTCGTCGTCGAAACCGGAGTCGAGGCGCCGCCGGGGATCGCCACGGCGCCGATCGACCGCGTGCTCTACGAGCTGCCGCCCGCGCTCGTCGACCTCGCGCTCTGGGTCGCCGAGTACTACGGCTCGACGCCGGCGAGGGCGCTCGAGCTCGTCGCGCCCCGGTTGCGCGCGCGCCGGGGCGAGCGCAAGCTGCCGGGCGCGGGCCTGGCCGGGGAGGCGGAGCCCGCGGAGCTGACGCCGCCTCAGATTGCGGCGGTCGCGAGGATCGCGGAGCTGCTCCAGTCCGGCGGCGGTCATCTCTTGCTCGGAGGCGCGACCGGCAGCGGCAAGACCGAGGTCTATCTGCAGGCGTGTGCGGCGGCGCTCTCGCTCGGGCGCGGGGCGATCGTGCTCGTGCCCGAGATCGCGCTCACCCCGCAGACGCTCGGACGCTTCCGGGCGCGCTTCGGCGACCGGATCGCAGTGCTCCACTCCGGGCTGACCGAGGCGGAGCGGCGTGACGAACGGGAGCGGATCGTGGCAGGCGAGGCGCCGATCGTCGTCGGGGCCCGCTCGGCGATCTTCGCCCCTGTGCCGAACCTGGGGCTCGTCTGCGTCGACGAGGAACACGACTCGTCGTACAAGCAGGAGTCGGATCCGCGCTACGACGCGCGCACGGTGGCTGCGAAGCGGGCGGCGCTCGAGGGTGCCGTCGCCGTCTACGGCAGCGCAACGCCGCGGCCGGAGAGCTGGGAACGGCTCGAGCGCATTCAGCTTGGCACGAGGCTCGGCGCGCCGATGCCGACGGTCAAGATCGTCGACCTGCGGCGGCAGGCGGGCTATCCGCTGTCGGCGCCGCTGCTCGCGGAGCTGGGCTCCCTGGCGCAGGACGGCGGCAAGGCGATCCTGCTGCTCAACCGGCGCGGTCTCGCACCGGCGCTGCACTGCCGGGCCTGCGGGCTGTCACGCCGCTGCGGGCTCTGCGACGTCGCGCTCACATTGCACGGGGACGGCCGCCTGCACTGCCACCACTGCGGCTTCTCGGAGGACGTTCCGGCCGACTGTCCCGCCTGCGGCTCGATCGAGCTGGCGCGGATCGGGGCGGGCACGCAGCGGCTGGAGGCGGAGCTCGCGAAGCACGTGCCGGAGCTCGAGCGGATCCGGCTCGACGCGGACACCGCCGCGAAGCGTGGGGCGGCGCACGACGCGCTCGAGCGGTTCGCCGCCGCCGACCGCGCCGTGCTGATCGGCACGCAGATGGTCGCGAAGGGCCACCATTTCCCGGGCGTCTCGCTCGCAGCCGTCGTCGACGCCGACACCGGGCTCACGCTGCCGGATTTCCGGGCCGAAGAGCGGACGTTCCAGCTCGTCACCCAGCTGGCCGGGCGCAGCGGCCGCGACGCGCCGGGCAAGGTGATCGTGCAGAGCTTCCAGCCGGATGCGACACCGCTCGCCTTCGCAGCGCGCCACGACGTCGCCGGCTTTCTCGCGGAGGAGCTGGGACGGCGCCGCGAGCTCGGCTATCCGCCCTTTCGCCACCTCGTCTCGCTCGTCGCCACCGGTCCGGACGCCTCGGCGCCGGAGCGGCTCCTGCGTGAGCTCCGGGAGGGGCTCGGCGGCGGCGACCTGCTCGGTCCGGCGCCGCTCCTCCGACTACGCGGCCGCCATCGCGCCCAGCTGATCGCGAAGACCGAGCGGCCTCGGGCGCTCGCGGAGCAGGCCGCCAGGCTGCTCGCCGCCGCTGCCCCGGCGATGCGCAAGGCGGGAGTCAACGCGGTCGTCGACGTCGACCCCCAATCCGTCTAGCTGTTTACCGATCAGCTGACGCATCCCTCGATGGAGTGACGGAGGCCGGGGCTGCGCTGGCTACACTCGGCGCCATGGCGGCTGAGGGCAACGCGTACCCCGACGAGCTCGAGAGCGATGCTCAGGACGAAGCTCGGGAGGACGCCGAGAACGAGGTTCGGCGGCGGCTCGCGCTGGCCCAGATCCGCCAGTATCCCGACGCCGTCCTGCGGATGCGCGCGCACGAGGTCGACCGTTTCGACGAGACGCTCGCCCGGCTGGCGGAGCGGATGACGGATTTGATGCACGACGCTCGCGGCGTCGGTCTCGCAGCCACTCAGGTCGGCGTCCTCCAGCGTCTGTTCGTCTTCCAGGCGACCGACGAGGACGAGGTGCGTGCCGTCGTCAACCCGCAGATCACCGCGCGCTCCGAGGAGACCGAGAGCGGCGACGAGGGCTGCCTCTCCCTCCAGGGCGTGCTCGTGCCCGTGGAGCGGAGCACGACGATCACGCTCGAAGGTCAGGATCTGGAGGGAAAGCCGCTCCGCCTCGAGCTGGAGGAGCTTCCCGCCCGCGTCGTCCAGCACGAGCTCGACCATCTCGACGGCACGCTCATGATCGAGCGAACCGACGCGGAGTCGCGTCGCGAGGCGCTCGCAACGCTGCGGCACAGGCCTTCTCTCTAGCCCGTCGCGAAGACCCTGAAGAGGACTGCTTCGGAGTCCTGACTTGGCGTAGCCTCGGGCCATGAGGTTGATGGTTGCGGCTACGGCGCCTTTCGGCGCGGACGTGCTCGAGCGCTTGGCCGCCCGGCACGAGGTGGTGGCGCTGCTGACGCGGCCCGACCGTCCCGCCGGGCGCGGCCGCAGGCTTGCGCCGCCGCCTGCGAAGGTGACCGCGGAGGCGCTCGGCATCCCGGTGCTCCAGCCCGACCGTCCGACCACCGAGCTCGACCTGCCGGCCGACACCGTCGTCGTCTGCGCGTACGGGCTGCTGATCCCCGAAGCGCTGCTCGAGCGCGGCCTCTGGCTGAACGTGCACCCCTCGTTGTTGCCGCGCTGGCGCGGCGCGGCTCCGGTCGAGCGGGCTCTGCTCGCGGGCGACACCGAGACCGGCGTGACGATCCACGAGACCGTGAAGGAGCTCGACGCAGGCCCGATCGCCGCGCAGCGGGCATTCGCGGTCGGCCTCGACGACGATGCCGGCGCCGTCTTCGCGCGAGCAGCAGAGCTGGCCGTCGAGCTGCTCGACGAAGTGCTCCCGGCGCCGTCCTTCACACCGCAACCGGAGGAAGGCGTCACGTACGCCGCGAAGATCGAGCCGGCCGACCGCGAGCTCGACCTCGACGCGCCTGCGGAGGAGAGTCTGAATCGGATCCGCGCCCTCTCTCCGCATATCGGCGCGCGCGCCGAGCTCAACGGCCGCCGCGTCACGATCTGGCGCGCGCGGATCGAGGACGGGGCGCTCGTGCCGGTCGAGGTGCAGCCGGAGGGCGGCCGGCGCATGGCCTACGAGGCGTTTCTCCGCGGGCTTCGATGACGATCGGGCCTGCGCGGCGCGCGGCCTACGAGGTGCTGCTGCGCGTCTTCGAGGAGGACGCGTACGCCGACCGGGCGCTGCGCAGCGCTTCGGAGGGGCTCGACGAGCGCGACCGGGCGCTTGCGCGCAGGCTCGCGTTCGGCTCCGTTCAGCGCGTGCGCACGCTCGACCACGCGATCGAGGCCCTGGGCAAGCGGCCCGTGCGGAAGCTCGACCCGCCCGTGCGGGCGGCACTCCGGCTGGGCGCCTACCAGCTCGGCTACCTGGACGGCGTGCCGCGCTACGCGGCGGTGAACGAGTCGGTCGAGCTCGTGCGACAGGCCCGGCTCGAGCGGGCGGTGCCGTTCACGAACGCGGTGCTGCGGCGGCTCGCAGACGGCCTCACGGGCCTGCTCGACTCGCTTCCGGAAGGCCCGCTGAAGCACTCCTATCCGGACTGGATCTGGGACGTCTGGCGGCGCGACCTCGGGGAACAGGAGGCGCTGGCGCTGATGCGCGCCCAGAACGAGCCGCCACCCGTCGTCGTGAGACACGTCCAGGGGCTGGCCCCGGACGGGACCGCAACGGACGTGCCTGGCGCCTACACCGTCGATCGGGTCGATGAGGACGCGCTCGCCGCCGGAAGGATCTGGCCGCAGAGCCGCGGGTCGCAGGTGGCGGGCCTGTGTGTGGGCGCCCAGGAGGGTGAGCGGATCCTCGACGTGTGCGCCGCGCCCGGCGGCAAGACGTCCATGCTCGCCGGCGAGGTCGTCGCCGTCGAGGCGAACGAGGCGCGCGTGCGCGAGCTGGAAGAGAACCTGCGCCGCCTGGGGCGGGAAGACGTGCGGATCGTCCACGCCGACGGACGAGAGCTCCCGGCCGAGCTCGACGGCTTCGACCGCGCCCTCGTCGATGCCCCCTGCTCGGGGCTCGGCGTTCTCGCCACGCGCGCCGACCTTCGCTGGCGCTCGCGTCCGCTGCCGGAGCTCCAGCTCGAGTTGCTGCGAGCCGCGGCCGCGCGCGTCCGTCCGGGCGGCACGCTCGTCTACTCCGTCTGCACGATCAACGCGGACGAGAGCGAGGAGGTGGTCGACGCCGCACTCCGTGCAGGCGGCCTCGAGGTGGAGCCGATCGAGGAGTGGGCGCAGTTCCGCCACGCGCGCCGGCCGGAGTTCCTCCAGACGCTCCCACACGTCCACCACACGTCCGGGTTCTTCATCGCCCGGCTGCGGCGGCTCTAGAAGCCCGTTTCGAAATGAAGCCTTGAGCCGTCGGGCCGCGCTGTGCGCGCGATCGCGGCGTCCTCAGTCGCCCCGATAGCGCTGCTATCGAGGCTCCCTGCGTCCTTGCGCTCGCACCACCCAGCGCGGCCCGACGGCGAAGCGTCATTCCAAAACGCGCTCTAGAATCGCGACCGTGACGTGGCGCGACTGGGTGCGGACGGTCGAGGTCGAGCCGTCGCTCTACGCGGCCGACTTCGCCAACCTCGGGGAGCAGATCCAGGCGCTGCTGAATGCGGGTGCGCGCATCTTCCACTTCGACGTCGGCGACGGCCATTTCGTTCCCCCGGTGACGATCGGCCCCGTGGTGCTGCGCTCGATCGCGCCGTTGATCCACCGTGAGGGTGGGAGGATCGACTGCCACCTGATGGTCGACAACCCCGCCGCGCACTTCCCCGAGATCGCCGAGTCGGGCGGGGACAGCGTCACCTTCCACGTCGAGGTCGCGCCCGACCCGAGCGTCGTGATCGCGCAGGCGCGGGAGCACGGGCTCGAGGTCGGCGTCGCCTTCAATCCCGACACCGCGGTCGAGGTGGCTGCCGAGGCGGCGAACGCCGGCGCCGACCTCTGCCTGTGTATGTCGATCGTCCCGGGCTACTCGGGGCAGGAGTTCATGGACGGCGCCTACGAGCGGATCGAGCGGCTGCGCGGGCTCGTGGACTGCTACGTCCAGGTCGACGGCGGCGTGAAGCAGGGGAACGTGCGCGCGGTGCGCGACGCCGGCGCCGACCTGCTCGTGGTCGGGAGCGGCATCTTCGCGAGCGAGGACCTGCCGCGCGCCTACCGCCGGCTCGTTCACGAGTTGGCATGACGCTCAATCGGGCGCTCGAGCTCGGCGAGGCGGCGCGAGGCGCCGGGTACCCGAAGCCGACCGTCGCCGCCGTGCTCGTGCGCGACGGGGAGATCGTGGGCGAGGGGTGGACCGAGGCCGAGGGCAGGCACGGCGAGATCGTCGCTCTGGCCACCGCGGGCGAGCGCGCGCGCGGCGCCACGCTCTACGTGACGATGGAGCCCTGCGCGCACCACGGCACCACGCCGCCCTGCACGGAGGCCATCGTCGCCGCGGGTGTCGCCCGCGTCGTCGCCGCCTCGCTCGACCCGAACCCCGAGGCCCGAGGCGGGCTCGAGCGGCTGCGGGAGGCGGGTGTCGAGGTCGAGCTCGACGAGCGCTTTGCAGCGCGGGCGCAGAACGAGGCCTGGCGCGCCTGGGTCACGGAGGGAAGGCCGTTCGTCACCTACAAGGCGGCCGTGACGCTCGACGGCCGCGTCACCGTGCCCGGCTCGCGCTGGGTCTCGGGCGAGGAGTCGCGGCGGCTCGTGCACGAGCTGCGGGCCGCCTCGGACGCGGTCGCCGTCGGCATGGGGACGGTTCGGCGCGAGAACCCGCGGCTCGACGCGCGCGACGTCCCGGTGGCGCGACAGCCGCGGCGGCTCGCGTTCGGCAGCGGCCCGCTCCCGGACGGCTCCGAGCTCGAGCTGCGTTCGGGGCCGCTGGCCGAGGAGCTCCAGGCGCTCGGCGCCGAGGGCGTCCAGTCCCTGCTCCTGGAAGGGGGGCCGACGCTGGCGGGGGCGTTCCTGCGCGCGGGTCTCGTCGACAAGCTGCTCCTCTTCGTTGCCCCGACGCTTGCGGGCGTCGGCCAGGGGATTCTCGACGCGCTCGACGAGCCGCTCACGCTCTCGCGGCTGACGAGCCGGGAGGTGGGCGCCGACGTACTGCTCGAGGCCTACCTGCGCGAGCCGTAAGCTACGGCTCGGTGGGCGCAGGTGGGTCGACGGGCGCCGGCGACTCCGGAGCCGACACGTGCCCCGTGCGGAGCGAGTGAACCGCAGCCGCCACCCAGGTAATCGACGCGATCAGCGTGACGTAGAGCCCGATCGCGGCGAAGTCGTTCAGGTCGGCGATGGCGACGAGTAGGCACAACGCCGCCGCGACGAGCGAGACGATGCTGACGAGCCTGTGCGAGACCTCGAACCAGGAGACGAGGCCGGCGTCGACCGCGAGGAAGACGAGCGCGACCGCGGCAACGATCAGGACGAGCTTCCCGTCGCCGGTGCTGATCCCGCTCACAGAGATGCCGAGAACGGACACCCAGGGCAGGAAGACCCCGACGACGATCGCCAACGCGGAGACGAACGCGGTCTTGCGTGCAACCGTCAGAGCATCGAACGCGTCTTTCACGGACCCTCCTCGTTGGACGTCGGCTCGGACTGTCCCACGTCGCGAGAAGCCACGCAACTCGCGCGGTAGCCTCTCCGACATGTTCACCGGGCTGGTACGCGAGGTCGGCAGGGTCATCTCGTTCGAGGGCGGCCGGCTCGTCGTCGAGTGCACGACCGCAGCGACGCTGGGCGACTCCGTCGCGCTCGACGGCGTCTGCCTCACGGTCGTGGACGGCTCCGTGAACAGCCTCTCGTTCGACGTGGTCCCGGAGACGCTCGCACGCGTCAAGCAGTTCGGCGAGCGCGTGAACGTCGAGCCCGCGCTGCGTGCCGGTGAGCCGCTCGGAGGCCACTACGTCCAGGGACACGTCGACGGGGTCGCGACGGTCACGGCCGTGACGCCGGAGGGGGACGGCGCGCGCATCGGCATCGCCGCGCCCGAGCTCTCGCGCTATCTCGTCGAGAAGGGCTCCGTCACGGTGGACGGGGTCTCGCTGACGGTCGCCGCGCTGACCGACGAGGGTTTCGAGATCGCCCTGATTCCGCACACGCTCGCGGTGACGACCCTCGGCGCTCTTGCGACGGGAGACGCCGTGAACCTCGAAGTCGACGTTCTCGCCAAGTACGTCGAAAAACTCCTCGCCGGTACGATGCCCGCGTGACGATGGCCTCCGAGACGAAGACCGGGAGTCCCTTCGCCACGATCGAGGAGGCGATCGAGGACATCCGCCAGGGCAAGTTCGTGGTCGTCGTCGACGACGAGGATCGCGAGAACGAGGGCGACCTGACGATCGCTGCGCAGTTCGCGACTCCGGAGGCGGTCAACTTCATGGTCACGCACGCGCGTGGGCTGGTCTGCCTCTGTCTCACCGAGGAGCGCTGCGACGAGCTCGAGCTTCGCCAGATGACCGAGCAGAACGAGACGCCGTTCGGCACCGCGTTCACCGTCTCGGTCGAGGCGCGTGAAGGCGTGACGACCGGGATCTCCGCGCACGACCGCGCGCACACGATCCAGGTCGCGGTCGATCCGACCTCGAAGCCTGCCGACCTCGTCCAGCCGGGACACGTCTTCCCGCTCCGCGCCCGGCGCGGCGGCGTGCTCCAGCGCACCGGCCAGACGGAGGCCGCGGTCGACCTGGCCCGTCTCGCCGGCCTCAATCCGGCCGGGGTGGTGTGCGAGATCATGCGCGACGACGGCTCGATGGCGCGCGTCCCCGATCTCGTCCCGTACTGCGCCGCACACGGCCTGAAGATGATCACGGTCGCGGATCTCGTCGAGTACCGCCGCCGGCACGAGCAGCTCGTCGAGCGGCAGACGAGCGTGCGCCTGCCCACCGCACACGGCGAGTTCACCGCCGTCGCCTTCCACGAGACCTTGACCGGGAAGCACCACGTCGCGCTCGTGAAGGGCGAGGTCGCGGGCGAGCAGAACGTGCTCGTGCGCGTGCACTCGGAATGCCTCACGGGAGACGTCTTCCATTCGCTCCGGTGCGACTGCGGCGAGCAGCTCGAGCACGCCCTGCGGCGCATCGAGGCCGAGGGCCGGGGCGTGCTGCTCTATCTCTCGCAGGAGGGCCGCGGCATCGGCCTCCTCAACAAGCTGAAGGCCTACGAGCTCCAGGAGCAGGGCCTGGACACCGTCGAGGCGAACCTGCGGCTCGGGTTCGCGGCGGATGTGCGGGAGTACGGGATCGGCTCGCAGATCCTCGCCGACCTCGGCCTCTCGACGCTCCGGGTGCTGACGAACAACCCCAAGAAGATCTCGGGCATCTCGGGCTTCGGCCTCGAGGTGGTCGAGCAGGTGCCGATCGAGATGGCGCCCAACGCCGAGAACCGGGGCTACCTCGACGCGAAGCGCGACAAGCTCGGTCACGCGCTCCACCACCAGGATCTCCGCTTCGAGCCCGAGCTCTTCGACGGAGCCGAGGCGTGAGCCTCCACAGGCAGGCACAGCCGTGACCGAGCGCTGGCCCGACGTGCCCAAGTTCGACGGCACCCCGGAGGTCGACGAGGAGTCGTCGGAGAACGTGCTCGCCGGCACGGAGGTCGAGCCGGAGTCGCTCGCCGAGCCCGACGCCGAGCCGGAGGTCGAGGCCGAGCCGGACGTCGAGGCCGAGCCGGAGCCCGTGGGCGAGGCCGAGGCCGAGGCCGAGCAGCCGAGGCCGAAGCCGAAGCACCGGTCGCCGCAGAGCACGCCGCCGGCGAGTTCAGTGTGCCGACCGGCTACGGCATCCTCGAAGGCGCCCCGACCGGGGCACGCAGGTCGGTCGGCGTCGTCGTCAGCCGCTTCAACGGCGCCGTCACCTCGAAGTTGCTCGAGGGCGCGCTCGCGGAGCTCGACGAGGCCGGCGTCGCGCGCGAGGCGATCACCGTGATGCCCGTTCCCGGGCGCGTTCGAGCTGCCGCTCGCTGCGATGGCGCTCGCGAAGACGCGCCGCTACGCGTGCATCGTCGCGCTCGGCTGCGTGATCCGCGGCGACACGCCGCACTTCGACTTCGTCGCAGGCGAGGCCGCGAGCGGGCTCCAGCTCGCCGCGCTCGAGACCGGCGTGCCGGTCTCCTTCGGCGTGCTCACGCTCGAGCAGGCGGGCCAGGCCGAGGAGCGCCTCGAGAAGGGCGCCGAGGCCGTCCGCACGGGCCTCGAGATGGCCGACGTCTTCGCACAGCTCAGAGCTGCGGCCGCCCGCTAGCAGCCGGCGTAGCCGTACTCGAGCGCCTTCGCGCAGAACTCCTGCTCGTCGGCGGTGAAGAAGTGGCGCACGGTTCCGGGAATGCGCAGGTAGAAGAGATGGTCGACGTTCGCCGGCCGCGCGGCGGCGCGCATCGACGGTAGGCCGGGGTTGGCGATCGGGGTCGGCGGCAGGCCCTTGAAGCGGTGCGTGTTGTAGGGCGTCGAGCTCCGGAGGTGCGCTCGGGTGATCGACTTCGTCCCCTCGATCCCGAGCCCGTAGCGGAGCGACGCATCGATGCCGAGCGGCATGCCGCGCTCGAGCCGGTTGACGATGACGGCGGCCACGAGAGCTCGCTCCCGCGGCACGGCGGTCTCCCGCTCGACCAGGGATGCGATCGTGAGCACGGCGTACGGGCTCTGACCGCGCTTGCGGGCCGCGCGCAGGTCGACCGTCCGCCAGCGCCGCTCGAACTCGGCGATCTGCTTGGCGACCAGCTCGGAGGCGGTCGTTCGCGGCGTGAACTGGTACAGGGCCGGGAAGAGGAACCCTTCCACGCTCCGCCGCTTCACGAACGGAACGAACCCGCTCGGGATCCGGGAGTTGGCGGTGGCCGCGGCGTATGCCTTACCGGTGAGGCGGGGAGTCACGCCTCGCTTGCGGATCGCAATACGGCGTACGTGCGTCGCCTGATCGGCCATCTGCCGGACGGTCAGGCCCTCGGGGAAGACGATCCTCAACGTGACCGGCGCCGCCGATTGCCCGTCGGCGACGGAGGCCGCGAGCGCGGCTGCGACGACGAGGCCGATGAGAGTCGAGCGGCGGATCATCCGAGTCGAAGAGAGTACCGACGCGCGCCCCGCCAAGTGACAGTCTGTTACTTGCGTTTCGGCTACACTCCTCGGCCGTGTCCAAGGTCTGCTCAGTCTGCGGCAAGAAGCCGTCGTTCGGGAACAACCGGAGCCATTCCATGGTGGCGACGCGCCGCCGCTTCAACCCGAACCTGCAGAAGATCCGCGTCCTCGTGCAGGGCGTGAAGACGCGAGCCTACGTCTGCACCCGCTGTCTCAAGGCGGGCAAAGTCCAAAAAGCGGTCTAGCAACCTTCCGCCCCGCCCGGCGCGTCTAAGCTCGCGGCGTGGATCGGGGACACCTCACCGGATCGTCCGAGCTCGGGCGGATCACGATCGCCTCGGACGCGATCGCGCAGATCGTCGGCCACACGGCCGCCGAGTGCTACGGCGTCGTCGGCATGGCCGGCAAGGGGCTGAAGCGCCTGCTCGCCCGCGACCGGCTCCGGCAGGGCATCGAGGTCTCCTCCCGCGACGGTGCGCTGGCGCTCGACCTCTACGTCGTGGTCGAGTACGGGCTCAACCTCGCCGAGGTCGCTGCGACCGTCCGCTCGCGCGTCGCCTACGAGGTCGAGCGGCTGACCGGGTTGAAGGTCGGCGCGGTCGAGGTGCACATCCAGGACGTCCGGAGATCGGCGTGATCGACGTGGCTCGTCACCTTCGATCAGCGATCCCAGTCTCGTGGCCGGAGCCGGGCTTGGCCCGGCGGGAGGCCAAGCCACGTTTCATGAGAGAGAAGGGAAGGAGGGGGCTCATGGGGGAACCATGGGTTCCCCCATGCTGGTGAGCGAGCTCGACCGGGCGCGCGAGCTCGCGCGGGCCGCGCTCCAGAACCTCGAGGCGAACCGCCGCCGGATCGACGACCTGAACGTCTACCCCGTTCCCGACGGGGACACGGGTACGAACCTGACGCTGACCGCTCGTTCGATCGTCGAGGCGCTCGACGCGTCGACCGCGGCCGACCGCGGCGCTGTTGCGAAGGAGCTGACCCGCGCGGCGCTGATGGGCGCGCGCGGCAACTCGGGCGTGATCTTCTCCCAGATCCTCCGCGGCGCCGCGGAGGTGCTCGGCGAGCCGGGCGCGATCGACCCGATCCGCATCAAGCGCGCCTTTCGCGGGGCCAGTGACGCCGCCTACAGGGCGGTGCGGCGGCCGGTCGAGGGGACGATGCTCACCGTGATCCGCGAGCTCGCGGAGGAGGCAGAGGATCCACGTCACGCGACGCTCGACGGCACCGGCCTCCTCAGGGCGCTCGTCGCCCGCGGCGAGGACGCTCTGGCGCGGACGCCCGACCAGCTCGCCGTGCTGAAGGAGGCCGGGGTGGTCGACGCGGGCGGTGCAGGGCTCCTGGAGATCGTCCGCGGCGTCGCAGCAGCGCTCGCCGGCGAGACGCTGCCGGAAGTCCCGGCCGAGGACACGCACGAGGCCGGAGTCGAAGCGATTCACCAGGAGCTCTCGGAGTTCCGCTACTGCACGGTCTTCGTCGTGGAAGGGAGCGGGCTCGACGCGGAGGCGCTCGAGGCCGAGTTGGAGCAGCTCGGCGACTCGCTGCTCGTCGTCGGCGACCCGAGCGCGCTCAAGATCCACGTCCACACGGACGACCCCGGCGCCGCGCTGGCCGCCGGAACCCGGCTCGGCACGATCGAAGGGATCGAGATCGCGAACATGCACAAGCAGACCGCGGAGCGCTCGGAACGGCTGCTCGACACCGTTCCCGATCCCGCGCTGACCCTCGAGACGGGGATCGTCGCCGTCGTCCCCGGTACCGGCAATCGCCGCCTGTTCGAGGAGTACGGAGCGGCAAGGGTGATCGAGGGTGGGCAGACGATGAACCCGTCGACCTCCGACATCCTCGAGGCGATCGAGGCGACACCGGCAACCGAGGTGCTCATCCTGCCGAACAACGGCAACGTGATCCTCTCGGCCGAGCAGGCGGCGCGGCTGGCGACGAAGCCGGTGCGCGTGATTCCGTCGCGCTCCGTGCCGGCGGGCCTGGCGGCGATCGTCCGTTACCTCCCGTCGCTCACGGCCGCCGAGAACGAGGCCGCGATGCTCGAGGCGCTCGACCAGGTCGCGACCGGCGAGGTGACGATCGCCTCGCGCGACGTCGAGCTCGACGGCGTGCCCGTCCGCAAGGGCGCATATCTCGGTCTGGCGCAGGGCGAGGCAGTGGCCTCCTCCGCCAGCTTCGACGACGTCGCCCGGGCGGTCGTGGAGCGCCTGCTCGAGAACGGCGCGGAGGTGCTGACGATCCTCACCGGCTCCGACGAGCCGCGGCTCGACGATCTGTTGCGGCATGTCCACGAGGAACATCCGGCGGTCGAGCTGGACGTGCACCCGGGCGGCCAGCCGCACTACCCGTTGCTCCTGTCGGCCGAGTAGGTCGTAAGGTCACACCGTGGTCACGCGCACGCAGCCGATCCGCATCCTGCTCGTCGAGGACAACGACGTCTTCCGCCAGGCGCTCGAGCTGCTGCTCGGGCTGCAGGAGGGGCTCGAGGTCGTCGGCGCGGTCGCGGAGGGAACGGCCGTTGTCGGCGCGTGCGAGCAGTTCGACCCGGACGTCTGCGTGATGGACTTCCGCCTGCCCGGGATGGACGGCGTGGAGGCGACGATCGCGCTGCGCGCGGCGTGTCCCCGTGTCGCCGTCGTCTGCCTGACCGCGAGCGCAAGTCCCCGCGAGCTGGACGCGCTCGAGGCTGCCGGTGCTGTGGCCTGCCTGCGCAAGGATCAGGAGCTGGACGAGATCGTTGACGCGATCCGCGGCGCCGGCGAGCGCCGGTCGTGAACCTGACGAGCCAGAACACGGCGATCGTGCTGGACTCGACCGCGGACTTCCCCGACGCCCAGCTCCGCTTCCCGAACATGCGCGTCGTGCCGCTCTACGTCCGGTTCGGCGAGAAGAGCTTCCGCGACTACGTCGAGCTAGACCCGCACGACTTCTACCAGCGCCTGAAGGCGGCACCCGAGCTGCCGACGACCTCGCAGCCCACGCCGCAGGACTTCCTCTCCACCTACCACGCGCTCTCCGGCTATGAGCGGATCTACTCGATCCACATCTCGTCGAAGCTCTCCGGGACGTTCCAGAGCGCCACGCTCGCGGCCGGCGAGGTGGAGGGGGACAGGATTCGGCTCCTGGACTCCGAGTCGGCCTCCGTGGGGATCTCGATGCTGGCGCTCGGGATCCAGCGCCTGCTCGAGCGCGGCACCACCGATGCCGAGATCGAGGCGCTGGCCGGCCGCTACCGGGAGGAGGCGGGGCTGCTCTTCACCGTCGACACGCTGGAGTTCCTCGCGAAGGGCGGTCGCATCGGCCGCGCCCGGGCGCTTGCGGGCAGCCTCCTGAACGTGAAGCCGATCCTCACGATCGACGACGGCGAGGTCGTCCCGCTCACCCGCGTGCGTGGCCGGGCGAAGGCGCTGGAGGAGTTCCGGAAGCGCTTCGAGGCGGGGACGACCGCGGCGGAGGGGCTGTACGTGGCGATCGCCCATGCCGAAGCGGCCGACACCGTCGAGCAGTTGCGCACGCTCGTCACCACCACACGCCCGCAGGCGCAGATCGAGCTCGTCACCTCGCTCGGCGCGGTCGTCGGCACCCACGCCGGCCCGGGCACCGTCGGCTTCTTCTGGTTCCAGTCCTGACGCCCTGGCGTCGGTGCTGACAGCCGGTTCCGCTGCGATACTCCGGCGATGAGCCGGCCCCAGCCCGGTTTCGCCGCCGTGGACCCGCCTGCGGGCGGGTGGAAGCCGACGCGCGGCCGTCTCCACCCCGAGCGGCTCGACGCGCCCCTCGAGTCGCTCCCCGGGGTCGGGCCGACGCTGCGCAAGCGGCTCGCCAAGCTCGGGCTCGAGCGGATCGGCTGACCTGCTCGACCACCGCCCGCGCCGCTACGAGCAGCCGGCGCCCGAGCGGCGGATCGCGGAGCTGTGGGGAGAGGACGAGGTCGTGATCGCCGGCGAGGTGCTGAAGACATCGTCCCGTCGCGGCCGTGGCCGCCTGCAGATCCTGACCGCGCAGGTCTCGGACGGGAGCGGTCAGATCTCCGCGACCTGGTTCAACCAGCCGTGGCTGCAGGAGAAGCTCGTGCCGGGCACGCGCGTGCGGCTGCGCGGCGTGCCGAACCGCTACGGCTTCCAGGTGCGCTCCTACGATCTGAACGGCGGCTCCGCGACCGCGGACTTCGCGCCGGTCTACCCGGCGAGCGAGGAGGTGGCGAGCGCGAAGCTGCGGGAGCTCGTCGAGAGCGCGCTGCCCCTCGCGACCGACCGCCCCGACTCGCTGCCGGCTGCGCTGAAGGTCGAGCGACGCCTGCCGCTGCGCGGCGACGCCCTCGTCGCCCTGCACCGGCCGCGCTCGCTGGAGGAGGCGGAGGAGGGGAGGCGACGGCTCGCGTTCGACGAGCTGCTGACGCTGCAACTCGCGCTCGCCCGTCAGGCGTCCGAGCGCGAGGATGCCGTCGCGGCGGCGCTGCCGGAGCCGGGCGAGCTGATCGAGCGCTACCGCGAGGAGCTTCCCTTCGAGCTGACGGAGCACCAGGAGAGCGCGATCGCCGAGCTCGACACCGACCTCGCGCGCACGACGCCGATGCAGCGCCTGCTCCAGGGCGACGTCGGCTCGGGCAAGACGGTGGTCGCGCTCTACGCGCTGCTGCGCGCGGTCGAGGCGGGGCGTCAGGGCGCGCTGATGGCGCCGACCGAGACGCTCGCGGAGCAACACTTCCTGACGATCGAGGGCATCTGCGCGCAACTCGGCGTCTCGTGCGCGCTCGTGACCGGCTCGTTCCGCTCGCGCGGGCCGGACGCGGACGTCGTCGTCGGTACGCACGCGCTGATCCAGGAGGGCTTCTCCTTCCGCGACCTCGCGGTCGCGGTCGTCGACGAGCAGCACCGCTTCGGCGTGGAGCAGCGCTCCGCGCTCGCCGAGGGCCGCGGCCCGCACGTCCTGCACATGACCGCCACGCCGATCCCGCGCACGCTTGCGCTGACGGTCTACGGCGACCTCGCGGTGAGCGAGATCGCGAAGCCGCCCGCGTCGCGCAAGCCGATCGTCACGGCGTGGGTGACCGACGAGCGCAGCTCGGAGGCGTACACCCGGCTGCGCGCGCACCTCGCCGAGGGCCGGCAGGCCTACGTGGTCTGCCCGCTGATCGAGGAGTCGGCGACCACGCTGGCGCGCGCCGCCGAGCAGGAGGCCGATCAACTCCGCGCCGGCGAGCTGAAGGGCTTCCGCGTCGGCTGCATGCACGGCCGTCTGAAGCCGGCCGACCGGCGCGAGCTGATGGCGAGCTTCAAGGCGGGCGAGCTGGACGTGCTCGTCGCGACGACGGTGATCGAGGTCGGCGTGGACGTGCCGAACGCGACGATCATGATCGTCCAGGAGGCCGATCGCTTCGGGCTCGCCCAGCTGCACCAGCTGCGCGGGCGCGTCGGGCGCGGGGCGGAGCAGTCGTACTGCCTGCTGATCTCGCGCGCCAAGGACGAGCTGACCGAGAGCGCCCGCGAGCGGCTGGAAGCGATGGTCGCGACCACGGACGGCTTCGAGCTGGCCGAGAAGGATCTGGAGATCCGCGGCGGCGGGCAGCTCCTGGGCGCGCGCCAGTCCGGCCTCTCGGATCTCCGCTTCGCGCGCATCACGAAGGACATCGCGGTCCTCGAGGCCGCCCGCGACGCAGCCCGCACGCTGCCGCCGGAGACAATGGCGCCCGAGGTCGACGCGTTCCTCGGCGCCGCCGAGCACCTCGGCGCCTCCTAAGTACGGCTAGCCGTACCGTTCAGCGAAGGCAGCGCAGGCACGCTTGTCTCATGGACGCAGTCGTGCTCAGACCCCTTCACCGCGGCGAGCGCAAAGCCCGTGCTGTCGCGACGGTTCAGCGACGTCTGGCGAACGTTCGCTGATCGGCCGTGATCAGCATGGCATGCGCGAGTGTTCGGGAATGATCCCTGAACGAGTGGCGCAGAAGCGGCCTAGCTAGGTCGTCAGCCATCCGTACTTGTCCATTCGCGCATTGGCCCGGAACGCGGCGGGTGGCTTGATTGGATGGAGTCGTGGCCGGATCCAGGCGTCGTCCTCGAAGCGCCATGTCGTGCTTAGGTACCCACGATTCGTGCGGATGGTGTAGGCGCAGCTCGAACTTTCGATACCCCAGTCGGGGCGAACCTCGATCGATGGCTGCGCGCCGAGTCGGTCGGCTTCCTCGCGGCTCTGCCGTTCGCCATTCCACCAGTTGACGCAGCGTGCAACCAGATCGGGCTTCTGTAGCGCTGCGTCGCAGCGGCCCGGCTCCCGCGCGCCACTCCTCCAGCGAGATGCGCTGAGCTCCGAGAGGCGCGAGACGCCGACGTCGACCACCACAGATCCGACGGGAATGAGCCGAGATCCGCGCGGACGATAACCGGGGTCGAACACGTTCGCGACGCTGCCCGACGCGACGACCGATCCATACTGCGCCACCTCGACCAGGACCCGGACGTTGTCCCGGACGGCGGTGATCTCACCAGGTGTCGAACACGCGGCAGCGAAGCCCTGCTCGCGCAGCGCGCGAGCCACCGCGGCCGTCACCGCCCCTCCCCGACCTGGTGCCAAGAAGGTGCAGTCCCTGGAAGGCAAGTCGATCAGGCCATCCGAACCACCACACGACGCCAGCGGTGTCGCGCCCACCGGTGTGATGGCCTCTAGCACGCCTTGCAGATCATCGCCGGTGTCATAGCCGCAGCCACTCGTGGCCGCCAGCAGCGCGACTGCCGTCGCGAATGTTCCGTGCTTGAACCTCACTGCAAGGTCATCGGTTCACCCTTACCCTGACTTGATTGCTCGAGCGGGTCGGGTTCGCTCGAATGTTCGGGTTCGGTCGAATGTACGAGCTGCAGGCAGGCAACGCGCAGCTGCTGCTCCATAGCCAGATCCGTCGGCAAACGTGACCACAAACGAGGGATCGTCGGCTGGGCGAGAGTGCTTTCGCCTGAAATCTCTTACGGTCGCGAGCCGCTCGTGACGCGACTCGCGTGTCGCCTGCTCACCGGTCAAACTGGTGAGCGATGGCGACGGTGTCTACCGACGAGTTCGAGGTGTCCCTCGACGAGACGCTCGAACGTGTCCTCTCGGGGGAGCGCATTGTCGTCACCCTCGACGGCGAGCCTGCCGCCTTGATCCTTCATCCCCATGATCCGCTGGTCGACCGGCTCTATCCGGACGGCCATCCGGATCTGTGAGGATCATCGCGGGCAGCAAGCGCGGCGCGCGGATCGCCGCGCCCAAGGGCGTCGCGACCCGCCCGACCGGCGATCGCGTCCGGGAAGCAGCGTTCAACCTGATCGGCCCCGTCGACGGCGCTGCCGTGCTCGACCTCTTCGCAGGCTCGGGCGCGCTGGGGCTGGAGGCGCTCTCGCGCGGCGCCGCGAGCGCGACGTTCGTCGAGAGCGACCGGGTCGCCTGCCGCACGATCTCGCAGAACCTGGAGAAGCTGGGCCTCACCGGAGCGCGCGTCGTCTGCGGCGACGCCGTCTGGACGCTGCGGCAGGAGCCCCGCACCTACGACATCGTCCTCGTCGACCCGCCCTACGAGCTGTGGGCCGAGCTCGAACCGCGGCTCGCAGACGGGCTCGCGCGCGTGCTGGCGCCGGACGGCCTCGTCCTCGTCGAGACCGGCTCGAAGACGGAACCGGTGCTCCCGCTCGCGCTGCGGACGTCGCGGCGGTACGGTTCCGCGCGGCTCACCGTCTTCGAGCACCCATGATCACAGCGATCTGCCCAGGAAGCTACGACCCCGTCACGTTCGGTCATGTCGACGTGATCTCGCGCGCCTCCGCGATTTTCAACCGCGTCGTGGTCGGCGTGGTCGGAGCTCCGCGGCACAAGGAGACGCTCTTCTCGCTCGACGAACGCGTCGAGTTCCTGAAGGAGGCGCTCGCAGAGCTCGAGAATGTCGAGGTCGAGGTCTTCTCGGAGCTCGTGGTCGACTTCGCCCGCCGCTGGGAAGCGCGCGTGATCGTGAAGGGCTTGCGCGTGATCTCGGATTTCGAGTGGGAGTTCCAGATGAACCAGTTGAACCGCCACCTCGCACCGGAGATCGAGACGGTCTACGTGATGGCGAGCCCGCAGGTCAGCTTCGTCTCGTCGAGCGGCGTGAAGGAGATTGCCGCATTCGGCGGAAAGGTGGACGAGCTTGTGCCCGACACCGTGGCGCGCCGTCTCGCGGAGAAGTTCCCGAACGGCCGTCCCGGCGCCCCTGAAAATCCCAGCGATTAATCGACTTACGTAAACTTCTGGAGACCAAAATGGACGTCCTCGTACTCATCGACAAGCTCGACGATCTCGTGCACAACGCGAAGGCGGTGCCGCTCACCGACCAGGTGCGCATCGACCGCGAGGAGATCTACGACATCCTCGACCAGATGCGCGCGACGATCCCCGAGGAGATCAAGCAGGCGCGCTGGATCGTCAAGGAGCGCCAGGAAATGCTGGCCGAGGCGAAGCGCGAGGTCGACCGGATCCTGGGGGAGGCGCGCGAGCAGGCGGTGCGCGAGGCCTCGCAGACCGAGATCGTCAAGCTCGCCGAGCGGCAGGCGCAGGAGATCGTGGACGACTCGCGCCGCCAGGCCCGCGAGACGCGGCTCGAGATGGAGGACTGGGCGGACGGGATCCTCTCGACGCTCGAGGTCAACCTCGACAAATTCCTCACCGCAGTCAAGCGGGGCCGCGAGCGGCTGCACGAACGCTCGCAGGAGACGGTGGTCGCCGGCGTCGGCCCGCGCGAGCCCGCCGACGACGACTCCAGCTACCTGTAGCTCCGCACTCGATCAGCGCTGCTGATCGAAGCGAGCGTCGATCCGAATTGCCGCGCGGCCGGCGGGTCGCCATCCTGCTTCGATGGGGGAGACCGATCCACGTCGGCGGCCGGCCGTGTGGGCCGCGCTCGGCGCCATCTACCTGATCTGGGGCTCGACGTACCTGGGCATCGAGCTGGCGACGCGCACTGCGCCGACTCTGCTCGTGCTCTCGCTGCGCTTTCTTCTCGCGGGCGCGCTGCTGTACGCGGTCGTCGGGCGCGGGCAGCGACCGACGCGACGGCAGTGGTGGGCGGCGCTCATCGTCGGCGCCGGGCTGCTCCTGGCGGGGAACGGCGGCGTCGGGATCGGGCAGCAGACGATCGATACGGGCACCGCGGCGCTGATCGTCGGCTCGGTGCCGCTCTGGCTCGCGCTGCTGGACCGGGTCTTTCTCGGCCAGCGACTCTCGCGCGTCGCCGTGCTCGGACTCGCGGTGGGCTTCGCCGGCGTGGCGCTGCTCGTCGTGCCGTCGGGCGGTCACCGCGACGAGCTCGTCGGCTCACTCGTCGTCCTGTTCGGTTCGCTCGTCTGGGCTGCCGCCTCCCTCTACGCCCGCAACGCGGACGTGCCCGAGCGACCGCTCGTCGGCGCGGCGATGCAGATGCTCGCCGGCGGTGTCCTACTCGGCTTCGCCGGCCTGGCTGCGGGAGAGGCAGACGACGTCGACCTCGGTGCGGTGTCGGGCGAGACGATGCTGGCCTTCGTCTATCTCGTCCTGGTCGGTTCGCTCGTCGGCTACACGGCGTACACGTGGCTGCTGCGCAATGCCCCGATCTCGCTGGTGGGCACCTACGCGTACGTGAACCCGGTCGTGGCGGTCCTGCTCGGCACGCTCCTGCTCGGCGAGCCGCTCGAGGCGCGGACGCTGGTCGGTGGCGGCGTGATCCTCGCGGCGGTCGTGTTGATCGTGTCGGCGCGCCCCGCAGATGCGCCCGCGGCACGCACCGCCGCCGTCGCGCCCACACGCGCGCGCTAATCTCGAGCGCATGACGCGATTCCCTCTGCGCCGGTTGCGTCTCCGCTCGGGGGACGAGCACCGCGACGCCGTCTCCATCGAGCTCGAGCCGTTCAACCTCGGCGGTCAGCGCTATCTGCCGGTGCCGCAGGAGATCGAAGCGGCGCTGACGCTCGTGCAGGCGACCACGGGGCTCGACATGCGGCTTGCGTTCGACGTCCGCCTGCACGGCCCGTGCATGCGCTGCCTCGCCGACGCCGTCGTCGACGTCTCGATCGACGCACGGGAGTACCACGCGGACGACGCGGGCGCAGGCGAGGAGCTCCGCAGCGAGTACGTCGTCGACGACCAGCTCGAGCTGACGGCGTGGGCGCGGGATGCGATCGCGCTCGCGCTGCCCGATCAGATTCTCCACGTACCCGACTGCGCCGGCCTCTGCCCGGTCTGCGGGCGGGACCTGAACGTCGAGCCGCACACGCACGACGAGGTTGTCGCCGATCCGCGCTGGTCGGCGCTCGAGGAGCTGAAAGACCGGCTCTAGAGGCGAGTTTCGCTACACTCGGCAACCGCTCATGGCAGTCCCCAAGAAAAAAACCTCGAAGGCCCGCCGCGACAAGCGCCGCGCCCAGCACGGCATCGAGTCGCCGCGCGTCAACGTCTGCCCAACCTGCCACCAGCCCAAGCTGCCGCATCGCGTCTGCCCCACGTGTCACACGTACAAGGGCCGCGAGATCGAGCCGCTCCGCACCCCCGCCCCGTAACCCTTGGCCCGCATCGCAGTCGATGCGATGGGTGGAGATCACGCACCCGGTGAGGTCGTCGCCGGTGCACTCGAAGCTGCGGGCGCCGAGCTGACGCCGATTCTCTTCGGTCCTGCCGGAATCGACACCGGCGGCCTCGAGCTCGTCGAGGCGCCCGACACGATCGGGATGGACGAGAAGCCGGCGGAGGCGGTGCGCGCAAAGCCGAATTCCTCGCTCGTCGCCGCCTGCCGTGCCGTCGCGGACGGGCATGCCGACGCGGTCGTCTCGGCCGGGAACACCGGAGCGATGCTCGCGGCCGGGCTCCTGCATCTGCGCCGCCTGCCGGGCGTCCTGCGGCCGGCGATCGCGGTGCCGATCCCGACCCGTCGCGGCCCCTCGGTCCTGCTCGACTCGGGTGCGAACGCCGACGCCCGCGCCGAGCACCTGCTCCAGTTCGGCTACATGGGCGCGATCTTCGCGGAGGAGATCCTCGACCTGGCCGATCCGGAGGTGCGCCTGCTTTCGATCGGCGAGGAGCCGGAGAAGGGGAACGCGCTCACGCTCGAGGCGCATGCGCTGCTCGCCGAGAGCGAGCTTCGGCTTCGCCGGCAACGCCGAGAGCCGCGACCTGCTCGCCGGCGCCGCCGACGTGGTGGTCTGCGACGGCTTCACCGGGAACGTCGCGTTGAAGCTGCTCGAAGGGACGATCAAGACGCTGCTCGACGCGCTGCGCGACGAGATCGCCGCGACGCCTCGCGGGAAGCTCGGCGGCCTCCTGATCCGCCCGGCAGCGCGCCGCCTCCGCACTCGTCTCGATCCGGACACGTACGGCGGCGCGTACCTGCTCGGCCTGCGCGGGCTGGCGGTGATCTCGCATGGGAACTCGTCCCGGCGCGCGATCGCGAACGCGATCCAACTGGCGGCGCGCGGGGTCGACCACGACGTCGTCGGGCGGCTCGCCGCCCGCTTGCCCGAGCGGCGTTCGTCGGCGACTGTATGATCGGGCGCGCTCCAGCCCCACTTACCAAGAGAGGTCGATTTGGCAGCGTCGCGTGAAGAAGTCTTCGAGCGGGTCAAGGAAGTCCTGAGCGAGCAGCTCGGCGTCGACGACGCGGAGATCAACGAGGAGGCATCGTTCCAGGAGGACCTGGACGCCGACTCGCTCGATCTCGTCGAGCTGATCATGGAGCTCGAGGACCAGTTCGGGATCAAGATCTCGGACGAGGACGCGCAGAAGATCACGACCGTCGGACAGGCCGTCGACTACGTCTCGTCGCACCAGTAGCGTCGCTCCGACCGGCGATCCGGAGCAACTCCGGAGCCTGATCGCTGCGCTCCCAGCGGAGCGGCTCGAGCACGTCCTGACCCATACCTCCTGGGCGCCGGACCGCGCGTCCTCGTACGAGCGGCTGGAGTTCCTCGGCGACAGCGTGCTCGAGCTCGCGATCGCGCGGGAGCTGTACGAGCGCTACCCCGAGGCGTCCGAGGGGCGGCTCGCGAAGATCCGCTCCCACGTCGTCTCGCGGCAGAGCTGCGCCGCGGTCGCGCGCGAGCTCCGTCTCGGCGAGCAGCTGGGCGAGGCCGCGGCCGCGGCGATCGGGTCGGACGAGCTCGCGAGGATCGTCAAGAGCCGCAACGTGACGGCCGCGCTGCTCGAGGCGGCGATCGCCGCGCTCTTCCTCGAGCACGGCTACGAGCCGATCGAGGCCGCGATCGTGGCCGCGTTCTCCGACCGGATCGAGTACGCGCGGACGACACACGTCGACCACAAGACCGAGCTCCAGGAGGCGCTCGCCAAGTCGGGCCGGAGCGTCTCGTACACCGTCCTCGAGGTGGAAGGCCCCCCGCACGACCGGCATTTCGAGTGTGCGGCGCTCGTCGACGGCGAGGAGCTCGGCCGGGGGGCCGGCCGAGCGAAGAAGGATGCGGAGCAGGCGGCGGCCAAGCAGGCCCTGGCCGCGCTCGAGGCCTAGGCCGCGGTGGCGGGCAGGGCGGTTCTGTCGGCCTCCGCGCGCCAGATGCGGTTCAGCTCGCTCTGTGCGTAGATCACCTCGACCGGGAGGAAGACCACGCCGACCAGGAACAGGGCGAAGCCGAGCCAGGCGTTCACTCGGTCCCTCGTCCCGTTCACTTCCTGGCCCGCCTCGATGCGCCGGAACGTTCGGTAGAACGAGACGAACGGCGGCACGATGACGAGCCAGCCGATGGTGATCGCCAGGAGCGAGGTGAGCGGGCTCCTCCCGAGCCTCTCCTCCTCGCCGGTTGCGCGGCCGAGATCGCGCAGCTCGCGATTCACCTTGTAGTACCAGACGAAGTAGTAGATCCCGAGCGTCAGGAAGACGAGCCCGAAGGCCGCGAGAGGATGACGGATCTTCGCCTCGGAGTGCGTCTCACGGATGCGAACGACCTCGGCCATCACGCCAGGCTACTCCCCCGCCGTCCCCGTCAGCCGAGTAGGCGCTGGTGCAGCGCTTGTGTCTCGGGACTCGGACCTGCGCCGAGCTCGTCGCGCAACCGCCGGCGAAGGTCGTCGTACACGAGCAGCGCCTCCGCGCCGTTGCCGCGGGCGGCGAGCGCCTCCATCAGCAGCCGGTAACCGCTCTCGCGGTACGGAGAGCGGACGATCAGGCCGCGTGCGGATCGCTCTGCGGTGTGCAGCTCCCCGCCGCCGATTCGCAGCGAAGCCTCACCTGCGAGCTCGAGTGCTCGCAGGTGGAGCTCCTCGACCTGTCGGCGTCGTTCCTCGACCCACGGCAGCTCCTCTCCCGGCAGGAAGCCGCGCGCGGCTACGTGCTGCGTCACCCGTGCGGGTCCCCAGGCTCCCGTCCAGTCGCCTCGGGCGACCGCCGCTTCCGCGCGATGCAGCGCCTCCGCTGCCGCCTCGAGGTCGATCCAGGCATCTCCGCGCAGCGCCAGACGCACCTCGCCTCGGCCCTCGAGCTGGAGGACGCGCCTGAGCTTGGAGAGCAGCGGGCTGAGGACGTCCCCGGCCGGCCGATCGAGCCAGAGTGCACCTGTCAGCTCGTCCCGTGTCACCGGTCTGGACCGGTTCGCGAGGAGATACACGAAGGCGAGCCTGCCCTGTCTCCCTGGAAGCTCGTGCTCGATCCGACGACCTTCAATGCGCGCCACGAGCCGGCCGCAGAGCTGGATTCGCGTCTCCGCCAAGGTTTCGCCAAGGTAACGGCAACCCGCCTCGGCAACAATCGAGTCATGGCGAAGCTCCTGATCAATCTCACGCACGGCCCCGAGGCACCGACGCGTGCCGCGCTCGGGTTCCTGGTCGGCCGGACGGCTCTGGAGGAAGGACACGAGGTGGCGCTCTTCCTCGCGGGAGACGCCGTGCAGCTCTTGCGCGAGCCGACGCTCGACACCCTCGTCGGCCTCGGGACGGGCAGCCTGCGCGAGTCGTACGACGCGATCGTCGACCGAGGCGGCACGTTCTACGTCTCGGGGATGTCGAGCAAGGCACGCGGCTTCGAGCCGAACGGCGAGGCGGAGGCGGCACCGCCGTCACGGCTCGTGGAGCTTGCGCTCGAGGCCGATCGTGTTCTGACCTACTGAGGAGGAGGCCGATGGGCAAGGTGATCAACTGCGAATGCGGCGAAGTCGTACGTGCGGACAGCGACGACGAGCTCGTCCGGAAAGTCGAGCTCCACGTAAGCGCGTCGCATCCGGAAATGGTCGGGAAGATGACCCGCGACGACATCCTCGCGATGGCCGAGGAGGCCTGAGGGACCAAGGTGGAGCCGGGCTCGCGCCCGGCTCCACCGAGGCCTTACGGCTGGATCCGGAGCACCTCGCCCGTGCCGACCGAGCTGCCACGATTCGAGACATACAGCGAACCGTCGTGCCCGATCAGAATCGACGCCGGCTGGAACAACTGGTTCGTGATCGTGCTCCGCGTCCCGTCGGGGGCGACGCGGATCAGCGCTCCCGTCCCCGAGAGAAACGGGCCAGTGGCGTACTGCAGCACGTACAGCGAGCCGTCGTGCCCGAACGCGAAGTCGATGATCGTCTTGAACCCGCCGGCGTAGACGCTCACGTCGCCGTCCTCGATCTTGAGGATCGCCGCGCTCCCGTCGGCGAACGGGAAGCCTGTGAGCTCGCTCGCGAACAGCGTTCTGCGGGCGCCACCGATGACCTCGGTCGGCACCGAGTCCGTGGGCGAGCTCGGGCGCGACCGGAGCGTGGCGACGACCCGATCAGGCCCGAAGAGGCGGATGTCCACGATTGCGTTCGCTCCAGCGTCGGCGACGAGCGCCCCGGTGCTCGTGGCCTCGAGGCCGTAGGGGTTGCTGTCCACAGGCGGGCCGGCCGGGTTCTGGGCCGCTTCCACGGCGGCGATATCGGCGACCGGCAGCCACCAGCCACCGGACGGGCCGAAGAGGACGAGCGAGCCGAAGCTCCGTCCCGCCGGGCCGAACTGCGACCGCAGCGCGGGGTCGGAGCCGAACCCGATCGTCGCGTAGCCGAGGCCGAGAGGCGCGAACGAGACGTCGTGCGGCCCTGTGACCTCGCCGTCCGGGCTGATCGTCGACGGCAGCCCGGTGACGATGCGTTCCTGTTGGCCGCGCCGCAGGCGGCTGATCGCGCCGGAAGGCCCATAGCACTGGGGGGCGCCGCGCAGCACGACGCAGGGGCCGCTGCCGCCCCGTCCTGCCTCGGCGACATACAGCGAGCCCCCGAAGCCGAAGTCGAGTCCTCGTGGCGCGTCGAGCCCGGTCATGACCGGAGTGATCGTCGGGGCAGCCGGTGCCGTCGCGGCCACCACGAGGGCGACGGCGGCGATCGCGGATCCGGAAAGCAGGTGGCGCAGTGAGCGCATCGTGATCTCCTCCTCGATTGGTGTCGCGAGTATCTGACTTCCGGACGGCGAAAGCGATCTCGTCGTCCGCCGTCGTCGGCAAACTGCGCGCGTGCACCTGCGCTCTCTCCGCCTGCGCGGCTTCAAGTCGTTTCCCGACGCCTTCGAGCTGAAGCTCGAGCCCGGCGTGGCGGTCGTCGTCGGGCCGAACGGATCCGGCAAGTCGAACGTCGCCGACGCGATCGTCTGGGCGGCCGGCTCGCTGACGCCGTCCGAGCTGCGCGCGGAGAAGCCCGACGACGTGCTCTTCAACGGCGCCGAGGGCCGCAAGCCGGCCGACAGCTGCGAGGTCGAGCTCGTCTTCGACAACGCCGACGGCGGCTTCGGCTCCGAACTCGACTTCTCCGAGGTCTCGATCGCGCGGCGCCTGCACCGCGGCGGCGAGGGCCAGTACCTCGTGAACAAGGCCGGAGTGCGTCGCACCGACCTCGTCGAGCTGCTCGCCGACGTCGGGCTCGGAGGCTCGATGCACTCGATCGTCAGCCAGGGGAAGGTCGAAGCGGTGCTCGCCTCCAGGCCCGAGGAGCGGCGCGAGCTCGTCGAGGAGGCGGCCGGGCTGGGCAAGTTCAAGCGCCGCAAGCACCGCGCTGAGCTGAAGCTCAACCGGGTCGGGATCCAGGTCGAGCGGGCGCGAGACGTCGAGGCGGAGGTGCGCAAGCGCCTGCGGCCGCTCGCACTCCAGGCCACCGCTGCCGAGCGCGCCGAGAAGCTCGCAGTCGAGGTCGCGGGCTTGCGCGCCCGGGTCGCAGAGCTGGATCTCGAAGCTGTCGATACGCGCCGTGCGGACGCGGAGGAGCGCAAGACGGCGGCGGCGCTGGGGCGACGCAGCGCGCACGAGCGGCTCGCCGCTCTGCTCGCCGAGCGGCAGGCCGCCGAGGAGGAGCTCGCCGACGCGGCCGGGCGGCGCGAGGCGGCGGTCAAGGCCCTCTACCGGCTGCAGGGTGCCGCCGAGCGGGTTGCGCTGCGCGAGGAGGGTGCGGCTGCGCTGCTCACTCGCCTTCGAGCGGATCTGAGCAGCGCCGAGTCCGCCGCGGCCGAGGTCACGGACGAGAGTGTCCGCGCGCTGGAGGAGGCGGCCGCTGATGCGACGGCGGCCGCTCGCGCGGCCGCCGCGGCGAATGGTGCCGGCGCGGAGCGGGCTCGGTCGGCTCAGGAGCGCCTCGCGGCGCTCGAACGAGGCGCGGCCGCGCACGCCGAGGAGCGGCTGGAAGGCTTGCGCGCGGAGCGGCAGGCCCTCGAGGCGGAGCTCGCCGACGTCGCGGGTGGGCGGGAGAGCGCCACGCAGGCGCTCTACCGGCTCGGCAGCGCTCGTGAGCGGATCGCCGCCCGCGGCGAGTCGGCTGCGGGCCTGTGCGCCGCCCTGCAGACCGAGCTGGCAGAGGCGGAAGCCGCGGCGCGGCGGCCGGGGCCGACACCGGACGAGCTCGAGCAGGCTGCGAACGAGGCGCAGAGGCGGGCGCGCGAGGCGATCCACAGCCGCGACGACCTCGTGAGCCGCGCAGAGCTCGCGCGCGAGCGGCTCGCCGCCCTGGAGCTCTCTCTCGCGGAGCGCGAAGGGCTTCCGCCCGCCGCTCGAACGCTCGCGGCGGAGGGTGCCCAGCTCGCGCTCTCGCTCCTCGATGTCGAGCCCGGCTCGGAGCGCGCCGTGGCGGCGGCTCTCGGCTGGCGCGCGTCCGCCGTCGTCGCGGACGATCCGGCCGGCGGCCTCGCGCTCCTGCGCCGCGCGCGCGACGCGGGTCTCGGCAGTCTCGCGGTGCTCGTCGGCTCGCCCGCGCAGCGGGTCGCAGAGTTGCCGGTCGTGCCGCTCGACGGCCTGCTCGGCTCGCGGGTGCCGGCCGTGACCGTTGAGGGCTTCGGCTTCGATCCTGCCCGCGGCGAGCTGTGGTTCGCAGGGGAGACGGCAGAGGCCGTGCTGCTCGAGCTCGATGCCCGTCGCCGGGAGCTGCAGGCGGAGTCGGCGGAGCTCGAGCGCAGCGCAGCCGAAGCCGGGACGGACGCGGCCGCCGCGCTCGAGCGGGCGACCGAGGCCGAGGCCTCCTACGCGCAGGTTGCGCATCTGCGCAGCGCCCTCAAGCTCGACCCGGCCGTCCTGCGCCGGCTGGCGGCAGGTGCAGAGCGGCTCGACGAGGTCCTCCTGGCGGGCGCGACGATCGCCGCGCGGCTCGAGGAGCCGCTGCGAGGTCGGGCAAAGTCCGGTTCCGACCGAGCCGCAGCGCTCGGCGGCGAGCTCGCGCGCATCGGCGCGCTCGAGCACGAGGCCCGGCGCGAGGCGAGCGGCGCCAACGAGCGCGCCGCCGGGGCTGAGCTCCTGCGGGCCCGGCTCGGGGGCGAGGGACAGATTCGGATGCTGCACGTCGAGGAATCGGAGCGGGTGACGGTCGAGCGCGAGGCGCGCGAGCTCGCTGAGGAAGCCGAGCGGCTCGCACGAGCCGCGAGCGAGCTGGCCGAGGAGGCACGCAGCGCCGGCACGGCGGTCGCGGAGACCGGCGCGAGGCGCGCGGCCACCGTCGACGCCGACCTGCTCCGGCGCATCCTCGCGGGAACCGAGCGTCTCGAGGAATCACTCCTCGCGGCAGCGAAGGCTGCGGCGCGCTTCGAGGCCCCGCTCCGCGCGCGGGTCGACGCGGGCGCGAGCCGCACGGGCGAGCTCGGAGCAAGGTTGCGCGAGCTCGGCGCCGGCGAGGTCGAGCTGCGGCAGGGCGCGGAGGTGGCCGCTCAGCGGGCCACCGAGATCGAGATCGAGCTGACGCGGATCGACGCGGAGGCCGCCGACGCGCAACGTCGTCGCGACGAGGCGGAAGCGGAGCCGGCGGAGGGCGACGACCGCGTCGAGCTGGCTGCGCGCGTCGAGCGGCTCGAGGCCCGGCGGATCCAGCTCGGTCAGGTGAACCCGCTCGCGAAGGAGGAGTACGACGCGGAGAAGGAGCGGCTGGAGGAGCTCGAGACGCAGCGCGAGGATCTCGAGCGGAGCCTGAAGGAGCTGGAGGACCTGCGCGCCGAGCTGGCCGACACGGTCGAGCGGCGCTTCGCCGAGACGTTCGGCGCCGTCGCGGAGCACTTCGAGGACGTCGCCGCCACGCTCTTCCCGGGTGGTGAAGGCCGGCTCCGCCTCGTCGAGCCGGACGAGGACGGGGGAGAACTGTCACACGAAGGGCTGGGGATCGAGGTCGAGCTGCGCCCGGCCGGCAAGAAGATCACGCGCCTCGGGATGCTCTCGGGCGGCGAGAAGGCGCTCGGCGCGATCTCGTTCCTGTTCGCGCTCTTCCTCGCGAAGCCGTGCCCCTTCTACCTGCTCGACGAGGTGGAAGCCGCGCTCGACGACGCCAACATCGGCCGTTTCGTGGAGCTGCTGCGGCGCTACGCCGACCGGGCGCAGTTCGTCGTGATCACCCACCAGAAGCGGACGATGGAGGCGGCCGACGTCCTCTACGGCGTGACGATGGGCGGCGACGGCGTCAGCCAGGTCGTCTCGAGGCGGCTCCCGCGCGAGGACGCGGTCGCGGCGGCGGCCTCCTAGGCGGGCTTGGCGAAATACAGGCTGTGCCTTCGAGCGGCATTCCGCCAGACCCTCCTAGTCGAACGAGTGCTGTGCTGCGAGGCGCTTCGGCGCCTGGATCAGCCACGCGTCGATCAGGCGCTCGCGCACTTCCTCCTCGTCGATGTGCTCGAGCCAGATCAGCAGGAAGGCGGGTGAAGCCTCGAAATGCGGCGTCAGACGGTAGGCCTCGGGGTTCGACGCCACGAGCAGCGGTCGCTCGTCGCGGTCGCAGCGCGTCCAGATCGCCCCCTCGTGCCGCGTCGTCAGCCCGGCGAACGTCTTGCCGCGCACCTTGAAGGACGGCTTGCCCCACGAGATCGTCTCCTCGATCTCCGGTAGTTCGCGCGCCAGCTCCGCCACCCGTTCCCACGTGACCATGCGCTGAGGCTAACGTTCCGCGCCATGGCGAGAAGCTGGTCAGAGCTGCTCGGGGATGGAGCAGGCCCCGAGGAAACCGAAGCGGATCGCGCCGGCTTCTTCGGACGCCTGCGCGACTCGCTCGGCAAGAGCCGCCGCGCCCTCACCGGCGAGCTCGCCGCGGCCGCCTTCGACCCGGGCAACGAGGAGGACTGGGAGCGGCTCGAGGAGGCGCTCATCCACGGCGACGTCGGCGTGCGCGCGACCGCCGAGCTGATACGCCGGCTCGAGGCGCGCGGTGAGATCGGCGAGCTGGGCGCCTCGCTCGCGGAGGAGATCGCCGAGCTGCTCGGCGAGCCCGGCACCCTGAGCCTGGGGCAGACGCCGACCGTGATCCTCGTCGTCGGTGTCAACGGCACCGGCAAGACGACGACAATTGGCAAGCTGGCTCAGAAGCTGCGCGAGCACGACCGCTCCGTCCTGCTCGGCGCGGCCGACACCTTCCGCGCGGCGGCCGAGGAGCAGCTCGAGATCTGGGCAGAGCGCGCCGGCGCGGACTTCGTCGGAGCGGCACGCGGTGCCGACCCGGCCGCGGTCGCGTTCGACGCCGTCGAAGCGGCGCGCGCCCGGGGGCACGATGTCGCGATCGTGGACACCGCCGGCCGGCTGCACACGCAGTCGAACCTGATGGAGGAGCTCGCGAAGGTGCGCCGCGTGATCGAGGGCCGGATCGAGGGGGCGCCGCACGAGACGCTCCTCGTCGTCGACGCCACCACCGGCCAGAACGGCCTCCAGCAGGCGCGCCTGTTCGGCGAGGCAGCCGGCGTGACGGGCGTCGTCCTGACGAAGCTCGACGGCTCGGCGAAAGGCGGCATCGCCGTCGCGATCGCCTACGAGCTCGGGCTGCCGGTGAAGCTGATCGGCGTCGGTGAGGGTCTCGACGACCTGCGGCCGTTCGACCCGCACGACTTCGCGCGGGCCCTCGTCTCCTAGCCGGCCCTAGGGTCGCTCCTTCGGGTCGATCCACACCTTGTAGTCGCCGACCCACGGTGGATTCGTGTACTTGATCACGATCGATTGCCGAACCACGCTGTCGTACTCCTTGCCGGGCAGGATCCTCTTCTCTTTCGCTGCCTTGTCGAGCGCGTCCTCGAGTGCCTTGCTGAAGCCGTCGGAGTGATTCCGCAGCCGCTCCTCGAAGTCGGCGATCTCGTAGCTACCCGTGATTCCCGTCTCGCCGCCGCTCTGATCTTCGTTCATCGAGCCTCCCTCCGGTCGTGGCGAATCTACAACGGACGTCCCGCAGATGCGAGCTCGGCCTCGATCGCCGCCTCCCACGGCAGCAGTGGCGCATCTCCACGAAGTGCCGCTGCTTCGGTCGATAGCACCTCTGCCTCACCGGCCCTGCCCTCGGCCGCGGCGACGGCCGCGAGTGCGTGCAGGCACTCGGCCTGTGAGCGCGTATCGCCGATCTGCTCCAGCAACGTCAGGCTCTCGCGGAGGAGTGGCTCGGCCCGCTCGGGCTCGGCGGCAAGGAGGGCGATCTCGCCGAGCATGCAGAGCGAATACGCCGCATAGAACGTGTCGCCCGATTCGCGCGCGAGCGCAAGGCTCTCCTCGAGCGCTTCGGCCGCACGCTGAAAGTCGCCTTCGTGGAGCGCGGCATAACCGAGGTTGTAGGCCGAGTTCGCGATCAGCATCGGGTTGCCGAGCGTCCGCCGCAGCGCAAGCGTCTCCTCCAGCAGCGTGCGGGCCCTCGTGAAGTCCCCCTGGCCCGAGAGAATCGAGGCGAGGACGTTGGAGGCTCCGGAGATCGTTCGCGCGTCATCCAGGGTCTGGGCTGCTTCGACCGCCTCGGTGGCGAGTGCGACCGCCCGCTCGGAATCGCCTCGCCGCTGCGCGACGTGCGCGAGCTCGGAGAGTGCGAAGACGGCTTCGCGTGCCTTGCCGCAACGGGTGAAGAGCGTCTGCGCTTCCTCGAGGTGTGGGGCAGCCGCCTCGTGATCGCTCTGGGCCATGGCCAGCCACGCCGCGATCCAGAGCGCGGCCGCTCGTACGTCGTCTGGGAGATCGGGCGCTGCGAGCCCCTGCTCGAGCCACGTCCGAGCCTCCGACGCGTGTGCGTGGGCCCGCCAGAAGCGGCCGAGGCCGGCGGCGATGCGCAAGGCCAGCTCCGCCTCGCCTGCGTCGAGCGCCCAGTCGAGCGCGGCTCGCACATTCGGAAGCTCGAGCTCCAGTCGCTCGAGCCAGTCAGCCTGATTTGGGCCGCCAAGACCTTCCTCGGCTTCCTCGGCGAGGCGGCGTGCCCAGTTCGCCTGGCGTCGCCGGAGCTCGTCGAGGCGGCCACCGGCCTCGGCCACTTCGAGCGCGTACTCGCGGACGGTCTCCAGCTGGCGGATCCTCGGCCCTCCCAACCGATCCTCGTCGCGCATGAGCAAACTGCCGTCGAGCAGAACCGCGAGCTCACCGACCAGGTCGTCGCTCGTGCAGACCGTCTCCGCCGCTGCCAGGGTGCAGCCCCCGGGGAAGACGGCGAGCGACTCGTGCAGCTGGCGCTGAGCCGGTGTCAGGAGGCCGTAGCTCCAGTCGATCGTGCTTCTGAGCGTGCGCTGGCGCTCCGGCAGATCGCGGGGCCCCCCGCTTAGGAGCGCGAGCGAAAGCCGCGCGAGCAGCGTCTCGACACCGAGCAGCGGCACGCGGGCGGCCGCCAGCTCGATCGCGAGCGGGAGACAGTCGAGCCTGCGGCAGAGCTCGCGGACGGCGGGCTCGCTCGTCCGTGGCGGCGCGTGGCCCGCGGCGGTCGCCCGCTCTGTGAACAGCACAGCAGCGTCGTCCTCACTCAGCGGGGGTACCAGCAGGACGTGCTCACCGAGGACGTGGAGCGGAGAGCGGCTTGTCGTGAGGAGCGTCACGCGCGGAGCTCCGGCAAGCAGCTCCGCGAAGGATGTCGCTGCGTCGGCGACGTGCTCGACGTTGTCGAGGAGCAGCAGCCGGTCGCTGTTGGCCAGGACCTCGATCACCGCGACCAGGGTGGGCTCGCGCGCGCCGACGACACGAGCGATCGCCGACGGGACGAGCGCGGCGTCGCCGAGCGGGGCGAGCGGGACGAGTTGGGCGCCGTCGCGTCGCTCGTTCGCGAGCACGGCCGCGATCTCCAGGGCGAGCCGGCTCTTGCCCGTTCCACCCGGCCCGGTCAGCGTCAGTAAGCGCACATCCGGCCGGCCGAGCAGCTCCAGCGCCCGGCGGAGCTCTAGGTTCCTCCCGATCAGGCGGTTGGCAGGGGAGGGCAGGTTGGTCGTAGCGGCAGTTCGCGGTGGCGGGAACTCGGCGGGACCTAGCTGAAAAAGATGCGCGGGTTGCTCGATGTCCTTCAGCCTGTGCAGGCCGAGGTCTCGGAGCTCGATCTCGTGCGCGAGGTCGCTCGTGCCGGCGGACAGGAGCACCTGGCCGCCGTGCGCCGCGCCGCAGATCCGCGAGGCGAGATGCACGTCGAGCCCGACGTAGCCCTCGCGTCCGAGCAGCGGCTCGCCCGTGTGCAGGCCCATCCGCACGCGGCCGGGCCAGCTCTGCACCCGCGAGCGCCTGTTGCCCGGCCGCAGCCGCCTGCACAGCGTCGGACGCTCGGGCGAACGCGAAGAAGAACGCGTCGCCCTGCGTATCGACCTCGTGGCCGTCGAAGCGACCGAACGCCTCCCGGAGCAGACGCCGGTGTGTCTCGAGCGCGTCGCCGTAGGCAGCCCCGAGCCGGCGCAGGAGCGTCGTCGAGCCCTCGACGTCGGTGAAGAGCAGCGTGACGGTGCCGGTCGGCAGCGCGTCATGGGCGGCGGGCTCGCCGCGTTTGTCACGAGCGGCCATGGCCCGAGTGTACGACCGCTCCGGCGTTCCGGCTAGGGACGGAGCGGTGTCTACACTGACCTGCCGTGTTCGACACGCTCTCAGACAAGCTCCAGGCCACCCTCGGCGACCTGCGCGGCCGCGGCCGCCTCGACGAGGAGACGATCTCCAAGGCGATGCGCGAGATCCGCCTCGCGCTGCTCGAGGCCGACGTCAACTTCGGCGTCGTCAAGCAGTTCGTGGCGGGCGTGCGCGAGCGCGCCACCGGCCAGGACGTGTTGAAGAGCCTCACGCCCGGCCAGCAGGTCGTGAAGATCGTGCACGAGGAGCTGACGAGCCTGATGGGCTCCGGCGACTCGCGGCTCGCGTTCGGAAGGCCGCCGACCGTGATCCTGCTCGCCGGCCTCCAGGGCTCCGGCAAGACCACTGCTTCTGCGAAGCTCGCGCTCCTGCTGCGCAAGGACGGAAAGAAGCCGGCGCTCGTCGCCGCAGACCTGCAGCGCCCGGCCGCGATCGACCAGCTCGAGCAACTCGGCCGCCAGATCCAGATCCCGGTCTACCGCAAGGACACGCAGGATCCCGTCGAGGTGGTCAAGTACGGGCTCCAGGCGGCGCAGACGGCCGGACAGGACGTGATCATCCTCGACACCGCCGGCCGCCTCCACGTCGACGAGGCGCTGATGGAGGAGCTGGCGCGCGTGCGGGACGCGGCGAAGCCGACGAACGTCCTGCTCGTGCTCGACGCGATGACCGGACAGGAGGCCGTCAACGTCGCCGAGTCCTTCTTCGAGCGAATCGCCTTCGACGGCGTCGTCCTGACGAAGCTCGACGGCGACGCGCGTGGAGGCGCGGCGCTCTCCGTCAAGGCCGTTACGGGCAAGCCGATCAAGCTCGTCTCGGTCGGCGAGAAGCTCGACCAGCTCGAGTACTTCCACCCCGATCGGATGGCCTCGCGCATCCTCGGGATGGGCGACGTGCTGACGCTGATCGAGAAGGCGGAAGCGGCGGTCGAGGAGGACGAGCAGGAGGCGATGGAAGCCCGCATGCGCGCGGGCCAGTTCAGCTTCGACGACTTCCTGGCCGCGCAGAAGATGCTGAAGAAGATGGGGCCGCTGCAGGGCGTGCTGAAGATGATTCCCGGCCTCGGCAACCAGCTGAAGGACGTCGACATCGACGAGCGGCAGCTCGCCCGTGTGGAGGCGATCGTGCTCTCGATGACCCCGCAGGAGCGCCGCATGCCGCACCTGATCAACGGCTCGCGCCGCCTCCGCATCGCCGCGGGCAGCGGGCAGACGATCCAGGACGTGAACAAGCTCCTCACCGCCCGCAAGCAGATGGAGAAGATGATGAAGCAGATGGGCAAGGGGAAAATGCCTACACTTCCCGGCCAGCTAACCAAGACAGGTAGGAGATAACGAAGTGGCAGTACGGATGAGGCTGACGCGTGTCGGCTCGAAGAAGAACCCGATCTACCGGGTGGTCGTCGCCGACTCGCGCTCGCCGCGCGACGGCAAGTTCATCGAGATCATCGGTCGTTACAACCCGCAGACGGACCCGTCGACGATCGAGCTCGACGACGCCAAGGTGCAGGAGTGGATCGGCAAGGGTGCGCAGCCCTCGGACGCGGTCGCGAAGCTGATCAAGGCCGCGGCCAAGAACGAAGGCTGAGTTGGCTGAACTGCTGGCCTGGCTCGCCCGCGGTCTCGTGGACGATCCCGACGCCGTGCGCGTCGAGGAGGTCGAGCGCGAGGACGCGACGGTGCTCCAGCTCTACGTCGCGGAGGCCGACCGCGGCAAGGTGATCGGCCGCGCCGGCCGGATCGCGCGCGCCCTCCGCACGGTCGTGCGGGCGAGCGCCTCACGCGATCGTCGGCGCGTCGTGCTCGAAATCGTTGAATAGCGCAGAGCTCGTCACGGTTGGACGCGTCGGCCGGCCACACGGAGTGGACGGCTCGTTCTTCGTGGAGGGCGCGAGCGAGGCCGACGAGCGCTTCGCCGTCGGCGCGACGCTGCACGTCGAAGCGGCGACCGCCAAGGTCGTCGTCTCGAAGCGCGGCTCCGGCGGGCGCCGCGTCCTCAAGCTCGACCGGGACGTGTCGCGCGGCGCGACGCTGGCGGTGCCTCGCACGGAACTCCCCGAGCCCGACCCCGACGCGTTCTACGTCTTCCAGCTCGTCGGGCTGGAAGTGGTGGAGGAGGGAGGACGCGCACTCGGTACCGTCGTCGAGGTGCACAACCCCCCGGCGAACGACGCCCTCGAGCTCGACTCGGGCCTGCTGCTCCCGCTCGTCGACGCCTGCGTCCGCGAGATCGACCTTGCAGCTCGCCGCATCCTCGTCGCCCGCGGCTTCGCCGACGACGGCTAACCTGGCTCGCCCCGCATGCGTCTCGACATCTTCACTCAGATCCCGCACGCCTTCGCCTGGCTCACCGAGCAGCGGCCCCTCGCGGGCGTGCTCGGCGAAGAGCTCGAGCTACGTCTTTTCAACTACCGCGACACGACACCGCTCCGCGCCGGCCAGGTCGACGACGAGCCCTACGGCGGCGGCGCCGGGATGGTGCTTCGTGTCGATGTGGTCGCGGCCGCGCTCGGGGCCGCCTACGGCGACGCTCCGGCGCAACGGGTGATCGCGCTCACGCCGCAGGGCCGCCAGCTCACCCAGGCCGTCGTCGAGGAGCTGGCCGCCGAGCCGCACGTGACTCTCCTCTCTTCGCGCTTCGAGGGCTTCGACGAGCGCATCGTGCAGCATCTCTGCTCGGACGCGATCTCGATCGGCCCCTACGTGCTCTCGGGCGGCGAGCTGCCGGCGATGGTTCTGCTCGATGCCATCGCCCGGCGGTTGCCGGGCGCGCTCGCGGAGGGCTCGGGCGAGCACGAGAGCTTCTCCGCGGAGCTCGACGGCGGGCTCGAGTATCCGCACTACACGCGCCCGGCCGAGTTCCGCGGCTGGAGCGTGCCCGACGTGTTGCTGTCGGGCGACCACGGGCGCGTCGACGCCTGGCGCCGCGAGCAGAGCCGCGGGCGGGCCGTGCCGTCGTGAACGACTTCTACGCCACGCTCGGAGTCCGGCGGGACGCCTCGCGCGAGCAGATCGACGAGGCCTTCAACCGGGCGGCGGGAGACACCTGGGACGAGGAGCGCCTGCGCGAGCTGCAGGTTGCCTACGGAACGCTCGCCGACCCGGAACGTCGCGCGCAGTACGACCGCTGGGTCGAGCGCGAGAGCGAGCCGCGGCTCCCGGCCTACGGTGAGCCCGTGACCCGCGACGACGGGGCGCAACGGCGCGAGCACCACTCGCGCAACCCGGTCGACCGGCTCACGCGCGGCCTCCCACACGGCTGGCGCGTCACGATCGACTGGGTGGTCACGATCGCGGGCGCGATCGCGATCGTGCTCGCGATCAAGGCATGGGTCGTCAATCCGTATCGGATCCCGTCCTCGTCGATGGAGCCGACCCTCCATTGCGCGACCCCGGCCGACGGCTGCGAGGCGCGCTTCTCCGACCGGGTGCTCGCCAACCGCTTCATCTACCACTTCACCGAGCCCGAACGGGGCGACATCGTCGTCTTCGAAACGCCGCTCGAGGCGCAGCAGCAGTGCGGCGCCGGCGGCACGTTCGTGAAGCGGCTGATCGGCCTGCCCGGCGAGCGGGTGGAGATGCGCCCCGAGCAGGGCGTCAACTACGTCTACATCGACGGCAAGAAGCTCCAGGAGCCGTACATCGCCCGGAATCGCCGCGACCAGCGCGGAGCCGAGTCCTTCACCGTTCCGGAGGGGCAGTACTTCATGATGGGCGACAACCGCTCGAAGTCGTGCGACTCGCGCGAGTGGGGGAGCGTTCCGCGCGCGAACCTGATCGGCAAGGTCTTCGCGACCTACTGGCCCCCGAACAGGATTTCCTTCCGCTAACATTCGCTCCCGGCCCGCGGCCGACCCTTTCCCTATGAGCACCATCATCGAGAGCATCGAGCAGCGCCAGCTGCGCCCCGACCGGCCCCGCTTCAAGGCTGGCGACACGGTGCGCGTGCATTTCCAGGTGATCGAGGGAACGCGTCGCAGGCTTCAGGTCTTCGAGGGGATCGTGATCAAGCGGCAGGGATCCGGCACGCGCGAGACGTTCACGGTGCGCAAGCAGTCCTTCGGCGTCGGCGTAGAGCGAACGTTCCCGCTGCACTCGCCCAAGATCGAGAAGATCGAGGTCGCGGCGATCGGTGACGTCAACCGCGCGAAGCTGTACTACCTGCGCGAGAAGGTCGGCAAGAAGGCGCGCGTCCGCGAGCTCCGCCAGGCACCGGGCGCCAAGGCTCAGGCGGCACAGGCGGAAGCCGAGGCGATCGAGCCCGAGGCGGAGGAGCCGGAGGAGGTCGTCGAGGAGGCTGTGGCCCAGGAGGCCGTGGTCGAGGAGGCTCCGGCCGAGGAAGTCGCGGTCGAGGAGGCCCCGGTCGAGGATGCCCCGGTCGACGAGCCCGTGGCCGAGCCAGCCGCCGAGAAGTCCTAGAGCCAGCACGCTTTCGTGACGGAGTCGGCACGAATCGCGCCGGGGTCGTCGCTAAGCTCGACGCGTGGCGCGTAGCAGCGGGCAGAGGCTCCTCTCCTTCGATCGAAAGCTGGGCGCACGTTTCGTCGCAGGCGCGGACGAAGCCGGGCGCGGCTCCCTCGCCGGTCCGCTCGTCGTCGCCGGCGTGCTGCTCGACTACGAGTGCCTGCGCGACCATCGCGTCCGCCCGCTCGCACAGCTGAACGACTCCAAGCAGGTTCCTCCCGAGACGCGCGAGGAGCTCTTCCGAGCGGTCGTGGGTTGTGCCGCGCGCATCAGCGTCCGCGTCATCCCCGCGGGCGAGATCGACCGCAACGGCCTGCACAGGTCGAACCTCTGGGGGCTTCGCTCCGTGCTCGGCGAGCTCGCGCCGCTCGCGGACGGGGAGACCGCGTGCCTCGTCGACGGCTTCCGGCTCGGTCCGCAGGCACCCGCGCACCGCGCGGTCGTCGACGGCGACACGAAGAGCGCCGCGATCGCGGCCGCGTCGATCATCGCGAAAGTGACGCGCGACCACGTCATGCGCAGGCTCGACGCGCTCTACCCGCGCTACGGCTTCGCCGCGCACGTGGGCTACATCACGCCGGGCCACTCGGCCGCCGTGCGTGCGCACGGCCCGAGCGATCAGCACCGTCGTTCCTTCCAGGCGCTGTGTTATGCCGGCCAACCAGGATGAGCGCCGTGCGGCAAGGCACTACCGGCTGCGTGGCTACCGCATCCTCGGCACGAACGTCTGGGCAGGAGGCAACGAGCTCGACCTGATCGTGCGCCGTGGCCGCCGGCTCGTCTTCTGCGAGGTGAAGGGGAAGAGCGGCACCGGCTTCGGCGATCCGCTGGAGATGGTCGGCCCCGAGAAGCTGCGGCGCATCCGGCGCGCCGCGGAGACGTGGCTCGGCGCGCACCCCGAGTGCAGGCGGCTCGATGCGCGCCTCGAGGTCGTGGCTGTGCGTGGCGGGCGGCTCGAGCGTGTGCCCGCAGAATTTTTAGGTCCGCCTTAACATTGGCGCAACCCCTCTCGTGACCCCCGAGCTAGAATGCGACTGGTCGGAAGGCACTATCCCCGAACGGGCGCGCTCGTCAAGACGGCTTCGGCCCGGGCGCGCCGGCCGCGATCGTAGGATCGCCGGCGGGAGAAACTTCCGGCTGAACCCAGAAGCCATTTCTTCGTTTCAGCCGGAAAGGATGTAGCGACACTTCATGTCGATCACGCGCACCAGAATCGCAACCCAGGCCCGTACATGGGTGATCCTCGCCGGCCTCGCCGCCCTGTTCATCGGGATCGGCGGGCTCATCGGGGGCTCCAGCGGGGTCATCCTGTTCGCAGGCATCGCGGTCATCTTCAACCTCGTGATGTTCTGGTTCTCGGACAGGTTCGCGCTCAAGGCGAGCAAGGCTCGCCCCGTCGACCGCAGCGAGGCGCCCGAGCTCTACCGCGAGGTGGAGGAGCTCGCCGGCAAGGCCGGCGTGCCGATGCCGCGCCTCTATCTGATCCCGTCCGAGCAGCCGAACGCGTTCGCGACGGGCCGCAGCCCGAAGAAGGCGGTCGTGGCCGTCACCGAGGGCCTGCTCAGGCATCTGCCGCGCGACCAGGTCCGCGCCGTCATCGCCCACGAGCTGGGGCACATCGCCAACCGCGACATCCTCGTCATGACGATCGCAGCGATGATCGCGGCCGCGATCTCGGCGATCGCGAACATCCTCCAGTTCCAGATGCTCTTCGGGGGCGGGGACGACGAGGACTCGGGCCCGCTCGGGATCATCGGCGTCCTCGTCGCGGTGATCGTCGCGCCGCTCGCCGCGATGATCCTGCAGCTCGCCGTCTCGCGCCAGCGCGAGTACCTCGCGGACGCGAGCGCTGCCCAGTACCTCGGCGAGGGACGCCCGCTCGCGGAGGCGCTCGGCACGCTCCAGCGCGGGGTGGAGGCCGTCCCGATGAACGTGAACCCGGCCACCGAGGCGCTGTACATCGCCAACCCGCTCAGCAAGCGCGGCTTCTCGGCGCTCTTCTCGACGCATCCGCCGATGGAGGAGCGCATCCGCCGGCTCCGGGAGCTCGACGCGGCGAACGGGATCCACTACTAGCGTGCGCAGAGGGGGCCTCTGGCAGCGGCTCAAGCGGGCTCTCGGGCTCGCGCCGCCGCCGGAGCCGCCCCCGGCGCCGCCCGACGAGCAGCCCGCGCTCGTCGGGTCCGGCCCGCGGCGGCCGCTCGGCAGTGGAGCGGCGGCGCTCGAGCTGCCCCAGGAGCCGGACGACGTGGACGCGCGGGGCGGCCAAGCCTAGGACTCGTGCCGCCGCCGTTGAAGTGAGCGCGGTGGCTGCAACACAGGAAGCGCTGTACGGCGACCTCGACCTCGGGCTCTCGTGGTCCGAGCAGCAGCTGCCCGAGCGGTTGCGGACGAAGCACGTACACCGGCTCCATCCGTATCTCGGCAAGTTCGTGCCGCAGCTCGTGGAGGCGCTGCTCGGGCGCTACGTGCGGCCCGGCGGACGCGTGCTCGACCCGTTCGCCGGCTCGGGGACGACGCTCGTCCAGGCGCTCGAATCGGGGCACGACGCGGTCGGTGTCGACGTCGCCGCCTTCAACGCGCTCCTCGTCGGGGTGAAGACCCGCACGTACGACCTCGAACGGCTCGAAGCGGAGATCCGCACGGCGCACGCGGGTCTTGGACACTCGAGCGAACGGCCGCGCGGCTACGTGCGCGAGTGGTTCGCGCCCGGTGCGGCGGCGGAGCTGCTGCACTTTCGCTCCCTGGTCGCGGACGCGGAGCACGCGGACGTACTGCGGGTCGTGCTGACGCGCGCTGCTCGCTCGGCGCGACTGACAGCGCACTTCGACCTCGACTTCCCGCGCGCACCTCAGGTCGGCGAATACTGGTGTCACAAGCACCGCCGTACGTGCCGCCCGGTCGAGAGCGCAAACAAGTTCCTGTCCCGTTACCTGCTCGACACGCTGGCCCGGCTCCGTGCGTTCGCCGACGCACGGGACGCGCGCCGGGCAGCGGTCGTGCTGCACGGCGATGCGCGTGAGATCGAGCTCGGAGGGCCCTACGACGGAGTCGTCACGTCGCCGCCCTACCCGGGCCTGATCGACTATCACGAGCAGCATCGGTACGCCTACGAGCTGCTCGCGCTCGACGACCGGCGCGAGCGCGAGGTCGGGGCCGCCGCCGCCGGCACCAGCAAGGCTGCGATCGCCGCGTACGTCGACGGGGTCGCGACCGTCCTCACACGCGTGCGGGCGACGCTGCGGCGGGGCGCGCCGGTCTGCATCGTCGTCAACGACCGCCGCGACCTCTACCCGGAGATTCTCGAGCGGGCCGGACTGCGCCTCGACGACCGCCTCGAGCGCCACGTGAACCGCCGCACGGGTCGCCGCGCGGGCGAGTACTACGAGTCGATCCTGATCGCCCGCGCGTGACTGATTAGTTCCCCGATCGGCACACAGCCGTACGCGTTTCGAACGTAGCGTCGTCGGTGTGCTCGCGCGCGCCGTCACCCACGCTCTGGTCGGGCTCGAGCCGCGCCGCGTCGAGGTGGAGGCACACCTCGAGCGGGGTGTGCCCGGCTTCGCGATCGTCGGCCTCGCCGACCGCGCCTGCTCCGAGGCGAAGCATCGTGTTCGCAGCGGCATCTCCTCGGCGCTGCTCGAATGGCCGCTCGACCGGCGCATCACGGTCAACCTCGCGCCTGCGGGGTTGCGCAAGGAGGGCTCCGGCTTCGACCTCTCGATCGCCCTGTCGGTGCTGGCGGCGTCGCGACAGCTTCCGAGCGACGGCCTGGCCGAGCACGCGTCGGTGGGAGAGCTCGCACTCGACGGGCGCATTCGACCGGTGCGCGGCGCCTTCGCGGTGGCCGAGGGTGCGCGTCGGGCCGGGTTCGACCGCATCCTCTGTGCGCCCGAGTCGGCCTCCGAGGCGGCGCTGGCCGGTATCGATCCGATTCCGGTTCGTCACCTCGCCGAGGCGGTCGCGTATCTCCGCGGCGAGCTGCGTCCACCGCCCGTCGAGCCACCCGAGGAGGGCGACGGCCCGGCGGTTCCCGACCTCGCCGACGTGCGTGGCCAGGAGCGGGCGCGGAGGGCGCTCGAGCTCGCCGCCGCGGGCGGACACAACCTCTTGCTCGCCGGCCCTCCGGGCACCGGCAAGACGATGCTCGGTCGTCGCCTGCCGGGGATCCTGCCGCCGCTCGTGCCGCTCGAGGCCCTCGAGGTGACGCGGATCCACTCGATCGCCGGTCTGCTGGCCCCGGAGCGACCGCTCGTCACGCGCCCACCGTTCCGCGCTCCCCATCACAGCGCGTCGATGGCGGCGATCGTGGGGGGCGGACCGGGGCCGCGTCCGGGCGAGGCGAGCCTCGCGCACCGAGGCGTCTTGCTGCTCGACGAGCTGCCGGAGTTCCAGAGGCCTGCCCTCGAGGCGCTCCGGCAGCCGTTGGAGGACGGAACGATCGCGATCGCGCGCGCGGCGGGTCAGGCGGTCTTCCCGGCCCGCTTCCAGCTCGTCGCGACGATGAATCTCTGTCCTTGCGCGGGTCGCGGCGACCCGGCGGCGGAGTGCTCGTGCTCGGCGCAGCGGCTCGCCTCGTTCCGGGACAAGCTCTCCCGGGCGCTGCTCGACCGCTTCGACCTGATCGTGACGGTTCCACGACCGCGCGCCGAGGAGCTCGCCGCATCGCAGGCCGAGGCGTCTGCACCGGTGCGCACGCGCGTCGTCGAGGCCCGCGAGCGGTTGCGCGCCGTACTGCCGCAGCGCACGACGCCTGCGAACGAGCTCCTCGACCGCGCAGTCGAGCGGCTGCCGCTCTCGGCACGCGGACGCGCCCGAGTCGCTCGCGTCGCGCGCACGGCGGCGGCGCTCGCGGGCTCCGAGTCGGTCGAGCAGGAGCACGTCGCGGAGGCGCTCGCCTATCGCTCGCCGAAGGAGCTCGCCGGATGAGCGAGCTCGCGCTGGCCTCGTTCGCCGCGGCAACGGACGCGCACGTCGTGCAGACGCCGCGCACTGTCCGCTTCGCGCGCTTCCGGGAGACGTTCGACGAGCCTGCGGAGCGCGAGCGACTCCGGGCCGCAGGGCTTCGCTTCGTCGGTCGCTCCGAGGCCGGCTTCCCACCGTTGCTCGACGCGATCCACGACCCGCCGCCCGGCCTCTTCCTGCGCGGAGCCGCCGATCCGGAGTTGCTGACCCGTCCGGCGATGGCCGTGGTCGGCGCGCGGGCGTGCTCGGCCTACGGCCGCCAGGTGGCGCGTCGGCTCGGGCGCGAGCTCGCGGCCGCCGGCCTCGTCGTCGTCAGTGGAATGGCGCGCGGTGTGGACGCCGAAGCTCATCGTGGCGCGCTCGAGGCCGGCGGCGTCACTGTCGCAGTGCTCGGCTGTGGCGTCGACCGCGACTATCCCGCCGCCCACGCCACGCTCGCTCGCGAGATCGTCGAACGTGGGCTCGTCGTCGCCGAGTATGCGCCGGGCGTCGAGCCTGCACCGTGGCGCTTTCCGGCGCGGAACCGGATCATCGCCGGCCTCTGTGCCGCGACCACGGTCGTCGAGGCGCGGGAGCGAAGCGGCGCTTTGATCACGGCCGACTTCGCGCTGGAGGAGGGTCGCGAGGTGCTCGCCGTGCCCGGCGAGATCACCGCCGCGCTGTCGGCGGGGTCGAACGCGCTGCTGCGGCTCGGCGCGACACCGCTCACGCGCTACGAGGACGCGCTCGAGACGTTCGGGATCGTGCCGGCCGTGCCGGCGGCACTGCAGCTCGAGCCGCGCGCTGCAGCGGTGTTGGAGCGGATCCGCGAGGCCGCGGCGGGCGCCGACGAGCTGGCCCGTGCGACCTCGCTCGGCGCAGCCGAGCTCGCGGCCGTGCTCACCGAGCTCGAGCTCGCCGGAGTCGTGTCGGTCGAGGAAGGGCTCGTGCGTGCCACGGGGTAGCATCGCCCAGTGCCCTCGTACTGGCTCGAGGAGCCCTCCGTGCCGGTGCTCTCGGCAACGCTCGAGGGCACTCCGGACGTCGAGATCGTCGGCGGTGGGATCACCGGCTGCTCGTGCGCGCTCGCCCTCGCGCGGGCCGGCCTGCGCGTGCGGCTGAACGAGGCCCGGACGATCGCCGGCGGCGCCAGCGGCCGGAACGGCGGCTTTGCGCTCCGCGGCGGTGCGATGGCCTACGACAGCGCGCGCGAGTGGCTCGGCCGCGATGTCGCAGCCGAGTACTGGAAGCTCACGGAGATCTACGTCGGCCGGATGGGAGAGCTCGGCGGGGACGCGTTCCGCCGCACGGGCAGCCTGCGGCTGGCCGGTGACGACGAGCGCGACGAGCTTCGCGCGGAGTACGAGGCCCTGCGGGAGGACGGCTTCGATGTCGAATGGCGCGACGAGCTGCCGGCTCCGCTGGCCGGCCGCTTCCCCGGCGCGATCTTCCATCCCCACGACGCCGTCCTCCAGCCTGCACGGCTCGTCCGGCGCATTGCGGCAGCTGCGGCCGGGGCGGGTGTCGAGATCCGCGAGCACCATCGGATCGACGAACTCGACGCGCTGGAGTCGCCGACCGTCGTCGTAGCGACCGACGGCTATCCGAGTGGCCTGCTCGGGGAGCTCGAGGGACTGATCATCCCCACGCGGGGCCAGATGGTCGCGACGGAGCCGCTCGACGAGCGCCTCTTCCCGCTGCCGCACTATGGCCGACATGGATTGGACTACTGGCACCAGAACGACGAGGGCCGCCTGATCGCGGGTGGCTTTCGTGACGTCGACATGGAGTCCGAGTTCACGGCGACGGAGGAGATCACGGAGCGGATCCAGGGCGCCCTCGACGGCTTCGTCGAGGAGCTGCTCGGCAGAAGCGTGGTGGTGACGCACCGCTGGGCGGGCGTCTTCGGCCTCGTGCCCGACCTGCTGCCCGTCGTCGGCCGCGTGCCCGGGCGGGAAGGACTGTGGACGGCCGGCGGCTACTCCGGCCACGGGAACGTGCTCGGCCTGATGTGCGGCGAGCTCGTGGCGCGGGCGATCACCGGCGACGAGCATCCGCTGCTCGAGCCGATGGCACCCTCGCGCCTGCTCGCCTAAGGCAGCGAGAGGCGCATTCCCGGCGCGGCGCTAGAGCTCCAGTGTCGGCAGGTCGAGCTCGCCGGCGCGTGCCAGTGCCGCCTTCGCGATCGCGAGATCCTGGATCGCAAGCCCGGTCGAGTCGAAGACGGTGACCTCCTCCGCGTCGATGCGACCCGGAGTCGTCCCGGTGAGAACGTCGCCGAGCACCGTCACGTCGTCACGGGTCAGCGCGCCCGCGGCGACCGCCGCAGCCAGCTCACCGCCGTGGCTCGCCTGCTCCCAGTCGTCGCAGAAGATGCGCGCCCGCGCGAGCTCGGCGACGGCGATCTCGGCCTTGCCGGGCCCGTCTGCCCCCATCAGGCTGACGTGCTGGCCGGGGCGCAGCGAGCCCTCGTGGAGCAGGATCTCCCTGCCCGGCGTGACGGTGACGAGCAGGTCAGCTTCGAGCGCTTCCGCCTGGGAGCCTGCGACCTCGGCCCCGAGCTCCGCCGCAGCGGCCTCCGCGCGGGCCGCGTCGACGTCCCAGAGGGCGACCCGCCGGCCGAGCGCCACGAACGTCCGGGCCGCGGCCCTGCCGTTCACACCGGCACCGACGACCGCGGCCGTCTCGGCGTCGGTCCGGCCGAGCGTCTCGGCCGCGAGCACCGCGGCCGCGCCCGTTCGCAGCGCCGTCACCGCACCCGCCTCGAGCAGCGCCACGACGACGCCGGTTTCCGCGTCGGAGAGGACGACGAGGCCGCTCACGGTCGGGAGCCCGCGAGCGGGATTCCCGGGGAACGACGTCACCCACTTCAGCAGCGCATGGCCGCCTCCGAGGGCGGGCATCGCGCGAAAGTCGCCCGCCGGATAGTTCGTGACGTACAGCTTCGGCTGCATCGTCCACTCGCCCTGCGCGTAGGCGACGAAGGCGGCGCGCACCGCCGCGTAGGCGGCCAGAGGCGGCACGGCCGCCTCCACGTCGCGCGCGCCGAAGAAGGGAACGGCCACGCTAGAGCGCCTTGAGGGCGGCGGCGACGTCCTCGAGTGCCTTCTTCGCGTCGGCGAACAGCATCGACGTCTTCGGGTCGTAGAAGAGCGGATTGTCGATCCCCGCGAACCCGGGGCTGAGGCTTCGCTTCACGACGACGACGCTGGCTGCGCGGTCGACCTCGATGATCGGCATGCCGTAGATCGGGCTGCCCGGATCGGTGCGTGCAGCCGGGTTGACGACGTCGTTGGCGCCGAGGATGACGACGACGTCCGTCTGCGGCAGCTCGGGGTTGATCTCGTCCATCTCCTTCAGCTGGTCGTACGGCACGTTCGCCTCGGCGAGCAGGACGTTCATGTGCCCGGGCATGCGGCCGGCAACGGGATGAATCCCGTACAGGACGTTCACGTCCTTCGCTTCGAGCAGCTCCGCGAGCGCACGTACGTCGTGCTGTGCCTGCGCGACCGCGAGCCCGTAGCCGGGCACGAAGACGACCTTGCGCGCGTAGCCGAGCATGATCGCGAGGTCTTCCGCCGTCGTCGAGCGCACCGTCCGGCCGTCGTCGGCCGCGGCGGGGCCTGATCCCGCCTGCACCGAGCCGAACGCGCCGAACAGGACGTTGCCGATCGAGCGGTTCATCGCCCGCCCCATCAGCAGCGTCAGCAGCGTGCCCGAGGCGCCGACGAGCGCGCCGGCGACGATCAGGACGTTGTTGTGCAGCAGGAAGCCGGCCGCCGAGGCGGCAAGGCCGGTGAACGCATTCAGGAGCGAGATCACGACCGGCATGTCGGCGCCGCCGATCGGTAGGACGAAGAGGACGCCGAACGCGAGCGCGGCGACGATCAGCCCCACCACGAGCATGTCCTGGTCGGCGCCGGCCACGATCGCCGCTCCGAGCGCAAGTGCGGCGAGCAGCACGGCTCCGTTCACGAACTGCTGTCCCGCGTAGACGATCGGGCGACCGCTCAGGAGCTCCTGGAGCTTCGCGAAGGCGATCATCGACCCCGAGAACGAGATGCTGCCGATCAGCGCCGAGAGGAGGATCGCGACCGACTCCTCGCCGTCCAGCCCGGCCGGTGCGAGGTTGTGGAACTCCGCCAGCGCGATCAGCGCCACCGCGCCGCCGCCGACCCCGTTGAACAGGGCGACCATCTGCGGCATCGCGGTCATCTTCACGGAGCGCGCGCCCACGACACCGATCAGCGCCCCGATCGCCATCGCGACGGCCATCCAGGCGTAGTTCTCGAGCCCATCCTGCGCGAGCGTGACCGCGATCGCGAGCGCCATCCCGGCTGCACCGAGCAGGTTCCCCTGGCGTGCGCGCTTCGGGGAGGACAGGAAGCGCAGCGCCAGGATGAAGGTCACGATCGTGACCAGGTAGAGCAGGTCAGTCGTCGTGCGACTCACGCGGTCTCCGCTGCTTGAACATCTCGAGCATCCGGTCGGTGACGACGAAGCCGCCGACGACGTTGGCGGTGCCGAGGACGACGGCGCAGAAGCCGACGACCTGCGTGAGCGTGTCCCCGTTGCTGCGTCCGGCGACGAGGATCGCTCCGACGAGGACGATGCCGTGAATCGCGTTCGTCCCGGACATCAGCGGCGTGTGCAGCATCGTCGGCACCTTCGAGATCACCTCGATGCCGAGGAAGATCGACAGCACCAGGATCGTCAGCTCGATGACGAGCGTCGGCTCCACTACACGTCCACCTCTTGAACCTCTGGCACCTCTGGACGCGCCACGCAGGCGCCGCGCGTGATCTCGTCCTCGAAGTCGAGCTCGGGCTCGCCGTTCGGAGCCAGGTGCTGGAGGAGCGCGCTCACGTTGCGGGCGTAGAGCTGGCTGGCGTGGTAGGGCATCGTCGCCGCGAGGTTCGTCGTACCGACGATCGTGACGCCGTTTCGCACGACCTCCGCTCCGGGCTCGGTCAGCTCGCAGTTGCCGCCGGCCTCCGCCGCGAGATCGACGATCACGGATCCGAGCCGCATCGAGGCGACCGCCGACGCGGGAATCAGCTTCGGTGCAGGCCGGCCCGGGATGAGGGCCGTCGTGATCACGACGTCCATGTCGGCGATCCGCTCCGCGAGCGCCGCGGACTGCCGAGCCTGCTGCTCGGGCGTCAACTCGACCGCGTAGCCGCCGGCGGTCTCCTCGCCGTGCACGCCGAGGTCGAGAAAGACGGCGCCGAGGCTCTCGACCTGCTCTCGGACGACGGGGCGCGTGTCGAAGGCCGAGACGACCGCGCCGAGCCTGCGTGCGGTTGCGATTGCCTGGAGCCCGGCGACGCCCGCGCCGAGGACGAGCACCTTGGCCGGCGCGACCGTGCCGGCCGCGGTCATCAGCAACGGGAAGAGGCGCGGCAGCCGGTCGGCTGCGAGGACGGCGGCCTTGTAGCCCGCCACGGTGCTCTGCGAGGAGAGCGCATCCATCGACTGGGCACGGGTGATCCGCGGGATCGACTCCATCGCGAACGCAACGACCCCGCGCTCCTGTAGCCGCCGGATGCCGTCCGGGTCGGTCAAGGGCGCAAGAAAGCCGATCAGGATCGTTCCCGCCGCGAGCGCATCGACCTCGTCGGCCGACGGGCGCGTCACGCGCACGACCGCACCGGCATCGCGAAACAGTTCGTCGCCCGCGGCAAACGACGCGCCGGCGGCCTCGTACTCCGCGTCCGTGAAGCCCGCCGCCACGCCCGCGCCCGGCTCCACCACGACCTGGAATCCGTCGCCCAGGCGCCGCACGGCGTCGGGGACGAGCGCGACGCGGCGCTCGTCCGGCGCCGTCTCTCGGGGGATGGCCAGCTTCACGAGACCCGCAACTCTACGAGACCCGTCCGGACGGTCAGCAGGGAACCGGCTCTCTCTCTGGAACCACGGCTCTGTGTCCCTCCTCGCCAGCTTCTCGGCCGCGCTCGAGGCAAGAGATCCGTACCTGCGCGGTCACTCGACCCGCGTGACCGCCTTCGCCGAGGCGCTCGCACGGATGCTGGGCTGGCGGCGGTGGGAGCTCGAGGCCCTACGGCTGGGCGGTTCGCTGCACGACGTCGGCAAGCTCGCCGTCGACGCACGGATCCTGTGCAAGCCCGGTCCGCTGACCTCCGAGGAGCTCGCACACATCCGTCGGCACCCGGTCGCCGGCGCGCGTCTGATCGAGGGCGTCGTCGACTTGGAGCCCGCCCTGCCGTACGTACTGCACCACCACGAGCGCTGGGACGGCACCGGTTACCCGGAACGGAGGGCGGCGGAAGAGATCCCGGTCGAGGCTCGCCTGCTGGGCGTCGCGGACGCCTTCGACGCGATGACGTCGCACCGGCCGTACCGCCGGGCGCTCACAGTCGATTGCGCCCTGGCCGAGGTCGAGCGCTGCGCCGGCACGCAGTTCGACCCCGAGCTCGCCCGCACCTTCGTGGACGGCTGGGAGCGCGGCGAGATCGGCTCGGCGGCGGCGCGGGCTCTGGCGCAGCCTCGATGACGAGCTAGAGCGACGCCCAGACCTCGAGTTTCGAGCGGGTGCGCCGGATCACCTCGTCCGTGTACTCGGACGAACTGGAATGGCCGCCGAGATCGGCAGTCCTCGTCCCGTCCGACACGGCCTCGAGGCACGACTCGCGGATTGCGCGCCCAACCGTCTGGAGCTCCGCATCGGCGTGCGAGAGGAGCGCGGCTCCGGCGAGGATCATCGCCATCGGGTTTGCGACGTCCTTCCCGTAGAGCGCAGGCGCCGTTCCGTGGGCGGCCTCGGCCATCAGGGCGTCCGGCACGTAGTCGTCGTCGAAGGCTACGAGCAGCGACTCGGAGCCGGCGATCGAGCCGAAGAGCGGCAGCACGAGGTCGGAGAGGATGTCGCCGTCGCGATTGAGCGTGGGGATGACGAGCGGCGCGCCGGTGCTGGAGATCAGCAGGGCGAACGTGGCGTCGATCAGTTGCGGCTCGTACGTCACCTCCGGGTGGCGCTCGGCTGCCGCGTCCATCTCCTCCTTGAGCATCCCCTCGTAGGTGGGGCTGACCGTGTACTTCGGCCCGCCGAACACCTTGGCGCCCATGTCCTCGGCCTGACGGAAGGCGAATTCGGCGACGGCACGGCAGATGCGCCGTTCGATCCGCTCGGTGCGGAAGGCGACCTCGTCCTCGCCCTCGCCCTCGCGCCACTCCTTCGCCCCGTAGGCATCGCCGACCGCCATCCGCACGACGGAGATAGGTGCGTGGACGCCGCCGAGCGGGACGACCCCCGGGATACGGCGGCCCGTCCGCACGATCACCTTGCCGCCGATCTCCTCGCGCAGGATCCGGTTCGGCGAGCCGACGTCGCCCTGGGACTCGGGTGTCACCGTCGCCGCCTTGAGACCGAGCCCGGACTCGCGGACCGCCGCCGCAGCCTCGTGCACGATCGCGTTCTGCGTCTCCCGCCGCTTCGCGAGCGAAAGGTCGAAGCGCGGGAAGGAGAGCTCGACCCCGATCGTCTCGGGGGCGAGGACGCGGAGCGCCTCTTCGAGCAGCTCCTGTCCCGTCTCGTCTCCTTCGAGCACGACGATCGTTCGCGAATCCATCGGCGGCGGATTCTACTCGGGGCGATCCGGGCAGACTCGGTTCGTGGCGCGCAGAGGTGGATGGCGCCGCGCGGGGTCGAAGGGGCGTTTCCGCTATCTCGACGCGCGCGGCAACCGGATCGAGGACGACGCGAAGCTCGAGCGGATCGCCGCGCTCGTGATTCCGCCCGCGTGGAAGGACGTCTGGATCTCGCCGAGCGCGAGCGCCAAGCTGCAGGCGACGGGGGTCGACGCGGCCGGCCGGCGCCAGTACCTCTACCACACAGACTTCCGGGCCCAACAGGATCAGGCCAAGTTCGACAAGCTCGTGCGTTTTGCCGAGAAGCTGCCCGACCTGCGGCTCGCGATGGCCGAGCACATGAACCTCGACACCTACGAGCGCGAGCGAGTCTGCGCGGTCGCCGTGCGGCTGCTGAACCTGGCCTGGTTTCGCGTGGGGACCGACCGCTACGCGAAGACCTCACGCACGTACGGCGTCACGACGCTCTACCAGAAGCACGTCTCCGTGCGCGGGACCAAGGTGGCGTTCGCCTTCCGGGCGAAGCACAAGGCGCGCGTCCGTACGACGCTCGTCGACGCTGACCTCGCGGCCGCCATCCGCGAGCTGCTCGAGCTCCCGGGTGGCGGCCGGCTCTTCCGCTACGCGAGCGACGACGGCGTCTGCACACTGAGCAGTTCGGTGCTCAACGGATACATCCAGGAGCACATGGGCGAGGAGTTTTCGGCCAAGGACTTTCGCACCTGGGGCGGAACCCTCATCGCCGCAATCGCGCTCGCCGAGAGCGATCCGCCGGAGTCGGAGGCCGCTGCGAAGCGGCGGATCGCCGCTGTGATGCGCACCGTCGGAGATCGGCTCGCCAATACTCCGGCGGTTGCGCGCTCCTCGTACGTCAGCCCGGCCGTCGTCGAGCAGTATCTCGACGGCACGACGGTGGACGATTTTCGTCCCCGGCATCTCCGAGTCGTCCGCGCACGCGAAACCGGGCTTGATCCGGAGGAGCAAGCCCTGACCAGCCTGCTCAGGTCCTGGCGAATCAAGAGATCCCGACAGACAGCGTGATTTCGCCGCCGTTTGCGTGTAATGTTACGCGCGTCTTTTCGCAAGCGAAGGAGGAATCAGATGGCTCGAAAAACGGTGCTCGTATCGGACATCTCCGGTGCTGAGATCGCTGACGGTAAGGGGGCGACGATCCGCATCACGTTCCACGACGCGCGCAAAGGTGTGCGTGAGCTCGACGTGACGGATACCGAGGCTGAAAAGCTCGGTGGCCGCCAGGTCGCGCGACGCGGTCGCCGGCCGAAGTCCGCTACGGCCTAGCGAGCTTCTTCCGCTCTTTCCGGGCTTTCCTCCTTTTCGAGCAAGAAAGGCCGTCGGGGGCCGGGACTAGGATGGTCCCGTGGCTCTCGCGCTCGTCGTCGGGCCGGCGAAGGCCGGCAAGATCGCCCATCTCCTCGCGGGGTACCTGGAGGCGATCGAGCACGATCCGGTCTTGATCGTGCCCAACGCGGCGGACGTCGAGCGCGTCCAACGTGACCTCCTGCGCCGCACGGGCGCGCTCCTCGGCGGCTCGATCGGCACGTTCGACGACCTCTTCCGGGAGCTGGCACGCGGCAGCGGCGAGGAACGCCCCGTCGCAGGCGATGCGCAGAGAGCGCTCGTCGTCCGCCGAGCTCTCTCGCAGACGTCTCTGAACGGCCTCGGGCGCTCCGCCCGGTTCGGCGGCTTCGCCGATTCGCTTCTGGCCACGCTCGGCGAGCTCGAGGCGGGCCTGCTCGAGCCTGCGCAACTGGACGGTGATCTGGGCCGCCTTTACGCCGCGTATCGGGCCGAGCTCGACGAGCTCGGGCTCTGGGATCGCGACCTGCTCCGCCGTCGGGCCGTCGAGCGGCTCGAGTCCGAGCTCGAAGCGTGGGATGCCCGGCCCGTCTTCGCGTACGGGTTCGAGGATCTGACAGGCGCGGAATGGGCGTTGCTGGAGGCGCTCTCCGGCCGCGCCGAGGTGATGGTCTCGCTGCCGTACGAGCCTGCTCGGCCCGCGTTCGCCTCCCTCGGGCGGACGGCAGGAGACCTGGGCACGCTCGCCGCCGGCCGCATCGAGGAGCTCGCGCCGCGGTCGGCCGACTACGGACACCCGGCCCTCGCGCATCTCGAGCGCCACCTCTTCGCGGACGAGCCGCCCGCAGGGCCTGAACTGGAGGGCGCGATCCGCTTCTTCGAGGGCGCCGGAGCGCGCGGTGCACTCGAGCTGACCGCAGAGGAGATCAGAGAGCTCGCCGACAGCGGAGTGGCGCTCGAGGAGATCGCGCTCGTCGTGCCGGCGCTCGAGCGCTGGCGTGCTCCGGTCGAGACCGTTCTCGGCACGCTCGGTATCCCGTTCGCGATCGAGGGACGCGTGCGGCTCGGCCAGACGCCGTTTGGCCAGGCGCTGCTCGCCCTGTTGCGGTTCGCCTGGCAGAGCGGCGGCCGGCGCGACCTGTACGGGTTCCTCCGCTCGCCCTTCTCCGGCTTTGCACGGACGAACGTCGACTTCCTCGAAGGACGCCTCCGCGGACGGGCGGTCACCGACGGTGAGCTCGTCGAGCAGGAAACCGTGCGCTTGCGCGACGGCCAGCCGCTGCCGGTGCTCGAGGCACTGCGCGGCGCGGCCGGGCCGGTGGCGGGCGTGCGCGCCCTTGCGACCGCGATGCTGCGCTCGGCGCACGGGCTCGAGTCACCGCCGGTCGGGGAGGCGACGCTGCCCGACCTGCGCGCTCACGACGCGGTCGTCCGGCTACTCGACGAGCTCGACGGCTGGACCGGCCTCGGCGGGGAGCTCTCGCCCGATGACGTCCTCTCGGCGCTCGAGCGCGCCGACGTCCGGCTCGCGCGGGCGGGCGAGCGCGGCCGCGTCGCCGTGCTCGACCTCTCCCGTGCCCGCACGCGCCAGTTCGAGGCGGTCTTCGTGCTCGGGCTCGAGGAGGGCAGCCTGCCACGCCGGGGGCAGGCGTCGCCGTTCCTCGACGACGAGGCACGCAGCGAGCTCGACGGTCGCGCCCGCTCGCGGCTGGCGAAGCCCGATCCGGTGGCGCGCGACCGCTATCTCTTCTACACCGCCTGCACGCGGGCGACGCGCCGGTTGACGCTCGTGCGCGAGGCGGCGAGCGACGAGGGCAGCCCGCGCGAGCCGAGCCCGTTCTGGGAGGAGGTACAGGCACTCTTCGACCGCGATGACGTCTCGCGCTGGACGCGCAGGCGGGCGCTCTCGCAACTGACGTGGGAGCTCGAGCAGGCCCCGACCGAACGTGAGCGGTTGCGGGCCCTCGCGCTGCTCGCGGCCAAGGACTCGGCCGGCGCCGAGGGGATCGCGGCGGCGAACGGCTGGGAGCGGCGGCTCGAGCGGGCGCGCAAGGCGTTCGTCCGGCCGACGAAGCTCTCCCACCCTCGCGTGCTGGCCGAGCTCTCGTCGCGCACGACCTTCAACGTCACCGAGCTCGAGCGGTTCGCCGACTGCTCGTCGGCCTGGTTCTTCGAGCGGTTGATCGACCCCCGCCAGATCGACCGCCGCGTCGACGCGATGCTACGTGGCTCGGTGGCGCACACCACGCTACATCGCTTCTATGCGGGGCTACCGAAGCGGATCGGCAGCGACCGGGTCGAGTCATCGCGGCTCGACGATGCGCTCGCATTCCTCCGCGAGTGCCTCGAGGGCGCGCTCGGCGGCGTGACGATGCAGATGACGGAGCTGGAGCGCCGCGAGCTGGAGCAGAGCCTGCGCCGCGACCTCGAGCAGCTCGTCCGCGACGAGGCTGCGTCGGAGCTGCCGCTCGTGCCGCGCCGGTTCGAGGTGGGCTTCGGCTCGGAGCGCTCCGCGCCTGAGCTGCAGCGCGGGCTCGACCTCGGAGACGGAATCGCGCTCTCGGGCAAGATCGACCGCATCGACGTCGATCCCGGCAGTGCGCGCGGGATCGTCCAGGACTACAAGTCGGGCCGCACGGGACACTCTGCGGTGGAGATCGAGAAGGAGCTTCGCCTCCAGATCCCGCTCTACATGCTCGTCCTGCGCGACCTCGTCGGGATCGAGCCTCTCGGCGGTCTCTATCGGCCGCTCGCCGGCGAGCGGAAGCCGCGCGGCCTGCTCCGGCTCGAGGCGAAGGACGACGGGGTGCCGGGCTTCGCGAAGAACGATTACCTCGACGAGGAGGCCTTCTGGGGCCAGGTGGAGGGCGCGCGGGAGCTCGCGCGCGGCTTCGCGCAGCGGATTCAGGCGGGTGACGTGGTGCACGACCCGAAGGGCGGCGACTGCCCCGCGTGGTGTGACCTCTGGCGGATGTGCCGGATCAGGCGCGCATGAGCGGCCGAGCTCCGAACGAGCAGCAGGCGGCGGCGATCGCGGCGCGCGGGCAGGTGTTCGTCTCGGCCGGCGCCGGCACCGGCAAGACGACCGTCCTCGTGGAACGGTTCGTCCGGGCGGTCTGCGACGAGGGAGTCGACGTCGAGTCGCTGCTCGTGATCACCTACACCGAGCGCGCGGCGGGTGAGCTGCGCGGCCGGATCCGATCACGGCTGAACGAGCTCGGCCGCCACGATCTCGCGCGCTCGCTCGACGGCGCCTGGATCTCCACCATCCACGGCTTCTGCCTCCGGTTGCTGAAGTCGCATCCGTTCGAGGCCGGCCTCGACCCTCGCTTTCGGATCCTCGACGAGAGCCAGGGGCGCGTCGTCCGCGGCGAGGCCTTCGCGTCGGCGCTCACCGAGTTCTGCTCGGGTGATGAGCCCGAGCGCCTCCAGCTGCTTGCGACCTACGGCGCGGCGGGGCTCAGGCGCATGCTGACGAGCGTCTACGAGACGTTGCGCTCCGCCGGCCGGGAGCTCGAGCTCGAGCTGGGCGAGCGACCGGGACTCGAGGCTCGGCTGGTGGAGCTCGCAGAGGCGGCTCGCTGTCTCGCCGACGACGTCGACGCGACGCCGGCAGCGCGAGCGGCGGCGGGCGAGGCGATGGCGCTGCCCTCGTCGCTGCAGCTGCCCGAGCGCCTGCTCGACCTGAGCGGCCTGCGCGCGCGCGGCGAGCGCGCGGCCAGCTACGAGGAGGCGCGCCGAGCGGTCGAGCAGGCCGCGCTCGACGAGCTCGCGCTGCGAGACCGCGAGCTGCTTCAGCAGTTGCTGCAGCGCTTCGCGGACTCGTACGCAGCCGCGAAGGACGCCGAGTCGGCGCTCGACTTCGAGGACCTCCAGCTGCGGGCGCGCGACCTCCTGCGCGACCACGACGAGCTGCGCGAGCGCGAGCAGCTCCGCTTCCGCTCGATCATGGTCGACGAGTTCCAGGACACGAATCGGCTCCAGTGTGACCTCATCGATCTCCTCACCGGTCCCGGCACGGATCGCTTCTTCGTCGGCGACGAGTTCCAGTCGATCTACGGGTTCCGGCACGCGGACGTCGGGGTCTTTCGCGAGCGCCGCGCCGCGACCGAGACGCTCCTGCCCCTGACCCGCAACTACCGCTCGCGGCCCGAGGTGCTCCGCGTCGTCAACCATCTCTTCGGCGCCTCGTTCGGCGAGGAGTTCCAGCCGTTGGCCGCCTCGGGCGAGTTTCCGGATCCCGTCTTCGGAACGCCCGTCGAGCTGCTGATCACCGACAAGGCGGCGTACGAGGGCAGCGGTGTCCACTGGCGACGCGCCGAGGCGCAGCACGTCGCGCGGCGGGTCAGCGAGATCGTCGAGAGTGGGGCGGCGAGCGCGGGCGAGATCGTGCTCCTCTTCGCGGCGGGCACGGACGCCGAGTGGTACGAGGAGGAGCTGCGCGCGGCCGGCCTGCCCACGTACCGCGCCACCGGCCGTGGCTACTTCGGCCAGCAGCAGGTCGTCGACCTGCTCGCGTACCTGCGCCTGCTGCACAACCGCTACGACGACGACGCGCTCGTCAGCGTCCTCGCCTCGCCGTTCGTCGGCGTCTCGAACGACGCGCTGATGCTCGTGCGGCGCGCGGCCGGCCGCCGGCCCATCTTCACGGGGATCGAGCGCTCGATTCCGCCGGATCTCGACGAGCGCGACCTACGGCTGCTGCGCGCGTTCCGCCAACGCTTCGACCGGCTCGCGGAGGCGTCGTCGCGGCTCTCGCTCGAACGGCTCTGCGAGCGCATCGTCGCCGACCACGACTACGACCTCGCCGTCCTCGCACAGTGGGACGGCCGCCGCCGGTACGCAAACCTGCGCAAGCTGGCGCGCCTCGCGCGCTCGTACGAGGAGCTGCGCGGCCCCGACGTCGAGGGCTTCGTGCGCTTCGTCTCCGAGCAGGAGGCCGTCGGTGCCCGGGAGCTGGAGGCGGTGGCGGAGGAGGAGGGGGCCGACGCCGTCCGGCTTCTGACGATCCATGCCGCCAAGGGGCTCGAGTTCAAGGTCGTGGTGGTGGCGGATGCGGGCCGCGACCGCGCGGCGCCCTCCGCCGACGAGATCCTCTGCCTCGCGGACGGCCGCTTCGGCTTCCGCGTTGCCGACCCGGCCACGGGCAAGCGCTACGGCGCATTCGGCTACGACGAGGTGACCGAGCGCCGGCGCGAGGAGGACGAGGCCGAGCGGCTGCGGCTCTACTACGTCGCGATGACGCGCGCGATCGACCGCCTGATCGTCTCCGGCTCGATCGATCCTGCCCGGAAGGCCGACGAGAAGACGCCGATCGGCTGGGTGCTCGGCCGGCTCGACTGTGCGGAGGAGCTCGTCGCCTCGAACGGGCCCGCTGGAGCTGGAGCGCGAGGGCGCACGCGTGCTCGTCCGGCTCGACCGGCGCGCTCCGGCGCCGGTCGCCGCCACCGCGATCGAGGTGGCCGAGCTCGTCTCGGAGGACGGCCAGCTTGCGCTGTTCTCGCCCGAGGGCGCGCCGCCGTTGCCGCCGCTGGCGCCTGCACTGGCTCCGATCGCGGCGCTCCCCGAGCCGCCGCTTCACGACGTCAGGCGGCTCTCCTATTCCGCGCTCGCCCTCTTCGAGCGCTGCTCGTACCGCTATTACGCCGAACGAGTGGCCGGGATGCGGGCGGCGGACGGCAACGGCGCGGTCCCGGGCCGGAGCGGGCTCGCGGCGACGGAGGTCGGCGACGCCGTGCACCGGCTGCTCGAGCTCGTCGACCTGACAGCGCCTCGGCCGCCCGACGTCGAGCAGGTGCGGACGTGGTACCCGGGAGTGACCGACGAGGAGCTACGGCGGATCGAGGGCTTCGTGGCCACCTACTGTGAGTCCCCGCTGGCACAGAGGATCGCGGCGCTGCCCGGTGCCCGGCCCGAGCGCCCCTTCGCGTTCGAGCACGACGACGTCCTGCTGCACGGCCGCCTCGACGTCCTCCAGCGCGAAGGGTCGCGAGCCCTGGTGCTGGACTACAAGACGAACTCGCTCGCGGAGGGCACTCCGGAGGAGATCGTCGAGGCGGATTACCGGCTGCAGCGCCTCGTCTACGCGCTCGCCTGCTTCCGCGGCGGTGCGGACGACGTCGAGGTCGTCTACCACTTCCTCGAACGGCCGGACGCGGTCGTCTCGCGCACGTTCGGGCGGGACGAGCTGACCGCGCTCGAGGCTGAGCTGTCGGAGGCGATCGAGCAGATCCGCCAGGGCGAGTTCCGGCCGACGCCGAGTGAGTTCACGTGCGCAGGCTGCCCGGCGCTCGACGTCGTCTGCGCCGGCCCCCGCCTGCGCGGCGGGCAGTCCCGGCAACACGCGCTGACCACGACTGGGTAGATGCGCGTCGCCGCGCTTCACGACGTGCACGGCAACCTGCCCGCGCTCGAGGCCGTGCTCGCCGAGGTCGCGGCGCTCGAAGTCGACCGGATCGTCTGCGGCGGCGACGTCGTGGCAGGCCCGTTCCCACGGGAGACGCTCGAGCTCCTGCTGCGACACGACGCGCTCTTCCTGCGCGGCAACGCCGACCGCGAGCCCAGCGAGTGGGTCGGCGCGCAGCTCGATCCCCTCGCGCGGGAGTTTCTCGCCGGACTGCCCACCACCGTGAGCAGCGACGGTGTTCTCTACTGCCATGGCTCTCCGCGGAGCGACGAGGAGATCTTGACCCGCGTGTCGCCCGACGAGCGGGTGCGCGCTGCGCTCGCAGGCGTGACCGAGCGCGTCGTGGTGGGCGGCCACACGCACGTCCAGTACGAGCGCGAGGTCGACGGGATCAGGCTCGCGAACGCGGGCAGCGTGGGCATGCCGTACGAGGGGAGGCAGGGCGCATTCTGGGCGCTCGTCGTCGATGGCGTCATCGAGCTGCGGAGCACGCCGTATGCGATCGACGCGGCCGTCGCCCTCATTCGCGCCAGCGCCTATCCCGACGCGGAGCAACTCGCCGGGTGGCTGGTCGTGCCCGAGGATCCCGACGAGACCTCCGCGTACTTCGAGAGCATTTCCTAGTGGCACCGAGCTACGTGCACGAGGCGCGCCGTCGCGTCGGTCCCAAGCGTGAGCGGATCCGGCCGATCATCGAGCGCCTGGCACTCGAGCACGCCGACGCGAAGATCGCGCTCGCGTTCCGTACCGACCTCGAGTTGCTCGTCTCCGTGATGCTCTCCGCGCAGACGACCGACGTGAACGTGAACCGCGTCACCGAGCGCTTGTTCGAGAAGTACAGGCGGCCCGAGGACTACCTCGCGGTGCCGCAGGAAGAGCTCGAGCGCGACATCTACCAGACCGGATTCTTTCGCCAGAAGGCGAAAGCTTTGCGCGGTACGGCGCGCATGCTGCTGGAGGAGTTCGACGGCGTCGTGCCGCGCACGCTCGACGAGCTGTTGCGGCTGCCCGGCGTCGCCCGCAAGACCGCCAACGTCGTCGCAGCGGAGCTCGGTAGCCCGCAGGGAGTCGTGGTCGACACCCACGTTCGGCGGCTCTCGCAGCGGCTGGGACTGACGAGGCACGGCGACCCCGTTCGCATCGAGCGGGACTTGATGAAGCTCGTGCCGCGGGCCGACTGGGGCCGGTTTCCCCATCTCCTGATCTGGCACGGGCGCCGCGTCTGCATCGCGCGGCGCCCGTTGTGCGAGGGGTGCGTGCTCGCCGAGCTCTGCCCGGCGAGCCGCGCAGTTCCGGTCAGAGATTCGTGAAGAGCAGGTGATTGTTGGCGCTCTGCGCGCCCGTCACGATGCCCTTCGTCGTCAGGGCGTAGAGCCCGTCGCGAACCTGCAGCGGCGATGCTCCAGGCGAGCCCTGGAGGTACAGCGCGGCTGCGCCCGCCACGTGCGGGGACGCCATCGACGTGCCGCTCATCGTCGCCGTACCCGAGTTCGTCAGCCAGGAGGCCGAGGTGATGTTCGAGCCGGGCGCGAAGAGGTCGACACAGGGGCCGAAGTCGCTGTAGTCCGCACGCGCGTCGGTGCTCGTCGTCGCGCCGACGGTGATCGCGGCCGCGAGGCCGGAGGGCGAGCCGGTGCATGCGTCCTCGGTCTCGTTGCCTGCAGCGACCGCGTACGTGACGCCGTCGGCGATCGAAGCGGACACGGCCTGCTCGAGCGCGGCCGACTTGCCGCCACCGAGGCTCATGTTCGCGACCGCCGGCTGGCCCGCCTGATGGTTCCCCGTCACCCAGTCGACACCGGCGATCACGCTCGAGTTGAGTCCGACCCCGCCGCAGTCGAGCACGCGCACCGCGACGATGCGCACGGTCTTGGCGACTCCGTAGGTCGAGCCCCCGATCGTGCCTGCGACGTGCGTGCCGTGCCCGTTGCAGTCGTCGGAGGTGAGGCCGAGCGGCGTCGTGGTGTCGACCCCGTGGACGGCGCGGCCGCCGAACTCGTTGTGCGTCTTGCGGACGCCCGTGTCGATCACGTAGGCCGTCACTCCCGCACCGGTCGCGGTGTAGCTGTAGGTCGTGGAGAGAGGCAGCGCACGCTGGTCGATGCGGTCCAGGCCCCAGGTGGCGCCTGCTTGCGTTGCGGTCGCGTGCAGGGTCGTGTCACGCTCGAGGTACGCGACGCGCGCATCCGCGCGCAGGTCGGCGACCGCGGAAGCCGGTACGACGGCGGAATAGCCCTTCAGGGCGTGGCGGTAGACGAAGCCGACGTCGAGCCCGAGCAACTGCGAGTGCTCGGCCGCGACTGCGGCGGAATCCGCGCTGCTCTCGAGGACGACGATGTAGCCCGCCGATGGTGCGGTCTCGGCGGTGGCGGTCGGGACGAGAGCCAGCACGAGCAAAATCAGGACTGCTGAGCAGCGTCTCACCGAGTTCTCCTTGGTCGGGTTGGATGCCGCAGGCGTTCCGCCTCGTACCCGAGAAGCGAAGCTTTACTCCTCCAAACGCACAACACTCACCCGAGCGCGACGGGTGGGGGCGATGGGGGGCGTATATTGTGACGTATGCGGCAAGCCTGGGCCGATTTCCTCGAGGAACCGACGACGGGCCACGGCGTCCAGGTCTACTCGGGCAGCGACGAGCTGGCCGAGTCCGTTGCCGCCTATCTGGCTGCCGGCTTCGAGCTGGGGGAGCCGGCGATCGTCGTCGCCAGGCCCGAGCACCTGGACTCGTTCCGCGAAGGGCTGGCCGCGCTGGGGTGGGATGCGCGCTCGCTCGAGGAAGATGGATTGCTGACGGTCGCGGACGCGGAGTCGACGCTCTCGCTGCTGCTCGACGGCGAGATGCCGTCGCCGGCGAGATTCGAGCAGGCCGTGGGCTCGCAGCTGGATCGTGTCGGCACGCGGTTCGCGGGGCGTGAGACGCGTGTCTTCGGCGAGATGGTCGATCTGCTCTGCCAGCGTGGACGGACCGACGCAGCAATCGCGCTCGAAGAGATCTGGCGGGACGCCGCGCGGAGCCGGCGTTTCTCCCTTCTGTGCGGCTACCGACTGGACGTGTTCGATCGCGAGTCGCAGGCGACCACGCTGCCGTGGGTGTGCGATCTGCACTCGCACGTTCTGCCGGCGCGGCACTATCCGCGCTTTGCGCACTCCGTCGATCGAGCCCTCGACGAAGTGCTCGGCTCCGTCGAGGCCGGGAGGATCTACCTGTTGATGTCGCGGCAGGCGCAGGAGGACCGAGTTCCGCTCGCCCAGCGCATCCTGATGTGGGTGAGCGAGAACAGGCCGTCGCTGGCAGATCGGATCCTCGCCACGGCCCGCGCGCACTACCTCGCCGGGCCTGCTCCGACCGCCTGATCAGCGAGGCGAGATCGAGAGCAGCAGGCCGCCGTCGTCGTCGTAGGCCGGGAAGACGTCCACGGTGATCGGCTTCAGGCTGCCGGCCCGGGTACGTACCTCGAGCCGCTCACCCATCCGCCTCACGCCCCATTCGAGCGAGAGGGCGACGGGATCCTGCTCGGGGGCGAACCCGCTCAGACCGAACGCCTCGACGACGTCCTTGCCCATCAGCTCGGGCTCGCGGTAACCGGTCAGCTCGAAGACACCGCGTCCGACGGCGAGAATGCGGCGTTGCCGGTCGCAGGCCACGAGGCCCGCATTCGGGCCGGGGTAGTAGTCCTCGAGCAGCTCGAAGAGGAAGCCGAATCCGCACCGCTGGCACGAGACCGCCTGACGGAGCAGGCCCTGTCGGCCGTCGTGGTCGACCGAGCGTTCCTTGCAGTTCGGGCAGATGAAGTACGGCATGACGAACCAGCCCGACGGTTGTTACGCGGGTGCTCCCTGCTCGCGTGGCGCGGTGAGAGCGTCCTCCAGGCGTCCCTCCGCGTCGGCGAGAAAGCGCTCGGCGTCGAGCGCGGCCTGGCAGCCCGAGCCCGCGGCGGTGACCGCCTGCCGGTACACGTGATCCTGGACGTCCCCGGCAGCGAAGACACCGGGGATGTTGGTCTCGGTGCTCTTGCCACGCGTGATCAGGTACCCGGATGCGTCGTGGTCGAGCGCGTCGACGAACAGCTTCGTCGTCGGGTCGTGACCGATCGCGACGAAGAGACCGTCGGTCGCGAGGTCGCGCGCCTCACCCGTTTCGGTGTCGCGCAGGCGCACGCCGGTGAGCTTGCCGGTCTCGACGCCCAGCACCTCCTCGACGACGTACGGCGTCAGGATCTCGATCCTCTCGTGCGCGCGAGCGCGGTCGACCATGATCGGCGACGCCCGGAAGACGTCGCGCCGGTGGACGACCGTGACCTTGGACGCGAACTTCGTCAGGAAGAGCGCCTCCTCCATGGCCGAGTCGCCGCCGCCGACGACGACGACCTCCTTGTCGCGGTAGAACGCGCCGTCGCAGGTGGCGCAATAGGTGACGCCGCGACCCTGGAGAGCCAGTTCCGACTCCAGCCCGATCTGCCGGGCAGTCGCGCCCGTCGCGACGATGACCGTCCGCGCGCGGTACTCCTCCTGCTCGACGTTGACCCTGAACGGGCGTTCGGAGAAGTCCACGCTCGTGACGACGTCGGTGACGAACTCGGTCCCGAAGCGCTCTGCCTGGTCGCGGAACTCGCGCATCATCTCAGGCCCCATGATCCCGTCCGGGTAGCCCGGATAGTTCTCCACGTCGCTCGTGATCATCAGCTGGCCGCCCCATTCGATGCCCTCGATCACGAGCGGCTTCAGATTCGCGCGCGCCGCGTACAGCGCAGCGGTATAGCCGGCGGGGCCGCCGCCGATGATGATTACGTCACGAACATCGCTCAACTCTTCGCTCCTTCGTCTATCCGGGCCGTGCAATCGCCCTCACAATAGAGAACGAATCGGCGTGCTCAGGTGTTCCGGTCACCCGAGGCTTAGAAACCCGCCCGGTCCGGCAGAAGGGTCGTATGACGATGACGATGAACCTCGACGGGCTCCGGGAGCTGGCCGGCTTCCGGGCCGAGCACGGCTGCGCGATCAGCCTGTATCTCAATCTCGACCCCGGCGTCTCGCCGACAGCGGCGGAGGTTGCGACGCGCGTGCACTCGCTGCTCGACGCGGGCGGCAAGTCGCACGGAGCGACCCGCGCCGACCTGGGCCACGAGGTGCGGCAGGGGCTCCGCAGCGACTTCGCACGCATCCAGCAGTACTTCGAGCTCGAGTTCGACCGGGACGGTGCTCACGGCCTCGCGATCTTCGCGGACGGGCCTGACAACGTGTGGCGCGTGTTGTCGCTGCCGACGCCTGTCGCGGATTCGATCCGCGTCGCCGATGACTTCCTGCTGGCGCCGCTCGTGCCGGTCGTCGGCCGAGCGACGAGCGCGCTCGTCGCGGTGGTGAACCGCGAGCAGGGGCGCGTGTACGCACTCCGCGTCGGCCGGCTCGAGCCAATCGCCGACCTGACCGAGGATGCTCCGACCCGGCACGACCAGGGCGGCTGGTCGCAGGCCAACTTCCAGCGGCACGTCGACAACCTCGCCCACGAGCACTACAAGACGGTTGGAGCGGAGCTCGCTCGGCGATTCCGGCAGCTCCAACGCCCGCCTATCGTCGTCGCTTGCTCGGAGGGCGTGCGGCCGGAGTTCACGGCTGCGCTCTCGTCCGAGGTCGCCGATGCGATCGTCGGCTGGGCGGCTGTGGAGCAGCACGCCGGACCAGCGGAGCTGCAGGCGGCCGTCGCGCCGCTCCTCGAGGCCTGGCGCGCCGAGCGCGAGGCGGAGGCGGTCGAGCGCTGGCGAGAGGAGGTCGGCCGCGGCGGCCGCGGTGCCTCGGGCTGGCACGACACGCTCGAAGCGGCTTCCGATGCCCGTGTCGAGCTGCTGCTCTACGCAGACGGGGTCCGCCGGGACGCCTACCGTTGCCCGGCCTGCGGGCGAGCGTCCACTGAGCCCGGCGGCTGTCCTCTCGACGGCACCACGCTGGAGCCCCGGGACGACGGGCTCGACTTGGCAGTCAGGCTGACGCTCGCGAGCGGGGGCGAGGTGCTGGACGTCGAACACCGGCGCGACCTCGAGCCTGTCGAGGGGATCGGCGCGATCCTCCGCTATTAGCGCAAGGACACGGGCAAGAGCCCGCGCCCGCGCGAAGACCCCTGAAGTGCCGCTTCGCTCCGGCGGCTGGACGAGCCTCGGCTAGGCGGCGTCGATCGCGCGCAGCTGCTCACCTGGGAGCTCGGTGAGCTCGGGCGCCTGCAGCGCCTGGGCTCGCCGGTCGATCTGTTGCGGCGAGGTGAGGTCGCCCTCGATGCCGTGTTGCTCGAAGCGCCGTGCCTGGACGAGGACACGCGACTCGAGCGACCCGACCGCCGAGTTGTAGTGGCCGACGGCGCTATCGAGGGCCTTCCCGGCGCTCGCCAGATGCTTCGCCATCGTCCCGATGCGGCCGTAGAGATCGCGTCCGAGCTCGTGAACCTCGCGCGCGCTCTGGGCCACCGTTTCCTGCTGCCAAGTCGCGGCGACCGTGCGCAGCAGCGTGAACAAGGTCGACGGCGAGGCGAGGATGACGCCCTGACTCCAGCCGTGCTCACTCAGCTCGGCGTCGTGCTCCTGCGCGATGCGGATGAAGGTCTCGTCCGGCACGAACATGATCACGAAGTCAGGCGACGGCTCGAACTGGCGTTGGTACGCCTTCTGTGCAAGCTTTGCGATGTGGTCGCGCACCTGGCGTGCGTGATTCGCGAGATGACCTGCACGTACGTCGTCGTCGTCTGCCTCGCACGCGTCGAGGTAGGCGGCGAGCGGTGCCTTCGCATCGACGACCACCTGCTTCCCGCCGGGGATCCGGACGACGAGGTCGGGACGGAGGAGAGCGCCTTCGGAGTCGCGGCTCGAGGACTGCTCCTCGAAGTCGCAATGAGGCAGCAGACCGGCGGCCTCGACGACGTTCCGGAGCTGCACCTCGCCCCAGCGGCCACGGACATGCGGCGTGCGGAGGGCCTTCACGAGGTTCCCCGTCTCGAGCCGCAACCGCTCCTGTGTGCCCGTCAGCGTGGTCAGGTGCTGCGAGACCGCGCCGTATGCCTCCTGGCGCACCTTCTCCATGCCACGCATCTGGCCGTCCATCTTCTCGAGGGATTCCTTGAGGGGCGCGACATAGCCGCCGATCTGCGCGCGCGCCACCTCGAGGAACGACGAGGTCGTCTGCTGGAGCGTCTCCGACGAGAGCGCTCGGAACGCGTCGCGAGCCTCCGTGACGAGTGCGGTGCGCTCGGCGCTCGTCCGGCGCTCGAGCGCCAGCTCGGCCTCGAGCTGCGCCGTGCGGCTACGCAGTGCAAACCAGACACAAGCTGCTCCGAGGAGGAGACCGAGGATGAGCATCAGCACGACCATGGCCGACGAACGGTAGAGACAGGGTCGGACGGCACCCGGGGCCGCGTGGTCAGCGCGATTGCTGCTGCTACGATCGCTCGCCGATGGCCCGCAAAGACCGTGCTCCGAACCCCCCGAAGCGCGTGCAGTCGCCCCAGCGGCGCAGCACGCCCTCGACGGCGGCCGACGCCGACCGTCGGCGCAAGCTCATCTTCGCGAGCGTCGCCTCGGCGCTCGTGGTGCTGGCGCTCGTCCTCGGCGTCGTTCTGTTCGCGGGTGGGGACGACGGGAGCGACGGCGTCGCCGAGGTGCAGGCGGCGCTCACCGCGGCGGGCTGCACGATGCAGTCTGCGCCTGCACAGGCCGGCAACCACACCGCCGCCATCGACGCGACCTCCAATCCGAAGTGGAACACCGACCCGCCGACGTCGGGGCCGCACTTCGGGACTCCGGCGATCTTCGGGATCTACGACACGCCCGTGAACATCGCTCAGGCGGTGCACAACCTGGAGCACGGCGGCATCTTCATCTTCTACGGCGAGGACGTGCCCGCGGCGACGGTGGCGCAGCTGGAGGACTTCTACGACGAGGACAAGACGGCTCTGCTGGTCGCACCGGCGCCCGCCCTCGGCGAGACGATCGCGCTCGGCGCGTGGGTGACGCCCGATCCGAGACCCGGCTCGGTCGGTGAGGGCGGTCAGGGCCATCTCGCCAAGTGCACGAAGTTCGACGAGGACGCCTTTTCCGCGTTCCGCGACGACTTCCGCTTCAGGGGGCCTGAGCGCTTCCTGCCCGAGCAGTTAGAGCCCGGTCTCTAACTCCCCGCCGGGGTGGCGGAACGGGCAGACGCAGCCGACTTAAAATCGGCCGGCCTTCGGGCCATGAGGGTTCGAGTCCCTCCCCCGGCATCAGCTTCGGGCTCGGTCATTGCTGTCCCGCAAGGTGACCGGGCAAAGCCCGGCCACCGCAAGATCCCTGAAGGGCCGCTTCGCGGCCGCGGTCATTGCCGGCCCGCAAGGTGACCGGGCAAAGCCCGGCCACCGCGAGATCCCTGAAGGGCCGCTTCGCGGCCGCGGTCATTTCTTGCCTGCGAGGTGACCGGGCCAAGCCCGGCCACCGCAAGATCCCTGAAGGGCCGCTTCGCGGCCGCGGTCCAGTGCTCCTGCGTCTTGAGGCTGAATACACTCCGCGCATGGCGCAGATCGAAGAAGCCGCCTCGCACACCCACCTCGAGTGGGACACGCCGCTCTTCCGCACAGCCGTGGCCCAGTACGAGCAGGCGTTGCCTTACGCGGACGTCTCCGTCGGAGTCGCCGAACGGCTGCGCTACCCCGAGCGGGCGATCATGCTCTCCGTGCCGGTGCGGCTCGACGACGAGCGCCGCGTGGTCTTCGCGGGCTACCGCGTGCAGCACTCGAGCGTGCTCGGCCCGACGAAGGGCGGCATGCGCTACGACCCCGAGGTCTCCCTCGGCGAATGCGCCGCGCTCGCGGTCTGGATGACCTGGAAATGCGCCCTCCTGAAGCTGCCCTACGGCGGCGCCAAGGGTGGTGTCCGCTGCAACCCCCGTCAGATGTCCCTGGCCGAGATCGAGCGGCTGACGCGCCGTTTCACGTCCGAGCTCCTGCCCGTGATCGGGCCGCAGCAGGACATCCCCGCGCCCGACATGGCGACGAACGAGCAGACGATGGCCTGGATGATGGACACGTACTCGATGCAGGTCGGCCATGCCGTGCCCGAGATCGTGACGGGCAAGCCGATCGCGATCGGCGGCTCCGTCTTCCGGCACGAGGCGACCGGTGCGGGCGTCGTGATGGTGATCGCACGTGCGTGCGAGCGGCTCGGGCTGAACCTTGCGGCGCAGCGCTGCGTCGTCCAGGGCTTCGGCAACGTGGGCGGGATCGCCGCGCACGAGCTGGCCGACCGCGGCGCCACCGTGATCGCGGTCTCGGACGTCTCGGGCGGCGTCCACGACGATGCCGGCCTGCCGATCCACGCGATGAGCGAGTTCGCGAAGGAGCACGGATCGCTGGAGGAGTGGGAGGGCGGCACGCGGATCACGAACGAGGAGCTGCTCGAGCTGCCGTGCGACATCCTCGTGCTCGCCGCACGCGAGGATCAGCTGACCGAGGAGAACGCGCATCTCGTCCAGGCGACGATGATTGCGGAGGGCGCGAACGGCCCCACCTCGCTCGAGGCGGACGCGATCCTCGCCGACCGGGGCATCCGCATCCTCCCCGACATCCTCACCAACGCAGGCGGCGTCACCGTCTCCTACTTCGAGTGGGTGCAGGACCTCGGCCGGCTGTTCTGGGACCGGGACGAGATCCGCGAGAAGCTCCAGGAGAAGCTGGACGACGCCTTCGACCGGGTTTGGGAGATCTCGGAGGAGCGCTCGATCACGCTGCGCACGGCCGCACTCGTCGCGGGGATCCGCGAGGTGGCTTCGGCCCTGGAGGCCCGTGGTCTCTATCCGTAGGGTGGCCTGATGGACCGCGTTCGCGACGCGATGGTCGTCGAGCCGCCGCAGCTGGACGGAGGCGCGACCGCCCAGGAGGCCGGCGAGGCGCTCGGACGCCCGGAAGTGCGCGCGCTCTTCGTCTGCGACGACGGCCGGCTGCTCGGCGTGGTGACGCGGAAGACGCTCGTGCGCGAGGTGGTCGCAGCGGGGCTCGATCCGCGCTCGACGCAGCTTGCGGCGATCGCCGAGGAGCCGGAGAACACGATCGACTCGGACGTGCCACTCGACGAGGCGTTCCGCTTCCTCGAGGAGCACGATCTCGAACGCGTGGCGGTCGTCGAGGCGGGCCGGCTGGTCGGGGTGCTTTCGAGGGCGGTCCTCCAGCGGCGCCTGGCCGAGGACGAGCCGCCGCCCGAGCTCGACGGCGCTTGAGCCCCGGCTCTAGGTGCGCTTTCCCTCCTCCGCGGCCCGACGCTCTTCGCGCAGGCGCTGCCGCTCGCGCTCCGCGTACTCACGAATCTGGCGGACCCGTTCTCGCTGCTCGGTGAAGTCAGTCTTCTGCCGCTTCTTCGCCATTGTCGTCATCCTCCTCGAGCAGACTGGCGATGCGATCCGTGTTTGCGACGATGTCAGCGAGAAGGACGGGTTGGCTCATCACAAGCTCGCGATCCCACGCCGGCTCGCTCACCTCGCAAGCGTGCCCGGCCGAGCCACGTAGTGCAAGTGGCGTTTGGGGACGAGTCAGCAGCAGGTGTACGCGCCGGGAGGCGCCGCGCCCTCCTCGGGCTTCGGCAGCTCGGCCGCCGCCAGCGCGGCGCCGTGGAGGATGTCGTGCTCGCTCGCCTGGATCGCGTCGAGGCCGTAGCTGTCGAGGATCTCGGTGAGGATCGCCGCGCCGGCGACGATCACCGAAGCGCGCCCCGGCTCCACGCCGATCGCCGTGCGCTCGTCGAGGCTCAGCGAGGCGAGCCGCCTCGTCTGGGCCTGCACGGCCTCGTTCAGGATCGAGTGGCCGTGGACGCGCTCCGGGTCGTAGGCGTCGAGGCCGAGGTCGAGCGCGGCGATCGTGGTCACGGTCCCGGCCACGCCGATCGCGCGCTCCGCTTCCAGTTCCGGCAGGAGCCCGCGCACGTACGCGCGGATCGCGTCGACGTCCTCGCCGAAGCGCTCCGTCAGTCGGACGCAGCCGATGTCGAGGCTCGTCCGCAGTTCCGTGCCCGTGACCTGGAGCTCGGTGGAGCCGCCGCCGATGTCGACGACGAGCGTGCCCGGGGCGACGGCTCCGATGCCCCGCAGCGTCAGCTCCGCTTCCTCGTCTCCCGAGAGCAGCCGTGTCGCGAAGCCGTAGCTCCACTCGATCTCGCCGAGGAATGCCTCTCCGTTCTCGGCGTCGCGCACCGCGCTCGTTGCGATCGCGAGCGTGCGCTCGGCGCCCAGCGATTCGAGCTCGCGGCGGTACTCGGAGAGGACGTTGCGGACACGAGCGATCGGGAGGGGCAGGAGCTTCCTGCGCTCGTCCACACCCTCGCCGAGCCGGGTGATCGCGAGCCGGCGCACGACCTCGGCCAGCTCGCCGTTCACGTCTGCGACGAGGAGCCGGGTGGAGTTCGTCCCGAGGTCGACCGCCGCGACTCTCACTTCCGTGGGACGAAGCTCGTGACTCTGCCGACCGACGCGCGGACGTCGTCGATCGCCGATCGGAGGACGTTCAGGCGGGCCTGTGAGGCGCGCAGGCGGGTCAGCGAGGCGCTGAGCGCGGTGCCGCTCGCGGCCGCAGCCTCGAGGTGCAGCTCGATCTGGGCGGTCGAGCGCGAGATCGAGTCGAGCTCCTCGCCGGTCACGCGCAGGACCCGCTTGGAGTCTCGATAGAGCTCGAGCCCTTTCACGACGGCGTAGACGATCGAGGCCAGCGTGGCGAGGAGACCGAGCGTGAGCGCAAGCCAAAACAGCATCGCGACGATGGTAGTGAAATCGCTGCCACGGCACGACTGCGGGCCGATCGACCCGTCGGTTCGGTGCTACACTGAACGCCGCGTCGCGGGGTGGAGCAGTCAGGTAGCTCGCCGGGCTCATAACCCGGAGGTCGCAGGTTCAAATCCTGCCCCCGCTACTGGAAAAGCCCCGGAAACGGGGCTTTTTCTTTGATCGTGGCGGCGCCGGCGGGCAGAACTTTTGCCCAACTTTTGCCCGCGGCCCACGCAGAGAAGAGCGCGTTGCGCCGCTTTCGGGCGAGAGCACGCTGGCGCATGCCGGGGTCTAACGCTGCTGTTTCCGTCGTGATTGATGGCGGCACCGAGGACAACTAGAAGAGCGACCTCACGCAGGATCAGGACGCTGCCACCAGATGCCTCGGAGAACCAGTGCTGCGGTTCAAGGCATGACAATCCGCCCCCGCCGGCGGCGACCTCAGTCCCTTTGAGATCGACGGCGCTCGCCTTGTGCACACCCCCAAGTCAGAGAACCAGCCAGAGCCCGCCCTCATGCCAGCGCCGGAATCCAGTCGCGCGCGACCGACGTATCTCCGGGCGACCGCCAACCGTCCTCAGGAGGAGTCATGCCCGTTCGACGAACCGTCCTGGCCGGGAGCGTGCTCGTGCTCGCGCTCGCGCTCGCATTTGCCTTCGTCGCGGGCGCCTCCGCGAAGAGACCGCCGCCGCCGGGCGACACAGGGCCGACGGCACCGGCCAATCTGCACCTGACGGTGAACGGGCCGAACAGCATCACGCTGGCGTGGGGCGCGTCCAAGACCAGCGCGAGCAACTGGTGGTACTGCATCCAGCGCGACGGGCAGGGTTGCGTCAGGGTCGACCCGCCGCAGACGACGTTCACCTTCTCGAAGCTGTGGCCCGGCACGACGTTCAACTACTCCGTGATCGCGATCACCTCGACAGGGAAGCGGTCGGCTCCTAGCAACACGGTCACCTACACGACGCCGCACGACACGACGCCGCCGAGCGCGCCGACGCTCTCGGTCACCGGCGTCTGGCCGGTGCGGGTCTCGGTCGCCTGGACGACGTCGGTCGACGACGTCGGCAGCCAGGTCTGGTACACGCTCCTCGTCGACGGCAGCCCGTACGGCGGCGACATGCTCGGATCGCGATCGGCGCTGGTCCTGGACCGCTCGCCGGCGAGGACGTACGAGTTCAAGGTGACCGTCCGCGACTTCTTCGGGAACACGAACCAGAGCAACGTCGTCACCGTGACGACGCCGGCAGCCACCGACTCGACGCCGCCGACAACGCCGACGAACTTGCGCCTCTCGCCGGATGCCTCCTCGCCCGAGATCTGGCTGGAGTGGGATCAGTCGACGGACGACACCGATCCGCAGTCCCAGATCCTGTACGACGTCTATGTGAACGGCCTACCGGAGCACGTCGCGATCGGGTACAGCGACGAGTTCGTGTACTGCCGCGACACGGGACCGACCACGCTTACGGTCCAGGCGATCGACACCTCCGGCAACGCGTCGGGGCACAGCAACGAGATCGTGTTCATCTGCTAGCGCTCAGGAGGATGCGGCCACGCGATCCGCCAGTGCCCGACGCTCCCCCGGAGCTCGTCCGGGCGGCGGATCGCGAAGTCGCAGTCCAGCCCCGCCGAATCCTTTCCACGCTTAGAGCGCTCAGGGGACATTCCCGAACACTGGCCCAGCCGTCCGCTCTACCGTCTAAGCGCGCCGGTCGTCCGAGCCGATGAGCCGTTGCGATTCCGAGACCAGCATTGACCCGAGATCGGCCCACGACTCGACGGCGTCGGACGCTGTTCTGTCGTACCGCACGACCTCGCCGCGCGGTGCGTCGATGTACAGCAGGGAGCCGTCGTCGAAGCCACCCAGGAAGAACGCGTCAGCCGGTACGTCTCGGGGCCGTTCATCGACGTTTGGCGTCCGGAGGTCGTAGGGCTCTACCGTGCCCCCGCTTCGGTCGTATGAGGTCCTGAGCCCGTCAAGTGACAAGTGGTCATCGAAGAGGCTGAGACCATTCGAGAGTGAGAGGAAGAGGCGGTACTGATCCGGGATGGGTCGCTCGACGTGTTCCTCAAGCTGCACGATCTCGTCATCGTTGAGCGGGCGAAAGACGATGTGTGTCCAAGCCTCGAGCGGCTTGCTCGACGCGAGAACCTCCCTGATCCTCAACTCTCGATCATCCATCGCGGAAATGTGGGGATCGCTTGACCTGAACCGCGTCGAGAACAGGGACGGTTCGATCGAGTTCGCGTGTGTGTCGTGCGAGCAGGCGCACTTGATCTTTCCTGCCTAACTCAGCGAGGGAGTCCCGCGGACACATTCAGCCTTCCGGGAAGGGTTGACGCCCACGAGCTTCAGCGCGGGACTGCGGGCCGTCAGGCGACCTCGTCGAGGGCCATATAGAGGGGAGTGGCAAGCGTGAATCGCTTGCCGTCGGGCCCGATTTCATCGAATGTTAGGCGCCGCGCTAGAAAGGTAACGGCTTGTTTCGGCTTGTTGTCGAACTGGGTCGAGATCTGGTTCATGATCCTCGTCCAGCTGGAAACGCTTCCGGCTTGAGAAACGCCAGCATGTACGAAGTCCGAAAGCATCTCGTCCGAGTTGTCCACGACGAAGGCGTAGCTCGTGGTGACCGCCTCGAGAGTGTCTATGAGTGAGTGGACGTGCGAGAAGCTTGAGGTCGCCGTCTCAGGTCTGACGTGTCCGACGATGTGATGAGCGGACCCTGCCAGCCCTAGGAAATGATCTTCGCCGTTTGAGAAGAAGAACATCACGTCTTCATGGTCGCGAAATGTTGCGGCGGTGACGGTCGCAGTTCCCTCGATCCACGGCTCGCCGGACTCGAGAGACCCAACAGACTTCTCCGCACGAAGCTTCTGCTCGACGGCCACGAGGCGGTGTACGCGACTTTCCAGCGACATTTGCTCCATCTGCAACGACCCTTGCAGTACTCCGACATTGAAGCCGAGTCGGGCGGCGACCTTCTTCTTCTCCCCAGCGGTGATCTGTGGCAGGTACACGTCCACCTTCGCGTCGGAGATGTAGAGGTAGTTACGCATCGCCGGAGCTTCGCTGATTCAGGGATGGACCGCCAACAGGCTCGGCAGAGGAGGGACGTAGGGTGACGCTCACCCGTCAAACCCTCCCCTGCGCTCGGGGATCGCCTGTGCCTTGACGTGCCGCGCGCGGGTCGATCCCGATTGCGCTGGCGCGCTGCCAATTGTGCCGGAATTGAGCGGTTTGACTGATTCGGGTCGGAGGTTCAAACTCGGCTGTCGTGACAACAGATACGAATTCTGTTCGCTTGCGTTGGGCCGCGGGTGTTTTCGAGGGTGGGGGTGCGAAGGGGGCGCTGTACGGGCCGGCATTGCAGGCCGTGGACGAGCACGGGATTCGGTTCGTTTCGGTTGCCGGCTCTTCGGCGGGGGCGTTGACGGCGGCGATGGTCGCGGCCGGTTGTACGCCTGAGGAGATCAAGTCGAAGACGCTTGAGGCCCTGAACATCCTCGCCCCACCTCGCTTCAAGCGAGCAGGGTTGTTTGTTGCTGCGATCCGTGGCTTGCGGCTCGAACCGCCACATGTGCGGCCGATCAAGAAGGTCGAGGAGCTCTTGGAGGAGATCCTCCGCACCAAGCTCGGGATTGACATGAGCCGACAGGAGCCGGTGACCTTTGCTGAGCTTCAGGAGCGTGGCGGGATCGAGTTGTTCATCGTGGCGGTGGACGCCGTTGGCCGCCAGGAGTTCATTTTCCACCACGAGCTTCATCCGGACGAAGGTGTTGCGAACGCCGCGACGGCATCGGCTGCGATTCCGATCTATTTCCCGCCGGGCCAGTTGACGAATGGGGGCAAGCCTTATTCGGCGATCCTGTTCGACGGGGGCGTGTGGTCGAACTTTCCGACCTGGATCTATAAGGATCCCTCCTTTCGCGTCTGCCATCGTCTGCCGGAGATGGGGACGGGGAAGCAGGCAAGCAAAGAAGATCCGCTCGTGCTTGGACTCCTGCTCGACGAGCGCGAGCCGCCGGTGACGACGGGAACCGGCGGCTCCGCGGAGGACAGCGTTGTGCAGCCAACGTTGATGACCAGAGTACGCAGGCTCGCCGGCAGGCTGCTTCTTGCGGCCGTGCTTGCCTTCACCTCGCCCCTGTATCTGTTCGGGCTCGCCTACTTCCTCGCCGCCGTTGGGAGCACCGTTGGCTGCATGGTCACAGGCGGCCTGTTCTGCGACATTCGAAGCGGCCTGGACGGGCGCGTCGCTGACGTCATCTTTGTCTTGATCCTCGTTCTCGTCGCCTTCCAGCTGTTGTTCCGGCAGCGCTCCCGTTCCGGTGTCTTCATATCAAGGGAATACGGGGCGGCGGAGGTCTTGGGATCTATCGTCTCGCTCTCGTTCATAACGTTGGGAGCGACTATTGCCGGCGCGAACGTTGAAACCGGAGGAACCACTCTGCAGGGTGGGCTCGGCCTGCCGTCGGCGATCGGCGACACGACCGGGATCATCGGAGGATTGGCCCTAATCATCGCTGGCATCGTCAGCGTGTTGGCACTCGCCTCGGTGGCATTCTTCGCGCCGGCTGCGCAAGGCATCGGACGAAAGATCATGTTCGTACTCACCTCCGCCGGCTCGGCCAGGTACTGGGTCGGGTCGGCGGCGGACGACTATGTGGTCAGGATCCCGGTTAAGGGCCTCGACACGCTTTCATTCCGCGAAGCGCGATCCTTCCTTGACACACATGCCGACGCCGTTCGCAGCCACGTCGCCGCCCAGTTGCAGCAACGGCTCCCGAACAACTCGCCGAACGACGGCGAGGCAGCGGTACGCCCACCCACCTGACCCAACGAACAAGCTGACCACTCGCTCGCTGTCTGTCTTATCTCTCAGCGGCGACCGAGGTCTTCACAATCAGGCGCCGCCGACTGGATCCGGGCCAACAGCCGTTTGCTCGCTGCGCGCAGCGGCGCCGGGGAAGCTGGTTGGGATCGCGGGGATGCAGCGCTGGGGGAAGGCGAGTTGGGAGTGGCCGGCTTTGTCTTGGATGTGGGCCATGGGGTTGCCGGCGGCGGCTTCGTGGGTGAGGGCGGTGTGGCGGAGGTCGTGGACGGGCCGGAAGGGCTTGGTGATTCCAGCGGTTTGGAGGGCGGGGCGGCGCGTGTAGACGTGGGCGAGTGTGGAGGGGTCGAGCGGGTGCCTTCGTGAGAGTGCGCCGACGTCGGCTGGCCGGTGCGCGCTCGCCAGTTCCGCCCGATCTGTCGGATCATTGGCGGGTACACGATCAGGTGCCGGAACGGCGCGATCATGGCCATGTAGGCGTTCCCGAGCAGGCCGTTTGGCTTCACGTAAACCGCCATCTGGCCGTGGTAGACGCCCGCCTTGTCTGCGACCCAGCCGATGTGCATGACTCCGTGAACGGTCCGATTGGCGATCTCCGCGGCGAACTCGTCGTCGAGCAGGTACAGCGCGGTGAACGGGAGCCCGTCGAACTCCGGACCCGGCGGGGCGTCGCGCAGATCCGCCGGCAACCGGTCGCGGAGCGATGTCACCCTGGAGCCAAGGCCAGTTTCAGGGCGGTCCCAGCCGAGCAGCTTCCCGACCTTCCACCGGATCGCGAAGAGCGTGCGGAAGACGCCGGAGGAACTTCGCGACGGATCGGACGAGGCCATCATCTGCACCAGGCCTGGGAAATCGTCCGGGCCGCCCGGCGTCGGGAGCGACCACACGTCTTCGAGCCGAAAGTCGCGCGTGAGCTCATGGATCCGCCAGGGCCGGGAGGTGTGCGCACTCTTAGGGAGCCTCATCGTCGACCTCCAACGGTAGAACAAAGACGGTGATCCAGCCTCGGCTTGCTCGACGTGCGCACCGACTTCAAGTAATCGCGCTCCAGGCAGGGAGAACCGACCGCGGGATCGCGACGCTGCTTTACGTCACGCGAAGACGGTGGGGCAGGTGCGAGCAGCAGCTTCTGCAAACTCGACCTCCATCCGAGGCGACGGAGAACTGGGCGCAGCCCTGGAAACGGGGCTTTCTCATGCGGGCGGCACGGAGCCGCCGCGCCGGCTACAGGTCGACCTTGCGAACCCGGTGGAAGCCGGCCGCCGCGAGGGCGCTCGCGTCCACCAGCCGCACCATCCAGCCGTGCCCCTTGTCTGCGGCGGCCTCGTCCTCCCACCTTCCGACCGAGGCGAAGATCGTCGCCTCGCCGGAATCCCATTCCTCGATCTCGTCGTGGTCGCCCTCGATGTCGCCCCGGAACCGCTCGAGGTCGCTGAGGAGCCGTTCCTGCGCCTTGGCGGCCCACGTATCGCGCGGGTCGTGCGCAAAGTCGACGCCGCAAAGCGCGAGTAGGTCGTCGCCGAACTCCTCGAGGATCAGCGCGGAGATGTAACTCTCGGCCGCGTCCCAGTCGGGCTCCGTTCCGGAGTCGAGGGCTACGAGCTCCATGCGGACACCGGGCTCCCGCGCGCGCGACAGGACGGCCGCCGCGATCTCTGGGAGCCCGCCGTCGTCCCTGAGATGCTCGAGCTCGTGGTTCGGGAGCTCCTCCGACTCGCCGTAGTCACGCTGGGCGACGAACTCGATGTAGGGGTGGCCGCTCTCGTCGCGCACGAGCCGCTCCTCGGTGACCTGCCAGCTGACCGGCTCGCCGTCGGCGAGGGTCGTGAAGGCGTGGCCGAGGCCGGGGCCGTTCGTGCGGAAGCGCCTGAACGCCCCTGCCTCCTCCGATCCGTCCTCGTGGCGGAGATCGAGCCGGTAGCGCGCGGGCTCGGCGAACACGCGCGGTGGCTCTGTCTCCTCGTCGATGCGATCGACGATCCAGCGCTCACCGCGGAGCGAGACGAGGTCGCCCTCGCCGAGCGGGCGATCGGAGACGTAATCCGGCTCGACGTGCTCTCGACCGCTGCGCGAGCGCGTGGCCAGCTCGTAGTGGACGGCCGGGCTCATCTCAGCCGCGATCTTGACAGACGGCGGGCCGAAACCCGCCCGGGGAAGCGCGGTCATGTCGTTGCGTCATCAACTCCGCTCGCCCGCCCGCCCGCAGAAATCGCCCTACGCGCTGCCTGTCCCGGTTGTCGAGATCCTCGAGCGGTCGCATAATCGTCGGATGGCGCAAGCTCGCGCCAACGGCGTGAACCTCTACTACGAGGAGCACGGTGCCGGCGAGCCGATCGTGTGCATCCACGGCACCGGCAGCTCGACTCTGCTCTGGAGCGAGGCGGTTCGCGAGCTGGCGAAGCGCGGACGCGCGATCGTGTACGACCGCCGCGGCTTCTCCCGCAGCGAGCGTCCGGAGCCGCTCGTCATGGACGTGCACCAGCACACCGACGATGCAGCGGCGTTGATCGACGCGCTGGGCGCAGCGCCTGCCGTCGTGATCGGGCGCAGCCAGGGCGGCGAGATCGCGGTCGACCTGGCGCTGCGCTACCCAAGCCACGTCCGCGCGCTGGCACTGCTGGAAGGGGGCGGGCTCGCCCTGGGCAAGGCGTTCGGGCAGTGGTTGGCCGAGGTCGACGAGCACGTCTTCGCAGCGGCCGAGGCCGACGTGGCCACGGTCGGCGAAGTGCTGCTGCGCCGGATCCTGGGAGACACGGGGTGGGAGGGGCTTCCGGTGGAGGTGCAGCAGGTGTTCACGGAGAACGGACCGGCGATCGTCGCGGAAGAGCGGGGCGGCCTCCTCGACGTGAGCTCGGCGCAGCTCGGAGCGATCGCGCAGCCGACGCTGGTCGTCGGAGCCAGAGACTCGCCGGCTGCGTTCACCGAGGTGACCGACCTCACGGCAGCAGCCATCCCCTCGGCCCGGATTGCGTGGGTCGACGGGGGACACCTGATCGACGCCGCCCATCCCGCAGTCCTCGCCTTCGTCGACGAGGTGCTCGGCCGCGACTGACCCGGCTTGCAGACCGGGTCCGGCGCGGCGAAACTCGACGTGTGCGGAAGCTGCAGAGCCAGGGAGTGCACCACATCACGATCGTGGGAGCTGACCGGCAGACGTCGATCGACTTCTGGGAGGGTGTGCTGGGCATGCCGTTCGTCTTCGAGCAGCCGAACCTCGACAACGCGTCCGAGAGCCATCTCTACTTCGATCCGGGGGACGGGCGCCTGATCACCGTCTTCACGAACGAGGAGCGCGAGGCCGATCCGACGCGCACGTCGACCGAGATCGGCAGCGTGCACCACGTCGCTTTCTCCGTCTCGCAGGCCAGCTTCCGCCAGGCCGTGCAGCGGCTCGACGAGCGCCGGATCCGCCACAGCGGCGTCAAGGACCGCGGTTTCATGGATTCGATCTACTTCGAGGATCCGCTTGGGCTCCTGATCGAGCTCGCGTCCTACCGCTTCGAGCCGCCGGCCGGCCACACTCATGCCGACGTGCTGCTCGAGGCGCACGGGCTCCGGGTGGAGCGTGGCGACTACAACATCGACGAGGTTCACCTCGCTGACGCGATCGAGCGGCTCGCCGAGCGGTCGCGGGCGTCACTCTCCGACGACCGCTCGCCCAAAGACCCCTACAGCTGAGACCGGGAGGAAGACGTGGCAGCAAACACGCTGAACATCCTCAAGCCGAGCGTCAACAACCTCACCGTCCGGATCTTCGTGCGGGCCGCCGGGCTCGACTTCGAGGAGCAGGACGTCTGGGGGAAGACGACCACGCCGGAGTACCTGGAGAAGTACCCCGCCCACCTGACGCCGATGCTCGAGGAGGAGGGACTGCCGAGAGGCGCGCTCGGAGAGAGCTGCGCGATCATGCAGTACCTCTGCAACAAGCACGGGCTCGAGCGGTTCTATCCCTCGGATCCCGGCGAGCGCGCGATGGTGGACAACGCGATGTTCTATCTCGTCGGCACCTTCTATCCCCTCGTCACGCGCGCCACCTACCCGGCGCTCGGCTTCCCGCAGTATCCGGGCGAGGTCGCGACGTCCGAGGCAGGGGACGAGCTGAAGGCCAAGGCTCAGCAGGACGCGGAAGCCGCGCTCGCCGAGCCGCTCGACGTCTACCGGGCGTTCTTTCTGGACGGGAAGCCGTTCATCGGCGGCGAGAACCCCTCGATCGCCGACTTCCGCCTCGCCGCGACGCTCGAGTTCCTTCGGGCGATCGACTACGCGTTCCCGGACTGGGCGGACGACTACATGACCCGTATGGAGACGACGCTCGGCAAGGCCTACTCGGAGCCGGTCGCCGACGTGCGCGGCTACATCGACTACGTCAGGTCGCAGAGCACGTGAAGCCGCAGCGTGGCTGAGCCGCCGCAGCCCGCCGTGAGTAGCATCGCCCAGGCCTACCCGGACCGGGTCGAGGTTCGCGGCCGCGACCTCACCGGTGACCTGATGGGCCGCCTGAGCTTCACCGAGTACTTCCACCTCCTGCTCACCGGCAGCGAGCCCACCGAGGAGCAGCGCTTCTTCCTCGACCTGCTGCTCGTCGCGATCGCCGAGCACGGGCTGATGCCCACGAACGTCGCCGCGCGGATGACGTACGCGGCCGATCCCGGGTCGCTGCAGGGCGCCGTCGCCGCCGGGATCCTCGGCGCGGGGCCGGTGCTGCTCGGGACGTCGGAGGAGTGCGCGCGGCTGCTGGCCGACGCCGTCGAGGCCGGGCGCGAGCCCGGGGAGGTGGCGCAGGAGCTGCGCGCAGCCGGCGGCCGGGTGCCCGGATTCGGTCACCCCGTGCACCGGCCGCTCGACCCGCGCGCCGAGCGGATCCTGGAGCTGGCGGACGCCCATGGCGCCACCGGCCCGCACGTCCGCTTCGCGACCCAGCTCCGCGACGCCGTCGCCGACAAGTGGGGGAAGCCGCTGACGATGAACGTCTCGATGCCGATCGCCGCGGTCCTGCTCGACCTGGACTTCCCGGTCGCCGCCGTCAAGGCCGTGCCGATCCTCGCCCGGACGGCGAGCCTGCTCGCGCATCTCGCGGAGGAGCGGGAGCGACCGGTCGGGTTCCTGCTCGCCGGAGCGGCGGAAGAGGCGATTCGGTACGAGCCCGATGCTCGAGCCTGACGTCGAGTCGCGTCCGTGGGCGGAGCAGCTCGCCGTCGACGACGCGAGCTACCGCACGCAGATCGCGTACCTCCTCGAGCGCTCGGCGTTCTACCGCGACAAGCTCGCGGAGGTGGACACGAGCGGCGGGCTGGCGCAGATCGCGCAGCTGCCGCTGACCGAGAAGGACGAGCTCCGGGCGACACGCACGCGCGACAATCCGTTCGGCACCCACCTCTCCGCACGGCGGGACGAGATCGTCCGGATCTACTCGACGAGCGGCACCACCGGCGAGCCGAGCTACATCCCGTTGACCGCGGCAGACCTTGACAACTGGATCGCCGGCTCGGCGCGCAGCTACGCGGCCTCGGGCGTGCGGCCCGGGCAGCGGATCGTCTCCACCTACAACGCCGGGCCCTTCGTGGCCGGTGCTGCGCTCGCCGCGTTCGACCGGATCGGCCTCTCCCACATCCCGCTCGGCACCGGGAACACCGCCCGCCTCCTCCAGGCGATCGAGCGGCTCGAGCCCGAAGCCGTCGTCACGACGCCGTCGTACGCGGCGCACCTGGCCGAGAGCAACGAGCTCCGGGGATCGAGCGTCGAGCGCGTCCTCGTGGCAGGCGAGCCGGGCGGCGGTGAGCCGGCGTTCCGGGCGAGGCTCGAGGAGGGCTGGGGCGCGAAGGTGACGGAGGCGATGGGGATCGGCGACATCGGTGTCTCGCTCTGGGGCGAGTGCGAGGAGCAGGACGGGATGCACCTGGGCGCACGCGGCTTCGTGCACGCCGAGCTGATCGAGCCCGGCACCGGCGAGGCCCTCGAGCTGGAGGAGGGCGGCACCGGCGAGCTCGTGCTGACGCATCTCCGCCACCGTGCGGCGCCATTGCTGCGCTTCCGGACGCGTGACCACGTCCGGATCCGGACGAGCCCCTGCCCGTGCGGGCGCACGGGCCTACGCGTGCGCTGCCTGGGGCGGACCGACGACATGCTGATCGTGCGCGGCGTCAACGTCTTCCCCTCGGCCGTGCGTGAGGTGGTGAGCGGGTTCGCCCCGGTCGTGAGCGGCCAGATCCTCGTCCGGCCTCAAGCGGCGGGCGTGAAGCAGGAGCCACCGCTGCCCGTGCGCGTCGAGCTGGCGCAGGGCGCGACGGGCGACGACGCCCTCACCGAGGCGATCCACAACCGGCTGCGCGAGGTGCTGGTCGTCCGGACGCGCGTCGAACTCGTGCCGTGGGGGAGCCTGGAGCGGAGCGAGTACAAGTCGAAGCTCGTGGAGTACGACGCATGAGCCTCGTCACGACGGTCGTCGGGAGCTACCCCCAGCCGGACTGGCTGATCGACCGCGACCGGCTCGGAGACCGCCTGCCGCCGCGCGTGCGCGCGCGTGAGCTCTGGCGGGTGCCGGAGCCGCTGCTCGAAGAGGCCCAGGACGACGCGACCCGGCTCGCGGTGCAGGACATGGAGCGGGCCGGCGTCGACGTGATCACCGACGGGGAGATGCGACGGGAGAGCTACTCGAACCGCTTCGCGACCGCGCTCGACGGCGTCGACCTCGACCATCCCGGCGTCGCGCTCGACCGGACGGGTCACGAGAACCCGGTTCCGCGGGTCGTCGGGCCGATCCGGCGCACGCGGGCGGTCGAGGTCCGCGACGTCGAGTTCCTCCGCTCGCTGACCGGGCGGCGGATCAAGATCACGGTCCCCGGCCCGTTCACGATGGCGCAGCAGGCTCAGAACGACCACTACGCGGACGACCGGAGCCTCGCCCTGGCGTACTCCGAGGCCGTCAACCAGGAGCTGCACGACCTGAAGGCGGCCGGGGCGGACGTCGTCCAGATCGACGAGCCGTATCTCCAGGCGCGGCCCGAGGCGGCGCGGGCGTACGGCGTGGAGGCGATCAACCGCGCGCTCGAGGGGATCGACGGGGACACGGTCCTGCACACCTGCTTCGGTTATGCGCACATCGTCCACGAGCGGCCGACCGGCTATCCGTTCCTGCGCGAGCTCGCCGACTGCCGCGCGACGCACCTCTCGCTCGAGGCCGCTCAGCCGGGGCTCGACCCCGAGGTGCTGCGCGCCGTGCCCGACCACGTGATCGTCCTGGGGGTGCTCGACCTCGACGCGAGCGAGGTCGAGACGCCCGAGGCCGTCGCGGCGCGAATTCGGGCGGCGCTCGCCGTGGTCGGGCCGGAGCGGCTCGTGGTGGCGCCGGACTGCGGGATGAAGTACCTCCCGCGCGAGCGAGCGTTCCGCAAGCTCGAGGCGATGGTCGCCGGCGCCCGGCTCGTCTCGGACGAGCTCGGCGGCGCGCGGGACTAGACTCGATCGTTCGTCTAGCCACCGCTGATCGCGGTGATCACGTCGACGCGCGAGCGCGCCTCGAGCGCGGTGTCGAGGGCACCGCGCTCGCGGTCGACGTACACGTGGATGTGCTGCCGAAGGGCCGGTCCCGGCTCGCAGAGGCGGTCGCGGAGGCCCGGCCAGCGGTCGTCGAGTCGGTCCAGCGCCTCGGCCACCGTGTCGGCGTCGAGCTCGAGCCGCCGCGGCAGGCCCGGAAACAGGGCCGGGAGCGTCGAGGGGAGATAGAGCTCGGCCATGGCTACTCGACCACCGAAACCTCGACCGACCGGATCGGCGGCAGGTAGCTCGCGATCTCGCCCCAGCTCTCGCCCTCGTCGGCGCTGGCGAACAGCTGTCCCGTGCTCGTGCCGAAGTAGAGGCCGGGCTCGTCGTGGGTGTCGATCGCCATTCCCTCGCGCAGCACGCCGACGTGCGCGTCGCTCTGCGGCAGGCCCTGGTCGAGCCGCCGCCAGCTCGAGCCCGCATCCTGGGTGCGCCAGACAGCGGCGCGGCCCTCTGGCATGACTCGTCCGTGCCCGGGGTCGAGCGGGATCACGTAGAAGGTGTCGCGATCGTGCGGGTGCGCCGCCGCGGCGAAGCCGAACTCGGTCGGGAGGCCGTCCGTGATCTCGGTCCATGTGCCGCCGGCGTCGTCGCTCCGGTGGACGCCGACGTGGTTCTGCTGGTAGAGCCGGTCGGTGTCGGTGGGCGACATCACGAGCTTGTGCACGCAGTAGCCGACCTCGGGGTTCTCGATGGGCCAGTCGGCGCGGAGACCGCGGTTGCGCGGCGTCCACGAGGCGGCATCGTCGCGCGTCTCGAAGATCCCGACGCCCTGCACGATCGCCCAGTACCGCGACGGGTCGTCGGGATGCGGCAGGATCGCCGGCACGCCGAGGTGTCCGGGCGGCTGGTTCGCCGGGTCGTTCCAGTCCTCGCTGCCAGGCTGCCCCTCGAGTCTCGTCAGGAGCGACCAGGTCTCGCCGCCGTCGCGGCTCTCGAACACGCCGGGCATCTCCGCGCCCGCGAAGATCCGGCCGTTCGAGACCGTCAAGCCGGAGATCTTCGAGAGCTTCAGCTCGCCGTCGTCGCCGTAGCCGAGCCCTTCGCTCGACTGCTCCCAGGTCTCGCCGAGATCGGGGCTGCGCCAGACGCTGGCGCCGTGCCACTCGCTCGCGGCCGCGGCGTAGATGGCGCCGCTGCCGGGGTCGTGGACTGCGTGGTAGATGGGCCAGTTCTCGCAGTAGGGGCCGCGCAGCTTCCAGTCGCGGCGATTCTCGTCGCTCTCGAGCAAGAAGCAGCCCTTGCGGGTGCCGACGATCAGGACGGTCTTGGACATCGATTCACCTCCGGTGGCGATGGTGCGCGCAGAGTCTTCTCTATTCAGACGCCGCCCGCATGCAGAAGTCATCGGTGAGACGAACGGGCCGGCAGAGAATCGACACGGGTAGTCCAGACGGGGCGACGCCACTCTTGCGTATCGTCAGCGTCGTGATCGAGCGTTACCACGACGGCAGCGCCTTCGAGGCCGTGGCGAGCTACTGCCGCGCGGTGCGGACGGGGCAGGCCGTCGCCGTCAGCGGTACCACGGCGAGCGGCCCGGACGGCAGTGCTCTGCATCCCGGGGACGGCTACCGGCAGACGCGGGTCGCGCTCGAGCGGGCGCTGGCCGCCGTCGAGCGGTTCGGCGGGTCGTCCCGCGACGTCATTCGGACGCGGCTCTTCCTCACCCCCGAGGCAGACTGGCGCGAGTGCGTCAGGGCGCACCATGAGCTGTTCGACGGCGTCGACCCCGCGAACACGACGCTCTTCGTCGCCGGCCTGATCCCGGAGGGCTCTCTGGTGGAGGTGGAGGTCGATGCGTGGCTGCAGGACGAGGAGACGCCGCCGGCATGAGCTCGCCGCCGGGTCGAATCGTCGTCACCGCGGTCGGTGACTCGATCACCGCGGGCAATCCGGGCTGGGATCCCGATCCCGCCAGGCGCCTGCTGGAAGACCCGGGCGACGACGAGTCGAGCCAGTACCTCTACTGGGCGGCACGGAAGGACACGCGAATCGTCTTTCGCAACCACGGCGTCGGCGGAGAGCGGACGGACGAGATCCGTGCGCGCCTCGACGCCCTGCTCGACGCTGGGCTCGACGCTACCGACGTCCTCGTCGTGCAGGGAGGGATCAACGACGTCGTGCAGGGCCGCGACGTCGAGCGTGCGGCAGAGGACCTCGAGGCGATGGTGCAGCGCGGCACCGAGCTCGGCGTACCGGTGCTCCTCCCGAACGTGCTGCCGTGGAACAACGGCTGGCCGGGTGCGGAGCCCAAGATTCGGGCGCTGAACGATCTCATCCACGGCCTGGCCGACCGGCACGGCGTCACGCTGCTGCCCTTCCACGAGACGCTCGAGGACGAGGGGAGGCCGGGAAGGATGCGGGCCGACTGGACGGACGACGGGAACCATCCGTCCGTCGCGGGCCATCGCCGGCTGGGCGAGCTTGCGTTCCGCCTGCCCAAAGAGCTCTAGAGGTTCGGCGGCGTGTCCACGCACATGATCCGCAGCGGCTGCCGGTCGCTGGCGTTGCGGAAGAGGTGCGGCCGCTCGGCGTTGTAGTACGCGCTGTCGCCCGCCTTCAGGATGCGCGGCTCGGAGCCCTCGAGCACGAGCTCGAGCCGTCCCTGCAGCACGTGCACGAACTCGTCGCCCTGGTGCCGTCCGTACTCGGCCAGGTGGGCGCTCGGCTCGAACTCGACGATCATCGGCATCATCGACCCGCGCGTGTCGCGCGTGAGCAGGAGGAAGGTGATTCCCTCGGCCGGCGAGGGGAGGATGCGCTGCTCGGTCTTGCGCACCACCTCCGCGTCCGGGCCGGCGCGCACCGGGACGAGGTCGGCCAGCGGGACGCCGTAGAACTCCACCAGCCGGGCGAGCCGGCCGATCGTGATGTCGCTCCGGCCGTTCTCGACGAGCGAGAGGAACGAGCTGGAGATCCCGGTCGCGCCCGCGACCTCGCTCAGGGAGAGCCGCTTCGCCTGCCGGACGGAACGGAGGCCGACACCGAGGCCGGGATGGATGTCGATACCGAGGGACAACGGCGGAAAGCTACCGGAGGTTCAAAGTTGAGTTGTGCGGCGCCAGCCAATAAGCTGGACGCCACGTGCAGAATACTGGTGGCCGCAGCTGAGTTCCACCCGTTCGACCGCCTGCATCGTGGGGGCCGGCATCACGGGCCTCGCGATTGCGTACGAGCTGGCGAGCCGCGGCGTGGACGTGACGATCCTCGAGCGCGAGGGGATCGGCGCCGGTGCGTCCGGGGTCCAGCCCGGGGGCGTCCGGCAGCAGTGGGGCACGCGCGTCAACTGCGTCCTGGCCCGGGAGTCGCTGGGGTTCTACCGCCGCGTCGAGGAGCATCTGGACGCTCCCCACGTCGGGCCGCTGACGGAGTGCGGCTACGTCTTCCTCGCGCACAGCGACGAACGGCTGGCCGGCCTCGCCCGAGAAGTTGCGCTGCAGCAGGAGATGGGAGTGCCATCGGTGCTGCTCGGGCCGGCCGAGCTGTCCGAGCTCGTGCCCGGGCTCGACGTCTCGACGGTGTCGGGCGCCGCCTACTGCGCCGAGGACGGGTACTTCGACCGGCCGCAGGCGGTCGTGGAGGCCTACGCCGCAGCCGCGCAGCGGTGCGGCGTCCGGATCGAGCAGCGCGACGTGGTCGAGCTTCGGCAGACGCCGAGCGGCTGGAGCTTGCGCAGCGCTGACGGGGAGCGGCACGACGCCGAGACCGTCATCCTCGCCACGGCGTACGACACACCGCGCCTCGTCGCTGCTCTGAACGTGGCCGTCCCGATCACGAAGGAGCCGCGGTACCTCTTCTTCAGCGAGCCGATTCGCGAGCGGCTGCTCGAGCCGCTGGTGATCTCGTCCGAGCGCGCGTTCGCAGCGAAGCACCTCGCCAACGGCCGCGTCCTCGCGAGCCACCTGGCTGCCAACGGCGACCCGAACGGCAGCTCGGACGACTGGCGGCGCGCGATCAAGCGGAACGTTCGGGAGCTCCTGCCCTTGCTCGAGTACGTCGATTACTCCGTGCTCGTCGAGGGCTTCTACGACGTCACGCCCGACAACCAGCCTGTGCTCGGACCGGTGCCCGGTCATGACGGCCTCTGGCTGGCCGCCGGGTTCAGCGGGCACGGGTTCATGCTCGCTCCGGCGGTATCTCGTGCGCTCGCCAACCTGTTCGTGGATCGCACGTCGAACCCGTTGTTCGAGGACTTCGCGCTCGAACGCTTCGAGCGAGCGCAGCTGACGCCGGAACTGCAGGTGGTCTAGCCGCCATGTCGTTGCACACCGTCAACCAACCTCTTTTCGAAAGGGAGGCTCAATGAGAAAGGTGACACACGCTCGACGCCCGGCCTGGGCGGCGGTCGCGGCGATCCTCAGTACGGGGCTCCTCGTCGCGGTCGTCACCCAGACCTCGTCCGGAGCGACGAAGGCCGAAGGCACTCTCGTTGTCGACACGTCGTTCGTCGTGCAGACGATCGACCCGGCGCGCATGTTCGAACCGACGTCGCAGATCGCCGTGAAGGGGATGTACGACACGCTCCTCACGTTCCGCGGCAGCGGCACGAAGCCGCACCCGTGGCTCGCGTCGTCCTGGACGGTCTCCAAGGATGCGAAGACGTTCACGTTCAAGCTTCGCCGGGACGTCCGCTTCTCCGACGGTACGAGGCTGACCTCGGCCGACGTCGTCTTCTCCTACCGCCGGCTGATCAACCTGAAGGGATCGCCGTCCTTCCTGCTGGCGAACGTGAAGGTCTCGGCGCCGGACGCGAACACTGTCGTCCTGCGCTCCTCGATCCCGAATCCGGCGCTCCTCCGGATCGTGCCGAACCCGTCCCTCGGGATCGTCAACTCCAAGCTCGTGAAGGCGAACGGCGGCACCGACGCCGTCGGCGCCGACAAGAAGGACAAGGCCGAGCCGTTCCTGCTCCGGCAGTCGGCCGGGAGCGGGCCGTACGTCTTGAAGAGCTACAGCAAGACGACGCAGATCATCATCGAGGCCAACCCGCGCTTCTGGGGGCCGAAGCCGAAGTTCCAGACCGTCGTGCTGCGCAACATGCCGGCTGCGACGCAGTTGCTGAACGTCCAGCGCGGGGCGAACGAGATCGCGATCGACCTCTCCGCCCAGCAGGCAACGACCCTGAAGGGGAAGAGCAACGTCAAGGTGACGACGAGCGCGTCGCCGAATCTGTTCAACATCGACATCAACACCGACCCGAACGTCTCTCCGGTGGCCGCGAACAAGCAGATCCAGAAGGCGATCCGCTACGCCCTCGACTACCCGTCGTTCGCGCGGCTGTCTGGCCCGGGAGCCGTCCAGGCTCCGGGGATGATCCCGACCACCTTCCTCGGGCACCTGCCGCGCTCGGCGGCGATCAAGAGGAATCTGGCCACGGCGCGCGCCGCGGTGGCGGCATCGGGGATCGACGATCCGAAGATCGAGATGACGTATCCGTCCGAGCTGACGATCAACGGAATCTCGTTCGCGACGCTCGCGCAGAAGACGAAGGCCAACCTGGCCGAGGTGGGCATCGAGGTGACGCTCGTCGGCAAGCCGGTCAACGCGTTCCTCGAGACGTACGCCGCCGGGAAGCACGCGATGAGCCAGTCGTACTGGGGCCCGGACTATCCGGATCCGAACGACTACCTCGTCTTCCTGCCGGGTGGGCTCGCCGCCAACCGCGTCAACTGGGGGCCGGGAGACGACCCGCAGCTCGCCGCGCTTGCCCGCACGGTGCAGCGGACGACGAACGACGCTCAGCGCGTTCGGCTCTACCACCAGATCGGCCGCCTGATGAATCAGCGCGCGCCGTTCTTCCCGCTGTTCCAGCCCGCGCAGGCCGTGGTGCGGAGCAGCAACCTGACCAACGTCTACCTCGGCGTGATCTGGCCGCTCGACGTCAGGGCGATTGGTTCTCGCTAACCCGAACAGCGGACGGAGGCCGGGGCGCATCCAGCGGACCGCGTCCCGGCCTTTCCTCCGCTTCTTCTTCCGACGCCTGGCGGCGCTCTTCGTGCTCGTCATCGGCGTCACGTTCATCACCTTCCTCCTCACCCAGCTCGTCCCCGGAAACCCGGCGCTCGCCAATCTCGGACCGGTGACGTCGGCGGATCCGGTCGCGGTCGCCGCCTGGCGCGACCGCTACGGGCTCGACGACCCGCTGCCGGTGCAGTACGCGACCTACCTGGGGCGACTCGTCCAGGGGGATCTGGGCGAGTCGCAGCAGTCGCACCAGCCGGTGCTCACGGACCTGCGGGAGGCGGTCCCGGCCACGGCCGAGCTCGCGATCCTGGCGATCCTCGTGTCGGTCATCGTCGGAGTCACCTTCGGCGTGCTCGCGGCCGTTCGACAGGACCGGCCCTCTGATCACGTGCTCCGGATCGGCTCGCTCGCGGGCATCTCGATGCCCACGTTCTGGCTCGCCCTGATCGTGCTCTACGTCTTCTTCTTCCGGTTGGGCTGGTTCCCGGGCGGCGGACGGCTCGATCCGGGAGTCCTGCCCCCGGATCAGGTGACAGGGATGTACGTGTTCGACGCGCTCCTGGCCGGCCAGTGGAGCGTCGCGAAGGACGCGCTGGACCACATGGTGCTGCCCGCCCTCGTGCTGGCCGCCTTCAACGTCAGCCTGATCATGCGCTACACGCGTTCGGCCGTGCTCGAGGTGATCAGCGACGACTACGTCCGGGCTGCACGTGCGAAGGGGCTGCCGGAGCGCGTCGTCATCGTCCGCCACGCCCTGCGGGCCGCGCTGCCGGCCGTGATCACCGTGCTCGGGCTCGTGTTCGCGAACGTGCTCACGGGCGCGGTCCTGATCGAGAACATCTTCGCGTGGCCGGGAATCGGCCAGTACGCCTATCGCTCGGCGATCGAGCTCGACCTGCCCGCGATCATGGGCGTCAGCCTCTTCGTCGCGATCGTCTACGTGATGGTGAACTTCGTCATCGACGTGCTCTACGGCGTCATCGACCCGCGGATCCGGCTCTCGTGAGCGACCTGCTCGCAGGACCGGGGGCGATCGAGGTCGTCGCACCGCGGCGACGGCTCCGGACCGGGCTGCGCCGGCCGCTGGCGCTGATCGGGCTTGCGATCGTGCTGGCGTGGCTGGTGCTGGCGGTGTTCGCGCCCTGGATCGCGCCCTACGATCCACTGGCCCAGGACTTCGTGCTCTTCGAGCCGCCCTCCCGCGCGCACCTGTTCGGCACCGACGAACTCGGGCGGGACGTGCTCAGTCGGGTCATCTACGGCGCGAGGCTGTCCCTGCCGCTCGCGGTGCTGCTCGTGTCGCTGTCCATCCTCGTGGGCGGCTTTCTGGGCTCGATCGCCGGCTACTTCCGCTCTCTTCCGGACGCGATCGTCATGCGCACCGTCGATCTCGTCTTCGCGTTCCCGGCGATCATCCTCGCGATGGTCGTGACGGCCTCGCTCGGCCCGAACGTCCGCAACGCCGTGTTGGCCATCGTCGTCGTCTCCTGGCCGACGTACGCCCGGGTCGTGCGCGGGCTGGTGCTCTCTCTGGGCGACTCGCAGTTCGTGCAGTCCTCGCGCCTGCTCGGCTCCTCCTCGCGCAGGACTCTCGTCCGGGACATCGTGCCCAACCTGGCCGGGCCTGTGATCGTGCTCGGAACGCTCGATCTCGCGAACGCGATCCTGCTCCTCTCCGGCCTCTCGTTCCTCGGGCTCGGGGCGCAGCCGCCGACGCCCGAGTGGGGCTCGATGGTGGCGGTCGGGACCCAGAACTTCCAGTTCTGGTGGGTTGGCATGTTCCCCGGCCTCGCGATCTTCACGGCGGTGCTGGCGTTCAACTTCCTGGGCGACAGCCTGCGCGACCGGTTCGACCCACGCGGCCACGCCCGCGAGAGCAAGCGGGGCCGCGCGTGAGCGCCCTGCTGGAGGTGGAGGGCCTCCGTGTCACCCTCCCCGGCTCTGTGACGGTGGTGGACGGGGTCGACTACGAGGTCGGGGACGGTCAGGTGTTCGGGATCGCGGGGGAGAGCGGGAGCGGCAAGACGATCTCCGCGCTCGCGCTGATGGGCCTGCTTCCCTCGGGGGCGCGCACGTCGGGGAGCGCGCGCTTCGCCGGCGCCGACCTGCTGAGCATGCGGCCGCGCGAGCTCCGCCGGCTCTGCGGCAGCGAGATCGGGATCGTCTTCCAGGACCCGATGACGTCGTTCCACCCGATGCTCTCGATCGGGCGGCAGCTGACCGAGCATGTGCGCCTTCACCTCGACGCGAGCGCGAGGGAAGCGCGACAGCGCGCGACCGCCCTGCTCGACGAGGTGCGCATCCCGGACCCCGAGCGGGCGCTCGACTCCTATCCACACCAGTTCTCGGGCGGCATGCGGCAGCGGATCGCGATCGCGTCGGCGCTCGCCTGCGAGCCGAGGCTGCTGATCGCGGACGAGCCCACGACGGCGCTCGACGTAACCGTGCAGGCAGGGATCATCCGCCTCCTGGACCGGCTGCGCCGAGAGCGTGCTCTCTCCGTGATCCTGATCACCCACGACCTCGGCGTGATGTCCGCGATCGCCGACGAGCTCTCGATCTTCTACGCCGGCCGCATCGTCGAGCGAGGAGCCGCCAGGGACGTCCTGCAGGGCCCGCGGCACCCATACACCCGCGCCCTCCTCGACGCGCTCCCGCACCCGGAACTTCCGATCGGGACGCCGCTGCGCTCGATCGGCGGCGCGCCGCCCCGGCCCGCGAGCCTCCCGCGTGGGTGTGCCTTCCATCCCCGCTGTGCCTATGCGCAGGACGTCTGCTCCGAGACCGTTCCGCCCCTCGTCCCTGCCGCAGGTCGCACGCTGGCGTGCCACGTCGATCCCTTCGCCGGATGACGGACATCCTCGTCATCCGCGACCTGGAGGTCGTCTACGACGCGCAGAGCGGACCGCCGGTTCGGGCCGTCGTGGACGCCAGCCTCACCGTCGCCCGCGGCGAGATCGTCGGGCTGGTGGGCGAGAGTGGCTGCGGCAAGTCCACGCTGGCACGCGCGGCGGTGGGGCTCGTGCCGCACACGGCAGGCGTCGTCGAGTTCGAGGGGCGCCTGCTCGAGCCACTCTCCCGCCGCGCCCGCCCGAAGCAGGACACGCGGCTGCAGATGGTCTTCCAGGACCCGCATGCGTCCCTGAACCCTCGGCGGAGGGTCGGCAGTCAGATCGCGGACGGGCTCGTGGGCGTGGGGCGGCGCAACCGGCGAGAGCGCATCGCCCGTGTCGCGGAGCTCCTGGACGAGGTCGGGCTGCCGCCCGACGCGCAGGAGCGCTTTCCGCACGAGTTCAGCGGCGGTCAGAGGCAGCGGATCGCGATCGCCCGCGCGCTTGCGGCCGAGCCGAGCGCGTTGGTGCTCGACGAGCCGCTCTCCTCGCTCGACGCCTCCGCGCAGGCCCAGATCGCCAACCTGCTGGTGCGCCTGACGCGGGAGCTCGAGCTGGGGTTGCTGCTGATCTCCCACGATCTGGCGGTCGTTCGGCAGGTCGCCGACCGCGTCTGTGTGATGTATCTCGGCGAGGTCGTGGAGCAGGCGTCGACGAAGGCACTCTGGACCGAGCCTCTGCATCCGTACACCGAGGCGCTGATCGCAGCGATTCCGCACGCGGACGGCACCGGCTTCGTGCCCGAGGCGTTGGCGGGCGAGGTGCCGGACCCGGTGCATCCGCCGTCCGGCTGCCGTTTCCATCCGCGTTGCCCGATCGCCGTACAGCACTGCGTCGAGGAAGCTCCGCCCTTCGAGCGGGTCGCCGAGGGACGGGATGTGGCGTGCTGGCTCCGCGGCTCGAGCGCGGGAGAGCTGCTCGAAGCGGGTCAGTCCGAGCGGCTCGCCTGAGCCAGCTGAATGAAGAGCGCTGCCGAGAAGCGCACGTGGTCGATGTAGTCGTCGACCCTCCCGTTCTCGTCCACGCCGTGGATGCCGCTGTCCAGACGCGTCGTCCCGGCCGGTGACACCGTGGTCGCGCCGAGGACGTCGAGCAGCTGCCGGTGCGGTCCCGCGCCCGGGAGGAGCGGGTAGAGCACCGGCTCGCCGTAGGCGTGCCGCGCCGCCGCGACCGCCGCGAGCGCCAGGGGTGTCTCCAGCGATCCCGCCGCCGGCAGCAGACCGGCTCCGGCTTCGACCTCGATCTGTGCCAGCCCGTGCGCGTCGAGGTGGCGGCGCAGCTTCGCGAGGATGTCGGCGGGATCCTGGTCGGGGACCAGGTGGAAGTCCACCTTGGCGTGTGCTTCGGCCGGGACGACCGAGTTGCCCGAGCCGATGTCGCCGGCGCTGAGCGCGGAGATGTTGGCGGCCGCGCTGAAGATCAACCGTCGGCCGAGCTCGGACTGGGTCAGACCGGGCCGGTTGCCGGAGTCTCCGTCCACGCCGAGATCGGCTCCCGGCGCGACGATCTGCTCCGCGGCGGCGACGGCGGCGTCGTCCCAATCCGTCACGTCGTCGTAGAAGCCTGCGATCTGGACGTCGCCCGCAGCGTCGGTCAGGCTCGCGAGCGCCCTCGTCAGCAGGGCGGGAGCGGAGCGCAGGACGGGGGAGAACGCGGCGTGCTGGTCGCCCGACAGGCAGCGCGCCGACAGGCGGACGCCGAGCTGCCCGCGGCCGCCGAAGCCGATCTCCGGCCGCCCGTCGGCGCGCCGGACGAAGCTCTCCCAGAGGCATTGGGGCGCGCTGAGCCAGCTCGCGTGCCGTTCGAGCACGTCCGCGAGGCCGGGGCTCCCGATCTCCTCGGCGCCTTCGCAGATCCAGAGGATCGTGAAGGGGGGAGGTGCGCCGCGCTCTGCGAGCCAGAGCTCGAGCGCCTGCAGCCGCGCGGTGATGTCGGCCTTGTCGTCGCAGGTGCCGCGCGCGTACACGCGCCCCGTCGCGGAGCTCGGCGCCGAACGGATCGCCCGTCCACGCCGAGAGGTCGCCCGGCGGCTGGACGTCGTAGTGCGTGTAGACGAGGACGCGGTCGGGGCCGGTGCCGCTCAGCTCGCCGAGGATCACGGGCGGGCGACCGGGGGCCTCGTCGAGCTCGATTCGCTGGAAGAGCCCGGTCATCCGCGCGACGATCCAGCGCACCATCTCGTCCAGCGCCGACGGATCGCCCGCGGTGACCGACGGAATCCGACACGCCTCCCGCCACTCGTCGATCAGCGCGTCGCGTTCTCTCGCGATCGCCGCCTCGACGGCTTCGAGCGCCGGATCAGGGCTCAAGCGCGTACGGGTACGACGTGATCACTTCGCAGCCGTCGTCAGTGACGAGAACGAGGTCTTCGAGACGTACGCCCCCGTAGCCCTGCCGGTAGCAGCCTGGCTCGACGGCAACCACGTCGCCCGCGACGAGCTCACCGCCCGAGAGGTCGAGCGAGGGCGCCTCGTGCACCTCGAGCCCGACCCCGTGCCCGAGCCCGTGGAAGAAACCGTCCAGGAGCACCTCGCCCGGCTCCTTCGACAGCTGGCTGCGGAAGCCACCTGCCTCGAAGACCTCCGACGCAATCGTGTGCAGCTCGCTGCCGCGGATACCGGGGCGGATTGCCGCTACGGCCGTGGCGAGCGCCTGCTCGCAGAGCCGGTGGTAGGCACGCAGCTCGTCCGAGACCGGGCCGACGACGAAGGTTCGGGTCATGTCGGTGTGGTAACCCGACTCCGGGTCGCGGGGCCAGAGATCGACGGTGATCGGCTCGCCGACGAGGACCGTGCCCGAGCCCATGTGGTGGCCGATGCACGTCTGCTCCCCATGGGCGACGATGAACTCGTCCGCGACCGTTTCGCAGGCGAGAAAGGCCTGAGCGGCCGCGACCTTCAGCCGCTCCGAGGTCAGTGGCTCACCCTCGTAGTGCACGACACCGTCGATCTGATCGGCGTCGCGCAGGCAAGCTGCGATCGCCGCGGTTCCGGCCTCGGCAGCGCGAGTCGCCTTGCGGACGCCTTCGAGCTGGCTCGGAGTCTTGGCCCGCCTGCGCTCGTTGAAGAGGTCCCGCTGGACGTCGAGCCGAATGCCCGCAGCGCGCAGCCGATCCGCGACCTCGACGGGGAAGTTGCCCGGAACGATCGCGGTCGAGACGCCGAGTCGATCGCACGCACGCGCAGCGATCTCGACGAGGGCCGCCTCCGAGTCGGTGCCGCCGGCGACGAGCTCGTCGAGGCCGAACTCCTCGAGCGGCAGCGGCTCCAGGCCGTCCACCTGGCGCATCCGCGCGACCTCCAGGGAGCGGACGATCGCGTAGCGGTCGCCGTCGTGCTCGACGTAGAGGAAGGGATCCGCGACGGCGTGCGGCACCTCCCGCCTGAGCTCCGGAAAGCGCACGGTGTCGCCGAAGATCAGAACGCTCGACAAGACGCGAGCTTACCTAGGTGTCCGCGGCGGAGGATCGCGATCCTACGGCCTGAACCTGGGGAGGTGACGATTCCCTGGAAGCCCCTCCCGATGCATCGGCCGTACCGCGTGATGGTGGTCGGCTGCGGAACGCAGGGGTTCTTCGGCGCGAGCGAGGACGAGCAGGAGTCGCGCTTCCTCCCACGCTTCAAGCAGGTGCTTGCGGAGTGGGAGGAGCTGGGCGCCCGCGTGATCGCCTCCTTTTGCGACGACGTCTTCCAGGTCGGCGCCAGCGAGCATCCCTGGGCCTGGAACCTGATCTACGAGGTCGACGACCTCGACGTGGCGGCGGCGATGATGCAGGCGGCCCGAGAGCTTGTCGGCGGGGTCCGGCTGGACACCTACGTGAAGCTCGAGCTGCGGATCGGGCGCCCTTTCTTCGCGCGGGAGGAATAGCGGCGAGCCGAAGGTGGCGCGGGCCGTGCGCGTCGCTGCAGACGAGTACAGTCGGCCGTCGTGACTCCGCTGCGCGTGGCGATCCTGGCTCCGATCTCGTGGCGTGTCCCGCCGCGGCACTACGGGCCGTGGGAGCAGTTCGCGTCGCTCCTCACGGAGGGGCTCGTCGCCAGGGGCGTCGACGTGACGCTGTTCGCGACCGCCGACTCGGTGACCTCGGGCCGGCTCGCGTCGGTCGTCGCACGCGCATACTCGGAGGATCCGGACGTCGAGCCGAAGGTGGCCGAGTGCCTCCACGTCGCGCACGCCTTCGAGCGGGCCGGTGAGTTCGACCTCATCCACAACAGCTTCGACTTCCTTCCGCTGACCTACAGCGGTCTCGTCGAGACGCCCGTCCTCACGACGATCCACGGGTTCTCCTCGCCACGGATCCTGCCCGTCTTCCAGCGGTACAACGCGAGCACGGACTACGTCGCGATCAGCGACTCCGACCGGCATCCGAGCCTCGACTACCTGGCGACGATCCATCACGGGATCGACACCGATGCGTTCTCGCTGCACCCGTCGCCGGGCGGCTACCTGCTCTTCTTCGGGAGGATCCATCCGGACAAGGGCGCTGCCCAGGCAATCGACGTCGCCCAGGCGTCCGGGCTGCGGCTCGTGATCGCAGGGATCGTGCAGGACCAGCGCTACTTCGACGAGCGGGTGGCGCCGAGGGTCGACGGCGAGCGGGTGTCCTTCGTCGGCCCGGTGAGCACGGCGGAGCGGTCGGCCCTGCTCGGCGGTGCGGACGCCCTTCTGCACCCGATCGAGTTCGACGAGCCGTTCGGGTACAGCGTCGTGGAGAGCATGGCCTGTGGCACGCCCGTGATCGCCTTCAGGCGCGGCTCGATGGGTGAGCTGGTCGAGGACGGCGAGACCGGCTTCCTCGTCGACGACGTCGCGGGCGCCGTTGCCGCCGTCGCCCGTGCGTCGGGCCTCGACCGCACCGCGATCCGCGCCCGGGCAGTCGCCCGGTTCGGTGTCGCACGCATGGTCGACGAGTACCTGGACGCGTACGCCGCCGTCGTCGGCGGGCGCGCCCGAACCTAGGCCGCGGAGTCGAGCACGGCGGCGAGCAGATCGTCGAGCTGGGCGGTTGCCAGGCCGATCGACGTGTCGGCGGCTCCGTAGTAGAGGCGCAGCTCGCCCGAGTCCGCGTCGTGGAGGAGGCCGCACGCGAAGAGCGCATTGGGGACGTCGCCCGTCCGCTCATACGTCTCGAGCGGCCCGAGGATCCAGTTGTGACCGCGGCTGAGCACCTGCGTCGGATCGTCGAGATCGAGGAGAGCGAGGCCGAGCCGATAGATCGCGCCCCCGACGGTTTCCTTGACGCCGTGGTAGACGAGCAGCCAGCCGTGCTCGGTCTTGAGGAGCGGAGGGCCGATCCCGATGCGCAGCGAGTCCCACCAGGCGCCCTGCCGGGGCTGCATCACCGCCTCGGGCGGGCTCCAGCTGATGAGGTCGTTCGAGCGCGAGAGCGAGATGCCCGGATGCGTGAAGCCCGTCGTGGGTCGGTGGAAGAGAATCCACTTCCCGCCGACTCGCTCGGGCAGGAGCGCTGCATTCTTGTCGTCGGGATTGGCCACGATTCCGTGTCGGTCGAGCGAGAGAAAGTCCGCGGTGGTCGCCAGATAGACCGCCGGTCCGTCGGGCCCGTACGCCGTGCAGGTGATCACGAAGCGGCCCAGCTCCTCGACCCAGACCGCTCGAGCGTCCTCGAATCCCCACTCTTCCGTCTCGATGCCTGGCCGGGGGCTGAGCAGAGGTTCTGCCTCGATTCGCCAGCCGTCGACGCCGTTGGCGGAGCGAGCGACGGAGAGGTGCGAGATCCCGCGCAGGTCCTCGACCCGCGCGAGCAGGACCGTCTCGCCGTCGACGACGGCCGCGGCAGGGTTGAAGACGGCGTTGACGGGATACGGCCAGTCGTCCGCGGTCAGGATCGGGTTGGCCGGGTGCCGGACGAAGAGCTCGCGCTCGCTCAGGCGCGGCACAGTGGAGCCCACTCCGGTCACGCCGCGGTGGTCTCGCGAGTGCGCTGGCGGAGGACCGCCGGCAGGCCGGCAGCGTCGAGCAACTGCGCTGCCCGGTGCACGGCGAGCGTCGATTCCGCGCCCTGGTTGTCGTTCGTCGTCTCCTCGCCCAGCCCGTCGCTGCAGCCTCCGGTGGCGAAGTCGTACAGGGGTTGACGGAGCCGGTTGCGACCGACGAACCAGTCGAAGGCGCGCTGCGCGCGCAGCGCATGCTCCGGATCGCCCGTCACGGCGAAGGCGGCGAGCTCCGCCGACACGAAGGCCGAGGCGTCGAGCGGCTGCTCGTCCCCGCCGCCTGGAGCGGGATCGGTGCGGTCGCGGCCGTGATGGCCCGTCAGCCGCAGGGTTCCGTCCTCGAGACCCGATTCGTCGCCGAGCCAGCGGAGCGCGTGTAGGCCCGTCTCCGTCACGTCTTCGCGGCCGAGCGCGGCACCGCCGGCGATCAGCGCGTGCGGGAGTACCGCATTGTCGTAGCTGAGCGCGTCCTCGAACCAGCGCCACTCCGCGGACGCGTGCAGCTCGTACGCGTCGGTGAGCTGGTCGACGACTCGCTCGAGCAGCTGCAGCGACGCCGGCTGGAGGCGGTCGGGGTCGAGATGGGCCAGTCCGAGCACGGCGTAGGCACCGGTGCGAAGCGACGTCTTGGTTCCGAGCGTTCCGACGATCGCGTCGAGCAGACGTTGCGTCGGGCCGACGACGGCAGGTACCCACGCGGTCGACAGGATCTCGCCGAGCGCCCAGACCGAACGGCCGACGTGGTCGCCGACGTGCGGCTCGTCGAGCCACCGCCGGTCGTAGCCCATGAAGTTGCGCATTCCCGTCTGCGGGTCGGTCGCGTCCTGAAGGAAGGCGAGCGAGCGGTAGACGATCGAGGTCCAGACCTGCTCGTCGCCACGTCGGGCGAGCTCGAGTGCGACGACCGCGAGTCGAGCGACATCGTCCACGCAGTAGCCGCTCTCACGGTTCGGGATCACGCCGTTCGCGTGCTGCACGATCCCGACGTCGTCGACGAGCGTGAGCAGGTGGTCGGTTCGCATGCTCAGGAGCTGCGGGTCGCGGCGGACGAGCGGCCGTCGGCGGCGCGGCGCGAGCTCGACCGCCTCGCGCAGCACGGCCGCAGTCGCTTCGGCGACCGAAGGCCAGGCCAGCTGCGCACCGATCCGGCGTGCCTCGGCCCGAGCTGCCGCCAGCCGCTCCGGCTCCTCGATGTAACGGCAGACCGCGTCCGCGAGCGCGCCGGGATCGGCGAACGGCACGAGCTGCCCGGCACCCGAAGCCAGCATGTCCTGCGCGTACCAGTACGGGGTAGAGACGACGCCGCAGCCTGCTGCGAGCCCGAACGTGAGCGCGCCCGAGGCGATCTGCTCCCGCCCCTTGTACGGGGTGACGAAGACGTCCGTGGCTGCGAGCAGATCGGCGATCTCCTCGATCGTCAGAAAGCGGTCGTCAAACTCGACGTGATCCTCGAGGCCGAGTTCCTGCACGGCCTGCTCGAGCTTCAGCCGGTATCGCTCGCCCTCACGGTGGGCGACGTCCGGATGCGTTCGACCGGCGATCACGTACAGCACCTCGGGATGACGCTCGATGATCGCCGGCAGCGCCTCGATCACCGTCTCCAGACCCTTCCCGGCGGAGATCAGCCCGAACGTCGAGAGCAGGAACCGCCCGTCGACGCCATCGTAGGCCCCGCGCAACGGCGCGGCGGCACGCGCGGCCAGCACCGGCGGCGCGCCGTGCGGCACGACGCGGATCTTGTCGGCGGCGCAGGTGTCGGTCTCCACGAGCAGCCGGCGCGCGGTTTCGGTCATCACGATCACGAGCTCGGCCTGACGGCAGAGCGCGGCGAGCACCTCAGCTTGATGGTTCGTCGGCTCCGACAGCACCGTGTGCAGCGTCACGACGAGCGGCTGCGTCAGCTCTTCGGCCAGGGAGGCCACGTACGCGCCGTCCCTTCCGCCGAAGATCCCGTACTCGTGCTGGAGGAGAACGACGTCGACGTCGAGCCGGCCGAGGATTCGTGCGGCGCGGACGTAGTCGCCCCTCGCCTCCTGGCCGATCGTCGCTACGAGCCCGGGGCGTTGAGGGCGGGACGGCTCGTTGACGACGACGACCCTGTCGACGCGGCCGACACCCTCCACCCCGAGGAGAGCTGAACGCACGTCGGCCGCAAACGCGCCGATCCCGCATGCGCGCGGCGGGTAGCTCGAGACAATCGCGGTACGCACCGCGTCCCTTCCGTCGAGATTCCGGCGCGGCGCCGAGGCGACAGCACAGCCGGTTCGCCTCCACCGTAGCCGACTTGCCGCCGCGCGGCCGTTGTCGAGGGCGCATGCAGAGGCCGGCGTCGTCCCGGCCTCTGCCCTACGGTCGAATCGCCAGCTGCCGCGGATCGTACGGTCGCCGGCGTCGGTCTCCGCCGTCACCGAGTGCGGAGCACGCGCCGTTTCTCGCCTCTCGTGATGCGGCGAGGCGACCCTCATCGTCTTTGTAAGGTGACCCTTACACGACGGGCGAATCTCGACTATCCTCGCCACCGACCTCAGAACGCTCGCACGAAGGGAGTTGCCTTGCACGTCGATCGGAACCGCCTGAAGTCCGTCCGCAGCCTCGGAGTGCTCGCGCTGATCGTGCTCGGTCTCGCGGCGTGCGGCGGGAACGAGCCCACGTCGGAGCCCGGCGGCACGACCTCGACCGCGACGACCGAGACCGCCGGGCCGGTCTCCGCCGCGCAGCTCGCCGGAGTGAAGAGCTTTCTCGGCGAGCACACCGATCGGCTCGCCGGCTTCACCGCGGAGCTCAACGGCCTCGCCCAGACCTATCACGAGCTCGCCGAGGCCGAGGGGTTCGATCTGGAGGCGCTCTGGGCCGCGAAGGCCGACGAGGTGGGGCCGCTCCTCGAGCAGATGAAGGCGGGGTGGATCGAAGGTAACCCGTACTACGAGCGGGTCGAGGGCATCGTCGCCGGAACGCCGTCGCTCGCGGAGTTCGACGTCATCCTCGACGCCGGCTCGAGTGCCGCCGAGGATCCGGAGAGCGCCGTTCCGTTCGACCTGACGTTGCCCGACGGCACGGTGCTCGAGCAGCCCGGAAACCTCTTCAACCTGACCGAAGGCGCTCTCTGGGGAACGCTGACCGAGGCGATCCCGCACCCCGGGGTGCCGGCCGACCTGGACGGCGACGGGGCGCAGGAGTTCGGCGAAGTGCTGCCCGACCCGGGTCTGCTCCTGTCGGCGAGCGAGAGCTTCGACGCTTACGCGAAGGAACTCGACGCGTCCGGCGAGGCATGGGATCCGTCGGCCTCGGATGCCTTCACGGCCGTCGTCGTGATGGTGCCCACGATGAGCGAGTACTTCGGGCAATGGAAGGACTCCCGCTTCGTCGCGGGCGACGCCGCCAGCGCCGAGTCGTTCAACGTCGTCTCGCGGCTCTCGGACATCCGCGACATCCTCACCGGCCTGGAGGTGATCTACGAAGGGGTCGAGCCCGCCGTGGGGCGGATCGACGCGGAGAAGGCGGCGCAGACCGGACGCGAGCTGAAGGACCTTCGGGCCTTCATCGCGCAGCTCCACGACCGCGAGCAGGCGGGCAAGCGCTTCACGCCGGAGCAGGCCGACACGCTCGGAACCGAGGCACAGGAGCGGGCGACGGCAATCGCAGGGCAGGTCTCACAGGCGGCGGCGCAGCTCGGTGTCGAGATCGAGCAGTAGCCCACGGAGCGCGCGCGGGCGCCTACTGGCGCTCGCTGCGCTGCTCGCCGCGCTCGTCTCGGCTCAGGCGGCTCAGCCTGCCCAGGCTGCGACCGAGCCTCCCTGGACGCTCGCGGCCGACCTCCGGGCGACGCTCGCGGACGCCGAGCGGGCGCTGATCGTGGGCGAGGACGCGCAGGCGCGGGAGCGCGTTCGGGAAGCAGCGCCGATCGTGTCCCGCCTCGCTGCCCTCCTGGGAAATCAGGAGCTTCGAGCGGCATACCTCGGCGTCGAGCGCGCCGTGGTGCGCGGCGACGAGGTCGAGTTCGCCGCCGGTCGAGCAGGGCTCCAGACCGCGGTGCTCGGCGCCGCCTACCGGAGGGTGCTGGCGAGCCTCGGTCGCGGCGACGTCGCCGAGTCCGAGCGGTGGCTGCTCGTGCGCGAGTTCCGGCCGCCGACCCGCTTCTCGCGTCCCGGGGCCGACGCGACGCTCGCGGTCGCCTCCTTTGCGAATGGCCGGGGCTCGCGCCAGGCGGCGCTCGCCGCGGTGTCGGCGGACTACCTCGACACCTATCAGGCGCGCCTGCGCGGAGCGCTCGAGGCCGCCGGCGCCGCGCTCGAGCGCGGGTTCCCGTCGCGCCTCGCCGCAGAGAGCTCGCTGGCCCGCGGGTACTTCGCCGTGCTCGCGCCCTCCTTCCGGAGCCAGCGCGGCCGGGCCGACGCCGAGCGCGCCGGAGCCGCGTTCGACCGGCTGGCCGCAGCCGCGGTGGAGCGCGACGCCGCCGGCTACGGCGACGCCCGGAAAGCAGTCGAGCAGGCCCTCGACGGCTTCCGCGCCGCACCGCTCTCGCAGGAGGAAGAAATCCGGCGCGCGGGGCAGTTCCTCCGTTTCCTCGCGCTCGTCCCGATCGAGTACGGACGGGGCGTCGCCGACGGCAAGGTGACCGCCGCGTTCGAGATCCAGGAAGCGGTCACGTTCCGTGACGGGGCGGCCCAGGCGCTCGCGGACCTGGAAAGCGTGCTCGTCGAGCGAGACGCCGCCTCAGTCCGTCGGATCGAGCAGCTCGTCGCAACGATCGGCGAGGAGCTCGCCGAGGCATCCCGGGGCGGAGCCGTCGCGGCCGAGGAGGACGTCGAGTCGCAGACGGGCGAGGCGCTGGAGCTGGCAGACAGGATCTTCCCGGACGAGTGGCACGATGCCGGTGCCGCCGCGGACTTCGACGTGATCCGCACCTCGCTCGACCGGGTCGTCGGCGCGGTCCGAGCCGGCGAGTACGCCAAGGCCGAGCAGGCGCGGCTCGAGGCCTACGCGTTCTTCGAGTTCGGTCCCGAGCAGCGGCTGAGAGGGCTCGCGCCCGATCTCTTCGTCCGCACCGAGAGTCTCTTCTGGTACGGGGCCGACGGCCTTCCCGGCCTCGCTCAGCTGATCCGCAGGAAGGCGGCGTCCGAGGAGGTCGGGGCGACGCGAGCGGCGCTGGACTCCGCGCTCGCTGACTCGGAGGCGGCAGTCGGGGCGGGGCCGACGTCAGCCGCGGCCGTCGTGACGAACACGGCGATCATCGTTTTCCGCGAGGGGCTGGAGGCCGTGCTCATCCTGGCCGCGCTCACGGCTGGGCTCGTCGGCGCCCGGCGCCGACTCCGCCGGCCACTCCTCCTCGGGGCCGCGGCGGCCCTGCTCGCCTCGGTGCTGACGTTCGTCGTCGCCAAGACGGTGCTCTCGTCGCTCGTCCGCTACGGGGAGAAGCTCGAGGCCGTCGTCTCGCTCGTCGCCATCGCCGTCCTCCTGCTGATCCTCAACTGGTTCTTCCACCGCGTTTACTGGGGCGACCATCTCGCCGGCCTGCACGGGCGCAAGAAGCACATCCTGAACGGCGCCGGGCTGTCGGTCGCGGCTGCGCAGCTCGTCGGCCTGGCCACCCTCGGCTTCACGGCCGTCTACCGGGAGGGCTTCGAGACCGTCCTCTTCCTGCAGGCGCTTGCACTCGAGGCCGGGGCGGCGAGCGTCGCGGAAGGCGCAGCGCTCGGCGCGGTCGGCGTCGCCGCGGTGGGGGTGCTGACGATCGCGCTCCAGCGGAAGCTCCCGCACCGGCGCATGCTGGAGCTGACGGGCGTGCTCATCCTCGGCGTGCTCGTGATCATGGTCGGCAAGACGGTCCAGGTCTGCCAGGTCGTCGGCTGGGTGCCCGTGCACCCGATCGGTGAGCTGCGGCTTCCCTACTGGGCCGGCCTCTGGTTCGGTGTCTTCCCGACGTGGGAGGGGGTCGTGGCCCAGCTCGGCGCCGCGGCGTTCGTGATCGGGAGCTACTTCGGGGCGGAGTGGCTCCGCGCGCGGCGGCGCCGCGCGCGGCTGCACGCGCCGGGACCGGAGCGGCCGCCACACCAGAAACCCGCCCCCAGGAACGGCAAGTCTCCCGCCTTCCGTGTCGCGAGCAAGGCTGCGACCATCGACCGGGATGGCCGACCACTCGCTCGCGAATCCTCCCGAGGCTAGGAGCTCGCCCGGCGCGACCTGGCGGAGCGCGCTCGCGCGGGCCGGCTCCTTCGCGCGCACGGAGACCGGGATCGTGCAGCTCGCGCTCGGGGCCGTGGCTCTCCACGTCGTCGACGACAACTACCTGCAGCCTCGCCCCGGCACCTCCGCCGGCGACCACCTGGCCAGCGGGCTCGTTCCCGTTGCGATCCTCCTGGGCACAGCCGTGGCCTACCCCCGGCTTCCCGCCTGGCTGCGCGCGGCCACCGCGATGACGTTCGGAGCGCTGGGGATCGCCATCGGCTTCCCCGGTGCGTACTACCTGCTGGACGGCAGCGCCGAGGGCTCCCACTACACCGGCCTGCTCGCGATCGTGGCGGGTGTGATCCTGATCGGAACTGGGCCCGTGACGCTCTGGAAGGCGCGGCGCAGCGGCGGAACCCGGCGCCGGCGCTGGGCGCGCCGCGCGCTGGCCACGGCCCTGGGTGCCCTCGCGGCGCTGGCAATCCTTGTCTTCGTCGTCTTCCCGATCGCCTTCTCGTACGGCTACACGCATGTCGGGCGCACTGCGCCGATGGACGACATCGGCGTTCCCCACGAGACGGTCACGGTGACGACGAGCGACTCGCTCGAGCTCGCCGCCACGTACGTCCCCTCGAGGAACCGCGCCGCGGTCGTCGTGTTCCCGGGCGCCTCGGCGGTGAAGGAGGCGCGGATGCTCGCGCGGAACGGGTACGGCGTGCTGCTCCTGGACCCGCGCGGGCAGGGAGAGAGCGAAGGAGACCTCGTGCGCTGGGCCGGCGATCGCGACCTGATCGCGGGCGCCGAGTACCTCCAGCGGCGACCGGACGTCGATCCCGACCGGATCGGTGGCTTCGGCTCGTCGGTCGGCGGCGAGATCCTGCTCGTGGCCGCGGCCGAGTCGGACGCCTTCAGGGCCGTCGTGTCCGAGGGCGCGGGCTTTCCGCTCGGAGACGCCGACCTGCCCGGGGTGGAGGGCGTGATCTTCGCGCCGCTCCAGGTGGTGATGCGAGCGGCGGCGACCGTGTTCGCGAACCACGGGCCGCCTGCACCCATCGTCGACCGGATCGGTGAGATCGCGCCGCGTTCGGTCTTCCTGATCTACACCGAGCCCGGCATGGGCGGCGAGGACGTGAGGCAGCCCAAGTACTTCGCCGCCGCCGGCGAGCCGAAGTCGATGTGGAAGGTGCCCGGCGCGGAGCACACCGGTGGGATCGACGTGCGTCCGGCCGAGTACGAGCGGCGCGTGATCGCGTTCCTCGACGGCGCGCTGCTCGGCGAGTAGCGAGCCCGAGATACCAGGAACCCGCCCTCCGAACGGCCAGATACCCGCCTTCCGAGCGGAGCTCCGGGGTGGGAGCGTGCAGGTTGGAGCCCGCGCCTTCGCGCCGGGGCACGCGGAAGGAGCAGAGTGATGAGAACGGTTGTCGTTCAGAACGAGCAGCAGGCGCCGGCGGAGCAGGCGGAACAGGTTGCGGTCGTCGCGGGGGCGGGGATCACCCGCCGCTACGGGGAGGGCGAGACCGCAGTCGATGCGCTGCGCGGGGTCTCGGTCGAGGTGATGAGCGGCAAGCTCACCGCCGTCATGGGTCCGTCCGGCTCGGGCAAGTCGACGCTGATGCACATCTTCGCCGGCCTCGACAAGCCGACCGACGGCGACGTCTGGATCTCCGGAACGGCGCTCGGCGAGCTGAACGACACGCAGCTGACGAAGCTGCGGCGCGAGCACATCGGCTTCATCTTCCAGTTCTTCAACCTGCTGCCGATGCTGACGGCCAAGGAGAACATCGTCCTGCCGCTCTCGATCGCGGGCGAGAAGGCCGACCCCGCCTGGCTCGACCAGCTGACGACAACGGTGGGGCTGAAGGACCGGCTCACGCACCGGCCCTCGGAGCTCTCCGGCGGGCAGCAGCAGCGCGTCGCGATCGCCCGCGCGCTCGTCTCGAAGCCGACGGTGATGTTCGCCGACGAGCCGACCGGCAACCTCGACTCCCGCACCGGGTCGGAGATCCTCGCGCTCCTGCGCGAGTCCGTCGACGGCTACGGCCAGACGACGGTGATGGTGACCCACGATCCGCACGCGGCCGCGATCGCGGACCGGATCCTCTTCCTGGCCGACGGCCAGATCGTGAAGGACGTCGGTCCGTCGACGACACACGAGATCCTCGAGGCCCTGGAGGAGGTGGCGTCGCCGTGATCGGCGTTGCGCTGAGAGGGCTGCTCGGCCGCAAGTTGCGCGCGACCCTGACCGCGTTCGCGATCGTGCTCGGCGTTGCGATGATCAGCGGCAGCTACATCCTCACCGACACGTTGAGCGCGAGCTTCGACAGCGTCTACGAGGAGTCGTACGAGGCCACCGACGCGATCATCAGCTCGAAGCAGGCGATCGAGACCGCGGACGGCGAGACCGAGGCGCCGGCCTTCTCGGCCGGTGTCCTGCGCGACGTCGAGCGCCTGCCGGGGGTCCGCGTCGCGCAGGGCTCGATCGAGGACGAGGCCAGGCTGATCGACACGAGCGGCGAGCCGATCGGAAACGCCGGCAGCGGGATCGCCTGGGCCGTCGACACGTCGGCCGACCAGAGCCTGAACCCGCTCAAGCTCGCCCAGGGCGAGTGGCCGAGCGGCGACGGCGAGATCGCGATCGACAAGGCGACAGCCGAGAAACAGGACTTCGGGATCGGCCAAACCGTCGGAGCGTTCGGGGACGGGCCGGTCAGCGACTACGAGATCAGCGGGATCGTCACCTTTGGCGCGGCCGACTCGCTCGGCGGGGCCTCGATCTCGGTCTTCGACCTGGAGACGGCCCAGAAGCTGTTCGACAAGCGCGGCCAGTTCGACCTGATCCGCGTCGGTGCCAACCCGGGCACCTCGGAGGCGCAGCTCGTGAGCCAGATTCGTCCTCTGCTGTCCGAGACGACGCAGGTCAAGGGCGCGCAGGCGCAGGCGGCCGCCGACAGCGCGGAGACCCAGGAGGGGATGAACATCGTCAAGTACATCCTCCTCGGCTTCGGCGGGATCTCGCTCTTCGTGGGCAGCTTCGTGATCGCCAACACGCTCGCGATCACGGTGGCGCAGCGGATGCGCGAGCTCGCCACGCTGCGCACGCTCGGCGCTTCCCGGGGCCAGGTGCTCCGTTCGGTCGTGCTCGAGTCCGTCGCGGTCGGCATCGTCGGCTCGCTCGCCGGACTCTTCCTCGGGCTCGGGATCGCCGTTGGCCTGATGGCCCTCCTGGAGGCCCTGGGGATCGAGCTGCCGAGCGGCGGCCTCGTCTTCGCGCCCCGGACGATCGTCGTCAGCCTCGCCGTTGGAACGTCGATCGCGCTGCTCGCGAGTCTTCGGCCGGCGGTCCGGGCCACCAGGATCCCGCCGATCGCGGCCGTCCGCGAGGGCGCGGTCATGCCTGCATCGCGCTTCGCCCGCTACGCCGTGCGCGTGTCCGCGGCCGTCTTCGTGGTCGCGCTGGGGCTCTTCTCCTACGGCGTCTTCGCGGGCGGGCTCGAGATCGCGGTACGGATCGTCGCGCTCGTGCTCGGCGTCCTGCTGCTCTTCGTCAGCGTCGCGATGGTCGCCTCACGGGTCGTCCGACCACTCGCCTTCGTGCTCGGAGCGCCGGGCGCGCGGTTGGGCGGCACCCCGGGCTCGCTGGCCCGGCAGAACGCCGTCCGGAATCCGACGCGAACCGCCTCCACCGCGGCTGCCGTGATGATCGGGCTCGCGCTGATCACCTTCGTCGCGGTGCTGGGTCAGGGGGTACGCACGTCGTTCACGAGCGCCGTCAACGAGCTGTTCGTGGCCGACTACGCGCTGACGGCCAACTTCGAGAAGGTGTCGAACCAGGCCGCCGACGCCGTGGCGCAGCAGCCCGGCGTCGTCGTGTCCGAGGTCCGCGGAGCCGAAGCCAAGCGCGACGGCGAGTCCATTCACGTCACCGGCGTCGACGCCAACCTGAGCGAGGTCGTGGACATGACCTGGGCGGCGGGCTCCACCGAGGTCCCGGCCGGGTTGGGCCGCGACGGTGCCTTCGTGACCGACCGCTACGCGGAGGACAACTCGCTCGAGGTCGGCTCGCCGGTGACCGTCAAGACCCCCACCGGGAAGACGCTGGAGCTGCAGGTGGAAGGGATCTTCGACGAGCCGAAGGGCGGCTCGCCCTTCGGCGGCGGAGTGACGATCTCCAAGGAGACCTTCGACGACTCCTTCGCCAACCACGACAACGAGCTGACACTGCTGAACATCAGCGGCGGCCCGTCCGACGCCAACACGGCTGAGCTCGAGCAGGCCGTCGCAGCCTTCCCGGACGTCGCCGTCGAGACGCGGGACGAGTTCCGGGACAGCCAGCTCTCGGAGCTGAAGACGACGCTGAACGTGCTCTACGTCCTGCTCGGCCTGTCGGTGATCGTGAGCCTGTTCGGCGTCATCAACACGCTGGTGCTCTCCGTCTTCGAGCGTACGCGCGAGCTCGGGATGCTGCGGGCGATCGGGATGACCCGCCGGCAGGTGCGCCGGATGATCCGGCACGAGAGCATCGTCACCGCGCTGATCGGTGCGGCGCTCGGAATCGCCGTCGGGCTGTTCCTCGCGTTCATCACGACGCTGGCGCTCTCCGACTACGGGATCGTGCTGTCGGTGCCGATCGGGACGCTCGCCGTCTTCGTCTGCGTCGCGATCCTGGCCGGAATGCTGGCCGCGATCCTGCCGGCCCGGCGCGCCTCGCGGCTGAACGTGCTGGAAGCGCTCCAGTACGAGTAGGGAGGCAGCGGCTCCCCGCTCGAGGACCTCCTCGGCCGGGGAGCACGCGCCGGTACCCTTCGCTCCGTGTCCGATCTCGAAGTGACAGCCGAGGCGCCCGAGACCACCGCACGAGAGCCCCGAGAGCTGGAGCTCAAGCTCGAGCAGCATCGCGCGGAGCTGACCGGCTACTGCTACCGGATGCTGGGCTCGGCCTTCGAGGCCGAGGACGCCGTGCAGGAGACGCTGGTGCGGGCCTGGCGGAGCTTCGACCGCTTCGAGGGCCGTGCGGCGCTGCGCTCCTGGCTCTACCGGATCGCCACCAACGTGTGCCTCGACCTGCTGCAGGGCCGGAAGCGCCGCGCGCTCCCGATGGATCTCGGGCCTGCGACGTCCGGCGCCGTCGAGGCCGGCCCCACCCTGGGCGAGGTGACCTGGATCGAGCCGATGCCCGATGCGCGGGTCGCGCCCGCGGAGGGAGACCCGGCGGAGGTGGCGGTCGCGCGCGAGACGATCCGGCTCGCGTTCGTCGCAGCGCTGCAGCACCTGCCGCCCCGTCAGCGTGCCGTGCTGATTCTCTGCGAGGTGCTGCGCTGGAAGGCGGCGGAGGTCGCGGAGCTCCTGGAGACGAGCGTCGCCTCGGTCAACAGCGCTTTGCAGCGGGCGCGCGCGACCCTCGAGGCAAGCGATCTGAGCGCCGAGGGCACGTCGTCCCTGGACGAGGCGGACGCCGAGCTGCTCGCGCGCTACGTCGAGGCGTTCGAGCGCTACGACATGGACGCGCTCACGTCGCTGATCCACGAGGACGCGACGCAGTCGATGCCGCCGTACGCATTGTGGGTGAGCGGCCGCGACGACATCCTGGCCTGGTGGGTCGGGCCGGGCGCCGGTTGCCGCGGGTCGCAGATGATTCCCACGATCGCGGCGAACGGCGCACCGGCGTTCGGGCAGTACAAGCCGAGCTCCTCCGGCGAGGGCTACGAGCCGTGGGCGCTCCAGGTGCTCGAGGTCGAGGACGGCCGGATCGTCGGGTTCACCTTCTTCCTGGACACCGAGAACGTCTTCCCGCTCTTCGGGCTGCCGCTGCAGTTCGACTCGTAGCTACTGCCCGGTCGCGCTTGGGTCCATCCAGAAGATCTCCCAGTGGTGCCCGTCCGGGTCGTGGAAGCTGCGGGTGTACATGAAGCCGTGATCCAGCGGCTCGTTGGCGGGCGCGCCGCCCGACTCGAGGGCCTTGTCTGCGAACTGGTCGACCTCCTCCCGGCTCTCCGCGGTGAGCGCCAGGATGGCCTCTGTCTGCGTCTTCGGGTCGGCGAGCGCCTGCTTGGTGAAGTCCTTGAAGCGGCTCTCGACGAGCAGCATGAAGTAGGCGTCCTCGCCGACGAGCATGCACGTGGCGGACTCGTCGGTGAAGTTGGGGTCGAACGAGAAGCCGAGCTTCGTGAAGAAGTCGATCGACCGGTCGAGGTCGGCGACGGCGAGATTGACGAACAGCTTCCTGCTCATGGATTTCTCCTCCTTGGGTCGTTGGCCTAACTCGTAGGACCGGCGCGTGCTCGAGAACTCATCGTCCAGCAGCACGTCGCGGAGCCCCATGAAGGCGACGAGCTCGCGCAGGGCGCTCGACGCCCGACGCAGGCGAACCTGGCAGCCGTGCCGCCGTGCAGCCAGCTGGAGCCGGGCGAGCGCGTCGACCGTGACCGCGTCGGGCTCGATGCCGCTGACGTCGCAGAGGGCGACGCCGGCGCCGCTCTCCCGCAGCGTTGCGCAGACACGGTCGCACAGCCCGGGCAGGTCGGCGCGGGCGATCGGGCCGCGGATCGCGAACCGGGTCGTCTGCGGCGCAGGCAGGGCCATCCCGGAAAGAGACTCCAGACCTGGACAAAACTCATCGGCTGGGAGACCGATGAGTTCTGCGCGTCCCGGCCGTCTACCGCTTCATGATGCGACCACACCGGCCCGAGAGGTGACGAGATGACCGACCTGGACAGCCGCACCCGCTGGCTCGCGCTGTACGTCCTCTGCCTGGGCGATCTGATGATCGTCCTGGACGTGACGATCGTGGGCGTGGCCTTGCCGTCGATCCAGGAGGATCTCGGGTTCTCCGAGACGTCGCTGGCGTGGATCGTCAACGCCTATCTGCTCACGTTCGGAGGCTTTCTCCTGCTCGGCGGCCGGCTGGGCGACCTCTTCGGGCACCGGCGCCTGTTTCTCATCGGCACCGCCCTCTTCACCGCGGCCTCGCTCGCGTGCGGTCTCGCGAACTCGCAGGAGCTCCTGATCGGGGCGCGCGCCGTTCAGGGCCTCGGCGCCGCGATCGTCTCGGCCGTCGCGCTCTCGTTGATGATGACCCTGTTCACCGAGCCGGCAGAACGCGCCAAGGCGATGGGCATCTTCGGCTTCGTCGCCTCGGGCGGCGGCAGCATCGGCGTGCTCCTCGGCGGCATCCTGACGGACGTGCTCAGCTGGCACTGGATCTTCCTCGTCAACGTCCCGGTGGGTGCACTCGTCGTCGTGCTCACCCTGAAGCTGGTGCCGTCGGCTCGCGTCGCCGCCGCCGACACGCGCCTCGACATCGCGGGCGCCGTCACCGTCACGGCCTCGCTGATGCTGGCGGTCTACGCGATCGTCAACGGCAACCAGGAAGGCTGGACCTCCGCTCAGACGCTCGGCCTGCTCGGCGCCGCGGCGGTGCTGTTGGGGGTCTTCCTCTGGATCGAGTCGAGGGTTCCGTCGCCGCTGATGCCGCTCGGCCTCTTCCGGTTGCGCAACGTCGCGGTCTCGAACGTGGTCGGCATCCTCTGGTCGGCCGCGATGTTCGCTTGGTTCTTCCTCTCTGCGCTCTACCTCCAGCTCGTGCTCGGCTACAGCCCGCTGCAGGTCGGGCTGGCCTTCCTGCCCGGAAACGTGATCATGGGCATCCTCTCCGTCGGGCTCTCGGCCAAGCTCGTGCTGCGCTTCGGCTACAGGATCCCGCTGGCGACGGGGTTGGGGTTGGCAGCCGTCGGGCTGCTGCTCTTCGCGCGCGCTCCGGTCGACGGGAGCTTCGTCGTCGACGTGCTCCCGAGCATGATCCTGCTCGGACTCGGCGCCGGGATGGCCTTCAACCCCGTCCTGCTGGCCGCGATGAGCGACGTCGAGCCGAGCGAGGCAGGGCTCGCCTCCGGCGTCGTCAACACGGCGTTCATGATGGGCGGCGCGCTCGGGCTCGCCGTGCTCGCCAGCGTCGCGGCCGCCCGAACGAACGGCGACTCACTCGAAGCGCTCACGACCGGCTATCACGCCGCGTTCCTCCTCGGCGCGCTGTTTGCCGCAGCCGCGGCAGTGATCGGCGGCACCCTGCTCCGGGCCGGGGCGTACGCGTCCGAGCATGGCGGCGAGGGTGCGATCGGGGAGCCTGCGACGGCCCGGGCCGACTGAGCTGGGACGGTCAGTAGGCTGATCGGATGAGCGACCTGGCTATTCGGCTCCGCGGTGCGGTGAAGCGCTACGGCGAGATCACCGCCGTCGACGGGCTCGACCTCGACGTGCCCGAAGGCACCTGCGTCGGCCTGCTCGGCCCGAACGGAGCGGGCAAGTCGACCACGATGCGGCTCCTGACGGCACAGGCGATCGCCGACGAGGGCGAGCTGGAGGTGCTCGGCTTCAAGCTGCCCGAGGAGTCGAAGCAAGCGCGGGCCCAGCTCGGCGTGACGCCCCAGCTCGACAACCTCGACGTCACGCTCACCGTCGAGCAGAACCTGCTCGTGTTCGCCCACCTGTACCGGATCGGCCGGGCGGACCGGCGTGACGCGATCGAGCGCGCACTCGTGATGGCCAAGCTCGTCGACCGGCGGGACACCCGGGTCGACAAGCTCTCGGGCGGCATGCGCCGGCGACTGCTGATCGCCCGAGCCCTCGTGCACCGCCCGCGGCTCGTGCTCCTGGACGAGCCCACGGTGGGGCTCGACCCGCAGGTGCGCCAGGAGCTGTGGGCGCTGATCGACGCGCTCCGCAGCGAGGGCACCACGATCCTGATGTCGACGCACTACATCGAGGAGGCGGAGCGTCTCGCGGACACGGTTCTGATCATGTCGCACGGCAAAGCCGTCGCCTCCGGCTCACCCGCGGCGCTCGTCAGCGAGCACGCCGGGAGCGAGGTGCTCGAGGTCTACGGCCCGCCGGCGCGGCTGGCGGAGGTCGAGGGCGAGGCGGATGCGTCGGGGCTGCGGACGCGGCGAACCGGAACGAGCGTCTCCATCCTCGGCATCGACGGTGGCAACGGCAACGGCCTCGGCATCGAGGGCGAGCGGCGGCCGGCGAACCTCGAGGACGTCTTCGTGCTCCTGACCGGTGAGGAGATCGCCTGATGGAGGCCGCGACCCAGCCACGACCCCGCCGGCTCGGCCGGTTCGAGCGCTCGGCTCTCACCGGCGTGCTCGTGCGCGAGGTCGTCAACTTCTCCTCGTACTGGAAGTCCTCGACGTTCTCGTCGACCGTCGAGCCGACGATCTACCTGCTCGCGTTCGGGTTCGGCTTCGGAGCACTCGTCGGCCAAATCGGCGGCTACGACTACGTGGAGTTCGTCGGGACCGGCACCGTCGCGACGGCCGTGCTCTTCTCGAGTGCCTTCCCGGCCATGTTCGGGACGTTCGTCAAGTACCAGTTCCAGCGCACGTACGACGCGATCCTCGCCGCGCCCGTGGACACCGAGGAGCTCGTCACCGCCGAGGCGCTCTGGATCGCCACGCGGGCCGGGGTGTACGGCTGCGTGCCCATGCTCGTGGCGATGGTGTTCGGGCTCGATGCGTCGTGGGGGATGCTCGCCGTGCCGTTCATCGCCTGGATCTCCGGCTTCGGCTGGGCCTGCTTCGGGATCTCCGTCGCCGGGTTCTCCAAGTCCTTCGAAAACTTCAACTACGTCGTCAGCGCCGTGCTCACGCCGCTCTTCCTGGTCGCGGGAACGTTCTTCCCGATCGACACCCTGCCCGGCTGGGCCCAGTTTCTGGCGAACTTCAACCCGCTCTACCACACCGTCGAGCTCGTGCGGCACGCAGTCTTCGGCTGGGAGGGTTGGACGGATCTCCTGCGCCTCGGCGCGCTCGTGCTCTTCGGTCTCGCCCTCTGGCGGGTCGCGATCCGCGCGATGACGCGCAAGCTGATCGACTAGAGCGCGTCGTCGTGGAGGCGCGCGGAGAGGGCGGCGAGCAGCCTCGTCTGGACGGACGGCAGCTCGGTGGTGACGCCCTTGAACGCGCTGTCGGTGAGCACGAGGATGCGCGTGGGGGAGGTCGTGGTGACGGTGGCCGTGCGCGGCGCTCCCGAGAGCAGGGCGATCTCGCCGAGAAAGTCTCCGCGCCCCAGCTGGTTGATCAGCCGGCCGTCTCTGCGGACGTCGGCCGATCCGTCGACGATGACGACGAACTCGCGTCCGCGTTCGCCCTGCCGCACCAGCACTCTGCCCTCGGGCAGTGCAAGCTCGTCGGCCCGCGTCGCGATCGCGTTCAGCTCCTTCTTCGTGCAGTGTCCGAACAGCGGCACTCTGGCGATCAGCTCGATCTTGGCGTTCTTGCGCAGCTGCATGGATGCGATCCTAATCCTGTGCGCTGATTCTCAGTCGCTCCACCAGCCCTGCTCCAGCTCGATGTCCTTGTTTTCGTTGTTCGGCGCGCTGAAGGCGAGGACCTCGGCGCCGTCGGGGCCTCCTTCGAGCCCGCGCATCGTCCCGGCGGGGATCCGGACCACGTCCCACTGCTTCAGCTCGACGACGTCGTCGTCGAGCTTCACGCGCGCGCTGCCGGCGACGACGAGATAGAGCTCCTCCTGCTCGGCGTGCCGGTGGCCGAAGGGAGTCCGGAATTCGGGGCCGATCTTGAAGTAGGACAGCCCGGTCTTCTCGAGCTCGAGCGGCACGCGGGCGAAGCGCGATTCGAGCCCCGGCGAGAGCCCGAACTCGGGCGCCATGTCCTTCACGTCCTCTTTCAGGTTGAGCTTGGTGTAGCCGGCCATGCGTTCCTCCTCCGATCGCCAATCACAGCGCTCTTGCTCCCCCGGGGGCCGCGCTGGTAATCGCCCGGCGGCAGCGCTAGGCTCGGCGTGGGTCCAGCCTTAACCTTTTCAGGACGGAGCCCGACCATGGCCACCATCGCTGCGCCCGCTCCGCTCGTGGAGCCGGTCGCGGGTCGACCGCCGCGGCCGGCGGCGCTCTGGGTGTTCACGGCCGCAGGGTGCGTCGCCGGTGCCTCCTCGCTGATCTTCGCGCTGCGGAACGAGGCGATCGGGACCGAGCTGGGCGAGCCCCTGGTGATTGCGCTCCTCTCGATCTGGCTCACTCTGTCGTACGTCTTCTGTGGCCTGATCGCGTGGTGGCGCCGGCCGGCCAGCCGTTTCGGCCCCTTGATGGTCGTCGCCGGCTTCACGAACTACCTCACCACCCTCTCCTGGACGACCAACGAGCTCACGTTCACGATCGGGCAGGCGGCCGACCTGCTGCCGCCAGTGCTCTTCCTGCACATCTTCCTCGCCTTTCCAAGCGGCAGGCTGGAGTCGCGCTTCGAGCGCGTCGTGGTCGCGGGCGCGTACGTGACCGCGATCTCACTGCAGCTCTTCCGGATGATCTTCGGTGGCTTCGGGCCGCTGAATCTGCTCGAGCTCTCACCGAACCAGGGCGTCACGGACGCCGCCACCCACGTTCAGCTCTTGATCGTGAGCGCCGCCTGCCTGACCGGCGTGGGCGTTCTCGCCACCCGCCGCCGGCGCGCCGGGCGCCCCTTGCGGCGCTCGCTCGCGCTGCTCGTCGATGCCTTCGCGTTCGGCCTCGTCATGATCGCGTTCCTGTTCGTCTCCCTCGTACTCGGCGGTCCCGCGGTGCCGCAGATCCGGTGGGCCACGTTCGTGACGCTCGGGCTGGCGCCGGTCGCGTTCCTCGTCGGGCTCCTGCACGCCCGCCTCGCGCGCTCGTCGGTCGGCGACCTGTTCGTCGAGCTGCGCTCCGACCCGGCTCCGGCCGAGCTGCGGGACGCGATCGCGCGGGCCTTGCGCGATCCGTCCGCGACGCTCGCGTACTGGCTGCCGGAGTTCGGACGCTATGCCGACCTGGAGGCGCAACCCGTGGAGCTGCCGGACGGGGACGGCCGCCAGGCCACGACGCTGATCGACCGCGACGGCGGCCACGTGGCGGCACTCGTTCACGACCGGTCGCTGCTGGACGAGCCCGAGCTTCTGTTCGCGGTCAAGGCGGCCGCGGCGATCGCGATCGAGAACGCCCGCCTGCACGTCGAGTTGCGTGCCCGCCTCGACGAGCTGCGTGGCTCGCGGGCGCGGATCGTCGAGGCAGGCCTGAAGGAGCGCCAGCGCCTGGAGCGGAACCTGCACGACGGTGCCCAGCAGCGCCTCGTCGCCCTCTCGCTCGAGCTGCGGATGCTGGAGGAGAAGCTCGACGGCGACCCGGATGCGCGACGCCGGCTCGATCTCGCGCGGCGTGAGGTCGGCGCCTCGCTCGACGAGTTGCGCGAGCTCGCGCGGGGGCTCCACCCCGCGGTCGTCAGCGGCCACGGCCTGGAGGTCGCGCTCGAGTCGCTCACGGCGCGGGCGCCCGTCCCGGTCCGCCTCACGGTCGCGACCGACGGCCGGCTGCCCGAGCCGCTCGAGGTTGCCGCCTATTTCCTCGTCGCCGAGACGCTCGCGAACATCGGCAAGTACGCAGTCGCCTCCTCGGCCTCCGTGGACGTGTCGCATGAGGAAGGCGTGGTCGTGATCGAGGTCGTCGACGACGGAGTGGGCGGCGCCGACACCGAGCGCGGCACGGGCCTGCGCGGACTCGCCGACCGCGTCGAGACGCTCGACGGTCGCCTGCGGATCTGGAGCCCGGTGGGCGGCGGCACGCGCGTCAGAGCGGAGATCCCGTGCGCGCAGTGATCGCAGAGGACAGCGTGCTGCTGCGCGAGGGGATCGGGCACGTGCTCGAGACCGCGGGCCTCGACGTCGTCGGCAGCTGCGCGACGGCCGAGGACCTCCTGCTGAAAGTTGCCAGCTACGCGCCCGACGTGGCGATCGTGGACATCCGGCTGCCGCCGACCCACAGTGACGAGGGGATCAGGGCAGCGGTCGAGATCCGCGCGACCCATCCCTCGGTGGGCGTGCTCGTGGTCTCGCAGTACCTGGAGCTCGGGCTGGCGATGAAGCTGCTCGCCGACTCCGCTGAAGGCGTGGGATACCTGCTCAAGGACCGGATCGGCGACGTCGAGGACTTCGTCGGCGCCGTCCGGCGTGTGGCGAGCGGCGGCTCGGCGATCGATCCGACCATCGTCTCGACGCTGCTCGCGAAGCGGCGGAGCGACGATCCGCTCGCCGAGCTGACGCCGCGGGAGCGGGAGGTGCTCGAGCTCATGGCGGAAGGCCGCTCCAACCAGGGCATCGCCGACAAGCTCGTGATCACGCTGCGCTCGGTCGAGAAGTATGTCTCCAGCGTGTTCGGCAAGCTCGGGCTGCCGTCGACCGGGACCGAGTCGCGGCGGGTGCTCGCGGTGCTGATGTACCTGCGTTCCTAGGAGGGTTTGGCGAAATACAGTCTGTGCCTTCGGGCCGCGCTGCGCGCCCCGATGCGGCGTCCTCCGTCGCGCCGATAGCTTCGGCTATCGGCGCTCCCTGCGTCCTTGCCTCGGAACGAGCGGCGCACCCCGACGACGAGCGGCATTCCGCCAAACCCTCCTAGCAGTAGCCACCAGAAACCCGCCCCTCGGAACGAGGAGTCTCCCGCCTTCCGGCGCGTCCCCGCGGCTGCGAACGTGAAGTCACTTGCGCACGGCCGAGAGGAGCACCGATGACGACGCGTGTGACCCAGGACGAGGCGAACAAGAGGCCGGCGACCAACGTCGCTGCCCGGATGGCGCGCTGGAGTGCGCGACACCGCAAGATCGCGATCTTCGGTTGGCTCGGGTTCGTGATCGTCGCGTTCGCGATCGGCACAGCCGTAGGCACGAAGACGATCGATCTCGACACAGCGGGCCCGGGCGAGTCCGGCAGGGTGGACAAGCTCCTCGCCGAGGGATTCGAGCAACCCGCAGGCGAGAGCGTGCTCGTCCAGAGCTCCTCGTTGCGGGCCGACGATCCCGCCTTCGAGGCTGCGATCGAAGACGTCGTCGCCGCGCTCGTGCTCCAGGACGCAGTGACGAAGATCCGCTCGCCGCTCGTGGCCGAGAATGCCGGCCAGATCTCCGAGGACGGCCGCTCGGCGCTCGTCGACTACCAGATCCGCGGCGACTCGGACAAGGCGGCCGACCTGATCGACCCGGTGACCGCGGCGATCGCAAAGGTGCAGAGCGCGCACCCGGAGTTCTTTGTCGGCGGCTTCGGCGACGCGAGCGCGGACAAGGCGCTGACCGCTTCGTTCCTGGACGACCTGAAGAAGGCCGGGCTGATCTCCGTCCCGATCACGCTGATCATCCTCGTGGTCGCGTTCGGAGCGCTCGTGGCGGCCGGGATCCCGTTGCTGCTCGCGCTGACGGCCGTGTTCGCGACGCTGGGGCTGCTCGGGCCGCTGAGCTACCTCTTGCCGATGGACGAATCGGTGCCTGCGATCGTGCTCCTGATCGGGCTCGCGGTCGGGGTCGACTACTCGCTCTTCTATCTGAAGCGGGAGCGCGAGGAGCGCGCCGCCGGGCGCAGTGAGCAAGCGGCGCTCGAGGCCGCTGCGGCTACGTCCGGCCGCTCGGTGCTCATCTCGGGGCTGACCGTGATGATCGCCATGGGCGGGATGTTCCTGACGGGCGACAAGGGCTTCGCCTCGTTCGGGCTCGCGACGATGCTCGTCGTCGCAGTCGCGATGCTCGGCTCGCTGACGGTGCTACCCGCCCTGCTCTCCAAGCTCGGCGACAACGTCGACCGGCTGCGCGTCCCGCTCGTCGGCCGGCTGCGGCGCGATCACGGCGAGGGCCGGATCTGGGGCGCGATCATCGACCGAGTCCTGCGCCGGCCGGTGCTGTCGGTCGTCCTGGCCGGCGGGCTGCTCGTCGCGCTCGCAATCCCGGCCCTGCAGCTGCGCACCGTCTTCGCCGGCCCCGACTCGTTTCCGCAGTCGCTGCCGGTGATGCAGACCTACCAGCGGCTCCAGGCCGCCTTCCCCGGCACGGAGATCCCCGCCAACGTCGTCGTCGCGGCGCCGAACGTGAACGCGCCGGAGGTGCGTGCGGCGATCGACGACCTGAAGGACGGCGCGCTCGCCGCGGGCGGGATGCACCAGCCGATCACGGTCGACCTGAACGAGGACGCGACGGTGGCCAACATCGCCATCCCGATCGACGGCAACGGCACCGACGCCGCCTCCAACGCCGCGCTGGCGGCGCTGCGTGACGACATCGTCCCGGCCACGGTCGGGGTGCTCCCGGGAGTCGAGTCGGGCGTGACGGGGCTCACGGCGGAGTCGAAGGACTTCAGCGCGAAGCTGAAGTCGGTGGTGCCGCTCGTGTTCGGCTTCGTCCTCGTCTTCGCATTCCTGCTGATGCTGTTCGCGTTCCGCTCGATCGTGATCGCGCTCAAGGCGATCGTGCTCAACCTGCTCTCGGTCGGCGCTGCCTACGGCGTGCTCGTGCTCGTCTTTCAGCACGGCTACGGCAAGCGGCTGCTCGACTTCGAGTCGACGGCCGGGATCGACCCCTTCCTGCCCATCCTGCTGTTCGTGATCCTGTTCGGGCTCTCGATGGACTACCACGTCTTCATCCTGAGCCGGATCCGCGAGACCTACGACGGCGGCGCCACGACGGAGGAGGCGATCTCGCACGGGATCAAGTCCACCGCGGGCGTCGTCACGAGCGCGGCGATCGTCATGGTTGCCGTCTTCTCCGTCTTCGCCACGCTCGGGATGATGATCTTCAAGCAGTTCGGCGTCGGGCTCGCGACCGCGGTCCTGATCGACGCGACGATCATCCGCGGCGTGCTGTTGCCGGCCTCGATGAAGCTGCTCGGCGAGTGGAACTGGTACCTGCCGAAGTGGCTGGAGTGGCTGCCGCACCTCGAGCACGGCGAGCAGCTCGAGCCGGTCGAGGCGCCGTCGGCGGTCGCGTCGTGACCCAGGTCGCGCATCAGGAGATCCCCCGGTCGCTCGGCGAGGCGTGGGCGTGGGTTGCGACGGAGGCCGGGCTCGCCCAGACGGCCCTCGCGCTCGTCGCGCTGCACCTGATCGACGACGCGTTCCTCCAGCCCGAGCCGGGCATGTCGGCGGGCGACCACTTCCTGATGCTCCTGCCGGTCGCGCTCGTCGTGGGTATCGCGGCTGCCTACCGCCGCCTGCGGCCCGGAGCGCGCGCGGCCTGGGCGCTCGTGCTGGGCGTGTTCGGGATCGCGAGCGGCGTGGAGGCGGCGTACTACACCGTGAACGGCGGCCCCTCGGGCGACGACTTCACGGGCTGGCTGTCACTCGCCGCCGGTCTCGTCCTCGTCGGCCTCGGCATCGTGATCCTCTGGCGGACGCGACGGACGGACGACAGCCTCCCGCGGCGGTACGGCCGGCGTCTCCTGCTCACGATCGCCGGCCTGCTCGTGGCGACCCAGATCATGTTCCCGCTCGTGATCGCGCAGGTCGTCACACATACGCTGCGCGCCCACGTCCCGACGCCGGATCTCGGCGCGGCTCACGAGAACGTGGCGTTCACGACCTCCGACGGCCTGCGGCTCGAGGGCTGGTTCGTCCCGTCGAGAAACGGCGCGACCGTGATCGTCGTTCCCGGCCGGTCGGGGCCGCAGAAGCAGACGCGGATGCTCGTCCGCCACGGCTACGGGGTGCTGCTCTTCGACCGCCGTGGCGAGGGCGCGAGCGACGGCGACCCGAACATCTTCGGCTGGGGCGGCGACCGCGACCTGCACGCCGCCGCCGCGTATCTCCAGTCACGCGAGGACGTCGACGGCAGCCGGATCGGCGCAATCGGCCTGTCGGTGGGCGGCGAGATGCTGATCCACGCGGCAGCCCACTCCGACGCGTTCAAGGCCGTGGTCTCGGAGGGAGCGAGTGGGCAGTCGCTCCGCGACGAGCTCGACAACCCGGGACTGTCGGATCGACTGCTGGACCTGCCGACGCAGGTGAGCCTCACCACCGCTCTGGCCGTGTTCACGAACGAGCTGCCGCCCCCGAGCCTGCAGAGCGAAGTCGCCAAGATCGCGCCCACACCCGTGCTCTTCATCTACGGCGAGAACGGCCAGGGTGGCACCGAAACCGTGCCGAACAAGGGGTTTTACGCGGCGGCGCGCGAGCCGAAGGCGATCTGGGAGGTCCCGAACGGCCAGCACGTCGCCGGGATCACGACCGCGCCCGAGGAGTACGAGCGCCGGGTCGTGGGCTTCCTCGACGACGCTCTCCTCCAGCGCTGAGCTCCGAACACCTGTTCGCTGGGCCACGACCCAGGCCGATTCAAGCGCGGCTCATGGGGTAACGAGTCTGCCGTGAGCGACGTCATCCTCTTCGACCGAGACCGCGTCCACAAGCTCAGCGGCCTCTCAGAGCGCCCGCGGCGTCTGAGGGGCTCGAAGCTCCTGTGGGTGGACGTCGACCGTGCGTCCGAGGAGAGCGCACGTGAGGTTGCCGAGGCCTTCGAGCTCGACGACGACACGCGCGACCGGCTCGCTTCATCGTCCGGCGAGGCGGTCTTCTCCGACTTCGGCCGCTACATCCACGTCACCTCGCAGGCACCCCACGAGGAGGATGACGAGCTCGTAGCGCTCGAGTGCGTGGTCGGCGAGAACTGGGTGATCACGGCACACGACCGCCCGGTGCCCGTGCTGGACGAGTTCGCAGAGCGCGTGTCCGGCTCCGGCCAGACCGGCGAGCTCGACGGCCCGTCGTTCCTCGCAGCGCTGCTCGAGTGGGTGCTCGGGGCTTACTCGGAGGCGTTCGAGCGGATCGAGCACCGCCTCGAAGACTTCGATGTGCAGGCGATGCGCGGGGAGAGCGACGCCGAGAAGCACATCGAGCAGCTCGTCGCGATCCGCAAGGAGGTGGGGGCCCTTCGGCGCGCGCTCTCCGATCATCGCTCCAGCCTGGTCGCGCTCACCCATCCGGAGCTCGACGCCCTGGCGAACGATGCTTCCGACCGTGCCGAGCGCTTCCAGACGTTGCTCCAGCGCTTCGAGTCCACCGTGCAGGAGGCGCGGGACGCCCGCGAGGTAGTCGTCGGCTCCTTCGACGTGCTGATCGCGCGTACGGGCCAGCGAACGAACGAGATCATGAAGGTGCTGACGCTCGCGTCGGTGATCCTGCTGCCCGGAGCGCTCGTGGCCGGCGTGCTGGGGATGAACTTCAAGGTCGGGCTCTTCGAGACGAGCTGGGTGTTCTACGTGGTCGTCGCGGGGATCCTTGCCATCGCACCGCTCGTGGTCGGCGTGGCGAAGCATCGCGCCTGGGTCTGAGCTCCAGCAATGGACGCCGATCGCTCGATCCCCTTCGAAAATCGCGCCGCCTGGCAGGCGTGGCTCGAGCAGCACGGCTCCGAGGCTCAGGAGGTCTGGGTCAGGTTCGCCAAGAAGGGCTCGGGCTTCGCGAGCGTCACGTACCCCGAGGCGGTCGAGGTCGCGCTCTGCCACGGCTGGATCGACGGGCAGGCGAAGGGGCTCGACGAGCACTGGCACCTGCAGCGGTTCACGCCGCGCCGCGCCCGCAGCAACTGGTCGAAGCTCAACCGGGCGAGGGCGGAGGCCCTGATCGAGCGGGGCGAGATGCGACCGGCGGGGCTGCGTGAGGTCGAGCGGGCGCGGGCCGACGGACGCTGGGACGCCGCCGGCGACGCATCGTCGACGGCGCCAAGGTGAGTTAGGCTCGTCCTCGTGGACGGAGCTCAGGGGGTGGGCGACGCTGGCGACGCCGGGATTCTGGCGCGCTGTCGCGCCGGCGACGACGCCGCCTGGGCGGAGCTCGTCGACCGCTACTCGCGCTACGTGTTCGCGATCGCCGTCCAGGCCTTCCGCCTGCCGCCGTCGGACGCCGAGGATGTCTTCCAGGACACCTTCGCGCGGGTCTACGAGCGGCTCGGAACGCTGCGCGACGACGACGCCTTCCGCCCCTGGCTGGCGCAGATGACCCGGCGGCTCTGCCTCGACCGGCTGCGGCTGGGCGCGCGCGACGTGGAGCTGAACGAGGAGATGCTCGCGGAGGAGGCCGAGGACGACCTGCACCGCCTCGAGGAGGCGCTCGCGGTGCGCGACGCCCTCGAGACGCTGTCCGGGGACTGCCGCGAGATCCTCGACCGCTTCTTCACCCGCGACCAGAGCTACCGGGCGATCGGCGCGGCGCTCGAGCTCCCGCCCGGAACCATCGCCAGCCGGATCTCCCGCTGTCTCGGACGGCTCCGAGAGCAGCTCGAGGGAAGAAAATCGCTCGCTGTGGAGTCTTGAGGGCATGTCGATGAGGAACCACGACGACGAGCGGCTGGGGGAACTCCTGAGCGCCCTCCCTGCGGTACCCGCGGGCCTGGTCACGGCTGCGAAGGAGCTGCCGCGAAGTCGTCGAGAGCTCGATCGGATCGTCGAGCTCGCAGAGGCGGACGCCGAATTCCGGCGCGCTCTCATCGACGACCTCGAGACGGCGCTTCGGGCGGGCGGCCATGAACCGAATCGTTTCGTCATCGAGGAGCTGCGCCGACGGTTTCCGGCGTAGCTTCGGGAGCGGGCGGCCCCCGCGACCTCCTCGAGCTGCGGCTCGTCGACCTTCTCGACGGGCTCGCAGCCGAGGGGCCGATTCCGGCCGGCGGCGCAGCCGCCGCGATCTCGGCTGCCATGGCGGCGAGCCTCGTCGGCATGACCGCGCGTTCCTCACCGGACTGGGAGGGTGCCGGCGGTGTGCTGGCCCAGGTTCGGGTTGTGCGGACACGTCTGATGGCCCTCGCGCTCGCGGACTCGGAGGCGTACGCGCGCGTGCTCGACGCGCTCCGGCCCGAGGGCGACCTGGACGAGGAGGAGCGCGACATCCGACTCGGCTTCGCGCTCGGGCGCGCGGCCGAGCTGCCGCTCGCGATCGCGGAGGCGGCGGCCGACACGGTCGAGCTCGCCGCCTACTCCGCGGAGGAGTGCGTGGGCCGCGTCCGCGGTGACGTCCTCGCCGCCGCTGTGCTCGCCGAGTCCGCGGTGCGCGTGGCCGTCCACCTCGTCGAGATCAACCTGGCGACCGGAGAGGGAGACCCGCGCGTGCTCCAGGGGCGGGCGATCGCGGCCCAGGCCGCGCAGACCTCTCGCCGCGCGCAGGCACGGGCGTGAGCTCGCCGCTGCCCGCGTGGAGCCTGCCGGCCGCGGAGCGCGGGAGGATCGAGATCGCGCAGGAGTGGCCGGCAGTCGTCACCGACGAATGGGCTTTCGGCGACTCGACGGGAACGGGGGTGCGCGTCTGCATCCTGGACAGCGGCGTCGACCGCGAGCACCCGCTCGTGGGAGCCGTGGAGGAGTCGGTCGCGGTCGTCGCGGCAGGTGACGGCTTCGAGGTCGTCGACGACGAGCAGGGCGACCTCTGCGGGCACGGGACCGCGTGTGCAGGGATCGTCCGGCAACTGGCGCCCGACTGCAGCCTGCACAGCGTGCGCGTGCTCGGCGCCGGCTACACGGGGAGCGGCGAGGTGCTGCTGGCAGGGCTGCGCTGGGCGATCGACCGGGGCTTCGACGTGATCAACATGAGCATCTCGACGACGAAGAGCAGATTTGCAGCCGTTCTGCACGAGCTCGCGGACAGCGCCTACTTCGGACGCACGATCCTCGTCGCCTCGGCGCACAACCTGGCGGTCGACAGCTATCCGTGGCGCTTCTCGTCCGTGATCTCGGTGGGCAGCCACGAGGAGGCGGATCCGCGCCTGCTCTACGCCAACCCGGAGCCGCCTGTCGAGTTCTTTGCGCGCGGCGTCGACCTCGACGTCGCCTGGCCCGGTGGAGGCACGCTCCGCTGCACGGGCAACAGCTTCGCGACGCCGCACGTCACCGGCCTCTGTGCGCTCGCTCTCGCGAAGCATCGGCAGCTGACGCCGTTCCAGGTCAAGCATCTGCTCTACCTCACTGCCGCCAACGTGAGCGGAGGCGACCGATGACCGATCCGTCGCTCGCGGCCGCCGCCGGGATCCTGCCGGACGAGGCGCAGCACCGCGCGCTGCTCCAGTCGATCGTCGAGGCGGCGCGCGCGATCTTCTCTGCGCGCGCCGCCTCGATCTTCCTCCACGACGAGGAGACCGACGAGCTCGTGTTCGAGGCGGCAGCCGGCGAGCGCTCGGGCGAGGTGATCGGCCTGCGGATCCCGTCGAGCACAGGGATCGCGGGCTGGGTGCTCGTGACGCGGCAGCCGCTCGTGCTGGACGACCTCGCCAACGATCCGCGCTTCGCCCGCGACCTTGCCGAGAGAATCGGCTACGTGCCCAGCGCACTGATGGCGGTGCCGCTCCTGTACGAGGAGCGCGCGCTCGGGGTGCTCCAGGTGCTCGACCGTCAGGAGGGCGCGCACGCCGGCCTGGCCGGGATGGAGCTGCTGGGCCTGTTCGCGAACCAGGCGGCGATCGCGCTCGACCTGCTGCGCGGCGCCCGGCGCGCGCGGGCGGTGATCGAGGGCGGCGGCGGCGACCTTCGTGCCGTGACGGCGCTCGCGGCGGCGCTCGACGGGCTGGAAGGGAAGCGGCGCGACGCAGGCCTCGCCCTGCTGCGCGCACTCGAGGAGCTCCTCCGAACGGATTGAGAGCTTCGGCAACGCTGGGCCGGGAGGAGGAACGCTCGTCCCGGCCCAGCGGCCGCTAGTGCCGAAGATTCTCGAACTGCTAGACGGCCTCGTTGCGGTGGCGATCCTCGGCCTCGGAGCCCTCGTCCACGCGGGGAACCTCGAGCCGATGCGCCTCGACGTCCGGTGTCTCCTGCTCGGTGCTGGAGTCGCCCTCGTCCTTCAGGCTGTCCGCTCTCTCCCGCTCGTGCCTCTCTCGCTCCGCCATGTGCCCTCTCCTTCAGCTCGTGCGCCGGGGTCGGCGCGTCTGCCCACCAGACGTGCGCAGGCCCGACGATCTTCCCACCGGCGCTTTCCAATCGCAACAAATGCTGCGAAGGTCTGCCGATGCGGTCGGCGCTGACGAGGATGTCGCAGTCCGCGGGCGCGCTCGCCGCTGTCTTCCGCAATCGGGATCTGCGCCGCCTGGAGCTGGCGTGGGTCGGCTCGATCATCGGCAGCTGGGCCTACCTCATTGCGCTCGCCGTCTACGCCTACGAGCAGGGCGGCCCGGCGGCGGTCGGGCTCGTGGGCGTGATTCGGTTGTTGCCCTCCGCGTTCGCGGCGCCGTTCGTCGCGGTCGCGGCCGACCGGTTTCCGCGCGAGCGCGTGATGGTCGTCACCGACCTGATCCGCGTGCCGCTGATGGTGCTCGTGGCGTTGACGATCTTCTGGGACGGGCCGGCGGCAATCGTCTATGCCGCGGTCGGCCTGTCGAGCGTCGTCGGGACGGCGTTCCGGCCGGCCCAGGCGGCGCTGATGCCCTCGCTCGCGCGCACGCCCGAGGAGTTGAGCGCAGCCAACGTCACGTCCTCCACCGTCGAGAGCGTCGGCACGTTCGTCGGGCCTGCGCTCGGCGGCATCCTGCTCGCGGCGACGAACCCGGAGATCGTCTTCGGCGTCAACGCGCTCACCTTCGTCTGGTCGGCGCTGATGGTGGCGGGCATTCGCGCAACCGCCCAGGACCCAGCGGAGCCCGTGGAGCGCGGCTCCTTCAGGCGAGAGGTCGGCGCGGGCTTCCGCACCTTCGCGGTCGAGCGCGACCTGCGGTTGATCGTGGCGCTGTACGGCGCGCAGACGATCGTCGCCGGGGCGTTCACCGTCCTGATGGTGGTGGCGTCGCTCGAGCTGCTGGACATGGGGGAAGCCGGGTTCGGTTTCCTCAATTCGGCCGTCGGCATCGGTGGCCTCATCGGCGCCATGCTGGCGCTGGCGCTCGCGATGCGGGGGCGGCTCGCAACCGACTTCGCGCTCGGGGTCGCGCTGTACGGGGCTCCGCTGGCGCTCGTCGTCGTCTGGCAGGAGCCGCTGGCGGCGCTCGTGCTGATGGGGCTCGTGGGCGTCGGCAACACGCTCACGGACGTCGCCGCCCTGACGCTGATGCAGCGGGCCGTCCCGGACGAGGTACTGGCTCGGGCCTTCGGCGCCCTCGAGAGCGTCCTGCTCGGCTGTCTCGGCCTCGGTGCCGTGCTCGGGCCCGTGCTCGTGGAGACGCTGGGGATCGAGACCGCCCTCGTCGTCGCGGGCGGCTTCCTGCCCATCGTCGTGCTGCTCTCGGTACCGGCACTCGCGCGCATCGACACGCGGGCGCGCGTCCCGGCCGAGCGCATCGCGATCCTCGCCACACACCCGATCTTCGCTCCGCTTCCACCCGCGACGATCGAGCAGCTCGCCGGCCGCCTCACCGCGGTCTCCGTGAGTGCCGGCGACGAGATCATCCGGCGCGGCGACCGCGGCGACCACTTCTACCTCGTCGAGTCGGGGCAGGCCGAAGCGCAGCTCGACGACCGCGTCGTGCTGCTCGAAAGAGGCGACGGCTTCGGCGAGATCGCGTTGCTGCGCGACGTCCCGCGCACCGCGACCGTGGTCGCCCGCTCGGACGCGCAGCTGCTCGCGCTCGACCGCGACGACTTCCTCGCCGCCGTCACTCGCGATCCCTACAGCCGCAGCGCCGCGGACGACGTGGTCGCGGGACGCCTGGGCTCCTTCAGCCCCGGGGTGGCGCCGACGTAGCCCGCGCACTAGGATCGCTGCCATGTCCTCACCGAACCCAGAGCTCCTCGCTCAAGTGCCCCTGTTCTCGGATCTCGACAAGCGTGAGCTCGAGCGCCTCGCGAACTCGTTCCACGACCGCACCTTCAGGGCCGGCGACGCGATCGCGACGGCCGGCACGGGCGGCGTCGGCTTCTTCGTGATCGGCGACGGCGAGGCTACGGTGACCGTGGGCGATCGCGAGGTCGGCAAGCTGAAGAAGGGCGACTACTTCGGCGAGGTCGCGCTGATCGACGAGCAGCACTCCCGCTCGGCGACGGTGACGGCCGACACCGAGCTCGTCACCTACGGCTTGACGGTCTGGGAGTTCCGCCCGCTCGTGGAGTCGAACCCGAGCATCGCGTGGAAGCTGCTCCAGTCGCTGGCCGGCAAGCTGCGCGAAGTCGAAGCCCGCTCGACCGCTTCGGGCTAGCGCGACTCTCTACGGCAGCGGCACGCGCGGCAGCGAGACGACGCCGAGCGAGTCGAGCAGCTCCTGCGCCTCCGCGGCGTGCTCCGGCGCGCCCGTCTCCGCCAGCGCGCGCAACGTGCGCGCGATCTCGTACCTGGCGTCGCGCTCGCGTGCGAGGCGGAGGCTCTCCTCGAAGTGCGGCCGTGCTTCCTCCGGACGCCGGGCCTGCACCAGCGCGTATCCGACCAGGCGCTCGACGAGCGCGTCCTGGGCCTCTGCGAGCACCTCCTCCGCCAGCGTGAGCGCCTCGCGATGGCTGCCCTCGAGCACGAAGCACTCCGCCCGCCGCGCCTTCGTCTCGAGCAAGAACGTGCCGGAGCCGATCTCGTCTAGGTGCGCGAGCGCCTCGTCGAAGAGCGCGTGCGCCTCGTCGAAGGCTCCGACGGCTGCGGCTGCGCGGGCGAGGTTCTTCTTCGCCACGCCGGCTCCGAAGGTGTAACCCGCGGCGTTGTAGACGCGGAGCGCCTCTCGCAGGAGCTCGACGGCCGGCTCGAGCCGGCCCTGGTCGAGCAGGATCTCGGCGACGTTGTTCGACGAGTTTGCGGCGCGGATCGGATCGCCGGCCGCGTGCTCCTCCTCGACGCTCTGCTCGTAGAACGCCATTGCCTCGTCCCAGCGGCCCGCGAAGTACGCGCCGACACCGAGGTTGTTGAGCACGATCGCCTTGCCGACGCGGTCGCCGACCTCCTCGTAGATCGGCAGCGCCAGCTCGAACCAGCGCGTCTCGGAGCCGCCGAGCGCTCGGTGCGCAGTGTTGAGCACGCGATAGGCGTGGGCGAGGCCGGGGCGGTCGGCGGCCGCCTCCGCGTGCTCGACCGCCCGCTCCGCCCAGCGCAGACACGCTTCGAAGTGACCTTGGCGGAAGAGAACGGTTGCGAACTCGACCTCGAGCTCGGCCCGCTCGGCGCCGGGAGCCGCCGCTCCCGCCGGTGAGTCGAGCAGCTCGAGCGCGCGGCGATAGAGCTCGAGCGCGTCGTCGTAGCCGCCGAGCCGCTCCTGGAGAACGCCCTCCTTGCGCAGCAGCCGCGCCGACGCGACGACGTCGTCGCCGACGAGCGCCCGGGCACGGCCGTACGCGGTGCCCGCCTCGTCGTAGCGGGCCGCAAGCTCGCAGACGTCGCCGAGCGACTCGGCCACCGCCGACACCTCCACCGGGTCGGGCGCGCTGAGCTCCTCGGCCGCGCTCAGCGCGCGCTCGTAGAACTCCGCGGCGTCCACGTTCGCCCAGAGTCCCTGCGCGCGCCGTCCGGCGGCGACCGAGTAGCGCCAGGCCTTCTCGGGCTCGCGGCCCTCCAGGAAGTGGAGGGAGAGGAGGCCCGCCGCCTCGTCCGTCCGCTCGCCCGCGCGACGCTCGAGCGCCGCGCCGACGCGCGCGTGGACGTCACGGCGCCGCTGGAAAGACAGGCCCTCGTAGGCGGCGCTGCGGAAGAGGTCATGGCGGAAATGGAGCGTGTCGTCGCCGCGCCACTCGACGAACTCGCCGAGACGCTGCCAGCGCTCGATCTCGCCGACGTCGTCGAGCTCGTCGCCGAGGAGCTCGCGCATCAGGTCGAGGTCGAAGCGCGGGCCGACGACCGCAGCCACGCGCAGAAGCAGCCGGTCCTCGGGGCCGAGAGTGTCGATCCGCTCGGTCATCAGCCGCTCGACCGTCTCGGGCAGCTCTCCTGCGGCGCCGCGCCGGATCGCGCCGACGAGCTCGCGCACGAACAGCGGGTTGCCGCCCGCGCGCGCGACCAGCGATTCGAGCGCATCCTCCGAGAGGGAGAGCTCGGCGTCGACGACGCGGGCGAGCGAGGCGGTCAGCTCGGGCGCGAGCGGCTCGAGGGCCAGCACGACCCCGTGCCCGCCGCCGTCAGCGACGAAGGTGGCCCCGGCGGGCCGGTGGGTCACGCAGATGAGCCACGGACGCGGTGACGGTCTCACCGCGAGGTGCAGCAGCAGCTCGCGGGAGGCGTCGTCGAGCCAATGCGTGTCCTCGAACACGAGCAGGGTCGGCATCATCAGCACGCGAACGAGAAACTGCTCCACGGTCTCGTGCAGCCGCTGTCGCCGCATCGGGGCTCCGAGCGCGTCCACCTCGGACGTCGGCTCCACTTCCGCGTCGAAGACGACGCCAAGGAGTGGCAGCCACGGCAGCTGATCTGGCATGACTCCCTGCACCCAGGCGGAGAGTTGCTCGCCGGCCTCATCGCGGTCGGCGCTCGGCAGGATGCCGGCGAGCTGCCGCAGGAGCGGGCGGAAGACGAAGTACGGCGCGGCCGTGGCGTACGCCTCCGAGCGCGCGACGAGCTGGGTGAAGCCGCGCGAGAGCGCTGTCAGCTCGTCGATCAGACGCGTCTTGCCGATGCCCGGCTCGCCGACGAGCTCGATCAGGCGGCTCTGGCGCTGTCGCGCGGCGTCGACGGCCTCCTTCAGCGCCGCCACTTCGCGCTCGCGACCGATGAGCGGCAGGCGCTCCGGTGGCTGCTCCTCGCGGATGCCGAGCAGCGCGCCGACGCTGTAGGCGGTGACGGCGCGCTCCTTCCCTTTCATCAGCAACGGCTGCGAACTCGACTCGAAGCGGGTACGCGCCCGCTCGAGGACGTCGCCCGTCGCGAGGATCTGTCCCGGCTTGGCGCGGCCCGCGAGTCGGGCTGCGAGGTTGACCGTGTCGCCCATCACCGCATACGTGCGCCGGCTCTCGGCCCCGATCTCGCCCGCGAACACGTGTCCGCGGTTGACGCCGGCACGCAGCGTCAGCCCGCATCCCTCGTCGACGATCGCCCGGAGGGCCAGCAGCATCCGCTCCTCGTCGCCGCCGGGCGTCGCCGGCGCTCCCGCCGTGAGATAGACCTTGCCGCCGTCGAGGTCGATGTCGGACTCGAGCCAGGTGATCCCAAGCCCGTCGACGGTCAGGTCGACGACGTCGCCGAGCCGCGTGATGCGCTCGCCGAGCCCGTCGAGCCCTTCCCGCGCCAGCACCTCGTCGACGCCGGTGAACTTCACGAACGCCACGGTTGCCTGCCGGTGCTCGGCCTCCGCCGCGCCGCCGGCCAGCACCCGTCGCAGTGGGATCGGGACGAACGCGGCGAGATCGACCTCCGACGGCGGCGCGGGGTCGAGCGTCGGCTCGTCCGGGACGCCGTTGTGAAGGCCCGGCTTCAGCAGGGTTGCGTCACCGCGTGCGCCCGCGAGCCAGCCGGGGTCGAGCTCCCGCGCCGTCGCCGCACTGACGAGGATCTCCCGTGCCTCCGCGGCGTCCTCGAGGCGCAGCGTCCCAGTTGCTGCCGGCCCGGCGATCACGAGCTCGCGATGCGAGCGGCCGGAGAGGAAAAAGTGGCAAGGCCCGGAGTGGATGCCCACAGCCATCGTCAGCTCGACGGGTCCGACCGAGCTCCGCGTATGGCCCGTCTCCGCGATCAGCCATTGCATCTCGCCCGCGGCGATGCAGGCCCGAACGGCGTGATCGTCGTCCTCGAAGAAGATCAGGAGCGCGTCGCCCCGGAACTTGAGCACGTCGCCGCCGCGACGACCCGCGATCCCGATCAGGCCCTCGTAGACGCCGCTGATCAGGAGGATCAGCTCCTCGGCTCCCGCGCGGCCCTTGGCGGCGAGCCGCTCCGAGAGCGCGGTGAAGCCGGACAGGTCGACGGACACGAGTGTCCCGTCCAACTCGATGGCGTCCACGCCGCCGCGAACGCCGTCCCAGCTGCGCACCAGGCGCGGAACGTACGGCTCGAGCCCAGGCTGCGTCAGCGTCTGCGTCATACGGCTACCCATTGTTGCGCACAAAACCGCCGAAATCTCTAGGAAATCGGAGGGGAGAGGAGTAGGGTCGAAGCCGCGGGAGGGAGGAGTCACGGTCCGAGCCAAGATTTCCAGAGTCAGTCGTGCGCGTCACCGCTCCGTGGTGGTGGCGTTCGTGGTTGGCGCGGCGGCGCTGCTCTCGGGGATCGTTCAGGTCACGAGCAGTGCGGCGATCCCGAACCCGAACTGCCACATCACACAGGCGCGCTCGACCGAGGGCGCGACCCCGTCGCAGATCGCGTTTCAGAACGAGAGCGGCGTGCCCGTCGACATCTACTGGCTCGACTACGAGGGCGACCGCGTTCACTACGCGACGCTCGCGGACGGCGAGGGCTACGTGCAGCCCACCTGGCTCACGCACCCGTGGGTCGCCGTCGACAAGGCGGGGAACTGCCTGGGCTACGTCCTCTCCGAGTCGCTCGAGCAGAGCTACACGATCCAGCCGCTCGAGCTGCCCGGGAACGGCCGGATCTTCTTCCTCCGCTCGGCGAGCCTCGAGGACCAGAACCACGACATCTACTCCGTTCGTCCTGCCGGCGGCGGCCTCGAGGGCGTCGTCACCGAGCCGACGGCCGACCAGCTGGTCGCGATCTCGCCGGACGGATCGCGGACGGCGTTCGCCTCCAAGGACGTCGATGCGCCCGCTAGCGCCTTCGAGCTGTACCTCGACGGGCCTGGAGGGCGGACGCAGCTGACCGACAACGAGGTCTTCGACAACGACCCGGCGTGGTCGCCGGACGGCCGCTCGATCGCGTTCGTCAGCGACCGAGTCACCGGTGTGGCGGGGATCTACTCGATGAACCTCGCTTCGCGCACGGTTACCACGATCTTCCGAGCCGAAGGCCCTGCCGGCAAGCCCTCGTTCTCGCCCAGCGGCGACACGCTCGCGTTCCAGTACTGCCCGATCGACCAGCCGTGTCAGATCATGACCAAGCGCGTGGACCTCACGGGTGCCCGAGCCGTCACGAACGGTGCGCAGAACGACACCGATCCCGACTGGGGTCCGCACGGGAAGATCGTCTTCGTCCGTGCCGGCGCCGGCGACCAGCACGAGCTCTACACCGTCGATCCCGCCACCGAGACCCTCGTCGCAGAGCCGCTGACCGAGGACGGCGCGTACAACGCCGATCCCGCGTGGTCGCCCGACGGGTCGCGGGTCGCCTACGTCACGACGAGGTTCGGCAACAGCGCCTTCGACCTTGCGACGATCAGCGCCGACGGCGGCGATCCGGTCCAGGTCGTGGCGGGCGGCCGCAACGGCTTCCCGGACTGGCAGCCGGCGCCTGCCATCTCGGAGCCGGTCGCGGGCACTACGGTGGTGGGCACGATCACGGTCCAGGCCTCGGCCGGCGACGTGATCCCGATCACGGAGATCCAGTTCTGGTACACGGACGACTCCGGCACCCATTCGATCGCAGACGACACCGAGGCGCCGTACGAGGTGAGCTTCGACACGACCGCGATCGTCGGCGACGACGCGATCATCACGGCGCGAGGGTCGACGAACGAAGGTCTCCTGTACGAGAACTCGATCGAGGTCGATCTCGACGTCACCGCGCCCGAGACCTCGATCGAAGGTGGGCCTGGCGAGGCAACGACCGACACGGTCGCGACCTTCACGGTGACGGCGAACGAGGAGGGCTCGACGTTCGCCTGCACGCTCGACGGTGAGCCTGTAGACGGCTGCGGCGGCACGGTGTTCCTCGCCGGGCTCGAGCCCGGCGAGCACACCTTCACGGCGCGCGCGACCGACCCGTCCGGGAATTCCGACGACAGCCCGGCGACGCGCACCTGGGTCGTCCTCGCGCCGCCCGCCCAGGATACGAGCGGGACGACCGTCCGAACCAGCGTGTCCAACACCGGCGTGCAGCTGATCGGCGGCGGCAGCGCGTTCCCGTCGCTCAGCGACGACGGCAACGTCGTCGGCTTCGAATCGGCTGCGTTGAACGCCACCCCGATCGGCAGCGGCGAGCGGCTCCAGGCGTACGCGCGCGACCGGGCTGCGGGGACGACGACGATGCTCAGCTCCGTCCCGGCCGTCGAGCTCGGCTTCGTCTCCGGCAACGCCAACAGCGGCTGGGTCCAGGTCGCCGGTAACGGCAACTGGGCGGTCTTCCAGTCGCTCTCCTCGAATCTCGCGTGCGTCGCGGAGAGCTGCCCGGGCTCGACGTCGACCTGGCACATCTACCGGCGCAACCTCGCCACGGGCTCGCTGCAGTTCGTGGACGCGGCCGGAGCTTCGATCGCGAACGGCTCGAGTCAGCATCCCTCGATCTCGGCCGACGGTGGCTCCGTCGCCTTCGACGCGGCCGCGACCAACCTGCTGGCCGAAGGCGAGGACTCGAACGGTGTGGCCGACGTCTACGTGCGCGGGCTGGACGGTTCCGGGCTCGAGCGGGTCAGCGTCTCGAGCAGCGGCGAGCAGGCGAACGGGCCGAGCTTCTATCCCGCCTTGAGCGGCAACGGGCGCTTCGTCGCCTTCGCCTCCGACGCGACCAACCTGGTCGGCGGTGACACGAACGAGGCGACGGACGTCTTCGTCCACGACCGCGAAACCGGGCAGACGACGCTCGTCAGCGTCTCGTCCTCGGGCACGCAGGGCGACGACGACAGCTCACCCGCCTGGCCTGCATCGTTCAGTGCCGACGGCAGCAGGATCGCCTTCCTCTCGGACGCCGAGAACCTCGCTCCCGGCATTCCGGCCGAGTCGAGCGACCACGTCTTCGTGCGCGACCTCGAGGCGGGCACGACCGAGATCGCCGACCTGAGCGGGACGGGCGAGCGCGGGAACGCGCAGGCCTCCGCACCCGCGCTGAGCGACGACGGCTCGATCGTCTCGTTCACGTCTGCTGCGTCGAACCTGAGCCCGCTCACGGCAGACGGCGGGATCCACGTCTACGCCCGCGACCTGGCCGGGGGCACGACCCGCGTGGTCGACCTCAACCCGGCGCGGCTGCCGGGGAACGGCTCGAGCCACAACGGGGTGCTCTCGGCGCTGAGCGCGAACGGCCGCTTCGCGACTTTCTACTCCGCGGCCACCGACCTGACCGGGCCGGGCCAGGACACGAACGAGACGCTCGACGTGTTCGTGCGCGACCTCGATCCGATCGTGCCCCCGACCGAGATCACCGCCACGCTGACCACCGACGCGGATTCGACGGAGGCCGGCGCCAAGCAGCTGCCGATCGACAACTTCCCGCTCTCGATCCTCCAGCCGGATCCCGCCACGGCCGTCGCCCCGGCACCGATCGACAACTTCCCGATCGACAACTTCCCGATCGACAACTTCCCGATCGACAACTTCCCCATTGACAACTTCCCGATCGACAACTTCCCGATCGACAACTTCCCCATCGACAACTTCCCGTTCGATGCCCCAACCGTCGCCCGCGAGCTCGACGACGTGCCGCTCTCGACGATCGGGATCGCGTACGACGGCGGCTGGCCGAAGGTCCTCGAGGGCTCGCAGTACGAGGGTGTGCCGCCGCAGGGCGTCTCGCTGGCCCAGCTCGTGCTCGCGAGCCCACCTTCGCCGGCGCTCACACCGGGCAGCGGCACACCGCAGCTCCTGTTCGAGCAGCTCGACTTCGGCAGCTCGAAGCTCCGGCGGCTGGGCTTCGAGGCGCTTGCCGTCGGCGCCGTCCCGCTCTCGCAGATCAACCCGCAGGGCGGGGGAGACGCACTGACCGACTGGTGTGCGGCCCTGAGCGGCCCACCCGTCAACTGCACGCCCGCCAACCGGGCGCAGACGATCGGGTCGCAGACCGTGCTCGGAGCGGCCCTGACCGGCGCGCCGATCGACAACTTCCCGATCGACAACTTCCCGATCGACAACTTCCCGATCGACAACTTCCCGATCGACAACATGCCGATCGACAACTTCCCGATCGACAACATGCCGCTGTCGGTCTCGCCGATCGACAACTTCCCGATCGACAACTTCGACCTCGCTGCCTCCGGCTTCGGCGAGCTGTCGCTTCGCCGGATCCTGGCCACGAGCTCGCCGCTCGGCTCGATCCCCGTCGCCGGGCTGCGAAACCCGGCCGACGTCCTGACCGTCACGACCGAAGCGACGCTCGGCGCGGCTTTCGCCGCCGGGCACGTCAGGGAGACCGCCAGGCTCTCGCACCTCGCCGGCTCGCTCGGCGGCTTCACGCTCGGCGACCTCATCTTCTACGGCGATCCGCCGCTGACCGTCGGCGACCTCCTCGACGGACTCCCGACGCCCTCCGGGCTCACGTTCAACGATCTGCTCGCGCTCTTCATCTCGCGTGCCGGCGTCGCCTGGGAGACGATCTCGCCGGACGTGCTGGGCAGGTTCGGGACGAACGGTGGGCTCACCTGGCACGCCGCGTTCACCTTCGCGGGGCCGGAGGGCAGCATCGGCGAGGCGACGGTGGCCGTCACGCTGCCGAGCGGTTGGCGCTACGCCGCCGGGACCTCGTCGCTCGTCCAGGGCGAGTCGTCGACGGAGCTCCCCGACCCGACGGTCTCGACGGACGGACGCACGCTCACCTGGACGGTGACGGACGTCGCCTTCGGCGAGCAGTACCGGATCGACTTCGACGCCCGCGCCGGCATCGACCTCGGCCCGACGAGCGCCTCGCTGTCGGTCACGGCGGAGGGCACTGAGCTCGAGGCCGCCGACACGCACAACGTGGTCGTGCGCACGGTCTTCGAGCCCAACGACGACCCGGCGACCGCGCCGATCGTCGAGCCCAACGTGGAGGTCGACCTCTCCTACCTCGACCAGGCAGGCGACAGCGACTTCTACCGCATCCCGACTCCGCCGGCCGGGACCCGGCTGACGGTGCGGATGACGAATCTCGACGCGGACTACGACCTGACGCTCTATGCGCCCGCGTCTGTCCCGCCGCTCATCAACACCGGCACCGTGGGCGTGCCGCTCCAGGACGCGCCGATTCCGGACGACGGGATCGGGCTCAGCGATCTCGGCCGCCAGCTCCAGCCGGGGGCGCTCCAGGACATCCAGACGGTCGACCTGCCGATCGCCGGCCAGTCGATCTTCCGCGGCACCGATCCCGAGGACGTCTCGGCGATCTCGCTTGGTGGCGGCGGCTACTACGTACTCCAGGTCTCGGGCTACAACGACGCCAGCTCGCCGCGGCCGTACACACTGCGCGTGACGACCGCCGCGCCGCACGACCTCGGGCCCTGCGCGCCGCGCAGCTTCCCGCACGCGGCGGGGGCTCCCGGAACGCCGGCGGTGATCCCGGCGAACGTGAACACGCTCTTCCTCGTCAACACACTCCGCCTCGGGCGGACGTACGGCGCCGGCCTCGCGAGCGACGTGCTGGCCTCGCTCGCGGCGGTCGCGGGCCAGAACGCGCTCGGCGTCGCCGGGGCGGTCGTCTCGGTCGAGGCCTACGGCGACAACGCGGCCCGCTACGCGGCCTGGGACGCGAATCCCTGCGCGCCCGAGCTGGCGAACGCGGTCGCGAGCGGGATCGCCGCCACCGTGAACTCGATCCGGCTGACCCGTCCGTCGCTGAAGTACATCGTCTTCGTCGGCGGCGACGACCAGATCCCGTTCTTCCGCGTCCCCGACCTGACGCTGATCGCGAACGAGAGCGGCGAGGCGGCCACCTTCGACGCCAACCAGTACTCCGGCGCCTTCATCCGCGAGAACCTGCTCTCGGACGACCCGTATCTCGACACCGACCCGATCCAGGCCGGCGCGCGGCAGGTGTTCGTCCCCGATCTCGCCGGCGGCCGCCTGGTGGAGACGCCCGGCCAGATCATCGGCCAGCTGACCGAGTTCGTCGCGGCGGGCGGGCGGCTGGCCCGCGACTCGGCCTTCAGCGCCGGCTACGACTTCGCGAGCGACGGCACCGCGACCGCGTCCGCGGAGCTCTCCGGGATCGTCGGCGCGGCCAACACGCGCACGCTGATCGACGACACCTGGAACCGCGTCGGGCTCCTGGGCGCGCTCTTCCCGTCGACCGGGGCGTCCGGCATCAACCAGCTGAACGGGCATTACGACCACCACAGCGCCCTCCCCGCCGCCGGGAACACCACGGGCGACACGTCCGATCTCGTCACGACCGCCGATCTCGATGCCCGGCCCGGCGCGCTGCCGCGGCGCATCGTCTTCACGATCGGCTGCCATGCCGGGCTGCCCGTCTCGAACGTGGTCGTCGGAGAGACGAGCCCGATCAAGGGCGACTGGGCCGAGGCGTACGCCAGCCAACGCAGCGCCTACGCCGCCAACACCGGCTTCGGGCTCGGCTCGACGGACTCGGTCGCCTGGTCGGAGCAGCTGATGGCCGAGCTCGCGGGGAACCTGAACGGCTCGCTCACGATCGGGGAGGCGCTCGCGCAGGCGAAGGCCGACTACTTCCTGGGCCGCGCCAACTTCAGCGCGTACGAGCAGAAGACGACGCTCCAGGCGACGCTCTACGGGCTGCCGTTCTTCGCCGTCGGTGTGGCGCCCCTGCCGGTCGGCACGCCCCCGGCTCCGCTGCCGGCCCCGCCGGCGACGATCCCGGGCGCGACGAGCGCGACGGCGCCGAACGAGGGCCCGATCACGCCGGATCCGGTCAGCCAGCTGCGGTCGGCGGAGTTCGCCGTCGTGCCCGCCTTTACGCGGGAGGACGGCGAGTACGGCGACTTCTGGACGAACGCGGGCCAGGTCACGGGCGTCCACTACCGGCCGCTCGTCTCGACGCTTGCACTGCCGGCGACGCGGGCCGGCGAGCGTGCGCATTCCGCCCTGATCGAGTCGCTGGTCTCCCAGGACGACTCGCCGTGGGATCCGTCCCTCCTGATGCCGACCACGGACGCGACGGCGCTCTCGCCCGAGCCGACCTTCACCGACATCGGCTTCCCGAGCGGGATCCCGGTGATGGCGACCGCGAAGAGCGTCACGGGCACCCGCTCCCAGCTCAACCTCGCGACGAGCCAGTACTTCACCGACGACACGCCCGGCAGCGAGGGCGCCAGCGTCATGCGCCGCTGGAAGCAGATCGGGGGCCGGGTCTTCTACAACTCGAGCACCGACTACGAGCCGCCGACGGTCACCTCGAGCGAGGCAACCCGCTTCGGCTCGAACGTCGGCTTCGAGGTGACGGCGTGCTCGGCGGTGCGGGTCTTCATCCTCTTCGACGACCTGGGCGACACGTCCGGCGTCGAGGACTCGTGGGTCGGCGTCGACCTGCTGCCCGACGCGCCGGGGAGCTGCCGCTGGACGGGCGGTGCGCCGGTGATCGGCCCGAACGTGCAGTACATCGTGCAAGCCTGCGACGCCGACGGAAACTGCGCGATGAGCACGAACAAGGCCCACTACTTCCAGGCGCAGCCGGAGCCGGCCGAGCCGCCGAGCGGGATCACGATCGAGCTCGCGGGCACGCAGGCGCCGGGGCTGCCCGACTACTTCTCGGGCGCCGTGACGGTCGACGTGACGCCCGCGGACGGCGCGGCGGTGACGATCGACGGGCGCACCCCCGCGTCGCTGCCGGCAACCGTCACGAGCGACGGGTTGCACGTGGTCGAGGTCGACACGGCGGCGGGCGAGCACGCCGAGAAGCGCTTCGTGATCGACGCGACGGCGCCCCGGGTCGTGATCACGTCCCCGGCGCCGGACGCGACCGTCCAGCTCGGCGCAAGCGTCGACGCCGCGTTCACCTGCCTCGACTCCGGCTCCGGCGTCAAGTCGTGCACGGGGACGACGGCGAACGGCAGCCCGCTTCCGACCGGCACCGTCGGGGTCAAGACGCTCACGGTGACGGCGACCGACATCGTCGGCCACACGACGACCGTCATACGCACGTATCGGGTCGCCTGGCCGTTCACGGGCTTCTTCTTCCCGGTCAAGAACCCGCCGGTCGTCAACGTCTGGAAGGCGGGCGTACCCGTTCCGATCGTCTTCGGCCTGGGCGGAAACCGCGGGCTGCAGGTCTTCGCCCCGAACTCACCGTCCTCGACGCGGGTTTCGTGCACCACGGGCGCCCCGATGGGTGCCGCGGAGCGCGGGCTGCCCACGCTGTTCGGTTACGAGCACCACACGCAGCTCTACGGCTATGCGTGGCGGACGGTCACAGGGTGGAAGGGAACCTGTCGGGTGTTCGACCTCGGGCTCAAGGACGGGTCGACCCGTCGCGCAAGCTTCAGATTCACCTAGCGCGCTATTGACTTCCTCCCGCGCTTCTCGTTTGATCGTGACACTGATGTCGGCGGAAAGCGATACGGGCAGCGGCTCGCCGTGCCCGCAGGCATGAGCTCGGCCCAGGCGCGCAACCTGCCCGACGGGGTCCTGCCGGGCGCCACCTCCGCCTCGGCCGTGCGGCTCGAGGGCGTGCGCAAGAGCTTCGGCGACAACCTCGTCCTCGACGGAATCGACCTCGAGGTCGCCGCCGGCGAGGCGCTCGTGATCATCGGCCGGAGCGGGAGCGGCAAGAGCACGCTGCTGCGCTGCACGAACCTGCTGGAGCCGATCGACAGCGGACGCATCTTTCTCGAGGGGGAGGAGATCACGCGCAAGGGCGCCGACGTCTCGGCCGTGCGCCAGCGCATCGGCATGGTCTTCCAGCAGTTCAACCTCTTCCCGCACCTGAGCGCGATCGACAACGTCACGCTCGCGGCGCGCAAGATCCGGAAGCTGCCGCGCGCGGACGCAGAGAAGCGGGCGCTCGCGCTGCTCGACTCGGTCGGCCTCGTCGAGAAGGCGCGGCAGCATCCCCACCAGCTCTCCGGCGGCCAGCAGCAGCGGGTGGCGATTGCGCGCGCGCTGATGATGAACCCGCGCGTGATGCTCTTCGACGAGGTCACGTCAGCACTCGATCCCGAGCTCGTCGGCGAGGTGCTGATCGTGATGCGCGACCTCGCCCGCACCGGGATGACGATGCTCGTCGTCACGCACGAGATGCAGTTCGCCCGCGAGGTGGGCGACAGGCTCGTCTTCATGGACGAGGGCCGGATCGTCGAGGAGGGCCGGCCGGTCGACGTGCTGGACAACCCGAGGGACGAGCGTACGCGGCGCTTCCTGCGCCGCACGCTTCAGCTCGCAGATTCGCTGGACGAATTGCAAATCAACGAAGAAGGAGTGGCTGAATGAAGAGGATCTTTCTGGCCACGGCCGGGGTCGCCCTCATCGCGGTCAGTGCCGCGACGCTTGGCTTCGCCCAGCCGTCGAGCTCGACAGGTGCGACGCGGGCGGAGGCGACGGCACCCAAGCTGCCGCCGCTGCCTGCTGAGGTCAAGGAGCGTCAGCGGTGGGTCGTCGGCGTCAAGTGCGACGCGCCGCCGTTCGGCTACATCAACGTGCAGGGGAAGAACGCCGGCTTCGACGTGGAGATCGCCCGCTGGTTCGCCCGCTACGCATTCGGCCGTGCCCAGCGCGTGTCGTTCGTCTGCGCCCCGACGCCGGCGCGTGAGCCGCTTCTGACGACGAACCGCGTCGACCTCGTCATCTCGACCTTTACGTACACCGCCGCTCGCGACACGCGCATCGACTTCTCGCGCGCCTACTACAAGGCCACGGGTCGCATGCTCGTGAAGAACGACTCGCCGGTGCAGTCGCTCTCCAACCTCGCGGGACGGAAGGTGGCGACGACGAGCGGCTCGATCTACGACACGTGGCTGAAGAAGTGCTTTACGAGCACGGAGGTGATCGTCACAGACAGCTTCACGAACGCGCTGCTCGCCTTCAACCAGGGCCGGGCGGACGCGCTGATGTGGGACGACTCCGTGCTCGTCGGCGTGGCGGCGGCGGACCAGACCGCGAAGCTGACGGAGGACACCTTCCTCGCGCTGCCGTACGGGATCGGGATCAAGCAGGGCAATGCCGCGATGAAGCGCTGGGTCGACTCCCGGCTGAACCTGATGAAGAAGAAGGACCTGTTCCTGCCCATCCTCCGCAACAACGTGCCGGCCCGCTTCGTGAACGGCTTCTCGAAGAACATCCTGCGACCGAACGTCACATTCGGATACGCGCCGGCCAGTGCGCCTGCCGCGGAGACCGTTTGCAACTAGGCCCAATCCGCACGACCACGAGAAGCGGCCGCGCACGCGCGGCCGCTTCTCTGTCGCTCTGATGCTGCTCGCGACGTACGACCTCTGGGCCTTCGTCTCGGACAATCGGGAGGAGCTGTTCGACGGCTTCAAGAACACGCTGAAGGTGTCGGCGTTCGGGATCGCCGGGGCGTTCGTGATCGGCCTCGTGCTCGGCGCGGCCCGCGCACACCGGATCCCCGTCCTCAGCCAGTTGACCGCCGTCTACGTCGAGGTGATCCGCAACACGCCGATCCTCGTCCAGATCTTCATGATCTTCTACGCGCTGCCCCAGTTCGGGATCGTCTTCGACCAGTTCACGGTCGCCTGGCTCTCGGTGATGATCTGGGGCGGGGCCTTCAACAGCGAGAACTTCCGGGCCGGGTTCGAGGCCGTCCCGTATCGCTTCCGCGAGGCGGGCGACGCGCTCGGCTTCGGCCGGCTGGCCACGTTCCGCTACGTGACGCTGCCGATCGGTGGCCGCATCGCGCTGCCGTCGTCGATCAACACCTACATCTCTGTGCTCAAGAACACGTCGCTGATGTACGTGATCGGCTACGCCGAGCTGACGACGACGGCGATCAACATCAGCAACCTGACCCTGCAGACGCCCGAGGCGCTGACGGTGCTGGCGGTCGTCTACCTCGCGCTCGTGTGGACTCTCTCCGCCCTGATCCGGCTGCTCGAGTCACACCTCGCCCTCCCGGAGAGCAGGTAAGGCGTGCCCGAGTGGGTCAGGCCCGTTGCGGAGTACATCCTCTACGAGGGGCTGCCCGGGACGCTGCGTGTCTCGGCGATCGCCGTCACGGGAAGCGCGCTGATCGGGCTCGTCTTCGGGACGCTGATGACGATTCACTTCCGGCCGCTCCAGGCGCTGATCCGGCTCTACATCGAGGTCTTCCGCGGCCTGCCGATCCTCGTCACGGTCTTCATCGTCTACTTCGGGCTCCCGTCCGTGTCGACGCGGCTGCAGTTCGACGACCCGCTGCTGGCAGCCGCGATCGCGCTCGTCCTCTGGGGGAGCGCGCAGGTGGCAGAGGCGACGCGCGGCGCCGTCCAGTCGATCCCGCGCGAGCAGCACGAGGCGGCCTCGGCGCTCGGCTTCGGCTGGGTGCGCCGCCACTCCTGGGTGATCCTGCCGCAGGCGCTGCGGCGGCTGCTGCCGCCGTTCGTCAGCCTGCTCGTGAACATCATCCAGAACTCCACGCTCGCGCCAGGTGATCGGCGGGCTCGAGCTGCTGGAGGCGGCGGAGCGTCAGAACGAGCGGCTGACCGCGGTCCCGCCGATCGGCCTCGGCGAGATCCACGCGTTCGAGATCTTCGGCGGCGTCGCGATCCTGTTCTTCATGATCTCGTTCCCGCTCACGCGCCTGGCGGCGATGCTGGAGAAGCGCCTCGTCTAGCTAGTCGTAGGCGACGACCGCGCCGAGCGCTTCGTCGACAGCGGTGAGCGTCGAGTCGTCGAGCTCGATCCCGGAGGCGGAGGCGTTGGCCTCGACCTGCTCGGGCCTCGACGCGCCGACGATCGCGGACGCGACGTTCGGCTCGCGCAGCACCCAGGCGAGCGCGAGCTGCGGCAGGGTGAGCCCGAGCCCGTCCGCAATCGGGCGCAGCCGCTGCACCGCTTCGAGCACGTCCTCGTCGAGCAGGCGGCCGAGCATCCGGCCCATCCGCTCGGAGGCGGCGCGCGAGTCGCCGGGCAGTGCGCCGCCGGGCGCGTACTTACCCGTCAGAACGCCCTGGGCAAGCGGTGACCAGACGATCTGCGAGATCCCGTTCGCGGCGCTCAGCGGGATCACCTCCTGCTCGGGCACGCGGTGCAGCAGCGAGTACTGCGGCTGGCTCGACACGAGCTTGTCGCCGCCCGGAAGGTCGAGCGCGGCCTGGATCTGCGGCGCCGTCCACTCGCTGATCCCGAGGTACCGCGCCTTGCCCTGGCGTACGACCTCGCCGAGCGCCTCCATCGTCTCCTCGAGCGGCGTCTCCTCGTCGTAGCGGTGGCACTGGTAGAGGTCGACGTAGTCGGTGCGCAGGCGCGCGAGCGAGTTGTCGATCTGCTTGAAGACCTGCTCGCGGGAGAGGCCCTGGTCCGTGTCGGACATCGGGAAGTAGAGCTTCGTCGCGAGGATGTAGGAGTCGCGGGGGCGGCTCGAGAGCACCTCGCCGAGGAACTCCTCCGCGCCGCCGACCGCATAGACGTTGGCCGTGTCGATGAAGTTGATCCCGACCTCGAATGCGCGCTCGACGCAGGCCACGGCCTGGTCGCGCTCGACCCCGCCGCCGTAGGTCAGCCACGAGCCCAGGCTGATCTCGGAGACGTGCAGGTCGCTGGAGCCGAGGCGGCGCGTGCGCATCCCGCGAGACTACCCGTGTGGACGTGACCGACACCATCGAGGTCGGCGGGCGGCAGCTCGCGATCACCCATCCGCCCGACGCGGTCGAGCTGATCGACGAGGAGGCCTTCGGGCGAGACGAGTTCCTGCCCTACTGGGCCGAGCTGTGGCCGAGCTCGGTCGCGCTCGCCCGGACGGTCGCGGCTCTTCCGCTGAGCGGGCTCACCGTCGTCGAGCTCGGCTGCGGGCTCGCCCTGCCGAGCATCGTCGCCGCGCTCGGCGGCGCGCACGTGCGCGCGACCGACTGGTCGCCCGAGGCGCTCGCCTACGCCGAGCGCAACGCGAGAGCCAACGGCGCGGAGCTCGAGACGGCGCGCGTCGACTGGGCGGACGCGAGCGCCCTCGTCGCGGACGCCCCCTTCGACCTCGTGCTCGCGGCCGACGTCCTGTATGAGCCGCGCAACTCCGCGCAGCTCCTCGAGCTGCTGCCGCGGCTCGGCGAGGCAGTGCAGCTCGCCGATCCGGGCCGCCCCGCGCTGCAGAGGTTCCTCGCCGCCGCCGCGGCCGGCTGGCTCGTGGACGGGAGCGCCGCGGAGGAGCTGCCGCGCGGTGGGGTGTACCGGCTCGCGCGGCGCGTAACCTAGAGCCATGACGCTGCGCGACCGCGTTCCCGCACCGTTGCGCCGGCGCGGTGTGCTCGTCGCGGTGCAGCTCGTGCTCCTCGCCGTGCTCCTGGCTACGCTCGGCTGGGCCTTCCGCGACGCGTGGGCGGACGCGGCGCCGCGGCTGCGGCACGCCGACCTCGTCGACGTCGGGATCGCCCTCGTGGTTCTCGCCGCGTACTACCTCGTGTTCGTGCTCGGCTGGATGCGTATCCTTGCGGCCTACGGGATCCGCATCCGCTACACCGTCGCGCTCCAGGCGGAGATGCTCTCGATGCTCGCCAAGTACATCCCGGGCGGCTTCTGGACGCCGGCGGCGCGCGTGGTGGCGCTGCGCCGGTTCGGGGTGAAGGACACGCCTGTCGTGCTCGCCTCGATCATGCTCGAGGCCGGGCTCTCGGCGATCGCCGGGGTGGGCGTGTTCGTGTTCGGGCTCGCGTTCGTCGGTGGCGCCGACGCGCCGCTCCTCCCGCTCGGCGTGTTCGCGGTCGTCGTGGGCGTCCTGCTCTGGCCGCCGATCTTCCGTGCCGTCGCAAGCTGGCTCCTGCGGCCCTTCGGGGCGAAGGACGTCGAGCCGCTGCCGTCGCGCACAGCCTTCGAGTTGCTCGGCTTCTACGCGCTCACGTGGCCGCTCGGCGGGCTGTCGCTCTTCTTCCTACTCCGCGCGGTCGGCGGCGACCCGCCGGTCTCCTCGATTCCGTACCTCGGCGGCGCGGCCGCGGTGGGTGCGATCGTGGCCGTGCTGGCGGTCTTCGCCCCCTCGGGGCTCGGCGTGCGCGAGGCCTCCGTCTACGGGTTGCTGCTCGCCGTCGTCTCCGAGGGCGTCGCGCTCGGGGCGATCGTCCTGAACCGGCTCGCGATCACCCTCGTCGAGGCGCTGCTGCTGCTGGTGGGCCTGGTGCTGCTCCGGAACACACCGCGCGAGGTCGCGGCCGAGCCCGACGCGGAGCGAAAGGAACTGGTCGCTCAGGGGAACTAGCGCTGCTCGGCCCACGGGCCGACGCCGCCGAGCCGCTCGACCGTGATGCGCGTGCGGTAGCCGGGCGGTGGGTCCGGCATCGGCGGGAAGACGGCGTCGGGGCCGATGTAGGTGTGCGCGAGGTTCTGGAGCCAGTCGGCCGCGCCGCCCTCCTCGATGCGGGCATGGCCGTGGACGACGAGGTACTCGCGGAGGCCGATCGCGTTCGACTCGGTACCTTCGAGCGAGAGCGCGACACGTGGATCCCGCGTGATGTTGCGGAGCTTCTGCTGCCACGGCAGGTGCGCTGCGACGATCTCGTCGCCGTCGAGCCCGACCCAGACGATCGAGACCTGCGGGCTACCGTCGGCGTTCAGCGTGACGAGATGCGCGAGCGCGTCCGACTCGAGCAGCGCGCGTGCTCCCGGCGGGATCTCCACGCTCGGCTAGTTCAACGAGGGATCGGGCGGCATCGACGACAGGAGTGCGAGCGGCCCGCCCTGCCTGCGGAGCACGGAGCTCCACAGCTCGTCCGGGTCGTCGCTGAAGACGTCGTCCGGTTCCGCCGGGACGACGATCCACGACTCCTCGTCGAGCTCGGCCTCGATCTGACCCGGTGACCAGCCTGCATAGCCGACGAAGATCCGCCCGCGCAGGGCCGGGACCTCCGGGTCCTGGACGAACCCGACGGCTCCGACGACGAGCTCCAGCGTCCCGTCCGGCTCCTCCACCTCCGCGAGCGCGAGCAGCGAGTCGACCGCCACGGGCCCGCCCACGAACACGGGCTCCTCGTCACCGGCGAGCGAGACGAGCTCGGGGATCGCCTCGGCGACGGCCGTCTCGGAGGGGCGGTTCAGCACCACGCCCATCGCGCCCGCCTCGCCGTGCTCCGCGACGAGAACGACGGTGCGGCGGAAGTTCGGGTCGACGAGCGCCGGCGTCGCGACGAGCAGGCTTCCCTTCAGCGAATCGCCACTCATGTCCGGAAAGGTACTTGGCCTACCGACGTTTCGGCGAGCGGCCTCGCGGAAGGGGTAGGTGTCAGCAACAGAGGAGGAACGGAATGCGAAAGCTCGGATTGCTCGCTGTGCTCGGTGCGGGGCTCGCGTGGGCGGTGCGGAATCGCAACGTGCGCGCCTTCGCCCACAGGGTGTTCGCGGGTGCGCGCAGGAGCGTCACCCCGCCACCCGCGTACGACGACCAGACGCTGAAGGCCAAGGTGGAGTCGGAGCTCTTCCGCGAGGAGCACGCGCTGAAGGGGCTCGTGAACGTGAACGTCCAGCACGGCGTCACCCAGCTGCGCGGCGAGGTGGGGTCGAGCGAGCTGATCGACGAGCTCGTGAGTCGCACGCAGAAGGTGCGTGGAGTGGGCGAGGTCGAGAACCTCCTGCACACCCCGGGCACGCCGGCGCCGATGCATCAGTAGAGCGACGCGCTAACTGTCGAGAACGCGCCGGACCTTTTCGGTCAGCGCGGCGAAGGCAAAGGGCTTCTCGAGCAGCTCGGTGCCCGGCTGGAGCACGCCGTTCTCGAGGATGGCGCCGTCGGCGTAGCCGGACATGTAGATCACCTTCAGCTCGGGATTCGCGCGGCGGAGGGCGTCCGCGACCTCCCGGCCGCCGACCTTCGGCATCACGAGGTCTGTGAGGAGCAGGTCGATCTCGGCGGAGCTGGCGACCTCGAGCGCCGCTTCGCCGTCGCCGGCCTCGAGCACGCGGTAGCCCTCGTTCTCGAGCACCTGCCGGACGAGCCTGCGCACGACCTCCTCGTCCTCGACGAGGAGGACGGTCCCGGCGGCCGGCTCCGTCAGCGGCTCGGCGATCACGGCCACCGTGGGCTCCGGGCGGGCCGCACGCGCCTCGGCGTCCCGGCGCAGGTAGACCGTGAAAGCGGTGCCTTCGTCCGGCTCGCTCTCGACGACCACGTAGCCGCCGCTCTGCTTGACGATCCCGTACACCGTTGCGAGCCCGAGGCCCGTGCCCTTGCCGGTCTCCTTCGTGGTGAAGAACGGCTCGAAGATCTGCTCCAGCGTCTCGGCGTCGATCCCGTGGCCGCTGTCCCGCACCGTCAGCGTGACGTAGCGGCCGGCCTCGATCGTCGTCGTGTCGCCGGTGACCTCGGCGTTGGCGGTCTCGATCACGATCGTGCCCCCGGCGGGCATGGCGTCGCGGGCGTTCACGACGAGGTTCATCAGCACCTGCTGCAGCTGGCCCGGGTCCGCCTCGATCGGGCCGAGACCCGGGTCGAGCGCCGTCGACAGCACGATGTCCTCACCGATCAGCGGACGCAGCATCGACTCGAGCTCGAGGATGACGGCGTTCAGGTTCAGCAGCTCGGGCTGGAGGATCTGCTTGCGGCTGAACGCCAGCAGCTGACGCGTCAGCAGCGTCGCGCGCTCGGTCGCCTTGCGAATCTCCTCGAGGTCCTCGTGCAGCGGCGTGCCCGGCTCGGTGCGCTCGAGCGCGAACGAGTTGTAGCCGCCGATCGCCGTCAGCATGTTGTTGAAGTCGTGTGCGACGCCACCCGCCAGGCGGCCGATCGCCTCGAGCTTCTGCGCCTGCCGTAGCCGCTCGGCGAGCTCGTGCTGCTCGGTGACGTCCTCGATCATCGCGATCGCGTACTGCGGGTGTGTGTTGGCATCGCGGACGAGCGACACTGCGAGGCGCGCAAAGATCACGGCGCCGTTCGCGTCGACGAGCCGCCGCTCAGCCCGGTAGCGCTCGCGCTCGCCGCGCAGGAGCTCGCCGAGCTCGTCCGCCGGCGCCTCGTCAGGGTGGAGCAACGCGTTGGTGTCAGTGCCGGTGAGCGCCGCGAGATCGAGCTTGAAGAGCTCCACGGCGGCGCGGTTGGCGGTCAGGATCCGCTGGTTGACGCCGACGAGCAGGGTTGCCGTCGCCGCCGATTCGAACATCGTCCGGAAGCGCTCCTCGCTGCCGCGGAGCAGCGCCACGACGGAGAGCGAGCGGTGCGCGAGCAGCAGCGGCGCGAGCAGTGCCGGCAGCAGCCAGGGGTTCCACACCACGAAGGCCGCGACGGTCACGCCGAGCGTTGCCAGCACGAGGTCGGTGCCGAAGCTGATCGAGGAGAAGAGCCCGCTCTCGCGGATCGAGTGCCCGCGCGCGAGCTGCAGCATCCCCGCGAGCAGGCTGTGGTTCACGAGCACGAACACCGTTGCGGCCGCGATCCCGCCGAGCGCCGTTCTGAGGTCGCCGCCGCTCCCGACCGCGGCGACGACCGCACAGGCGCACAGGCCGCTGATCGTGTAGTTCGCGATGTTGAAGCCCTGCATGTACCAGGGGTAGCGCTCCTTCACCCACTCGGGCAGGTGCAGGACGATCGCGAGGACGACGACGAGCGGGGCCGGCAGCACGATCGCGCCGGCGACGATGAACGCCGCGCCGGTGTGGAAGCTGTGGTTGCGCCCGATGCTGACCGAGAGCAGTGGAGCCAGCGCCGCGAGCGGGGCGAGCAGCGCAAATTCGATCCATTCGCCGCCGGTCGGCACCGCGGCCGTCGCGACCGCGACAGCCGCGGCAACGGCAGCGGTGAGGAAGACGAGCGAGCTGTAGGCCCAGGCGGCCGGCTCGAGTCGGCGGACCCGCTTGGACTGCCAGCCCGCCCCATCCGCAACGGCTGGGACGCTCATGGATTGATGCACCTGGGCACGGTTCTGAGTTCGACGCAGGGGTGGGATGCGCCTTCGTGGGGACGTCATCGGCAGCCGCGCGCCGGGGTTTACCTCTGGCCTGCCGGGTCAGGCGGGGAGGGACGGCGGAGATCCGCCGCCCCTCCCGCGCACCGGCCTCAGCTCGTCCAGCTGGCCGACGTCCAGGAGGCGGACGTCCAGGACGCGCTCGTCCAGCTGGCCGACGTCCAGGACGCGGACGTCCAGGAGGCGTCGAGCTGCGCCGCACTCGTCCAGGACGCGCTCGTCCAGGAAGCCGACGTCCACGAGGCGCTCGTCCAGCTGGCGGAGGTCCAGCTGGCCGACGTCCACGACGCGCTCGTCCAGCTCGCGTTCTGCGTGACGTGCGCGTTCCACGCATCGGCGTCCAGCTTCGGCGTGCCGTTCTCGTCCGGCGAGACGAAGGCGTAGAGGTTCTCGTTCGGGTTGGGCGGGTTGGTCAGCGCGGCCGCCGCGCCGGCATCGATCTCGCCGACGCCTGCCGAGAGGGGAGCGGCGTTCGGCACGGCCTGGGCGGTCAGCATCAGAGCGCCCTTCACCTGGTCCGGCGTCCACCCAGGGTGCCGAGCGAGCAGCTGCGCGGCCACGCCGGAGACGATCGGTGCGGCGAACGAGGTGCCCGACATCCACATGTAGCCGGGTGCGACGACCCGGTCCGGGAGTGCCGTCGCAAGCGTCGACCCGCCCGGCACGGGAGCGGCGAGGTAGCGCCCGGGTGCGGACACCTCCGGCTTCGAGAAGCCCTCGGCGGTGGCTCCGTAGGAGGACCACGGCGCGTTGAAGTCGTCCGCGGTTCCCGCCGTCCCGTTCACATCGAGTGCTCCGACCGTGATCACGAACGGGTCGCTCGCGGGCGAGTAGAGCATCCGCTGGGGGCCGGCATTGCCTGCCGCCGCGACGACGACGGTGCCCGTCAGCCAGAGGCGGCGGACGGCGGTCGAGAGCGGATCCCGCATGCCGTAGTTCGCGTACGCCGAGTGCAGAGAGAAGTTCGCGACCCGGATCCCGTACTGCGCCCGGTGCTCGTAGATCCAGTCGGCCGCTGCGATCACGTCGCTCGTGAGGGCCATCCCATCGGCGTCGACGACGTCGAGCGAGACGAGGTTCGCGCTCGGAGCGACCCCGCCATACGACGTCGAGGCTCCCGCGGCGAGGCCGGCGACGAGCGTGCCGTGGCCGTTGTCGTCACCCGTCGCTCCGGGCTCGCGCGAGTTGAGATTCACGCTCGCCACCACGCGTCCGGCGAAGTCGGCGCGACCGGCTTCGATCCCGGAGTCGACGACGGCGATCGTCGGTGCGCCGGGGGCAGCCGCAGACAGGCCGCCGAGATTCACGGCCTGCGGCCAGACCGTGTTCGCGCTCGCCGGCTTCACGGCTCCGTCAGGCGTGATCGAGGCGATCCCGTCCCGCTGGGCGAGCTTGACGAGCTGCGCGCCCTTCAACTCCGTCGCGACACCGCGCAGGATCGCGTACTCGCGGGCGACGCGGCCAAGGCCCGCGCCGACCTCCCTGCGCAGCGACTTCGCCAGCTTGCCCTTCGGCGTGCCGACGACGATCACGTCGAAGCTCGCGGCCGGATTGGCGGCGGCCTGCTCGAGCAGCGACGGCGGCACGAAAGCGGCCGCGGAGGCCTGCTCCGGCGCGTACGCCAAGAGCCAGGCGGCGAGCGCGACGAGCACGCTCAGGACGATCTTGATGCGTCGCGACGGGCGCGGCACGGCTGATTCCCCAGTCACTTTCCCCTCCGGTTTCGATGCCGTGAGCCCCCGCCCACGTGCATCCACCAGCGTCGCCGACGGCTGACAGGGCCTGTATCCCCCGAAGAGCGCGCTCCTGCTGCCCGAAGCGCGCGATTCTGATCCCCGATTCGGGTTAGGCCGTCGGGGCCTCGTCGAGCGCGGCGCGGAGCGAGCGGACGTACGCGCGCAGCGCAGCCGGCCCTTCCTCGGCGACCTCGACGGCGCGCGAGCCGACGACGATCCCGTCGGCGACGGTCGCCGCCGCCCGTGCGTGCGCGGGCGTGGAGATGCCGAAGCCGGCGTACAGCGGCGTGTCCGCTGAGACGAGCCGGGCACGCTCGGCGAGGCCCGCGAGGGCCGACGACGCCTCCGCGCGCGCTCCCGTCGTGCCGGTCACGGCAACGAGGTAGAGCCAGCCGTCGGTGCGCTTCGCCGCGAGCGCGATGCGCTCGTCGGTGGAGGTCGGGGCGACGAGCTGGACGCGTGTCAGCTCGAGCCGCTCGTCGACGGGCAGATCGGCGACGATCAGCGAGCTCGCCCCCGCCGAGCGCGCGTCGCCGGCAAAGCGCTCCCAGCCGTGGGCCTCGAGGAGCGAGGAGTAGGTCATCGGCACGAGCGGGACGTCGACGCGTGCCCGCACCTGAGCCAGGCACTCGAGGCAGGCGCCGGTGCGCATCCCGGCCGCGAGCGCCCGCTCTGCCGCGCGCCGGATCACCGGCCCGTCGGCGAGCGGATCGGAGAAGGGGAAGCCGAGCTCGACGAGGTCGGCGCCGCCCTCGACCGCGGCCTCCGCGAGCGCGGGCGCCTCCGCGCCCGACATCAGATAGACGACCAGGACCTTTCTCACCCGCGGGCCAGCACCTCGGCCAGGTCCTTGTCGCCTCGGCCGGAGAGGCAGACCAGGACCAGCTCGGCGTCGAGCTCGTCGACGCGCGCCAGCGCATGCGACGGCTCGAGCGCCGGGATGATCCCTTCGGTGCGCGTGAGCCGGCGGAAGGCGTCGAGCGCCTCCTCGTCGGTCGTGCCGACGTAGCGGGCGCGGCCCGAGTCGCGCAGGAAGGCGTGCTCGGGGCCGACGCCGGGGTAGTCGAGCCCGGCGGAGATCGAGTGCGCGTCGGCAATCTGGCCGTCGTCGTCCGCCAGCACCGAGGAGCGCGAGCCGTGGAGAATGCCCGCGCGGCCGGTGCCGAGGCTCGCCGCGCCCGCTGCCTCCACACCCACCAGCTGGACGTCGGTGTCAGCGACGAAACCGGCGAACATGCCGATTGCGTTGGAGCCGCCGCCGACGCACGCGAGCACGGCCTCGGGCAGGCGGCCCTCGGCCTCGAGCATCTGCTCGCGAGCCTCGCGGCCGATCACCGCCTGGAGCTCGCGCACGATCGCCGGGTACGGCGCGGGGCCTACGCACGACCCGATCAGATAGTGCGTGGTCTCGACGTTCGTGATCCAGTCGCGAATCGCCTCGCTCGTCGCCTCCTTGAGCGTGCGCGTCCCGAACTCGACGGGTCGCACCTCGGCGCCGAGCAGGCCCATCCGCTCGACGTTCGGGCTCTGTCGGCGCATGTCCTCGGAGCCCATGTAGACGACGCACTCGAGCCCGAAGCGCGCGCAGACGGTGGCCGTCGCGACGCCGTGCTGGCCGGCGCCCGTCTCGGCGACGATCCGCTGCTTGCCGAGCCGGCGCGCGAGGACGGCCTGGCCGAGGGCGTTGTTCAGCTTGTGCGCGCCGGTGTGGAGCAAGTCCTCGCGCTTGAGGTAGAGGCGCTTGGCCGGCGCGAAGCGCTCGGCGCGGGTGAGCGGCGTGGGGCGGCCCGCGTACGTCCGGGCGAGCTCGTTCAGCTCCGCGCGGAAGCTGTCGTCGGCGAGCGCGGCGTCCCAGGCGGCGGTCAGCTCGTCGAGCGCCGGGATCAGCGTCTCCGGCACGTAGCGGCCGCCGTAGGTGCCGTAGGTCGTCACGAGGCGCGTGCCGCCTCGACATACGCACGCACCTTCGCGGCGTCCTTGATTCCCGGCTCCACCTCGAGTCGCGAACTGGCGTCCACCGCCCACGGGCGGACGGCGCGGATCGCGCCCTGGACGTTCTCGGCCGAGAGCCCGCCGGCCAGCATCACGCGCCCCTCGATCGCCGCGGCGCGCGTGAGGTGCAGCGGGTCTTCGTCCTGCCACGGCAGGTCGACGACCAGCGCGACCTCCTCGTCCTCCCGCAGGAGCACGGCGTCGCGGCTGCGATGGCCATCCGTCCGGCCGTAGAGCTGGTCGAGGTGGGCGCCCGTCTCGTGGCGGCTCTCGACCCACACGGCGACCGCGAGCATGCTCTCCGGGACCGGCAGGACGTCGCTCGCGCGGCGCGGGCTCTCGCGCGCCAGGATGAAGCCGGCCAGATCGGCTCCGGCCTCGGCCGAGACGGCGACGTCCTCCTCCCGCGTCAGGCCGCACACCTTCACGAGCGGCCGCGCCAGCAGGTCGCGCAGCTTGTCCGCCGGTTCAGGCGCCTGCATCAGCGCCGAGCCGACGAGGATCGCGTCGGCGCCGGCGAGCTCGGCCGCCGCCCCCTGCGCGCGCGTGTGCACGCCGCTCTCGGCGACGACGACAGGCGCGTGGGGGAGACAGGCGCTCCGAGCGACCAGGTCGAGCTGAGCGCTGCGGTCGATCGCGAACGTGGAGAGATCGCGGGCGTTGAGCCCGATCACCGGCGCCTCCAGCGCCGCAGCGCGCGCGAGCTCGTGCTCGTCGTGGGCCTCGACGAGCGTCTCCAGGCCGAGCTCCGCGGCCGCGGTCATCAGCCTGACGCACGTCCCGTCGTCGAGGTCGCGGAGGAGGAGCAGCGCCGCGTCCGCACCCGCCTCCTTGGCGGTCCGCAGCTCGTCCTCCGTGGAGAAGAAGCCCTTCGCGAGGAGCGGCAGCCTGGCCGCGGAGCGTGCAGCTCGCAGGTCGTCCCAGGTGCCCCCGAAGCGCTCGTCGACGAGCACCGAGACCGCGGCCGCTCCCGCGCACTCGTACGCGATGGCGATCCGCGCCGGATCGGCATCGGGCCGGATGTCGCCCAGCGAGGGCGAGCGGCGCTTGATCTCGGCGATCGCGCCGAGTCCCGGTGCGGAGAGCGCGTCCCTAAAGCGCATGGGAGAACCTCGCGAGTGCGTCGAGCTTCTCGCCGGCGGCGCCGGAATCGACCGCGTCACGCGCCAGGGCGAGCCCTTCGCGGAGGTCTCCGGCGTGGCCGGCGGCGGCGATCGCACCGGCAGCGTTCAGCAGGATCGCGTCTCGCCGGCCGCCGTCGGCTCCCAGGAAGATCTCGCGGATCGCCCGTGCGTTCTCCGCCGGCGAGCCCCCGCGCAGCTCGGCCGGGTCGCAGCGCTCGATCCCGAGCTCGCGCGGGTCGACCTGACGCTCCGAGACGTCGCCGTCGACGACCTCGCAGACGAGGTTCGGGCCGGCCGGCGAGAGCTCGTCGATTCCGTGCGCTCCGTGGACGACGAAAGCGCGTCGCGCCCCGAGCTGCGCGAGCGACTCTGCGATGGGCCGCACGAGCGTGGCCGTGTAGACGCCGATCACCTGCGCGCGTGCCCCCGCGGGGTTGGTGAGGGGCCCGAGCACGTTGAACACCGTACGCGCCGCGAGCTCGCGGCGGACCGGTGCTGCGTAGCGCATCGCCGGATGATGCGTGGGCGCGAACATGAAGCCGAACCCGAGCTCGTCGATCGAGCGCGCGATCCGCTCGGGCGACAGCTCGAGCGAGAAGCCGAGCGCCTCGAGCACGTCGGCGGAGCCCGACGCCGACGAGACGGCGCGGTTCCCGTGCTTCGCGACCCCGGCTCCGGCTGCGGCCGCCACGATGGCGGCCGCGGTCGAGATGTTGATCGTGCTCGCGCCGTCGCCGCCGGTGCCGGCGGTGTCGACGAGGTCGTCGCGCTGGGGACGCACCGCCAGGACATGCTCGCGCATCGCCTCGGCGCAGCCGGCGATCTCGTCCGGGGTTTCGCCTTTCAACCGCAACGCGACGAGGAAGCCACCGATCTGAGCGGGGGTCGCGTCGCCGCGCATGATCTGGTCCATGACCCCGCGCGCCCGCGCGCGATCCAGCGATTCGCCTTCGAGCAGGCTGGCGAGAGCCTCGACGATCACGGGCGAGCGCCGAGGAAGTTCCGCAGCAGATCGGGACCGAGCGGCGTCAGCACGCTCTCGGGGTGGAACTGGACGCCCTCGATGGGCAGCTCGCGGTGGCGGACGCCCATCACTTCCCCGTCGGGCGTGCGCGCCGAGACTTCGAGCTCGTCCGGCACACGGGTTGCGGCGAGCGAGTGGTAGCGGCCCGCGTCGAGGCTCTGCGGAAGGCCTGCGAAGACGCCCTTGCCGTCGTGCTCCACGCTCGAGGCCTTGCCGTGCAGGAGCGCGCGAGCCTGGCCGACCTCACCGCCGAAGGCCTCGACGATCGCCTGGTGCCCGAGGCAGACGCCGAGCGTCGGCACGCGCGGCCCGAGTCGACGGATCAGCTCGACGGAGATGCCCGCATCGGCCGGCCGGCCGGGGCCGGGAGAGACGACGAGGTGCGACGGCGCCAGCTGCTCGAACTCGTCGACGGAGATCGCGTCGTTCCGAAACACCCGCACCTCCGCGCCGAGCTCCTCGAACAGGTGCACGAGGTTGTAGGTGAACGAGTCGTAGTTGTCGAGCATCAGCAGCATGCGCTGGCCGCCTTTCGCTCCCGCCCGGCAGAGCCGGGCTCCGCGAAGGGCTGGCGCCGCTCGTGGCACCCGGCTCTCCGGGTCTGTGCTGACGCACTATCCCCTCCGGCCGTGCACCGCGAGCGGCGCCCCATCGCATGCTGCTGGTCGTCCGTCATAGTTCCTTCTCCGCCAGGTCGATCGCGGCTTCGAGCGCAGCCAGCTTCGACAGGCACTCCCGGTGCTCGGCCGCGGGATCGGAGTCTGCCACGATCCCGGCGCCCGCCTGCAGGCGCGCGACGCCGTCCTGGAGCACGATCGTGCGGATCGCGATGCACGTGTCCATCGAGCCACCCGGCAGGACGTAGCCCACGGCGCCGGCGTACGGTCCGCGGCGGTAACCCTCGAGCTCGGAGACGATCTGCATCGCCCGCACCTTCGGTGCGCCCGAGACGGTTCCGGCCGGGAAGCACGCGCGCAGGAGCTCGTAGGGCGTGACAGAGTCGCGGAGGTCGCCCACCACCTCCGAGACGAGGTGGGTCACGTGTGAAAACCGCTCCGGCTCCAAAAAGCGCTCGACGCGGACGCTGCCGGCCGCGCAGACGCGCGAGAGGTCGTTGCGACCCAGGTCGACCAGCATCACGTGCTCCGCGCGATCCTTCTCCGAGTCGAGCAGCCGCTCGGCGTCGCCCTCGCCCGGATGGGTCGTGCCCGCGATCGGGTTGACGCTGGCGCGACCGCCCTCGCACTTGACGAGCGTCTCGGGCGAGGAGCCGACGAGCGCGAGCCCGTCGAGCTCCAGCAGGAAGAGATACGGCGATGGGTTCACGCGTCGGAGCGCGCGATAGAGCTCGAGTGCGCCTGCCGACGTCGGCCGCTCGGCGCGCTGCGAGAGCACGACCTGGAAGGCGTCACCGGCCCGGATCAGCTCCTGGACGCGCCGGACACCCGCTTCGTACTCGGCCTGCTGCGGATAGCGGCGCACCTCGACACCCGGCGAAGGGAGCGAGTCGTTCTGGGCCACGAGGTCCTGCTCGAGCCGCTGAGCGATCGCTGCCGGATCGCCCGCGAGCACCTCCGCCGTGCCGCTGCCGTGGTCGTAGCGGACGAGCGTGTCGGCGACGACGAAGCGGCTCTCCGGGGCCTCCGGCGGCCCGTCGGCGGGTAGTGGCACAGTCGGCTCCAGCTTCGCGACATGGTCGTACGCGAGGTAGCCGACCACCGGCTCGTCTAGCTGCTCGGCCTCCTCGAAGGACACGAGCCGCGAGCCGGCTCCGAGGAACGAGTGCCGTCCGAGCCGGCCGTGCTCGACCGACTCGAGCAGGAAGCTCGCGGTGCCGGTCTCGCGCAGCCGGAGGTACGCCCCGAGCGGGGTGAGCAGGTCGGTGGGGATGTGCGCGGTCGGTGTCATGAGCCGGCGTCCGAAGGGTACGCTCAACCCATGTCCCGCTCCGTCATCGTCAGCGCCGTCCGCACGCCTTTCGGCAAGCTCGGAGGCGGTCTCGCCCGGCACAAGGCGACCGAGCTCGGCTCGATCGTGATCAGGGCGGCGCTCGACAGGATCAGTCTCGAGTCGAGCGAGCCGCAGTACGTGATCATGGGTCAGGTGCTGCAAGGCGGCGCCGGCCAGGCTCCTGCGCGACAGGCCGCGATCGGCGCCGGCCTGCCGAAGGAGACGCCCGCAGACACGATCAACAAGGTGTGCGCGTCGTCGATTCGCGCCGTCCAGATCGCGGACGCGATGATCCGCGCCGGCGACGTCGAGGTGGTCGTCACCGGCGGCATGGAGTCGATGTCGAACGCGCCCTATCTGCTGCAGAAAGCCCGCTTCGGCTACCGGCTCGGCCACGGCGAGCTGATCGACTCGATGATCTTCGACGGGCTCACGGACGCCTACGACTCGCTGCACATGGTCCAGCACAACTCGCTGGTCTCGCGCGAGCTCGGGATCAGCCGTGAGGAGCAGGACGCGTGGGCGCTGCGCTCGCATCAGCGCGCCGCGGCGGCACAGGACGGAGGGCGCTACGAAGATGAGCTCGTGGCCGTCGGAGACGTGACCGCGGACGAGGGCATCCGTCGCGACACGACTGCCGAGTCGCTCGCGAAGCTGAAGCCCGTCTTCGATCCCGAGGGGACGACGACGGCCGGCAACGCGCCCGGTGTCAACGACGGTGCCTCGTGCGTCGTCGTCACGTCGGAGGAGTTCGCGCAGAAGCGCGGGCTCGAGGTGCTCGCGACGATTCTCTCCCAGGGCTACGTCGCCGACGACTTCGCGTATCTCGTGCGCACCCCGGCGAACGCCGCGGCGGTCGCCTTCGACAGGGCCGGCAAGACGATCGGCGACGTCAAGCGCGTGGAGATCAACGAGGCCTTCTCGTCGGTCGCGCTCAACTCGACTCGTCTCCTCGGCGCGGACGAGGAGATCGTGAACGTGAACGGTGGAGCCGTCGCGCTCGGCCACCCGATCGGCGCGAGCGGCGGCCGGATCGTCGGCACGATGGTGCACGAGCTGCGCCGGAACGGCGGTGGCCTCGGCCTCGCAGCGATCTGCTCAGGCGGCGGCCAGGGCGATGCCCTGCTGATCGAGGTCTGAGCAGGCTCCTCGTCATCGGGGCCGTCGCGCTCGTCCTGGCGGGCGACGCGCTCGCCTGCACGTGCGCCGCGGTGCCCGCGCGGCAGCGGCTCGATTCCGCCGACGCCGCCTTCATCGGCCGCATCGTGGAGACACGTCCGGTGCCGGCGGACGAAGGCGAGCGCGAGCTGGTCTACGTCTTCGCCGTCGACAGCGTCGTCAAGGGCGAGCTCGGAGACAGGGTCGAGGTGGTCAGCCCGCTCGGCGGCGCCGCCTGCGGCTTCGAGCTCCGTCGCGACGAGGCGAGCGGCATCCTGCTGCGCCGCGACACGATCCGCGAGGTCTGGACCGGAGGGCTCTGCGGCCAGATCGCCGTGGGCGAGCTGATCGCGGCTGCCGAGGAGACGGAGGAGCCGATCGTCAACTGGGGCGGGATCGTCGTCGGCACCGCGATCCTCGCGCTCGGCGTGCTCCTGCTCGTCCGGCGGCTGCGTGCGCGCCGCGCTAGGGGCCGATGACCGTCGTCGGCTTCGTCGTGCGAGCCCTGCCGACGATCCGGCCCGAACCGGGGTCGACGACGACGAACCGCGTGCTGTTTGCGCTCCCGAGATACAGGAAGCCGCCCGCCTGCTCGAGGTAGCCCGAGTCGCCGTCGTCGTCGAGAAGCTCGAAGCGAGCCGTTCCGTCCAGGCCGTAGCCGGTGACGACGGTGCCGCCGTGGCCGATCAGCGTGGTTCCCACGCGCGTGGCCTGCGTGGAGGTGCGATCGAGGATGCGGGCCGCGCCGGTGCGGAGGTCGAGCAGTCTCAGCCCTGTCGCTGCGAACCGGCGGGCCTCGCCCTGGTACGACTCGGTCGAGCCGGTGACGGCGAGCGAGTGAGCACCCGCCCACACCGCGCTGCGACGCCAGCCTGTGACGCGCTTCGCTGCTCGTGACGTCGTCCGCACCTCGACTCGGGTGGCGGTCAGCTCGAGGGTCGTGAGGTCGATCTCGACGACGCGGTTCGGGGAGACGACGGCCGCCCGGCTGCCGTCCGGGCTCGCGGCGAGGCCGGGCGAAGCCTGCTTGCCGGTCCCCTCCGGCGTCCGTGGCGGTGCGATTCCGGCCTGGATCCCCGGCAGCGCGACCGTTCGCACCCCGCCGTTCGCGTCGACCACGGCCAGCCTCGCGGCTCCGATCGCGTCGCGCGGCGCGAGCAGCGCGAGCAGGCGACGCTGGCCGGCCGCGACCGATGCCAATGCGGTGCCGCGCAGGGTCCGCCGGGAGACGACGCGGCGCGCCGCCGGGTCGACGACCGCGACCTCTGCGCCCATTCCGCCGAGCAGCACGACGAGCCGGTCGCGTGTGGGCCAGATGCCAGCGAAGGCGTACTCGTCCCCCACACGTAGGAGTCCGAGGCTGCGCGGCCGCCGCAGGTCGAGGAGACGTAGCCGGCCGTTCTCGCCGCCGCCGAGCGCGCCGGTTCGGCCGTCGGGCGAGGTCGCGATCAGGTTCGCCGGAGCGCCGCCGAGATTCACGACCGGCCCGCCCGCCGGTTGCAGCGTCCGCGTCGAGACCCAGCGCAGCTGGCCTCCGCCGGCCTTCCACTCGACCGCGAGGACCCGCTCCGCAGGCCCGCCGGCACCGGCCGCCCCGGCGAGGATGGCGGTTGCGAGCAGAGCTGTTCCGAGGCGTCTCATGTGACAGCTACACCGGGCCTGCCCGGCGAGTTCCGGGGTAGGCTCGAAGTATGCGCTTCGAGCACGTCCTTGTCATCGGCGCGGGCCAGATGGGCGCCGGGATCGCGCAGGTCGTCGCCGCCTCGGGACGCCGCGTGACGCTCCACGATGCGGCGTCCGGCGCGGTCGAGCGCGGACTGGCCGGAATCCGCGGCAGCCTCGAGAAGCTGGCCGCGAAGGGCGGCCCCGATCCCGCCGAGGTGCTGGCGCGGATCACCGCCGCCGACGACCTCGTCGCGGCCGACCTGATGATCGAAGCCGTGGTCGAGGACGCGGGGGTGAAGGAGCAGCTCTTCCGCCGCGCCGACGAGCTCCTGCCCGCCGAGGCGATCCTCGCCTCGAACACGTCCTCGATCTCGATCACCTCGCTGGCGGCGGCGACCGGACGCCCCGAGCGGGTGATCGGGATGCACTTCTTCAACCCGGTGCCCGCTGTTGAAGCTGGTCGAGGTGATCCGGGCGGTGCAGACCTCGGACGAGACGGCGGCGGCGATCGTCGGCCTGGCCGAGGAGCTCGGCAAGGTGCCGGCCGAGGCGAGCGACTTCCCCGGCTTCGTCTCGAACCGGATCCTGATGCCGTTCATCAACGAGGCCGCCTACGCGCTGCTCGAAGGCGTGGCCGAGCCGGAGGCGATCGACACGATCGCCAAGCTCGGTTTCGCACACCCGATCGGTCCGCTGGCTCTCGCCGACCTGATCGGCCTCGACACGTGTGTGGCGATCATGGACGTGTTGCACGAGGGGCTCGGCAACCCGAAGTACGCGCCCTGCCCGCTGCTACGGCAGTACGTCGCGGCCGGGCGGCTCGGCCGCAAGAGCGGTCAGGGCTTCTACGACTACTCCTGATGGACGAGCGCCTGCGCGCCTGGCTCGTTGCCGGGGAGGGAGACGATGCGGCGTTCGTCGAGTCCGCGTTCCGTTCGATCCTGCGGCGGCCGCCCGACGAGGAGGCGCGCGATCGCGCACTTGCGAAGCTCGCCGAGGGGACGCTCTCGCGGACGACGCTCCTGCACGAGCTGGCGACTGCGCAGGAGGCTGAGCGCGTGCGGTTGCTCGACGACGGCGTCGCCTTCGCGCGCGGCGCGCGCGAACGCGGGGACCGTCCGCGCTGGCTGCAAGGCCCACCGGGGATGGACGAGCGCGTCATCGAGCTCCCGTGGGTGCTCGCCCGGCTGCCGAAAGGGCGGGCGCTCGAGGTCGGCTACGCCTTTGCGGAGCCGCCGTATCTCGCTGCGCTCCTGCAGGCCGGCTTCGACGAGCTCGCCGGAGTCGACCTCGCCACTGCGGACGTGCCCGGGATGACGAGCGTGCAGGCGGATGTGCGCGACCTCCCTTTCGACGACGGCACCTTCGAGCTCGTCCTTTGCGTCTCGACACTCGAGCACGTCGGCGCAGACAACACGGGCTACGGCTTGGGTGCCGAGGAGGATGCCGCGTCCCAGCTGACGGCGCTGCGTGAGCTTCGCCGCGTCCTCGTTCCGAGCGGCCGGCTGCTGATCACCGTGCCGTGCGGCGAGCCGGAGAACTATGGCTGGTTCCGGCAGGACGACGTCCGCGGCTGGACGCGCCTGTTCACGCGAGCCGGCTTCTTCGTCGAGGAGCAGGAGGTGTACGAGCTCACGGAGGAGGGCTGGCGCGCCTCGCCGGAGCTCACGAGCGAGGGCCTCCGCTACGGCGAGCGCGGCCCCGCCGCGTCCGCGGTGCTGTGTGCGGAGCTCTCGCCGAGGCGTCTGCGCCGGCTGCTCACGCCGAGTGGGATCGAGCGGACGGCACGTCGGCGGGCGCCGCGCTCGCTGCGCCGGATCAGTGGCATCCCCCGAACGGGGTAGGTCCTACTCAAGGCTTGGGCCTAGTCGCCGATACCGTTGTCACAGGCTCGAGATCCAGGGGGAACGATGCGCCTACTGCTGGTTGACGACGATGCGAGGTTCCGCGCACTGCTCCGGACGACGTTCGAGGCCGTCGACGTGGACGTGGAGGAGGCAAGCGGCGCCGCGGAGGCCGCCGCGCTGATCGAGCAGTCGCCGCCCGAGGTGATCGTGCTCGACGTGGGGATGCCCGGGATCGACGGAATCGCCTTCTGCAGCGAGCTCAAGGCGAGCCCCGCGACGCGCGACATCCGCGTCGTCCTGCTCACCGGGCTCGACGACGTGGAGGAGGTGGCCGGCGCCGCCGGTGCAGACGCGCTGCTGCTGAAGCCGTTCCGTCCGCTCGAGCTGCTCGCGGTCGTGGAGCGACTGGCCGGAGGTCGCGTGGGAGTCCCCATGCGCAAGCCGCGTGGGCGTTCGGAGGAAGAGCAGCTGCTGCTCTACGCGCGCGACCTGCGCGATCTGGTCGAGCTCGAACGGGGACAGCGGGCGTTGCTCGAGAGCGCCTATCGCGAGACGGTGTCCGCGCTTGCGAGCGCGCTCGAGACGAAGGACACCGGCACCCGGCAGCACTCGCAGCGCGTTCAGCTCTATGCGATGGAGCTCGCGCGCACGCTCGACCCGCTCGTCGCCGGGCACCCGTCGGTCGAGTACGGCTTTCTGCTGCACGACATCGGCAAGATCGGCATTCCCGACCAGATCCTGCGCAAGCCGAGCCCGCTCAACGAGCACGAGTGGCGGCTGATGCAGAAGCACACGGTGCTCGGCGCGCAGATGCTCGGCGGCGTCGCATTCCTGCAGGGCCCGGGCGTGGAGATCGTGCGCTCACACCACGAGCGGTGGGACGGCGGCGGTTATCCCGACAGCCTGGTGGGCGAGGAGATCCCGCTCGGTGCGCGCATCTTCGCCGTCGCCGACGCCCTGGACGCGATCACGAGCCACCGTCCGTACCGCGGCGCCCAGAGCTGGCGCGTGGCGCACAAGGAGATCATCGCCGAGTCGGGCAAGCAGTTCGACCCGCAGGTCGTGGACGCCTTCCGCGACCGCGAGCACGTGCTGCACCAGATCCGCCGCGACTTCCTCGCTGCCGCGTAGAACCTTCGGGCGCGGGCTGGTGGGGCCGCTCGCGGCCCTCTTTAGGGGTCTTGGCGCGATGAGCATCCGCTCGCGCGGATGCTCATCTTGCGCATAGAGTCCGGGCGATGGACTTCTCCCTGACCGACGATCAGCGGGAGATCCAGGCGCTCGCGCGGGACTTCGCGCAGGCCGAGATCGAGCCGCACGCGGCGGCCTGGGACCGAGAGCAGCGCTTCCCCGACGAGCTCGTCGAGAAGCTCGGCGGGCTAGGCCTGATGGGCGTCTGTGTCCCCGACGAGCTCGGTGGCGCAGGGGCCGACTTCCTCTCGTACATCCTCGTGCTCGAGGAGCTCTCGCGTGCCGACGCCGGGGTGGGCGTCACGGTCGCTGTGCACACGAGCGCGTGCACGCTGCCGATCCTTGCGTATGGCTCGAGTGAGCAGGCGGAGCGCTTCGTGCCCGAGCTCGCCCGCGGCGAGAAGGTCGGCGCGTTCGCGCTGACCGAGGCCGAGGCGGGGTCGGACGCCGGTTCGCTGCGAACGCGTGCAGAGCCCGACGGCGACGGCTGGAAGATCACCGGCGCCAAGCAGTGGATCACGAACGCGGCCTACGGCGGCACCGTGCTCCTGTTCGCGCGCACCGATCCGGATACGCCCGGCTCGCGCGGCATCTCCGCGTTCCTGCTGGACGGCGACCAGGTGAAGGTCACGCGGAAGGAGGAGAAGCTGGGCCTCAACTCGTCCGTCACCGTCGACATCGCGGTCGAGGGCGCGCGCGTGGAGCGCGACCGGCTGCTCGGTGAGGAGGGCCGCGGCTTCGCGATCGCGCTCGGCACGCTCGACGGCGGGCGGATCGGGATCGCCGCACAGGCGCTCGGGATCGCCCAGGCGGCGTACGACGTGGCGCGTGAGTACGCGAAGGAGCGCCGCACGTTCGGCAAGGCGATCGCCGAGCACCAGGCGATCCAGTGGAAGCTCGCGGACATGTCCACCGAGATCGACGCGGCGCGCCTGCTCGTCTACCGGGCGGCCTGGTTGAAGGGGCAGGGCGAGCCGCACACCGAAGCCGGCGCGAAGGCGAAGCTCTTCGCCTCCGAGATGGCGCGCCGGCAGACCGCGGAGGCAATCCAGATCCTGGGCGGCTACGGCTACACGAAGGAGTTTCCGGTCGAGCGCTACTACCGCGACGCCAAGGTCACGGAGATCTACGAGGGCACGAGCGAGATCCAGAGGCTGGTGATCGCGCGCTCGATCCTCGACCTCCAGCGTGAGCCTGCCGCCAGCCGATGAGCCTCTGTCGATGAGAGAGCGCGACCAGCCGGTGCGGCTCACGAAGATCTACACGCGCGGCGGCGACGCGGGCGAGACCTCGCTCGGCGACGGATCGCGGGTCTCGAAGCTCGATTGTCGGATCGGCGCCTTCGGCACGGTCGACGAGCTCAACTCGGCCCTCGGAGTCGTCCTCGCAGGTGACGTGCCCGCCGAGCTGCGGCCGCTGCTCGAGCGCGTTCAGAACGACCTCTTCGACGTCGGCGCCGATCTCTCGGTGCCGTGGGGGGTCACCGACCGCCTGCGCGTCGAGCAGGAGATGATCGACGAGCTCGAGCGCCAGTGCGACCGCTTCAACGCCGATCTGACCGAGCTGCGCAGCTTCGTGCTTCCTGGCGGCAGCGAGACGGCGGCGCGCCTGCACGTCGCGCGCACGGTCTGCCGCCGCGCCGAGCGCGACGCGCTCGCGGGGTCGCAGGAGCTCGAGCTGAACCCGCTCGTGCTGCGCTACCTGAACCGGCTCTCCGACCTGCTGTTCATCCTCGCCCGGGCGGCGAACTCCGCCGCCGGCCGTGACGAGCCTCTATGGAAGCCTGGGAGCTCGCGCTAGCCCCTCGCGCCCCTGGCCGGCGTCGCCTCCCGGCCGGCGCGGCCGGCCTCCGACGGCGCCTCGCGCCGCTCGCGGCACTCCGGCCGGCGCCCCGTATTTCCATACTGTGACCCCGGCCTACGCACCCCGAGCGACGCGCCAGGAACGCGAGGGATCGTGATCTGGACGCTTGCGGTCGCGTTCGTCGGGTCGTTCGTCGCGGGCTACCTCGGTTCCGCACTCGGGCTCGTGCTCGGGACGCTGCGGCTGCCGCTGATCGTGCTCGCGTCGGGCAGCCCGCTCGCGGCCGCGGGCACGAACATCGCCATCTCGGCAGCGGCAGCCGCGGCCGGCAGCGTGCGCCATGTGCGCGAGGGACGGGTCGACTGGCGTGTGGTCGCCTGGATGGCACCACCGTCGATCGTGGGCGCCGTCGTCGGCGCGCTGATCGCCGACGATGTCTCGGAGCGGCTCCTCTATGCCGTGATCGCGGCCGTGCTCGTCTGGAGCGGGATCGACCTGGCACTGCGGCCGATCAAGCCGCGCACGCGGGAGCGGCCCCGGCTCGCGCCGGCCGTCGTCGCCGGAGCGGCCATCGGCGCGATCGGCGGCGCCGTCGGCGTGATCCTGGGCACGCTGCGCATGCCCGCGCTCATCCGGTCCGTGGGGCTCGACGTGCGTCGCGCGGCCGGGACGAATCTCGTCGTCGGCTTCCTGCTCGGCGTCGCGGGGTTCGCGGCGCACGCGGCGGCGCTGGAAGTCGACTGGGGGATCCTGGCGGCGGGCCTCGCAGGTGCGATTCCAGGGGGCTGGTTGGGTGCGCGGTGGACCGGCGTCGCCTCGGAGCGCACGCTCCGGCTCGCCCTGGGCGTCACGCTGGTCGCCGTCGGGCTCGCCTTCGCGATTCAGGCTGCGCTCGGGCTCTAAGGGCCTGCGATGCGCTCGATCGCCCTGGCGGCCTTCGCCGCAGGCGTGGAGCGTGGCAGCGCGAGCACGGCGCCCGCACGTACGGCTCGTCTGCGCAGGCCCGGGTCGCGTGCGATCCCGATCAGCCGCAGCCGCGGGAAGACGATGCCGAGATCGCGGACGAGGCCGACGCCGAAGTCGTCGACGTCGACGACCGCGATCCCGATGTTCCGCGACCGGGAGGAGGCGAGCGCGAAGGTGCCGTCGGCATCCGTCCTCGCGACGACGCGCGTCTTCGTCCCGCGGAGGCGGGCGGAGATCGCGTCGAGCGCGGCCCGCTCGCCTGCGAACACGATCTCGACCTTCTGCTGCTGCGCGGCCGCTGCCGCGCCGCCTTCGGCGCGACGAGACGGAGCGTGACCGTCCGACGGATCGTCTCGGCACCCGAGCGCGCGACCCAGACGACTCGGTAGGTGCCGGTGCGGCGAACCTGCGCGGGCAGCCGCAGCGTGACGATGCTGCTGCCTGCCGTCACGTTCCGGTGCCAGGTGAACACGCGCTTCTTGGCCGGGGAGTAGAGGGTCGCAAGCAGCTGAGCCGGGCGCGTCACCTTCACCCGGGCGGCGAACGTCGTGTGCTTCTGCAGCGTCACCGTCCGGGCGCTCGCGACCTGGAGCACGAACTTCGTCTGGGCGGCGGCGGCCCCGCGTGCGACGACGAGGTCGATCGCGCTGGACTCGACGGCCATGCTGAGCCCGGCCGGGCCGACGACGGTGCCCGCGGCGACCATGGGCGCGATCTCCTCTCGCAGGGCGCCGACTCGGAAGCCACGCTCGACGAGTGCGGCGCTGGCGGCCTCGACGCCGAGGCCGACGACGCTCGGAACCGCGCGCAGCACCGGTGTCAGGGGGCTCTTGTTGCCGGCCGCGTCCAGCTGCCGGAGCTGGAACCTGCGGGTGTCGCCCGGCTGGATCGCGCCGAGCTTGGCCTCGTATTCCGTCGGGCCGAACAGACGGTACTCGCCGCCGTTGACCACGAGGATCACGTTTCCGAGCTGTCCGCTCGCGTCGGTGCCGGGGAGCCAGCGGATGGTCAGGCCGTCATCGGCGACGACGCCCGCGATGTGCCTCGGCGGCGTCGGCGCCTCGTCGTCGAGCATCAGGCCGAAGAAGGTGAGGTGGCGGGTGAGCACGTGCACGCCGTCCGCGTCGCTGTGGAAGCCGTCGCGGGCGCCGGCCGGCAGGGTGGAGCCGCCGAGCACGCCCATCGTGCTCCACGCGGACGTGCCGCTCGACGACCACGCAGGCACGACGGGGACGCCGGTCGGGTTCGAGAAGATGATCTCGATCGGGGCGTTGAACTCGGTCACGTACGTGCCGGCCATCGCCCAGCGGGCCGTCACCTCGACGATCTGCGTCCCCGGGGCGAAGCCTGCGCCCGCCGCGATGCTCGGGCCAGCATCGACGCGAAGCACGAGGATGTAGTCCTGCGGCGTCGGGGGCGTGGGCCACGCGCTCTGCGGCATCTTCACGGTCACGAGGCCGCCCGGGATCGTCAGCGTCCAGTTGCCCGACGACGTGATGCTGCGCTCGACCGGCGGCGGATCGGCCGCTGGCGTGCTCTCGATCGTGACCGCGACCCGGAATGGCGTGCGGATCCCGCTCGCGTCCTCGAGCTCGCCGGAGAGGACGTGGAGGCCGTCGGCGAGCGAGCCCGTGGCGAAGGTCAGCGTGGAGCCTGAGACGGCCGGCGCGGGGGCCGGAGCGCCGTCGAGGAGCGCGCCCGGCGCCGTCACCGGCTCGCTCGCGGTGAGCACGATCTGACTTGCCGACGTCGAGACCGAGCCGTCGGCCGGAGCCGAGGAGACGAGCGACGGCGCCGTGTTGTCGAAGCGCACGCCCGCCCGCACCGAGGGGGCCGAGGGGTTGTCGAGCGCGTCGAAGCCGGTGGCGCGCAGGTCGTAGTCGCCGTCGGCGAGTGCGGCCGTGTCCAGAGCGGCGCCGAACGGCGCGGTCACGTCGGTTCCGAGCTCCGTCCAGCTGCCCGCACCGGCAGGGCTGACCTCGAAGCGCACGCGGGTGGCGCCGCCGCCGGTCGTCACGGCGAGCGCGACGGTGCCCGAGAGCACAGCGCCGGGATCGGTGAGCGTGACGCTCGGGCCGGTGGAGTCGAGTGTGACGGGGACGACTGCGGAGTTGCGCGTGTTGCCCGCGACGTCGGTGACGAGCACGCGAATCTCGGCCGGGCCGTCCGCCGCGCTCGACGCGTCCCACGTCACCGTGTAGGGCACCGTCGCGTCCGTGCCGACCGGGTCGAAGGTCGAGGAGCCGAACTGCTTGACGAGGAAGACGACGTCGCGCACGCCCGAGCCCGTGTCCGCGGCGGCCGCGGCGAGAACGACGGCGGAGCCGCCGGTCGTCGAGCTGACAGCAGGGGCGGTCACCGAGCCGGTCGGGTTGGTCTTGTCGAGAACGACGGTGCGGATCCCGCTCGTGCCGGTGTTCCCGCCGCCGTCGGTGGCGGTGGCGCGCAGCTCGTACGTCGCCTCCGACACCGGGCCGGTCGACCAGGTCGCCGAGAAGCCGTCGCCGGGCGTTGCGTCGGTGTCGATCGGGAGCCACGGGGTCGAGCCGGTCACCCGGTACTCGAAGGAGACGCTCGTGGTGTCCACGGCGGCGGTCGCCGAGAGCGTGGGGGAGGTGGAGACGGCAGAGCCGGGATCGGCGAGCGTCACGGTCGGCGCGTCGTTGTCGACCGTGAACGTGACGATCGCCGACTCGGTCTGGTTGCCGGCGCCGTCGGTGGCGACGACCTTGATCTCGACCGGGCCGTCGGCGACCGAGCTGCTGTCCCAGGTCGTCGAGACTGCCGCGGAGGCGCTGCTGGCCACGGTGGTGAAGCCCGCCGCACCGTCCGGCTTGAGCTGGATCGCTGTGGAGGAGATACCCGAGAGCGCATCGACCGCGGAGCCGCCGAGCGCCACCGAGCCGGAGACGAAGCTGCCACCGGCGGGCGTCGAGACCGTCGCCGTCGGGGCGCTGTTGTCGACCGTCTTGGGCAGGTTCGGCAGGAGCTGGACCGTCTCGTTGCCGAGCTCGTCCTCGACGCGCACGCGCAGGTCGTACTCGCCGTCGGCGACCGCGGTCGTGTTCCAGCTGTAGACGTAGGCGGCGAGCATCGGCGTTCCGATCGTGCCGCCCGGCAGGGCCGCCCAGGCGCCCGCGCCCGCGATCGAGAACTCGAAGGTGACGGAGGAGACGTCGGCAGGGATGTCGGGCGTCCACCGCAGCTCGGCGGCCGTGCCGCGCAGGTAGCCACCCGGGTTGGCCGGGGTGCCCGTGGGGCCGGCGGTGTCGATCGTGACGGTCACGAGCTGCTCGGGCTCGACGTTCCCGAGCATGTCGACCGAGTAGAAGTGCACCGCGTGCTGCCCGTCGGCGCCCGTCGACGAGAGCGCTCGAGCCGACCGTCTCGGTGCCTCCGTCGATCCGGAAGCGGGTTTCGTCGACCCCCGCGCCACCGGCGTCGACCGTCGACAGCGAGACCGTGATCGGCCCGTTGTTCGGGTTGCGCGGCGAGATCGTCGCGCTCGTCGCGGGCGCGGTCGCGTCGATCTGGACGGCCGCGGTCCGGGTCGCCTCGACGTTGCCGACGGCGTCCGTGGAGCGGTACGTGATCGTGTAGGTGCCGGTGCTGGCTGCGATCGAGACGCTCGTGCCCGTCTGCGTCGCGCCGCCGTTCACCTCGTAGGTCGTCGTCGACACGCCCGAGTCCGGGTCGGCCGCCGCCAGGGTGACCGTCACGGGGAGGTTGCGCAGTCCCGCCGGGGCGTCGTCGCTCGTCGTCGGTGCCTGGCGGTCGATCCGCACCGAGGCGCTGCGATCGGCCTCGACGTTGCCGGCGGCGTCGGTCGAGCGATACGTGATCGTGTGCGTGCCGTGCGTCGCCGGGACGTTGACCGTCGAGCCGGCCTGGGTCGCGCCGCCGTCGAGCTCGTACGTCGTCGTCGCGAGGCCCGAGCCGCCGGCGTCGGTGGGCGAGAGGGTGACCGAGGTCGCGCCCGCCTGCCACGCCGCCGGAGCGTCGTCGGCGGTCGCCGGATCGGTCTCGTCGATCCGCACGCTCGCGGTCTGCCAGCCCTCCCAGTTCCCGGCCGAGTCCCGCGAGCGGTACTCGAGCGTGTGGACGCCTTCGCCGGAGACGGTGACGGGGGCCGAGAACGGCTGCGTGGCGCCGCCGTCGAGCCGGTACTCGGTCTGGGCTACGCCGGAGCCGCCCGGGTCGCCGGCCGTGAGCGTCACGACGACGTCGCCGTTGCGCCAACCCGTCGGCGCGTCGTCGGTCGTGGCCGGTGCGGTGTTGTCGACGCGCACGGAGGTCGTCGCGGGGGTTGCCTCGGCGTTGCCGGAGGCGTCGGTCGTGAAGACGCGCAGGTCGTAGAGGCCGTCCGTGAGCGTCGTGGTGTCGAGCGTTGCGCCGTAGGGTGCGGAGCCGTCGGTGCCGAGGTCGGCCCAGACGCCCGCGCCGGCCGGCGAGACCTGGAACGTGACCGTGTTGACCGAGCCGGGTGCGGAATCGGAGGCAGTGGCGGCGAGTGCGACGGAGCCACGCAGGTCTGCGCCTGCGGCCGGCGCCGTGACGGTGCCGCTCGGCCGCGTGCGGTCGACGGTGGTGAGGATCAGATCGACCGCCGAACGGCCGGCGTTGTCGGTCGCGGTCACCCGCAGCAGGCGCGGCCCGTCCGACGGAATCGCCCAGTCGACCTCGTACGGTGCGACCGTGTCGGGGCCGACGAGCGTCGTCCAGGTGTCGGACGTGCACGCGGCGGAGGTCTCGTTGCACTGCTCGAAGAGCACGTTCGCGATTCCCGAACCGAGGTCGTCGGCGACCGCACTCACCTGTGCGGGGTCGGGAGTCGTGAGATTGACCGGGTTGTGCGAGACGCTCGCCGACAGCAGCGGCAGGGAGTTGTCGACGGTCACCGTGCGGACGGCGGAGACTGTCGAGTTGCCGGCGTTGTCGCGGGTCGTGACGCGGAGATCGTGGTCGCCATCGGCCAGTCCGGTCGTGTTCCAGAGGACCGAGTAGGGCGCGCTCGGATCCGGGGCGCCGAGCGCCTGCCAGGTACCCGCGACGAGTACCTCGAAGAGGGCGTGCTGCACGCCGGACCCGCCGTCGGCGGAGTCGGAGGTGACGACGACGGCGGTGCCGGAGACGGCCGCGAGTGCCGCCGGCGCGGTCAGCGCACCGGTGGGCGCGGTCGCGTCGACGGCCCACGTGTAGCTCTCGGGGGTCGCGTCCTGGTTCCCGGCCGCGTCGCTTGCCCGCACCTCGAGCGTGTGCGAGCCGTCGCCGAGGGCGGGGGTGACCGTGTGCGGCGACGGACAGGAGCCCCAGCCGGCACCGTCGATGCGGCACTCGAAGGTGGACGGCGTCTCGCTCGAGCCGAAGCCGAAGGTGGGCGTCGTATTCGCGCTCGGGTCGGCGGGCTGCGACGTGATCGAGGTGACGGGCGCGCCGGGCACCTTGTCGACCGCGACGCTGCGTGTCACCGCCGCCGTGTGCCCGACGTTGTCGGTCGCGGTCGCGCGCAGCACCTTGGGCCCGTCGGACAACGTCGAGGTGTCCCACGAGACGGCATAGGGAGCCGAAGTGTCCGTCGTGCCGATCGCGGTGAAGGGGCCGCCCGCGCCGGTCGAGGAGACCTCGAACAGCACCGATGCGACACCGGCCCCCGCGTCGCCCGCTGTCGCCTCGAGTGCGTGTGAGCCGGAGTCGAGCATCGTGCCGCCGGCCGGCGCATCGAAGGAGACGGTCGGGTCGGCTGCATCGGGCGTGAGCGTGAACGATCCCGCCGCGCTGTGACCGGCGCGGTCGAGGGCCGTCACCGCCTGAGCGCCCGAGCCCGTGGCACCGGCGGCCCAGGAGTAGGAGCGTGCGTACGGCGGGGTGGAGTCGTCGGCCGGGTCGAGCGACGCGAAGCCGGTGGCGGGCGCCGCGAAGCCGACCTTGTCGATCCCCGACTCGCCGTCGGCAACGGCCGAGGTGACCGTGAACGAGCCCGAGCCCGCCGGGTCGTAGTAGAGCGTGGAGCCGGACGCATGGCCGTCGTCGCCGGTCTCGGTGACCGTCTGGACGGGGGCAGGCGGAGCGGCGGTGTCGATCTGTGCGACGGCGCTCGTGACCGCAGCCGAGGTGTTGCCCACGCGATCCTCGAGCGTGAAGCTGTAGCGGTAGCAGTGGCCCGACTGGACGCTCGTGTCCGGGCTCGCGAACACGCCGACGTCGGGCGCGAACGTGCCGCACGCCCCGTCCACGAGCAGCGCGGATTCCCGCCCGACCAGGCGGGTGGACGGGTCGAGCCCCGAGCCTAGGTCGACGCCGTCGCCGAGCACGAAGGGAACGGAGAGCGCCGCATGGACCGAGCCGCCGCCGAGTGAGATCGTCTGGCCGGTCGGTGCCGAGGAATCCTCGAGCACGTCGATCGTCGTCTCGCTCGTGTTGGCGGGCGTCCACCCGTCGGCGGCCGTGACCTCGATCGAGAAGTCGCCGGCGGCAGCAGCCGTCCAGCTGAAAGGACTGGAGACGTAGGGGCCGGCCGCGGGAGTGGTGACGGTCTCGAGCGCATGCGTCCAGCCCGTCTCGCCGACCGCCGGATAGGCGGCCGACGCGGGGCCGGAGCCGCCGTCGGCGACGGCGCTCGACAGTGTGAACGAGCCCGCCGCGGCGGGCCGGTAGTAGAGGTCGGTGCCGGTCAGGAAGGCGCCTGCGCCGCTCGCGAGCGTGATCGTGTTCGTGGGGCCGTTCGTATCGATGAAGACGAAGCTGACGGAGGCCGTGTCGGTGACCTCGATCCCGCCCGCTGTGGCGGTGTAGATCGCGGTCTCGATCGTCGTGCTGGTGGCGGTGAAGGTCGCGACGCCCGAGCCGTTGGTCGTCGTGCTCGCAGGCGCGATGACCGAGTCGGCGCCGTCGTCGTCGAGCGACACGGTCTCGCCCGAGAGCGGGTTGCCGCCGACGTCGCGGACCGTCACGGTGATCGTGCTCGTGTCCGCGCCGGTGTTCTGGACGCTCGTCGGGCTGGCATCGACCGTGGAGGTGGAGGCGCTGACCGGGCCGGCGACGATCGTGTAGCCGGTCGTGCCGCTCGCGAGGCCGGCCGCCGTCGCCTCCAGCGAGATGAGCCCTGCGAGTGCGTTCGTGACGGCCTTCGTGGCAATGCCGTTCGCTGCTGTAGCGGCGCCGAGCCCACCGACTGTGCCGGCGCCGCTCGCCTTGGCGAAGGTGACGACAGTGGAGTTGTCGGAGGTGACCGTGTTGCCGTGCGCGTCCACGATCGTGGCGGTGAGCGTGTGTGCGTCGCCCGCGACCGTCGAGCCGGAGTGGGTGAGGACGATCGCATCCGCCGGGCCGTGCTCGTAGGTGACCACGGCGCTGTCGGCGAGCGCCACGGCGTTCAGCGTTCCGGTGATCGAGCCGCTGCCGACCGCCGTGGGGGAGGTCAGAGCCGTGGTGTAGGTGCCGTCCCCCTCGTCGGTGACGCTGCCGAGGCTGCCGGTGCCAGAGAGGCTCAGCGCCACGACGCCGTCGCCGGCCGCGAGCTCGTTCCCGGCCGCGTCCTTGAGCCGGACCGTAACGGTGCTGGTCGAGGCTCCGTCCGCGACGATCGTCGACGGTGCGGCGTCGATCGTGCTCGTCGTGGTCGACGCAGCGCCCGCGCCGATCGTCCAGCTCGTGCTGCCGGCGGTGAGGCCGGCGGCGGTCGCCGCGAGGTCGATCTGCCCGGCGAGCGCATTCGTGACGTCGAGCGTCGCGATGCCGTTCGCCGCGGTGTCGGCACCGAGCCCCGTGACGGTTCCGGAGCCGCCGGACTTGGCGAAGCCGACGAGCGTCGAGTGGTCGGAGGTGACGGTGTTCCCCGCGGCGTCCTGGATCGTCGCGATGAGCGTCTTCGTCGCGCCCGAGGCGTTCGAGCCGGAGGCGTCGAGGTCGATCTGCGTCGCAGCGCCATGGGCGACCGTGTAGTTCGCCGTCCCGGTCGTCAGGCCCGCCGCCGCTGCCTCCAGGTCGATCGAGCCGGCGAGGACGTTCGTGGCCACCTTCGTCGCGACTCCGGCGGCGGCAGTGCTCGCGCCGAGACCTGCAACCGTCCCGGCGCCGCTCGACTTTGCGAAGCCGACGACGGTCGAGCTGTCGGAGGTGACCGTGTTGCCCGCGGCGTCCCGAATGGTCGCCGTCAGGGTCTTGTCGCCGCCGGAGACGCTCGAGCCCGAGACTACGAGCTCGACCTGGGCCGCGGCGCCGTGGGCGATTGTGTAGCCGGCGCTGCCCGAGGCCAGCGCGCCCGAGGTCGCTTCGAGTACGAGTGCTCCAGCGAGTGCGTTCGTGACGATCTTCGAGGCGACGCCGCTCGAGGCCGTGGCGGTGCCGAGCCCGGTGACGCTGCCCGGGCCGCTGGTCGGCGCAAAGGTGACGACGGTCGAGCTGTCGCTCGTGACCGTGTTCCCGGCGGCGTCGCGGATCGTCGCGGTGAGCGTCTTGTCGGCGCCCGAGGTGCTCGAGCCGGAGACGGCGAGGGAGATCTGCGAGGCGGCAGCGTGCACGATCGTGAAGGTGGCGCTTCCGCCCGTGAGCCCGGTCGCGGTCGCGGAGAGGTCGACGTCGCCGACGAGTGCGTTCGTGACGGAGCGCGTGGCGATGCCGCTCGAGGCGGTGGCGGCGCCGAGCCCGGAGACGCTGCCGGTGCCGCCCGTCTGGGCGAACGTGACGAGGGTCGAGCTGTCGCCGCTGACCGTGTTGCCGGCCGCGTCCTCGATCGTCGCCGTGAGCGTGTGGCCGCTGCCGGAGACGCTCGAGCCGGATTCGGCCAGCGCGATCGACGCGGCGGCGCCGTGGACGACGGTGTAGCTCGTGGTGCCCGGGGTGAGGCCGCCCGAGCCCGCGGCGAGATCGATCGGGCCGGCGAGGACGTTGGTCACCGTCAGGGTTGCGACACCGTTCGACGCGGTCGCGACGCCGAGCCCGGCAACCGTGCCGGCGCCGCCGGTCTTGGCGAAGGTGGCGGCGGTCGAGTTGTCGGCGGTGACCGTGTTGCCGGCAGCGTCCTGGACGGTGGCGGTGAGCGTGTGCGAGTCGCCGGAGGCGTTCGAGCCGGACTGGGCAAGCTGGATCTTCGCCGCGGCGCCGTGCCCGATCGTGTAGCTCGTCGAACTGGCCGTCAGCCCCGCGGCGGATGCCTGGAGGTCGATGCTGCCGGCGAGTGCGTTGGTGACGGGCAGGGTCGCGACGCCGTTCGAAGCCGTGGCAGCGCCGAGGCCGGTGACGCTTCCGGCCCCGCCGCTCTTGGCGAACGTGACGACGGTGGAGCTGTCGCCGGTGACGTCGTTACCGTTCGCGTCGCGAACGGTCGCCGTGAGTGTCTGCGTGGTCCCGGAGAGATTCGAGCCGGTCTGCGCGAGCACGATCTGCGTGGCCGGGCCGTGAGTGAACGTCACGAGCTCGGAGTCCGCCAGAGCAGCGCCGTTCAGGGTCCCGGAGATCGTCGCCGAGCCGACTGCGGTGGGGGAGGTCAGCGTGGCGGTGTAGGTGCCGTCGCCGTTGTCGGTGACGGCCGAGAGCGAGCCGGTGCCGCTGCGCGAGAGCGCGACGATGCCGCCGGAGCCGACCACATCGTTGCCGACGGCGTCTTTCAGCTGCACGCTGATCGTCGAGGCGGCGACGCCGTCAGCGACGATCGAGAGCGGCAGCGCGGAGATCGTGGAGGTGGCGGTCGAGGCTGCGCCCGCCGAGACCGAGTAGCTCGCGCTGCCGGGGGTGAGGCCACCCGCCTGAGCATCGAGGTCGACCGTGCCCGCAACCGCGTTCGTGACGGTCTTCGTGGCGACGCCGCCCGAAGCGGCTGCGGTGCCGAGACCCGTGACGCTGCCCGCGCCGCCGGTCTGCGAGAAGGTGACGACGGTGGAGTTGTCGCTCGCGACCGTGTTCCCGGCGGCGTCCTGCACCGTGGCGGTCAGGGTGTGGTCGCCACCGGAGAGCGCCGAGCCGCCATGCGTCAGCACGAGCTGAGCGGCGGCCCCGTGGCCCACCGTGTAGCTCGCCGCGCCCGGGGTGAGCCCTGGCGCGCTCGCCTCGAGGCCGACGGTACCGGCAAGCGCATTCGTGACGGAGCGCGAGGCGACGCCGGCGGCCGCCGTCGCGGCGCCGAGCCCGACGACCGTTCCGCTGCCTGAGACCTGTGCGAGCCCGACGACCGTCGAGCTGTCGCTCGTGACCGTGTTGCCGGCGGCGTCGCGGATCGTTGCCGTCAGGGTGTTCGAGGCGCCGGACGTCGTGCTGCCGCTGTGCGTCAGCGCGAGCTCCGCGGCCGCGCCGTGCACGATCGCGTAGCCGGCGCTGCCGGCTGTGAGCCCCGGCGCCTGCGCGTCGAGGCCGATCGCGCCGGCGAGCACGTTCGTGACCGTGTCCGTCGCCACGCCGTCCGTGGCGATCACGGAATCGAGCCCGGTGACGGTGCCGCTGCCACTGGTCTTGGCGAAGGTGACGACGGTCGAGTCGTCGTCGGTGACCGTGTTGCCGGCGCTGTCCACGACGGTCGCCGTCAGCGTGTGCGTGTCGCCGGACGCGTTGGAGCCGGACTCGGCCAGCCCGAGCGCGGTCGCGGCGCCGGGGACGATCGCGTAGCTGTCCGCTCCCGCGGTCAGCCCGGCGGCGGTCGCTGCGAGGTCGATCGTCCCGGCGAGCGCGTTCGTGACCACCTTGGTCGCGACCCCGGCGGTCGCCGTGGCGGTGCCGAGTCCGGTGACCGTGCCTGCGCCGCCTGTCTTCGCGAACGCGACGACCGTAGAGCTGTCGCTGTCGACCGTGTTGCCCGCGGCGTCCTGGAGGGTGGCGGTCAGGGTCTTGCTCGCGCCCGAGGTGCTCGACCCGGTCGCGGAGAGCTGGATCTGCGCGGCGGCGCCGTGCGCGATCGTGTAGGTCGTCGAGCCGGCCGTCAGCCCCGCGGCGGATGCCTGGAGGTCGATGCTGCCGGCGAGTGCGTTCGTGACGGGCAGGGTCGCAACGCCGTTCGAAGCGGTGGCAGCGCCGAGTCCCGTGACGGTGCCGGCACCGCCCGTCTTGGCAAAGGTGACGATGGTGGAGCTGTCGCCGGCGACGGTGTTGCCGGCCGCGTCCTGCAGCGTCGCGGTGAGCGTGTGCGTGGCGCCGGAGGCGGCGGATCCGGACTCAGTGAGCTCGAGCGACGCCGCGGCGCCGTGCACGATCGTGTAGCCGGTGCTGCCGGTGCTGAGGCCGGACGCAGCCGCTTCGAGGCCGATCGGGCCGGCGGTCACGTTCGTGACCGTCTTGTTGGCGATGCCCGCGGTGACGGTGACGCTGCCGAGTCCGGTGACGGTGCCGGTGCCGCTCGCCTTCGCGAACGCGACCGGGGTGGTGCTGTCGCTCGTCACGGTGTTCCCGGCCGCGTCGCGGATCGTCGCGGTGAGCGTGTGGCTGCCACCGGAGGTGGTCGAGCCGCTCTCGCTCAGCGCGACCGCTGCCGCCGTGCCGTGGACGATCGTGTAGCTCGTCGAGCCGGTGGTGAGGCCGCCCGCCGTCGCCTCGAGGTCGATCGAGCCGGCGAGGACGTTGGTGACGGCCTTCGTGGCGATGCCGTTCGAAGCGGTGGCCGAGCCGAGGCCGGAGACGGAGCCGAGGCCCGAGGTCTTCGCGAAACCGACCACCGTCGCGCTGTCACCGGTGACGGTGTTGCCGGCCGCGTCGCGGATCGTCGCGGTCAGCGTATGTGGGTTGCCCGAGGCGTTCGAGCCCGATTCCGCGAGCTGGATCTCCGCACCGGCGCCGTGCACGACGGTGAACGAGAGCGTGTCAGCCGTGAGCGCACCGGAGGTCGCCTCGAGCGCGAGCGCGCCGGCGAGTGCGCCGGTCACCGTCGTGGTGGCGACACCGGCCGAGGCGGTCGCCGAGCCGAGCCCGGTGACGGTGCCCGTACCGGACTGCTTCGCGAAGGTGACGACCGTGGAGCTGTCCGTGATCGCGACGTTGCCCGCGGAGTCCTCGATCGTGGCGGTCAGGAGCCGCGACGTGCCGGAGGGAAGGCCGGCGGTGGAGCCGGTCAGCTCGATCTGGGCAGGCGCGCCGTGGACCCGGACGTCGGTGGTGAGGGCGACGCTGTTGCCCACGTTGTCGAGGCCGGTCAGCACGTAGCGGTAGCACCCGGTGGGGAGAGCCTGCGCGGGTGTGCCGATCAGGATCGTCGGGCTGCCCGAGTACGAACCGCACGAGCCGTTCGCGTACGGAGCGGAGTCGCGGGTCAGAGTGCTGGAGGCGAGCCCCGAGGCGGTTCCGGACGCTGCCTCGGCCCAGTCGCCGCGCAGGTCGATGGCGAAGCTGCCGCCCGAGTCGCTCGCAGAGCCGCCGCCGGTCGCATCGACCCCGTTGACGCGCAGGAGGCCTCCCGAGGGTGCGACCGAGTCGTTCCTGAGCGTGAGCGTGATCGAGGAGGCGGTCGGGTTGCCCGCGGCATCGGCGGCGCTGAGCGCCACGGTCGGCGAGCTCGACGTGCCCTCGACCCAGGCAAGCAGCGCCGAGTCGTAGGGGCCGCCGGCAGGCGTCGTCACCGCCCCGGGTGTGTGGCTCCAGCCGGTCGCCGTGCCACCGAGCGCGCCGGTCGTGGAGGACGCCGGCCCAGAGCCGCCGTCGGTGACGGTGTTCCGGATCCTGAAGCTGCCGCCCGAGCCGCCGCCGGTGCCGCGGTAGAAGACATTCGTGCCGGCGAGAGAGGTGCTGCCTGCGGGCGACAAGGAGGTCAGCGCGAGCGACTGGGTGGGCGCCGTGTTGTCGACGCGGACGTTCGTGACGACGGCCGATGTGTTCGTCCTGCCGGCATTGTCGGTCGTGACGGCGCGCAGGTCGTAGAGACCGTCGGCGAGAGCGGTTGTGTCCCAGGCGACGGAGTAGGGGGCAACGATGTCGGCCGCACCGATCGCCGTCCAGGTGCCGGCGCCGGCCGGCGAGCGTTGGAACTGCACCGACGCGACGCCGGAGAAGCCGTCGGCCGAGTCCGAGGTGACGGCGACCGAGGCGCCGCGGACGTTCGCGCTCGCCGCAGGTGCGGTGACCGAGCCGGTCGGGTTCGTGAGGTCGACGCCGAAGCGCCGCACGGCGCTCCAACTGGAGACGACCCCTGTCGCACCGACCGGGTTGGCCGCTGTGACGACCTCGCCCGCCGCGCGCCAGCGGTAGTACGTCCCGTTCGTGAGTGTGGTGGCCGTCGCCGGCGTGGTGCCCGTGCCGCCGTTGGCGAGCACGCTGGAGGTGCTGTTCAGCGTCTCCAGCTGCGTTCCGCAGCCGGCGTCCGGGCAGAGCTCGACGTTCAACCGGCCGGTGTTGGTCCCGGTCGTCGCGTAGGTGGATGAGAACGTGGGGTTGGCAGTGGTGACCCAGCCGTTGTCCGCCGGCAGCGTCGGCGCCGGTGCGCCCGGCGTCTCGACCGCGGTGGGGTGCAGGATCGACGACGGCGTCGTCACGGTGCCGTTCGTCCCGTTGACGAGCAGGTGGAGGTAGCCGTTCAGCCGCTGGTTCGTGGTGGTGATCTTCTTGATGTAGAAGCGGACGTAGAGCCGCTGGCTGGCCGACAGCGTCGTCTTCGCCACGGCCGGGACCGTGAGCGTCCGCTTCGTCGTTGCCGTCGTGGTCACGAGGTTGGTGGCGAGGGTTGCAGCGGCGCTCGTCGGATTGATCACGGTTGCGTCCACCGACGCGATCGTCGCCGCCGGGCCAGTCCCGGATGTCGTCACGATCCATGCGCCGACGGTCAGGTTGGCCGTCACCTGTGCGCTCGTCGCCGAGGCGTCCGTCCACATCTCGAACGTCCAGCTGCCCGCTGGGATCGCGGTCGGTGCGGCCGTGCCGGCAACATTCACGAGGAAGCCGCCGACCGCGGCGGTGCCCGTCGCCGGTACCTGCGGTGCGGCCAGCCAGGTGCCGGTGCTCGGCGCGACGCCGCTCGTGTTCCAGACCTGCGAGTAGAAGGTGCCGTTCGTGTTCACGTTGTCGCGAACCGCAGGGCACGTGTTCGCGTTGGTCGTGGCGAACGTGCAGAGCGCGTTCGGCGCGGCGGTCGCCAGCCCGTAGACCTGTCCGGGCGTTGCGTTGGTCGCGCCGCCGCCGAGCACCGTCGATTGCGTCCGCGTCGGGTAGAGGAGCTGCGGGCCGTAGTCGGCGGCAGGGTCGATCACGTACGGGAGCGGGAGCTCGGAGTCGTCGAGTTGCAACTCGAGCGTCCAGCCGGTCTCCCCCCGCCTGAGCGACCAGCGGGTGCCCGCGGGTGTGATGTCGCGGCCGCTGCCGTCCAGAATCGCGGCCGGGGGGATCCGGAGCGCCGCGGGGCGGGAGTTCGACCGGAAGGTCACCGCCCCGTCAGAGCTCAACCTCGGCTCGAGGGTTGTGTCGAGCTGCCAGCTCCAGGTCTTCCGACCCTGGCGCTTCGTCACCGTCAGGTACTGCTCGACCTTGGTCGGCGTGACCGTCACCGTCTCCAACCCAAACGGGGTACGCCGGGCGACGCCGTCTGCGAAGCGCTCGAGCTCGCCGCCGGATCCGGAGTCGATGTTGTGGAGGGCGAGGTCGGCGCTCCCGGACTGGACTCGATAGCCGCCGCCGTCGCCGAGGCGGACGGTGGTGCCTGCGACCGGGGTTCGAACGAGCGGTGCATCCGGCGCGCGCTCCCCGAGTGCGCGTTCCAGGAACGGCGCCTGCTGCACAGGGCGATCGGGCGCGCCGGCCGCGATGAGCACGACCCCCAGGCCGAGCGCGGCGGCGAGTGCGAGCACGGCCAAGCGGAGCCCGGTCCAGGCAGGGGCCGGGGCAGGGTCGAGCCGCAGGGTGGGGATGTGCGTCACGTCGCTTCGGGTGGGTCAGGCACGCGGAATCGCATGCAGTAGGGGATGGATCGGCCATGGAGGCCGTCTTCGTTAGGGGAAATCCTGTTTCCAACCCGTAAATTCGGCTCAACCCCCCGGACGGGTGAGGAGGGGGCCAGCACGGTGGCCGGGCCGGATCGGGCTGCCGGTCGCGGGAACCGCCGCCTCGCCCGCCGACGCGCGCTCACTCGATCGAGCCACTGAGGCTCGAGCAGAGGTTGAGACTACGACGCTCCGCTCACCTGCGCTCTCTAGAATGGCGCGACGATGGCGACGACCGAGGATCGTGGCTCCCTCGACGCGACGGGGGCGTGGCGCGAGGAGCTCTACGAGCGCAACCCGGAGCGGCAGGGCGAGCTCTTCTCGACCATCTCCGGTGTCGAGAACGAGCCGCTCGCGACGCCGGACACCGTCGAGGTCGACTACGAGCGCGACCTCGGCTACCCCGGCGTCTATCCCTTCACCCGCGGCGTCTATCCCTCGATGTACCGCGGCAAGCTCTGGACGATGCGCCAGTTCGCCGGCTTCGGCACCGCGGCCGAGACGAACGAGCGCTTCCGCTACCTGCTCGATCACGGCCAGACGGGGCTCTCGACCGCGTTCGACATGCCGACGCTGATGGGCTACGACTCCGACCACGAGCGCTCGCTCGGCGAGGTCGGGCGCGAGGGCGTCGCGATCGACTCGCTCGCGGACATGGAGACGCTCTTCGACGGGATCCCGCTCGACTCGGTCTCCACCTCGATGACGATCAACTCGCCCGCGGCGATCCTCCTCGCGTACTACGTGGCGGTCGGCGAGCAGCAGGGCGTGCCGAGGGCGGAGCTGCGCGGGACGATCCAGACGGACATCCTCAAGGAGTACATCGCGCAGAAGGAGTACATCTTCCCGCCGGAGCCGTCGATGCGCCTGGTGACGGACATGGTCGAGTGGTGTGCGTCGGACCTGCCCAAGTGGCACCCGATCTCGATCTCCGGCTACCACATCCGCGAGGCGGGCTCGACCGCCGCGCAGGAGCTTGCCTTCACGCTCGCCGACGGCTTCACCTACGTCGAGTGGGCGATCGAGCGCGGCCTGGACGTGGACGACTTCGCGCCGCGCCTGAGCTTCTTCTTCAACGCGCATCTCGACTTCTTCGAGGAGATCGCCAAGTACCGCGCTGCCCGCCGGATCTGGGCCCGCGAGCTGCGCGAGCGCTTCGGCGCGACGAACCCGCGCTCGTGGCTGATGCGCTTCCACACCCAGACCGCCGGCGTCTCCCTCACCGCGCAGCAGCCCGAGGTGAACATCGTGCGGACCGCGATCGAGGCGCTCGGCGCGGTGCTCGGGGGCACGCAGAGCCTGCACACCAACTCCTTCGACGAGGCGCTCGCTCTGCCGACGGAGGACGCCGTCCGGATCGCGCTGCGCACGCAGCAGGTGATCGCGCACGAGACCGGTGTCACCAACACGATCGACCCGCTCGGTGGCTCCTACTACGTCGAGGGCCTGACCAACGCGATCGAGGCTCAGGCCTACGAGTACTTCGAGCGGATCGACAAGCTCGGCGGGATGGTCGAGGCGATCAAGCAGAACTTCCCCCAGCGCGAGATCGCGGACGCCGCCTTCACCTATCAGGCCGAGGTCGAGCGCGGCGAGCGAATCGTCGTCGGGGTCAACCGCTACCAGCTCGAGGACGAGCAGCCGCTCGAGATCCTGAAGATCGACGCCGCGCTCGAGTCGCAGCAGATCGAGCGCGTCCGCGCCCTCAAGGGACGGCGCGACTCGGAGCGCGTCGAGGCGCGGCTCGCGGAGCTGAAGCGCGCCTCCGCCCGCGACGACGTCAACCTGATGCCCGCGATCCTCGACGCCGCCCGCGACTACGTGACCATGGGTGAGATCTGCGATGCCTGGCGCGAGGTCTGGGGCACCTGGAGGGAGACTCCGGTCTTCTAGCCGGCGCAGGCTGAAGCATCCGCAGGAGCGGATGCTTCAGCGCGCGAAGACCCCTGAAGGAGGCCGCTTCGCGGCCTCACTCGCCGATAGGCGAGCCTGGCGCTAGACGTCGAGCCTAGTAGGAGGGTTTGGCGAAATACAGTCTGTGCCTTCGGGCCGCGAAGCGGCCCCTTTAGGGATCTTCGCGCGATGGGCATCCGCTTTCGCGGGTGCCCATCTTGCGCCGGCTAGATCAGATCTCGAGCTCGAGGCCCTCGTAGGCGCGCTCGAGTCCGGCGTCGAGCGGGAGCTCGGCCGGCCGGTGCGTCAGCAGGAGCCGCTTGGCACGGGCGGCCTTGAAGATCTCGACGGCCTCGTCGGCGGCCAGGTGCCCGCGCGGCTCGCCGTCGAGCTCCCCCCGCTCGAGCGTCGCCTCGCAAAGGAAGAGATCGACGTCGCGGGCGAGGTCGACGAGCGTGTCGCTCGGGGCGGCGTCCCCCGAGTAGGCCAGCGTGTGCGTTTCGTTCTCGACGCGCAGGCCGTAGGTCTCGAGCTGGTAGTGCGGCAGCTGGAGCGGGGTCACGGTGAGACCGGCCGCCTGAAACGGTGTCCGGTCCGCGTACTGCCGCAGCACGAACGTCTTCTCGAACATGTCCGGGAAGCCGAGCCGCTGGCCGAGGGTCGAGAGATGATCGGCGCCCCCGGGCGGGACCCAGAGCTCGGGTTGAGGGCCTTCGCGGCCGAGCCCGTACATCGTGCCCCACACCCACGGGACGAGATCGCCCCAGTGGTCGAGGTGGAAGTGGGTGATCACGATCGCGTCGACGGTCGGCCAGTTCTCCGCCTGGCGCAGGCGCGGCAGCACGCCCGGCCCGCAGTCGAGCAGCAGGCGCCCGGGGCCTTCGACGAGGTAACCGGAATGAGCCCCGCCTGGGTTCGGCCAGGCCGGGGAGCAACCGACGATCTTCAATCTCACGCTCCTATACTTGCCGAACCGTGGCACGGAAGATCAGAGTGGTGATCGCGAAGCCCGGTCTGGATGGGCACGATCGCGGCGCCAAGATCATCGCCCGTGCCCTGCGCGACGCCGGCATGGAGGTGATCTACACCGGCCTCCACCAGACGCCGGAGCAGATCGTCGAGACCGCGATCCAGGAGGACGCGGACGCCGTCGGCATCTCGATCCTGTCGGGCGCGCACATGACGCTCGTGCCGCGGATCCTCTCCGGGCTGAAGGACAACGGGATCGACGACGTGGTCGTCGTGGTCGGCGGCACGATCCCTGGAGACGACGCGGCGTTGCTCAAGGAGCAGGGTGTGGCCGAGGTCTTCACACCCGGCGCGCCGACGAGCCAGATCGTCGACTTCCTGCGCGCCAAGATCCCGGCGTAGCCCCCGCGCGTGCCGCTGCGTACGATCGAGGCGACTCGGTACGTCACGCCGCTCCGCGAGGGCGGTTCGCTTCCCGCCCTCGTCGAGGCGAGTGACGACGGCCTCTACGTGCTCAAGTTCCGCGGTGCCGGCCAGGGGCCGAAAGCGCTCGTCGCCGAGATCGTGGCCGGCGAGCTCGCCCGCGCGCTCGGCTTCGCCGTGCCGGAGCTCACGCTCGTCGAGCTCGACCCGACGCTGGCGCTGGCGGAGCCGGACCAGGAGATCCAGGACCTCCTCGACGCGAGCGCCGGGCTCAACCTCGGGGTGGACTTCCTGCCGGGTGCGCTGCCGTTCGGGCCTGCGGCCGGCCCGCCGCCCGACGCCCGAGCTCGCGGCGGACGTCGTCTGGTTCGATGCGCTCGTGACGAACGTCGACCGGACGGCGCGGAACACCAACCTGCTCCTCTGGCACGAGCGCCTCTGGCTGATCGACCACGGCGCTGCGCTCTACTTCCACCACGCTCCGGAGCGTGTGGAGGGCCACGAGCGGCGGCCATTCGGTGCGATCGAGGAGCACGTCCTGCTTCCGTTCGCGGGCTCGGTCGAGGCTGCCGACGCGCGGCTGGCGCCGCAGGTGACGGAGAACGTGCTCCGCGGCGTGGTCACGGCCGTTCCGGAGTCGTGGCTCGACGGCGTCGCCCCGGAGCTCTACGTCGACTATCTGACCGGGAGGTTGGCCGAGCCGCGGGCGTTCGTCGACGAGGCGGAGCGGGCGCGTGTCCACCTCTAGCCCCTTCTCGTACGCCGTCGTCCGCCTCGTGCCGCGCGTCGAGCGCGGCGAGCGCATGAACGTCGGCGTGATCGTCTTCTGCCGGCCGCTCGGGTATCTCGGCGCGCGCACTGCGCTCGACGAGCGGCGGCTCGCGGCGCTCTGGCCCGAGCTCGATCCGGCCACGGTGCGCCCCCAGCTCGTCGCGATCGAGCGGATCGCCGCCGGCGACCCCGACGCCGGCCCGATCGCGCGGCTCGACGAGACGGCGCGCTTCCACTGGCTCGTCGCGCCTTCGAGCACGATCATCCAGCCCTCACCCGTGCACACGGGGCTGTGCGACGACCCGGCCGGTCAGCTCGACCGGCTCTTCGAGTCGCTCGTCGTCCTGCCGGGCGGCGCTACTTCTTGACGACGACGCGCTTGGCGGCGAGCGCGTTCCTGGCGCCCGTCTGTGCGCCCAGCGTCGTCTTCGCCGGCGTCGTGAAGACCGTCACCGACGTGCCTGCACCGACTGCTGCGATGGTCGGCGAGGCGAGGGAGAGCGGCCCTGTGGCGCCTTCGATCGACGCGGTCGGCGGAACGCTCACCACGACCTTCTGACCGGACTGCTCGATCTTCCGGCCGCCCGGCCACGAGCGAACGAGCTCCAGCTCGAGCTCGAGCTCCTCGCCGGCGGCGGCCACGACCTTCCCGGTCAGCGCGAGCGTGAACAGGCTGCCCGGCTTCGCGGCGAAGAGCAGGCGGCGTGCCTTGCGCAGGTAGGGGTACGGGCTGACCGCTCCACCACCGTTCGGATGCACCTCGAAGTGGAGATGCGAGTCGATGCCGTCCGCGTCGCCCGAGTCGCCGACGAAGCCGACCGGTTCGCCGGCGTAGACACGAGCGCCGCTCTTCAAGCCGTCGGCGAAGGCCACTCCGGGGACGCACTTGCCGCGGTTGTCGTTTCCGGGCGTGAGGTCGTTGTTCAGATGGACGTAGAGGTACTGCGTGCCGCTCGCACCGTCGAGGTAGAGCATGCAGCCGGCGCGAGACGAGGTCGTCCAGAACTTGACCTGACCTGCTTCGGCGGCCACCGCGAGCGAGCGCTTGGCCGCCATCAGGTCGTTGCCCTCGTGCCCGCCCTGGCCCCGAGCGTCGCCGAAGTCGTCTGTGTAGGTCGCCGCGCCGAGCACGGGGAAGATCAGCCTCGGCACCTTGTTCACGCCGTCGCTCGCATCGCGGGATGCGGCGGCCGTCTCCGTCGAGGCAAGGAGAACGAGGGTGAGGAAGAGGACTCCTCGGGCTGTCGTCCGGTGGCGTCTCATTACGGCGTCCGGGTCGCGCTCGAAGGGCGGAACACTAGCAGCGTCGCAACACGGTTCCCTCACCAGGAAGGGGGAGTCTCTATTCCGACAGGTCGGCGGGGCGGGCGCGGCGAAGCGCTCCGGCTTCGAGCTCGACCTCTCCGATCAGGTCGGCTACGACGTCCTTCGAGCGCGCGAGTGTCGTCTGCACGGCCGCGAGCGCGGCCTTGCGGTCGTCGGAGGCAAGCAGGTAGTGGGTCAGCGCGAGCCCCTGTACGACCGCGTCGTTCAACTCGACTGCGCGGGCGCGAAGGCTCTGCTGAAGCGCAACCTCGGCTGCGACGGCGGCGTAGGCTTCCTCCGCCTCGACGCGCTCGGTGATGTCGTGCCCGACTCCGGCCATCCGCGTCACGCGGCCGTCCTCGACGAACACCGCCCCGGCCGACTCCACCGTTCGCACACGCCCGTCCGGCCGAACGACGCGGTGACGAAACGAGAACGGCCCGTGCGTCTCGAACGCCTTCTGCACCGCGGCGTCGGCCGCCGCCCGGTCGTCGGCGTGCATCAGCTCGAGGTAGCCGGCATAGGTCGGGTCGAACTCGGCCGGCGTCACGCCCCAGATCCGATAGAGCTCGGCCGACCAGGTGATCTCGTCGGCCGCGACGTCCCATTCCCAGCTCCCGATGCGGGCGATCCGCTGCGCCTCCGCGAGCCGTGCCTCGCTCGCCCGCAACTCCTCCTCCGCGTTCCGACGGTGGGTGACGTCGCTGACGAGCGCCAGCGAGCCGCGGGACCTACCGCGGGTGTCTGTGAGCGGGGCGGCGGAGACGAGTGCCCAGAGCGAGCTGCCGTCGGCCCGGGACAGCTTCACCTCGTACTGCTCCGCGAGGCCGGTCCGGCGACTCTCGAGCCGCCCCAAGAGTTGCTCGCCGTCTGCGACCCAGCGGCTGGGGGGCGAGCGGAGCACCTCGGACACCGTGGTGCCCAGTAACTCGGCCAGCCGCGGGTTGACGTAGGTCGTGCGAGCTTCACCGTCGACGATCCACACGCCCTCGTGCGCGAGCTCGAGCAGCCGCGCCGCGTCGTGCTCGGACTTCGTCAGACGGCTCGCGAGCCCTCCGGTCACCGCGCCCAGGAGGATCAGCAGCAGGGCGCGGTAGCCGAGGTCGAGCGCGGACACGTCGACGTCGTGGTAGCGCTCGGCGAGCCAGAAGCAGGTGATCGCCAGGGCTCCCGCGACGGCTCCCGCAAGCGGGCCGAGTGCGAGCGCGATGAGCACGACCGGGGCCGCGTACAGGATCGCCGCCGGCTCGCCGGGGTCGTCGATCGCGAGACCGAGCCCGAAGCACGCGAGCAGGAGCGCTCCACCGAGCAGCGCGATCCGGCGCCGGCTGTGGAGCGTCCGCTCGAGCAGCCGTTCGAGCCGGTCGAGCGAGGTCGATGCGGGGGTCACGAGGGCTCCCGTGCCACATCGTGCACCGCACGGGCGACGGACTCGATCTCGACGCCCTTCTCCAGGTATCGACGCGCCCCGCGGGCGAGTGCTGCATCCGCGAGCTGGCTCGACGGATAGCCGGAGAACACGACGACGCGCGTCGACGGTGCGCGTGCAGCGAGCCTCTCGAGCACCTCGAGCCCGTCCAGCTCGGGCAGCGAAAGGTCGAGCACGAGCACGTCGGGCCGCAGCCGCTCCACCTCGAGGAGCGCCGTGCGCCCGTCGCCCGACTCACCCACGATCTTGATGCCGTCGTCGAGCTCGAGCACGGTCCGAAGCACCAGCCGCAGGGCTGCCACGTCGTCGCAGAGATAGACCCCAATCGTTGTCATGGACTCCCGTGTCCAGTCGTTGTCCAGCGACCTTACTTCGCGCGGCACGATCCGCAACCCCTCGTGCCGGGTCTCCACCCGCTCCGCAGAACGGCCCCGCTAGAGTCTCGCGCGTGAAGATTGCCGTCTGCGTGAAGCAGGTCCCCGACGCGACCGTGACGAAGCGGATCGACCCCGGCACGAAGCGGCTCGACCGCTCCGGCGAGGGTGCGTTGAACGCCGTCGACGCGAACGCGGTCGAGGAGGCGCTGCGGATCAAGGAAGCGCAGGGCGAGGGTGAGGTGGTGGTCGTCTCGCTCGGCCCGGAGAAGGCGCTGGACTCGCTGCGCAAGGCACTCGCGATGGGAGCGGACCGGGCGGTACTCGTCTCCGACGAAGGCGCAGCCGGCTCCGATCTCGTAGCCACGAGCTATGCCCTCGCGAAGGCACTCGAGCGCGAGTCCGCCGACCTCGTCCTCTTCGGGCAACAGTCCTCCGACTCCGACGGCGCGGTGCTGTGGGCGGCCGTGGCCGAGCGGCTGCGCCGACCGATGATCTCGCAGGCCGCGGAGCTGACGCTCGAAGGCGGCTCGGTGACGGGCAAGCGGCAGACCGAGTTCGGCTACGACGTGATCCGGGCGAGCCTGCCGGCAGTGGTCGCGGTCGCGGACTCGATCAACGAGCCGCGCTACCCCTCGCTCAAGGGAATCATGGGTGCGAAGAAGAAGCCGCAGGACGTCGCCTCCCTCGCCGAGATCGGCGTCGAGGCGGAGCGTGCCGGGCAACAGGGCTCCCGTACCGAGGTGCTCGCGCTCGGCGACCCGCCGCCACGCGGCGACACGCGCACGATCGAGGACGACGGCTCCGGCGCCGAGAAGATCGTGGAGTTCCTCGCGGAGAAGCGCCTCCTCTAGATGTCCGTCCTCGTCTTCCTCGAGCACCACGGCGATCAGCTGCAGAAGGGCGCGCTCGGCGTGCTCACGAAGGCCGTTCAGCTCGGAACGGGCGACGTCGCCGGGGTCATCGCGGGCTCCGGGGTCGACGGTCTGGCGGCACAGGCGGCCGAGCACGGCGCGGCCACCGTCTACGTCGCCGACGACCCGCGACTCGAGGCGCCGCTGCCGCAGCCGCGCGTCGATGTGCTCGCCCAGCTCGTCGCGGACAAGGGGATCGAGACCGTGCTCTTCGCGCAGTCGATCCTCTCGGCCGACATCGCGGCCGCTCTGGCCGCGCGGCTCGATGCAGGCCTGAACTGGCAGCTTGTGGACCTCGCGGCGCAGGACGGCACGCTCGTCGGCAAGCAGTCCGCGCTCGGGGACTCCGTGCTCGTCGATGTCGGCTGGACCGCGACGCCGCGCCTCGCGCTCTTCCGCGCCGGCGCCTTCGACCCGGTGCCCGCCGTGGGCGCCGGAGCGGTCGAGCAGCTCGAGGTGCAGCTCCAGGAGCACTCGCTCGCGGCCGAGATGATCGAGCAGGCGCACGAGGAGTCGACCGGCCCCTCGATCGAGGACGCCGACGTGATCGTGGCCGGGGGCCGCGGGCTGGGTGAGCCCGAGAAGTTCGCGCTCGTCGAGGAGCTGGCCAAGGCGCTCGGCGGCGCGGTCGCGGCGACACGCGCGGTCGTCGATGCCGGCTGGTATCCGTACGCCGCCCAGGTCGGACAGACCGGCAAGAGCGTCTCGCCGACGCTCTACGTCGCGTGTGGGATCTCGGGCGCGATCCAGCACAAGGTCGGCATGCAGTCCTCGAAGGTGATCGTCGCGATCAACAAGGATGCGAACGCGCCGATCTTCGAGTTCGCCGACCTCGGCGTCGTCGGCGATCTGCATCAGATCGTGCCGAAGCTGACCGAGCTCGTGCGGGCGCGCAAGTCGTGACGGTACGTCCGGCCGACTACCCGCCGCCGTTCTCGCCCGCCGAGGTTCTGGCCGTGCCTACCGATCCCGCCGACGAGCGGATCGAGGTGGGAGTCCTCATCGTCGGCGCCGGCCCGGCCGGCCTCGCGTGCGCGATCAGGCTCGGCCAGCTGCTCGAGGAGTCGCCCGAGACGGCGGAGCGCCTGGGCGACGTCCCGGTCGCCGTGGTCGAAAAGGGCAAGCAACCCGGCTCGCACCTGCTCTCGGGCGCGGTCGTCAACCCGCGCGCACTTCGGCGCCTCTTCCGGGACCGTCTGACGATGATGGACATACCGACCTACGGCGAAGTGCACGGTGAGGCCGTCTACCTGCTGACCAGGTCGAGCGCGCTGCGGATCCCGCCGCCGCCGACGATGCGCAACCACCACAACTACGTCGTCTCCGTCGCCCAGCTCGGCCGCTTCCTCGCCGAGCAGGCCGAGAGCGCCGGTGCGGCGATCCTGCCCGAGACCGACGCACAGAAGCTGCTCGTCGCCGACGGCCGGGTGCAGGGAATCCGGACCGGGGACAAGGGCCGTGGGCGACGCGGCGAGAAGCTCGGCAACTTCGAGCCGGGCTCCGACATCGCCGCGCGCATCACCGTGCTCGCGGAGGGGACGCAGGGGCATCTGACGGGGGCGGCGATCTCACGCTTCGGGCTCGAGGGCGAGAACCCGCAGGTGTGGGCGCTGGGCGTCAAGGAGGTCTGGAAGGTCGGGAAGCCGCTCCGCCACCTCGTCCACACACTGGGCTGGCCGCTGCGCAAGCGGGCGAAGTTCGGCGAGTTCGGCGGCTCCTTCATCTACCCGATGGGCGACGACATGGTCTCGCTCGGGTTCGTCGCCGGGCTCGAGTACCGCGACGTCGAGTTCTCCGTCCACGACGTGCTCCAGGAGTTCAAGACGCATCGGCTCGTGCGCAAGATTCTCGCCGGCGGCGAGCGCATCGGCTGGGGCGCGAAGACGATCACCGAAGGCGGCTACCACGCGCTGCCGACGCGCTTCAACGCGCCCGGCCTGCTGCTCGCCGGCGAGGGCGCGGGGCTCGTGAACGTCCCGACGCTGAAGGGGATCCACTACGCGATCGAGTCGGGAATCCTCGCGGCCGAGGCTGCCTTCCGTGCGCTCCAGCGTGGCGAGAGCCCGTCGCGCCGGGGCGCGCTCGACAGCTACGACGAGGAGCTGCGCGCGAGCTACGTGATGAAGGACCTGCACGAGGTGCGGAACATGCGCCAGGTCTTCGACAAGGGCTTCTACATGGGGGGAGCGCTGGCGAGTGCCATGACCATCACGAAGGGGAAGCTCCCGCCGAAGGAGTACGGCGGCGAGCCGAACGCCGCGCACACGCTGATCAGGACCGACCGCGCCCGTAGGTATCCCGCCCCCGACGGGAAGCTCACGTTCGACAAGCTCTCGTCCGTCTTCCTCTCGGGCAACCGGACCCGCGACGACCAGCCGAACCACATCCGGGTGCAGCGGCAGGTGCCGCTCGAGCTCGCCCAGCTGTGGACGCGGATGTGCCCGGCGCATGTGTACGAGGTGGGCGAGTCAAATGGGGACGGGACCGTGACGCTCGAGCTGGCGCCGTCGAACTGCGTCCAGTGCGGTGCGATCACCGCCAAGGGCGGCCGGCTGACCCCGCCCGAGGGCGGCTCCGGCCCCGAGTACACGCTGACCTAGCTGCGCAAGATCGGCATCCGCTGAAGCGGATGCCGATCGCGCGAAGACCCCTGAAGGGGCCGCCCGCGGCCCAAGAGCCCGTCGGATCAGCGCTCGCGTTGACGCGCGCGCCAGGCCTCGGCCAGCGCCACGCGCTCCACGACCGAGGGATGGCTGTCGAGGAGCACGCGCGACCACGCGGGCGGGTCCGGATCCGCGAGAGCCTCGGTCGTGAAGTGCCGGAAGAGCGCGCGCGCCGAGGCCGGGTCCCGCGTCGTGCTGAGCGAGACCCAGTCGGCCTCCTGCTCCATGTGCCGCGAGATCCCGTTCTGGAGCGGCAGCGAGGCGATCTGGAGCGCGACGAGGACGAAGAGCGAGAGCGGGACCGCCGCCGGCTGGGCCATGCCGCCCCGGCGGCGTGTCGCGACGGCGATCAGCCAGGTGCCGGGGATCGCGAACAGCGTGTACCACGCGAGGCCCTCGACCAGATGGTTGCGCGAGTGGTGGGCGACCTCGTGTGCGAGCACCACGCGCACCTCGCCGTCCGAGAAGCGCCCGTCGAGGAGCGTGCTCCAGAGGACGACGCGGCGTGTCGGTCCCAGGCCGACCGCGTAGGCGTTCGGCGCGTCGGTGTACTCGGACACGTCCTCAACCGCGACCCGCATCGGCTCGGTGCCCTGTTCGAGCGCATACCGCCGCGCATCCGCGCGTAGCTCCGGGTCGGCGGGCTCGGTGGGGAAGAGGTAGGGCGCCACGAACGAGAAGAGCACGGCGAGCCCGATGAAGGCGGGCGCGGCACCCAGCCACCAGCGGCGCGGGAAGCGGCCGGCGAGTGCCATCACGATCACGAGCGCGAAGCAGATGAAGAGGAACTCCGCGCCGAGCGCGAGCCAGTTCTCGAACAGCGCCTCGAGGTAGCCGGCGTCCGTCTGGTCGTAGCGGCGGTCCCACCAGACCTCGGCGAGCCGGAACGGCAATTGGGCGAGCCAGACCAGCGCGAGCCCGATCATCCCGAGCAGCATCCCGGTGCCGATCCGGCCGGCCGCCGACTCCTTCGCGAAGCGGGCGCCGCGCCACGCGTACAGCGCGAGCACCCCGAGCAGGACGACCTGCGAGAGGACGAAGTCGAGCCGGAGGAAGCGCTCGTAGCGCTCCGCCCGCTCGAGCGCCCCGGCGGGGACGAGCGCGGCCGGATCGACATCCGGCAGGCGCAGGTCTCCCGGAACGGCAGACCGCCAGAGCAGTACGGCGGCGACGATCCAGAGAACCGCTCCCGCTGCGAGAGCGAGGAGGCGGATCAGAGCGCGGGTGCCTCGGTCGTCAGTTCCAGCTGTTCCGGCTGCTCGGCGCGGCGCAGCGCAGGCGACGCGTACGGGTAGCGGTCGGTCAGGACGGCGGCATAGGCGTGCGTCTGGGCGGAGTAGCGGATCGCGACCGCGCCGAGGTTCCGCATGCCTTCGGGCATGCGACCGGTGAAGAGGGCCGCGAACCAGCCGAGGAAGCCGACGACGAAGAGTGCGGCATCGAGAGCGGTCGAGAGCAGGAATGCGGGCACCGCCAGGAAGAGCCGGAAGAAGGTGATCGCACGATGCTGCTGCGCCGGCGGGTCGATCGCGATGTCGACCGGATACCCGGGTGCGCCGACGAAGCCCGGGAACGGATTGGCGACGAGGAAGAGGAACGCGCTCAGGTGCGCGCCGTAGCGGATGTACGCGGCGAGGAAGCGGTGCAGCGGGGTCGCAGAGCGCCCGCGGAAGAGCGCAACGATCCCGTTCGCCAGCGCGGCGAGGAAGGCCGGCACAGTCCAGAGCACGATCCAGACGATGTGGGGCAGCGCAAGCAGGAGCCGGAAGAAGACCGTGAGGCGCGAGCGCCGCAGGTCGTCGGCGAGCTCCAGCCGCACCGGGTGCTCGTGCAGCGACCACGCAGGGCCGAGCGCCTCCGGATCGGAGTTCGGATACCGATCGGTCAGGAGCAGGAAGTAGGCGTACGCCTGCGCCGTGTACCCGAGGCCGTAGCTGCCGAGATCCCGAAGTCCGTTCGGCATTCGGCCGACGGCGAGGATCGCGAACCAGCCGAGGAACGCGCAGACCGCGGCGACCCCGCCCACCCCGGAGTTGGCGAACCACTGCGCCTCGTTGTCCTGGGTGGCGCCTCCGCCTCCGCCGCCGAAGCCCGAGCCGAGCGTGGCCGCGAGCAGGAGCGCGGGCAGCGCGAGCAGCAGCCGCAGCGCGATCTTCCAGCGTGGCTGTGGCTGCGGCTCGGGGATCGTGACATCGAACGGATAGCCGGGCGTCCCGGTGAAGCTCGGGTACGGGTTCGCGACGAGGCCCAGGTACGCGCCCAGGTGGGTTGCGTAGCGCACGTAGGCGGCGAAGAACCGGTGGAGGCTCGCCGGGAGGCGGCCCAGCACCAAGGCGGCCACCCACCCGATCACCGCGGTCACGAGCACCGCGACCGTCCAGAGCACGAGCCAGATGAAGTGCGGGATCGCGAGCAGGAGCCGGAAAAAGACCGTGAGTCGCGAGCGCTGCAGGTCGTCGTCGAGCTCGAGGTGGACCGGATGTCGGGTCATGTGCCGGATTATCCGGATTAGAGTCGGACGGTGGCTCCGGTGACACACGCGGACGTGCTCGCCGCGGCCGAGCGGATCGCCGGCCGGGTGCACCGGACGCCGACGTTCTCGTCGACGACGCTCGGTGAGCGCGTGTGGCTCAAGGCCGAGCTCTTCCAGAAGACCGGCTCGTTCAAGGTGCGCGGTGTCCTGAACAAGCTCGCGTCGCTGTCTCCACAGCAGAAGTCGCTCGGCGTGATCGGCATCTCGGCCGGCAACCACGCCCAGGCGCTCGCCTGGGGCGCGGCCGCCGAAGGCGTGGACTGCCTGGTCGTGATGTGGCGCGGGGCGAGCGCGGCGAAGCTCTCGGCGACCCGGGGCTACGGCGCGTCGGTCGACCTGGAGGCGGAGGATCCGGCCGAGGCGTTCGAGCGCCTCCACGTCCTGCTCGAGGAGACCGGCCGGACGCTCGTCCATCCCTTCGACGACCCGACGGTGATGGCCGGTGCCGGCACCGTCGGCTTGGAGCTGCTCGCGGACGCCCCCGACGTGGAGACGATCCTCGTTCCCGGCGGCGGGGGCGGGCTGGTGGCCGGGATCGCCGCCGCGGCGCCCGATCGCCGGGTCGTCGTCGTGGAGCCCGAGCTCTCGACCGCGGTGCACTCAGGGCTCATGGCGGGGTCGTCGGTGCCGGTGGTCCCGAACTCGATTGCCGACGGGCTCTCCGCACCGTTCGCGGGCGATGTCGCGCTCGAGGTCCTGCGCGCACACGACGTCCAGAGCGTGCTCGTCTCCGAGGCGGAGATCGGGGACGCCTTTCGCTTTCTGTACGGGCGCGCCAAGCTGGCGTGCGAGCCCGCAGCGGCGGTCGGGCTGGCTGCGCTCCGAGCAGGCAAGATCGAGCCCGAAGCGGTCGCGGTGGTTGTCTCTGGCGGCAACGTAACCCCCGAAACGGCCTCTGCTATCCTGGCTGAGCAGTGAAAACCGGCATTCATCCTGAGTACGTCCTGACGCATGTGCGCTGCTCATGCGGCAACGAGTTCGAGACGCGATCGACGCAGTCCGAGATCCACGTCGAGATCTGCTCGGCCTGCCACCCGTTCTACACGGGCAAGCAGAAGCTGATGGATCAGGGTGGGCGCGTCGAGCGCTTCCAGCGCCGGCTCGAGAAGGCCGGCGGCGCCCGCCGCGGCTAGCAGAGAGCCTTGAGCAACTCGATCGGAGGGCAGGCCGTCCTCGAGGGCGTGATGATGCGCAGCCCGTCCAAGTGGGCGGTCGCGGTGCGCAAGCCCGACGGCGAGATCGCCGAGGTGGTGCGCGAGATCAGCTCGCCGATGGCCCGTAACCGGATCTTCCGGCTACCGGTGATCCGCGGTGTGATCGCGCTGGGCGAGTCGCTCGCGATCGGCTTCCGCGCGCTCGCGATCTCGGCCAACTACGCGGCGCAGGACCCGAACGCGGAGGAGGGCGAGGAGATCCAGACCGAGATCTCGCGCGGCCAGATCGTCTTTTCGTTCGCGATCGCGATCGGCTTCGCGCTGATGCTCTTCAAGGTCACGCCGGCACTGATCACGAACTGGCTGCCGATCGACACCACCGGCCTCTTCGTCGTGGTCGAGGGCGTGATCCGCGTCTGCATCTTCCTGATCTACCTCGTCCTGATCTCCTTCCTGCCCGACCTGCGGCGCGTCTTCCAGTACCACGCGGCCGAGCACAAGGCGATCAACGCCTACGAGGCCGGCGAGGAGTTGACCCCGGAGCGTGTGCAGAAGTTCAGCTTGCTCCATCCGCGTTGCGGAACCGCGTTTTTGCTCTGGGTGATGGTGATCGGCATCTTCGTCTTCGCGTTCGTCGGCCAGCCCGCCTGGTACTGGCTGATCACGAGCCGGATCCTGCTGCTCCCGGTGATCGCCGGGATCGCGTACGAGCTGATCCGTTTCGCCGGCAAGCACCAGTCCAATCCGTTCCTGATGACGCTGCTCGCACCGGGCCTCTGGCTCCAGCGGCTGACCACGCGCCAACCGTCGCTCGATCAGATCGAAGTCTCGATCCGGGCGCTCCAGGAGGTCTTGCGGCGCGAAGGCGCGCTCGACCCCCGCGAGCGCAAGGTCGAGGTCATGGCCTAGTGCCGCGAATCGAGCGCAGCGCCGCCGTCAGCTGGGAGGGGAACGTCGCCCGCGGCACGGGTCTGATCTCGGGCGAGACGGCCTCGTTCACCGAGCTCCCGTTCTCGCTGCCGACGCGGCTCGGCGCGGTAGCCGGGAAAACGAGCCCCGAGGAGCTGCTCGCGGCTGCGCACGGAGGCTGCCTCGCGATGTCGCTCGCGGGCGAGCTGACGAGCGCCGGCACTCCGCCGGAGCGTCTCGACGTGAACGTGAAGGTCGTGATGGACGAGGTACCCGGCAAGGGCCATCTCGTGATCGCGTCGGAGGCCGACGTGGTCGCACGCGTGCCCGGGATCGACGAGGCGCGCTTCGAGGCCGCGGTCCGCGCCGCCGACGAGGGCTGCTCCTTCTCCGCCCTCCTCAGGGCGAGCGCGTCCGTTACGGTGCGCGCGCAGCTGGAATCGACTTAGAGGGGAGCGGAGATGGCAACTGAGCGGCGAGCCGAGGTGACCTGGAGCGGCGACCTGATGAACGGGTCCGGAACGATCGACAGGGTCGGCACCGGCGCGTTCGGTCCGCTCGACGTCAGCTGGGCGGCTCGCGCCGAGGACGCGACCGCCGGCAAGACGAGCCCCGAGGAGCTGCTCGCCGCCGCACATGCCTCGTGCTTCTCGATGGCGCTGGCGGGCGGTCTCGCGAAAGGCGGAACCGCACCCGAGCGCCTGAGTACGTCGGCGACGGTCACCTTCGTGCCCGGGACCGGGATCACGAAGATCGTGCTGGAGGTACGTGGTGCAGTTCCGGGGCTGGACGAGGCGGGCTTCCGCGAGGCGGCGGAGAGCGCGAAGGCGAACTGTCCTGTCTCGAAGGCGCTCGCCGGCGTCGGCGAGATCACGCTCGACGCGCAGCTCGAGGCCTAGGCCTAGTCCGGCGATCACGGCGCGGAGGTCGGACGGCGCGCGCCGCGCCGCCGGCGACACCGAGCAGCGACGCTAGCATCGTCCCATGGCCGTCGACCAGCTGATCACGGAGCTCGAGCGCTCCTACGAGGAGGTGCGCGAGCGCCTGTCCGATCCGTCCGTCTACAACGACCACCGCGAGGCGGCCGAGGTGGGGCGGCGCCTGAAGGAGCTCGAGGGCGCGTACAAGCTCGGGCAGGAATGGCGGCAGGCGAGCGCCGACCTGGAGGCCGCGCGCGCCGATCCCGAGCTCGGCTCGCTCGCGGCCGACCTCGAAGCGGACGTCGCCCGGCTCGAGGAGGAGCTTCAGCTCGCCCTCGTCGAGCGCGACCCGGCCGACGAAAAGGATGTGATCGTGGAAGTGCGCCAGGGCGTCGGCGGCGACGAGGCGGCGATCTGGGCGGGCGACGTCTACAAGATGCTGACGCGCTATGCCGAGCGTCGCGGCTACAAGACGGAGGTCCTGGGTGCCAACGAGAGCGAGACCGGCGGCTTCAAGGAGGTCGTCTTCGGCGTGAAGGGAGACGGCGCCTACTCGGTCTTCAAGTACGAGGGCGGCACCCACCGCGTGCAGCGCGTGCCGGAGACCGAGAGCCAGGGCCGGATCCACACCTCCACCGCCACCGTGGCCGTGATGCCCGAGGCCGAGGAGGTGGAGGTCGAGCTGACCGAGGCCGACCTGAAGATCGACGTCTACCGCTCGACCGGCCCTGGCGGCCAGAGCGTGAACACGACCGACTCGGCGGTGCGGATCACGCACCTGCCGACCGGGATCGTCGTCGCGATGCAGGACGAGAAGTCGCAGCTCCAGAACAAGGCGAAGGCCCTCCGTGTGCTGCGTGCCCGCCTCTACGAGGCCGAGCGCGAGCGGCGCCGGGCCGAGCTCTCCGCCACCCGCAAGTCGCAGATCGGCTCGGGCGACCGCTCCGAGAAGATCCGTACCTACAACTACCCCGACAGCCGCGTCACCGACCACCGCGTCAAGGTGACCCTCAACCTCGAGAAGGTGCTGCCCGGTGGGCTCGACGACTTCACCGAGGCGCTCCAGTCGGAGGAGCGGCGGCGCGCGCTGGAGCAGGACGGGCCGTGACGCCCCGGTCATGACACTGGGCGAGGTGCTCCGGCGGGCGACGAGACACCTGGAGCGGACGTCGGAGACGGCTCGCCTCGATGCCGAGCTGCTGCTCGCCCACGCGCTCGACCGCTCGCGCATCGAGTTGTATACCGACCTCGAGCGCCCGCTGAACGAGGACGAGCTCGACCGCTACCGCGAGCTCGTCGCCCGGCGCTCCCGTTGCGAGCCGGTCGCGTACATCCTGGGCGAGTGGGGCTTCAGACGGCTGACTCTGGACGTCGACCGGCGCGCGCTGATCCCGCGACCCGAGACCGAGATCGTCGTCGAGCGCTGCCTCGAGCGGTTGCGCGGGCTCGAAGAGCCGCGCGTCCTCGACGTCGGCACCGGCACCGGGGCGATCGCGCTGGCGATCGCGGACGAGCACGCCGGCGCGCACGTGCTCGGGATCGACGCGTCCAGGGACGCGCTCGCGCTCGCGCGCGACAACGCTGCGCGAACCGGGATCGCGGTGGAGCTGCTCGAGCACGACCTGCGCACGGGGCTTCCGGGCGGCCCCTACGACCTCGTGGTCTCGAACCCGCCGTACGTGGCACCGGCGGACCTGGGATCGCTGATGCCCGACGTGCGCGACTACGAGCCGCACGTAGCGCTCGTCGGTGAGAACGTCACCGAGGCGGTCGCGATCGCGGCCCGAGACGTGCTGCGTCCCGGCGGCTGGCTCGTGCTGGAGGTGGCGGAGGGCCAAGCCTCGTCCGTTCGTGGCCGGCTGGAGGAGCTCGGGTACGGCGAGACCGGGATCACCCCCGATCTCACGGGCCGCGAGCGCGTGGTCGAGGGTGCTACGTGACTGAGGACGTCGAGGCGGCCGTCGCGGCGATTCGGAGCGGCGGGCTCGCCGTCGTTCCGACCGACACGGTGTACGGCCTGGCCGCGAGCGCGGAGCTCGAGGCGCCGGTTCACCGTCTCTATCGGGCGAAGGGCCGCGACCTGCAGCAGCCGACCGCGCTCGTCGCTTCGGACGTGACGGTGCTGTTCGAATGCGTTCCGGAGCTGCGCGGCGCCACTGGGCAGATAGTGCGCGCGCTGCTGCCCGGCCCGTACACGCTGGTCCTGGCGAACCCGGCGCGGCGCTACCCCTGGCTGACGGGCGCGACTCCCGACGCGATCGGCGTGCGGGTGCCCGAGCTGACAGGCCCGGCTCGTGCGCTGCTCGGCCGGGTCGGTGCGCTCGCCGCGACGAGCGCCAATCTGCCCGGAGGAGCGGATCCGTGCACCCTCGACGAGGTGCCCGGCGAGATTCGCGCCGCCGCGGACGCGCTGCTCGACGGTGGCCGGCTGACCGGAACGCCGTCGACGGTGCTGGACTTCTCGGGCCCGGAGCCGCGCGTCCTGCGCGAGGGGGCCGCCCCCTCGGCGGAGGCGCTCGGACGCGTCGCCGCGCTGCTCTAGCGGCAGCGTGCTCTAGCATCAAGTCGATGGTCTCGATCGCCGCGTCGCTCGATCAGCTCAGGCAGGCCGGCCTGGCCGACATCGACCCCGAGATCGCCGAGCTACTCGGCCGCGAGCTCGAACGGCAGCGCTCGCAGATCGAGCTGATCGCCTCCGAGAACTTCACCTGGCCCTCCGTGCTCGAGGCGCTGGGCTCGGTGCCCACGAACAAGTACGCGGAGGGGTATCCCGGCAAGCGCTACTACGGCGGCTGCGAGGTCGTGGACGAGATCGAGCAGCTCGCGATCGACCGGGCGAAGTCGCTCTTCGGCGCCGAGCACGCAAACGTGCAGCCCCACGCCGGCGCGCAGGCGAACATGGCCGCGTACTTCGCGCTGCTCCAGCCGGGCGACACGATCCTCTCGCTCCGGCTCGACCACGGCGGTCACCTCACGCACGGCCTGAAGGTCAACTTCTCCGGCCGGCTCTACACGATCGTCCACTACGGCGTCTCGCGCGAGACCAACGTCGTCGATTACGACGACGTGCTCTCGCTGGCGAAGGACCACCGACCGAAACTGATCGTCTGCGGTGGCTCGGCCTACCCGCGCACGGTCGACACGGCGGCGTTCCGCCGGATCGCCGACGAGGTGGGCGCGCTGCTGATGTGCGACATGGCGCACTTCTCGGGGCTCGTCGCGGCGGGGCTGCATCCGAACCCCGTCGAGCACTGCGACGTCGTCACCTCGACGACGCACAAGACGCTCGCGGGGCCGCGCGCGGGCTTCGTGCTCTGTCGGGAGGAGCATGCGCAGGCAGTCGACCGCGCAGTCTTCCCCGGCATGCAGGGCGGGCCGCTCGAGCACGCGATCGCGGCGAAGGCGGCATGCTTCCGCATAGCCGCCACCGAGGCCTTCCGCGACTACCAGACGCAGGTGCGGGCGAACGCCGATGCGCTCTCCGACGAGCTGCTCGCAGCGGGTCTCGACGTCCTGACCGGCGGCACCGACACCCATCTGCTCCAGCTCGACCTGCGCGCCACCGAGTGGACCGGCAAGGACGCCGAGGAGCGCCTCGACGAGGTGAAGCTGACCGTGAACCGGAACACGGTTCCATTCGACGAGCGCCCGCCGACGGTCGCGTCCGGCGTGCGCATCGGCACGCCCGCGGCGACGATGCGCGGCTTCGACGAGGAGGACTTTCGCGAGGTCGGGAGCGTGATCGCGGGCGCGCTCGCGGACGGCGCCGACATTTCGGCGCTCGCCGCCCGCTCGGTCGCGCTCTGCGAGAAGCGGCCGCTCTACCCGGGCTTCCGCGGCTACGCGAGCTACGCAAGCGGCGTAGGCTCGACGGAGCCGCCGGGAGCGGAGGTGCCGGCTTTGCCGGCGCCGGAGCGGGAATGAGCACCGTCGCGAGCACGACGGCGAACGTCACCGAGGTCAAGCACCCGCTGGTGCAGCACAAGCTAGGGCTCCTGCGCGACACGTCCACCGACACGCAGATGTTCCGCCAGCTCGTCAACGAGCTGACGCTCCTGCTCACCTACGAGGCGACCAAGGACCTCGCTACGGAAGACATCGAGATCTCGACGCCGCTCGAACGGATGACGGCGCAGCACATCTCGGGCAAGAAGGTCGCCGTCTGCCCGATCCTGCGCGCGGGGGTAGGGATGCTCGACGGCGTGCTCTCGCTGATCCCGGTGGCGCGGGTCGGGTTCATCGGCCTCTACCGGAACGAGGAGACGCTCGAGCCGGTCGAGTACTACGTGAAGCTCCCGAACGACATCTCCGAGCGTAACGTGATCCTGCTCGACCCGATGCTGGCGACGGGCAACTCGACGGCGGCGGCAGTGACGACAGTGAAGGCGGCGGGGGCCACGTCGATCCGGCTGATCGCGCTGATCGCGGCGCCGGCCGGGATCGAGCGGATCCACCGCGATCATCCGGAGGTCTCGATCGTCGTCGCCGGGATCGACCGCGAGCTGAACGAGAAGGGCTACATCGTCCCCGGGCTCGGGGACGCAGGCGACCGCCTGTACGCCACGAAGTAGGGGTGAGTGGCTCGCCCGACGACAGTTAGGGCGCCTCTGACGCGCGATCTGCGGCGCGATGCGTCGTCCTCAGTCGCGTCCAGGCGAACCGGCCTGGACGCTCCCTGCGTCCTAGCCTCGCTTGCAGCTCACACGCCAGAGCCGCGAAACCGTCATCGGGCGAGCCACTAGCGCATGCCCCAGGAGCTGCGCGACAACCCCGAGGTGCTGTACGGGGCCGCGGTCGCGATGCTGATCGTGATCCTGCTCACCCCCGCGGTGGGCGGGATGGCGCGCCTGCTGGGCGTCGTCGACCGGCCGGAGCGGCGGCGGCTGAACGTCAACCCGATTCCGCGACTCGGCGGGATCGCGATCTTCTTCGGCATCTTCGTGCCCGCGCTCGCCTTCCTGGAGCTGGGCCGGGAGACGCGGGGTGTCCTCCTGGGAGCCGCCGTCGCCACCGTGGTCGGGGCGATCGACGACTTCCGCGTGCTGAAGCCGGGCCGGAAGCTCGCGGGCCAGGTGATCGCGGCTGCGATCCCGCCCATCTTCGGCGTCTGGATCGACCACTTCACGTTCCCCTTCGTCGGCGCCGTGGACCTGCCGCCCGAGGTGGGCGTGCCGCTGACGATGCTCTGGATCGTCGCGGTGATGAACATGGTCAACTTCCTGGACGGGCTGGACGGTCTCGCCGCCGGCGTCTGCGGCATCTCGGCCGCCACCTACGCCGTGCTGGCGCTCTCGCTCGGAAAGACCGACCCCGCGATCCTCTCCGCGATCGTCGCCGGCGCGTGCCTCGGCTTCCTCCGGCACAACTTCTTTCCGGCGCGGATCTTCATGGGCGACTCGGGCGCCCTGACGCTCGGGTTCCTGCTCGCCGCAGTGTCGGTACAGGGTCTGCTCAAGACCGCCTCGACGATCGTGCTCTTCCTGCCGTTGCTCGTCCTCGCCGTGCCGATCCTGGACACGTCGTTCGTCGTCGCGCGACGGCTGAAGCACGGCGAGCGGCTCTCGGCGCCCGATCAGTCGCACCTCCATTTCCGTTTCCTGCGCCGCGGCTTCTCGCAGCGCCGCGCGGCCGTGACGATGTGGGCCTGGTGCGCGACGCTGGCTGCTGCTGCGCTCGCGACCCGCTTCATCCCCTTCAGAGCCGGTGGGGAATGGCACCTGTGGGAGACACTGGCCTACGCCGGGATCGCAATCGTCGCGATCGGGTTCTCGGTCTACGTGGTCTACCTGCTCGAGCTCGTCAAGCTCGCGAACCGGCGCGCCCGCCGGCAGGAGGCGGATGCACCAGACCGCTCGCAGCGCCTCACCGACGGAGAACGTCGGCAAGCACGCCGTTGAAGCCGGGCGCCGCCTGAGCGCTGTGCCCGGCACCGCGACAGACTTCGCGTTCGGCGCCGAGGCCCTGCTCGAGCACGTCGCACACCGCGTCGAAGACCTCGCTGTGGCCGCCGGAGACGACGAGCTTCCGGAACGGGAGCGCCCGGAGCGCCGCCAGTGGGATCTTCGCCTCCCAGGGCCACCGCTCGACCAGGAGCGTTCGCGCGCCCTGCTCGAGCTCCGGCGGAAGCGGTGAGGGTGGCTGGAACGGCGAGCCGACCGCGCGAAGGAAGCCGCGCAGGAACGGCTCCGGCTCGGGCGGGCCGTCCAGCCAGTGCGCGGTCGCCTCGCGAATGAACTCCTCGACGGCCGGGTGGCCTCGTGCGACGTCGAGGCACGGGGGCTCGACCACGGTCAGCGAGCGCAGCTCCGGGAACCGCGCAGCCGTGAGCAGCGCGATCACGCCGCCGTAGGAGTGTCCCGCTAGATGGTCTCCCGGGAGCAGGCGCTCCGCGACCCAGTCGGCCTCGTCCTCGAAGTCGACCCGGTCGACGTCGGGGCCGGGCGGGAAGCCGCGGCGGTTGAGCACGACGAGCTCGTAGCGCTCTCCGAGGGGTCGCTGTGCTCCCCACGTGCGCGGGCCGTTCGAGACGCTGCCGTGGACGAGCACGAGGCGCTCCATCGCGAGATCGTACAAAGTGGTCTCTTTCCCGCAAGGAACGCCGATTTCAGCTGTCACAATGTCCGCGACTGCTCTGGTATGCTGCGCCCCGCATGGAGCCCGCTTCGTCCCGGTCGAACTTCAGCCTCGCAGGTGCCGGCTCCGTGTTGATCGGGACGACGTTGGCGGTGATCGTGGTCTGCGCGGCGATCGGCTGGGCCGCCGGCTCGGCGGCCTGGGGCTTCCTGGTCGGCGCGATCCTCGGCATCCCCGCCGGGATCGCGTTCACCATCATCCGCTACGGGGACGTCCGATGATGCCGGGCGCCTTCAGCACGCCGCGGCCGATTCCGAGTCAGACGCCCGCGCTGCTCGCAGGCGCGGCAGTCGTCGGGCTCGCGCTGCCGATCTTCCTCGCCGCCGGCTGGCCGCTCGCCGGCTGGCTCGTCGGGGGAGTGCTGTGGGCGGCCTCGCGGCTGCTCGCAGTTCTACTGACGCGGCTCAAACCGGGCGACGGTAACCTCGCCGCCGGTGGTGTGGTGGGCTTCGGCATGAGTTTTCGGGCGCTCGCGGTGATGGTCGTCATCGTCGCGCTCGCCGCCACGGACCCGACGCTGGCGCTGGCCGCCACGCTCGTGTACGCGCTGGCGTACACGCTCGAGCTCGGTGTGTCGCTCGCGCTCTACTTCGGCGGCGGGGCCTCGAATGCTTAGACGCGCCCTCGCGCTCGCGCTGTCGCTGCTCCTGATCCTTCCGGCCTCGGTGGCGCTCGCGTCCTCGGCGGAGGGCGAGGAGGAGGAGTTCAACCCCGAGCACGACTTCGAGATCGGCGAGTGGATCCCGATCCACCTCGGCCCGCTCGATCTCTCGATCAACAAGGCTGTGGCCTATCTTCTGCTCGGCACGGCTGTGACGATCGCCCTGGGGCTGATGCTGATGCGCGTCAAGGTGGGTTCGAAGGCGGATCCGAACAGACGTCAGGCGGTCGGCGAGATGGTCTACGAGATCGCCCAGACTCAAGTGGCCGAGCAGGGACTTCCGCACAAGGCGATCGGCCGCTGGTTCCCCTACGTCGCCTCGCTGATGCTCTTCATCTGGGTTCTCAACATGATCTCCTTCATCCCGTTACCGCTCTCGAACGAGACGTTCGAGCTCTTCGGGGTCGAGTTGCCGACCCTCGCGCTCTACGCGGCGACGTCGTCGCTCTCGGTGACACTCGCGCTCGCGCTGATGACCTTCGTCTTCACGCATATCGAGGGCGTGAGGCACAACGGTCCGGTCAAGTACGTGAAGAGCTGGATCCCAGAGGTGCCCAAGGTCATGTACCCGCTGATCGTGCCGCTCGAGATCCTCGGGCAGTTCATGCGGCTCGTCAGCTTGAGTGTCCGTCTGTACGCCAACATGCTCGCGGGCCACATGCTCGTCCTGACCTTCATCGGCCTCATCTTCGTGCTCGGCAACCTCTACATTGCGCCGTTCGTCGTCGGCGCGGCCACGCTCTTCTACCTCTTCGAGGTCGTGATCGTCGTCTCGATCCAGGCGTTCATCTTCGCAGCCCTCTCCGCCATCTACATCGGTGCGGCCATCGAGCCGGAACACTGATTCTTCTGCCAAGGTTGGCACGGGCGAAGCCCGCGCCAACCGGCTAAGACCCCTGAAGGAGGGGTTTCGGGGAAACCCCTCAAAGGCCCGCTCACGGAAATCACAGAAGGAGGAACGTTGTTCAACTTGCTCGCACAGGAAGCTGCCTCGAACGTCGACGCCGGCAAGGCGATCGCGCTCGCGCTCGGCATCGGGCTCGGCTCGCTCGGCGCCGGCATCGGCATCGGCAACATCTTCGGCTCGATGATCCAGGCGGTCGCGCGCCAGCCCGAGCTCCGTGGTGAGCTCACGGGCATCCAGTGGCTCGGCTTCGCGCTGACGGAGGCCGTCGTCTTCTACGGCCTCATCGGCGGCCTGCTGGCCTTCGTCCTCGTCTAAAGGAGAAAAGAGCGCAACGCGATGTTCCTGGCAGCGTCACCCCTGATCGACGTCGTCCCGGGTCTGATGATCTGGACGCTCGTCTGCTTCGCGATCACCTTCTTCGTCCTGCGCAAGTACGCGTTCGGGCCGATCCAGAAGACGATCGACGAGCGCCGCAAGCGCATCCGCGACTCGGTCGAGGAGGCGGAGCACGCGCGCAGCGAGGCCCGGCGGCTGCTCGAGGAGCACAAGCAGCTCATCGGTCAGGCGAAGACCGAGGCCGGAGGCATCCTCGCGGAGGCCCGCAAGGTGGCCGACTCGCAGCGCGACCGCGCCCGCGAGGAGATCGAGGCCGACCGCCAGCGGCGGCTCGAGGACACGCGCAAGCAGATCGAGGCCGAGACGGCCCGCGCGCTCGAGCAGATTCGCTCCGAGGTGGCCGAGCTGACCCTCGTCGCGGCGTCGAAAGTGACGGGCAAGGTGCTCGACCGTGACGACCACCGCAAGCTGATCGACGACGCGATCAGCGATCTCGACTTCTCCGCTCTCGAGGCACAGAGCCGCTAGATGGCAGTCGCGCACCGCATGTACGCGCGCTCGCTCTTCGAGGCAGCGCGGGACCAGGGCAAGCTCGACGTCGTCCACCGTGAGCTGGGCGAGTTCGCGTCCGCGATCGCCGAGGTGCCGCAGTTGCGCAACGTCCTCTCGAACCCCGAGCTCGACGCCGCCGACAAGGCGGCCGTGCTCGGCGAGATCCTCGGCGACGCCGACGAGCTGACGCGCAACTTCGTCCTGCTCGTGACCGAGAAGGGACGTGCGACCGAGCTCGAGGAGATCTACCGTGAGTTCGAGGCGCTCGTCGCCGCGGAGCAGCGCCGCCTCACCGTCGAGCTGACGACCGCGTTCGAGCTTTCCGACGAGGAAGCCGATTCGATCCTGAAGAAGATCGAGGCGGCCTCCGGCCGGGCTGTGGAGGCGATCCGCAAGGTCGACCCGTCCCTGATCGGCGGCATCGTCCTGCAGGCCGGCTCGATGCGCGTCGACTCGAGCATCAAGGGCCGTCTCGACCGATTACGACACGAACTCGTGTCCAAGAGCTAAGGAGAACACGTGAAGCTACGCCCAGAGGAGATCACCTCGATCCTCAAGTCCCGGATCGAGGACTACGACGTCCAGTCCGACCTCGCGGAGGTCGGCACCGTGCTCCAGATCGGCGACGGGATCGCGCGCGTGCACGGGCTCGAGAACTGCATCGCGCTCGAGCGGCTCGAGTTCGAGCACGGCGTCGTCGGCATCGCCTTCAACCTCGAGGAGGACAACGTTGGCGTCGCGCTCTTCGGCGAGTGGCAGGAGGTCAAGGAGGGCGAGCCTGTGCGCCGCACGGGCTCGGTCGTCAGCGTCCCCGTCGGCGACGCGATTCTCGGCCGGGTCGTCGACCCGCTCGGCAACCCGCTCGACGGCGCCGGTGCGATCGAGACCACCGAGCGCCGCCCGCTCGAGTTCAAGGCCCCGGGGGTCGTCGAGCGCCAGCCCGTAAAGGAGCCGCTCCAGACCGGGATCAAGGCGATCGACGCGATGACGAACGTCGGCCGGGGTCAGCGCGAGCTGATCATCGGCGACCGCGGCACCGGCAAGACTGCGGTCGCGATCGACGCGATCCTGAACCAGAAGGACGCGGGCGTCATCTGCATCTACGTCGCGATCGGGCAGAAGGGCTCGACGATCGCGCAGGTCTACGAGCGCCTGAAGGACGAGGGCGCGATGGACTACACGGTGATCATCTCCGCAGCTGCGCACGAGGCGGCGCCGATCAAGTGGATGGCCCCGTTCGCCGGCGCCGCCATGGGCGAGTACTTCCTCTACAACGGCAAGCACGCGCTGATCGTCTACGACGACCTGACGAAGCACGCCGACGCCTACCGGCAGCTTTCGCTGCTCCTGCGCCGCCCGCCGGGCCGCGAGGCCTACCCGGGCGACGTCTTCTACCTGCACTCGCGTCTGCTCGAGCGCGCCTGCAAGCTGAGCGACGAGCTGGGCGGCGGCTCGCTGACGGCGCTGCCGATCATCGAGACGCAGGCCGGCGACATCTCCGCGTACATCCCGACGAACGTGATCTCGATCACCGACGGGCAGATCTTCCTCGAGTCCGACCTCTTCTACTCGGGCGTCCGCCCGGCGATCAACGTCGGCACCTCCGTGTCGCGCGTCGGCGGCTCGGCACAGACGAAGGCGATGAAGAAGGTCGCCGGCCGGTTGCGCCTGGAGCTTGCGCAGTACCGCGAGCTGGAGGCGTTCTCACAATTCGGCTCGGAGCTCGACGCTGCGACGCAGAAGACGCTCGCCCGCGGTGAGCGGATGGTGGCGACGCTGAACCAGCCGCAGTACAAGCCGTGGCCGCACGAGGAGCAGGTGGTCGCGCTCTACGCGGGCATCAACGGCTTCCTCGACGAGGTTCCGCCGGCACAGGTGGCGCGCTTCCAGGACGAGTTGCGCGAGCACCTGCGTGCAGAGAAGTCGATCTACGGAGAGATCAACGACACGAGCGACCTGGGCGACGAGCTCACGAAGAGGCTCGACGAGGAGCTGAAGCGCTTCGTCTCGAACTTCAACGTCGAGGAAGAGGGGGGCCTGATCTAGCGCTATGGCGTCGGTTCAGGACCTGAAGCGCCGAGTCCGCTCGGTCAAGAACACGCGCAAGATCACGAAGGCGATGGAGCTCGTCGCTTCGGCCAGGCTGCGCCGAGCGCAGACCCGGATCGAGGCGATGCGGCCCTACGCCGAGACGATGCGCGAGCTGATCGCGGGCGTCGGGCGGGCGAGCGCGTCGGTGCGCGGCCTTCCGCTCCTGCAGCAGCGGGAAGAGGTCAACACCGTCGCGGTCGTGGCGCTCACCGGAGACCGCGGGCTGGCGGGCCCGTTCAACGCGCAGATCCTGCGCCGTGCCTTCGCGCTCGAGCGTGAGCTGCGCAGGGAGGGGACGGAGGTGCGGTTCGTCGCGATCGGCAAGAAGGGCCGGTCGACCCTGGCCTTCCGCCGCTACGAGGTGGCCGCGGAGTTCGTCGGCTTCACCGACCGGCCGGCCTACTCGGACGCCCAGGCGATCGCGCACGCTGTGGCGGAGCTCTACACCGCGGGTGAGGTCGACCGCGTGGTGCTCGTCTACAACGCCTACGAGTCGCCGCTCGTACAGCGCGTGACCGAGCAGGATCTGCTCCCGATCTCCGCCGACATCCTCGAGACCGACGAGGACGAGCGCCGTGACGACACGCTGCGCGGAGACTTCATCTTCGAGCCCGAGCCGGAGGAGATCCTCGCGCGGCTGCTCCCGGTCTACCTCGAGACGCAGGTGTACCGAGCGCTGCTCGAGTCGGCCGCGTCCGAGCAGGGAGCACGGATGACCGCGATGCGGAACGCCTCGAAGAACGCCGGCGAGCTGATCGACGGGCTGACGCTGCAGATGAACCGTGCCCGCCAGGCCGAGATCACCCAGGAGATCCTCGAGGTCGTCGCCGGCGCCGAGGCGCTGACATAGCTCTTCGCGCGGATCGATCGGCCACGGCTCTGCGGCCGGAGCCGGGCTTCGCCCGGCGGGAGGCCGAGACAAGCTCGCCGCAAGCGCTGCGGCGAAGGAGGGGGCTCATGGGGGAACCATGGGTTCCCCCATGCCAACAAAATCGGATTCTGGTCGTCTAAGCTCCAGCTGTGGCGAGTCCGACCAAGCCCGAGCTGCTGCCTGCGGGCCCCGGGATCTCCGGCGGCATTGCGCTCGACGCGGAGACGTCGTTCGCCGATCCCGAGGCGGTCAAGGCCCGGGGGTACTGGGAGCAGATCTGGCGCCGCTTCAAGCGCGACCGCGTCGCGATCGCGAGCATCGCCTTCCTCATCCTGCTCGTGCTCGCCGTCTACCCGGGCGCCTGGCTCGCAGAGCGGCTGGTCGGCCACGGCCCCGACGACATCTTCACCGACGGCATCGACGAGGGCTTCCTCCCGGTCGGCCCGATGAGCCGCGTGACCAACTTCGAGACGGGCGAGTCGCAGCTGCTGATCCTCGGCGCCGACGGCTCGCTCGGGCGAGATCTCTTCCTGCGCCTGCTCTACGGCGGCCGCGTCTCGCTGCAGGTCGCCTTCTTCTCGACCATCTTCGTGATGGTGATCGGTGTGACGCTCGGTGCCGCCGCGGGCTACTTCCGCGGCTGGCTCGACACGATCGTCTCGCGCCTGACGGAGATCACGATGGCCTTCCCGGCCCTGCTCTTCGCGATCGCGCTCGCGAGCACGGTCGGGGAAAAGCTGAACAACGTCACGTTCGGAGGGCTGCTCGGCGAGGGGGTCGTCACCTTGGTCCTCGTCTTCACGCTCTTCGGCTGGTTCTACCCCGCCCGGATCATCCGCTCCAAGGTGCTCTCGCTGCGCGAGAAGGAGTTCGTCGAGGCGGCCCTGATGACCGGCGCGAGCGACTGGCGCATCATCAAGTCGCACCTGCTGCCGCACCTCGTCGCCCCGATCATCGTCTACTCGACGCTGATCGTCGCCGGCTACATCCTCGGCGAGGCGGCCCTCTCCTTCCTCGGCGTCGGGATCCAGGCGCCCACGTCGAGCTGGGGCAACCTGCTCACGGGCGCGCAGGACTACTACACGAACACGCCGCTGCTGATGGTGTGGCCGGGGCTCTGCGTCATCTTCACGACGCTCGCGTGCAACCTGCTCGGCGACGGCCTCCGCGACGCGTTCGACCCGCGCAGTCGTATGTAGGCGCAAGATCGGAATCTGCTGAAGCAGATTCCGATCGCCGATGCTACTGAAGGGTCGCTTCGCTCCCGGACTCGAGCACCAGCGCTTCGGACCGCGGCTCGCCGGCCGGTAACGGCGTCTGAACCTTTTCTACTCGCCCCGCTAACAAACTCGCAACGCCGCCGTCCTACAAGCGGGGCCGAATTCGTCCCCGGGCTCGGCGCCACCGCCGGGTCGTCATCGAAAGGAGTGAGATGAAGCGACGTATTTGGGCCTCGGTCGGGATGACCGTCATGGGCTCGGCGCTGCTCGTCGCCACCATGTTTGCCGGTACGGCAGCAGGCGGCACGGCGGCAACTGATGCTCAGCAGGGGGGAACACTGCGGATCGTCAGCACGAGCGACTTCGACTATGTCGATCCCGCACTGTCCTACTTCAGCCATTCGTGGAACATGATGGCTGCGACGCACCTGCAGCTCATGTACTACCCGCACGTCGAGGGTCCCACTGGTCGCCGGCTCGCCCCGATGGCGGCCCAGGGCTTCCCGCGTGTCTCGAACGGCGGCAAGACCTACACCTTCACGGTCAAGCGCGGCTTCAAGTTCAGCAACGGCACGAACGTGACGGCGGCGAACTTCAAGCGGGCCTTCGATCGCGGCAAGAACAAGACCATGGTCTCGCCGGCGTCCTCGTTCCTCGATGACGTCGCCAGCTACCGCACGGTCGGCGCCTATGGGTTCCAGGTCACGCTGAAGAAGGTCGCTCCGGACTTCCTGGCCCGGATGTCGATGATGTTCTTCTCCGCGGTGCCGACGAACACGCCGTTCAACGCTGACGGCATCAAGGCTCCGGTCGTCTCGGCCGGCCCGTACTACCTCAAGGAGTGGAACACGAAGACGTCCGCTCTGGTCGTGCGGAACCCGCACTGGAAGAACAACCAGGCTCCGTTCAACTCGCTTGGCTTCAAGAACAACATCAACGAGTTCCGCTGGATCGTCGGGCCCGCCCCGGCCACGCAGCGGTTGATGTGCGAGCGCGGCGAAGCCGACATCTGCTCGTTCCCGCCGGCTCAGGCCAAGGAGCTCGCAGATGCCCACGGCATCAACAAGCAGCGCTTCTTCGTGAAGTCCCAGACGACGCTCTGGTACCTCGTGATGAACAACTCGCGCGGCATCTTCCAGAACAACCTGAAGCTGCGGCAGGCCGTGTCGCACGCGATCGACCGGCGCTTCATGGTCGCTCAGCACGGCTACCTGGCCGGTCAGCGCACCGACCAGTTCCTGCCGTACTCGATGCCCGGCTTCAAGAACTTCAACATCTACTCGTTGAAGGGGCCGAACTACAACCGCGCGAAGGCGCTGGCCAACGGCCAGACTCGTGACGGCAAGGCCGTGATGTACACGTTCAACGTGGCTCAGGGCCCGCCGATCGCACAGTCGGTGCAGTTCAACCTGAAGCAGATCGGGATCGACGTGGAGATCCGCCAGCTCGACCGCGTCGTCCAGCACGAGCGGGCAGCCGTTCGTGGCGAGCCGTTCGACCTGACCCTCGAGGGTTGGGGCATGGACTACCCGGATCCGTCCAACTTCATCAACGTGCTTCTGGACGGGCGCCGGATCCAGGCCGACCACAACGTCAACGTCTCGTACTTCAACAACGCGGCGATGAACACGCGCATGGACAAGGCCAACGCGACGGCCGGTGCCGCACGCCTCACGGCGTACGGCCTGCTCGACCGTGACCTCATGCGGGATCACGCGCCGGTGGCGCCGTACATCTCGACGAACGCTCGTATCTTCACGAGCAACACCGTCGGCTGCTACGGCTACACGTCGATCCAGAGCACGCTCCTCACGCAGATCTGCAAGAGGTAAGCGAGCTCGGCTGCAAGAACAAGCACGGGGGAGGGGCACCGTTCGCGGTGCCCCTCCCAACTTCCGCTCACCGACCGAAACCCTTAAGCTCACACCCACTCAATGTTCCAATATCTGATCCGGCGGCTCCTCTGGGCAGGCGTGCTCTTCCTCGCCGTGACGATCGTCACCTACGTGATCTTCTTCCTCGTGCCGGCCAGCCCGGCGCGCCTCGCCGCAGGCCAGTCCGCGACGCCGGAACGCGTCCGCGAGGTGGAGGAGTTCCTGGGGCTGAACGATCCCGTCTACATCCAGTACGGGAGCTTCCTCAAGCGGCTCGTCCTCGACGGCTCGCTCGGCCAGTCGTTCATCACGCGCCAGTCCGTGAACGAGGAGATCTTCCGCGCCGCGCCCATCACCGCGTCGCTCGTCTTCGGCGGGATGATCATGGTGTTGCTGGTCGCGATCCCCCTGGGGATCTTCTCGGCTCTGCGGCCGCGCTCGTTACTCGACCGCGCGGCGATGACGTACGTCCTGATCGGCATCTCCCTGCCGTCGTTCTGGATCGGGCTCGTGCTCTCGTACTTCATCGGCTACAAGTGGGGGTTAACACCGATAGCCGGCTACTGCGAGGTCGTCTCCATCCCGGAAGCTGCGGTGTGCGGCGGCTTCACCGACTGGGCCTACCGGATGGTGTTGCCCTGGCTGACGCTCTCGATCGTCGTCGCCGGCACGTACGTCCGCTTCGTGCGGGCCGAGGTGATGGAGACGATGAACCAGGACTACGTGCGCACCGCGCGCGCCAAGGGCGCGCCGGAACGCCAGGTGATGCGCTCGCACATCCTGCGCAACGCGATGCTTCCGGTCGTGACGATGATCGGCATGGACATCGGGATCCTGCTCGGTGGCTCGATCCTGATCGAGACGGTCTTCGGCTTGCCCGGGCTCGGCGGAACCGCCTTCGAGTCGATTTCTCGCTACGACCTGCCGACGCTGCAGGGCGTCGTCATCTTCGGCGCGATCGCAATCATCATCTTCACGCTGATCGTCGACCTCATGTACGCCTGGATCGACCCGAGGATCCGGCTCTCCTAACCTGTAGCCTGCGCTCGGATGGCACCTCTTCTCGAAGTCCGTGATCTGCGGACCCAGTTCACTACCGACGACGGCCTGCTCCAGGCGGTCGACGGTGTCAACTTCACCGTCGAGCCGGGTCAGGTGCTGGGCATCGTGGGCGAGTCGGGCTGCGGCAAGAGCGTCACGTGCCTCACGATCATGGGCCTGAACGAGAAGCGCTCGACGCTCTCCACCGGCGAGGTGCTCTTCCGCGGCGAGAATCTGCTGAAGGCGTCGTCGCGGCGCCTCCGTGAGGTGCGCGGGAACGAGATCGCGATGATCTTCCAGGATCCGATGACCTCGCTCAACCCGGTGCATACGATCGGCCAGCAGCTCGGCGAAGCCGTCCTGCTGCACCGCGACGTTTCGCGCAAGGAGGCGCGGGCGCGGGCTCTCGAGCTGCTCGAGGCGGTGCGCATCCCACGCGCCGAGCGGCGCATCGACGACTATCCCCACCAGTTCTCGGGCGGCATGCGGCAGCGCGTGATGATCGCGATGGCCCTGATCAACTCTCCCGACCTGTTGATCGCCGACGAGCCGACGACGGCCCTGGACGTGACCACTCAGGCCCAGATCCTGGACCTCCTGAAGCAGCTCCAGAAGGACTTCGGCACCGCGATCATCATGATCACCCACGATCTCGGCGTCGTCGCCGAGACCTGCGACGACGTCGTCGTCATGTACTCGGCCAAGGTGGTGGAACACGCCGAGGTGGACGAGATCTTCGAGCGTCCTCAGCATCCGTACACCTGGGGCCTGATGGGCTCCCTGCCGCGGCTCGAGGTCGTCGTCGACCGGCTCCAGCAGATTCCCGGCCAGCCGCCGTCCTTGCTCAACCCGCCCCACGGCTGCCGCTTCCATCCGCGGTGCCCCTACACGATGGCGGTGTGCAAGGAGCAGGTGCCGGTGCTCGCGGAGGTGCCTGGCGACGTCTTCCACGAGCAGGCATGCCACCTCGACCCGGCCACGAAGGAGCGCGAGGCCGCGAAGCTCCTGGCCACCGTCAGCGGGGTCGGCTCGTGAGCGAGGCCAGTGTGAGCGAGCAAGCCCAGCCGATGGAGCTCACCGGCGACGAGCTGCTCGTCGTCGAGGGCCTGACGAAGCATTTCCCGATCACCCGCGGGATCATCTTCCAGAAGGCCGTCGCCGCAGTGAAGGCCGTGGACGGGGTCTCGTTCGCGCTGCAGCCGGGGGAGACGCTCGGAATCGTCGGTGAGTCGGGCTGTGGCAAGTCGACGCTCGTCCGCTGCATCCTCAAGCTCCTCGAGCCGACCGCAGGACGGATCGTCTTCCAGGGCGAGGACATCACGAAGTTCTCCCGCAAGCAGATGCGGGCCCGTCGCCGCGACATGATGATGGTGTTCCAGGACCCGTACGCGTCGCTGAACGCGCGCAAGCGCGTCGGCTTCATCGTCGGCGAGGTGCTCGAGATCCATGGCATCGGCACGCCGGCCGAGCGGAAGCGGCGCGTCCAGGAGCTGCTCGAGATCGTCGGGCTCAACCCCGAGCACTACAACCGCTTCCCGCACGAGTTCTCGGGCGGCCAGCGCCAGCGGATCGGTGTCGCCCGTGCGCTCGCGATCAACCCCAAGCTGATCCTCTGCGACGAGCCGGTGTCCGCGCTCGACGTCTCCGTGCAGGCGCAGATCCTGAACCTGCTCAAGGATCTCCAGAAGGAGTTCGGGCTCAGCTACGTCTTCATCGCGCACGACCTGAACGTCGTCCGGCACATCTCCGACCGCGTGATGGTGATGTACCTCGGCAAGGCCGTCGAGGTCGCCCCGCGCGAGGAGCTGTACGCCAACCCCAAGCATCCGTACACGGGGGCACTCCTCTCGGCCGTCCCGATCCCGAATCCGGCGCTCGGGCGCCTGCGCAACCCGATCCTCCTCGAGGGGGACGTGCCGAACCCGATCAATCCTCCGTCGGCGTGCAACTTCCACCCGCGCTGCCCCAAGTTCCACGAGGGCCACTGCGACGTGGAGACCCCTCCGCTCGAGACGATGGGCCCCGAGCATCTCGTCGCGTGTCACTACCCGCTCGAGCATTCACCGCTCGAGTCGGTGACCGCGGCCGTCCGCTAGCCGCCTGATGCTCCTCGCGGCCGCGCGCCGGTTCGCCGTCCTGCTGGCAGCCGTGGCCGGCGTCACGGTGGGGATCTCGCTGCTCGCCGCGCTGGCGGTCGACGCGTCGGCCGGCGCCGCCATGGCGCGAGGCCTGTACGTCGTTGGGTGCTTTCTGCTCCTCGTCGGTGTCTTCTCCGGCATCCGGGGACCGATACGGCCGAAGGGCGGGGACGAGGGCAGGGACGGCGTCGGCGGCCTGTTCGGAATCGGGATCTTCGCGCAGGGCATCCGCACGGCTAGCGCCGACGAGCGCCGCGACGCGCGCGCCACGAGCTGGCTCTTCTTCAGCCTCGGCCTCGCGCTGATCGTGCTCGGCGTCGTGACGGACGGACGGACCTCGCTGCTGGGCTAGGGCACACGATCAGCCCCGCGTGAGGGCAGCGTGCGCAAAACCCATTTGCATCGAGCTACAGTGCTTGTCCAGACCGTCTAACTCACCGGCGCCGTTGGCGTCTCAGAGGTTGTGAGCACGCAGCACACCATTTCCTGCACGGAGATGCGCACCCTGGTTTCGTGCCGGCTGGACGGCGCGATCTCCCAGTTCGAGATCGCGCTCGTGGGCGCTCACCTGAGTCGCTGTGCCGGAGTGCGCCGCCTTCGAGGCCGAGGCGGGGGCGTTCACGGAGCTGCTGCGGGCTGCCCGGCCGGTGCCGGTCCCGCGTCAGATCACGCTTCCGCGCCTGCCTTACCGGCGCCACCTGCGGGTGGCCCGCGGTGCGGTTGCCACGGCGGCGGCCGCGATGGCCGCGGTCGCGATCGGTGGCTCAGGACAGCTCGCCGAGCGCACGCGCGTCGCGGCTCCCCCGAACGATGCCGTCCGCACCGCTACGCCCGCCGTCGGTATCCCCCGTCTCGTGTCACTCCAGGAGCTGTACCGCGACGATCTCTCGCACGGCCTGATCCCGGTGCTGCCGGCGACGGACGACGAGAGCATCGGCGCGATCAAGCCCGTCCTGCCGGCGGGCAACGTCTAAAGCCGGCCGCGTGGATCACAACGGCGGTACGACGGGGCTTTCGGCTCGGACTAGACTCGGCGAGATGACAACCGGTGAAGTGACGGCGGCCGCAGAGCTCGAGCAGGCGCGCGAGGTGGCCGACCGGTTCCTGGCGAACGTCGAGACCGTCGTGCACGGCAAGCACGACGAGATCAGGCTCGTGCTCGCCGCGCTGGCCTGCAGGGGGCACGTGCTCTTCGAGGACGTTCCCGGCACCGCCAAGACGGTGCTCGCCCGCGCCGTCTCCGGCTCGATCGAGGGTTCGATCGGCCGGCGGATCCAGTGCACGCCCGACCTGCAGCCCTCGGACGTGACGGGGCTCGCGGTGTACGACCAGCGCACGCGCGACTTCGAGTTCCGACCGGGACCGATCTTCGCGAACGTCGTGCTCGTGGACGAGATCAACCGGGCAATGCCGAAGACGCAATCCGCGCTGCTCGAGGCAATGGGGGAGCGGCAGGTGACCGTCGATGGTGTCACCCGACCCGTTCCAGAGCCCTTCCTCCTGCTCGCGACCGAGAACCCGATCGAGTACGAGGGCACGTTCCCGCTGCCGGAGGCTCAGCTCGACCGCTTTTTCCTGCGCACCTCCCTCGGCTACCCCTCCGCCGAGGAGGAGTTGCGCGTGATCGACGACCAGCGCATCGAGCACCCGCTCGCGAAGCTTCAGCCCGTCGTCACCCTGGCGGAGATCGAGCAGATCCAGGCCGCCGTCGCCGACGTCTACATCGACCCGCTGATCGGATCGTGGATCGTCGCCCTCGTCCGGGCCACTCGCGACGTGCCGTCGACGGCGGTCGGAGCCTCCGTGCGCGGGAGTCTCTCGCTCGAGCGTGCTGCGCGCGCATGGGCACTGCTGGAGGGCCGCAATTTCGTCGTTCCGAACGACGTGGAGCAGCTCTTCCTGGCGGTCGTGGCGCATCGCGTGGTGCTGACACCGGCGAAGCTGGCGGAGACCCGCCGCGTCGGCCGAGACGAGGCGCTCGCTTCCTTTCTCGAAGAATGCCTCGTGGTGGCGCCCGCTCCCACGTTGCTCATCGAGGCGGCGGCGTCCCTCCCGACGGCGCCCCTCCCGACGGCGACAGCGTGATCACGGGCGCACCGACCTTCCCGCTCGTCTCGCGGCGTCGCCTCCACGGGCTCGCGTTCGGTGCCATGCACGGCGCGCGCCGCGGCACGGGCTCGGACGTCTCCGGCTCGCGCTCGTACGTTCCGGGCGACGATCCCGACCGGATCGACTGGGCCTCCTCGGCGCGGCTCTCGGCAGCGCTCGCCCGGGACGAGTTCATCGTCCGGGAGCACTTCGCCGACGAGGCGCCGAGGGCGATCGCCGTCCTCGACCGGAGCGCCGCGATGGCGATCCCGACCGAGGGCCTTCCCTGGTTGGACAAAGGGGCGGCCGCACGGCTCGCGACCGAGATCGTGGCCGCGAGCGTGCTCGCTGCGCGCGGCCTGATCGGCTTCCTGGAGTTCGTCGGCGGCGAGGGGACCGTGAGGTGGGGGCAGCCGACGAGCAGCGCCGCGCCCGTGCTCGAGGAGCACGACCTGCCACGGGCTACCGACCTGCAGCAGCCGGCCGACGTCGCCGGTGCGCTCGACTTCCTCGGCCTGCACCGGCGCGCCGTGCCCTCCGCGAGCTTCGTCTTCGTCCTGTCCGACTTTCTCGTGCTGCCGCCGATCGAGGCTTGGGAGGACGCGCTCGACCGCGGCTGGGACGTCGTCCCGGTCGTGATCCAGGATCCCGTCTGGGAGCAGAGCTTCCCCCAGATCGACGGCATCGTCGTGCCTCTGGCGCCGGTCGCCGGGCGGACGCGGCTCGTGCGGCTCCGCACCGGTGAGTCGGCCGCCTGGCGCCAGGCGCACGAGGAGCGGCGGGCGCGGCTCCTGTCCGACCTGGACGGGCTCGGAATCGAGCCCGTGTTGATCTCCTCGGCCGAGCTGGACGAGGTGTTCGAGTCGTTCGCCGCCTGGTCGACCGAGCGGCAGTCCGCCTGGAGTCGTGGCTGATGAGCCGTCTCGCCGCCTTCGTCGCGCTCGCCGCAGCTGTGGCCATCGTGGGCATCGCCGTCGGCGTCGGCGTGCGCGGCGGAAACGACGCGGGTGCGCCGGCTGGACAGGGTGTCCAGGATCCCATCGTGGTCGGTACGAAGGTCGCGCCCGACGGGCATCCGTTCGGCCAGCCCGTCGTCGCCACCGTCGACGTGCTCGTCGACACCACGGTCGTCGACCCGGAGCGAATTCGCGTGGATCCAGCGTTCGACCCGTACGAGGTGGTCGGCGGCCGCACCGTCGAGCGGGTGGACTCGGGTCGCATGTCGCGGATCACCTACGCCTACAGGCTGCGCTGCCTGGACGCCGGTTGTGAGCCGCTGAGCGCCCGCGGCGTCGTCGCGTTCCCGACCAGTCGCCTCACCTATCGCTACCGCGGCGACGGCGGCACGCGCCCCAGCGTCGAGGCGATCGAGTGGCAGCCGTTCATCGTCACCGGACGCGTCGGCGAGCGGGCCGTCGTCGACATCGGCTGGCGTGCCGACGAGTCGGCGCTCGCAGCCGTCACCTACCGCACCCGGCCCGGCCCGGCGGCGTTCGTGCTGCTGGCGCTCGCCGGCTTGCTCGCGGTGGGCGCGGCGGGGATCGCCTGGAAGCTCTGGGGCAAGCGGCGTCGGACCGAGGCGGAGAGCGCCGAGGCTGCTCGGTCGCCGCTCTCGGTCGTGCTCGAGGCGGCTCGGGCCGCGGCGGCGAACGGCGACCTGCCCAAGCGACGGCGCGCGCTCGAGAGCGTCGCGCAGGAACTCGGCCGGGTCGGCCTCGTCGAGCTCGCCGGCGACGCCCGCACGCTCGCCTGGTCGCCGCGTGAGGCGACGAGGGACGATGTGGAGGAGCTGGCGCGCCGCACCGAGCTCGCCGTGGAGGGTGCGGAATGAGCATTCTGCACACGCGCGCGCTGCCGTCGACCGCAGCCGGCGAGCTGGGACGGGAGCACCGACGGTTGCGGCGGCTGCGGCTTGCGCTCGCCACGGCGGCGCTGGCCCTCCTTGCCTTCTGCTTCGTGCTCTCCCGCGATGCCGAAGCGTTGCCGACCACGTACTTCGCCACCGGCAGCGGCGGGGTGGTGGTGCTCGATCTCTCGGCGAGCGTCGACCAGCTGAAGGCGCAGCGGATCGAGCGCGTGTTGGGCGCACTCGCCGAGACGGAGGGCCGCGCCGGGCTTGTCGTGTTCTCCGACACGGCCTACGAGATGTTCCCGCCGGACACCCGCACCGAGGAGTTGCGACCGCTCCTGCCGTTCTTCCGCGGCCGCGCGGGCACGCCGACGTTCGGTGGTCAGGGCGGCCCACCCGGGGATGGTGACTCTCCCGAGGAGAGCCCGTGGTCGCTCGCCTTCCGCGGCGGCACGAAGATCTCCACCGGCCTCGTCGAGGCGCGCCGGATGATCGCGCGCGAGGGAGATCCCACCCTGGACGTCGTGCTGCTCAGCGATCTCGACAACTCGGGCTTCGACACGTCCATCCTCACCGAGGAGCTCGGTCATTACGCACGCGGCGGGATCGATCTGCGGGTGATTCCGCTCTTCCCACAGCCGGAGGATCTGGAGCTCTTCGAGCAGCTCCTGCCGGCGGAAGCGTTCGTCGAGCGCGCCGAGCTCGTGCGCAACTCCGGCGTGAGCGAGCGGCAGACGCTCGTGGGCGCGTTCCCGTGGCCCTTCATCGCGGCTGCCGCAGCGCTACTGCTGCTCCTCGCGGCCAACGAGCGCTGGTGTGCACGACTTGCCTGGAGGACGACGTGAGGGGATTCCTCGCCTCCCGGCGTACGGAGCTCGCCGCCGTCGCGGTCGTCGTGATGCTGGTGTCCGCGCTACTGCTCGTGGCGCTCGCCGCCGACCTCCTGCGCTGGGAGCGCGAGCTCGAGCGAGGTGACGCGAGCTTCGCCTCGGGCGCGTCGATCCGCGCTGCGGCGTGGGAGCCGCAGACGACGCTTCCCATCGGCGTGTCCCGGGCGCTGCTCGCGGTGGGGGACGACATCGTCTACCGCAACGCCCTGCAGCGGTTCTGGCTCAGCGGCCCGCGCGAGCCGATCAGGGAGTTCTCGGATGTGACGAGACGGACCGGCGCGGAGCGCGAGGTCGCGCGGGCGGGCGAGGTCGACTCGAACAGCGACCGCCGCGCGCAGCTTGCGATCTTCCGTGGGGCCTTGCTGCTCGAGGAGGCACGGAACTCCCCGGTGCAACGTGAGGTCTTCGTCCGGCGCGCGATCAGCGAGTTCAGCAAGGCTGCCGCTCTCGACCCCGCCAACGAGGACGCGCTCTACGACCTCGAGCTGGCGTTGCGCCTGCTACGGCGCGCCGGCTCGGACTCCGGCGATGGACAGACCTCACGCTCGCCGCTGCCGGCCCCCGGTGCCGGTGCCGCCACGTCCGGCGGCGGATTCTAGGAGCCCGCCGTGTCGCTGTCGTTCCTGACTCCGGCGGCCGGTCTCGTCGGTCTCGTCGGGCTGCTCGCGCTGCTCGTGCTGCGCTCTGCGGTGCGCCGCTCGGAGGCCCTCTGCGGTGTGCTCGGCCTCGAACCGGACCGGCGCCGCAAGACCCTTCGGGAGTCGCTGCCGCTCGTGGCGATCGCGTTGCTGCTCGCGTTCGCCGCCGCGCAGCCGGTCGTCTCGACGCGCCAGGCGCGCGAAGGCCGGGAAGGAGTGGAGGTGATCACCGTGGTGGACGTGACGCGCTCGATGCTGGCGCGCCGCTCGCCCACGGAGCCGACGCGCCTCGACCGGGCCCGCTCGTTCTCGAAAGAGGTGCGCGCACAGCTCACCGACGTCGAGTTCGGAGTTGCCTCGATCACCGACCGCGTGCTGCCGCATCTCTTCCCGACCCTCGGAGTCAACGCCTTCGCGGCCACGATCGACCGTGCGATCGGGATCGAGCGGCCGCCGCCCGACCGCAGGAGCCGTCGCGCGACCGCGCTCGGTGCACTCGCCGACATGCCGCGGCTGAACTTCTTCGCCGACGACTCGTACCGGCGGGTCCTGCTCGTCGTCACCGACGGAGAGACGGTGCCCGTCGACCTGGCCACCATCCGCACGCGGCTCGTGAACGGGCGTGTGGCGACGATCTTCGTTCACGTCTGGCGCCACGACGAGGTCGTTTTCGAATCCGAGGACACCGTGAACGACGCCTATCAGCCCGATCCCACGAGCATTCGTTCCCTCCGGCGCATCGCCGGCGCTCTCGACGGCGCGCTCTACCGCGAAGGCGAGGAACGGGAGGTCGTGGCCGAGATTCGCCGGCTCGTCGGCGAGGGCCCGACGGTGCCGCGCGGGCGTGAGCTCCGCTCGATCGCGCTGGCGCCGCACGTCGCCGCGGCCGCCTTCCTGCCGCTGCTCCTCCTACTGCGGCGGCGAAACTTCTAGCGGCGGGGCTCTAACTCGAACGGCGTTTTGGCGTCTACTGTATGTCGATGCGCGAACGCTTCGGCTCCATCTTTTCCGCACGGGCCTTCATGGTCTTCGCGACACTCGTCCTGATCGTCGGGATCGTCGCCTTCGCGACCGTCAGGCTCGGTGGCGACGGCGAGGCTGCGCCGCAGACCACGACGACCACGCCGCCGCTCGAGGACTTCAACCCGGCGACGACGGAGCCGGTGCCCGGCCCGGTCGCGCCAGAGGCGCGCCAGGCAGCCGGTGAGTTCATCCTTGCCGCCGCCGGCCGCGAGGACCTCGCGAAGGCCTGGGAGCTCACACACCCGGAGCTGAAGGCTCAGTGCGGTTGCACGTACAAGCAGTGGCTGACGGGCAACATCCCCGTCCAGTACTACCCGACCGGGAATCTCGACGGCGCCACCTTCGGTGTCGACGAGTCGACCGCCCGCCGGGTCGTGCTCGAGGTGCTGCTGAGCCCGAAGCCGGGCGAGGAAGTCGACCCGCAAGCGTTCTTCATCGGCCTGAAGGCCGTCGGGCAGGGCGCCAAGCTCAAGTGGCTCGTCGACTACTGGGCGCCGATCGTCGGCATCCCGGTGCCGCAGACGCCTGGAGGGTAGTGCAGCGCGTACCCTGTCGCCATGTTCATGGCGCCGGACTTCGTCACGTCGCACGTCTGACGGCTCGACCACGCCGAGCGTGTCGAGGCGCAGCAATGGATGAACGGAAGACGCCCGCAGGGGCGCAGTTGGCTGTGGGGGCCGGAGGCGCGCTTCGGTAAACTGCGCGTCCGGCGCCGCCTCCGTGCGCGCCCTCCTTCCACGTCATCCATTCTCCCCCGGGAGCCACATGCCTGAGCAGTCCTCCACCGGCGACAACGTCGGCAAGATCGTCGAGATCAAGGGCGTCGTGATCGACGCCGTCTTCCCCGGGCAGCTGCCTGGGATCTACAACGCGCTCGCCATCCCGATGGCCAGCCCGGACGGGAACGGCGACGGCACGACTCTGATCGCGGAGGTGCAGCAGCACCTGGGCGACGATCGGGTGCGCGCAGTCGCGATGGACACCACCGACGGCCTCGCGCGCGGGGTCGACGTGGTGGATACGGGCCAGCCCATCTCCGTGCCGGTCGGCGACGCCACCCTCGGCCGGATCTGGAACGTGATCGGCGAGCCGGTCGACAACAAGCCGCCCGCCGGCGACGACGTCGAGCGCTGGGCGATCCACCGCGATCCGCCCGCCTTCCGCGACCTCTCTCCGGACGTGGAGATCTTCGAGACCGGGATCAAGGTGATCGACCTGATCGCCCCGTACATCAAGGGCGGCAAGATCGGCCTCTTCGGCGGCGCAGGTGTCGGCAAGACGGTGCTGATCCAGGAGTTGATCCACAACATCGCGCAGCAGCACGGCGGCGTGTCGGTGTTCGCGGGCGTCGGCGAGCGCACCCGCGAGGGCAACGACCTGATGCTCGAGATGGAGGAGTCGGGCGTGATCGACAAGGTCGCGCTCGTCTACGGCCAGATGAACGAGCCGCCCGGCGCCCGCCTGCGCGTCGGGCTCTCGGGCCTGACGATGGCGGAGTACTTCCGCGACCAGGGACAGGACACGCTGCTCTTCATCGACAACATCTTCCGCTTCGTCCAGGCGGGCTCGGAGGTGTCGGCGCTGCTCGGCCGCATGCCGAGCGCCGTCGGCTACCAGCCGACGCTGGCGACGGAGATGGGTCAGCTGCAGGAGCGGATCACCTCGACGAAGACCGGCTCGGTCACGTCGATCCAGGCGATCTACGTCCCGGCCGACGACCTCACCGACCCGGCGCCCGCGAACGTGTTCGCCCACCTCGACGCGACGACGACACTCTCGCGCGCGATCGTCGAAAAGGGCATCTATCCCGCCGTCGACCCGCTCGACTCGACCTCGCGCGCACTGGCGCCGGGGATCGTCTCCGAGGAGCACTACGCAGTGGCGACCCAGGTGCAGCAGATCCTCCAGCGCTACAAGGACCTGCAGGACATCATCGCCATCCTCGGGATGGACGAGCTGACCGACGAGGACAAGCTCGTCGTCTCGCGCGCCCGCAAGATCGAGCGCTTCCTGTCGCAGCCGAACTTCGTCGCGGAGCAGTTCACCGGCACACCCGGCCAGTACGTGAAGCTCGAGGACACGATCGCCGGCTTCCGCGAGATCATCGAGGGCCGGCACGACGAGCTGCCCGAGTCGGCGTTCTACATGGTCGGCACGATCGAGGGCGCCGTCGAGAAGGCCGGCGCCGCGGCCGCCGCGGCCTAGGAGGACGAGCCGTGGCCGACGCGCATCCGAAGTTCGACGTCGCGCTCGTCACCCCGGAGGGCGATGCCTTCCGGGGCGAGGCCGAGATGCTGATCGTGCCCGGCGCCGCCGGTGAGATCGGCGTGCTCGCCCGGCACGCGCCGCTCGTCGCGACGCTGAAGGCCGGCTCGACGCGCGTGCACCTGGGGTCGAACGAGGTGCTCGAGTTTGCGACCGGCCCGGGGTTCTTCCAGGTTCAGCTCGACCGCGCGATCGCGCTCGTCGACGACGCCGTCGACGTGAAGCACATCGACGACGATCGTGCCCGCGAGCAGCTCGAGGCCGCCAAGGCCGAGCTCGAGCGGGTCGAGGCGGGCGAGTCGGCTTCGGACCGCTGGCAGCTCGAGCAGCGGATCCAGCACGCGGAAAACCAGCTGACCGTCGCCGGACGCACCTGAACGGCGGCTCTGGGCCGGGCCGAGCCCGGCCCGCCGGCGCCTCGGCCGCTCGCGGCACGCGGCTCTCCGGGTCTGTGCTTCCGCACTATCCCCTCCGGCCGCGCACCGCGATCGGCTCGTCAGGTGCGCCCGGAGGGGTCGCTTTAGACTGATCGTGTGCGTGCTGTGGTCGCTGAGAAGCGCGAGGTGGCGAAGGGAACGCTGCTCGTCCTCTTCGCCGTCGACGACTATCCGGAGTACCGGCCGGGGAGCTACTTCTGGGTCGAGCTGCCCGATCGCGGCCACCAGGACGAGAAGGGGCTGCGCCGCCACATCTCGCTCGTCACGTCACCGACCGACAAGGGCGTCGTCGGGCTTGCGACTCGGCTGCGCGACACTGCCTTCAAGCGGACGCTCGCCGAGCTCGAGGTCGGCGCCGAGGTACAGGTCGAGGAGCCGAAGGGCTCGTTCCTGCTGCCCGAGGACACGAGTGCCGAGTACGTCTTCGTCGCCGGCGGGATCGGGATCACCGTCTTCCGCTCGATGCTGTGTTACATCGCCCACGAGCGGCTGCCGTACCGGATCACGCTCGTGTACTCGAACCGCGACCGCGAGTCGGCGGCGTTCCTCGACGACCTCGAGGAGTTCGAGCGCCGGATCGAGGGGCTGCGCGTCGTCTTGACGATGACCGACGAGGCCGGCTGGGAAGGCGAGCGGCGGCTGTTGGACGCGGACGTGCTCCGTGACCTCCTCGGCGATCTCGACGGGAAGCAGTTCCTCATCGCAGGCCCGCCGCAGATGGCCGAAGGCGTCGCAGAGTCGCTCCTGACCGCGGGCGTTCCCGAAGACCGCGTGCTCGCGGACAAGTTCTCGGGCTACTGATAGCCTGGTTCTCTCGACCTGGAAAGCTTTGAAGGCAGCTTGGCGACCAGGCTAAAAAACGCCTAAAGAGCCCGCGAGCTCCGGCTCCCAACCTCTTTAGGCGCGGGAGCGACACGTGAGCGACACGCGCGACAGACTCGAGGCACTTCTTCGCGAGCGGATCCTCGTGCTCGACGGGGCCTGGGGCACGATGCTCCAGCAGGCCGGCCTCGTCGACGCCGACTACCGCGGCGAGCGCTTCCGCGACCATGCGCGCGAGGTCGCCGGCGATCCGGACCTGCTCAACCTGACCCGTCCCGACGTCGTGCTCGACGTGCACCGCCGGTACTTCGCGGCGGGCGCCGACATCACGACCACGAACACCTTCACGGCGACCTCGATCGGACAGGCCGACTACGGCCTCGAAGGGGTCGTGCGCGAGCTCAACCTCGAAGGCGCGCGACTGGCCCGGCAGGCCGCCGACGAGGCCGGAGGCCGCTTCGTGGCCGGCTCCGTAGGCCCGCTGAACGTGACGCTCTCGCTTTCGCCCCGTGTCGACGAGCCCGCCTTCCGCCCGGTCGACTTCGACGAGGTGAAGGCCTCGTACGCCGAGCAGATCGCAGCGCTGGCCGAGGGCGGCGTCGACCTGCTGCTCGTGGAGACGATCTTCGACACGTTGAACGCGAAGGCGGCGATCGCGGCGGCGCGGGAGGTCGCGCCGGAGCTGCCGCTCTGGATCTCCGTCACGATCGTCGACCTCTCCGGGCGGACGCTCTCCGGCCAGACGGTCGAGGCGTTCTGGGCGTCGGTCGAGCACGCGGAGCCGCTGCTCGTCGGGGTCAACTGCTCGCTCGGGGCGACCGAGATGAGGCCGCACGTCGCCGAGCTCTCGCGGCTTGCCGACACCTACACCAGCTGCCATCCGAACGCGGGGCTGCCGAACGCCTTCGGCGGCTACGACGAGCAGCCGCACGACACGTCGGCGTTCCTGCGCGAGTTCGCCGAGGCCGGCTTCGTCAACGTCGTCGGCGGCTGCTGTGGCACGACGCCCGAGCACACGGCGCGCATCGCGGCTGCCGTCGCAGGCCTGCCCAGACGCGAGGTGCCGGTTCACCGCCGCAGCACACGCTTCAGCGGCCTCGAGCCGTTCGAGCTCGGTCCCGACACCGGCTTCGTGATGATCGGTGAGCGCACGAACGTCACCGGCTCGGCGCGCTTCCGGCGCATGATCGAGTCGAACGACCTGCAGGGCGCCGTCGACGTCGCACTCGAGCAGGTGCGCGGCGGCGCCAACCTGCTGGACGTGAACATGGACGCCGACCTGCTCGACAGCGAGCGGGCGATGACGACCTTCCTCAACCTGATCGCGACCGAGCCGGAGGTCGCGCGCATCCCGATCATGGTCGACAGCTCCCGCTTCAGCGTGCTCGAGGCCGGCCTGCGCTGCGTCCAGGGCAAGGGCGTCGTCAACTCGATCAGCCTCAAAGAGGGGGAGGAGCAGTTCCTCGAGCAGGCCCGCCGGATCCGCGACTACGGCGCGGGCGTCGTCGTGATGGCCTTCGACGAGAAGGGGCAGGCGGAGACGGTGGAGCGAAAGGTGGGGATCTGCGGGCGCGCGTACGACCTTCTCACGGAGCGGGTCGGCTTTCCGCCCGAGGACCTGATCTTCGATCCGAACGTGCTCGCTGTCGCGACCGGGATCGAGGAGCACAATGGCTTCGCGAACGCATTCATCGAGGCGCTGCCGCGGATCAAGGAGCGCTGCCCGGGCGCGCACTGCAGCGGCGGCATCTCCAATCTCTCCTTCTCGTTCCGCGGCAACGACGTCGTGCGCGAGGCGATGCACTCCGCCTTCCTCTTCCACGCGATCCGCGCCGGGCTCGACATGGGGATCGTGAACGCCGGCCAGCTGGTCGTCTACGAGGACATCCCCGCCGACCTGCTCGAGCGCGTCGAGGACGTCATCTTCGACCGCCGGCCCGACGCCACCGACCGGCTCGTGTCCTTCGCCGAGACGGTGAAGGGGGAGGGGACGAAGCGGGAGCTCGACCTCTCCTGGCGCGACGCTCCGGTGGAGAAGCGGCTCGAGCACGCGCTGGTGCACGGGATCGTCGACTTCATCGTGGAGGACACCGAGGAGGCCCGCGCCGCCGCCGCCCGGCCGCTCGACGTGATCGAGGGTCCGCTGATGGACGGGATGAAGGTCGTGGGCGATCTCTTCGGCTCGGGAAGGATGTTCCTGCCACAGGTGGTGAAGAGCGCCCGCGCGATGAAGCGCGCGGTCGCCTACCTCGAGCCGTACATGGAGGAGGAGAAGGAACGCACCGGCTCGAACGGGCGCGGCCAGGGGAAGATCGTGCTCGCGACCGTGCGCGGCGACGTGCACGACATCGGCAAGAACATCGTCGGCGTCGTGCTCGGCTGCAACAACTACGAGGTGATCGACCTCGGCGTGATGGTGCCCGGCGAGAAGATCCTCGACACCGCCGTCGCGGAGGGCGCGAGCGCCGTCGGCCTCTCCGGGCTGATCACGCCCTCGCTCGACGAGATGGTGCACGTCGCGAAGGAGATGGAGCGGCGCGGCATCGAGCTGCCGCTCCTGATCGGCGGCGCCACCACCTCCCGCCAGCACACGGCGGTGCGGATCGCGCCCGCCTACGGCCGCCCGACCGTGCACGTCCTCGACGCCTCCCGCGTGGTCGGCGTCGTCTCCGACCTGTTCGACCCGGTCCGGAAGCTGGAGCTCGACGCACGCAACCGCGAGGAGCAGGAACGGCTGCGCGTGCTGCACGCCGAGAAGGAGCGGCGACCGCTGCTGCCGCTGCGGCTTGCGCGCGAGAACGGCGAGCGGCTCGCCTTCGATCGGCTCGCCACGCCCACGTTCGCGGGTACGAGCACGGTCGAGCCCGAGCTTTCCGTTCTGCGCGAGCTGATCGACTGGCAGTTCTTCTTCCACGCCTGGGAGCTGAAGGGGAAGTTCCCGGCGATCCTCGAGCAGCCGGCCGCGCGCGAGCTGTACGACGACGCATCGGCGCTCCTCGCTGAGATCGTGCGCGACGGGTCGCTGCGGGCGAACGGCGTCCACGGCTTCTGGGCCGCGCAGGCCGATGGCGACGACGTCGTGCTCGAGGGCGGCGTGCGCTTCCCGATGCTCCGCCAGCAGGCCGACTGGGGCGACTCCCGCCCGAACCGCTGTCTCGCCGACTACGTCGCGCCCGAGGGTGACCACGTCGGCGCCTTCGCCGTCGCGATCCACGGAGCCGAGGAGCTCTCCGCCCGGTACGAGGCTGCCGGTGACGACTACACCGCGATCATGGTCAAGGCACTCGCAGACCGCCTCGCCGAGGCGGCTGCGGAGTGGCTCCACCTCGAGACGAGGCGGGCCTGGTACGAGCCCGAGGCCGCGCCGACCTCCGAGGATCTCGTCGCCGAGCGCTACCGGGGGATCCGCCCTGCGTTCGGCTATCCGGCCTGCCCGGACCACTCCGAGAAGGGACGGTTGTTCGAGCTGCTCGGCGCAGAGGAGCTCGGGATGGCTCTCACCGAGAGCTTCGCGATGACTCCTGCGTCGGCGGTCAGCGGGCTCTACTTCGGCCATCCCGCGGCGAAGTACTTCGCTGTCGGACGCGTCGCACGCGACCAGGTCGAGGACTATGCTGCCCGCAAGGGGGTCGCCGTGGAGGACGCCGAACGGTGGCTCCGCCCGAACCTCGCGTACGACGCCGACTAGCCGCCCTCGATTTGCGCACGCCCGCCGCCCTCACAGCCACTCACTTCGCCTGAGGTCCGTGCGCCGCCTGGATCTCCTTCGACGGGCGACGGACTATCGGCGGCTCTTCGTTGCGACGCTCGCCTCCGGCGCGGGCACGTATCTCGCCGCGATCGCGCTGACGGTCGACGTCTTCGACCGCACCGGCTCGGGCACGTGGGTGAGCGCGCTCCTGATCGCCGAGTTCCTGCCGGCGATCCTGATCGGCCTCCTGCTCGGACCGCTCGTCGACCGGTGGTCGAGGCGGCGCCTGCTGATCGGCTCCGATCTCGTCCGGCTCGCCGTCTTCTGCGCGCTGCCGTTCGCCGGGAGCGCGACCGTCGTGGTGGCGCTCGCCTTCGTCGCGGGCGTGGCCACCGGCTTCTTCCGGCCGGCTGTCTACGCGGGGATGCCGAACCTCGTCGACGACGAGGACCTGCCGGCGGCCAACGCGCTACTGCAGGCCGTCGAGAACATCGCCTGGATGGTCGGCCCGATTGTCGGCGGTGTTCTGCTCACGCTGCAGGGGCCGGAGTTGGCGTACTGGCTGAACGCGCTCTCGTTCCTCCTCTCCGCGGCCCTGCTCGCCCGCATCCCCGCGCGGAAGCTCCAGGCGGGTGAGATCGAGAGCCGCGGCCACTGGCAGGACCTCGGCGACGGCTTCCGGCTCGTGCGCCGCTCGCGGGCCCTCCTGACCGTGCTCGTCGTGTGGAACGTCGTCCTGCTCGGCAGCGCCGCGGTCAACGTGGCCGAGGTCGTGCTGGCCAAGGTGTCGCTCGACGCAGGCGACGTCGGCTTCGGCCTCCTCATCGGCGCCTCCGGGCTCGGCCTGACGCTCGGGAGTCTCGCGGCAGGCTCGCTCCTCGACCGGCTCGGGATCCGCCACACCTACGCGGCGACGATCGCGGTGATGGCGCTGGGCTACGGCGTCGCGGCGGTGGCGCCGACGCTCGCCGTGGCGGTCGCGGCGGTCGTCGTGGGCACGTTCGGCAACGGCGCCGCCATCGTCTGCAACGCGCTGCTCGTCCAGCGGGGAGCGCCCGACGAGCTTCGCGGCCGTGCTTTCACCGTGATCATGTCGTCGAACTACGTTCTGCTCGGCCTGGGCATGGCCGTCGCCGGCCCGCTCGTGGACGCCTACGGAGCGCGCTGGCTGTGGGGCGGTGCGAGCATCGCCTTCGCGCTCGCGGCGGCCGCGGCGGTCGTGATGGCGCGCGGCGTCGAGACCGCCCTCGCGCCGGTGGAGCTCGAGCAGGCGGTGCCGTCTAGAGTCTGAGCCGTGGCGCGCGCGGAGTGGACGCTCGACGACCTCGCGGCGGGCGTTCGCGCCGGCGACCGCCGCGCGCTCGCCCGCTCGATCACGCTGGTGGAGAACGGCGAGCCGCTCGCGCTCGAGCTCGTCCGCGAGCTCTATCCGGAGACGGGCCGCAGCATCGTGGTGGGCGTCACCGGACCGCCGGGCGTGGGGAAGTCGTCGCTGATCAGCGCGCTCGTGCGACACGTCCGCGGCGAGGGCCGGAGCGTCGGCGTGATCTCCGTCGACCCCTCCAGCCCGTTCACCCATGGCGCGCTGCTCGGGGACCGGATCCGCCTCGCCGACCACTTTCTCGACCCCGAGGTCTTCATCCGCTCGATGGGGACCCGAGGTCACCTCGGTGGCCTCTCAGAGGCGACGCTCCAGGCAGCGTTGCTGCTCGACGCGGCCGGCAAGGATCTGATCTTTCTCGAGACGGTCGGTGCGGGTCAGAGCGAGGTGGAGGTGATCGGGATCGCCGACACCGTGCTCCTCGTGCTCATGCCCGGCTCGGGCGATTCGGTGCAGGCGTTGAAAGCGGGGATCATGGAGATTCCCGACGTGATCGCGATCAACAAGATGGATCACCCCGCAGCCAAGACGATGCTGAACGAGGTTCGCTCGATCCTCTCGCTCGACCGCGGGCGCGAATGGAAGGTGCCGATCGTGCTCACCGAGGCGGTACGCAGCGAGGGGATTCCCGCGCTGTGGGAGAAGCTCGGGGAGCATCGCGCCTATCTCGAGGCGGACGGGCTGCTCGAGGAGCGCCGTCGCAAGAATCTCGCCGGAGAGGTGTTCGCAGTCGCCTCCGGCCGGGCGAAGGCGCATCTTCAGGCGGCTGTGGCGGACGACCCCGAGCTGCGGCGGCTGCTCGACGAGGTGCAGGCGCGCGAGCTCGACCCGCTCTCGGCGGTGCGTGAGATCCTGGACAAGGTGTACGGAATTGGCGACGACAGCCGCGCCCACACTTCGTAGCCTCGAGGAGGCTCGCGCCCGCCTCGCCGGCGTCGCGCGCGTCACACCGGTCTACCCCTCCGAGACACTCTCGCGCAGAGCCGGGCGCAGCGTTCAGCTGAAGGCGGAGAACCTGCAGCGAACCGGCGCCTTCAAGATTCGCGGCGCGGTCAACACGATCGCCACCCTCTCGGCAGAGGAGCGTGCCGCGGGCGTGATCGCGGCCAGCGCCGGGAACCACGGGCAGGCCGTCGCCTGGGCGGCCAGGGAGGCGGGGATCGCGGCCACCGTCTTCATGCCGCAGGACTCTCCGATGGCCAAGGTGGACGCGACGCGCAACTACGGCGCACAGGTCGAGCTGACCGGCGCCGGCTTCGACGAGTCGGTCGCGGCGGCGGAGGAGCGGATGCACGCGACGCGGGCGACGTTCGTCCACGCGTTCGAGGACGAGCGCGTGATCGCCGGCCAGGGCACGATCGGGCTCGAGCTCGTCGAGCAGCTGCCCTCGGTCGGGACGATCGTGATCCCGATCGGTGGCGGCGGGCTCGCGGCCGGCATCGCGATCGCGCTGCGCGAGCTCCGACCCGAGGTTCGCCTCGTCGGCGTGCAGGCCGAGAATGTCTGTCCCTTTGCCGGCGGCACCGAGCATCGCTTCACGATCGCGGAGGGGATCGCGGTGAAGCAGCCGGGGACGTTGACGTCCGCGATCCTCGGCGACCGGCTGGACGAGATCGTCACGGTCACCGACGACCAGATCTCGCACGCGATCGTGCTGCTGCTCGAGCGGACGAAGCTCCTGGTCGAGGGCGCGGGTGCGGCGTCGGTGGCCGCCCTGCTCGCCGGGAAGGTTCCCGGCGAGGACGAGGTCTGCGTGATCCTCTCGGGCGGCAACATCGACCCGACGCTGCTGATCCAGGTGATGCGCCACGGCCTGACCCAGGCCGGCCGTTACCTCGTGCTGCGCACCCGCATCGCCGACCGGCCCGGCGAGCTGATCAAGCTGCTCCAGCTCGTCGCCGAGGAACGCGGGAACGTCGTCTCCGTGGAGCACCACCGCGAAGGGATGGCGCTCCCGATCGGGGAGACGGAGGTGGAGCTGACGCTCGCGACCCGCGACGACGCCCACTGCACCGCTCTGCTCGATGCGCTCACGACCCGTGGCTATCCGCTCGAGCGCCTCAGCTGAGCGGAGGCGAAAGCCTTGTGTTCCTGTAACACAAGCTCTTCCTCGAAGCGCAGCTCGTCGAGCTTGTCGGTGAGCGCCGGGACGCTCGGGACGAGGCCGGCGAAGAGCGTCGCCCCGGTTTCGCCGAGCAGGGCCGCGGCTTGCCGCCGTAGCTCGCGGCGTCTGCGCTCGATGCGCACGAGCCGCCGGACGTGTCCATAGCTCGGACGGCTGAGCCCAAGCCGTTCCGAGCCCTCTGCAACTTCGCGCCAGGTCGCCGCGACTGGCATCCCGTCCCGGTCGAGCAGCCGCACGAGATCGGCCACTCGGCCGTCGTTCGGGGAGATGGCGCTGCGCACGTTTCGAGCGTGCCGATCGAGGCGTTACGGCCGTGTGCCGATAGCGTCGCGAAAGGACGCCTTGTGTTTCAGGAACACATGCCTCTCCGCGGCGCTCAATTGCCGCAGCGGCGAAACTCGACGGTGCGGCCGCCGTGGGCCGCCCAGTCGCCGACGCCGCCGTCGAGGACGGGCCGGGCGTCCACGCCGCGCGCCGCGAGGAGCGACGCCGCGATCCCGGCTCTCGCGCCCGACTCGCAGATGGTCACGATCGGCCGGTCGGTCGGTACGTCCACGCCCGCGACCGCCAGCAGCCGGTACGGGATGTTGCGGCTACCGGCGATGTACCCCCCGTCGCGCTCGTCCCGCTCGCGCACGTCGATCAGCTCGGCCCCGTCGGCCAGCAGCCCGTCGAGCTCGTCGAGCGCGACGGGCTCCATCCGCTCCGGCCCGGAGCCGTCGACGAACCCGGCCAGCTCGAGGAACCCGATGGAGTTGAGGCCGCGACCGGCCCGTGCCGCCTCCTCGGACGATCCGGCGGCGAGGACGACGGTACTGCCGAGCTCGAGCACGAAGCCGGCCCTCGTCGCGAAGGAACCGCCTGCGACCGGGACGTTGAGTGCCCCGGGCAGGTGACCGGCGAGGTAGTCCTCGAGCGGCCGCACGTCGAGCACCGTGGCGCCCTTTGGTGCGTCGGCGAGCTGCACGACCGGGGGCGCGGCGGCGACGAAGGGGCCTCGGTTGAGCTCTACCAGGCGCGCCATGTTCGGAGGCTTCGCCGCGCTGACCGCGGCCGTCTCGGCCACGAACGTGACCTCGTCCGAGTAGGCGAGGGCGGTGTTGAAGCGGCGTTCGAAGCCGATCGTCGAGGACGCCTTCGAGCTCATCCCCTTGCCGCACAGGGACCCGGCCACGTGGCCGGGGAACACCTCGACGCCGTCCGGGAGCTCGAGCAGGCGCTCGAGCGAGCGGTAGAGCGCCGTAGCGCCCTCTTGTGCGCCGACGGCGAGATCCGGGCGCGCCACGTCGCCGACGAAGAGGGAGTCGCCGGTCAGCACCAGCCACGGCTCGTTTGCGCGGGAGCGGTCCGAGACCGCGAGGCACGTGTGCTCGGGCCGGTGGCCGGGAGTGTGGAGCGCACGCAGCACGACTTGGCCGAGATCGAGCTCGAGACCATCCGTCAGCTCGTCGTGGGGGTAGGAAGCCTCCGCGGCGGGATGGATGGAGATCGGCACGTTGTGCTCGAGCGCGAGCCGGCCGTGACCGGAGAGATGATCCGCGTGAGTGTGCGTCTCCACGCACCGCACGATCTCGACGCCGTGCCGGTCCGCGGCGTCCAGTAGCGGCTCGACCGCGAACGGAGGATCGACGATTGCGGCGACGCCGGCCTCCTCGTCGCCGACGAGATACGAGGCGCAGCCGAGATCCTCGTCGAGAAACTGCTGGAAGAGCACGGCGCGGCCACGCTACCACGGGACACGGCTTTCCTTCTGGAAGCGGGTGGGCGGTCGGGGCTACGCGGTGCGGCGGGGCCGCCGCAGGATGACGGCGGCCGCCACGAGCCCTACGAGCGCGAGGGCGGCGAACGCAGCTGCGCCGACCGGCAGCCCGTCGCCCTCGCTCGATGCGGGGACGACCGTCACCACCCGGCGCACTTCGACCGTGCTCCCGTCCGGGAATCCCGCTTGGAGCAAGAGCTCCGTCGGCCCCGGCGCGGCGGCGACGTGCACACGCACCTCCCAGCGCGTCTCGCGGCCGACCGAGCCGACGGCGCTGCTGCGCAGCTGGCTGACGCCGGCTCCGCTGACAGTGAGGCTGGTCGGAGCCGCGCCGGGCCGCAGCTCCGGTACCTCGATCTGGAGGTCGACGTCCTGTCCGGACGGGAGCAGCCCTGGCTCGATCACGAGATGGGCAGCCGCCGCCACGGGCAGCAGCAAGGCGGTGACAACTGCGACGAGCAGGCTCCTCACGCCGGTATCGTCGCCGAAACAAGGTAAGCAAGTCGTACGGACTCACCAGTTTCGCGTTTGAGGGCGGTAAACCTGGATACAAGTGGGTGCGACTACCATTCGCTCGCGCGCGCGCAAACGCGAAGGAAGAGAGGACATATTTCATGAGGATCAAGACCCTGTGGCTGCTGTTGGCCGCCCTGGTCGCGAGTCTCGCCCTCATCGCGGCCGGATGCGGCGGCGACGACGACGGCGAGTCGGCCGGAACCGGCACGACCACCGAGGAAGATGGCGGCGGCGAGGCAGCCGACCAGACGCTCACGGTGAACTGGGGAACCGAGCCGCCGTCGCTCGACCCGGGTCTCGCCAGCGACACGACGTCGAGCAACATCGTCTACAACATCTTCGATGGGCTGATCAAGCTCGACGAGGATCTGAACCCGGTTCCGAACCTCGCAGAGAGCTTCGAGACCTCCGAGGACGGCCTCACCGTGACGATCGTCCTTCGCGACGACGGCGCCTGGTCGAACGGCGATCCCGTCACCGCTGAGGACTTCGAGTGGTCGTGGAAGCGCACGATCTCGCCCGAACTGGCGGCCGACTACGCCTACCAGTTCTACGGGATCGAAGGCGCTCAGGAGTACAACGGCTGCGAGAAGAGCTGCGCCGCGCTCGCCGACAAGGTCGGCGTCAACGCGGTGGACGACACGACGCTCGAGATCACGCTGACCTCGCCGCAGCCGTGGTTCACGCAGCAGCTCGCCCATCATTCGTTCATGGCCGTGCACCGCCCGACGGTGGAGCAGTTCGGCGACAAGTGGACCGAGGCCGCGAACATCGTCACGAACGGCCCGTTCCTGCTGGACGCGTGGGAGCACAACGCCAGCATCAACCTCGTCAAGAACGAGGACTGGCGCGCTGCCGACGACGTCACGCTGACCCGTGTCGACGGGCGGATGATCACCGACGGCACGACCGCCGTGCAGGCCTTCGAGGCCGGCGAGGTCGACGTCACCGGCGGGCTCCCGGTCGAGGAGATCCCGCGCCTGAAGGAGACCGAGGACTACCAGCAGTACCCGGCCCTCGGCACCTACTACTACGGCTTCAACGTCGACACGATCAAGGACGTGAACCAGCGTCGCGCGATGTCGCTGGCGATCGACCGGCAGAGCATCATCGACAACGTCGCCCAGGCCGATCAGCTGCCCACGACGGGCTTCACGCCCAAGGGCATGCCGGGCTTCGACGTGATCAACCCCGAGTCGCCGTGGCAGCCCGCAACGGCCGACATCGAAGCAGGCCAAGACGCTGATGGAGCAGGTCGCCGACCCGGAGACGGACATCAACCTGCTGCTGAACGACGCACCGGGGCACCGCGAGATCGCCGTTGCGATCCAGGCCCAGTGGAAGGAGCTCGGCCTCAACGTCAGCATCAAGCAGCAGGAGTGGGCGCAGTTCCTCGAGTTCATCGGGCCGCCACCGGATCCGTCGATCGACGTCTTCCGGCTCGGCTGGATCGGCGACTTCGTCGACGCGATGAACTTCCTCGAGCTCTGGACGAGCGAGTCGGGGAACAACAGCACCAACTTCGCCAGTGAGGAGTACGACGGCATCATCGAGGAGGCGCGTCAGACGCCTGACAACGATGCTCGCTACGAGCTCTACGCCCAGGCCGAGGAGATCCTCGGCGGCGAGGAGGGCGAGATGCCGATCATGCCGATCTACTGGTACACGTTCACGAACCTCGAGCGCCCGACGGTTCAGGACACGTACAACCTCAACCTCCTCGATCAGGTCGACCTAACTCAGGTCGTCGTCCAGGAGTCGTAAGGGACAGACACGCGGTGGAGGGCGGGGCGTCGAGCGCCTCGCCCTCGCCGTTTTCACGCACCTGCTTCGACTGCGCGCGAGATGGGTAGGTACGCCAGATGACGACATTCATCGTTCGCCGTATCTTCTGGACGATCCCCGTGATCCTCCTCGTCATCTTCATGACGTTCGTGTTGATGCGGCAGATCGAGGGCAACCCGTTCCGGACCTCCGACCGCGCGGTGCCGGCGGAGATCCAGCGGAACCTCGAGCGCAAGTTCGGCCTCGACCAGCCGTGGTACGTGCAGTACTGGCGCTACGTGAAGGGCGTCGGCACGTTCGACTTCGGCCCCTCGCTCGTTCTGCGCAACCGCGACGTCAACGACATCATCAAGGAGCACTTTCCACCCTCGCTCCAGCTCGGTGCGCTCGCCTTCCTCTTCGCCATCGTCTTCGGTGTCCTGCTCGGGACGCTGTCTGCCCTGCGCGCCAACACCTGGGTCGACTACTCGGCGATGTTCTTCTCCAACGTCGGCTTCGCGATCCCGAGCTTCCTGCTCGCGACCGTGTTCATCTACTTCTTCGCGCTGCAATGGGGACTCGTCCCGACGAGCGGCTGGACGACCTGGCAGAGCAAGATCCTTCCCGTCGTGGCGCTCGGAATCGGCCCGATGGCCGCGTTCGCCCGGCTCGTCCGGGGAACGATGCTGGAGACGATGCAGCAGGACTACATCCGCACCGCGAAAGCGAAGGGGCTGCGCTGGCGCCGCGTCGTCGGCCGACACGTGCTCCGGAACTCGATGATCCCGGTCGTCACTGCGGCCGGCCCGACGCTCGGCTTCCTGATCACCGGCTCCTTCGTGATCGAGCAGATCTTCGCGATCCCCGGGATCGGCCGCTACTACGTCACCGCGGTGCAGGCGCGTGACTACTCCGTCGTGATGGGCCTGACGGTGCTGCTCGCCCTGATCGTGATCGTCGCCAACCTGGTCGTGGACATCCTGTACGGGATTCTCGACCCCCGCACGCGGGACGTGAGGACGTAGTTGGTCGTCAATCCCGGAGAGGCGACTCGTTCCCCGCTCCTCGAGGACGAGCGAACGCTCCAGTCAGGCGCAGCCGGGGCGCCGTTGGCCCAGGCGAACCTGTGGAAGGACGCGTGGGGACGCTACGTGCGCAACAAGGCGGCGGTCTTCGCGGGCGGCGTCTTCGTCGCACTCGTGCTCTTCTGCGTGATCTGGCCGATCGTCTCCCCGTACGACCCGAACGAGGTCAACTTCGCGATCAAGAGCCAGCCGCCGAGCTTCGCTCATCCGTTCGGCACCGACAACTTCGGCCGTGACCTGATGACCCGCGTGGCGGTCGGCGGACGTGTGTCGATCGGCATCGGCTTCGCGGCCACGCTGGCGATCCTGCTCATCGGCGTCACGTACGGCTCGATCTCCGGCTTCGTCGGCGGCCGGCTCGACAACGGGATGATGCGGATCCTCGACACGCTGTACGGGCTGCCCTATCTGCCCTTCGCGATCATCATCCTGGCCATCTTCGGTGACGCCAGCTTCTGGACGATGGTGGTGGCGCTCTCGGTGGCCAGCTGGTTCACGAGCGCCCGGATCGTGCGCGGCCAGATCATCACCTTGAAGGAGAACGACTACGTCCGCGCGGCCAAGGCCGTGGGAGCGCGCTGGTTCAGGGTGCTCGGCCGGCATCTGCTGCCGAACACGCTCGGAGTGCTGATCATCGCGATCTTCCTCGAGCTTCCGGGCGTGATCCTCGGCGAAGCGTTCCTGTCCTTCATCGGTCTCGGCATCAGCCCGCCCGACGCCTCATGGGGACAGATGGCCAACGACGGCCGCACCGTCTATCGCACCTCGCCGCACATCATCGTGGTGCCCTCGATCGCGATTGCGACGCTCATCCTCTGTGCGAACTTCATCGCGGACGGCCTTCGCGACGCCCTCGATCCCCGTACGCGGGAGACGTAGACACATGGCGCTGCTCGAAGTTACCGACCTCGCCACGCACTTCTTCACGCGCGCAGGGGTCGTGCGCGCTGTGGACGGCATCAGCTTCTCCGTCGAGCGAGGCCAGACGCTCGGAATCGTCGGCGAGTCCGGCTGCGGCAAGTCGGTGACGGCGCTCTCGATCATGGGTCTGATCCCGCAGCCGCCGGCGAAGATCGTCTCGGGCTCCGTCGTCTTCGACGGTACCGACCTCGTGCCGCTGCCGGAGAGGAAGCTCGAGGATCTGCGCGGCCGCGAGATCGCGATGATCTTCCAGGATCCGATGACGTCGCTGAACCCGACGCTCACGATCGGCATACAGATCACCGAGACGATTCGCCGTCACTACGACGTCTCCAAGCAGGACGCGCGCAAGAAGGCGATCGAGCTGCTGGAAGAGGTGCAGATCCCCCGCGCGGCCGAGCGGCTCAACGACTATCCGCACCGCTTCTCGGGCGGCATGCGCCAGCGCGTGATGATCGCGATCGCGCTGTCCTGCGATCCCAAGCTCCTGATCGCGGACGAGCCCACGACCGCGCTGGACGTCACCGTGCAGGCTGCCGTGCTCGATCTGCTCGACGATCTGCGCCAGCGGCACGACATGGCCATGATCATCATCACGCACGACATGGGCGTCGTCGCCGAGGCCGCCGACGACATCCTCGTCATGTACGCGGGTCAGGTCGTCGAGCAGGCGCCCGTGCTCGAGCTCTTCGACCATCCGGAGCACCCCTACACGGAGGCACTGCTCGGCGCGCTACCGCAGATCGAGGGCGAGGGCATTCGCGCGGGCCGTCTGACGGCGATCCCCGGGCGCCCGCCCGACATGATCGACCCGCCCGTCGCCTGCCGCTTCGCGCCGCGCTGTCCGTACGCGAACGAGAACGACAAGTGCGCGACCGAGATGCCCCAGCTGCGCGAGATCCGGAAGGAGCACTGGGTGCGCTCGGCGCATCCGCTCAGCGAGCGCACCGGAAGCGCGCGCAAGACGGAGGTGCCGGTTTGAGCTCGAACGGGGCACTCCTGCGCGTCGAAGGGCTGAGCAAGCACTTCCCGATCCGCGCCGGCGTGATCTTCGAGCGCACCGTCGACGCCTTTCGCGCAGTCGACGAGATCAGCTTCGAGATCGCGGAGGGTGAGACGCTCGGACTCGTCGGTGAATCGGGCTCGGGCAAGTCGACGACCGGCTATTGCATCATCCAGCTGCTCAAGCCCACCGCGGGCACGATCAACTTCATGGGCACCGAGCTGACCACGCTTGGCCGCGAGGACATGCGGCGGATGCGGCGCGAGCTCCAGATCGTCTTCCAGGATCCCTACGCCTCGCTCGACCCGCGCATGACGGTCGGCGACATCGTCGCGGAGCCCCTCGTCGTCCACTCGATCGGCACACGGCGCGACCGCCGTTCGCGCGTGCGGGAGCTGCTCGAGGTGGTCGGCTTCAATCCCGGCTTCACGAACCGCTATCCGCACGAGTTCTCAGGCGGGCAGCGGCAGCGGATCGGAATCGCGCGCGCGCTGGCACTCAGTCCGAAGCTGATCGTCTGCGACGAGCCCGTGTCGGCGCTCGACGTCTCCATTCAGGCTCAGATTCTCAACCTGCTGAAGGATCTCCAGCGGGACTTCGGCCTGACGTATCTCTTCATCGCCCACGACCTCGCCGTCGTGCGCTCGATGAGCGACCGGATCGCCGTGATGAACCGCGGCAAGCTGGTCGAGGTCGGGCCGGCCGAGGAGGTCTACACGAACCCGCGCGAGGACTACACGAAGGCGCTGCTCTCGGCGGTGCCGGTTCCGGATCCGCGCGCGATGAAGGAGCGGAAGGCCGCGCGCCGCAAGCTCCGTCACGCTCTCGCCGAGGGTTAGCGGGTCGTGAGGCTCGCGCTCGGCGCCGTCGTCGCGGCCGTCGGTGCGTTCGTCCTCTTCTTCCTCGTCGCAGACGGCGGCGGAGCGGGCGAGAACGCGGACTGGGAGCAGGTCGCCTCGATGCCTCAGCGGCGCAGCTACGTCGCGGCGGCGCAGATCGGCGAGGCGATCTACACCGCCGGCGGGATGGTGGGGGACACCGGGCGGCCGCTTGCGACCTTCACCCGCTACGACGCCGTTGCGGATCGCTGGACGACGCTGCCGCAACTCCCGCAGCCGACCCGTGCGGCGGCGGCTGCGTCGGTCGGCGACACGCTCTACGTCTTCGGCGGCACGACGACCGACGGCAACACCGCCCAGGTGTGGGCCTGGGACGGCGAGGGCTGGTCTGCGCGCGCTCCGCTGCCCTCACCGCGCTTCAACCACTCGGTGGTCGCGGTCGGCGCGCAGATCTACGTGCTGGGCGGTTTCCACGAGGGGCAGGAGCTGAGCGATGTTCTCGTCTACGACACGCGGGGAGACTCCTGGCGGCGCACGACCTCTCTACCGGAGCCGAATCACGCGTTCGACGTCGTGCTCTTCCGCGATGAGATCTGGACGATCGGCGGGCGGCGCGGGGAGGAGGTCCTGCGCGAGGTACGGATCCTCGACCCGCGCACCGGGCGGTGGCGCGACGGGCCGGCGATGCCGAAGCCGATGGAGCTCCTCGGCGCAGCGTGTCGCGGGCGACGAGATCCACGCCGTCTGGGAGTCGACCTACCAGATCTACGACGCGGAGACCGGAGCGTGGCGCGACGGGCCGCAGCCGGGCGTCACCCGACATGCTCTGTCGGCGTTCGTCGCCGACGGGGCGCTCTACACCGTCGGCGGCTGCACGACCGCCCTGCGCGACAGCCCGATCGTCGAGCGGCTCGAGCTCTAGCCCGCGACCCGTCCGAAAGGGACGTGACCGGGGCCAGGCCTGGACACGTCCCGCGCAGACGAGCCCGCAGGCCGGTCGCGCGAGGAAAGCCCTGCGCGACGGCCTGTTACAGGCCCGAGATGCTTGGCGATGACCATCCGCTGGACCTCGTTCGTGCCCTCGCCGATCTCGAGGATCTTCTGGTCGCGGTAGAGGCGTGAGATCGCGTACTCCTCCATGTAGCCGTAGCCACCGTGGATCTGGAGCGACCAGTTGACCGCCCGGTTCGAGAGCTCACCGGTGTAGAGCTTGGCCATCGCGGCCTCGCGCGCGAACGGCCGTCCCTGATCCTTCAGCCAAGCCGCCTTGACGACGAGACCACGTGCCGCCTCGATCTCCGTCGCGAGGTCTGCGAGCTTGAACTGGATCGCCTGGAAGCGCGAGATCGGCTTGCCGAACTGCTCCCGCTGCTGGGCGTACGCGAAGGCGAGGTCGTAGGCTCCCTGGGCGAGCCCCACGCCCATGGCGGCCACGGAGATCCGGCCGCCGTCGAGGATCTCGAGGAACTGGTGGAAGCCCTGCCCGCGTGGGCCGAGCAGGTTGCCCTCGGGCACCGAGCAGTCCCGGAACGAGAGCTCGCGTGTGTCCGAGGCCTTCCAGCCGAGCTTGCGCATCGGGGCGGAGATCTCGTAGCCGGGGGTGCCGTTCGGGACGACGATGTTCGAGATCTCGTCTTCGCCCGTGCGCGCCGTGATCGTCACCAGCCCGGAGATGTCCGTGCCGGCGTTCGTGATGAAGATCTTCGACCCGTTCACGACCCACTGGCCGTCGCGTAGCTCCGCCGTCGTACGCGTGGCGCCGGCGTCGGAACCGGCGCCTGCCTCTGTCAGCCCGAAGGCGGCGAGCCTCCGGCCCGACGCGAGCTCCGGCAGCCACTGCTGCTTCTGCTCCTCGCTCCCGAACAGGAAGATCGGCATCGTCCCGAGCGAGGTGTGGGCAGCGACGGTGATCGCGACGGACGAGTCGATTCGCGTGAGCTCCTCGACCGCCAGCGCGTAGGAGACGGTGTCGCCGCCGGCACCGCCGTACTCCTCCGGAATCGGCAGCCCCATCAGGCCGAGCTCGGCGAGCTCGCTGACGAGCTCGTAGGGGAAGCGCGACTCGCGGTCGAGCTCCTCCGCCACGGGCGCCACGCGGTCGCGCGCGAACTGCTGCACGGTGTCGCGGACGAGCTCCTGCTCGGTGGTCAGGTCGAGATCCATGGGCGCCGCGATGCTATCCGGTAGGCTCGCGCCGTCGTACGTTGAACCACGATTCAAAGGGAGCGGAGAATGGCTGAGAGCGTGCAGGAGTTCTTCGACGGTCTCGCGGGTGGCGTCGACCCGAGCAAGACCGCGGGCATGACCAACTCGTATCTGTTCGACATCGAGGGCGCCGGCCAGTGGGTGGTCGCGGTCGAGGACGGCACCGTGAACGTGAGCGAGGGGACAGGCGAGGCGGATACGACGATCACGACGACCGAGGAGAACTTTCTCGCCATCTCTCGGGGCGAGTTGAATCCGACCACCGCCTATATGACCGGGAAGCTGAAGATCAAGGGTGACATGGGCGCGGCGATGAAGCTGCAAAAGCTGTTCTAACCTCTTGAAATTGGAGGCGGCGCTCGTTAGAACCCGCCAATGTCCTATTACGAGATCCTCCTGTTTCTGCATCTGCTGACCGCGATCGTGTGGCTCGGCGGCGGCTTCATGCTCCAGACACTCGTCATCCGCGCCGAGAACGCCGGAGATGCGGTGTTGCTGAAGAAGATCGCCGAGAACGCGGGCTGGCTCGCGCAACGCGTGTTCATCCCGTCCTCCCTGGCCGTGCTCGTGCTCGGAGTCCTGCTCACGATCGAGGGTCCGTGGGGCTTCGGCGACCTCTGGATCGTGCTCGGTCTCGCCGGTTACGCGGCGTCCTTCCTCACCGGCATCCTCTTTCTCGAGCCGGAGGGCAAGCGCATCGACGCGGCGATGACGGCCCACGGCCCCGGGTCGCCGCAGGCGGCTCACCACGTCCGGCGGATCAATGTCGTCCAGCGGGTGGAGATGGTGATCCTGTTCCTGGTCGTCGCCGTGATGGCACTGAAGCCAACCGGCGACGACACCGGCACGCTCCTGCTCGGCACGGCGATCGTGCTCGTGACTCTCGCGGTCGGTGCACGCGGCCTCTCCGGCGGGCCGTCGCCTGCCGACGCCGCCGCGCAGACCGACTAGCTCGTTTCCAACTCCAATTCGACGAGGAGGGCGCCGCCGGAGATGCGGTCGCCCTCCTCGACGTGCACTGCCTTCACGATCGCGTCGTACGGCGCGGTGAGCGGCGTCTCCATCTTCATCGCCTCGAGTACGAGCAGCGGCTGCCGGGCCGTGACGCGGTCGCCCGCGGCGACGTGGACGCGGATGACCGTGCCGGGCATGGGCGCCGTCAGGGCGCTCTCGCCGCCCACCGCCGCGCGGACGTGCGCAGCGTCGTCGACGTCGGGGGCCGGTGCAGCGCCCGCCGGCGGGAGGTTCAGGCGCCACGGCCCCCGCCACGGCCCGGCCGGGAGGCGCAGCGGCGGCTCCGAGAGCGGCGGGTGCTCGGTGAGGAAGGCCGTCGTGACGTCTCCCGCACGCAGCACGGGGTGCGCGACGAGCCAGCGCAGGAACGGAAGGTTCGTGGTCACGCCCGCAACCTCCGTCTCGGCGAGCGCATCCCCGAGCCGGGCGAGCGCTTCGTCGCGCGTCGGGCCGTGCGCGATCAGCTTCGCGATCATCGGGTCGTACGCGACGCCGATCTCGTCTCCCTCCTCGACGCCGGCGTCGACGCGGACGCCGCGCGGCAGCCGCAGCTCGCTCGAGCCGCCCGGCCTGGGGCAGGAAGGTGCGTGGATCCTCGGCGTAGAGCCGCACCTCGACGGCGTGTCCGAGCGGACTTCGTTGCTCCGAGCGAAGGCGCTCGCCCGCCGCCACGCGCAGCTGCTCGGCCACCAGGTCGATGCCCGTGACGAGCTCCGTGACGGGATGCTCGACCTGGATGCGGCCGTTCAGCTCCAGGAACCAGAACTCGCGGCCGGCGAGCATGAACTCGGCCGTCCCGGCGCTGCGGTAACCGATTGCGCGTGCGAAGGAGACGGCCGCGTCGCTCATGGCCGCGCGCAACTCGGGGTCGAGTGCGGGGGAGGGCGATTCCTCGAGCACCTTCTGGTGGCGCCGCTGCACCGAGCAATCCCGCTCCCCGAGCGCCAGCACGGTGCCGTGCGCATCGGCAAGCAGTTGGATCTCGACGTGCCGAGGGCGCTCGACGTAGCGCTCGCAGAAGATCGTGCCGTCACCGAACGCGGCTTCGGCCTCCCGTTGTGCGGCCGCGAGCGCCTCGTCGAGGCCGGCGGGATCGCGGACGACGCGCATGCCGCGGCCGCCGCCGCCCGCAGCGGCCTTCACGACGAGCGGATACCCGATCTCGTGCGGTTCCCCCGTCGGCACCACGGGCACGCCGGCCTCCACGGCGACTCGCTTGGCAGCCAGCTTGTCGCCGCCGAGTCGCAGGGCCTCCGCCGGCGGGCCGATCCAGGCGAGTCCGGCTGCCGCAACGGCTTCCGCGAAGTCCGCGTTCTCCGCCAGAAACCCGTAGCCCGGATGGATCGCGTCCGCTCCCGTCTCGCGCGCGGCACGCAGATGCTCCGCCGGATCGAGGTACGAGGCGATCGCAACCGTCTTGCCGGCCGAGCGCGCGTGGAGGGCGTCGGCGTCGTCGGGAGCGGCCACCGCGACGGTGTCGAGCTCGAGCTCGCGGCAGGTCCGGAAGACGCGCACGGCGATCTCGCCGCGGTTCGCCACCAGCACCTTCCGGATCGAGTCCATCGCGAGACTCTAAAGAGCGGTGGTACCCTGGCCCGCCGGATGCGGCGCCTCCTTCTCACCTGTGTGATCGCCCTCGCCTGTGCGGCTCCGGCCGGTGCCGGCACGCTCTTCCTGATCGACGGCCGCGGCTGGGGGCACGGGATCGGCATGAGTCAGTACGGGGCGCGCGGCTACGCCGAGTCAGGGTGGCCGTACAGCCGCATCCTCGCCCATTACTACCGTGGCACGGAGCTCAAGCTCGTTCCGGGGCGGCAGGTCCGCGTGCTGCTGCTCGAAGGGCAGGCGCGCGTGACGATCGGCTCCTCGAAGCCGTTCCGGGTCGTCGGTCCGCGCGGAAAAGCACGGACGCTCAAGGCGCAGACGCTCGTCCTCGCACCGGGCAGGCCGAAAGGCAGGCTGAAGGGGTTGAAGCTGCCGCTGCGCTTCGAGCCGGGGGCGGCTCCGCTTCGGGTCGACGGGGACGCCTATCGCGGTGTGTTGCTCCTGCACGCCGAGCGCAAGCGTCTGAGCGTCGTCAACAAGCTGCCGCTCGATCGCTACCTGCGCGGCGTCGTGCCCTGGGAGATGCCGGAGGACTGGCATCGAGAGGCGCTGAAGGCGCAGGCCGTGGTCGCCCGCTCCTACGCGCTGGCGACGCTCAAGCCAGGGAAGCGGTTCGACCTGTACGCGGACACGCGCAGCCAGGTGTACGGCGGCATCCGAGCCGAGGAGGTGTCGACGAATCGCGCCATCGGCGCCACCGCCGGGCGCGTCCTCTACTGGGGCGGCACGATCGCGACGACCTTCTACCACTCGACCTCGGGTGGCAGGACCGCCCCGATCGCGGACGTCTGGCCACGGGCCACGCCCCTGCCGTACCTCGTCTCCGTCCCCGACCCGCACGACCGGATCTCGAAGCACCACCGCTGGGGGCCGGTGCTGCTCACGCAGGGGGAGATCGCGTCGAAGCTGAAGGCGCGGGGCGTGCGGGACGTGCTCGTCGAGCGCACGCCCTCGGGGCGGGTCGGAACCGTCTCGGTGAAAGCGCACGCGGGCGTCAGGACCGTCCTCGCGCAGGACTTTCGGCGCGAGCTCGATCTCCGCTCGACCTGGTTCACCGTGCGCGTGCTGAGGCTCGACCCACACCTGCGGCGAGTAGTCGCGCGCCGGCCGACGAAGCTGACCGGATTCGTGCGCGGGCTGACGAAGGTCCGGCTCGAGCAGCAGGTGGGAGGGGGAGTCTGGCAACGCGTCCGACCAGTCAAGACGCGCGCCGACGGACGCTTCACGGTCACCGTCACGCCAGGCCGGACGACCTCGTATCGGCTTGCCTCTGCGGTCGGCGCGGGCGGCGCGATCACGCTAAAGACACGCTGAACCTTTCCTAACCCGCCCCTCACAGCGCCGCCGCTACGGTGATCCGAGTGCGGCGATTGACTCTCACCCTGGCGGCGTTCCTCGGCCTGCTCGTGCTCTCGGGGCCGGCCTCGGCCTCGCCCTACGCGCAGTACGGCATCCAGGACGACGCCTGGATCACGTATGGGCCGGGCTCGCTCGAGGAGCGGCTCGACACCCTCGACCGCCTCGGCATCGACCTCGTCCGCTACACGATCAACTGGCACGAGGTCGAGAAGCGCCAGGGCGTCCGGGAGTGGGGCAGCGCAGACACGATCCTCCGCGGTCTGAATGCACACGGGATCAGCGCCGTCGTCACGCTCTACGGCACGCCGCGCTGGGCGAACGGCGGCCGGTCCCCGAACTGGGCGCCGACAAAGGGCGCGGACTTCGCGAACTTCGCCGTTGCTGCCGCCAAGCGTTACCCGTTCGTACAGAAGTGGCTCATCTGGAACGAGCCCAACCAGCGCCGTTGGCTGCGCCCGACGACGCCGCGCACGTATGTGACGCAGCTGCTGAACCCGGCCTTCTACGCGCTGCACCGTGCACGCAAGGGGATCCAGGTCGGCGGGGGCGTGACCGCCCCGCGCGGCGCCTACCGCGGCGTCTCGCCGGTCGCGTGGATCCGTGGAATGCGCGCCAGCGGTGCCCGCCTCGACGCCTACGCCCACCACCCCTACCCGCTGAGCCGCTTCGAGACGCCGTCCGCCGGGGGCTGCGGTCACTGCGAGACGATCACGATGGCAACGCTCGACCGGCTTCTGCGCGAGGTGAAGACGGCCTGGGGCGGCACGCGGATCTGGCTGACCGAGTACGGCTACCAGACCAACCCGCCCGACCGCGTGCTGGGAGTTTCGCCGGCGCTCCAGGCGCGCTACCTCGCCGAGGCCTCGCGGCGCGTCCATGCGACGCCGCGGGTGGACATGCTGATCCACTACCTGTACAAGGACGAGCCCTCTGCGGCGCGCTGGCAGAGCGGTCTGATGTCCTTCGCCGGCGCGGCCAAGCCCGCCAGGCGCGCATTCTCGCTGCCGCTGGCGCAAGTCTCCCGCAGCGGGGTGCGCACGGTGCTGTGGGGGCAGGTGCGACCGGGCAAGGGCCCGCAGCGCTACATCCTGCAGGAGTTCCGCAAGGGCAGCTGGCGGAGCGTGGGCGGCGTCCGCCGGACCACGTCCCGTGGCTACCTCACGCGCACGGTGCGGGCCGGCCGCGGCGCCAAGTTCCGTATCTGGTATCCGGCCGACAAGCTCGCGAGCCCGCTGCTCAGCGTCCGCTAGTCACCAGCCCGCCCGCTCGGCGAGCTCGTCCGCGCGCTCGTCGCCGTATAGATGGGCGAGCAGCACAGGCAGCCACTCGTACCGCTGCCGGGTGCTAGCGCGTAGCTCCGCCCACTGAGCGAGGAAGCGGAGCGCGTGGTCGTCGAGATCCGGAGGATCGAGACCGGACACGAGCGTCCGCACGAAGGTTTCGTCGCCGGCCAGAAGCGCGTGATTCTCGTCCGAGACGAGCAGGCCCCAGGCGCCCTCCCGTGAGAAGAGCGAGTTCTCGCGGATGAAGGGGATGCCTGCGTACGGGTCGGACTCGGTCAGGTCGAGCTCCCAGTAGGGCCACTCGTCCTCGCCGAAGACGTAGAGCTGGAGGTAGCACGTGCTCTCGCCGAGCGACGCAGCCGCGGCGCGAATCGATTCGAGCTCCCGTCCGGTGTGCGCGTAGGACATCGGGAAGAGCAGTGCGCGCGGGCCGACTCCTGCGAGGAACGGCTCCTCGTAGGGGTCGTCGCTTGCGAAGATCCGATTGCGGGCCGGAGCACCCGATTCTCGCCACTCCTGAGGGGTCAGCTCGCGGGGCGGCATCAAGCGCGCCAGCTGGGCGGCCGGCGCTCGAGGAAGGCGCGCAATCCCTCCTGGCCCTCCTCGCTCGTCCGGCGCTCGGCGATCCGGCGTGCCGTCTCCGTCGCGTCGGGGCGATCGAGCACCAGCCGCTTCGCGTGCCGGGCCGCGCGCGGGCCTGCGCTGCGCAGCTCGCCGAGGACTGCGGCCACGGCGGCGTCGAGGTCGTCCGCGACCTCGTGCACGAGCCCGATCCGCAACGCGGCGGCGGCGTCGAAGCGCTCGCCGGTGACGAAGTAGCGCCGTGCGGCGCTCGCGCCGATCTTCCCGAGCGCGAAGGGCGAGATCACCGCCGGGATGATTCCGAGCTTCACCTCGGAGAATGCGAAGAGCGCGCGCCGATCCGCGATTGCGATGTCGGCGCAGGCGACGAGACCCACCCCACCGCCGAGCGCATGACCCTGGACGCGCGCGATGACGGGTGCGGGGCAGGCGTCGATTGCCTCCAGCATGCGACGCAGCGCGGTTGCGTCGGCGATGTTCGCCTCGTAGTCCAGCTCGACCGAGGAGCGCATCCATTCGACGTCGGCGCCGGCGCAGAAGCTGGGGCCGTCGCCAGCGAGCAGCACCGCGCGCGCCTTGCCGACGTCGACGAAGGCCTCCGAGAGCTCGGCGATCAGCGCCGCATCGAAGGCGTTCCGGGTCTCGGGACGGGCGAGTGTGACCCGCAGTAGGTCTCCATCGCGCTCGATTCGGAGGGCTCCCATGCGCGGAGATCCTTACAGAAGTTCCAAAACCCCTTACGTCTTTCGGCCTCGCCCCTTACAGGGCGGGCGTACATTCCGGCCCATGCTCCTCAGGACGACGATCGGTGCGGCGACGGCAGGTCTGGCGTTGCTCGCCGGCGTCGCCTCGGACGGCGAGGCCGCCTTCCCGGGCGCGAACGGACGGATCGTCTTCCAGCGCGGTGCACCCTACGACGGCGGTCAGTCCAGCCTCTACCTCCTGAATGCGGACGGCACCGGTCTCGTCCGGCTGACCCACGGCTACCAGCACGACGCGCAGCCGTCGTGGTCGCCGAACGGGACGAAGATCGCCTTCGAGTCGACTCGGCGCGGCGACACCGACGTCTACGTGGTTGCGCCCGACGCCAGCGGACTGAAGGAGCTCACGTTCTCCCGCGGCTTCGACGGCGACCCGGCCTGGAGTCCGACCGGCGGGAAGCTCGCCTTCGAGACGACGAGGAACGGCAGGTTCGACGTCTACACGATCGCCGCGGACGGCACGGGCGAGACCCGGCTGACGACCTCGCCGGGCGACGACGCCGATCCTGCCTGGTCGCCGGACGGTCGACAGATCGCATTCACGAGCGACCGTTCCGGAAGCAGGCAGGTGTGGGTCATGGCTGCGGACGGCGGCGGTCAGGCCCAGCTGACGAGCGCGGCGAACATCGGCGGCGAGAACCCGAGCTGGTCGCCGGATGGGCGGCGGATCGTGTTCGACTCCGACCGCGACGCCGCCGGCAATCTCGACATCTGGGCGATGAACCCCGATGGGACGGCGCAGACCCGCCTGACCGACAGCCCGGCGCTGGACGCTCTGCCCTCGTACTCGCCGAACGGCCGCTCGATCGTGTTCGTGAGCGACCGCACGGCCAAGGACAACCGTGAGTTCTTCGTGATGACGGCGAGCGGCGCCTCACAGCGGCGGCTGCTCCGCGATCCGCGCCGTTGGGACATGTCTCCCGACTGGGGCAAGAGCACCGGCCGCGCCGGCTGCACGATCACGGGCACGATCAACGACGACGATCTGATCGGGACGCCCCGTCGGGACGTCATCTGTGGGCTCGGCGGCAGGGATCGGATCCGCGGGCTGGGCGGCAACGACCGGCTCGTCGGCGGCGCCGGAGTCGACCGCCTCGAGGGTGGCTCCGGCGCCGACACGCTCGATGCGCGCGACGGCCGCCGGGACGTCCTCGTCGGCGGGCCCGGGAGCGACACGGCGATCGTCGACCGGCGGCTCGACCGGTTGACGGCCGTCGAGCGCAGGCGCTGAGCGCACCCGCACCCCGTTAGAGTCGCTGGATGCTTCGCGGAGCGCTGGCAGCCGCCGTCACCCCGCTGCGCGACGGGCGCCTGGACGAGGACGCTTTCGGCCCCTACGCCGGCTTTCTGGCGGCCGGCGGGCTGAACGGGATCCTTGCGCTCGGAACGACCGGCGAAGGAATCCTCTTCTCGGTCGAGGAGCGCAGGCGCGCGCTGGAGCTCTTCGTGGCCGCTTCGTCGAGCTTGCTCCAGGTCGCCGTCCACTGTGGTGCCCAGACGACCGCCGATACCGTCGAGCTCGCCGCGCACGCCGCCGAGGCCGGCGCCGATGCGGTCGCAGTGATCGGCCCGCCGTACTTCCAGCTGGACGAGCGCGCGCTCGTGGAGCACTTCGCGGCGGCGGCCGCTGCGTGCGCGCCGCTTCCGTTCTACGTCTACGAGTTCGAGCGCGCCAGCGGGTATGCGGTGCCGCTCCCCGTGCTGCACGAGCTGCGCGAGCGCGCTCCGAACCTCGCGGGGCTGAAGGTCTCCGACGCTCCCTTCGCCCGCTTCGCCCCGTATCTGATCGAGGGTTTGGACGTCTTCGTCGGGCCCGAAGCACTGATCTTCGCCGGACTCGAGGCCGGCGCGGCGGGTGCGGTGTCGGGCCTTGCCGCGGCCTTCCCCCGTGAGGTGGCGAACGTCGTCAACGCGCCTACGGCGGACGGCGCGGCGCGCCTCGGCGAGCTGCGCGCGACCATCGAGCGCTTCCCGCGCCACGCCGCGCTCAAGTTCCTGCTCGCGCAATCGGGGCTGCCGGTGCGCGAGGAGGTACGGCCGCCCCTTCGACAGCTTGCCGAGCTCGAACGCGACGAGCTGCGGGCGTGGCGCGCTTCGTCGTAGCCGGCGCGGGCGCGATCGGCTCCTCGATCGCGTATCACCTCGCGCTGGCGCGTGCCGGTGAGGTCGTCCTCGCCGACACGGGTGAGATCGCGGGCGGCGCCACGGGTCGCGCGATGGGCGGCGTCCGCCAGCAGTTCACGACCCAGGCGGAGGTGCGGCTCGCGCAGGCGAGCGTCCGGCTCTTCGCGGAGCTCGGAGCACCGCTCTTCCAGCAGGTCGGCTACCTGTTTCTGGCCACCACCGACGCCGGCCTGAGCGCGCTCGAGGAGCGGCGCGCGATCCAGGTCGAGCTCGGCGTCCCCGTCGAGCGCGTCGACCCGAGCTTCGTGCGCGGCCTGCGCACCGACGACGTCCTCGGCGCCGTGATCTGCCGCGAGGACGGAATCGCGGATCCGGCCGGCGTCACGCGCGAGCTGGTCCGGCGGGCCGCGGCGCTGGGCGTGGAGGTGAAGGAGCACACGGACGCGCTCGGTCTCGCGACCGACACGCTCGTCGTCGCATGCGGAGTTTCCTCCCGGACCGTCGCCACGGCACGAGGGGTCGAGCTCCCGATTCGTCCGCTCGTGCGGCAGCTGGCCGACGTCGGGCCGGTCGGCGGCCTTCCGGCCGACCTCCCGATGACGATCGAGGAGAACGGCTTCCACTTCCGGCCGGTCGGAGGTGACGGGCTGCGACTGGCGATGGGGGAGACCGAGCCGCGCTGGGATGGCCCCGCCGAGGTGCGCGAGGAGCTCGTCGAAGACTGGCGCGCACGGCTCGCGCACCGGTACCCATCCGCGGCAGGCGCACCCGTCGTCCGCGCGTGGGCAGGCTACTACGACATGACTCCCGACGCGCATCCGATCATCGGCGCGATCGGCGAGGGGCTCTACGCTGCGTGTGGCTTCTCCGGGCACGGCTTCATGCAGGCGCCTGCGGTCGGAGCGGCGGTGGCGGCAGAGCTGCTGGGAGACGCGCCACTCGTCGACCTGGCGCCCTACCGGCTGGAGCGTTTCGACGCCGGGGCAAGCTTTCCCGAGACGCTCGTGCTCTGAGCCGCCGGCCTCAGCCCTGCCAGGCGTACAGCAGCAGCCCGATCGCGGCGAGGGCGGCAAGCCCGACCGCGACGCCGTTCACGACGAGCAGCACCAGCAGCGTCCGGTTGGCGCCCGGGTCGGCAGAGCGCGACGCCGGCTTGGCGGTCACGCCTTCTCCGACCGACTCGCCGCTCCAGCCGATCGCGCTCGCGAGCGTGCCGGTGATCAGCTGGTTCAAGCTCGTCCCGTCCCGCTCGGCGATCTGCGCAAGCGCGCCGTGCAGCGAACGAGGCATCCGCAGGAGCAGGCGGCCGCTCGGATCGGAAGCTCCGCGCGAGCGGGCCTCGGTCCGTGCGGGCTCAGCCGGCGTGGGCTGTGCTGACGACGCGCCCATGCGCGGATTGTACGACTGTGCAACGGGTCGCACAATGCGTAGAACGTAGTATCACGCGGCGGGGCGGCCCAACTCGACCCGCAGCTTGCCGAGCGACTCACGCAGGAGTCGAGAGACGTGTACCTGCGAGATACCGAGCTCGGCGGCGATTCCGCGCTGGCTGAGGCCGCCGTAGTAGCGAAGATGGACGATTCGCCGCTCCCGGGTCGGCAGTGCCCGCAGCCCGTCGGCCAGCAGCGCCCGATCCTCACTCCGCTCCAGGCCGCGCTCGGCTGCGGCGTCCGGCCACAGCTCGATCGTGGTCTCGAGCGGCAACGGGAACCGCGCCGGACTCTCCGGCTCCACATCCCTGGGAAGGCGGATCAGCGTCGCGCGGTCGCGCAGGTGGTTCCTGATCTCGCCGGCGATCGTCGGTGCGGCGTAGGCACCGAGGGTGACGCCGCGGGTGGGATCGAAGCGGTCCACGGCCTTGATCAGCCCCACGGCGCCGACCTGGACGAGATCCTCCAGGGACTCACCGCGATGCGCGAACCGGCGTGCGACGGCGCGGACGAGCGGCAGATGACGTTCGATCAGCTCCTGACGTGCCTGCCGATCCCGGTGGTCACACCACGCCTCGGTCAGCAGCTGCGAATCGGTCGTCGTCACGACTCTTCGACTATATCGCTCCTGCAACGAAGTTCAAGGAGATATTTAGACAGAATGTTCACAGCGCATCGCAAAAGAGTCAAAGAAATGAATCAACGAATGCGCAGGTGGATATCTCTTGAAGTGTGACGCATTCGCGGCCGTCCAGGGCGCTCCGAACCCGGATCGGGATCGGGTTGACCGCGCTCTGCCTGATCGGCCCGGGCGTTCAGGTGGCGGCCGCAGAGGACGGAGTTCAGCTTCCGGCCTCTCCCGAGCTAACCGGTGAGGCAATCGGTGCGGCGCTCGAGACGGTCTCCGCGCTCGCGACGACCGAGGTGACGCCTCCGGATCTCGCTGAGGCGCTGCCGCCGGCCGCCGTCACGGAGGAGCCCGCCGCACCGGTCGTGCCGCCGCCGGATGCCCTGCCCGCTCCGGATCCGCCGCTGCCGGCCGGCGAAGCTCCGACGCTCACCGAGACGCCGAGCGAGCCTGCCGTACAGGACACCGCTCCGGTTGCTTCCGCCGCAGCGCCGGCGCCTACCCAGCCGGTAGCACCGGCGCAGGCGCCCGATCCGGCCGTTGCGAACCAGCTCCAGCCCGTGAATGTGAACGTGTCCATCCGCATCGACAGCCCGGGGGACAACGGGGCGGTTGAGCAGGTGAACGCGGCCGCCGTTGCGGTAGGAGCGCCGCCTGCGGCTCCGAGCCCGGAGCAGTATCAGCCGGCGCCGGCGCAGTATCAGCCTCCGCAGGCGCCTCCGCAGCCGTCCGCCGCTCCTCCGGCGAGCCCGGCGCCGGCCGCACCGGAGTCGGGTTGGACGTGGACCTGGACCTGCGGTGGCACAGTCACCGATGTTCTGCCCGCGGGCGGCACTTCGGCGTCCCTTCCGGAGAACTGGACCTGGAATTGGAACTGGAACTGTGGTGATGCCGGAATTGCTGATGGGAATAGCAATCCGGAAAGCATCGGGCAGTATCATCCCGGTGTTACGCAGTATCAGCCGATCAATCTGAACATCTCGATTCGAATCGGTAGTCCCGGTAACGACGGCGCAGTGACGCAGACGAACGTCGCGGTCGTGGTCGTCACACCGCCGGTGGTCACGATGCCGTCACTGTCGCTGCCGGTATCCACGCTTCCTTCGTCCGGCCCGGGCGGAACCGCGACCACGGCGGCCGCGGATCAGGGCGGGCAGGCGCTCGAGCTCTTCGCGATCGAGCTCGCGATGCTCGCGGAGGCCGCTGAGGCCGCGGAATGGATTTTCCGGGGCGCGTCGGCTCCGTTCGGAGTCGACGACGCCGCGGCCCGCGGCGCCGGGCGCGCCTCGGTCGTCGTGCGACCGCCGGTCGCAGCCGAGAACGGTTCAGAGGGGGACGGACGGACCGAGCCGCGGTATCTCCCCAGTGCTTCCGCGTTGAGCCTACGCGCCGTCGCGGTCGTTCGCGCTCAGGAGAGCGTGCGACCCGACCGGCCTGCCCGCACCAAGTCTCCGCGGAAACCATCCCGGCGCCCTGCACCGCCCATGCGGGCGCCGGTTCTTGCATCAGGCTTTGCCGGGGCCTCTCCCGGCGGGACCGACGGCGGCGGTTGGCCGCTCCTCGCGTTGCTGCTCGTTCCGTTCTCCCTCGCGCTTGTCGACAGCACGAGGCGGATCGGGAGAGACGCAACCCTCCCCGCGGCAGCGGAGTTCCGCGCGAGCCGCGACCGCCCCGGCTGAGCTTCTCCCTCTCTCTAGAGCCGTGGGACGAAGACCGTCCCAAGTCCTTAGATGTTTCGAGAAGGAGAAGACTCGATGAAACATCGACTCGTGGTGCTGGCCATAGCCATGCTCGCGCTCTTCGGGAGCGCGGGGCAGGCTGCGGCGAGCGACGAGGGAGACCCTGCGCAAGCAGCCGGACAGGTCGCCGACGGCGGCCAGGCTGCCGGCGCGCTCTCGGGCGCGTCGCAGAGTCACCCCGCGAATCAGAACATCTCGGTCCGCGTGCTGAGCCCGGGTAACGCCGGGAACGTCACGCAGACCAACGCCGTCAGCTCGAACGCGACGGCTGCGAACGCGAACCTCACCGGCCAGTCGGCCGGCCAGACCCAGAGCGGCTCTTGTGGCTGTGAGGGTGGAACGCAGGCGATCGGCCAGTCGGCATCGAACGACCAGGCCGCCGCCGCTCTCTCGCTCGCCACGCAGGCGGGCGCGAGCAACACGAACATCCCCGTACGTGTCCTGAGCGACGGGAACGATGGCTCCGTCGAGCAGAAGAACAGCGTCGAGTCCGACGCCACCGCCGCGAACATCAACGCGACGGGCCAGTCCGCTGATCAGAGCGGTGCTGGTGGTTCGGGCACGCAGGCGATCGGCCAGTCGGCCGACAGCGAGCAGGACGCCGCAGCGGCGTCCAAGGCCGAGCAGACCGGTGCGAAGAACACGAACATCTCCGTTCGCGTTCTCAGCCCCGGCGACGACGGCGACGTCTCGCAGTCGAACACGGTCGAGTCCAACGCCAAGGCGGCGAACCTGAACCTGACCGGGCAGCACGCCGATCAGGATCAGTCCGGCGCCGGCGGAACGCAGGCGATCGGCCAGTCGGCGAAGAGCGACCAGGGAGCCGCTGCTCTCTCGGCCGCCAAGCAGGACGGGGCGAGCAACACGAACGTGCCGGTGCGCGTTCTGAGCCCCGGCAACGGCGGATCCGTCACGCAGACGAACAGCGTCGAGTCAGATGCGACCGCGGCGAACCTGAACGCGTTGAAGCAGGACGCGGATCAGACTCAGTCGGGTCACGGATGCGGCTGCTCGTCCGACGGAATCCAGGCGATCGGCCAGTCGGCCAAGAACGACCAGGCCGCGATCGCGCTGTCCGCTGCGCTGCAGTCCGGCGCGTCGAACACCAACACGCCGGTTCGTGTCGGCAGCAAGGGCGACGACGGCGACGTCTCGCAGAAGAACAGCGTCGATTCCGATGCAACGGCGTTGAACGCCAACCTGACCAAGCAGGATGCCGATCAGTCCCAGTCCGGCGGCAGCAGCAGCAAGTGCTGCGAGTCGGGTGGGACGCAGGCGATCGGTCAGTCGGCTGAGAGCAGCCAGGGCGCGTTGGCCGCGTCTCTGGCGGCGCAGGTCGCCGGTCACGACAAGTGCGGTTGCTCGTCGGGTGGGAACAGCAACACGCCCGTGCGGGTCGACAGCAAGGGTGACGGTGGCTACGTCGATCAGTCGAACGAGGTCGAGTCGGATGCGACCGCGGCGAACCTGAACGCGTTGAAGCAGGATGCGGATCAGGATCAGTCCGGTTCCGGTGGCATTCAGGCGATCGGTCAGTCGGCCAAGAACCATCAGGCCGCGGCCGCGTTCTCGGCGGCGTTGCAGTCGGGCGCGTCGAACAGCAACACGCCCGTTCGTGTCGACAGCAAGGGTGACGACGGTGACGTCGATCAGTCGAACAAGGTCGACTCGGACGCAACGGCGTTGAACGCCAACCTGACCAAGCAGGATGCCGATCAGCATCAGTCGGGCAGCAAGGAATGCGGCTGCCACGGCGGGATCGGGATCCAGGCGATCGGCCAGGAGGCGAAGAACGAGCAGTCCGCCGCGGCTCTGTCCGCCGCGCTGCAGTTCGGGGCGAGCAACTCGAACACCCCGGTGCGCGTCGACAGCAAGGGCGACGGCGGGAAGGTCGACCAGTCGAACAGCGTCGAGTCGGATGCCACGGCTGCGAACCTGAACGCGCTCCATCAGGACGCGGATCAGACGCAGGCCGGCGGTGCCGGGATCGCCATCCAGGCGATCGGCCAGTCCGCCTCGAACCACCAGGGCGCACTCGCGCTGTCCGCCGCGCTGCAGTTCGGCGCGTCGAACAGCAACACCCCGGTGCGGGTCGACAGCAAGGGCGACGACGGTGACGTCTCGCAGACGAACAGCGTCGACTCGGACGCGAAGGCGCTGAACGTCAACCTGACCAAGCAGGACGCCTATCAGCAGCAGTCGGGCCGCAAGGAGTGCGGTTGCGACGCGATCGGCATCCAGGCGATCGGTCAGGAGTCGAAGAGCGAGCAGGCCGCGCTGGGCGCCTCGCTGGCCGCACAGGTCGTCGGGCACGGGAAGTGCGGTTGCTCGTCGGACGGGAACTCCTCCACGCCCGTGCGTGTCGGGAGTCCCGGCTGGGCCGGCTCGGTCGACCAGTCGAACACGGTCGACTCGGACGCGACGGCGGCCAACCTGAACCTGCTCGGGCAGCGTGCCCGCCAGGATCAGGGCGGCGGCGGTGGCATCCAGGCCATCGGCCAGTCGGCGAAGAACCGCCAGGCGGCGTTCGCGCTGTCGGTGGCGCTTCAGCTGGCTGGTCTCAACCACAGGAAGCCGATGCTCGCGCCGTAGGCGAGCAGCGCAGTCCCGCAGGCCGGTTTCGGCCGGCCTGCGGGTCACATCGTGCTCATTGACACACCAGGAAGCGAGTACTACCGTCCAGGGCGGGACACAGAGAAGGGGGGCCGCCGTCATGCCCGCTGGGAAGAGGAGATCGCTACGGCGATCCGGGATCGTCATGGCCGTCGGTTTCGTCTGTCTCGCCTGCCTTGCGCCGAGCTCGCAGGCGGCGTCGCCTGCACCGGACCCGCCGCCCGCGGTTGCGCCCGATCCGCAGCCGTCGGCGCCGCAGGCGGCTGCGACCCCCCGCAGTCCGCGTGAAGCGCCGGTCGTACGGAGCGTTGCGCCGGCTTCGGCTCCCGTAGAGGCGGCCTCCCCGAGCTCGGTCGTGCAGAGGCCTGCACCGAACCTGGTGAAGAAGCGGCGGCCAATCGTGAAGAAGCCGGCGGCAATCGAGCCACTCCCACGCTTCGTTCCGCGCGATGCTTGGGCGCTGCTGCCGGCGCCGCGGGTGGCCGCCGTTTCCGAGGTGGAAGTCCTGTCGCGCCGCCGCTTCGCCCTCGCCGGAGTCGCGCTCGCGCTCGTGGCGGTCAGCGGCGGCGTCCTCCTGGGTGTGGGGGGACGGACGCTGAGGGAGGGGATCGCATGAGCTCGCGCATCCGTCTCGCTGTGCTGCTCGTGCTGGTGCTCCCGCTCGTCGTCACCCCGGAGGTCTCCGCTGCGCCCGGCGCGCCGACCCCGATCTGCTCCCCGGCTCCGAGCGACTGCAGCGGCTGGTACAGGACGAACGTGACGGTCTCGTGGTCGTACGATCCGGCCGGCGTGACCAATACGGAGGGTTGCAACGTCCGCACCGTCACGAGCGATACGGCCGACTTTCCGCTGGCGTGCGTCGTGACCTACGGGAGCGCCACGTACGGATGGACGGCACACGTGAAGCGCGACGCCACCCCGCCGCAGGTGACTGCAGCCGCACCGGACCGCTCTCCCGACGCCAACGGCTGGTACACCCGGCCTGTCGCCGTCGTGTTCTCCGGAAGCGACGCGACCTCCGGGCTCGCGGCGTGCGATCGGCCGACATACGCCTCCGACAGCGCGTCCGCGCAAGTCTCGGGGACGTGCCGTGACAACGCGGGAAACACGAGCGCGCCCACGTCGGTGGGACTCAAGTACGACGGGACGGCCCCCACCGTCACCGCGGCGGCCGACCGGGCGCCGGACGGCAACGGGTGGTACCGGAAGCCGCTGACCGTCACGTTCAAGGGCGCCGATGCGACGCGCCGGTGTCCAGGCGTGCACGCAGCCGGCGCGCTACGCCGGGCCGGACCGGGCGAAGGCTGCGATTGCGGGCACGTGCCGCGACCAGGCCGGCAACGCCGCCGAGGTCGCGTTCGGGCTCAACTACGACGCCACGGCGCCGAAGCTCGCCGCGGTCGAGGCGAAGCTGTCGAAGGGCGTCGCGCGGCTCGGGTGGAAGAAGCCTGCCGATGCCGTCCTCGTCAGGATCGACCGCATCCCCGGCGTGAACGGCGCGAAGAAGACGCGCGTCTACCGAGGCACCGGTCAGGCTTTCGTCGACCGCACCGTGCGCAAGGGGGTGCGCTACCGGTACGAGCTGACCGCGACCGATGCAGCCGGCAACGCCGCCGGGGCCGCGGTCACCGCCGACGCGCTCTCGGCGCTCTACGCCCCGCTCGCGGGGGCCGTCGTGCGCGCGCCGGTTCGGCTCGCCTGGCAGCCGGTCGAGCGCGCCCGCTACTACAACGTCCAGCTCCACCGGAACGGCGTCAAGGTGCTGAGCATCTGGCCGACGAAGCCGCAGCTCAGGCTCGCCAAGACCTGGCGCTACCGCGGGGCGAACCAGGCGCTGCTGCCCGGGTTCTACCGGTGGTTCGTCTGGCCGGCCCTCGGCACGCGCGCGCAACCACGCTTCGGCCCCGTGCTCGGCTCGAGCACCTTCCGGGTCAAGGCGCGGTAGGCCGCTGAGGCCCGGCGGAGGGCGGGCTACTCGAACGCGAGGCCGAGTCGCGAAAGCTCGTCGTCGGCAAAGCGGCCCTCGACGCTGGCCTCGAGGTCGAACTCCTCGACGAGGCTTGGCTCCTTCCCGATCAGCTCGCGCGTCCGCCCAGGCATCGTCTGGTCGGCTGCCTCGCGTGACTCGAACAGGTAGAAGGCACCCCAGCGCTCACCCAGCGCGTCCGAGATCCAGGCCTTGAAGCGCAGGCCCTCGACCTCGGCGAACTCGTCGACCGACTCGTCGCGCAGATAGCGCCGCAGCTCCTCGATCGACGTCTTCGAGTCGGCGAGGCTCCAGAGGACGATCCGGACGACCACCTAGGTGGCCCGCACCTTCGCCAGCGTCGCCTTCGCCTGCCGGAGCACGTCCGCCTCCTCGTGCCCGAAGTCGTCCATGTACGAGTGCATCGCCGCCTCGAGGACGCGCAGATCCTCCGCGTCGAGCCCGATTCCCCGCGGCTGATCCAGCCGCTCGACGATGAACCGCGCGTACCAGGTCGGCCAGTCGGCGTCGGCGTGGCCGAGCTCCCGCTCGTACTCGCCGTGCGCCGCCTCGGCCTCGCGGAGCTCGAGTGCCAGCTGCTCAGCGGTGATTGCCATCGTTCCTCCTCTACATGCGAAAGATGCCGAACGTGGACTCGGGGATCGGTGCGTTCAGAGCCGCCGAGATCCCGAGCGCGAGCACACGGCGGGTGTCGAGCGGGTCGATGATCCCATCGTCCCAGAGCCGCGCCGTCGAGTGGTACGGATTCCCCTCGGCCTCGTACTTGGCCCGGATCTCCTCCGGATCCGAGTCGCCGACCATCGAGAGCACCGTCGCGGCCTGTTCGCCGCCCATCACCGAGATGCGCGCGTTCGGCCACATCCAGAGCTGCCGCGGCTCGTACGCGCGTCCGCACATCGCGTAGTTCCCCGCCCCGAACGAGCCGCCGGTGACGACGGTGAACTTGGGCACGTCTGCGCAGGCGACGGCCATCACGAGCTTCGCCCCGTCGCGGGCGATCCCGCCCTCCTCGTACTCCTTGCCGACCATGAAGCCGGTGATGTTCTGCAGGAAGACCAGCGGGATCCGGCGCTTCGCGGCCAGCTCGATGAAGTGCGCGCCCTTCTGCGCCGACTCGGCGAAGAGAACGCCCTTGTTCGCCAGGATCGCGACCGGGTAGCCCTCGATGCGGGCAAACCCGCACACGAGCGTCTCGCCGTAGAGCGCCTTGAACTCCGCGAAGCGCGACCCGTCGACGAGGCGCGCGATCACCTCGTGCGCGTCGAGCTCGTGCTTGAAGTCCTCGGGGACGAGGCCGTAGAGCTCGCGCGGGTCGAGCGCGGGCGGCTCCGGCGGCGCGACGTCCCACGGCACCTCCTTCCGCCGGTGCAGGTTGCGGACGATCTGGCGCGCGAGCGCGAGCGCGTGCTCGTCGGAGGTTGCGTAGTGGTCGGCGACCCCGGAGCGGCGCGCGTGCACGTCGGCGCCGCCGAGCTCCTCGGCGGTCACGTCCTGGCCGGTCGCGGCCTTCACGAGCGGCGGCCCGCCGATGAAGATCGTGCCCGTGCCCTTGACGATGATCGTCTCGTCGCTCATCGCGGGCACGTAGGCGCCGCCGGCGGTGCACGAGCCCATCACGACTGCGATCTGCGGGATGCCGGCCGCGGACAGGCGCGCCTGGTTGAAGAAGATCCGCCCGAAGTGGTCGCGGTCGGGGAACACCTCGTCCTGGAGAGGCAGGAACGCGCCGCCCGAGTCGACGAGATAGAGGCACGGCAACCTGTTCTGCGCGGCCACCTCCTGCGCGCGCAGGTGCTTTTTCACCGTCAGCGGGAAGTAGGAGCCGCCCTTGACCGTGGCGTCGTTCGCGACGAGCACGCACTCCTGTCCCTCGACGACGCCAATCCCGGTGACGATCCCCGCGGACGGGGCCGCGCCGTCGTAGAGCTCCCAGGCGGCCAGGGCGTTCAGCTCGAGGAACGCCGAGCCGGGGTCGACGAGCCGGTCGATCCGCTCGCGCGCGGGCAGCTTGCCCCGCGAGCGGTGCCGCTCGAGCGCCTTCTCGCCGCCGCCGGCCGCGATCGCGGCGGTGCGCTCGCGCAGCTCGGCGACGAGCTCTTCCATCCGCTGCTCGCGCGCGGCGAAGGCGTCGTCGCGCTCGAGCTGCGAGGTCAGCAGGGCCACGAGAGGGAGCGTAACCGCACGAGCGGACCGCCCGGTTTGCGGTAGGGCCGTCACCCGGCCGGGGGATGGCGACGCCCTCCCCGGACGGTGAGGATGGTCATTCTGATCTGGACGAGGACTGCGGCGATACGCATGCTCCGTGTCCGAAAGTCATCACGAGAGGAACGGGGTCAATGCGAAGGATCGTCACTGCCGCGGCAGGGGTCGCGGCTGTCTGTGTGCTGTTCGTACCGGTCGGTGCGGCGAAGATCGACGGCGGCGGCAGGGTCGCCCAGGAGCTCGTCCGGCCGGCCAAGGTCGTCAAGAATCCGCGGCTCGAGTCGCGGCTCGCCGCGGTGGCTCAGGTGCAGAGCCCGACCTCGGCCATGGCGGCCGCGCGCAGGGGCGGCCTGGACACGGCCGGAGGCCGGATCCGCGTCGTCGTCGAGGCCGGTGGCGCAGAGGCGCGCGCTGCGGTCGGAGCGGCTGGAGGAACGGTCGAAAGGACTGCGGGCGAGCTGACCGAGGCGCTCGTGGCCCCGGCAGCGCTCGCGGCTCTCTCTCGTGCACAGGGCATCGACCGCGTGCGGGCGCCGTTCGCGGCGTACCCGCTCGCCACGGACAGCCAGGGTGTGGGGACGACGGACGCTGCAGACTGGCATCTGGGCGGCGCGACGGGAGCGGGCGCGAAGGTCGCCATCATCGACCTCGGCTTCACCGGCGTCGGCGCACGACAGGCCGCCGGCGAGCTTCCGGCCGGGCTGACCACCGTCAACTACTGCGGACCGCTGGCACCCGCCGAGCAGCACGGGACCGCCGTCGCGGAGATCGTGCACGAGATGGCACCTGCGGCACATTTGACGTTGATCTGCATCGACTCCGAAGTCGACCTGGCCGCGGCTGTGGCATATGTGAAGGCGAACGGGATCACGATCGTGAACCACTCCGTCGGCTGGTTCAACACGGCTCGCGGCGACGGCACCGGAGCCGCCGGGACACCGGATGCGCTCGTTGCGGACGCCCGCGCGAACGGCATCCTCTGGGTCAACTCGGCCGGGAACTCGGCCCAGGAGCACTGGAGCGGCACGTTCTCCGACCCCAATGGGAACAACCTCCACAATTTCGCTCCGTCAGACGAGGGCAACTCGATCTTCCTGTTCGCAAACGAGCAGGTGTGCGGCTTCCTGAAATGGGATGCCTGGCCGACCACCAACCAGGACTTCGACCTGTACCTCGTGCACGAAGCGGGTCTGACCGCCGTGGCGGGCTCGGAAGGGGAGCAGACCGGCTCGCTGGAGCCGACCGAGGCGCTCTGCTACACGAACGGCACCGGCGTGGCGCAGAACTTCTTCTTCGCCATCAGTCGCTGGAGCGCATCCACGGCGCCCCGTTTCGACCTGTTCGTCACGATCGGCAACGCGCTGGAGTACCGGACGCAGAGCGGGAGCATCGCGGAGCCGGCGACGTCGCCGCACGCGCTCGCGGTCGGCGCGATCTGCTGGCAGAACGACAGCCTCGAGTGGTACAGCTCGCTCGGGCCGACGATCGACGGCCGGGTCAAGCCCGACATCTCTGGCCCGGCAGCGGTCACCTCGCCGGTGTACGGGGCCTTCTCGGCGTGCGGGACGTCCGGGTTCACGGGCACGTCGGCCTCGGCACCGCACGTCGCCGGGGCAGCCGCGCTGTGGAAGAGCCTCTTCCCGCTCTCGACCGTGGCCGACCTCAGAAGCTTCCTGCAGGCCGACTCGGCGGATCTCGGCACTCCGGGCCTCGACTCGAGCTTCGGCTCGGGCAAGCTCCAGCTGCCGACGTCGCTCGCGACCGCGACGACGCTCGCGGGTGTCGGCTCGCCGACGCGGACAACCGCAGCTGTCGGCGGCAGTGTGAACCCGCGCGGCCTGCCCACGACCGTCGCCTGGGAGTACGGCACCGCGACGGGCACGTACGGCACGACGACGACGCCCGTCTCGGTCGGCGGCGGCCGGACGGCGCAGACGGTGGGCGAAGTGGTCACCGGGCTGACGGCGGGAACGACGTACTTCTTCAGGCTGAAGACGACAAATCTCTTCGGGGACTCGTACGGCAGCGAGCTGACCGTGACGACGGCCCTCCCCGAGGCGCCGGGCATCGCGGCCGGTACGCCGGTCGTGGGCGCAACGCGCGCGACCATCAACGGCACGGTCGATCCGAACGAACGGGCGACGACGTACGTGGTCGAGTACGGCACAACGACGGCGTACGGAGAGGTGACGACGACTGCCGCAGTCGGAAGCGGGGACTCAGGGGTCGCTGTCAGCCAGGAGCTGACCGGCCTCCTCGAGAACACGCCTTACCACTACCGGATCGTCGCCACGAGCGCCGACGGCACGACACCCGGCTCCGACGGGACGTTCACGACGGCCGTGGCAGCGCTTCCGACCGTGACCACCGGTGCGGCCTCGTCGGTGACGACGTCGTCTGCGCAGGTGGCAGGAACCGTCAACCCGGGTGGCGAGCCGACGACCTACGTCGTCGAGTACGGCACGACGGACTCGTACGGCTCGACGACGACCCCGGTCGCCGTCGGCTTCGGGACCGCACCGGTCGCGGTGAGCGCCGCGCTCGCCGGACTGGCCTCCTCGAAGCAGTACCACTACCGCGTGGTGGCGACGAACTCGCTCGGCACGGTCGAGGGGCTCGACGCGGTGCTGACGACCGCGACGCCGCCTCCGCCTCCGTCGTCGGGTGGCGGTGGCGGCGGAAGTGGCCCCGACGGGGACGTCGAGGTGTCGTTTGCGGCGTCGAACATGACGCCTGCGCCGAATGCGGTCGTCGAGGTGCGCGTGTTCGTTCGCAACAAGTCGCAGAACGTGTCGGCAACCGGACTGCGGGCGGCGATCGGGCTCCCGGTCGGCACGACGCTCCTCGGCCCGCCGGCCTTCGATCGTGGCTCGGGCTGCACCGGCGCCGCGGCGCTCGACTGCAACCTCGACTTCCTGCCGGGAGCGACGACGAGCATGCTTCGCTTCTCGCTCAACGTCGGTGCCGCCGGGACGAAGGCGATCACGGCCAAGCTGACGATGAAGAACGTCGACACGAACGAGCAGAACAACTCAGGAGTGCTCACGCTCGACGTGAAGGGGCCGCAGATTACGACCCCGCCTGTGACCAATGCACCGACGGTGCGGGTCGGCAACAACCGCGCCAACGTGTTGCAGGGCACCAACGGGCGCGACACGCTCCGCGGGCTCGGCGGCAACGACCGGCTCCTGGGTCGCGACGGAGCCGACCAGCTCTTCGGAGGGGCCGGCAACGACGTGCTGCTCGGCGGATCCGGCAACGACCGCCTCGTCGGCGGTACGGGTCGCGACGTTCGTCGACGGTGGCACCGGTGCGGATCGGATCGAGGCTCGCGACCGGGTGCGTGACGTGATCCGTTGCGGGTCGGGACGCGACACCGTGATCGCAGACAAGATCGACTCCGTCGCCCGGAACTGTGAGGTCGTGCGCCGGGGCTAAGCACCGGCTCGGCCGGGTGGAGCCACGGAAGGTGGCTCCACCCGGTTGCTCTGGCGCCGGTACCGTCCGGCCGTGGTCGTCCTCGTGCCTGGGCTCGGCGTCGGACAGCGGTACTTCGGACCGCTGGCGGAGGAGCTCGGGCCTGGCCTGCTACGACCCGAGTTCCGTGAGGCTGAGCCGATTGTCGAGCTCGGCACGCGGCTCGGCGAGCTCCTGGACGGGCCGGCCGCGCTCGTGGCGAACTCGATGGGCTGCCAGATCGCGACGGCGCTCGCCGTCCAGCGGCCCGACCTCGTCAGCTCGCTGGCGCTGATCGGCCCGACGGTCGACTCGCGGACGCACAGCCTCGTCCTCCACGTGTTCAGGCTGGCCGCCGATGCCTGGTTCGAGCCGTTCCGGCTCACCGGGATCGTGCTCTCCGACTACGCGACGTTCGGGCCGCTCGCCCTCGTCCGCCAGGCACGCCACGCGCTCGACGACCGGATCGAGGAACGGCTGCCGTCGATTGACGTTCCCGCCGTCATCGTGCGCGGCGTCCACGACACGATGTGCCCGCCGGGTTGGGCGCAGCAGGCGGCCGCGCTTCTGCCACAGGGCCGGCTCGTGACGATCGCCGGCGCCGGCCACGCCGTCCATTTTTCGCATCCGCGCGAGGTGGCTGCGGCGATCAGGGGCCTGCCAGGAATTCCAGCAGCTCGCGGCTGAGCTCGGTGGGCCGGTCGACCATCGGCACGTGCCCGGCGTCGAGCACACGCAGGCGACCGTCGGGAAGCGCTCGCGTCAGCTCCTCTGCGTGCGCCAGCGGAACGAGGTGGTCCCTCCGGCCCGCGAGCACGAGCGTCCGTGCGCGTACCGAGGCGAGATCCGCCCGGACGTCCGCGGCGAGCAAGGCCCGCGCAGCCGTGCCGATCGTCACCGGGCCGGAGCGGGCCGCGTCGCGCACGAGCAGAGCGAGGAAGCGCGGTCGCGAGGCCAGCAGCACGCGCACGAGCGACGCTGTGGCGCCGACAGCGGTGCGCCCCGGCAGTCCCGCAGGCGCGACGAGCACGAGCCGGCGCACCGTATCCGGATGGCGCGCCGCGAGCCGGGAGCAGAGAAGGCCTCCGAGCGAGTGACCGACGAAATCCGCAGGCCCGATCTCCGCCGCGTCCGACCAGCGCGCGAGCCATTCCACCGACGCCTCCGCGTCGAAGGGTCGCACTCCAGGACGCCTGCCGAACCCGGGCAGGTCGACGAGGAGCACCGTGTGCTCGGTCGCTAGCGTGGGGAGGAGTGGGCGCCACCAGCGCCACGAGCCGGCCAGTCCGTGTACGAGCACGAGCGGCGAGCCACTGCCCACCTCGCGCCAGCGGCACAGGCGTTCGCCGACGAAGGCCGTTCGGACCACCGATTGCATGGCGGCATCCTGCCGGTGCGGAGGTCAAGTGGCGGTGCCGACCGGCCGATAACGCGCTCGTGCGGCGCGATACCTTCGTTCCCTTCGCATTTGCGGCAGGCGCAGCCGCCGTCTTCCCGCCTGCGGTGATGCACGCCTTCGGCGGCCGGCAGGTCGAGTTCTCGGGCGCCTTCCACTTCTGGGCCGTCGGTGTGAGCGCGCTGGTGGCGACCGTCGCGGGGTTCGCGCTCGCGGTCGCCGGCAAGCGGCGCAGCGACGCCCGGCCGGCGCTCGTCGGCTCGGCGTTCACCGTCATGGCGGCGCTGCTCGTCGTGCACGGGATCGCGACGCCGTACTTCATCGTCGGCGAGAACGGCGTCTCCTCGCTCACGGGCGCGGGCACGCTGCCGGTAGGCGGCGCGATTCTCGCGCTGGCGGCGTTCCCGACGGTGCGTGAGCATCGGAACATCGCCTGGATCATCTGGCTCCAGGCAGCGCTGATGGCAGGTGTGATCGCGCTGGGCGTGCTCGCGCTGGCCGTGCCGTCGTTCGTCCCCGACGTGCCCGAGCCGAGCAGCGTTCCGGCGATCGCTCTGCTGGTCGCCGGATTCGCCTTCTACGGCCTCGTCGGCCTTCGGGCGCTACGCACGATCACGCTCTCCCGGCGCCGCTCCGACCTGCTCGTGCTGATCGGAATCGTGTGGCTGGCCGCGTCGCTCGTGCCCGCGCTGACCCAGGACTACCGCACCCTGGGCTGGTGGGTCGGCCATTTCCTCGAGGTGCTCGGCATCCTGGTCGTCGCCACGCCGGTCGCGCTCGACCTGATGCGCGCCGCGCCGTCGCGGCCGCTCGCCGGAGACCTCAGCGGCGCCGAGCTGGTGGCGGCGGAGGAAGCGTTTCTCGGCTCGCAGGTCGGCGCGCTCACGCGCCTTCTCGCCGAGAAGGACGAGTACACGGAGGGACACACGCGTCGGGTCGCCCTTCTCGCCGTGGAGGTCGGCGAGGAGCTCGGGATCGCGCCGGCGCGCCTCCGGGAGCTCGCGATCGGCGGTCTGCTGCACGACATCGGCAAGCTCTCCGTCCCGGACGAGATCCTGAAGAAGCCCGGGGCGCTCGACGACGAGGAGTTCGGAGTGATCCGCCGCCACCCGGCGCGCGGCGATGCCCTGCTCGGCGAGCTCGGCTTCTCACGGGGCGTGCGCCGGCTCGTCCGCGACCACCATGAGCGGCTGGACGGCGGGGGATACCCACACGGTGCGACCGCGGATTCCCTCTCGCTCGAGACGTGCGTTCTCTCCGCCTGCGACGTCTACGACGCGCTCTGCTCGCGCCGCGTCTACCGCGACGCGTGGTCGCCCGACCGTGCACTTGCGCTGCTCCGCGAGGAGACGGGCAGCGCGTTCGACGCGCGCTGTGTCGCGGCGCTCGAGCGCGTCCTCCGCCGCACGGCTGCACCAGTCGCCATCGCGGTTTGACCTTCCAACCGCCAGCCGCCGGCTTACGACCTGCCCTGATGGGGGTTGTGAGTGCCGTCGGTTGATTCGTACGGTGAGCTCATGAGGAGAGGTTCTTACCTCGCGGCTCTGACGGCTGTCGCGTTCTGCACCGTCGTGGGCGCTGCATGCGCGTTCGCCGATGCGACATCAGCCGCCGCGAGCGGACGGTTCACGCACCGCGGCACCGTCGTCCGGGTCGTCGACGGCGACACGGTCGACGTTTCGCTCACGAGCGGGAAGCGAGAGCGCGTCCGCCTGATCGGGATCGACGCGACCGAGCGTGGCGACTGCTTCGCCTCGCAGGCTTCGGACCGAGCACGGTCTCTGGCCATGGGTCGGAAGGTCGTGCTCCGCGGCGATCCGACCCAGGACACCCGCGACCGCTACGGCCGCCTCCTGGCCTACGTATGGCTTCCGGGCGGCAAGGATCTCGGCTACCAGCTCGTCGCGGGCGGCTTCGCGAAGGTCTACGTGTACCGCGATGCGTTTCAGCGGCATTCGGCGTACAGGACAGCGGAGCAGGGGGCGAAGGCAGCTACACGCGGTCTGTGGAGGCAGTGCGAGACACAGGAAACGTCACCGCAGCCGGTAGCGCCGCCGCCGCCACCGGCTGCCTCGGCGAGCTGCCACTCCAGCTATTCGCCGTGTCTCCCGATCGTGGGCGATCTCGATTGCGCCGATGTCCGCGCGCTTGGCAAAGCCCCGGTCCGCGTCGTAGGCTCGGATCCCTATCGGCTTGACGGTGACGGCGACGGCTGGGGCTGTGAGTGATGAGGACGGCTGTTCCTCCAGTGCTGGACGTTGCTTCGCACCCGTGCCTATAGCAGTCTGACCAGTTCAACGAGATCGATTGGAGCTCGCGCTTTCGCTCGTTCTCGACGTGGGCTAGGGCAGGCGTCGCTCGATCGAGAGTCGGCGGTCCAGCCGCTTGTCGAGCCGCGCCGTGTCGTTCCCTGGGCCGCCCACGAGCATGTCGCCGCGACCGTCTTGCGCATGGAAGACGTCGCGGCCCGGCCCGCCGTAAAGCGCGTCCACGCCGTCGCCGCCGGCGAGCACGTCATTCCCCTCCGAGCCGGTGATGATGTTTGCCTCGCCGCTTCCCGAGAGCCGGTCGTCGAAGCTCGAGCCGAGAACGTTCTCGATCGCGGCGAGCGAGTCGGTACCGTCGCCGATCGCCTGGCCGCGTGTGAGGTCGACGATCACGCCGACCCGAAGATTGATGGGGAAGAAGCTCGAGTAGTCGGCCGTATCCGCGCCAGGCCCGCCGTTGAGCCGATCGTTGCCGGCCAGCCCCGCAAGGCGATCGCCGCCCGTTTCGCCCGACAGTGTGTCGTCCCCGCCCGCCCCTTGCAGGACGTCGTTGCCGGCGCCGCCGCGGAGGACGTTCGCGGCTCCGTCGCCGATCAGCAGATCCGAGCCGCGCCCGCCGGTGGCGTTCTCGAGCGCGACCAGCGTGTCCTTCCGGCGCGAAGCTGTCGCCGAGCCGGTGTTCAGGTTGACGATCACCCGGCGTCGCGCGCTCGCGTAGCCGGCGACATCGACGCCCGTGCCGCCGTCGAGCAGGTCGCCGCCGCCGCGGCCCTGGAGCGTGTCGTTTCCGGCTCCGCCGGTGAGGATGTTGGCGCCTGGGGTCCCGCGCAGCGTGTCCCGACCACCGCCGCCGGTTAGGTTCTCGATCCCTCGGAGCGTGTCCATACCGGCGCTCCCCGTGCTCTGGGCGCGGGTGCGGGCGAGGTCGACGACGACACCGAGCCCCGCTGCGGCGTAGTCGGCGGTGTCGCGGCCCGGGCCTCCTGTCAGCGCGTCGGCACCGAGCCCGCCCGTGAGTGTGTCGTCGTCCCGGCCCGCCGACGAGCGAGTTGCGGATGCTGGTTCCGGTGAGCGCGTCGGCGAAGGCCGACCCGACCACGTTCTCGGCCGCGGCGATCGTGTCGGTGCCGGCGCCGACCGTGTTCTGAGCGGCCGTCGTCGCCAGGTTGACCGTGACGCCGGCGCCTGCCGCTGAGTAGTCGAGCGTGTCCGTGCCTTCGCTGCCGTCCAGTGTGTCGTTGCCGTCGAGCCCGATCAGCCGGTCGTTGCCGCCGTTCCCGACCAGGACGTTCGCGCCGGCCTCTCCGGTGAGCGTGTCGGCGCCGTCGCCTCCGCTGACGTTCTCGATCCCGAGCAGCGCGTCGCTGCCGGCGGCGCCCGTGCTGGACCCGGGGACAACGCCGGTCGCCGTCGCGAGCACGACGGTGACCGCTGCACCGAACGAGGAGTAGTCGACGGTGTCGGTGCCGAGATCGCCGTTGATCGCGTCGCCCGCGCCGTCGCCCGTGATCGTGTCGTTGCCGGCGTTCCCCGAGACGACATTCGCGCCCCCGTTGCCGCCGAGGGTGTCCGCGCCCGTGCCGCCAAGGAGGTTCTCGAACGAGACGAGCGTGTCGATTCCCGCTCCGACCGTGTTCTGAGCGGAGGCCGTGGCCAGGCTCACGGTGATCGCTGCGGTCACGCCCGAGTGATCGACCGTGTCCGTGCCGGCACCTCCGTCGAAGAAGTCGTTTCCGGCGCCGCCGAACACGGTGTCCCCGTCGTCGCCGCCGGAGACTCGATCGTTGCCGGCGCCCCCCGTGATCGTGTCGGCGCCTGCGCCACCGCTCAGATCGTTGTCGCCGGTGGTTCCCGTGATCGTGTCGGCGCCGGAGCCACCCGTTGCGTTCTCGACGTCCGCGCCGACGTTGTCGCCTTCGCCCGGCTCGCCGTCGTCGAAGACGCCGTCCAACGTGGCCGTGATCGAAACGGAACGCTGCGCGTAGCTGACCCGGTCGATTCCGCCGCCGCCGGCCATCGTGTCGGAGCCGCTCGCGGCAGGTCCCTCGTCGAAGACGTCGTTGCCGATCCCCGCCGTCAGTGTGTCGCCCCCAGGCCCGCCCACGAGCGTGTCGTCGTCCGGCCCGCCCGTGAGCGTGTCGTCGCCCGCGCCGCCGGCGAGCGTGCCGTTGCCGGTTCCGCCCGCGATCGCGTCGTCGCCGTCACCTCCGCTGAGGCTGTCGACGCCGCTGTCGCCGTTCAGTGTCAGCTGGAGAGCCGAAGCGCCTCCGGTGGTCGCATCGCCGGCACCCGAGAGGGTGTCGGCACCGCCCCCGCCGTTGACCGTTCCGAGCTCGACGCCCGCCAGCGTCGCGTCCACGTCCGTGTCCCCGTTCAGGTTGAGGCCGAGCGTCCCGAACGCGAGCGAGTCGTTGCCGGGAGCGCCCGTGATCGTGACGCGGTCGAGGTTGCCGGTGCCGAGATCGACGGTGAGCTCGATCTCGGACGTGCTTGCTCCTTCGACGGTGAGGCCGGGCTCGAACGCGCCGCCGCTCAGGTCGAACGTCACCGTCTCGGCCCCCGTATTCCCGGTGACGACGATCGTGTCCGTATTGGTCGTCGTGGCGGCGCCGCAGGCGGCGGCGCCGACCATGATCCGACCGAGGTTGACGCCCGTGCCGACCGCGATCGAGGCGCTGTCGCCCGCTGCGGTCATCGTCACGGTGGCGGTCGAGCCCGCAAACGCGCAGCCGACCGCACCCGCCGCGGGCTGCGGGGCCGCCAGGAGCGTGAGGCAGCAAGCGGCGATGGCTGCCGCCTGCACGAGCTCGCGCACGCGCCGATCTCTGAGTTTGCTTCCGTTCACCCCTGCGCTCCGGACCTTCGACTGGATTGATGGTCGCGGTGTCGTCGGACGGAGGCGCGGCAGCGCGCCCGCTCACAGGAGACCGGCAACAGGGGCGACAGGACTCGAACCTGCGACATTCGGTTTTGGAGACCGACGCTCTACCAACTGAGCTACGCCCCTCGGCGCCCGGAATTGTAGTCGGCTGCACGGGAGGCGTCGTCTACGCTCACCGTCGTGCAGCAGCGGCACGCGCTCGGGCTCCTCTTCGTTCTCCTCGCGGCGTCGTTCGGCTGGATCGCGGTCGCGGCCGGGCGCGCCGGTGTGTGGGTGGTGGCGCTCGCGGCGGCGGTGATCGGCGGCTGGCTTTTGTCGATGGCACTCCGCGCGTTGCGCCGACGCTGACGGAGGCCCTGAGGAATCGGCGGTTTCGCGGCGTATTCTCTCGTCGTGGCCGCGACCGACGATACGAGCGCTCTCTGGCAGGAGTACGTGCGGACGAAGGACCGCGGGGTTCGCGACCGCCTGATCCTCACGTATGCACCGCTCGTCAAGTTCGTCGCCGGTCGGCTCGGGAGCGGCCTGCCGGCCCACGTCGACGAGGGCGACCTCGTCTCCTACGGGCTGCTGGGGCTGATCGGCGCGATCGAGCGCTACGACCCGGACCGCGAGATCAAGTTCGAGACGTATGCGATCGCCAGGATCAAGGGCGCGATCATCGACGAGCTCCGCGCGCTCGATTGGGTGCCGCGCTCCGTGCGCGCCCGGGCGCGCGACATCGAGCGCGCGATCGCCGAGCTGGAGCGGAAACTGCGCCGGGCCCCCACCGACGAGGAGATCGCGGCAAAGCTCGGAGTCACCGAGGAGGAGCTCGGCGACAGCCTGACGGAGATCTCGCGCTCGTCGATCGCCGCGCTCGACGAGCTCTGGACGGTCTCCGACGGCGGCGACAGCGTCGCGTTGATCGACACGATCGAGGACACGCAGGGGCCGGAGCCGCAGTCGGCGCTCGCCGAGACGGAGATGCGGGAGGCGCTCGGCGAGTCGATCGCGCGCCTGCCCGAGCGCGAGAAGCTCGTCGTCACGCTCTACTACTACGAGGAGCTGACGCTGCGCGAGATTGGCGAGGTGCTGGGCGTGACGGAATCCCGCGTCTCGCAGCTGCACACGAAGGCGATCCTCCGCCTGAAGGCGCGCCTCGGCGGCGCCGCACGCGCTCCGATCTCCTAGACGCGCCTGCACCACGGGGCGTAGGCTCGTCGCTCACCCGGCACCAGGAGGCGGCCAATGAACCCCGACTTCGGCGAGCTCCGACCGATGCTCTCCGGTGAGCTCCATCTTCCCGGCGACGACGGCTGGGAGGAAGGGCGCACCATCTTCAACTCGATGATCGACCGCCGGCCGGGCGCGATCGCCCGAATCGCCGACGAGGACGACATCGCGATGTGCCTCGACTGGGCGCAGCGCACCGGCACGCAGGTCGCGATCCGGGCCGGCGGCCACTCCGTGGCGGGTGTCTCGCTGAACGACGGCGGGCTCGTGATCGACGTGCGCAGTCTCGACTCGATCGAGGTCGACCCGGACGCGCGCACCGCTCGCGCAGGTGCCGGGCTGACCTGGGCGCGCTTCGATGCCGCGACCCAGCGACACGGCCTGGCGACGACCGGAGGCCGGGTCTCGAGCACCGGCGTCGCCGGGCTCACCCTCGGCGGCGGTTCCGGCTGGCTCGAGCGCTCGCACGGTCTCGCCTGCGACAACCTGATCGGGGCGGAGCTCGTCACGGCGTCCGGCGAGCGGGTCCGTGCGGGCCGCGACGACGATTCGGAGCTGTTGTGGGCGCTACGCGGCGGTGGCGGCAACTTCGGCGTCGTGACGGCGCTCGAGTTCGGGCTGCACCCGGTCGGACCGATCGTCTTCGGCGGGCTCGCCGCCTACGACCCGGCCGACGGCCGCGCTCTCGCGGCCGCCTTCCGCGACTTCTATGCACCCGGGGCCGACGAGGCCGGCTTCGTGTTCGGCTATATCGCGGCGCCGCCGGAGGACTTCATCCCGGAGGAGTGGCATGGGCGGAAGATGGCGATCACGGCGGGAATGTGGAACGGCCCGGCGGAGGAGGGCGAGCGCGCGGCCAAGCCGCTCCGCGAGGCGGTCGAGCCGATCGTCGACCTGTACGGCGAGATCCCGTACGCCGAGCTCCAGCAGATGATCGACGACCCACCGGGCAAGCGGAACTGGTGGACGGCGGAGTACCTCGACGAGCTGTCGGACGGCGCGCTCGACGCGCTCGTCGCCTACGGGGAGCAGATGCCGGTCAGCTTCACGCAGATGCTCGTCGCCCCCTGGGGCGGCCAGGTCGCGAACGCGGCCGACTCGCCCCTCGCCAAGCGTGACGCCCGGTTTGTGCTGCACCCGTTCTGCGTCTGGGAGGGGGCCGACCGCGACCACGAGCACATCACGTGGGGCCGCGCCTGCCGGGACGTCTTCGGCGAGTGGACGACCGGCGGCGTCTACCTCAACTTCGTCGGCGACGAGGGTGAGGAACGCGTGCGCGCGGCGTTCGGCGACGCCTACGAGCGGCTCGCGGCGGTGAAGGAGCGGCTCGATCCGGGAAACGTCTTCCGGGGCAACCAGAACATCCGACCTCGGAGCCAGCTCGTGTCGTAGGTGGTTACGATCCTCTGACCGCCAAGCCAGCCGAGGAGGATCCGCCGCATGCCCGCTCTCGAGCCCGGAAAGCTCCGCAACGTCGCCGTCGTCGGTCACCGCGGGACCGGCAAGACCTCGCTGGTCGAGGCGATGCTCTATCAGGCCGAGGAGCTGAACCGGCTGGGCACGATCGATGCCGGCACGACCGTCGGCGACTGGGACGACGACGAGCAACGGCGGAAGCTCTCGATCTCGCTCTCGCTCGCGCACGCCGACTGGCAGGGGCGGAAGCTGAACCTGATCGACGTTCCCGGCGATCCGAGCTTCCAGGGAGAGGGACGCTGCGCGCTCCGCGTCGTCGAGGGAGCGCTCTTCGTGATCAGCGGCGTGATGGGCGTCGAGGTGGGGACGTCGCGCGGCTGGAAGCGCGCAGAGGAGCTCGGTCTCTCCCGCGTCCTCTTCGTGAACATGCTCGACCGCGAGCGCGCCGACTTCTTCCGCGCGCTCGGACAGCTCCAGGAGCAGCTGTCGGAGCGCTGCGTGGCCGTGCACCTGCCGATCGGCAGCGAGCACGAGCTGACGGGGATCGTGGACGTGCTGCACATGTGCGCGTACCCGAGCCCGGGAGGGGAGCGCGAGGGTGACCCGAGCCCGATCCCGGACGACATGGCCGCCCTCGCCCAGGAGTACCGCGAGAAGCTCCTCGACGAGGTCGTCCAGACAGACGAGGCGCTGATGGAGCGCTACCTGGACGGGCAGGAGCTCGGGGTCGAGGAGGTCGCGCACGCGCTGAAGGACGCGGTCACGCGCGGCGTCGTCTTCCCCGTCGCGTGCGGTGTCGCGACGCAGAACCTGGGTACGCACGCCCTGCTCGACCTGATCGTCGAAGGCGTCCCCAGCCCGGCGAAGATGGGCTCGATCACGCACATCGAGGGCGCCGCGACGGCGGCCTTCGTGTTCAAGACGATTGCCGATCCGTTCGCCGGCCGGATCAACCTCTTCCGCGTCCTCCAGGGCTCGGTTCGGCCCGAGCAGACACTCGTGGACGCGCGCACCCACGCCAAGGAGCGGATGGGCGCGCTGCTCTTCCAGCAAGGGAAGGAGCACATCCCCGCCGAGGAGTTCGGGCCTGGCGACATCGGCGCGGTCGCGAAGCTGAAGGAAGTGCAGACCGGTGACCTCCTGCTCGACAAGGAGGTCGCCACGGACGTGCCCGAGATCGGCTTCCCCGAGCCCGTGATGAACTTCGCGATCACGCCCACGATCAAGGGCGAGGAGGAGAAGGTCGCGACGGCGATCCGCCGGCTGGCCGAGGAGGACCCGACACTCCGGCTGCACCGCGACGCGCAGACCGGGGAGGAGATCCTCTCCGGGATGAGCCAGATGCACGTCGAGGTCGCGCTCGAACGGGCCAAGCGCCGCTTCGGCGTCGACGTCGAGCTGCACCCGCCGCGCGTCCCCTACCTGGAGACGATCCGCTCCGAGTCGCGCGCTCACGCCCGCTACAAGAAGCAGACAGGGGGTCGCGGCCAGTTCGGCGACTGCACGATCGTGCTGGAGCCGATCGAGGGGAATGTCGGCTACGAGTTCGTGGACAAGATCGTCGGCGGGGTGATCCCGCAGGGATTCCGTCCGGCTGTCGACAAGGGGATCCAGGAGGCGATGAGCCAGGGCGAGCTCGCGGGCGCTCCCGTGCAGGGCGTCCGGGTCCTGCTCGTGGACGGCTCGTACCACAACGTCGACTCGTCGGAGATGGCGTTCAAGATCGCAGGCTCGATGGCGTTCAAAGAGGCGTATGCGAAGGCGCAGCCGGTGCTGCTCGAGCCGATCATGGAGGTCGAGGTGACCGTCCCCGACGAGGCGGTCGGCGCCGTCAACGGCGACCTCAACTCTCGTCGCGGCCGCTTGCACGGAATGGAGCCGGCCGGCGGGATGACGACGATCAAGGCCGAGGTGCCGATGTCGGAGGTGCTCACCTACTCGCAGACACTCACCTCGATCACGGGCGGCCGCGGCGACTACGCGATGCACTTCGTTCGCTACGAGGAAGTGCCCGCGCACGTTGCGCAAAAGGTGATCACGGACACGCAGAAGGCACGCGAGACGGCCGCTGCGCACTAATTTCCCAGCCTGTGGATAACTCGCCGCGGTTTGCTACGGTCGTCCCTATGCGCGTCACGCGAGCCGCAGCTACGCGGATCTGCGCCATCTGCGAACGCTCGCTCCTGATGGGCGAGCACGCGGTGCGCTACACACCGGACGACGGCTCCCACTACGTCGACGTCTGCCCGCTCTGCCAGGACGTCGCGCTGGAGCACGGCTGGCTGCGCGAGGGCGCGCCGATGACGCCGACCGTCCCGTACGAGTCGCGTCGGCGCCGGAAGTCCTGGAGCGGCCTTCTGAGCGGCCGCCGCGCGGAGGAAGCGCCGGTCGCAGACGATCCGATCCTACGACGCCTCGCCCCGCGGGAGCTGGAGCAGGTCGAGGCCGCCGACCTCTTCAACGCGAGCGCCTACCGTCGCACCGTCGCCGGGATCGCGAAGAGCCTGGGGCCGCCGAAGGCGTCGATCGTGCCGCTTTCCGGGGTCAGCGGCGACACGGTGATCACGGTCGCCTGGGAGATCTCGTGGTACCAGTACCGCGTCACGCCCGAGTCGGCGCAGGCCGTGCGGCTCGCCGAGCGCGGGCACGACGTCACGGAGCTCGAGGGCAGCTTTCTCGAGTGGAACGCGCAGCTCGCGGACGACGGGCGGCTGATGCCCGACATCGCCCGCACTTAGGGGCCCGCCGACGTGCCCTCCGCGGGAACGCTCGCGCTGTTCTCGCTCGCCGCGCTGGCGCTGATCGTCGTCCCAGGCCCGGCGGTGCTCTACATCGTCGCGCAGAGCATCGACGGCGGCAGACCGGCCGGCCTGCTGTCGGCGCTCGGCGTCGCCGTCGGCGGACTCGTCCACGCCACCGCGGCGGCAATCGGGCTCTCGGCGCTGCTCCTTTCCTCCGCGACCGCGTTCACAGCGGTCAAGCTCGCGGGCGCTGCGTACCTGATCGGCCTCGGCCTGTACACGCTCCTCGTGCGCAAGGAGGACGCCGCCGGTGCGGCGGTTCGACGCGAACGGCGCCTGCGCCGGAGCTTCGTCCAGGGTGTCGTCGTGAACGTGCTCAACCCGAAGACGGCCCTCTTCTTCATCGCGTTCCTGCCGCAGTTCGTCGATCCCGATGCCGGCTCCGTGGCGTGGCAGCTGCTCGTGCTCGGGCTCGTCTTCGTGGGCCTGGCGGTGGTGAGCGACTCCCTGTGGGCCCTTGCCGCCGGCACCGCGGCGTCCAGGCTGCGCTCGAGCCCGCGCTTCCTCGCTGCGCGGAGGTACGTCTCGGGCTCTGTCTTCGTCGGCCTCGGAGCGGTCACAGCGTTCGCGAAGAGGAACTAGCGTTGAACCCTGGTCTGGCAATGGCCGGAGTCCTCCTTACACTGCGACCAGGATGATCTACTGCGTGATCCCCAGGGATCTCGAGGGCGAGCTCTTCGAGAAGATGGTGGCGTACTACGCCGACAACCCCAACGTGACGGTGATCATGGACCGCCGCGAGGGCAGCGACCGCCGCAACGGCCGCGAATACGGCGGCAAGCGGGAGATCCGCGATCGCCGCCGCGCCCGCATCCCGGGGACGTTTCCCGGCACGCCGACGCCCCCCGAAGCCGAGTAACTAGACTGGCCGCCGTGGCGGTCACGGGGGCACGCGAGTTCAAGAACTACATCGGCGGTGAGTGGGTCGCGGCCGTGTCGGGCGAGACCTTCGAGTCCTCGGTCCCGGCCACGGGCGAGGCACTCGGCAGCTTTCCGCGCTCGGGCGCGGAAGACGTCGATCGCGCGGTCGCAGCCGCCAAGGCCGCCTTCGAGGAGTGGCGGCTCGTGCCGGCCCCGGAACGCGGCCAGATCCTGCTCGTGTTCGCCCGCCTGCTCGAGGACGTGAAGCAGGAGCTGACCGACCTGATGAGCCGCGAGATGGGCAAGGTGCTGGCCGAGGCCGGGGGAGACGTCCAGGAGGCGATCGACATGGCCGTCTACATGGCCGGCGAAGGTCGGCGCATGTTCGGTCACACGACCCCTTCGGAGCTGCGCGACAAGTTCCAGATGTCTGTGCGCAACCCGATCGGCGTCGTGGGTGCGATCACCCCGTGGAACTTCCCGATCGCGATTCCGGCCTGGAAGCTGATGCCGGCCCTCGTCTGTGGGAACACCGTGGTGCTGAAGCCGGCGGAGGACACGCCGCTGCTCGCCGAGCGCTTCGTCGAGCTGCTCTCCGAGGCCGGGCTGCCGGACGGCGTCGTCAACCTCGTCCACGGCTACGGCGAGGAGGCGGGCGACCGGCTCGTGCGCCATCCGGACGTGCCCGTGATCACCTTCACCGGCTCGCGCGAGACGGGCGTGCTCGTGACGAAGAACGCGGCCGACAACCTGAAGCACGTGCACCTCGAGCTGGGCGGCAAGAACGGGATCATCGTCATGGACGACGCCGACCTCGAGCTCGCGGTCGAGGGGATCGTCTGGTCGGCGTTCGGCACGTCGGGCCAGCGCTGCACCGCCGCGAGCCGCGTGATCGCCCACGAGGCGATCGCCGACGAGCTCCAGAGCCGGCTCGTCGCGCGCGCCGAGGCGATGCGGATCGGCCCCGGGTGGGATCCCGAGACCGACCTCGGGCCGGTGATCAACCGCGAGGCGCTCGACAAGATCCACTCCTACACGGGCATCGGCTCGGACGAGGGCGCAAAGCTGCTCACGGGCGGCGAGCCTGCGAGCGAGGGTGACCTCGGCAAGGGCTTCTACTACCGCCCGACCATCTTCGGCGACGTCGAGCCGCAGATGCGGATCGCCCAGGAGGAGATCTTCGGGCCGACCACCTCGGTGCTCCGCGTCAAGGACTTCGACGAGGCGTTGCGCGTGGCGAACGGGATCCGCTACGGGCTCTCGTCTGCAATCTTTACGCGCGACGTGAACAAGGCGTTCCGCGCGATGCGCGACCTCCAGTCCGGGATCACCTACATCAACGCAGGCACGACGGGCGCCGAGGTGCACCTGCCCTTCGGCGGCACCAAGGACACCGGCAACGGCCACCGCGAGGCGGGCCAGGCCGCGCTCGACGTCTTCACGGAGTGGAAGTCGATCTACGTCGACTACTCCGGGAAGCTCCAGCGGGCCCAGATCGACAACATCGAGTGAGAGACAAGGTCGATCTGGCCGAGAAGCTTGCCTCGTTCGACGATGTCTTCGCGCCTCGGATCGTCGGTCACTACAACGGGAACAAGATCCAGGTCGCGCGGACGCGCGGCGAGTTCGTGTGGCACTCCCATCCGGACACGGACGACTTCTTCCTCGTTCTGACCGGCCGGCTGACGATCCAGCTGCGCGACCGGTCGATCGAGCTCGGTCCGGGCGAGCTCTACGTCGTTCCCGCGTGGGGTGGAGCACTGCCCGCGCTCGGAGGAGGGCGCTGAGATCCTGCTGATCGAGCCGGCGGGCACGCCGAACACCGGCGACTCGGACGCGCCCGCCGCACCTGAGGTGGCGATCTGACCTACAAGCTCGTCTGGTTCGTGCCCCGCGAGGCTCTCGAGGCGACCCGTGGGGCCGTGTTCGCCGCCGGAGCGGGCCGGATCGGCGCCTACGAGCGCTGCTCCTGGTACGCCGCGGGCACGGGAACCTATCTCGGCGGCGAGGGAACGAGCCCTGCTCACGGGGAGGCGGGACGCGAGCAGCGCGTGGCCGAGCTGCGCGTCGAGACGGTCGTTCCGGACGATGCACTCGACGCCGTTCTCGCAGCGTTGAAGGGGGCGCATCCCTACGAGGAGGTCGCCTTCGACCTCTATCAGCTGCACACGCCGTGAAGGCCCGGCTCTTCACCGACGGCGGCGCGCGCGGCAACCCCGGCCCGGCCGCGTACGGCTACGTCCTCGAGGCCGAGGACGGCGCCGTGCTCGCCGCCCACGGCGAGGCGATCGGGATCGCCACCAACAACGTGGCCGAGTACAGCGCGTTGATCGCGGGGCTGGAGAAGGCTGCCGAGCTCGCCGTGGACGACGTCGAGGTGGTCTCCGACTCGGAGCTGATGGTCAAGCAGATGCGTGGCGAGTACAAGGTGAAGAACGTTGCGCTCCGGGAGCTGTCGCTCCGAGCCGCGCAACTCGCGCGCACGGTCGGCACGGTCCGCTACACGGCCGTCCGCCGGGAGCACAACGAGCTCGCCGACCGGCTCGTCAACGAGGCGCTCGACGCGGCCGGCTAGGCGCTTGTGCGGCCGAGTGCGGCGCCGACGACGTGGTGCAGCTCGACGTCGAGTCCCAGCGGTGCAAGGTGCACCGCCTTCCCGATCCCATCGCTCACGTCGAGCGTCAGCCAGAGCTCGCGGTCGAGCTCATGGATCGACTCGACCTGGTCCAGCCGGAACGAGAGCGAGCACGTGTGGTCGCCGCCGGTGAACAGGAGCCGCGCCTCGACGTTGTCCCCGCGGTCGAAGTCGTGGCCCTGGCGGAACGTGAGCTCCCAATGCGAGAGCGGCGCCGTCCACGCCTCGAGCTGGTCGACGAGCAGCGCGAGCTCCTCCCGGATCTCGACGTCTACGAGCGTGTCGGCGCGCTCGCCGGGGGTCTCGCGGGGCTGGACGCGGAGATTCGCCACGGCCGTCGGATACCCCGCCGCCGCTCGCTGAAACCCAGGAGCCGTCGCTATACTGGCGCCTCGCGCGGATGTAGCTCAGTTGGCTAGAGCGTCTGCTTGCCATGCAGAAGGTCGTGGGTTCGAGTCCCATCATCCGCTTCTTCGGGCGACTTCCATGTTCAGTTCCAAAAACTGAAGCGTGGGACGCCGCTCGTTCGAGCGAGTCGAACGGCGTGCCTCCGACGCCTGTCGCGCTGCAGAGATCCCACTGTATGCATCATCGGAACGGTGGAGCGGCGCAGTCGAAGGCAGGAGGCGCTTGTCAGGCGAGAGGACGCTGGCCCAGGCGAATGTCGTTGCGTCGATTGCTGACGCTCTTGGCTCTGTTCTCAGCTCAATCGCGGCCCAGCGCCCTTGAGTTGCGCGTCCGACGCTCAGTAGCGCCGGCCCGTGACGGGGTCCACGCCGTCCCTGGGCGCACTCTGCCCCGCCGCCCCGTTGACCAGGAAATAGATCATCGTGCCGACGACCGGAAGGATCAAGACCAACAGGATCCACGCCGCGGTCTGACCGCCCGAGCGCGAGTGACGGCGCCGAACGATGTCGACGATCGTAAAGACCCAGAGGGTGAGGATGAGGACGCCGAAAAGCCACCAGAACCAAGCCATGTGCAGCTCCCTTTCGCGAGTTACCCGAGGTTAGAGCGTAGGGCGCCGCGGTGCCTCACCCCGTCGGGATGATCGGACGACCCGGTCACCGTCGTCCCAAAGGGCACGGGCTACGCCATCGGCTGCCGCCAACGCTAGGGGGCGCTCGCCAACTCCGCCCCTTCGGACAGTGGTGCGACGGTTGTGCAGGCGCGATCATTGCCACCTATGGGGAGGAGCAACCTGCAACCGACGACCGTGCACGTGCTCGCGTGCGCGGAATGCCCGCGTGTAAGCAGCATCACTGCCCGCGGCTGGCGGGGCTACCGGGTCGACGATCCGATCGTGGCGGAGCCTGAACTCACGGGGCAACGCTGATGCGCGGGTCCAGTGCGCCGGTTCGGGTTGCGATGAAGGGAAAGTGAAGCGTTGGGAGCCTGGGAGCTAGCGACGGTTGCGCTGGTGCTGCTCGCCTTCTCGGCCATCTCCGGTCGGCTCGAGCGGTCGCTCGTCACGCCGGCGATCTTCTTCACCTCCGCGGGGCTGCTCGCGGGGCCGGTATTCGGTCTGATCGACCTGAGTATCGGCAGCGAGCCCGTCAAGCTGCTGGCGGAGGCGACGCTGACGCTCGTCCTCTTCGCCGACGCCTCCCGGATCTCGTTCCCGGCCCTGCGTCGGGAGTTCGCGGTGCCGGCCCGGCTGCTGGGGATCGGCCTGCCGCTGACGATCGCCTTCGGCACGCTCGCCGGGGTCGGCCTGCTGCCCGGCGTCAGCCTCGTCGAGGCGCTCGTGCTCTCGATCATGCTCGCTTGCACCGACGCTGCGCTCGGTCAGGCGGTCGTCACCGACGAGCGGGTCCCGTCGCGGATCCGGCAAGGACTGAACGTCGAGAGCGGCCTCAACGATGGGATCTGCGTCCCGCTCTTCTTCATCGCGCTTGCGCTCGCCGAATGGGACGAGGGGGCTGTGACGGCTCACGCAGCTGTCCACCTCGTGCTGGAGGAGATCGGCTACGGCCTCGTTGCGGGAGTGGCGGCCGGCGTCCTGGGCGCGCTCGCGCTCCGGGTCGCGCGTCGCTTGCCCGTGGAGGCGCACTGGCTGCAGATCCTGACCGTGGCCTCGGCAGCACTGGCAGCCGGGATCGCGACCGGCCTCGGAGGCAGCATCTTCATCGCCGCCTTCAGCGCTGGGTTCGTGTTCGGAGTCATCGGCCGCGACAGCGGTGGGGAGGTGTCGTACCTCGTCGACGAGGGCGGCGAGCTGCTCAACGCCGTCACGTTCGTCGTCTTCGGCGCTGCGATCCTCGGCCCCGTGCTCGACGACCTGGGCTGGGAGGTGCTCGCATACGCCGTGCTCAGCTTGACCATCGTCCGCATGCTGCCGGTCGCGCTCTCACTGCTCGGAACCGGCGCACGTCGGCCAACGATCGGGTTCGTCGGTTGGTTCGGACCGCGTGGCCTCGCGACCATCGTCTTCGCCGTTATCCTGATCGACGAGTCGTCACTCCCGCACGAGCGCACCATGCTGCTGGCGGTCGTAGCGACGATCGGCATCTCAGTGTTTGCGCACGGGCTCAGCTCGCGGCCGCTCACGAACCGCTATGTCGGCTGGTATGCAGCGCACCCGAAGGTGGAGCTGCCGCCGATGGAGAGCGTGCCCGCCGCCAGACACCGCTGGCGCAAGCGGCACGCACCCGCCGCGGAACCCGCCCCACCGAGCGAGGGACTGGAGTGAACGCACGGATCGCGCCGGGCCTCGCATGACCGACCCGCCCGGGCGGGTCGAGTCGCCGTACGAGGAGCGTTCGCCGTTCTCGCCGGCTGGTGATGCGCCGCTTCTAGAGCGCGAGATTCCTGCTGCGGCTGAGTTGCACAGGTACCCGGGGCTCCGTCACTCGTTGGCGTGGCGGCCACAGGCGCTCGGCGCCCCAAAATGTCCTCCGCCGGGAACTCCATCGCATTCCTCGTCGCAGAGGCCATGGTCTGATCGGCCGCCGTTGACACAAACCTGAGGAAATTCTTACCCGCCACGACGAGCTCGCTCCGTACCTTGGCGAAAGAGCCGTGCGGCGGCATGACCCCCACTCTGCGTCGCACGGCTTCTCTCTGGTGATGGGGGCAGAGCTGCAGCGGCGGCCCGCGCTGCTCGCCCCCTTCATCGGGACGATCCCACAGTCTTCGTAACGCCTTCGTACAGCCACTCGCAACGCTTCCAGATCGTGGTCGGCTCGGGCTTGCCTCCGCGCAGGTGGCCGAGCTGCTCAGCGTCGAGGTGGAGGCTCAAGTCGTGACCCGCCTGGCCGAAGACTGCCTCTGGTGGGGCTCGAGGACAGGGACTGGTTTCGTGAGGAGCCGTCGAAGGCGTGGAATGAGCTCTTTCGATCTCCGCGCTCTTCGCGCTCCGGCGGCAGGCAACCACCGCCTGGGCCGCCCGCAACGAGCGACGCTCGGCCGACCAAGACGGGTGGCCGGCGGCTCCCTGTCGACCATTGGTTCCTGCGGTACCTGCTTCTGCCGCTGGCTCTTGCTGCGGTTGCGTGGATGGTCTTCGACCACCGGGACGCCGTGATCGATGGGATCACCGGAGTGGTCGCCACGGTTGATCGGCCGGCACGACCGGCTGCCCCGGCAACGCCACAGCCTGTGCGTTCTGCGTCCACGATCGTGCGGCTAAGCGCACGACCAGAGCTCGACGAGCCGGCGCGCGCGGTTACCCGCTGGTGGCTGGAGGACCCGCGCTTCGGCCAGGTCAGCGTCTACGTGCCGGTTGGAAAGACGCCCCGCGAAGCGCTCACGATCGCCCTCGCGGAACGCGGCTACCAGGTGCTGCCGGCGGCCGACCGATGAGCGACCACCACCGGCAAGATCAGCCGAGACGAGTATCAGCGGATGATCAGACTCTGCCCGCCGTTGTCCGACGGTCCCCTGATGGGCGACGTTCTCGGTCGGTCAGACTAGGGTGCGATGACGACTGAGGCGAGCAGGCGGCTGCGCGAGGTCGCGCAACGCGTCGCGGACGAGCTTGCGCGCGAAGTCGCCGAGGAGGTGGTGCTCACCGGGAGCGTGTCGCGGGCGGTCGCTGATGAGATCTCCGACATCGAGATGCTGGTTGTGACGACTGAGCCACTCGAGTTAGTAGCTTGCTTTGAGTACGCTCGCGCGGCGGGGCTCGACGAACTCGACACCTGGGGCGTTCAAGGCACACCGACGCAGCGGGTCTCCGGCTACCGAGACGGTGTTCCGCTCGAGCTCGTCTGGTGGTCACGAGAGCACGCCGAGTCTTGCATCGACGGGATCTTCCTCGGTGACATGTCCTCGGCCGACGCGATCGCCCACGGCGTGGCGCTGCGGACGACCGGCCTGCTGGCGCGGTGGCAAGAGCGCCTCGCCGATTATCCGGAGGAGCTCGCGGCGGCCCGGATCGAGGAAGCCGCGCTGACGTGGGGCGGCTTTACGCCTGCAGGATTGCTTACCCTCGCTCGTCCCGGGGAGCGGCTCGCACTCCTCGAGCGGATGGTCGACGATGCCTCGCGCGTGGTGCGCATCGTCTATGCGCTCAACCGCGTCTGGCAGCCGACACACAAGCGCCTCGCGGCCCGGACGGCACAACTTGCCGTGAAGCCTGCCCGGCTCGCAGAGCGGATCGAAGAGGCTCTGGCGGAACAAGATCCGCGCCGGGCGCTGCTCGTGATGACAGAGCTCCAGGCTGAAACGGTGGCTCTCGCACCGGACGGCCCGAACGTGAACCGCGCACGCCGGTGGCTAGCAGCGGGCGCGGATGTGCTCTCGTCGCGCAACGGTCCGGTGTGACCGGTAAGCGGTAGCGCTTCTTCGACGACACGGGCGTCAATGCAGCGCTTGGGTCGCGACACCCGAGCTGAAGCGTGCTCAGCTGAGGGCGAGCTCGAGCTGGATGAGCGTCCCCCTTCCGCGTGGACTGACCAGTCGGAGCGCGCCCCCGAGAGCCTCGATGCGTTCCACCAGACCGGTGAGTCCTGCGCCGCGGGGGTCTGCGCCGCCGATGCCGTCGTCTCGGACCGACAGGAAAAAGGAGCCGCTGCGTGACTCGATCGAGACGTCGACGACCGTCGCGTTCGCGTGTTTTGCCACGTTGGCAAGGGCCTCCGATGCGACGTAGTACGCACCGAGCTCGAGTGGTGCCGTCAGCCGGCCGGCGAAGCGCACATTGAGCTTCACCGGAACCGGCGAGCGACGCGCGAGGGCCTTGAGTGCGGGCGCCAGGCCGCCCTCCGAGAGGATCGCCGGGTGGATTCCGCGGGAGATCTCGCGAACGTTGTCGAGCACGTCGCTCAGGCCCTGGCCGATGCGAGCTAACTCGTCCCTCATCTGCTGATCGTCTGAGGGAACGGACTCCTCGGTGAGGCTGAGCTTCAGCCCGAGCGAGACAAGCGGCTGCTGTAGCGCGTCGTGCAAGTCGCGCTCGATTTGTTGCCTGGCCTCGTCAGCGGCTGCGAGGATCCGGGTCTTCGACGCGGCGAACTCTGTCACACGGACCAATTCGAGGCGTGAATGGACGCCGAGCTTGCGGAAGATGCTTCGGAGATGGGAGTCGACTGCCCGCGGGCGCACGAGCAGCTGCTGTGCCACTTCGCGGTTCGTCAGCCCTTCCACGACGAGCGAAGCGACGCGGCGCTCGGTCGCGTTGAGGACGGCCCAACCCGGCGCAGGGACACTTGTCTCGCCGAGCCTCAGGCGCTGCCCGATCTCCCAGGCCGAGCGCTTCGCGAGCGGCAGCATCAGCGGGCTGAAATTCTCGGCGGTGCACGTCAGGTCGACGACGCCGTGCACTCGCCCAGAGAAATCCGTGACCGGGACGGCCGCGCAGGACATCCGCACCAAAGCGTCGGCGAAATGCTCCGACCCATTGACCACGGACGACGACTCCTGCGCGATCGCGGTGCCGATGGCGTTCGTGCCGACCTGCGCTTCGCTGTAGACGAAGCCCGGAGCGAGCTCGATGCGGTCGAGCAAGCTCATAACCCCGCGCTCACGTGCGCGACGGTCGACGACGTGACCGCGTTGGTTGGTCAGCAGGAGCGCAATGCCTGTGCCTTCGAGATCCTCGGCGACTCGGTCGACGATGGGCGTCGCCGCCCAGACGAGCTCGCCGTCGTCATCCACATCGGCCACGTACGGGACGTCGAAGCGATCCCGATGAAGCCCAGCAAGAACACTCCGCTCCCACGACGCGGCAATGTCCTCGCGCGCGGTACTCGGCTTGCTTCCGGCTGAGACGAAGCGATCAAGCTCCTCCCGGAGATCGTCTGCCTTAACCTTGAGAGACATCGCGCCCGCCTTCTGCCTGGAACGCCGACTATGCGTCGGCACAGATCGCCACGGATAGCAGTCGACTATGGCCCAGAAGCCGTGCCAAGTCATTGGGGCCAACGGGAGGCCGACGTACCGGCTAGCACGAATCCGCAAGCGAGAATCAAGCATCCGCCGGTATCTCGCGCGTCGAGCTGTTCGAGGCTGGCCGCCGGCCGCAGGCTTTGACGGCTAGCCCGAGGAGCGGGGGCGGTAGACGTGGATGGCTGCGCCCGTCGCGTAGGTGTGCGCTTCGACGAGCTCGGGCGCGACCGCGGCGTGCGCGCACCTAATCGGTGAGCTGTCTTCATGCCTTGAAGCCAGCGGCATGAGCGATCTACACGTGACGCAACCCGAGTTCTGGGCGGACGTGGGCGAAGAGGCGTAGGAACGCCTGCCTGAGCCTCGCGCGCTAGGCGCCAGCGGGCCGTGCATCTCGTACGATGGCGGAGGAGGTGCCACCTGGCGAAGTCTGATCCGATCGCCGAGATCATCGGGGACTATCGAGCGTTCGCCACGATGCAGCGCGACCGTCTTTGTGCCCGCGGTATCGACATCGCAACCTACGCACTCAGCCACCTCGCCGTCCGCGTCGCCGATTGGGATCTGTACGTCCACCAGCGGACGCTTCTCGAGCGCCATGCGAGGGCAAACAGCGAGAACCTCTGGAACGGGCGTCCGATCTCCCTGATCGTGCTCGCCGAGCCGCTCGATGTCCTCGACGGGACTCCGGTCTCGCTCCTCGAGCTCATCCCGCCCGTTCACCAGCGCGTCTACCGGATGGGCCTCGAGCACCTCGGCGTCGTCGTGGGTGAGGAGATCGACGACTTCTCGCACGTGCATCGCGGCGCACTGACTGGCCAGCAGTTCCAGAGCGCCTACGTCGAGCCGGTCTACGTCCTGTTCGAGGACTTCACTCACGTGAAGTTCTACCGGCGCTCCTTGTACGACGGCGTCATCCTCGAGGGAGCGCGCTTCGACGGCTTCAGGCACGTCGACGACTGGGTGCCGCAGCGGCTGGTCACCGCCACCGGCCCGAACCCGCTGCCGCGGTGACCGAAGCTGCTGCCGGGCTACGAGGCCGTCGACTGGGCCAGTGTTCGGGAATGACGCCTGACGCCGGTCGCCGCACGGCCTCATGCTGATGACCCAGAGCTTACGACCCTCGATCGGGCCACGTCGTGGTCGACCCGTCCGCGAAGCTCACTGTCACCGTGGAGACGTATCTGAGGGTCTGGCTCGGAGAGCCTTCCCATGCGTAGAAGTTGTCGCGGACTGACACGGTGACGGGTTCCCCGCCCACGTCGAATGACACAGCGGTGACGTCGTCGGTCGTCACACCCCAGACGACGGGCGGTGCGGTCGGCCCTGCGTCGCTCGTGGTCATCGTGATCGGGTTGTCACGGGTGACGGGATCGCTGCACGAGGCGCCCGAACTAACGACGACGATGCACAGCTTCGCCTTCGCGGTCGGGACTACGTAGACCTTGCCTCCATCGGGCCGTGTCCCGAGCAGACGTGCCTCGGTAAAGAGCCACTCGCCGACTGGGGAATCCGGCGCGGAGCGTGGCACTGCGGAAGCGCGAAGCTGCGCGATGACGGCGGGGCTGATCTCATCTTCCGGAGTGGCGGGACGCTCTGCTGCCCCGATGCCGGCGATTGGCCCCCAACCTGTCGCGGCGATCGCGGCGCCGCCGATGACGACTGCTGCCGCCATGGCGAGTGCGACGATGAGCGGCGCTCGCCGGGGGCGCGAGCGGGTTCTCCGACGCACCGGCTCAACACGATCGAGCGGCCGGAGAATTGACTTAACGAGAGCGTCTGCGCGCGCACGGTCGGACTGACTCACTGCGATTCCTCCTGGCTTGGCTCGGCCTGGCTGTTTGCCTCGAGCAGCGCGCGGCGAGCGCGGGAGAGGCGCTGCCGGACAGCGTCCGCGGACAACCCGGTGATTGAGCCAAGCTCCGTGGCGTTGAATCTGTGCAAGTACCGGAGCACCACCAACGCCCGATCCTCGCCGCTGAGATGCCGTTCTAGCAGGTCGCGGACGGCGACGATCTCGTAGTCCGACTCGGCGCCGTCGCTTCTTCGCTGCAGCTTGAGCGCTTCAAGCGCACGGTGAAGTCGACCTCGCCGGCGAAGAGCGTTGAGCGCGTGGTTTCGCGCGATTCCGTAGAGCCAAGCAACCGGGCTGTCAGCGACCGCGAGCTCGCTGCGGCCGCGAACAGCATCGTGGAAGACGTCCTGCAGGAGATCCTCCGCCAACGTTCGATCCGCGACCATCTGCACGAGAAACTTGCCGAGAGCCCGCTCGCAGCTCACGAATAGCTGCTCGACATCCCTCATCCAGACCTCGTCGGCCGTCGCGCGACTTACGGTTCGGTCACGCGCACGAGCGCCCATTGCGATCTCACTGCCGCCCTCCATACTCATACGTTGCCGATCGCAGCCGATCTGTGACAGCGAACGCCCAGATCGCCACGTCCAACCAACGGCTTGCCGATGCTCGCGTGCGCCAGCGTCCGGGAATGTCCCCTGACGGGCGGTACCCTTTCTCGCCGTGGATTCACTCGTTGAGCAGTTCTTCACGTCTGAAGATTTGTGTGATGCAAGAGCTGACCCGGGTCCGGGAATTGTCCCAGATCGTTCCGGCGAAGGCTTGTCTTGTGGCCCGGCCATAACGTTCGTACGCTTAGCGCATGCGTAGCGCCGTCCTCGCCTCGTCGGCCGCCTTGGCACTGGCCGGCTGTGGCGGCGGTGAGAACCCCAGCCAGTCGGAGGAGGGCGCGTCAACGACGTCGGCAACCCCTCGGCAGGCACAGAATCTCGACCGAGTCGTCGAGATAGATGGCGACCGCGGCCTCTACGTGCGCTGCTCGGGCACCGGATCTCCGACGGTCGTGATGGAGGCGGGCGACGCCGACACCGGCGATTCTTATGCCTTCGCTGAAGCCACGATTGCGGCGACTGCGCGGACATGCGTTTATGACCGCGGAAATCTCGGCCGCAGCGATGAGGCGCCGGGACCGCGAGGCTTCAAGGAGCTCGTAACCGACTTCGAGCGGCTACTCAGTAAAGCCCAGATCGCGGGACCGTACGTCTTAGTGGGAACGTCGGGCGGGGGCTATATCGGCGCAGGATACGCCGTTTCCCATCCGTCTCAGATCGCAGGTATGGCACTCATCGACGTGGCCGCACCTTTCCAGAACCCGCCAGCACCGATCGTTGCGGAGACAACCTGGGATCACCCGGAGAACGTCGAACGCCGCGATTACCTTCAAGTGGAAAAGGATGCTTGGGCGGCACGTAAGCCGATCGGCGACATTCCGGTCACGATCGTCAGCGTCAGGTACTCCGATGCCGAGGTTCAAGGCGCGGTGTTCCCGTCCGAACGACGCGGAATGCGCCGCAACGTTCAGGATCAAAAGGGCTGGCTCATCCTGAGTCCACGAGCGAAGCAGATGGTCGTGGACACCGGTCACGCGGTCGAGGAGGCTGATCCCCAGCTTGTCATCGACGTGATTCTCGAAGTCGTGCGGGCCTCGAGAGGCTGAAGGCCGGACCCGAAGTACGTTCCCAGTTGCGGACTCCACTCCCGCTTCCCAGGGCCCGGAGAGCTTCCCACCCGCCGACTGGGTTCAGGAACGCATGCCCCTCAGCCGACCCCACCCGATAGATCCGCATCGCCAGAGGCTAGATGTCGTCGCCGCCGCCAGATGCTGAAGCGGCGCCGCCCCTCTCGACTGGGCGAGCGTGCTCTCGCTTGAGCGGCTCGCCTGGTCTGATGCGCGGTCGCTTACGAGCCGAGCACGTTCACCGCGCGAGCGGCGACGAGCAGCACGGTGACGGCAGAGATGACGGCTCCGAGGCCCATCATCGCCTTCGCCCGCAGGGACAGTGGCATCGCGTCGGTCGGGCTGAATGCGATCGAATTGGTGAGTGAGACGTAGACGTAGTCCCAGGCCTGAGGTCGCCAGTCCTTCGAGGCGAGCTGCGGGTTCTCGTCCTGCGGGAATTGGAAGTCAGGTTCCGTGCGTGCGGGGGCACGTGCTCGCGCGACCGGCCCGCCGGCTTCCACCTCCCAGAACCAGAGTCCGAACACGATCACGTTGGTAGTCCAGATTGCAAATCCGGTGAACAGCAGCTCACCGCCCGTGAGCTCCGAGCTGTTCTGGGTCACGAGACCTGCTACGAGAATCGTCAGCGCGCTGAAATTGCCGAGCACCAGGAGCGAGAGAAGCAGGAGAGCCGCGTTCCGCGACCTGACGAGGCCGATCCTGCGGTGGTTCAGCAAGAGGTCGATCGTCAGTAAGAGCACCGGAACGGCGATGAGGAGCCAGATCCACCACGGCAGGCCGAGAAGCTCCCACTGCCTTGCCCGGCTCATGACGGCGAGCGCGACGGAGACGAGCAGCGCCACAAGAGCCGCGGGGGCTGCCTCCCGGCGTGCCTCAGCGCGGGCCTCGACCTCGCTTGACGACATGACCGGGTATTCGGGGCGCCAACTCCAGGCTCCTCTTCGTGCTGCTCACGTGTCGGGCTGGGCCGGCCTCCATTCCCGCAACGTTCCTGCGCGGTCGCGGTCCGAGCTCTGCGTATCGGAAGTCGATCAGGCGGTCGTCGGGGACGGAGCGGCGTCGGCGAAACGGCGGTCCTCCGGGTTCGGGAGCGCGATCGCGACGATCCAGCCGGCCGCTGCCGCGAGGATCGCAATCGGGACGACGTCCGCCGCGGAGGATCCGACCAGCAGGGTTGCGAGGAGCACGGCGGTGAAGGGCCAGCGGGCCACGGCGGCGGTGCCGGCGGCGATCCCTGCTGCGACGGCCGGCGTGAGCTCGAGACCGGGGAGGAGATCCGCGCCGAACACGCCCAGCATGACGCCGATCGCCAGCGCCGGGAAGATCGGCCCGCCGCGAAACCCGGCCCCGAGCGACAGCGCATAGGCGAGGCCCTTCGCGACGACGAGAAGCGCGAGCACGCCGGCGGAGCCTTCCGCGACGACCGCCGGCAGCTCCAGCTGACCCGAGAAGAGGACGAGGTCGACCGGCCGATCCGCGAGCGCACGAAAGCCGACCGCGATCGCGCCGACCGCAAGGCCGGCGACGACCAGCGTTGCAACCGGCCGCGCGGACGCGCGCGTCGCGACGGCATGTGCTCCGTGACGCAAGCCCACGACGACGAAGGCGACGACGACGGACAGGAGCAGACACCAGGCGAGGTCGGCGATCCTCGTCGTCTCGTACGCCGGAAGCGGCGGGAGGGCGAGCGACGCCTGGTGAAGCCCGGGCCAGTCCTCGACACCCGTGAAGACCAGCGCGCCCGTGCCTGCAGCCACGAATCCAGGCAGGAGCGCACGCCCCAGCGCCGCTGCCGGGATCGCGCCTGCCGCAGCGGACACCTCGAAGAGAAGGAAAGCTGCGACCAGCGGGCTGCCGAAGAGCACCGCGATCGCAGCGAACGCTCCTGCGAGCATGAGCAGCTGCGCTTCCGTGCCCTCGAGTCGGACGAGTCGTACGGACATCGCCCCGAGACCGGCACCGAGCGCGATGAGCGGCGCTTCCGGGCCGAGGACGAGTCCGAGGCTCAGTGTCGCGAGACCCGCCAGCAGGATGCTCGGGAGCTGGACAGCTCTGATCTTGCCCACGCTCAGGCCCTCCAGCGGCGAGTGCCCTCCGTGGCCGGGAAGCCGGAGAGCCGCGGCGACGAGAATGCCGGCCAGCCCGGGCACGAGAATCACGTACCACCAGGGTGGCTCGCTCCAGTCGAGCCGGTCCGGGACGACGTCCCAGACGACGTGGGTGACGTCATGCAAGACCGTCTGGAAGAGCACGGCCGCGATGGCCACCGGAATGCCGAGCAGTGCCGCAAAGACGAGCGTCCGCAGGTAGCCGAGGGCGCGCCCGTCCACGCGAGCACCCTACTTCGGCCGGGAGACGCTCAACCGTGTGGGCACACCGACAGCCGAGGGTCGAGGGCGCGCCCGCCGTACGCCGCAAGCGGAGAGGGGGAGAGACTCCGCGCCCAAGCCGCAGTCGATCGGAGCTCGGGTCGACGGGCGCGCCGCCTCAGTATTCCATGTTGGAAACAGAAGGAAGCAGACCAGAGAGCGGTCCCGGCGCTCCCCCTGAAGAGATCTGCCAGGACCGCACCCACCTTGTCGGCAGATTCCGGCCGGCTCTGAACCGCGCGCTAGGAGGGTTTGGCGAAACACAGTCTGTGCCGCCGGGCCGCGCTGCTCGCCCCGATGCGGCGTCCTCAGTCGCGCCGATAGCTTCAGCTATCGGCGCTCCCTGCGTCCTTGCCTCGAAACGAGCAGCACACCCCGACGACGAGCGGCATTCCGCCAAACCCTCCTAGGAGCCGTCGCTCGGCTCGGTTGCGGCCAGGAAGGTGGCGGCCGCCGCCTCGTCCGCCGCGAAGCTCTTCTCCGCGAGCCAGCCGCCGTCGACCGTGAGTGCGACGCCGTTCACGTAGGCGGACTGGTCGCTCGCGAGGTAGAGGGCGGCGTCGGCGACGTCGGCGGCACGCCCGGCGCGGCCCTGCGGGACGACGGTTCGCAGTCCCTCCTCGAACGCGTCGTCGGCGAAGTACTGCTCGGTGAGCGCCGTCCGGACCAGTCCAGGGCAGATCGCATTCACGCGGATCCCGGCAGGACCGAGGTCGCGGGCGAGGCTCTTCGTCAGGCCGACGACGCCGTGCTTCGAGGCCGTGTAGGCGGGACGGCGGGCCAGCCCGATCAGGCCTCCGACCGAAGCGATGTTCACGATCGCGCCGCCGCCGCTCTCGCGCATGCGGCGCGCGGCAGCCTGACAGCAGTAGAACGTGCCACTCAGGTTGACGGCGATCACGTTGTCCCATTCGTCGGTCGCCAGCGTGTAGACGTCGCCGATCTCGCGGACGCCGGCGCTGCAGACGAGGATGTCGATCCGGCCCGCCTCCGCCACGACGTGGTCGACGGCGCGCTCGACGTCGGCGGGAGAGCGGACGTCGCCGTGGAGTGCCACCTCGCCCGCTCGGTCGAAGCCGAGCACGCGCGCACCCTCGCGCGCGAAGCGCTCGGCGATCTCACTGCCGATGCCGCTCGCGGCCCCAGTGACCAGCGCCACCCGCTCCTCCAGCATCCGTCCCATAGCCGAAGTACGTTAACCCCATGAGCGTGTGGGCGATCGCCGGGCCGCGTCACGCGGGAATCACCGTGTCGAACCTCGACCGCTCGCTCGAGTTCTACAGCGGCCTGCTCGGGCTCGAGCTTCTCTGGAGGCGTCTCTACGAAGAGCCGGAGATCACGCGGATCGTCGGCGTCCCCGAGGCGACGGGGCTCGAGATCGCGATGCTGCGCATCCCCGGCAGCGACGTCGACGTCGAGCTGATCGAGTACCACGGCTGCGAGCGTCACTCGGGCAGCTCCCGGCCATGCGACTACGGCACGGGTCACTTCTGCGTCTTCGTGACGGGGATCGACGCGCTCTACGAGGAGTTGCGTGAGCACGGCGTCGCGTTCCGCTCGGATGGGCCTGTGGAGATGACCGCGGGCGCGAACGCCGGCGGGAAGAGCCTCTACGCGCTCGATCCGGACGGCTACGTCTTCGAGCTCCACCAGCGGCCGCCTCGGTGAGCGTCGAACAGATCCACGTGGCGGAGCGGCCTGCCGACCGGCCGCCGCTCCTCGAGCAGTACCGCCTGATGACGCTGATCCGGCGCTTCGAGGATCGCGCGACGGAGCTCTTCCAGCAGGGCGTGATCTTCGGCACGGCGCACAGCTGTGTCGGGCAGGAGGCGATTGCCGTCGGTGCCGCGGGCGTGATGCGGGACACCGACTACCTCGTCGGTCATCACCGCTCGCATGGGCACCTGATCGCCGCCGGAGCCGACCTGCGCCGGATGATGGCCGAGATGTTCGGAAAGCGGACGGGTTACTGCAAGGGCCTCGGCGGATCGATGCACATCGCCGATCTCTCGCTCGACATCCTCGGTTGCAACGGGATCGTCGGCGCCGGGATCCCGCATGCGTGCGGTGCCGCGCTGAGCGCGAAGCTCCGAGGGACGGAGCAGGCGGCGGTCGCTTTCTTCGGTGACGGCGCCGCCGGCCAGGGTGCGGTGCACGAGGGGATGAACCTCGCCGCGACCTGGACGCTTCCCGTCGTCTTCATCTGCGAGAACAACCAGTTCGCGCTCTCCGCCGACTGGCGCGCACAGCGCGCCGTCGAAGATCTCGCCGACCGCGCGGCCGGCTACGGAATGGCCGGCGAGATCGTGGACGGGAACGACGTGCTGGCGGTGGAGGACGCTGTTGCCCGTGCCCTCGCGCAGGCCCGCGCAGGCTCCGGGCCGACGTTCCTCGAGCTGAAGACGTTTCGCCGGATGCAGCACTCCATGCGCGCGAACCTCCCGGACGTGCGCAACCCGGCGCTCGTCCAGGAGTGGGAGGCCAAGGATCCCCTTCCGCGCTTCGAGCGGTTGCTGAGGGACCTCGGCGAGCTCGACGACGACCTCGTCGAGTCGGTCCTGGGCGAGGTGGAGCACGATGTCGAGCTCGCGATCGCGATCGCGCTCGCCGACGAGGACGCGAGCGCCGACGATCTACTGCCGGCGGTGCTCGGCCCGCAGCGGAGCTATCGAGCGCCCGCCCGGGAGACCGAGCGGAAGCTCGGGTTCGTCGCCGCGGTGCGCGAGGCACTCGACCTCGAGCTCGCGGCCGATCCGAGCGTGATCGTGATCGGGGAGGACATCGGCAAGGTCGGTGGGCTCTTCCGCGCCACGGAGGGTCTCTACGAGCGTTACGGCGCCGAGCGGATCCGCGATACACCGCTGACCGAGAGCGGCTTCGTCGGCTGCGGGATCGGCGCCGCCCTGACCGGGCTGCGGCCGGTCGTCGAGCTGCAGTTCTCGGACTTCGCGGGGGTCGCCTTCGACCAGATCATGAATCAGGCAGCCAAGCTCCGGTTCATGATGGGCGGGGCGCCGAGCATTCCGCTCGTGCTCCGGATGGTCTCGGGCGGCGGCGTCCGGCTCGGGGCGCAGCACTCGCAGAGCCTGGAGGCGCTCTTCGCCCACATCCCGGGCCTCGTCGTCGCCATGCCGTCCAACCCGCACGACGCGAAGGGCCTGCTCTCGGCGGCGATCCGCGGGGACAACCCGGTCATCTTCCTCGAGCAGAAGCTGCTCTTCTTCGGCGAGCCCGCGCCCGTACCCGAGGAGCGCTATGGAATCGAGCTCGGCGTCGGGCGCGTCGTCCGTGCGGGGACGGATGTCACGGTCGTCGCTCTCGGCGCGCTCGTGCCGCAGGCGCTGCGCGCGGCGCAGGAGGTGGAGTCGGAGGGCATCAGCGTCGAGATCATCGACCCGCGCACCCTCGTCCCGCTCGACACCGCCCTGATCGCGGAGTCGGTCGCCAAGACGAACCGACTCGTCGTCGCGCACGAGGCCGTCCAGTTCTGCGGCTTTGGCTCCGAGATCGCGGCTTACGCGGCGCAACACTGCTTCTGGGACCTCGACGCACCGGTCGTCCGCGTCGGCGCCGCCTCGCACCCGATCCCGTACCAGAAGGATCTGGAGCAGGCCACGCTGCCCGGAGCGGCCGAGATCGTGGCCGCCGTGCGCTCGCTCGCGGCAGGTTGAGTTCCCCGACCGGCGGCAACCGCCTCGACACGAAACCACCACCGGTCGCCAACCCATCGGGGGTGGTGGCTGCGGGAGCATGGTTGCGACGGATCACGCCGCGCAGCACGCCGCACCGCACGCTAGCGCCGGGAACGGGCGTCCGCCGCGCCTTTCGGTCGGCGCCCGTTCATCCGTCCCCGAGCGGCTTAGGCCGCGAGTGGCGCTACGGCAGCCGTGACTCGCGTCAGAGCTGTCGGCGCGTCCGAGCGCAGGTAGTCGACCACGGCCTCCTCGCGCAGCTCGCACGGCAGGAGGGTCTTCCAGGTGGAGAAGTGCTGTGGCAGGTGGAAGTCGCCGTTCGCAACGACCGGCAGCTGCGCGGCGGCGACCCACGCGAAGGCCTCGTGCCGGTTCACGAGCTCGAACCGGTCGACGACGGTCCGAGCCCAGTCGGGCTCCTCGGCCCACAGCGCCGTCGTCCGGCTCGACCGGGCGGCTGTGTCGAGCGAGTAGGGATGGGCGGCGACGAGGGCGCTGCCCGCGTCGCGTGCAGCTCGGAGCGCAGGCCCGATGCCCGCGTCGACGCCGACGAACGTGCGCAGGCCGACCGCGACGGCGTGTGCTGCGCGACGTGCATCGCGGTCGTTGAATGTCAGCTCGAGGCCCGGCAGGAGCAGCAACCCGTACAACTCTCGAGCACGCTCGGCCTCCGCGTCGAGCTCGGAGAGGTACGCGGCATGGTTCGCCGCGTGGACGTGACGCAGCTGCGGTGTCGCCTCGGCCAGCCAGGGGTCGTCCGCCCGCACGACGTGGTCGGTGACGGTCAGCACGTCGAAGCCGCCCGTCCCGTAGAGATCCACGAGCTGTTGGATCGACAGCGCGCCGTCGCTCCAGGTCGTGTGCGCGTGGAGCTCGCAGAGGAGTGGTTCGGGGTGGTGTGCCATCACCCTCACTTTCGGCAGCGGGAGGCATCCTCCGTGGTGCAGGCTGGTTGGAAATCGGGAACGAGGCGGTGAACGGGCCGGAATATTCCGGCCCGCCCTCACGACACCGAAACCCGAGGATCAGGTCACGCGGTCGTAGCGCCCGAGCACGCTGATGCTCGCCGAGGCCGCACGGTCGAAGGGGATCGCGCTGAGCCCGCTCGATGCGTCGTACTGCGCCCGGATTCCGGGCGGAAGTGGTGTGGAGGAGGAACCGGTGCCGCCGCCGATCACGTTGCCGTCCGCGTCGAAGATGACGGCGGAGATCTTCGGACCTGAGAACTGCAGCAGCGGCTCGTCGTTCAACGCCTGGAACATGACCGCGGCAACCCAGCCCGGGTCGTACCTGGCCGCGAGGATCCGATAGTCCGTCAACTCGGGCACCTTGAGCCCTTTCGGCTCCTGCGCCCCGACGCGCACGATCGTCTCCAGTTTCGAGACCGGAATGCCCTCCGGGATCGTGACCGAGCCGCCGAGGAAATGCTGGGCCTTGGCTCCTACGGTCATCACCTTCGTCACGTCTGTCTCGAGCACGGTGTTGGTTGGATCGAGGAAGTTCACGTGCACCGTCACGTTGAGCGCGTCGTTCTCGGGTGAGACGTTGGCGAGCACGATCCCGTAGCTCACCTCGCGCCGGCCGGACTTGACGCGCTGCGAGAAGCCCTCCTTCTCGACCTCCACCCGCGCGGGTTCCGTGGGAGCCCCGGTCACCGCGATCACACGCGAGACGCGTCCCGCGCGTGCGCACGAGACGCTCACAGTGGCGGCGCCGAGCTTGACGTTCAGCGGGACGAGCCAGATCCATGTGGCCCTGCCTCCGCGCGCGAGCGTGTTTTTCAGGCCCTGCCGGCGACCGTCGGCGTAGACGACGCGGCCGCTGCAACGGACGCCACCCGGGCGCGCGATGACAGTCAGCTTGGCCGTCTGGCCGCGGAACGTCTTCTGGGGGAGGAAGGAGATGCGCAGGGAGGAGCCGGCATCGAGCGCAGTAGCCCCCGCTGGCACGACGCAGAGCGCTGCGAGCGAGGCGAGAAGGGCGATGCGGGCGAAGCGAGCAGGCACTGGAACCTCCATCGGTTTGGGAAAGCGCCGTGCCGCTCCGGCACACCCATTCTCGGCCGCTGCTGCACGGACTGGCATCCCTCGAATGTGCGATCCGGGCCGGTAGCGCGACTACGGCAGATCGGGGATGCCGGCCACGCGGTGGCGGGAATCGACGCGCCGGCCGTGGGCACCGACGATGTGTCCGGATGGAAGAGCTTGCGGCGCTCACCTCGACGACGGATCCGGCTGCCCTGATGCTGCCGCCGGTCTCCGACCTCCAGCGGGACGACGAGTTCGTCGAGCAGGAGCAGCGCGTGGCGGCGGCGGAGGCCGCGCTCGCGGGGTCGCGCTGGGACGACGTCGTCGGGATCCTCACCGAGTGCCCGATCGCGCCAGGGCATCTGCCCGACCTCGCTCTGCGCTCGCTCCTCGCCGAGTCGTGGGCGCGCATGCACCGGCGCGAGCTCGATGAGGCGCTCGAGCTGCTGCAGACCGCAAAGCGCGTCGCGCACCGTCCGGGCTTCAACGACCTCGATCGCGCCGAGGTTCTCTACCGGATCGGGTGCGTCCGGCTGAAGCGCTCCGCGGTCTCCAGGGCCGTGAACGACCTGACGCTCGCCCTCGAGCTCTGCGAGCGCTCGGGCCGGCCCTGCGACCGGTTGCGCGCGCAGATCCTCGAATGGCGTTCGCAGTGCTACCAGCGGCAGCGCGATTTCGCGGCTGCGCGCAGCGACGTCGAGCACGCGCTCGAGCTGGCCGACGCGATGGGCGACCGGCACACGGCGGCGCACGTCAATTTCCGCGCGTCCGTGATCGCCGAGCGGAACGGCCAGTGGTTGCTCGCGCGCTTCTACGCCGAGAATGCAAAGGAGCTCTACGGCGAATGCGGTGACGAGGCCAATGTCGGACGGCTCCTGTCTGCCCTCGGCGGTCTCGACTTCCTGCTCGGAAAGCCCGACGACGCGGTCGCGAACCTGAAGCACGCCGTCGTGATCGCGCTCGAGACCGGAAACGACGTCGATGCTGCTTCCGCCGTCGCGTCGTTGGCGCAGGTGCACCTGCGCACGGGCGAGCCCACGCTGGCCGAGCCCCAGGCGCGTCACGCGCTCGAGTTGCTCGGGGGACGTGCCGATGCGCTCGACGAGATCGGCGACGTTCAGGTCGTGCTTGGACGCTCGCTGCTCGAGCAGGGAAGGCTCGACGAGGCCGGCTCGTGTTTCGCAGCCGCCGAGGACTCGTCCGCCGTGCTCGAGTCGACGAGCCTGCGCTCGGCCGTCTGGCTCGCACGGGGCGATCTTGCAGCAGCGCGTGGGGAGGTGGCGACTTCGGCTGCGCTCTTTCGGCAGGCGGCCGAGGCGCTCCAGGACACCCGTTTCTAGGCTCTCCGACGGTGCTTACGGGGCGGCCGGGGACGCGCAGGCCTGCGGCGACTCGCCTTCGCAACAGCCGATCTTGAAGCGGCAGCGCGGGCATTGCCACGTCTGGTGGCGCCATTCCATCGCCGCGGCGCAGCGCAGACAGTGCTCCACGTGCTCCAGGGTGGGCGTCGCGGTCATGCTCGAAAGGTAGAGGCGGGCTCGGCTGTGCGCCCGGGAACGCAACCGGGCGCCTCTTGCGAGGCGCCCGGGGGATCATCGTCTTAGAGGAGCCAGACCAGCAGAAGGATGATGACGATGAGCGTCAGAAGTCCGCCACCGATGTACATACGTCCCTCCCGTTTGTTTGCTTACCGGGAGACAACGGCGCAGTGCGGGAAGTGGATACGCCGGTCGCTAGGATGGCCGTCGCGGCGACGTGGCCGAGTGGTTAGGCAGAGGCCTGCAAAGCCTCGTACAGCGGTTCGAATCCGCTCGTCGCCTCTAACGCCCTGGGCAAGCCAGATTCTCTGACCGGATACTTGCGGCGTGCCCGGCCTACGTGCGAGATCGGCTCAGCCACCATCCAGTGTCTGACGATGCAACGCCGAGTGGGGAGAGCGCGGGTGGTCAGCTCGCCGCGGCGGTCTCGCGCTCGCGCTTGCGCTTCGAGGCCTGCGACTGGCGCTTCGAGGCGGAGACCTCGACCTTCCGCAGCCGGATCGACTTGGGCGTCACTTCGACGCATTCGTCGTCGCGGATGAACTCGAGTGCCTGCTCGAGCGAAAGCGGGCGTGGCGGGATCAGCCGCACGAGCTCGTCGGCGGTCGACGAGCGCATGTTCGTGAGCTTCTTCTCCTTGGTCGCGTTCACGTCCATGTCCTCGGAGCGAGCGTTCTCGCCGACGATCATGCCCTCGTAGACCTCGGTGCCCGGGCCGGTGAAGAGCGTGCCGCGCTCCTGCAGGTTGGCGAGCGCGAAGCCGGTGGTCGGGCCGCGGCGGTCGGCCACGAGACTCCCGCTCGGTCGCGTGCGCAGCTCGCCGTGCCACGGCTCCCAGCGGTCGAAGACGTGGTGGAGGATGCCCGCGCCGCGCGTCTCGGTGAGGAACTCGGTGCGGAAGCCGATCAGGCCGCGCGCCGGCACGAGGTACTCCATCCGCGCCCAGCCCGTGCCGTGGTTCACCATCTGCTGCATCCGGCCCTTGCGCAGCGCGAGCAGCTGCGTGACGACGCCGATGTAGTCCTCTGGGACGTCGATCGCGACGCGCTCGACGGGCTCGTGCCGCTTCCCGTCCACGTCCTTCGTCAGCACCTCGGGCTTGCCGACGGTGAGCTCGAAGCCTTCGCGGCGCATGATCTCGACGAGCACGGCCAGCTGAAGCTCGCCACGGCCCTGTACCTCCCAGACCTCGGGACGGGAGGTGGGGCGGACGCGCAGCGAGACGTTGCCGACCAGCTCCTGCTCGAGGCGCACCTTCACGGCGCTCGCCGTGAGCTTGTCGCCCTCGAGGCCCGCGAGCGGGGAGGTGTTGATGCCGAGCGTCATCGAGAGCGACGGCTCGTCGACGGTGGAGACGGGAAGGGGACGCGGGTCCTCGGGATCGGCGATCGTCTCGCCGATCGTCACCTCGGGAAGGCCGGCGAGCGCGACGATCTCGCCCGGTCCCGCCTCGTCGGCGGGCACCCGGTCGAGCGCCTCGGTGACGAAGAGCTCGGTCGCGCGGGCGTTCTCGATCGTCCCGTCGGCGCGGCACCAGGCGATCTGCTGACCTTTTCGCAGCGTGCCGTGGTGGACGCGGCAGAGCGCGAGCCGGCCGACGTAGGGCGATGCGTCGAGGTTCGTCACGAGCGCCTGAAGCGGATGCTCGGGGTCGTAGGAGGGCGCGGGCACCGTCGCGAGCAGTACGTCGAAGAGCGGGGTCAGGTCGGATGAGAGGTCGTCTGCGGCGAGGCCGGCCCGTCCTTCGCGCGCGTTGCAGTAGACGATCGGGAACTCGATCTGGGTCTCGTCCGCGTCGAGGTCGAGGAAGAGCTCGTAGACCTCGTTCACGACCTCGTCGGAGCGCGCGTCCGGACGGTCGACCTTGTTCACGACGAGCACGACGGGCAAGCGGCCCTCCAGAGCCTTGCGCAGAACGAACCGGGTCTGCGGCAGCGGCCCTTCGCTCGCGTCGACGAGCAGGAGCACGCCGTCGACCATCGTCAGACCGCGCTCGACCTCACCGCCGAAGTCGGCGTGGCCCGGAGTGTCGATGATGTTGATCTTCGTCTCCCCGCGCTGAACGGCCGTGTTCTTCGCGAGGATCGTGATCCCCTTCTCCCGCTCGAGGTCCATCGAGTCCATGACGCGATCCGCTACGTCCTGATTGGCTCGGAAGGAGCCCGATTGCCAGAGCATCGCGTCGACGAGCGTCGTCTTGCCGTGGTCGACGTGGGCGACGATCGCGACGTTGCGCAGATCGTCCCGGCGGGCTGGGTAGTCGCGACGCGGCACCGGCGGAGGGTAGCTGGAAGCCTCTATGCGACGGGCGAGCCGTCCTCGACCTCGGCTGCGGGCCGCACCACGACGGCACCTGCCGCATGCGAGTGCACGGTGAGCACGAGAATGTCGTCGGCGCCGACTGCGCAGACGACCTGGGTGCCGACGAGTGCCTGCGCGTCGCCGACTCCGACCGGTAGCGGGGCCTGCCCGGCTCCGCGCGGCCCCAGCGCGAGTGAGAGCAGTGTCGACCGGCCGCGGGCGCCGGGATGGTCCTGCGCGGCGACCACTCGCGCGACGACGAGGTCGAGCTCCTGCAGGATCTGCGCAGGCTCCACGGAGGCCACGCTAGCCCACCGCCAGCACGATCAGAGCGATCAGGCCGGCTCCGATCAGGAAGAGGCTGACGGCGGCGGCGAGCGCGGTCAGGCCCAGAAACCCGGGTGTGAAGATCCTCAGCGGCAGCGCGATGCCCACGAGGTCGCGACCGGAGCCGACGACGCCGCGGAGCCGCCACAGGAGCCCCGGCGCGCGGCGAATGCCACCGCCGCGGGTCGCGCCGGCGATTCGAGTCAACTCGGCGAGCTGCTCCGACCCTTCGCCCGGCATGCGGCGCACGCGCTCGGGTAGCTGCAGCACCTGCCGCAATCCGGCCGCGAAGAAGAGCACCACCGCGGGCGCCGCGAGCAGGACGATCGTCACGAAGACCTCGGCGGCCTCGAGGCCGCCGCGGGCGAGCGCCGCGGCGATCGCCGCAACGCCCACCACGGCGGCCGCCGCAAGTCCCTGCAGCGACCGCACGACGCCGCGGAAGAAGGAGCCCAGGCTCTCGAGTCCGCCGCTCCGGATGGAGGCTCGCTGCATCGCCCGTGACGTTAACGTGCCCACCATGGATTCGCGCCTCGCCTTCGCGGTCGAGCTCGAGCAGCGCGACGCGACGGTGGCCGGGAGAATCGACGAGCTGGCAGCGACGTCGGCAGCGGTCGAGCGGATTCGGGGGCGTGCGGCCGAGATTGGATCGCGGCTCGAGCGGACTGCCCGCCGAGCGGGCCCATCTCGACGAGGCCGACGAAGAAGCCGCGCGCACGCTCGAGGCGGCGCAGGCAACGCTGGCCCAGGACGAGGCGGCGCTCGCGCGCGCGAAGAGCGACGACGCACGCGTGGCGGCGCGGCTGGCAGTCACGCGGGCGGCCGCGGGCGTCCGGGCGGAGGAAGAGCGCCGAGAGCGGCTCGTTGCGAGGCGCGCCACACTCGAGGACGAGGCCGAACAGCTCGCGGTCGAGGCTCGCGACCTCGAGCGGCGGGCAACGGAGGTCGCAGTCGAGCTCGGGAGATCGGCTCGGGTTTCGCCGACAGAGGCGCCGGGGCCGGGGTTAATGGGGCTCGTGGAGTGGGGCTCCCGGGCGCACGCGGCGATCGTTGTCGCACGCAGCGGTCTCGACGCGGAGCGCGAGCACATCGTCCGCGAGGCGAACGAGCTCGCATCGTCGGTGCTCGGCGAGCCGCTCTACACGGGCAGCGTGGCCCACGTCCGAAGACGACTGCAGGAGGAGCTCGCCTAGTAGAGGGCTCAGGCGCGGTCGAGCGAGCGCGCGGCGTGGCGCTGCTGGAGCGCGTTGCGATTCGAGCGCTCGATCCGCCGCTGCAGGCGGACGAGGGGCTCGACGAGCCCGAGGCGAGACATGATCGTGTAGCGAATCATCGTGGATTTGTTCTCGGCAGTTGTCACTGTGCCTCCTATCCCCCGATCGGTGAATCTTCACTCCTCGATCGGCCGGACGAGCGGTAGGCTCGCCGCGTGATCGATCCGCTCGAGCGTTGGCGGGCGCTCGGCCTGCCGGACAAGCCAGACTACGCGGGGCTGCTGACGTTCGCCGGCATGCCGTACACGCAGGACGTCGCCGACCTAGCCGGCGCCGACGTCGCCGTGATCGGAGCGCCCACCGACGAGCTCGTCTCGGACCGGCCCGGCACTCGCTTCGCGCCGCGGGCGATTCGCGCTGCGAGCTGCCCGCCGGGCTCGCACCTCGAGGCGAAGATCGACGCCTTCGCGGAGTTGCGCGTCGTCGACTTCGGCGACGCGCCGGTGATCCCCGCCGATCCCGGGCGATCGCACCAAGCGATCGAGGAGCTCGTCCGCAGCGCCGCGGCCGCAGGGACGATTCCGATCGTCCTCGGCGGCGACCATTCGATCTCGGAGGCGGGCATCCGCGCCGTCGCGTCCGTGCACGGCGCGCTCGGCCTCGTCCATTTCGATACGCACACCGACACCGGGCGTGAGGTCTTCGGCGTCGAGCGCTCGCACGGAACTCCCATGTTCCGCCTCGTGGAGCAGGGGCACGTCGACCCTGCGCGGTACGTGCAGATCGGGCTGCGTGGTTATTGGCCCGGCGAGGCGGAGCTCGCCTGGCAGGCCGAGCGCGGAATCACGAGTTTCTTCATGCACGACGTGCGAGAGCGGGGAATCGAGGCCGTCGTCGCCGAGGCGCTCGAACGGGTCGGGAGCAGGCCCGCCTTCGTCTCGGTCGACGTCGATGTGCTCGATCCGGCCTTCGCGCCGGGCACCGGAACGCCCGAGCCGGGTGGGCTGAACCCCGCCGAGCTCCTGTGGGCTTGCCGGACGGTGGCGGCAGGCACACGGGTCACCGGGGCGGATGTCGTCGAAGTGATCCCCACCGCGGTGGGCTCGACGGACGTGACCGCGCTCGTCGCCGAGCGGATCGTCCGCGAGCTGCTCACCGGGATCGCGCTTCGGCGCCGATCGACGAGCAGGCCCGAGCGGTAGTCGTTATCTCAGCAAGCGGCGCGCCGCGTCGCGCTCGTGCTCGGTCACGTTGACGTCGGCCATGCGCAGGGCCGCTGCTTCGGGGAGTGCCTGCAAGACCTGCTGCCGCTCGAACGAGCCGAGGAAGACGCGGGCGAACGCGCGCCCTGGCAGGCCGCCGCTGGTCTTCGCGATCACCCACGAGAGCGCGACGTCGAGTGCGGGCTCGCCGGCCCGTGCGTTCGTCCAGTCGATCACGACTGGTCCCGTCGGCGGCAGGAGCACGTTCTCCGGATGCAGGTCGAGGTGGAGCAGCGCCCCGTCCTCCCACGGGATCGCGTGCAGCTGCTCGTGCAGGGCGGCGAGCAGGCGGGCGTGCGCGTGAAGTCGCCACGGACGGCGGCGTAGGTCGGCCAGCATCGTGGGACCGTGGACTCGCTCGAGGACGAGCGCATCCTCCCGCACCTCGTGCACCGTCGGCACCGGATAGCCGGAGGCGCGCGCGTATCGCATCACCCGTGCCTCGCGCTCCGGCGCGCCGCCCCGTCGCAAGACGCGCTCATCGTCCAGCGCGTACACGGCCGAGGCGCGACCGGAGCCGAGCTCGATCACGTCGGGGACAGGCGTCGACGCCACGCCTCGCCCGCCGCACGGCCCTCGGGCGTCGCCAGGAAGTGCTCCAGCGGGACGTGGAGGAAGGTGCCCTCGGCGTCTGCGAGCAGCGTGGTCTCGTCGGTGAGCTCGGCGGAGATCTCGATCCGGCGGCCACGCTCGGCGGTGACACTCGAGGAGACGCGCAGCTCCCGGTTGATCGGTACCGGCTTGCGGAAGCGGACGGCGAACCGCGCCGTCACGGCCGGGAAGCGGTGCCAGGTCGCGAGCAGGCCGCAGGCCTCGTCGAGAGCCGCGCCGACGATGCCGCCGTGCACGAGCCCTGGTCCGCCCTGGTGTGCCGGCCCGAACGTCACCGCCGACTCGTAGCGCTCGATTCCCTCTGCGTCGGGCAGGATCAGGCGCAGGCCGTTCGGGGCGTCGCCGCAGCCGAAGCACGACGCGTCGTGATGTGGGGGGATGCGTTCGACGGCGCTACGCCGCGAACGGCAGCTCGATGTCGCTGACGTCGAGCCCCATGCTCGCCGCCATCCGGATCCCGTCCTGCACGTCCTCCTGGAGGCGCCTGATGTCGGTCTCGCGCATCACGTTGCCGATCCACGCGCGCTCCTTCGGGCGCCAGAGTGCGTGCTCGACGAAGATCGGCAGCAACTGGTTGGCAGCCTTGATCAGCCGGTCCTTCGTCTCCCTCGAAGCGCCCTCGAGGAGGACACGCTCGTAGGCGACGCCGGCGCTGTGGTGAATGCCGTCGTCGATCGTGAGCCGGTTGCAGAGATCCTCGAGGAGCGTGCCGCGCGAGGAGCGCGCGATCAGCCGGAAGCGCGGGATGATCAGGCGCTCGAAGAAGACCTGCATCTGGAAGACCTTCTCCTCGAGCGTCTCCGCCTCGAGCGTCATCTTCGCGAGCTCGTCGAGATGCGGATCGCGCTCGGCGACGCCTCCGGCCTGCTCGGCGAGCTTCAGCCATGCCTCGACGTGCCGCGCCTCGTCCTGCACCATCGTCGAGTAGTAGAGCTTCGCCTCGTGGTGGGGCGCCAGGTTCAACAGCTGGCCCGCCATCGACACGGCCAGCTCGTCGGCCTGGAGCTGCTGGGTGATCACCGAGCGCCATACCGCACGGCGACGCTCCTTCCGCTCGGGCGACGCGCCGACCCGTGTCTCCGGGATCGGCGGGATCTCGCCCCAGGGCATGTCGCGCACCTGCCACTCCTGCTTCTTCGCCAGCTCGTAGAAGCGGAGGACGCCACGGCCCTTGTCCTGCTTGGCCGCGTCCTCCTCTGCGGCCCGCTCCGCGTCGATCAGGGGCTGGTACGTCGGATCGGCGTTGATCGGCTCCTCGAGGGGGTCGACAGTCACGGCGCTAGCTTAACGTCGGTCGCCGGCCTCCTAACGCATCCCGCCACGCTCGTGGTGGGCGCGGAAGAAGTTCTCGGAGCCCGCCGTGGCCATGGCCGCGGAGGCGGAGAGCTCGAGCGCGAGCGCCGTTGCGGCCACGATCTGCGCGAAGCGGTAGACCTTGCCCGACCCGGCGCACCCGAGCAGCCCGAGCCAGGAGCGGGCGTACGGGAGGGTGGTGCCGCCGCCGACGGTGCCGACCTCGAGCCCGGGAAAGCGGATCGCGGCGTGGAGCCCGCCGTCCGCGGTGCGGTGCGCGGTCCCGTGCGCCATGGAGCTCGTGCCGACCATGCCCAGGTCCTGGCCGGTGCAGGCGAAGAGGGCCGCGATCGCGGAGGCCGGGGTGAAGGCGACCGATTGCATCCCCGAGGCGACCGCGCCGTGCGTTCCGGCCCACGAGAGCTCGAGCAGGTCGTCGACCGTCGTCCGCAGCACGCGACGCACCGTCTCGGCGTCGATCGTCGCCTCGGCCAGCACCGTCTTGCCGTGGCCCGACTGGAAGAACTCGAACGACGGCTTCTTGTCGCCGCCCATGTTCGCCTCGAGGATCGCCCGCTCCGGTCGCACGGGCGCCTGCGGCAGGACGTAGCCCATGTTCAGCGCGTAGCTGTTGCGCGTCATCATGTTCGGGCCGACCGCGTCCCCGGTCGTCCAGGCCCAGAGCACGTGACACATCGGGCCCGACCACATGGGTTTTCACCTCCCGCAGCTTCGCCCGCTTGGAGAGCGACGGGTCGTCGAGCCCTGCCAGGAAGGAGCGCAGGTCCTCGAGCGAGTCCTCGAGCCAACTTGCAAGCTTCACAGCGTCGGCAGTGTCTTTGCAAACAAAGCAGGAAGCTCTGGTAATTCTGTCGTTGAGCACATACGTTCTGAACCCGCCCGTGACCGCGGCCGCTTTCGCGCCGCGCGTGACCGAGGCCGAGAGACCGCCCTCGGTGTGGGCGAGGGGTACCAGCAGCTCCTCGGTCGTGCGCCCCGTCTCACGGAGTGCCCCGGCGGGCTCCTCGAGCTCGTACTCGCCGAGCTCGACAGCGAGCGGGCCGACCACCGAGACCGGGATCAGCGTCGCGCCGGTCAGCGCCTCCTGTGCCGAGCTCCACGGCTTCAGGTCGTGCGCCAGCGTCTCCGGGCCGACCGCGTCCCTGATCGCATCCTGGCGCGCCCGGATCGAGTCCGGGTCGTTCTTCCGCGGCCAGCGGCGCAGCTCCATGGCCGGGAGTTAACCTCACGGCCGAGATGACGGCGACGACCATGGACGGGAAGGCGCTCGCCGCGCGCGTGCGCGCGGAAGTCGCCGGCGAGGTGGCCCAGATCGGCCACGTCGGACTCGCGACGGTGCTCGTGGGCGACGATCCCGCCTCCGACGTCTATATCCGCCTCAAGCACAAGGCCTCGCTCGAGGTGGGGATCGACTCGCGCGACGTGCGACTGCCCGCCGCGACGAACGAGGAGGAGCTGCTACAGCGCGTCCGGACGCTGAACGCGGACGAGTCCGTGGACGGCATCCTCGTCCAGTTGCCGTTGCCCGAGGGGGTCGACGAGTCGCGGATCATCGCGGCGATCGACCCGATCAAGGACGTCGACGGTCTGCACCCGTTCAACGCGGGTCAGCTCCTGCTCGGGCGGCCGACGTACGTCGGCGCGACCCCGGTCGGCGTGCTCGCGCTGCTCGACGAGTACGGCGTCGCGCTCGCCGGCGCGAGTGCCGTCGTGATCGGGCGGAGCGACATCGTCGGCAAGCCGGCGGCGCTGCTTCTCCTCCAGCGGCACGCCACGGTGACGATCTGCCACTCGCGTACCCGCGACCTCGCCGAGGAGGTCCGCCGGGCGGACGTCGTCGTCGCCGCGGTGGGCGTTCCCGGCCTCGTCCAGGCGGACTGGATCGGGGCAGGCGCGTGCGTGATCGACGTCGGGATCACCCGCACCGAGGCCGGCCTCGTGGGCGACGTCGCGCCCGCCGCCGCAGAGCGCGCGGCCCTGCTGACGCCCGTCCCCGGGGGCGTCGGTCCGATGACGGTCGCGATGCTGCTGCGCAACGCCGTCCGCGCTGCGCGATACCGGCGCGGGGAGCTTGCGTTTCCCGGCGTGTGAGGCTATGTTTCGCGCGCTTATAAGGTCAGCGGCACAGGTGCCAGCGCACCCTTGTCGCGTCATGCAAGGAGGAACATCAGTTGGCGCAGGGCACCGTGAAGTGGTTCTCGAACGAGAAGGGTTACGGCTTCATCGAGCGTGAGGGTGGCGAGGACGTCTTCGTCCACTTCTCCGCGATCACGATGGAGGGATACAAGTCGCTGACCGAAGGCCAGCGCGTGGAGTTCGAGGTCGTCCAGGGCCCCAAGGGCGCCCAGGCCGCGAACGTCTCAGCTGCCGGCTAGCACCTTCCGATCTCGAGTTGTGAAGGAGCCCCGGCCGGGGCTCCTTCTCTTTTGCGAGGATGAATCGACATGGCAATCACCCGTGAAGAAGTGCTCCACGTCGCGAAGCTGGCACGGCTCGAGCTGACCGACGAGGAGGTCGAGCGTCTCACCGGCGAGCTCGGCGCGATCCTCGAGGCGGTCGGCAAGGTCGCGGAGCTCGATCTCTCCGACGTGCCGCCGACCTCGCATCCGCTCTCGCTCGTGAACGCCTGGCGCGACGACGAGCCGCACGATTCCCTCGGCCTCGACGAGGTCTTCGCCAACGCTCCGCAGCGCGAGGGCGACCTCTTCCGCGTCCCGCCGACGACGTGAGCGCGGCGATCGACACGTTGCGGCTCACCGCCGAGGAGGCGACCGGGTTGCTCGAACGAGGTGAGGCCTCCCCGGCGGAGCTGCACGCCGCCTACCGCGACGCGATCGCCGAGCGCGACCCCGAGCTGCACTGCTACCTGCGCACCGTCGACTTCGAGGCCGGGAGCACGGGGATCCCGATCGCGCTCAAGGACGTGATCTCGACGCGGGGGATCGAGACGACGGCCGGCTCGAAGATCCTCGAGGGGTATGTCCCCGTCTTCGACTCGACCGTGGCCGCACGCGTCAAGGCCGCCGGTCTCTCCGTTCTCGGCAAGACCAACACGGACGAGTTCGCCATGGGCTCGTCGACCGAGAACTCGGCGTACGGGCCCTCGCGCAACCCGTGGGATCCCGAGCGTGTGCCCGGCGGCTCCGGCGGAGGCACGGCGGCGGCCGTCTCGGCGGGGCTCGCGCCCTGGGGGCTCGGCTCGGACACGGGCGGCTCGATCAAGCAGCCCTCCGCGCTCTGCGGCAACGTCGGCCTCCGGCCGACCTACGGCACGGTCAGCCGCTACGGGATCGTCGCCTTCGCTTCCAGCCTCGACCAGATCGGCCCCGTCGCGCGGAACGTCCGGGACTGCGCGCTCCTCTACTCGCTGATCGCGGGGCGCGACGAGCGCGACTCGACCACCGTGGAGCTCCCGGAGCCGGTTCGCCTGCCCGACGCGGAGGATCTGAAGGGCCTGCGCATCGGCGTGCCGAAGGAGATGAACGAGGCCGAGGGGATCGAGCCGGGCGTCGCCGAGGCGGTCGCGCGCGCGATCGCCCTCGCGCGCGAGCTCGGCGCCGAGGTGGGGGAGTGCGAGCTGCCGCGCTCGGTCGAGTACGGGCTCGCTTGCTACTACCTGATCGCTCCCGCCGAGGCGTCGTCGAACCTCGCCCGCTACGACGGCGTTCGCTACGGCCTCCGGGTCGACGGGGAGCGCTATGCCGAGATGGTGGAGCGCACGCGCGACGCCGGCTTCGGGGACGAGCCCAAGCGACGGATCATGCTCGGCACCTACGCGCTCTCGGCCGGCTACTTCGAGGCCTTCTACGGCCAGGCCCAGAAGGTGCGGACTGTGATCGCGCGCGAGCACGACGCCGCCTTCGAGCGCTTCGACGTCCTCGTCTCGCCGACCTCGCCCACGGTGGCGTTCAAGCTCGGCGAACGGGCGGCGAACCCGCTCGCGATGTACCTCTCCGACCTGCTCACGATTCCCTCGTGCATGGCCGGGCTCCCGGGGCTGAACATTCCCTGCGGGCTCTCCGAGGGGCTGCCGGTCGGCCTGCAGCTGATCGGCCCGCAGTTCGCCGAGAACTCGCTCTTCCGCACCGGCCACGCGCTCGAGCGCGCCCTCGGCTTCGATCTCGTTCCGGAGCGGCTGAGGTGAGTACGGTCACGTGGGAGCCTGTCGTCGGGCTCGAGATCCACGTCCAGCTGAAGACGCGGACGAAGATGTTCTGCCGCTGCGCGAACGGCTACGGCGGGGGCGAGAACACGCAGACCTGCCCGGTCTGCCTCGGCTTTCCCGGTGCGCTGCCCGTGCCGAACCGCGTCGCGCTCGAGTGGACGGTGAAGCTGGGGCTCGCACTCGGCTGCGCGATCGCCGACCGGGCCGTCTTCGCGCGCAAGAACTACTTCTACCCCGACCTGCCGAAGGGGTATCAAATCTCGCAATACGATCTGCCTTCTTGCATAGACGGTAAGATGATAGTACCGATTGCGGAAGGCGAACATGAGGTATCGATCGTGCGCGCGCACCTCGAGGAGGATGCGGCGAAGACGACGCACGTGGGTGGGCGCTCGGGCCGGATCGGCGGCGCCGAGCACTCGCTCGTGGACTTCAACCGCGGCGGTACGCCTCTCGTGGAGATCGTCACCGGCCCGGACATCCACTCCTCCGAGGAGGCGCGCCGCTTCCTCCAGCTGCTGCGCCAGACGATCGTCGAGCTCGGGATCTCGGACGCGGAGATGGAGAAGGGCACGCTGCGGGTCGACGCCAACGTGTCCGTCCGCCCGGCGGGCTCGGACGAGCTGCGCACGCGCTGCGAGCTGAAGAACATGAACTCCTTCCGCTTCGTCGCGCAGGGGATCGACGCGGAGGTTGCGCGGCAGATCGCGCTGTACCAGTCGGGCGGCACCGTCGTCCAGGAGACCTACGACTTCGACGCTGCGAGCGGAACGCTCACCGCGCGGCGCTCGAAGGAGGAGGCGGACGACTACCGCTACTTCCCCGAGCCGGATCTCGTTCCGGTGGAGCCGACGGCGGAGCTCGTCGAGCGCCTCCGCGGCGAGCTGCCCGAGCTTCCGGCAGCGCGCATTCGCCGACTCGAGGCCGAGCTCGACCTCGACCGCGCGACGGTGCTCGTCACCGGCGGCCTCGACCGGCTCTACGAGGCGACGGTCGCGGCCGGTGCCGACCGGCTCGCGGCGGCCAACCTGATCGCGAACCGGTTGGCCGGGACGGCCGGCGACGGCGTCGACGCCGCCGAGCTGGCGAAGCTCGTCGAGGCACGCGAGCGGATCCCGCGCGCCGCGCTCGACGAGGCGCTCGGCAAGCTGGGCGAGCCCGGCTTCTCGGCCGACCCATATCTCGCCGACGAGGCCGTTTCGGACACGTCGGAGCTGGAGCCGATCGTGTCGCGAATCGTCGAGCAGAATCCCGGTCAGGCGGCCGCCTACCGCGGTGGCAAGGAGGGGCTGCTCGGCTTCTTCGTCGGCCAGGTGATGAAGGAGACAGGTGGCAAGGCGAATCCGCGCGTGGTGAACGACCTCGTGCGCGAGCGGCTGAAGTCGTAACGCTGGCACACTGCTGCTGATGCCGCGCAGGCTGCTCTGGCCGATCGTCCTGACGCTCTCCGCCACGGGCGTGCTCGTGGGGCACGATCTCGCCTACCGCGTGGCCGGAGTCGGGAGCGACGGGTTGCATGGCTACCTCGCGCACGCGCCGCAGCTCCTCGTTGCGCTCTCGTTGCCCGCCCTGGTCGTGGCTCTCTCGGGCGGCCGGACGCGAGCGCCACATCCGTGGACGTTCGGGCTGCTCGGCGCCGGTGGCTTCGCGGCGATGGAGCATCTCGAACGGCTCGGTCACGGCGGCGTGCCGTGGCTTCTCACAAACCCGCTCTTCCTGCTCGGGCTCGCACTCCAGCTGCCGTTCGCGCTGGCCGCTTGGTGGATTGCGCGGACACTACTCGCCCTCGAGCTGCCCGCGCGCGGCCGCCCGCCGCGGCGCGCCCGTCTTGTCTTCGGGCTGCTTCAGACAGCTCTCGCCCCGGTCCCGGCCACGATCCGTGCGCGGCCGCGGCCGCGTGGGCCGCCCGCTCTCCTCTGACCCGCGAACCGGCCGCAGCTGCGGCCTGACGCTCCAAGAGGAGATCCATGCATCCGAGATTTCGACGATTCGCCCTGGTGGCTGCCACCTTGGGGCTGCTGTTGAGCCTGTTCATCGCGCTGCGGCCCGACGGCGACGACGAGGCGGCCGGCACGACCACGACCGCGACGACCACCACCACGACCACGACGACCGAGGCACCTCCCGCGACGACCACGACGGCGCCGCCCGCCACGACGACTCCTCCGCCCGAGCCGGCGTTCGACACCGTCCGCATCACCGTCGTCGGAGGGCAGCCCAAGGGCGGCGTGCAGCGCGCCACGATCGAGCAGGGCCGCGATGTCGTGCTCGTCGTGCGCGCGGACGTAAGCGACCACATCCATCTGCACGGCTACGACCTCATGGCCGATGTGGCGCCGGGTGCGCCCGCGCGGCTTCGTTTCACGGCCGACGTCCCGGGACGCTTCGAGGTCGAGCTCGAGGACCGGGGCATTCAGATCGCGGACCTCCAGGTCCGCCCGTGAGCGTCGCCGGCACGAGCCTGCTGGCGCACGGGATCGGGGGGATTCGGGACCTGCCGGTCCCGGACTGGCTCTTCTTCTGGGGCGGCTCGGTCGTGCTCGTGATCTCGTTTCTGGCGCTCGGCGTGCTCTGGCGGCGCCCGCAGCTCGAGCGGCGCGCCGGTGGGCGGCCGCTGCCGGGCCGGCTGCAGCGCGTGCTCGGCTCGGCGGCGCTCCGCTTCCTGGCAGGAACCGTCTCGGCCGGGTTGCTCGTGCTCGTCTTCCTGGCCGCGCTGCTCGGCGAGCCGTCGTCGGCCGAGAATCTGGCGCCGACGTTCGTCTACGTGACCTTCTGGCTCGGCGTGGTCGTGCTCCAGGTCGTGCTCGGCAACGTCTGGCCGACACTGAACCCCTGGCTCGCCTTCGCAAACGCGGTTGCGTGGATCTGGAAGCACCTGGGACGGAGCTGGGTCGCGCCGCTGTCGTATCCGGCGCGGCTCGGCGTCTATCCCGCGGCCCTCCTTCTGCTCGCCTTCACCGTGCTCGAGCTCTGCTACCCGGATCCCGCGAACCCGCGCGCACTCGCGCTCGCGATTGCGATCTACAGCTACGTGACGTGGTTCGGCATGGCTGCGTACGGGCGGCGTAGCTGGAGTGAGCACGGCGACGGGTTCACGGCCTACTTCGGCCTACTGGCGCGGATCGCCCCGTTCGCCCGGCGCGAGGACGGGCGTTTCGTCGTGCGCGTTCCGTTCACCGGGCTCGCCGGCGCCGACCGCAGACCCGGCGTGCTGGTGCTCATTGCGGTCATGCTCGGCTCCGTCGGGTTCGACGGCTTGAGCCGCGCCACGTTCTGGCAGGACCTGCGTGCGCGGATCGAGGGGCCGTACGTGCTCGACTCCCCCGGCACGGCCGACCTCCTCGGCATGCTGCTCGGGCTGGCCGGATTGCTCGGCTGTATCGCATTCGTCTGTGTGGCCTACCTCACCGCAGTCCGGATCGCGCGTGCAGCAGCCGGCAGCAAGCACAGCCTCGTCGCCGAGTTCCTGCCGAGCCTCGTTCCGATCGCGCTCGTGTACGCGGTCGCGCACTACTTCACGCTCCTGCTCATCCAGGGGCAGTACACGTTGCCGCTCGGCGCCGATCCGTTCGGCTTCGGCTGGAACCTGCTCGGGGCCGCGGACTTCCAGCCCAACCTCGCGCCGCTCTCACCGAACACGGTCTGGTACGTCCAGGTGGGCGCGCTCGTGGGTGGGCACGCTGCCGGGCTCGCGGTGGCGCACGACCGGGCGATCAGCATCCTGCCCGAGCGCAAGGCGCTCCGCTCTCAGTACCCACTGCTCGCGCTGATGGTTGCCTACACGGTCGGAGGCCTGTGGCTGCTCTCGCAGGAGTGACGACCGACCCCCTCGTCGCGCACGGCGGGGTCGGGGGCGCGATCGTCGAGGTGCTGCTCGTCGTTTGCGTCCTGGCTGTGTTCTTCACGATCTGGCTGCGCGAACGCCGCGGGCGTTGAGCACCGCTAGGCCGGCGGAGCGGCTCGCGTAGACGAGCTCTCGAGGGCCGCGGGCGGCCCGCCCCCCTGTAGGGGTCTTCGCGCGATGGTCATCCGCTTCCGCGGATGACCATCTTGCGCCCGGCTAGGTCAGATCAGGCCACAGGAGCGGGCGGTGTTCGGCCACGGGTAGAAGCCGCGGCCGCTGCGGTATGCGCGCTCCGCGACCCAGATCTGCTCGATCGCCGACCAATGGTCTGCGGTGCCCTTCCGCCGCAGGAGGTCGGCTCCGTACAGGCGCTGGAACTCGATGTTCATCTGCAGGCCGCCGTAGTAGCCGTTGCCGGTGCGCGTGCGCCAACCCTGGCTCGGGTGGCGCTCGTGCCGGTGAATGCAGAGCCACTGCTCGCGCCGCGGTGGCGACATCGCGCGCCGCTCCGCCGCCGCGGCACGTGAGCGCCAGAGCGACCGAATCCAGGCCCGGTAGGTGGTGCTCGTCGTGTCGCGCTCGCGAAAGTCCGTCGGCGTGCGCGGCTTCATCATCAGGCGCTGCCATCGCCACGTCTCCGTGCGCAGATCGTCGATCTCCTCGAGCATCGGCGTGTGGCTGGTCGTCGCGTCTGCAGAGCCGGGGCGGGTCAGAGCCGCGACCGCGAGCGCGAGCACGCCGAGCACCACGAGCAGACGCATGGACGGTTTCGTCACAGACTGAATCTCCTTCTCGGGAACGTGAAAGTGCCGCCAAAGGACGCGGATCGAGCCGCAGGGCGTCCGGGGCGACGGTATTGGCCGTCCAGGCTAGCGCATCGCGCGGGAACTACTGTTTGTGATTCGTAAAATGTGTCACGTACGGACGACGCTGCCCGCATAGAGCAGCATCGCCGCGACGGCCACGAACGCCGCCGTCTCGCTCGCGCCCAGGCCGGAAACCGCGCTACCCGCGGCGGCGAGTGCGAAGCCGGCGAGCAGGAGCGTGTTTCCGAGCGGCCTGCGTCTCAGCGAGGCGAGCGCGACGGCAACGAGAGCAACCGAGCCGGTGACATTGCCGGCGATCGCGAGGACACGCGCCGGGAAGAGCTCGAGATGCGCCTGCGCGTCCGGAATCGCCGTCCCGGTGACAGGAGCGGTCAGCGGCACGGCGACGGCCACTCCGACCGCGAGCCCCGCATACAGGAGGACGACAGGCCCCGCGAACCTGCGCCCGGCCCCGAGCAGCGACCCGGCACCCAGCAGTGGCGCCGTCAGGAGCCCGCCGAAGAGGTAGTAGGCGCGGAAGGCCCGGTCGTCCCAGCCTGCCGCGGCGCCCCAGGCGAGCGCGCCTGCGCCGAGCGCATAGGCGGCGAGGCCGGCGCTCCAGGCAGCCAGGTGCGGCGTCCGGCGCACGCGCCAGCGCGCTGCGAGGAGGCCGGAGAGCCGCAGCGCGAGCAGCGCCGCGCCGAACGCGAGCAGAGCTTCCACGCGGTGAGCGTAATCGGCCGCAGGCTCGGCCAGCCGCGCCTCCAGATAGCCTCAGCGCGGATGGCGCAGAAGCGATACCTGTTCACGCCCGGGCCGACCCCGGTGCCGCCGCAGGTGCTCGCCGCGCTCGGAGAGCCGGTCCTGCACCACCGCGCCCCCGACTTCCGGATCGTCTACGAGCGCGTGCTGAAGCGGCTCCAGGAGGTGCATCGCACGAGCGGCGACGTCCTCCTCTTCACCTGCTCCGGAACGGGGGCCTTCGAGTCGGCGATCGTCAATCTCTGCTCGCCTGGCGACCGCGTCCTCGCTGTCTCGTCAGGTCACTTCGGCGAGCGCTGGGCGGCGATGGCGCGTGGCTTCGGGTGCGAGGTCGAGGAGCTTCGTCTTCCGTGGGGTGCGACCCCGTCGCCTGAGGAGCTGCGGCGGAAGCTCGCAGAGAGCGACCCGGTCGAGCTCGTCTTCCTCGTCCACTCGGAGACGTCCACCGGCGTCGTCGCCGACGTCCAGGCGCTCGCAGCCGTGGCGAGGGAAGCGGGGGTGCTCGTCGTCGTCGACGCCGTCTCGAGTCTCGGCGCCGTTCCTGTCGACGTGGACGACTGGGGCCTCGATGTCGTCGTCGCCGGTTCGCAGAAGGCGCTGATGACCCCGCCCGGGCTCGCGACGGTCGCCGTCTCCGAGGGCGCCTGGGAGCGAGTCGCTCGCGCACGCCTGCCCCGCTACTACCTCGACTGGCAACGCGCGCGCAAGGCGCAGCAGAAGCTCGACAGCGCTTTCACTCCGGCCGTCTCGCTCGTCGTCGCGCTCGACGTGGCGCTCGGCCTCCTGCTCGAGGACGGTCTCGATGCCGCTTTCGACCGCCATGTCCGCCTCGGCCGTGCTTGTCGCGCCGGAGCGACGGCAATGGGCCTGGAGCTCTTCTCGCCCGACGAGGATCGCTCCGCCGTCGTGACCGCGGTGCGGATGCCGGACGGGCTCGCAGCCTCGGCACTCACACGTGCGCTGCGCGACCGGCACGGGATCACGATCGCCGGCGGCCAGGGCGAGCTGAAGGAGGCGATCTTCCGGATCGGGCACATCGGCTGGTTCGACGAGTTCGACATCGCCACCGCGCTCTCGGCCGTCGAGCTCGTGCTGGGGGAGCTCGGCGCTCCGATCGAGCGCGGCTTCGCGGCGACCCGGGCGCTCGAGGTCTACTCCGAGGGAGCGGCCGTCTGAAGGTTCTCGTACGGGAGCCAATTGCGGAGGCAGGCGTCGAGTTGCTGCGGTCGCGCTTCGAGGTCGACGTCGACGGCGATTCGCCGCTCGAGGACGTGATCGCGGGTTACGACGCGATCGTGATCCGCTCGGCGACGAAGCTGACCGCCGACCTGATCGAGCGGGCGGAGCGGCTGAAGGTGATCGGGCGGGCCGGGGTCGGGGTCGACAACGTCGACGTCGCCGCCGCGACGCGCAAGGGCATCGTCGTCGCAAATGCGCCCGAGTCGACGGTGATCTCGGCGGCCGAGCACACCGTCGGCCTCCTCGTCGCGCTCGCCCGCAACATCCCGCAGGCGCACGCCGCCCTGAAGCAGGGCCGCTGGGAGCGCGCCCGCTGGGGCGGGGTGGAGCTCGCGGACAAGACGCTTGGCGTGCTCGGCTTCGGCCGGATCGGCCGCCAGGTGGCGCGGCGCGCGCTCGGCCTCGGCATGCGCGTCGTGGCCTACGACCCGTTCGTCGTGCCGGAGCGCTTCCGGGAGCTCGGCGCCGATCACGCCCTGACGTCGAAGGAGGTGCTCGCGGCGGCCGACTTCCTCACGCTGCACCTGCCGCTCACCGACGAGACGCGCGGCTTCGTCGACGAGGCGGCGATCGCTCAGATGCGCCCGGGTGTGCGGATCGTCAACGCCGCGCGCGGCGAGCTGATCGACGAGGCCGCGTTGGTCGACGCCGTCCGGTCGGGGCGCGTGGCCGGAGCAGCGCTCGACGTCTTCTCGGCCGAGCCGTACTCCGGTGCGCTGCTCGAGCTGGACGAGGTCGTCGTCACGCCGCACTTGGCGGCGTCCACCGACGAGGCCCAGGATCGAGCGGGTCTGATCGTCGCGGAGCAGGTCGTCGCAGCGCTCGACGGCGGCCTCGTTACGAACGCGGTCAACATCCCGGTCGTCGGGGCCGAGGATCTCGAGACTCTGGGGCCGTTCATCCCGCTCGCCGCGACGCTCGGCCGGCTCGCGGTCGAGCTCGCCGGCGGCCAGCCGCGCCGGATCGGGCTCTCCTACAACGGCGCGCTGGCAGAGCACGACACGCGCCTGCTCACCGTGGCGGCGCTGAACGGCGCCTTCCAGGGACGGGTCGAGCAGGCCGTCAACTACGTCAACGCGCCCGTGATCGCGGCGGAGCGCGGCATCGAGGTGACGGAGGAGCGGTCCGGTACCGCACGCGACTACACGAACCTCGTCACCGTGGCCGCTGACGACGTGCGGGTCTCCGGGACCACGATCGGCCCCGAGCACCGGCGCTTCCTGGCCGGCGCGCTCGGCTTTGCGATCGACCTCCAGCTCTCGCCGCTGATGGTCTTCTTCCGCTACGACGACGTGCCCGGGGTGATCGGCAGGGTCGGGACGATGTTCGGCGAGGCCGGCGTGAACATCGCGAACATGGCCGTGTCCCGGACGAAAGAGGGCGGCAAGGCCCTGATGGCGCTCTCGATCGACTCCGAGCCGCCGCCGGAGCTCGAGGCGCGCATCCGCGGCGAAGGCTTCGACGACGCGCGCGTCATCGTCCTGGGCTGAGCGAACCGGCCCGCCAGGCTCGACATCCCTGGCCGGCTCCGGCGAGCTGCCGACGGGTAGGCTTCCCGCCGTGCGCGAGAGCTGGCCGGAGCCGGTCGAGCGAGTTGCCGCCTTTCTGCGGAAGGCAGGCGCCGAGGCAAGGCTCGAGGAGCTCGAGTCCGGCGCTGCCACCGCCGAGGACGCCGCCCGTGCGGCCGGTTGCACGCCCGACTGCATCGTCAAGTCCCTGGTCGTGATGTGCGACGGCAGGCCGGTGCTCGCGCTTCTGCCTGGCGACCGGCGCCTGGACACGCGCAAGATCGCCGCGGCCGCCGGCGCCCGCAAGGCGCGGTTCGCCGACGCCGCCGAGGTGGAGGGCGCGACCGGCTTCACGCCGGGAGGCGTGGCGCCGTTTCCGCTGCCGCGGATCGAGCAGGTCTTCATCGACCAGTCGCTGCTGACCCACGACGAGGTCTGGATCGGCGCCGGCTCGCCAATACACCTCGCCGCGCTGCGGCCCGCCGAGCTCGTCCGACTTTCCAGGGCCCGTCCGTTGGACGCCGTCCAGGAGCCCGACTACCATTCCGCCCCGAGAGGAGACGCTTGATGCGCGAAACCGAGACGATCTGGATGAACGGCGAGTTCGTCGACTGGGCCGATGCCAAGGTCCACGTCGGAGCCCACGGCCTGCATTACGGCACCGGAGTCTTCGAAGGCATTCGCTGCTACGAGACGCCGAAGGGGCCTGCGGTGTTCCGCCTCAAGGATCATCTCCAGCGTCTCGAGAACTCGGCCCGCCTGCTCTACATGGAGCTGCCCTACACCGTGGCCGAGATTCGCACGGCCACCCACGATCTGATCGCGCGCAACGGGCTACCGGAGTGCTACGTGCGCCCGTTCGCCTTCTACGGCTACGGCGAGCTCGGCGTCCACACCGCGGGGAACCCGATCGAGGTCGTGATCATGAGCTGGCCCTGGGGGAACTACCTCGGCGACGAGAATGCCGGCACCGGCATCCGCGCGAAGGTCTCCTCGTGGAACCGCGTCGGGCCGAACGTGATCCCTCACGTGGCCAAGGCGACCGGCATCTACCTCAACTCGATGCTCGCCGTGCACGAGGCGCAGCGGGCGGGCTACGACGAGGCAATCCTGCTCACGGACGCGGGCTACGTCGCCGACGGCTCGGGCGAGAACATCTTCGTCGTCAAGGACGGGCGGATCACGACGCCTCCGCTCTCGACGTCGATCCTGCCCGGGATCACGCGCGAGACGCTGATCCAGATCGCGCAGGATCTCGGCTACGTCGTCGACGAGTCCGACGTGATCCGCTCCGACCTCTACCTGGCCGACGAGGTCTTCATGACCGGCACGGCCGCAGAGGTGACGCCGGTGCGGTCGATCGACGACCACGAGCTCGGCGTCGGCGCAGTCACGCTCGAGCTCCAGCGCGCCTATCTCGACACCGTGCGCGGCCGAAGCGAGCGCTGGAGCCACTGGCTCGACCACGTGGACGTCTCGCAGGCCGCTCCCGCCGAAGCATGACCACGGACGTGCGCGCCATCCCGCTCTCGGCGCCGTATCTCGACGAGCGGGACGAGGAGCTCGTGCTCGAGGTCCTGCGGTCGGGCCGGCTCTCGCTCGGGCCGACGATCGACCGGTTCGAGGAGCTGTTCGCGGAGCGCGTCGGCGCGCCCTATGCGGCCGCCGTGTCGTCGGGTACGTCCGGCCTGCACCTGCTGTGCCGGATTGCAGGTCTCGGCCCCGGCGACGAGGCGATCACCTCGCCGTACTCGTTCGTCGCCTCCGCGAACTGCGCCATCTACGAGGGCGCGACGCCGGTCTTCGCCGACGTGGACGCGGACACGATGAACCTCGACCCGGCAGCCGTCGAGGCCGCGATCACCGAGCGGACGAAGGCGATCATCGCGGTCGACATCTTCGGCTATCCGTGCGAGCTCGACCCGCTGCGCGCGCTCTGCGACGAGCACGGGCTGACGCTGATCCAGGACGCGTGCGAGGCACTCGGGGCGGAGTACCGGGGCGTGCCCGTCGGCTCGCAAGGCCCCTCGGCCGTCTTCGCCTTCTACCCGAACAAGCAGATGACGACGGGCGAGGGCGGGATGGTGACGACGCACTCCGAGGAGGAGTGGAAGCTGCTCACGAGCCTCCGCAACCAGGGCCGTGCCGACGGCGGCGGCTGGCTCGAGCACGCGCGGCTGGGCTACAACTACCGGATCGACGACATCCGGGCGGCGCTCGGGATCGGCCAGCTCGAGAAGCTCGACACGATCCTGGCGCTTCGCCGGGCCGCGGCGAAGCGCTACTCCGAGCTGCTGGCGGATGTGGCAGGGCTGGAGGTGCCGCTCGCCGACGACGCCGACCACGTCCGCTCGTGGTTCGTCTACGTCGTCAAGCTCGCCGCCGGCGTCGATCGGGAGGGCGTCATCGCCGAGCTGGCGCGACAGGGGATCGCCTCGAGCCGGTATCTCCCCTCGATCCACCTCCAGTCCTACATGCGCGAGACCTACGGGTTCAGCGAGGGCCTGTGCCCGGTCTCGGAGGATCTCTCGCGGCGTACGCTCGCGCTGCCGTTCTTCGCGCAGATCGACGCGGACGACCAGGAGCGCGTCGCCGAAGCGCTCCGTGCGGCACTCGCCTAGCCATGGACGCGTCGCGCATGGTCTTCCTCGGCTTCGGCAAGTGGGCGCGGGCGGACCGGATCTACGCGCTGCAGCCGATCACCGGTGAGGCGCGCGGAGGCGGCCAGCGCACTCTCGTCTTCGTCGAGGGGATCTCCGACCCGCTGATCGCGTCCCGCACCGAGCGGACGATCCTGCACGACATGGGCCAGGACGCCGCGGCGGGCACGCCGTTGCTGGACGAGGCGCTGTCGCTCGCCGAGCGGCTCGCACAGGACGCCGAGCAGGGCCGCGTCGATCTCACCGATCTCGGGCGGCGCGCGCGCAAGCTACTCGAGTCCTCGAGCCGCCCCGTGGACCCGCACCCGCTCTTCTAGCCACGGATTTGAGCCTCGGCCGGGACTTCTTCGCCCGCAGCGTGCACGCGGTGGCGCCGGAGCTCCTCGGGGCGACGCTGCTCGTGGACGGTGTCGGCGGCACGATCGTCGAGGTCGAGGCCTACGACGGCGACGACCCGGCGAGTCACGGCTTCCGCGGACCGACCCCGCGCAACGCGTCCATGTTCGGGCCGCCCGGGGCGGCATACGTCTACCGCTCCTACGGGATCCACTGGTGCCTCAACCTCGTCTGCGAGGCCGAGGGGCACGCGGCGGCGGTGCTGCTGCGTGCGCTGGAGCCGACGGAGGGAATCGAGCGGATGCGGTTGCGCCGCGGGCTCGACGAGCCGCAACTGCTCTGCGCCGGCCCAGGCAGGCTCTGCCAGGCGCTCGGTGTGACGCGCGAGCACGACGGGCTTGCGCTCGACGCTCCGCCGTTCGAGCTCCGCGCGCCGGCCGAGCGGGTGCCCGTCGCGACCGGCCCGCGCATCGGGATCAGCGTCGCCGGCGACGTCCCCTGGCGCTACGGCGTCTCGGGATCGCGCTGGCTCAGCCGGAAGATCTAGCCGCGCGAGACGACGAGGCGAACGGTCACGCCCGGCGCCGCAGCCAGGCCGGGCTTCGGCGACTGCTCGAGCACACGCTCCTGCTCTCCGTCCACCCAGGTGACGTCGGGATCGAGATTGAGCTTGGCGAGGCGTGCCTCGGCGTTCTCGAGGCTCTTGCCGACGAGATTCGGGATCACCCCGTGCAGTGGTTTCGCGACCACGAGGATGACCCGGTCGAACGCGGAGGCGAACCCCGCCTTGGGCCGCTGGTCGACGACCACCCCGGCCGGCTCGAGCGGCGACGCGGGCTTGTAGACGAGCTCGGTCGTGAGCGGCTTCGCACCCAACTGCCGCTCGGCGTCGACGAGCTTGAGTCCGCGGACGTCGGGGATCTCGACCTCGTCCGGATTGCAGTTGGCGACCTGCTGCGGGCCCATACCGCTGAAGTAGACGACCTCCTGCCGCGTCTGGCAGAGACCGTTGTCGAGGAGCAGCCGCTGGCCGCGCCGCGAGACGAGCTTCGGCGTCGTGAAGAGGTAGGGCGGAGCGGCGAACGACTTTGGCTCGGCCCCCTCGTGCTCGAGCGCGCGCTCCATGAAGGTCTTCCAGATCGCCGCCGGGTAGGTGCCGCCGGTCACGGACTCGCCGTTGAACTCGGTCAGCATCGGCTGGAGCGTCGTCGGATAGCCGACCCAGACCGCAACGACGAGTTGCGGCGTGTAGCCGACGAACCAGGCATCGCCGTAGTTCTCGGTCGTCCCGGTCTTGCCGGCCGCGGGACGGTCGTCGAGCTGCGCCCGCGTGCCCGTGCCCTGCTCGACGACCTTCTGCAGGATCGAGTTGACGTAGGCGGCCTGACCCGGGGTCAGGACACGGCGCCCGTGCGGTTTGTTCACCAGGATCGGCTCGTCCTTCTCGTCGCGCACCTCGACGATCGCGCGCGGCTGGTTCGCCTCGCGCAGCGAGCCGTCGATGCGCCGGCCCCCATTCGCGAAGCTGGCGTAGGCGCGGGCCATCTCGAGCGGATTGACCGCCTCGGTGCCGAGGCCGATCGAGTAGAAGCCGTTCAGCTCGCTGCGGATGCCGAGGTTTCGCGCCGTCTCCGCGACCTTCTGCGCGCCGACGAGCTGGGTCAGCTGCGCGTACACGGCGTTGTCCGACTCGATCGTCGCCTGCTCGAGGTCGACCGAGCCGTGGTAGGTGTCGTCGTAGTTCGAGACGACCCAGAACTTGTCCCCCAGGTCGATCTCCTGCGGCTCCGACGTCATCTGCGTCGCCGGCGAGATTCCCTGCCGGAGCGCCGTCGCGAGGACGAACGGCTTGAATGCTGACCCGGGTTGCCGCTCGCTCTGCACCGCCAGGTTGAACTGGCTCTCGCGGTAGTTGCTGCCGCCGACCATTGCCTTCACCGCGCCGGTGTGCGGATCGATCGCGACGAGCGCCGCCGAGGGGCCTTCGGGGTCAGTCAGCCACTTCGAGATCGCCTCGCGAGCCAGCTGCTGCAGCTCGAGGTCGATCGTCGTCTTCACCTTCAGCCCGCCGCCGTAGACCATCGACGCCCCGTACTGGTCGATCAGCTGCCGCTTCACGTAGTTGACGAAGTACTGCGCCGTCCGCTCGGTACCGGGCAGCCGTACGTCCTCCGCGCGCGGGAGCGGCTTGGCGTGGGCGCGCTCCAGCTCGGCCTGCGTGATCTTGCCCTCGTCGAGCATCACCTCGAGCACGAGTCGCCGCCGCTCGGTTGCCGCTGCGGGATGCGCGACCGGGTCGAACGCGGTCGGGTTCGCCGGAATCCCGGCGAGCAGCGCCGCCTCCGCGAGGGTCATGTCGTCCGCGCCGTGCCCGAAGTAGATGCGGGCCGCCTGCTGGACGCCGTAGGCGCCGTTGCCGAAGTAGATCGTGTTCAGATACGCCTCGAGGATGCGCTGCTTCGACCAGCGCTGGGTCAGCTGCCAGGCGAGGGCCGCCTCGCGCACCTTCCTCCCGATCGTGCGCTGATCCTGCAGCAGCGCGTTCTTGACGAACTGCTGCGTGATCGTGGAACCGCCCTCGACGACCTTCTTCTGGCTGATGTCGGCCCAGAGGGCGCGGCCGATGCCGCGGATGTCGACGCCGCTGTGCTCCCAGTAGCGGCGATCCTCGATCGCCACGATCGCGTGGCGCATCAGCGGATCGATGTCCTCGTAGTCGACGAGCGTCCGTGCCTCCGACCCGCGCAGCACGGCGAGCACCGAGTGGCCGTTGTCGGAGTAGATGACGCCGTTGACCTCCTGCTCGATCTGGCGCCGTGGGTCGAGCTTCGGGATCTCGCCTGCGATCGCCGTGATCAGGCCGAAGCCGAACGACACCGAGCCCAGCAGTCCCAGGACGGTGAGGAGGGCCAGAAGACGGGTCTTGCGAATCCGGCGGCGCTTCTTGGGCGCACCCTGCTTTCGGTGAAATCGCAAGGGGAAAAGTCTAGCCGGGTGTGGTCGTGATCACGGCCAGCACGTCGGCCGCATAGCGCTCGAGCTTCGCGGGACCGAAGCCCTTCACCGCCGCGAGATCGCGCTGCGACTGCGGCTTCGCCGCCGCCAGCTCGCGCAGCGTCGCGTCGTGCAGCACGACGTAGGCCGGCACCTCGTCGGTGCGCGCCCGCTCCAGCCGCCACGCGCGCAGGCGCTCGAACAGGCTCTCGTCGGGCGCGCCGGCCGAGCCGATGCGAGGCAGCTCCGCGTTCGGAACGGCCCGGAGCAGGCGGAAGCCGTCGTCGCTCTCGAACTGCTCGAGGGCGCCGGCGAGCTCGAGCAGCTGGATCCAGCGCTTCACGTCGGCTTGCGTCGCCGCAGCGAGGACGCCGAACGCCGGCGAGCGTTGCGCCGAGCGGGGTGCGCTCATCGAGCCCTTCAGGAGAGCGGCCAGCCCGGTTCGGCCGAGCGGCCAGCGGAGCGCCAGCACGGTCGCGTAGATCGTGCCCGCGATGTCGCCCGGAAGCGGTGCCGCGGGCTCGGGCTCTGCCTCGGGCCGTGCGAGCGGTAGGCACACGTCGCACATCCCACAGCCGTCGGCCAGCGTCTCGCCGAAGTGCTCCGCGACCTGGCGGTGCCGGCAGCGCTTCGACTCTGCGAAGTGGACGAGCCGGTCGGCGCGCGCGAGCGCCTCCTCCTCGTAGCGCGCGAGCAACTCGTCGATCCGCTGTGCGGCGTCGGCCGGTGGATCCGGCACCTCGACCTGCATCGTGCGGCCGGCATCGAACCCGCGCCGCACGAGCCCCACCTGCTCGAGCATGCCGACGAGCACGCGCGGGTCGGGATCCTGGCCCAGCTCCTCCGGCAGGATCTCGCCCCGACCGCGTAGCCGTGCATAGACGGCCCGGAGGTTGTCCACCGTGGGAATGTCGGAGCGCGCGAACCGGCGCAGCTGCTGCGCGTCGGCGCGGCTCGCCAGCAGGAGGGTGTCGGATGCACGCCCGTCACGGCCGGCGCGCCCCACCATCTGCACGTAGCTCTCCAGCGACTCGGGGTAGTTGTAGAGCGCGACCAGGCGGATGTCGGGCTTGTCGATACCCATGCCGAAGGCCGTGGTTGCGACGACCGTCTGCACGTCGCCGCCGATGAACGACTCGTGTGCGGCCGCTCGCTCGATCGGCTCGAGCCCCGCGTGGTAGTGGATCGCGGAGAGGTCGTGGTGGCGGAGCGTACGCGCCAGCGTCTCGCAGCTTCGCCGGGAGCGGGCGTAGACGATCGCCGAGGCTCCGTCCAGATCCTTCAGCCGCCGCACGAGCGTGCGCAGGCGTGCCTCCTCGCCGTCGACGAGCTCGACGTCGTAGCGGAGGTTGTCGCGGACGACACTCGTGCGCACGATCTCCGGATTCCGGCCGAGCGCAGCCGCAATCTGCCGCTCGGTCGCCGGCGTGGCGGTCGCCGTCATCCCGAGGATGGCCGGCGTGCCGAGCGCATCGAGCGCGCGGCGGATGAAGAGGTAGTCGGGCCGGAAGTCGTGCCCCCACATGCTCACGCAGTGCACCTCGTCGATGACGACCAGCCCGACGTCGATCGCGCCGAGCGCGTCGAGGAAGCTCCGCTGGCGCAGCCGCTCGGGCGCGGCGTAGAGCAGCCGGTAGCGGCCCTCGGCGACGCCGCGCAGCCTCCGCGCCGCCTCGTCGGGGTCGAGCGAGGAGTTGATCAGCGTCGCCTGCGCCGCGACCTCCGGCGGCAGCTTGTCGACCTGGTCCTTCATCAGCGCGATCAGCGGCGAAAGCACGAGCGTCGGCGTGGGGCGGAGCATCGCCGCGAGCTGATAGGTGAGCGACTTGCCCGAGCCCGTCGGCATCAGCGCGAGCGTGTCGCGGCCCTCCACCGCCGCCCGGACGACCTGCTCTTGGCCGGGGCGGAAGTCGGGAAAGCCGAAGAGGCGCGTCAGGGTGGGCGCGAGCTGGCTCATCCGAACGAGTGTATGGACGGCGTCGGCGCGCCTTCGCTACGCCATCGTCACGAGCCCGTAACGGATCAGCGCCTCGTCGATGTCCGTGCGACGCGGTGCCCGGTGGGTGCTTGTGAGCCTCGGCCGGGTGACGCTGCCGCCGGCGCGGGGACGCTAGACGGTGGGAGTCGAGAAGAGCGGCGAGCCCGTGGGGACGTCGGCGCCGCCTTCGTTCTCGAGCGTCACGGCGACCACCGCGTCGTCGGGCACTGGGCGCGTGACGGGGATCACCGTGCGTGTGTCCGCGCCGTCGAAGAGACCGGCCGGTTGGGCGGTGCCATCCTCGATCACCCAGATCTCGTAGGTCTTGCCGGCAGGGGCGCGGTCGAGATTGGAGACGACGAGCGCTGCGCGCCCCGTCGAGGCGATCACGACGCGGCCGTCCGCGCCCGAGAGCGCGACGTGCCGTGCACCCGGGTCCGAGACGATTGCCAGCGCCTCCCTGTTCCCCGACAGCTGACCGCGCACATCGTCGAGCTCGTTCGCCAGCGAGGCGCCCCACAGGCCGAGCCCGATCGCCGCCACCGCCGCGACGGCAGCGAGCGACGCGACAGCCGGCAGCGCCAGGCGGCGTCGCAGCGGCACCACGTTGTCGGGGCGGTCGCGGCGCGCCTCGGCGAGGATTCGCGAACGCAGAGCAGGTGGCGGCGGGGGACCGCCGGCAGCGTGCGCGAGGGAGCCGGACACGCGCCAGAACGACTGCAGCTCCTCGCGGCACGGTGTGCACGTCGCGAGGTGCGTCTCGTAGCGGTCGCGCTCGTCGCCGTCGAGGGCATCCAGGGCGTAGGCCGCCGTCAGGTCGTGGATCACGTCGTCCATGCGTCCTCTTTCGCACCCTCGTCGAGCAGCTCGCGCAACCGCGAGAGCCCCGAGAACATCCTGCTCTTGATCGTACCCAGCGGCTGGCCGAGCCGTTCGGCGAGCTCGGACTGGCTGAAGCCGCCGTAGTAGGCAAGCTCGATCGCCTCGCGCTGCTGGTCGGGCAGCAGCCGCAAGGCCGTCTGCACGCGCTCGCGCTCGAGCCGCAGCCACGCGCTCGTCTCGGCGGAGTCGACGGCAGGCTCGGGCGCACCCTCGAGCGCCTCTGTGCGACGCCGCTGCTCGCGGCGGACGAGGTCGACGGCGCGGCGGTGCACGAGTGTCAACAGCCAGGTCGAGGCCTTCGCGCGCTCGGGGACGAACGTCTTGGCCGCCGAGCGCCAGAGGGCGAGGAACGCGTCCTGCACGGCGTCCTCCGCGAGGGACTCGTCGCGCAGGACGCGGAACGCGAGGCCGTAGGCGATGCCGCCGATCCGGTCGTAGAGCTCCGCGAGCGCCGATTCGTCCGAGCGCGCCACGAGGGCGACGAGCGCCTCGTCGGAGAGATGGGCGAGGGCGCGGTTCCGCATGGGCTGCTGAGGCGAGCCTACCGAGCGAGCGGAAAGAGTCACAGCGAGCACGACCCTTGTTCGCTCCGGGCAGGCCGTTCGGTTCGTCCCGGAACTGTCCGGGGTCGAGGGCCGAACCGGTCCTCTGCGCCGGCCGAACCAGCGCCGACCCCCGACCACAGAGGAGCGTGGAAGATGAAGAAGGCAGCACTGGTGGCCGCCGCCCTGTCCGTAGCCGGATTGGCCGCTCTCGCAGCGGCAGTCGTCGGCTCCGGTCCGAGCGCCGGGACCGCCTCGAGTCACCGTGAGGCACCGTTGATCGCAGAGGATCCGAGTGCCGACAACACGGACCTGTACGCGTTCCGGAGCCCGGACAAGCCGAGCACCGTGACGATCATCGCGAACTGGATCCCGGGTGAGGATCCCGCCGCCGGCCCGAACTACTACACGTTCTCGCCCGCTGCGAAGTACAAGATCAACATCGACCGCACCGGCGACGCTCGCCCGGACATCGTCTACGAGTTCCGGTTCAACCGGACGGCAGGCCCGGCGTTCCTCGGCAACACCGTGCAGAAGTGGTCGATGTGGCGCAACCGGAAGCTGTTCGCACGCGGAACGACGCCGCCGAACAACATCGGCCCGCGCTCGACTCCGAACTACGGCAGCCTCGTCGAGAAGTCGATCGTCCAGCAGGGTGGGATCTCGATCTTCGCCGGGCAGCGCGACGACGCGTTCTTCGGCGACATCGGAGCGATCTTCGACCTGCTCGCGTTCCGCAAGGGCACGGGTGCGAACGGCGGTGGGAAGGACTTCTTCGCCGGCTACGCCGTCCACGCGATCGCGCTGCAGATCCCGATTGCCGAGCTGAACGCGAAGGGCTCGACGATCGGCGTCTGGGCCTCGACCGAGCGGCCGAACGTGACCGTGAACGGGAAGCTCAAGCGTGGCTGGACGCAGGTGTCGCGCCTCGGCAACCCGCTCGTCAACGAGGTCGTCGTCCCGACGGCAGCCAAGGACGCTTGGAACCGCTCGGCGCCCGTGAACGACAAGCAGTACGCAGGCCCGGTGCTGACGCCGATCCTGGCCAAGCTGATGAACGACCTCTACAAGGTGAACGCGCCCGAGACGAACCGCGACGATCTCGTCGCCGTGTTCGGTACCGGCGTGAAGGGACTCAACTACACCGGTGACACCGTCGCCGACATGCTGAGGCTGAACTACTCCATCGCCGTGACGCCGAAGGACAAGGTCAACCGCCTCGGCGTGATCGGTGGCGACAACGGCGGCTTCCCGAACGGCCGTCGGCTCGGCGACGACGTGGTCGACGCAGCCGAGCGCGTGATGGCCGGCTTCCTGAAGGGGAACAAGGTCGAGCTCGGCGACGGCGTCAACGCCGGCGACGTGCCCGCCCTCGATTCGTTCCCCTACGAGGCCCACCCGCCGCAGGGGTTCGCCAACTCCAAGGGGCAGCAGAAGCCCTGACCGCGAGAGGCGGGGCCCCATTCCGGGGTCCCGCCTCCTGACCTCCAGAGGAGCAAGTGAGATGAAGAAGATCGTCTTTCTCGGAGCTGCCGCCGCGGTTGCGTGCGCCGTCCTGCTTGGTGGGACGCTGCGCGAAGGGGCGAGCGCGCAGCCCGGCGACGCACAGCGTGTCGCCATCCGCGGCCTCGAGCTCCAGCAACAGGCTCGCGTCAGCGGCAACCCGGCCCTCTATCCGAGGGCCGAGCGGGAGCTGCGGCGCGCAGCCGACCTCGACCCCCGCAACGCGGCCGCCGTCCGCGGCCTGGCGGCGCTCGCAGCGTCGCGGCACCGCTTCTCGGAGTCGCTCACGCTCGCGCGGCAGGCGCTGCAGCTCGAGCCCGGCTCGGCGACGGTCTACGGCCTGATCGGGGACGCGAGCCTCGAGCTCGGCCGGTACGACGAAGCCTTCGCCGCGTTCGACCGGATGGCGAAGCTGAAGCCCAACGCCAACGCCTATGCGCGGATCTCGTATGCGCGCGAGCTCCTCGGCGACACGAAGGGTGCGATCGCAGCGATGGAGCTGGCCGTGGACTCGTCGATCGGCGTGGCCGAGCCCTCGGCCTGGTCGCGAACGCTCCTCGGCAACCTGTTCCTGGACTCGGGCCGCGCGGGTGCGGCGGAGATCCGCTTCCGCGAGGCGCTCGCGTTCGTGCCCGACTACCCGGCGGCCGTCTCCGGCCTCGCCGGGCTCAGGGCGGCGAAGGGCGACCTCGAAGGCGCCGCCGAGCTCTACCGGCAGGCGGCTGCGGCCGCACCGGTGCCGGAGTTCGCGGCGAGCCTCGGCGACACGCTCGCCGGCCTCGGCCGGACCAGGGCGGCGGAGCGTGCGTGGCGGGAGGCGGACGAGCTCGAACGGCTCTTCGCCGCGAACGGTGGCCGCAACCTGCTCGAGACGGCGGAGTTCGACCTGAACCACGACCGCAACCTCCGCCGCGCGCTCGACCGTGCACGCCGTGGCAGAGCCGAGCGCCCGAGCGTCGAGGGAGACCACGTGCTGGCCTGGGCGCTCTACAAGAACGGCCGCTGTCAGGAAGCCCGCACAGTCTCGCTCCGCTCGCTGCGGCTGGGGACGCTCGACGTCGACGGCCTCTACCACCACAGCCTGATCGAGGCCTGTCTCGGGAACGCGAAGGCGGCCGCCGCCTACCGTGCCCGCGTGCAGCAGCTCGACGCCTCGTATCTGGACGCGGCGCCCTCGGCGCGGAGGCTCGACGCCTAGGCGATAGATTCGGCGGCGTGGAGGCCTTCTGCGTCGCGGACTTCGAGCGCCTTGCCGAGGAGAGGCTCGACCCCGGCGCCTTCGGCTACTACGCCGGAGGCGCCGGGGACGAGCAGGCGCTTGCCGGCAACGTCGAGTCCTGGCGGCGGCTGCGCCTGAGGCCGCGTGTGCTCGTCGACGTGGCGGAGGTCTCGACCGCGACGACGGTGCTCGGCACTCCGGTCTCGATGCCGCTCCTCGTCGCGCCGACCGCGATCCAGCGTCTGGCGCATCCGGACGGAGAGCCCGGCATGGCGAGGGCCGCGGCCGCCGCCGGCACGATCATGTGCCTCTCGACCCTTGCGACCGCGACCCTCGAGGAGGTGGCGGAAGCCGCGCCCGGTGCACCGCGCTGGTTCCAGCTCTACGTCTTTCGCGACCGTGGCGTGACCCACGACCTGGTCGAGCAGGCGGTCGCGCACGGCTACGGCGCGATCGTCCTCACGGTCGACGCGCCCCGCCTGGGACGGCGCGAGCGTGACCTGCGCACGGCCTTCCGGGTCCCGGAGGAGATCACCGTGCCGAGCTTCGCGGCGGCGCTGGGAACGTGGAAGGGGGCGACGCCGCTCGAGCTCCTGCGTGCGATCGACCCCTCGTTGACCTGGACCGGGCTGGACGAGGTGCGCTCGCTCTCGCAGCTGCCGCTCGTGCTGAAAGGGATCCAGACCGCGGAGGACGCGGCACTCGCATGCGAGCACGGGGTGGACGCGATCGTCGTCTCGAACCACGGCGGGCGCCAGCTCGACGCCGTCGCCCCGACCGCCGAGCTCCTGCCCGAGATCATCGACGCGGTCGCCGGGCGGATCGAGGTCTACGTGGACGGGGGCATCCGGCGCGGCTCGGACGTCGTCAAGGCGCTCGCACTCGGCGCTCGCGCGGTGCTCGCAGGCCGCGCGCCGCTGTGGGGTCTCGCCTGCGCTGGCGAGGCCGGCGCGCAGTTGCTGCTCGAGCTCCTGCGCGACGAGATCGAACTGGGGCTCGCCCTCTGCGGCTGCACGTCGCCCGACGGGGTCACCGCTGCGCACCTCGGTACGATCGGCGGCCCGTGAGCGAGACCCTCACCCGCAACGCCGTGGACGTCCTGCCCGCGGGCGGCCTCGAGGAGAAGCTGAAGCTCGGCCGTCCCCTGCGCGTGAAGCTCGGCATCGACGTCACGTCGCCCGACATCCACGTCGGCCGGGGCATCCCCCTGCAGCGGATGCGCGCCTTCCAGGATGCGGGCCACGTCGGGGTGCTGATCGTGGGCGACTACACGACGAGGATCGGCGACCCGTCCGGACGCTCGGCGGAGCGCCCGATCCTGTCGGACGAGGAGATCGACCGGAACGCGCAGACCTATGTCGAGCAGGCGCTCCAGATCGTCGACCGGGAGCGAACCGAGGTGCGGTTCAACAGCGAGTGGCTGGCGCCGCTCGACTTCGCGGAGATCCTGCGCCTGACGCGCACGACGACCGTGGCCCAGATCCTCGAGCGCGACGACTTCTCGAAGCGCATGGCCGCCCAGGAGTCGATCTCGGTCTCGGAACTGCTCTATCCCCTGATGCAGGCCTACGACTCGGTCGCCGTCCAGGCCGACGTCGAGCTCGGCGGCACGGATCAGCTCTACAACCTGCTCGCCGGACGGATGGTGATGGAGGCCTACGGCCTGGAGCCTCAGGTCGTCC
>CAVTLI010000001.1:0-537500 GCA_963735585.1 uncultured Gaiellaceae bacterium | reverse complement strand
TGGGATACCACCCCTTGGATTCTGAGCTTCTAACCCGATGCCGTGATCCGGGTCGGGAACAGCGTGAGGTGGGCAGTTTGACTGGGGCGGTCGCCTCCTAAAATGTAACGGAGGCGCACAAAGGTTCCCTCAGCACGGTTGGAAATCGTGCGCAGAGCGCAAAGGCATAAGGGAGCTTGACTGCGAGACTGACAAGTCGAGCAGGGACGAAAGTCGGTCTTAGTGATCCGGCGGTTAAGAGTGGAATTGCCGTCGCTCAACGGATAAAAGGTACGCCGGGGATAACAGGCTTATCCTCCCCAAGAGTCCACATCGACGGGAGGGTTTGGCACCTCGATGTCGGCTCGTCGCATCCTGGGGCTGAAGCAGGTCCCAAGGGTTGGGCTGTTCGCCCATTAAAGCGGTACGCGAGCTGGGTTCAGAACGTCGTGAGACAGTTCGGTCCCTATCCACCATGGGCGTTGGAAGTTTGAGAGGAGTCGTCTCTAGTACGAGAGGACCGAGACGAACAGACCTCTGGTGTATCAGTTGTCCTGCCAAGGGCACTGCTGACTAGCTACGTCTGGATGGGATAACCGCTGAAAGCATCTAAGCGGGAAGCCCACCTCAAGATGAGACTTCCCATCTGCTTGACAGAGTAAGGGCCGTGGAAGACGACCACGTTGATAGGCCGGCGGTGCAAGCGCAGCAATGCGTTCAGCTGACCGGTACTAATTGCCCGAGGTCTTGATTTAGAACACTGCTTGTCACTATGGAGTTTTGAGGGTGCGCGTATGCGACTTTCGCAGCGTACTTTCGACAATTTCGGCGGTCATAGCGTCGGGGGTACACCTCTTCCCATTCCGAACAGAGAAGTTAAGCCCGACTGCGCCGATGGTACTCGGGGCGAAAGCCCCCGGGAGAGTAGGTCGCCGCCGAATTATCTTGGAACGGAGGGCCGCGAGAGCGGCTCTCCGTCGTTCTACACTCGTGACGTGGAGCTCACCGACGGCGTCGTCACCCTGCGACCGCCCGAAGCCGGCGATGCCGCGTGGATCGTCGAAGCGTGCCGCGATCCGCTCAACCAGCGCTGGCTGCCCAGCCTGCCGGACCCGTACCGGCCGGCCGACGCGGAGTGGTGGCTCGAGCACTGCCGCCGCGGCTGGAAGGAGGAGACGGCGGGCTCGTTCCTGGTGCTGGACGTCGAGACGGGCGCACGACTCGGTGCGATCGAGGTGCGGTTCGGAGACCCGCCCGACGTCGGCTACTGGCTCGCTCCCGCGGGCCGCGGCCGCGGCGTGATGACGCGCGCGCTCGTACTCGTTGCCCGGTACGCGTTCGAGGAGCGTGGGGTCGGCCTACTCGAGCTCTACACCCTGCCCGACAATGTCGCGTCGCAGGCTGTCGCCGAGCGCGCCGGATTCGAGCGCGACGGGTCACGCCTGCAGCACATCCCCTGCCGGGACGGCTCGTTCTCGGACGCCTTTCGCTACGTGCGCCGCGGCTGATCAAGCCGCCTGCGTGCCCGCGTCCAGAGCGCGCAGAGCCGCGACCCGTTGCTGAAGCGGTGGATGCGTCGAGATCAGAGCCGCCAGGCCCTCCTCGGCGAACGGGTTCGTCGTGTACAGCGGCTCGGTCGCGGGATTGGCCGTGAACGAGACGAGGTCGCTGGCCAGGTCGAGGCGGACGAGAGCGTCCGCAAGTCCGTGCGGCGAGCCGCAGACCTGCGCCGCAAGTCGGTCGGCCGCCAGCTCGCGCTTCGGCGAGAGCAGGAGATGGACGAACGCGGCCGCGACGGGGCCGAGCACCGAGAGCAGAGCGCGCTCGAGCCAGCCGCCGATTCGGGAGAGGTCGACGAGCGCAACGGCCAGCATCACTGCCTGCGTCTGCACGAGCACGTCGCGGGAGCGCACGTGCGCGAGCTCGTGGGCGAGCACGCCCTCGAGCTCAGCCGGCTGGAGGGCGCCGAGCAGGCCGGTGCTGACTGCGAGCGACGACCCTCGCGGGCCGCGGCCGGCGACGAACGCGCGCGGAAAGCCGTCTTCGATCAGATACAGCTTGGGCGGGTGGATCGCGAGCTTCGCCGACAGCGAGTCGACCGTGGAGCGCAGCAGCGGATCCTCCGCCAGCGCGTACTCGCGCGCGCCGAGCATTCCCAGCAGGGCGCGATCGCCGTACGCGTAGACGGCGGCCGCCGCGAGGAGCGCGCAGAAGCCGAAGAGCGAGGCGGCCCGGTAGCCGCCGATCGCCCACCCGAGCGCGGCGAAGGTGCCGGCCAGAAGGAGGGCCAGCAGCCAGGTCTTGAAGAGATTGCGGGCGGCGGCGAGCCGCATCAGCTAAGAGCTGTCGTCGTCGCCGAGGTCGCGTTCGTCGTCCCCGAGCCCGCGCGGCGGCCAGTCCGGCTCCGGCGCGTCGCAGCGGCTGGAGCAGTGGAGCGAGGCGACATTCTGGAGCGGGACGAGAATATGCCCGTTCAGCTCGATGTGCGGCACGTCCTCGATCGAGCAGTACGCGGTGAGCACGCCCTCTTGATACTCGCCTCCGAAGAGGGCGACCTCGATCTGCTCGCCCTTGTACTTGTTCGTGTAGTCGTCCACAGGCGGCTCAGTCTACCGAGCGCAAGGTTCCGCCTTCGACCGCGATTCTGGCGACCTGGCAGTTCCGCACCGGACCGTCCTCGACCTCGCAGTGACGCAGAACAGCGCGCACCGGGCCGCCGTGGGTCACCACGAGCACCCGGCCACCCGGGTGCTCGGCGGCGATCTTGCGCAGTGCTGCGAGTACTCGCTCGGCGAGCTCCTCGGCGGTCTCTTCGTCGCCCCACGGCCCGGTCAGCGCCTGCGGGTAGCGCTCCCGGATCTCGGTGTCCGTCAACCCTTCCCACGTACCGAAGTTCTTCTCGCGAAGCTCCGGGAGCGCCACCGGCTCCAGCCCGCGGGACGCGGCGACTCCTCCGGCCGTGTCGAGCGCGCGCAGAAGGTCGCTCGAGTAGACCGCGTCGATCCGCTCGCCGGCGAGCTCCTCGACGAGGGCACGCGCCTGCACGACGCCGGTCTCGTTCAGCGGCCGGTCGCTGTGCCCCTGCACCCGGCGCTCCAGGTTCCAGTCGGTCTCGCCGTGACGCACGAGCAGGATGGTGGTCTCGGTCACGGCGATACGCTAGCCGCCCGTGGACTTGGGACTGACAGGGAAGGTGTGTGTCGTCACCGGCTCGACCGGCGGGATCGGGCTCGAGACGGCGCGCCTGCTCGTCGCCGAGGGTGCTCGGGTGGTCACGTGCGGGCGCCGCAGCGCGCCGGACGTCGGGGAAGCTCTGCACGTCGTCGCCGACCTCGCCGACCCGGGAGCACCCGAGGCGCTCGTCGGGGAAGCAGTCGGCGAGCTCGGGGCGCTCGACGTGCTCGTCAACAACGTCGGCTTCGCCGTGCAGGCGCGGTTCGAGGACGTCCCGGACGACGAGTGGGACTCGATGTGGCAGCTGAACGTGATGAGCTACGTGCGCTCGATCCGCGCCGCGCTGCCGCATCTACGCGCGAGCAGCGGCGTGATCGTGAACGTCTCCTCGACCTCCGGCAAGCGACCCTCGGCCGCCATGCCCCACTACTCGGTGACGAAGGCGGCGGTGCTCTCGCTGTCGCGGCTCGTCGCCGACCTCTACGCGGGCGCGGGCATCCGCTGCAACGCCGTGACGCCGGGCCCGACTGCGACGGAGGCGTGGCTCGGCGAAGGCGGGCTGGCCGACCAGCAGGGAGGCGAGCGCAGCGAGGTGCTGGCGAAAGTCGGAGCGGGGAGGCCGCTCGGCCGCCTCGCCGAGCCGGAGGAGATCGCGGCGGTGATCGCCTTCCTGGCCTCGCCGAGGTCGTCCTACGTCACCGGCGCGGCCTGGAGCGCCGACGGCGGCACTGTCCCGATCATCATCTAACGTGGGACGATGCCGCACGTAGCAGGTCGAGTTGCCGACGCCTTCGAGGCTCGTGTCCGCGAGCAGGAGGAGAGCGTGCTCTCGCCGCTCGCCGTCCGCTCGTACGAGACGCGTGGTCGGCTGCGCCCGGAGGAGGAGTGCGGTGTCCGCACGCCCTTTCAGCGCGATCGCGACCGGATTCTCCATTCGAAGCCCTTCCGCCGGCTGAAGGGCAAGACCCAGGTCTTCATCGACCCCGCCGGCGATCACTACCGGACGCGCATGACCCACACGCTCGAGACCGCGGGCATCGCGCGCGTCGTCGCCCGGGCGCTGCGGCTGAACGAGGACCTCACCGAGGCGATCGGGCTCGGGCACGACACAGGACACCCGCCCTTCGGGCACGCCGGCGAAGAGGAGCTCGACCGCTGCCTGCTCGAGCGCTTCGGCGTCGGCTTCCGGCACAACGAGCAGTCGCTGCGGATCGCCGAGCAGCTGAACCTGACCGTGGAGGTGCGCGACGGCATCCTCACCCATACCGGACCACGCGAGCCCGAGACGCTCGAGGGCAAGATCGTCCGGCTCGTCGACCGGGTCGCCTACATCAACCACGACATCGACGACGCGATCCGGTTCGGGATCTTCGACGCGGGCGAGCTTCCGCGGGCGGAGATCGAGCTGCTCGGCAAGACGGGTGCGCGCCGGATCGACACGCTCGTCCACGACCTCGTCGAGAGCTCCGCGCTGGCCGGCGACGTCGTCCAGAGCGAGGAGATCGGCGCCGCGATGCTCGCGCTTCGCACCTTCATGTTCGAGCGCGTCTACCTCGGCCCGCACGCACGCGCCGAGCACGAGCGCGCCCACGTGACGATTCGCCGGATCTTCGAGCACCTGGTCGAGCGGGGCGACGACGAGCGGGCGATCGCCGACTTTCTCTCCGGAATGACCGACCGGTTCGCCCTGTCGTACGCTGAGTCCGCGTAGTGGCCCGGATCAAGGACGAGTCCGTTCGCACCGTCGTCGCCGCGGCCGACATGGTCGAGGTGGTGAGCGGGCGAACGCCCCTGCGCAAGGCCGGCGCGCGCTACAGCGGCCGCTGCCCCTTCCACGAGGAGCGGACGCCCAGCTTCTCGGTCAACCCGGTCGACAAGCTCTATCACTGCTTCGGCTGCGGCAAGGGCGGTGATGTGATCTCGTTCGTGCGCGAGACCGAGAGCGTCGACTTCGTGGGCGCCGTCGAATGGCTTGCACAGCGCTTCCGGGTCACGCTCGAGTACGAGGAGAGCTCGCCTCAGGTGGAGGCGGCGCGACAGCGGCGCGACCGGCTGCACGCCCTGCTCGAGCAGGCGACGGCCTTCTACGAGCGGCACCTGTGGGAGTCGGCCGCCGGCGAGCCGGTGCGGGCCTACCTCGTGAGCCGGGGGCTGGGCGAGGAGATCTGCCGCGAGTTCAGGTTGGGTCTCTCGCCGGGTACCGGGCTCGCCCGCAAGGCGCAGGAGAGGGGCTTCACGCGCGACGAGCTGCGCGCCGCGGGTCTGACCAACGCACGTGGCAACGACTACTTTCCACCCCGGTTGATGTTCCCGCTTGCCGACGCGCGCGGCCGTGTCGTCGGCTTCCAGGCCCGGAAGCTGCACGAGGACGATCCGCTGCGCGGCAAGTACGTGAACACCCCCGAGACGGAGCTCTTCCACAAGTCCGCGCTGCTGTACGGGCTCCATCTCGCCCGGACCGCGATCGCGAAGCAGGAGCGAGCCGTGGTGGTCGAGGGGAACACGGACGTGATCGCGCTGCGCCAGGCGGGGTTCGAGCCGACCGTGGCTTCGATGGGGACGGCGCTCACCGAGCGCCAGCTGAAGGAGCTGCAGCGGCTCACGCGTCGGATCTACCTCTGCTTCGACTCCGACGCCGCCGGCGAGGAGGCGACGCTTCGCGGCATGGAGCTGGCGACCACACTCGGCTTCGACGTCCGAGTCGTGACCCTGCCGAAGGGACAGGATCCCGCCGACGCGCCGGCGGGGTTCGAGGCGCGGCTCGGCCGGGCCGAGAGCTATGTCCTCTACCGAGTCCGGCTCGAGCTGGAGCGCGCCCCCGACAAGCAGGAAGCGTTCGTCCGGGCGCGCGCAGTGCTCGAGCGCGCGGAAGACTCGCCGGAGCGGCAGGATGCGCTCCGCCTGCTCGCCGACCGGCTCGACCTGCCTCGCGAGACGCTGGCGGGGCTCGGCGCGAAGGCGCACCTGTCGACGCTGGAAGACGATCTCTCGCCCAAGATGCTGGTGAAGGGCGACCGGCTCGAGCGCGACGCGCTCGCGGCCTGCGTTGCGTACCCGACCCTCGTGAAGCTGCTCGCCGAGGTCACGCCGGAGCACTTCGACTCGGCGACCAACCGCCGCTTCCGCGAGCAGCTCGTGGAAGGCACGACCGACGACGAGCTCGTGGCGCTGCGTGCCGAGCTGGACGCGCGTGCGGCGCGTGAAGGTCTCGACGAGCGCACCGGCAAGGAGCTCCTGCTGAACCTGCGCGAGCGGCGGTTGCGCCGCGAGCTCGCCGGAGCCGAGCTCGATCGGATGAAGGAGCTCCACGCCGCCCTGGCGATGGTGCAGGCCGCATTCCACGAGATCCGGTAGCAGCTCCGTCCGAGCGGGTCGGTAGGTTCGCGCCGACCGGGCGTCTTCCAACCCCCGCCGCCGGCGTCCGCTCCCGTTCAAGTGCGCCCGCAAAGCTCACTGACAAGGACTCGTGCTGGTGTCGCGGCCTCGGCCGTGATCGCCTTGCTCGCTCTGGTGAGCGTGGCGTATCTCCCGACCCGCGCAGACGCGACGGCGGAGGCCGGCGACTGCAATCCGGGCGCGGACTGGGGCAGCGTGCGCGCAGCCCTCGCCCTCCAGACGGTCGAGCTCGTGAACGCCCACCGGCGCAGTCTGGGGCTGGGGCAGCTGTCCGTGTCCCGGACCCTCGAGGCTTCGGCGGTGTGGAAGGCCCGCCACATGGCGCGCTACTCCTACATGGCCCACGGCGACCCGGCGCCCCCGATTGCCCGCTCGACCGGTGAGCGCATGCACGCCTGCGGCTACGGCGGGAGCTGGGGCGAGAACATCGCCTACGGCTATGCCACCGCGCAAGCCGTTGTGGACGGTTGGCTGAGCTCACCGGGCCACCGGGCGAACCTCGAGAACCCGAACTGGGTCGCGATCGGCTCCGGTGCCGCCGCCGGAGCCACAGGAACGATCTACTGGGCGCAGGCCTTCGGCTCGGACGGGTCAGCGCCACCGCCGCCGCCGCCTCCTCCACCCCCGCCGCCACCGACCACGACTGCGCCCCCAGCGGCTCCCGCGCCGAGCCGACCACGTGCCGTCTCGGCGAACGGCGCGGTCGCCCTCCAGGGGCTGAGGGTCGACCCGAGGCGACCGAGGGCGGGGAGGACCATGACGAGCACCGTGGCCGTGCTCAGGAACGGCCACCGGACGGACACCGGCCGGGTGAGCTGTTACGGGCGTCTCGACGGTCGTCCGCTCGTGGCCGTCGAGCACGGCTTCAAAGCCCGCCTCGCGACGTGCTCGTGGCGTCTTCCCGCCACCTCGAGCGGCAAGCTCGTGAGCGCGGTTGTGGTAGTAGGCCGGGGCTCGCAGCGGGTGCGCGCGCCGTTCCGCGCCTGGATCTCCTGAACCAACGACTCAAGCTTCAGGGTGCTAGGGTCGATCCTTCGTCAGATGGACAGACCGCCGCTGACCTCTATCGATCGGCTTCTGCGTGGGCGAAGTTCCCGCACGCGCGCGGCGGCCGCCGTCGTCACCGGCGGGATCATCGCGGTGTCGGTCGCGTACAGCGCCGGGCTCGCGCCGCAATCCGCGGCTGCAAGAACGCTCGTCGGCGACTGCACGCCGGCTTCCGACTGGGGCGCGCCGAGAGCGGATCTCGCCGCGCAGGCCGTCCAGCTCGTGAACGCTCACCGGGCGACACTCGGTCTGCGACAGCTCGTCGCCTCTCCGGCGCTGGGTGCATCCGCAGTCTGGAAGGCGCGGCACATGGCGCGGTACGCCTACATTGCGCACAACGACCCGGCACCGCCTGTGGCGCGGTCGGCGGGCGACCGGATGCAGGCGTGCGGCTACGGCCCCGTCTGGGGCGAGAACGTCGCCGCCGGCTACGCGAGCGCGCAGTCTGTCGTCAGCGGCTGGCTGAGCTCGCCCGGTCACCGGGCCAACATCGAGAATCCGAACTGGGTCGCCATCGGCTCCGCTGCGGCGACGAGCGCCTCGGGACAGCTCTACTGGGTTCAAGCCTTCGGATCGGTGGCCGACGGCCCGCCGCCGCCGCCGCCACCTCCGCCTCCTCCGCCGCCGCCGCCCACCTCGACGACGCCTGCTCCTCCCGCCGCGCCCGCGAGCGCGGCACCCAGCCGGCCGCCGGCTTCGGTCCCGGCTGCGAGCAGCGGGGTCGTGTTGAAGGGGCTCTCCGTGCCGTACCGGCCCAAGGCCGGCCAACGGCTCGTGAGCACGGTCTCCGTCCTGCGGCGTGGCAAGCAACTGACGGAAGGCCGGGTCTTCTGCGGCGCGATGATCGGCAAGACCCGTCTCGACGTCCTCGTCCACCGGCTGAACGCCGGGGAGGCGAGATGCGTGTGGCGGGTTCCGCGTGGAGCGGAGCAGGGTGAGCTGATCGCCGCGGCTGTGGTCGTCCGCACCGACGGTGTGCGCGTCCGCGCGACGTTCCGCGCGTTCGTCTCCTGACGAGCGTTCGAGCAGACGCGATCTTGCTGTAAAGGAGCGCGGCCACCTGCCGATACAGAGCAGGTCGCATGTCTCCGACCTCTCGCCCCGCACAGCTCCTGAACTTCGCGCCCAGCGTGCTCCTGCTCCTCACGGGTGGGCTCCTGCTGGCGTTTTCGCTGCTGTGGGGCAGCCCCTCGGCGCACGAGCCGGCTGCCGCAGCGCGAGCCACCGCTCACGTGGCCGACGTCCAGCTGAGGCCGACCGGGAAGGCGAAGCGCCTCGCAAGCCTCTCGCGGACGGCGACGGTTCCCCGGCGGAACCGGAGCGCTGTGCAGCGCGCGGCGAAGCCGCGGCGACCGCGGCAGCCGGTCCGCCCGGCCGTGTCGAACCCGAGCGCTCCCGCTCAGCCGAACGATCCACTCTGGCGCGACTCCTGGGCGCTCGCTCGAGCGAACGCACCCACTGCCTGGCGTCTGACGACCGGCCGCAACGACATCGTCGTGGCCGTGCTCGACACCGGCGCAGATCTCGGACACCCGGATCTACAGGGCTCGTTCGTCGCGGGTTTCGACGTCGTCAACCAGGACGCGGACCCGACTGACGATCACGGGCACGGCACGATGGTGGCCGGCGTGATCGCTGCGCGCTCCGACAACGGCGTCGGGGTCACTAGCACCTGCTGGCGCTGCTCCGTGATGCCGGTGAAGGTGATCGGCGCCGACGGCACCGGCAACGCCGGTGCCGTCGCGGAGGGGATCGTGTGGGCGGCCGACCACGGCGCGCACGTGATCAACATGAGCTTCACGATGAACGCACCGGACGACTCCGTCGCGGCGGCGATCGCGCATGCGCGATCGCGCGGCGTGGTGGTCGTGGCGGCCGCAGGCAACAGCGGGACTCCCGATGCCACCTTCCCCGCCGCCTACCCGGGTGTCGTCAGTGTCGCGGGCACAGACGCCGCGGACGCTCGCTACGGATGGTCGAGCTACGGCAGCTGGGTGCGCTTCGCCGCTCCGGGCTGCAGTCTCACGACGGCTCCCGGCGGCGGCTACGGCGAGTTCTGCGGAACCTCATCCGCCACGGCCTTCCTCTCCGGTGTCGTCGGCCTCGCCCGGTCCTTCGCTCCCGGAAGCCCGACCGATGCAATCGAAGGAGCTCTGTCCGCCGGCGCCCGCCCGGTCGGCGACTTCGTCGCGGCCGGCCGGATCGACGCGGCCGCGGTGCTCGCCGCGCTCCCGACGTCCGCGCCCGCGGCCCCCGGCGCCTCGGATGTTCCGGCGCCGCCCGCCCGCGCTGTCCACACGCTCGAGCTTCCCTGACAGAAAGAGAGAGGGCCCGCCTTGCGGCGGGCCCTCTCCAGGTCGTGCGTTTTGGTCTTGCCGCGGTTAGGCGACGACCGAGACGCGAACCGACTTGACCGTCTTGTTGAACTTCAGGTTCGGCACCGTGACCGACCGGTTCGTCGCGATCTTGCGGATCACGACACGCTGAACCTTGCCCTGCTTGTTCACGAGGACGATCCGTACCTTGGCGCTTGCATTCGGGCTCGTGAGCCGAAGCACCAGGTAACGGTTGCCCTTGACGACGAGCAGCTTGGCCGAGCGGAGCTTGGCCTTCGCTGCCTTCGCCGCCGCCTTCGCCTTCGGCGTCTGCGCCGCAGGCGTCGGGGCACCGGCCAGGCTCACGACGGAGGCTGCGGACTGAACGTTCGAGACCGAGCCGCCCGTCCCCTGCGTGGCGGGGGTGCCGCCCGGCGGAGTGGTGGTGCCACCAGCGCACTGCGTGGTACCGCCGGTGGTCGGGTTGACCAGGAAGAACCGCTTGACGCCGGGGTTCTGATCCGTCCACATCGTGCCCAGGTTGTCCGCCTTGACGTCGACGCAGATGTTCAGCGACTCCGTCACGACGACACCAGCCTGGCCCAGACGGTTCGTCCGGACGTCGACCCACAGCGGGCCGTTGTTGTCAACGAGGACCTGGCCACGAGTGTCGAAGCCGCCGTGCAGCGCGGCGTCGGGCTCGATGTTGCCGAGCGGGGTCCGGCTGAACCGAACCAGCGCCCCCGCGACGGGCCGGCCCTGGATGTCCAGGATCGTCTCGACGCAGAACGACTCGTTGAAGCCCTTCGGGACGCAGCTGAGCGTCTTGCGGGCCGCGATGTTGACCGTCTTCGTGAGCGTGTTCGAGACCTTGCTTGCCTGATCCCAGATCACGGGCTGGTCAGGATAGATGCCCTGGGCCGTGATCTCGCTCGTGAAGGTGCGGTTCGCCGGGAGGTCAAGGTCGCAGCGGAAGTTCGAGTCCACTGCGAAGTTGAACCCGGTGTTCGGGTTGAACTGAACGAACGCCTCGCCATGCTCGTCCGTGTAGACCGCGACGTGGTCGAAGCCGGTCGGCGAGGTGCGGTAGTTGCCGAGCTCGTCCTTACACAGGTTCTCGCCACGGAGCGGATCCTCGGTGCGACGGAGCGCGAGCGCCCAGTAGTCGTACCGACCGTCCGCGTCGAGGAAGCCCGGGAAGTTGTTCGTGAACGACCCGGCAACACCCGACGTCGTGCCGTCGTCCGAGGCCAGGGAGGCCGGGATCAGGGCACGGTAGTACGGGGCGTACAGGTTGTGCGGACGCCCGTCCGGAATCGACTGATCGCGGACGTAGATGTCGTCCTTGTCAGCCTTCTCCAGGCCACCGGCGCTGCCCGCCGCAAGCCGCACGTCAACGCGGAGCGGAGGCATCGGGGTGTCGTCAGCGTCGGTCTTGCCGTCCGACAGGAGCGTCAGCCGCACCAGCGGATCGAACGGACCGAGGCCCGTCGACGCGCCATAGATGCTCGAGAACGGACCATTCTGGTCGTTCCCGGTGCCGCTGTAGCAGTTGTCCACGGCCTCGATCGCTCCAGCCGGGGGACCGCAGTCGCTGTTCGCGACGTGACCCTCGGTCGTGGCGCGGTCATCGTGGATGTCCCACCGGTCGATGGCGCTACCAGGAACGCCGCCATCGGCACGATCGTCGTCGAACGAGTACATCGTCGCGAGCTGCAGCCAGTCCCTCGGCAGCGTGATCGAGTCCGTGCCAGGTGTCGTTGCCGGAGAAGTTGTTCCCCAGCGGGAACGTACCGCTGACGTTGATCTGCACGAGCCCGTTCTTGAACAGCGGGTTGAAGATCCCGTTGCCGGTCGGGTCGCCCAGGTCGAGGTCCGGGAAGTCGATGTTCGCGACCTCGCGGATCACCGGTGCGTTGGAGCGCAGCCAGATCACGAGGAACTGGTGCTTGGCCAGGACGTCGAGGCCCGGGAACAGGCCGAGCAGGTCCGGACGGACCGCCAGCTTGATCACGGCCAGACCCGGCTTCAGCGACGAAACGTGCGCCGCGAAGCAGAGCCGTCCATTGACGACGCGCGGAACGACGTCGCCGTCATTCGTGTTCAGGAACTGCGGCTCCTTGCTGGCGATACCAGCGAAGGGGCCGGTCAGCTCGACGCCGCTCCAGTCCTCGACCACGAACTTGCCGCGGTACAGGATGGACGACAGGTCGATTCCGCTCGAAACGGAAGCGATGTCGGCCTCTGCCTGCCGGCTGTCGAAGCACTTCGCGACGCGGACCTGATTGCCCGCCCACGCGACGTACGGGATATTCGCCGTCTGCGGATCCGGATGGTCTGCTGCAGCGGTTCCCGCAAACGCGAGACTCGCAAGCAGAGCAACCGGAATCGCAAGCATGGCGATCCTCAGTCTCTTCTTCATGTGTTGATTCTCCCCACTTCGTAGAAATCCCCAAAGATTCACCCACGAAACTGCTGCAAAACTGGACGTTCCCTCACAAGACTTTCGCGGCAGTCGCCTCCTTTCCGGCGGGTTCAGGTGCCGAAGAGATTGTCGGTTCTTCAATAGGGATTTCTAAACCGTTTCGAGCTCCGGCACAAGAGGTCGGCGGGTAGGGTTTGTGACAGGAAAAGAACCCCCCGATTGCAGGTTTGAAACGAGAGGAATCGTCGAGGCGGGTGGGTTTTCCAAGTTGGACATTAGTCAGCACTTGAGCGGTTTACACTCGCTCTTATCTTGCGGCGCTTCCTTCTGTCAGCCGTGGCGGCGGCTCTCCTGGTTGCTGCGCCCGGATCATCGGCCGTTCAGCCGAACGACCCCGCCTGGCCGGACCAGTGGGCGCAGCGGAAGATCGGCCTGCCACAGGTGTGGGAGAGCACCACCGGCGACCCCGGAATCGTGATCGCGCTGATCGACACCGGCGTGAATCCGATGCCGGATCTCGAAGGCGCGCTCGTCCCGGGCTGGGACTTCGTCGAGAACGACGCGGTCCCACAGGACACGTCGACGCACGGTACCCGGGTTGCGAGCGTCATAGCCGCGCGCGGGAACAATGCGATTGGCATGGCCGGCCACTGTTGGCAGTGTCGGATCATGCCTGTGCGCGTGACCGCCGGCGGCTCGGTGAACCCGGACCGGATCGCTCAGGGCATCATCTGGGCGGTCGAGCACGGGGCGCGCATCATCAACGTGAGCCTTACGCGTACTGGGAGCCCCGACCCCATCGAGGAACAGGCCGTCCGGTACGCGCTCGACCGCGGCGTGCTCGTGGTCGCGTCAGCGGGGAATGCAGGGAACGCGATTCCCCAGTATCCGGCGGCCTACCCCGGCGTGCTGTCGGTCGGAGGGACGGACGACAGCGACTCGCTGTACTTCTGGTCGTCCCGCGGGCCGTGGGTGGCGCTGACGGCACCGGGTTGTCACATGGTGCTCGATCCGACGATCACGCCCGGAACGATCTGCGGCACGTCGTTCACTCCAGGTGCCGTCTCCGGAGTGGCCGGACTGATCCTGTCCCGCAACCCCAGCCTGACGACGCATCAGGTAATCGCCGCTCTGACCGCCACCGCGAAGCCGGTGCCCGGAGTTGCCTACGGCCGGATCGACGCGCAGGCGGCCTTCCAGTGGCTCGGTCTCGCCGCACCGGCGCAGACGCCCGGCGGAGCCCCGGCGCCGCCCGCGCCGCCGCTCCCCGGTGGAGCAGCGAGGACGCCGGCTCCCGGACAGCTGTACGCCAGGGACATCGTGTTCGAGACCGGCAGCTTCCGACGCGGTTTCCGGACGACGTTCCGCGTCGGGCGCGGGCGGTTCGAGATGCAGCTCGCGACCGGGCGTGCCCGCGAGTGCACGCTCGCGCTGCGGTCGCCCGGAGAGGTGATCGCGGCGGTGCCCGCGGTCAAGAACCTCCTCAGCCTCTCCACCTCGCTGACAGCCGGCCGGTACACCGTCGACGTGCAGTGCCGCGGCTCCCGGAACCGGCTGTACTCGCTCGGCGTCATCGCGATGTTCCCTCTTTTTGCTGCTCCCTGATCACCACGGGCGGCGTCGTATAGCGGGGCGTGAGCCGGGTCAGCTTCCCGCCGCTCGCCGTGCTCGTGCTGTTCCCCTTGCCGTGCCCGTTCCCGTCACCGATGGAGACGAGCTCGCCGGGTACCACCAGCTCGAGCAGGCCGTGCTCCCGTGCCCACTGCCCCGCCTCGTGGCGGTTCCGGACGCCGAGCTTGCGGTAGATGTTGGCCAGGTGGAACTTCACCGTCTGATCGGTGACCCACAGAACCTGACCGGCCTCTCGGTTCGAGCGGCCTTCCGACACGAGCCGCAGGATCTCGACCTCGCGACGGGTCAGCCGCGGGCGGACGCGATCCTGTGGGAAGGCGGTGACGGTTGCGCTCCGCCCGTTCAGCCGGGCGTGGTAGCCGTCCGGCGCGAACGCCTGCCGAACCGCTGCCGCGATCTCGCCGGGCTCCGCCGTCTTGGAGATGTACGCAGACGCACCCGCCTCGAAGGCGGCGTGCACCAGGTCGGGCTCGTCGTTCTGGGACAAGACGATGACCGTGAGTCTCGGGTCGGCGTGGGCGAGGGAGACGATCCCGAGCCCCGCTTCGTGCCCTTCCGGTAGGTCGACCTCGGCCAAGAGCAGGTCGGGCCGGTGCACTTCCACCAGCACCCGCGCCGCCGCGGCCGACGTCGCCGTTCCAACGACCTTCGTGTCGAAGCGTGCGAGCAGCGCCGCAAGTGCCGCGTGGCAGAGCGGGTGTGGGTCCATGAGGACGGCCGTACGGCCACCTCTCTCAAATTCGTGCTCCATTGGATCCCTCCAGTAGCGAACTTCAGGATGTACATCGCCGTGCAGCGACTTCCGGAGGAAGTCGCTTGGGCGATTTATCCAGGGCTCGCGGACGGAGGAACGCCGGGCTCTCCCTTGGGGAGGAGCGTCGGCTGCGGCTCGGTCGGGAAGTCGACCGGAGCCGAGAGCGAAAGCGGTGAGGTCGAAACGGCGAAGATCCGAAGGCCTGCCGCGACGGAGGAGCCGCCCGATGAGCCTCCGGATCCGAGCCTGCCGTGATCGCGCGTCCAGCCCACGGGCGCGACCGCCACGGTCGGCCGCTCGGTGTCGGATCGTGCCTCGGGGTGCGTGCGCCGACGGCGCTCGGCGGCCTCCTGCGCAACCCTTTCCCGCAAGTTCGGTGCTTTGCCGACCCAGGGCAGCGGCGGTGCCGTCAGGATCGATTCGCTTTCGTAGCTCGGGCAGCTGCTCGACAGCGACACCGTCCCGGCGATCGGGGTGCACGACTCATCGCGCCGTGAGGGCGGGATGCTCTGCAGCCACCGGGCGTCGAACGCGAGCTCGGGATCGAGGACTTCGTCGGACCCGACGTCCGCCAGCTCCGACGCGCTCTCTTCCAGCCCGTCCAGCACGACGGGCGCAAGCGGGGCCAGCCGGCCCCTGTAAGCGGCCAGGCGATTCGCGACCTCCGGCCTGTCCTGGGGCGCTGCGGCTGCCGTCGTTCCGGCCGAATCCGGAACGAGGAGAACGATCCCGAACGGTGCAGCCGTCGTCGCCTGTGATGTATCGGGTTCTGGAGCAGACGGTGGCGCGGATGGCGCCGGCGGCGGTGTCGCCGGGGTCGGGTCGGGCTTGACGCCTTCGTCGCAGCCGGTTGCCGGCGCACCGCCGGGAGCCGAAGCCGGCGGCGTCGGGGAGTCGGTCGTCGCGGCCGGGGGCGGAGTCACCGCGGCCGTCTCGCACGCCGGCTCGTCGGGCGCCGCGCACTCACCCGGAGCGCCGGTGGCAGCTCCGCTGCCGGCGTCGCCGGCCGGCGGCGTGCACGTCGACGGCGCCGGCTCGACGCCCCCGCCCGGGGCCGTTTCGTCGGCAGGCGGCGGTGTGTCTGCCGGTGTGTCTGGCGGGGTCGTCTCCGATCCGGGTGGCGGCGGATCGGACTCTTCCGTTCCGGCTCCAGGCGTCGGCGTCGGCTCGGTCGTCGGATCGGTGGCGTCCTCGGATTCCGACGCGCCGGCTCCGCCGGTTGCCGGCGGGACCCCCGCGCCCGAATCCGTGGGCGTGGTGGACGAGTCCGCAGGAGGAGCTTCCTGTGCGAGGGCCGGAGCGCTGAACGCGAAAGCGGCGGCGAGCATCGCCACCAGCGTCGCGGCCGCGAATCGCGCGCCGCGCCCACGTCCAAACCGTCTTCCCCGTGCCCCCAACCTCACCCGTCCCGCCAACGAGCCGCCTCCTATCGGAGCGTAGACCCCAGGTTCTATCTCAGTAGCCGCCGCAGAGCAAGCCCAGGATTTGCCCCGTTGAGACATGTCAGTACCCTCCAACCCTCGCCGCGCAAACCTGGTCGCGCTCCGGAACCGTCGCGGGGTCGATCGCAACAACACGAAGGCCCCGAGCGATGGGGATCATCGTCGAGGCCCTCGTGACTTTGGGGGTTGCGAGTGGGGAAAACTTGGTGCCCCTCGCACGTTAACTATCGGCAGCAGGTCGGACGACATTAGGCATAACTGTCGACCGGGTAGGTTTGCAGGAATACCTGGCTTTCGAACCGTATCCGTGCTACACCCCGCGTGACTGAAATCTCTGGCGGTGGGGGTGTTGAGGGTGAAGGCTGGCAACTTGAAGCGCGGGCTCGCGATGACGATCCTGCTCGTGTGCGTGATCGTCCTGCCCGGGCAGGCGACGGCCGACGAAACGCAGACGCTCTCGATCAACGACGTCACCGTGAACGAGAGCGCCGGGACCGCGACCTTCACCGTCTCGCTGACCGACGGCCCCGACGCGGCAGCAGTCGACGTTACGACCTCGAACGGCACCGCAACGGCGCCCGCCGACTACACGCACAAGTCCGAGCGGCTGACGGAGATCCCGGCCGGCGGGAGCAAGCACGTTCGTCGTGGGCATCCCGGGTGACGGATCGCACGAAGACGACAAGTCGTTCTCCGTCTCGCTCACGAACCCCGCCGGCGCCGTCATCGGGGACGGGACGGGTACCGGGACGATCACGAACGACGACGGCCCCCCGACGATCTCCATCGGTGACGTCACCGTCACAGAGGGAAACACCGGCACGGTCGATGCGAACTTCGTCGTGAGCGTCTCTCCGGTGAGCGGCAAGCCGATCACCGTTCAGTACTCGACGGGCACCGGGACGGCGACAGCCGGCACGGACTACGTCGCCGTTCAGGATCAGACCCTGACGATCCCTGCCGGGCAGCCGTCCGGCACGATCGCGATCAAGGTCAACGGCGACACGGTGGCGGAGAGCACCGAGAGCTTCCCGGTCAACATCTTCAACGCCACCAACGCGACGATCAGCGACGGCAGCGGCACGGCGACGATCACCGACAACGACGCGGCGCCGGTTGCGTCGATAGAGGACTTCACCACACCCGAGGGTGACGCGAATCTCACCCTCGACGTGAAGGTGACACTTGGAAGCGTCAGCCAGCAGCCGCTGACGTTCGACTACAGGACGATCGACAACTCCGCAACGGTCGCGGACTACGATCTCCTCGGCGGCTCGGTCACGTTCCCGGCGAACCAGACCGAGAGGACGATTCCCCTCGTCATCAAGGGCGATGTGCTGGACGAGCCCTCCGAGACGTTCCTCATCCAGATCGTTCGACCGGCGGACGGCGCGGTCGTCGACACGACCACGGTGACGATCACGGACAACGACCGGAAGTCGATGCTCTCGGTCGGCGACGCGGAGGCGAACGAGGGCAGCGCGGGGGCGTCGAGCACGATGACCTTCAAGGTGACGCTCGCCCCGGCCAGCGCCCGGCCCGTGAACGTCGGGTGGTTCACCGAGAACGGCACGGGGACCGCGGGCAGCGATTACACGGCGGCAGGTGGCTCTCTGGCCTTCGCGCCGTTCGAGACCGAGAAGGAGGTCTCGATCACCGTGCTCGGCGACGACGTCAACGAGGAGAACGAGACCGTGATCGTGAAGCTCGTCGTCCCGGCGGAAGGCGCCCTGATCGCGGACCCGCAGGGACAGGGCACGATCATCGACAAGAACGCGCCGCCCTCGCTCTCGATCAGCGACACCGTCGCCAGCGAGAGCGGCGGGGCGAAGTTCGAGGTCGAGCTCGCCGGCACCACGCTGCGCACGGTCACCGTCGCCTTCGGCACGACCGACGGCACGGCGAGGGAGCCCGGGGACTATGTGGCGCGGAGCGGCACGCTCACGTTCGCGCCGGGCGAGAAGAAGAAGACGGTGGAGGTCACGGTCGTCGACGATGTCGTCTCGGAGCCGGTCGAGACGTTCTCCGTCGGCCTCGGCAACGCCGCCAACGCGACGATCACGAAGAGCCGCGGGACGGCCACGATCGAGGCGAGCGACCAGGTGACGCCGTCCGGGGCGCCGGTCAACCGCAACCCGACCACGCCCCAAGCCACGCCGAAGGTGCTGCTGCCGAAGATGGTGCTCGCCCCGAGGATCGTGAACGTCACGACGGCCGGCATCGCACGTCTGTTCCTCACCTGCGCGAAGGCCTCCCCGATCACGTGCCGCGGCACCGTCACGCTGCAGACGACGGGCAAGCCGGCCGTGAAGATCGGTACGAAGATCTTCGCGGTCAAGAAGGGGAAGAAGCAGACACTCGGTGTCAAGCTCTCGCCCAAGGCCCGCAAGCTGCTGAGACAGCGTCCGACGCTGCGTGCGCGCGTGGTCGTGGTCGTGAAGACGAGTGCGAAGTCGATGCGAGTCGTGCCCGGGGTAATCACCCTCAAGGCTGCGCCGAAGCCGAAGCCCAAGACCACATCGCGTCCGGCTCCGTAGCGGACGAGAGCTCCCCGGGTTGGACTCGAACCAACAACCCTTCGGTTAACAGCCGAATGCTCTGCCAATTGAGCTACCGGGGATCGAACCGCGGCGAAGTGTAGCGACGGTCACGCGGCGTACGATCTCGAACATGGCTGTCGAACGGGACGAGTTCTTCGCGATCATGAGCGCCTTCCCGACCGGGGTGGCGATCGTGACGACGCTCGACGAGGAGGGGCAGCCGAGGGGGCTGACGACGAACGCGGTCTGTGCCGTTTCGGCGGACCCGCCGATGCTGCTCGTGTGCGTCGACCGGACGAGCCGCACGCTCGAGGCGCTGCGGCACGCGCGCAGCTTCGTCGTCAACTTCATGAGCGACGGAGGCGCCGACCTGTGCGCGCTCTTCGCCTCGAAGGCGGACGACAAGTTCGCGAGCGTGGCGTGGGAGCCGGGCATCGGGGGCGTACCGCTGCTCGTCGAGGATGCGCTTGCGATCGCCGAGTGCCGCACCGAGCAGGAGCTCGAGGCCGGCGACCACCTCATCCTCACCGGCGTCGTCGAGGCCGGCCGCGCGCCCGACCCGGAGCGCGTGCCGATCCTCTACTACCGCCGCGCCTACGGCAGCACGCCGACGGCGGCCTCGTAGGCCCGGCGCGCGGCTTCCTCCAGAGGCAGCGACCAGAGCGAATCCGGGTCATCGGCGTCGCCGAAGATCTCGACGTCGAGCGAGCCGCGCCAGCCGCTCTCGGCGAGAAGCGCAACGAGCTCACGCGTGCGCGACGCCCCCTGGCCTGGAAGCGCGCGGCCGGGGCGGGCATCCGGCCACCAGTCGCAGATGTGCACGCCCGAGATCCGGTCGGCGTGAGCGCGCACATCCTGCTCGACCTCGGGCGTGTCCCCGACGTGCCAGAGGTCGACCATGATCCCGACCTGCGGCACATTCGCCTCGGCCAGGAGGTCGAGGGCGTCCGGAATCGACGTCACGAGCGTGAGCGCGTCGCGCTCGGAGGCGTGGATCGGCTCGAGGCCGAGGCGGACTCCTGCCTCGTCTGCAGCGGCCGCGACCCGCTTCAGGCCCTCGACGACGATCCGCCGGGCCTCGGTCTCGCCGAGCTCGCCGGCCGTCCCGGTCAGGATCAGCACCGATTCGGGCTCGTACCGGGCGAAGCGGTGCAGGCTCGCGCAGATCGAGGTGATCCGCTCCTCGACGTCGGCCGGCCCCTCGATCACCGTGTTCGGGAGGATCGAAGGCACGAGTGGGACGCAGTTCGTGGCGCCGAGCCCGCTCGCCTGCAGAGCCGCGGCGTCAGCCGCGTCGTCGCCGAGCTTCATCTCCCAGATCCCGATCCCGTCGAAGCCGGCGGCGCGATAGGCGGCGAGGTCGTCGCGGAAGCTCGCCGCAGGCGTCGAGATCTCGCTGAGGGAGAGCTTCACGAACGGAGGCCGGGCAGACGCGAGACGAGGCGTCTCGGCAGCGGCGGCCGCAGCAGCTTCGTCGCCGCGAGGTAGCCGGAGCCGGCGCCGAGCCCGGGACCAGGGTGCGTGCTCGCGCCGATGTGGAGCAGGCCCTCGACCGGCGTCTCGTGGCCCGGGCTCGCCGGCGTCGGCCGCCAGAGCAGGTTCTGGTCGAGCGCGCACGAGCCGGCGTAGATGTCGCCGCCCACCCAGTTCGGATTCGCCGCCTCGAGCTCGGCTGGGCCCAGCACGACCCGGCCGATCGTCGCACTCCCGAGGTTCTCGATGTGGCCGCCGAGGCGCTCGACGATCCGGTCCGCGTAGGCCTCGCGCAGCTCCTCGGTCCAGGTCCCGTCGCCGACGTCGAGCTCGCCTGCCGCGTCTCCCTTCACCCGCGGCGGCAGCTCCTGGAGCTGGAGCCACAGGATCCACGAGCCGTCCGGCGCCCGCGACCGGTCGACTGCGACCGGCTGCCCGCAGACGATTGTCGCTTCGGCCGGGAGCAGGCCGCGCTCGGCCTCGTTGACGGCGCGCGAGACGCCGTCGAGGCCCGGCGTGACGTGGACGATCGGGGTGCGCGCGAGCCGCTCGTCGCCGCGCCAGCGCGGCAGCTCGTTCAGCGCCAGGTGGATCTGCATCTCTGCGCGGCCGTAGCGGAAACGGGCGGCCGCGTCGCGCACGTTCGCGGGCGCGTCGCCGTCGCCGAGCAGTCGTCCGTACAGCTGAGTGGGCGTCACGCAGGCGAGGACGGCACGTGCGGCCCCGACGGCTTCGCCGTCGGCCAGGAGCACGCCCGTCGCCCGACCGTCCGAGACCACGATCCGCTCGACCTCGGCGTCGGTCCGCAGCTCGCCGCCGGCGTCGCGGACGATCGCCGCCAGCCCCTCGACGAGCCTGACCCCGCCGCCCCTCGGCACCGGCATGCCGCCCAGCTGCAGCGCGCAGGCGATCACCTGGGTCATGAAGCCGGACGTCGCCTGGTCGGGGCCGAGGCCGGTGTGCAGGACCCAGGGGGCCAGCAGCCCGTGCGCGCGCTCGTCGTCGAAGGTCTGGGTCAGCCAGTCTCGCGCGGTGACGAGCACCCGCCCGCCGAACTCGACGAGGCCGCGCCGGCCGAAATGCGAGTACGCCTGCCGGCCGAGCCCGAGCCCCGCGGTCGACCAGAGCTCGGTGCCGAGCACCCCGAACGCGATGTCGGCGCTCCCCATGAACTCGTCGAACTGGCGGCTCCACGCCTCGCCGAGCTCGGCCGCGTTCGCATTGCCCTCGGTCGAGAGGAAGACGCTCGAGCCGTCCGGGAACGCCGACCCGGTCGGCAGATCCGTGTTCAGGTACTCGAGGCCGCGGCGGTCGAGGTCGGGCTTCAGCTCCGCGTAGGCGGGCGAGCCGGTCCAGAGCGGGTGCCACGAGCTGAAGACCTCGTGCGTGAAGCCGCCGGCGATCAGCCCGTCGACGGTCTTGATCGCACCGCCCAGCCAGTCGTTGCGCTCGAGCACGCAGACCTTCCAGCCGGCCTTCGCGAGCAGAGCGGCCCCCGCGAGCGAGTTGATCCCGCTGCCGACGAAGACCGCGTCGAAGCGCGCCATGCGGCGACTTTAACGTGGTTGACATGTCAGAACGCGATGTGGTGCGTTAGATTCACCTCATGCTCCTGCGCGAGGTCGAGTACGTGCGGCCGTCCTCCGTGGACGAGGCGGTGCGGATGCTCGGCGCGAACGACGGGGCGCGCGCGCTCGCGGGCGGCCAGACGCTCGTGAACGTGATGAAGGCGCGCGCGGCGTCGCCGGATGTGCTCGTCGACCTGAACCGGCTGGACGATCTGAAGCGGGTCTCCGTCTCCGGAGACACGCTGGAGCTCGGCGCGATGACGACCTACACGCAGCTGATGACCTCCTCCGAGGTCGAGGTCGCGCGGCCGGTGCTCGCCGAGGTGTGCGCGCTGATCGCGGACGTCCAGGTGCGCAACCGCGGCACGATCGGCGGCAACCTCTGCTCGAACGACCCGACGAACCACCTGCCGCCGCTGATGGTGGCGCTCGGTGCGGAGATGGTCATCCTCGGCCCCGACGGCGAGCGCGTCGTGCCGGCCGCCGACTTCTTCCTCGGCGTCTACCTGACGGCCGCCGGCCCCGGCGACCTGCTCACGAAGATCCGCATTCCCGCCGGCCGGCACGCCGCCTTCGAGGCGATCACACTCGGCGCCGACGGCACGTGTCTCGTCAGTGCGGCCGCCTCGCTGGGAGATGAGGTGCGGGTCGCGCTCGGCTGCGTCGACGCGGTGCCGGTGCTCGTGACGCCGGCCTCGGCTGAAGAGACAGCGGTGCGCGAGGCGGTGCGGGGAGCAGGGCTCGAGCCCCCGGCAGACGTCCATGCCTCGAGCGACTACCGGCGGCACCTCGCCGAGGTCGTCGCCGTTCGTGCAGTGAAGCGGGCGGGTGAGAGCAGCTGATGGAGCCCGTTACCAGCCAGACGATCACCGTCGAGGTGAACGGGACGAGCTACGAGCGCGAGGTCGAGACGCGACGGCTGCTGATCCACTTCATCCGCGACGACCTCGACCTGACCGGCAGTCACGTCGGCTGCGACACCGGCAACTGCGGTGCGTGCTCGCTGATCATGGACGGGACGCTCGTGAAGAGCTGCATGCTGCTCGCCGTCCAGGCCGACGGCTCGAAGCTCGAGACCGTCGAGGGGCTTGCTGCGGGAGGCGAGCTGACCGAGCTCCAGCAGGCGTTCGCCGACCACCACGCGCTCCAGTGCGGCTATTGCACGCCGGGCATGCTGATGAGCGCGACCGCCCTGCTCCGCCAGACCCCGAAGCCGAGCGCGGACGAGATCAGGAAGGGCATCCAGGGCAACATCTGCCGCTGCACCGGCTACTGGAACATCGTCGACGCGGTCACCGCCGCGTCCGGGCAGGAGGTGGCATCCCGTGAGGCGTAGGCTCGACGGAGCCGCCCAGGAGCGGAGGCGGCGGCGCTGCCCGCGCCGGGAGCGGGCATGAGCGAGACGATCGCGCCCACAGAGGCGCTCGTCGTCGAGGAGACCGGCGCGCCGCAGCGAGGCTTCGCCGGTCAGAACGTGCCGCGCAAGGAGGACAAGCGGCTCGTCCAGGGCGAGGGCGTCTTCGTCGACGACGTCAAGCGCCACGGAATGGGCTATGCGCACTACGTCCGGTCGCCCTACGCCCACGCGAACATCGTCTCGATCGACGTCTCGAAGGCGGAGGAGCTCGGCGGCGTCTACGGGACGCTGATCGGCGAGGAGGTCGCGGCGCTGACCGACCCGTTCTTCCAGATCTCCTCGCCTCCGGGCGCTCACGTCAAGGACTTCGCGCTGGCCGTGGGCAAGGTGCGTCACGTCGGCGAGCCGGTGGCGATCGTCGTGGCCGAGACGCGCGAGCTCGCCCGCGACGCCGCCGACCTCGTCGAGGTGGAGTACGAGCCGCTGCCGGCGCTCGTCGACGCGCGTCGCGCGCTCGAGATCGACGCGCCGCAGCTGCACGACGAGACAGGCGGCAACCTCTCCTGGAGCGGTGTCTACGAGTGGGGCGACGTCGAGTCCGCGTTCGCGGAGGCCGACAAGGTCGTGAAGATCAGCGAGCTCCACTTCGAGCGCTTCAACTCGACGCCGCTCGAGTGCGACGGTGCCCTCGTCGAGTTCAACCGCGGCACCGGACAGTGGACGATCCACACGAACAACCAGTTCCCGGGGTTCGCGGCGATCATGATGGGCCCGGCCATGCGCACGGGGCTGGACAAGCTTCGCTTCGTCACCCAGGACATCGGTGGCGGTTTCGGCAACAAGATCACCTCGCACCCGCAGCTCGTCGCGGTCTGCCTGCTCGCGCGCAAGCTGAACCGGCCGATCCAGTGGACGGAGTGGCGGACCGACTTCCACCTGACGATGTCGCACGGGAACGAGCGCTGGTTCCACGACACCGAGGTGGCGGTGAAGGCGGACGGAACGCTGCTCGGCTTCCGCACGAAGGCGCTCGACGATGCCGGCGCCTACCTGCGCTACGAGCCGCTCGGCGGCGTGATCTGGGCGCAGGTGACGCCCGGCTGCTACCGCTGGAAGCACGTAAAGCTCGAGTTCACGCAGGTGATGACGAACAAGGCGCCCGTCTCACCGAACCGCGGCTACTCGCGCATGCAGCACCTCTGGTTCACCGAGCGCGTAATCGACATCGTCGCGCTGGAGCTCGGGCTCGATCCGGTCGAGGTGCGCAAGCGCAACTACATCAAGGCCGACGAGATGCCGTACACGACGCCGAACGGCTGCGTCTACGACTCGGGCGACTACTCGCGCATGCTCGACGTCGCGCTCGAGCTGATCGGGCACGAGCGGCTCGAGGAGCGGCGGGCCGACGCGAGTTCCCGCGGCAAGCTGCTCGGCTTCGGCATCGGCTCCACCCTCGACTCGGGCACGAACAACTTCGGCCAGTCGCGCCTGATCAACCCGGAGCTCCAGTTCTCCGGGAACAACGAGGTTGCGACGGTGAAGCTCGACATCTTCGGCGAGGTCGTCGTCACGCTCGGCACGACGCCGCAGGGTCAGGGGCACGAGACGACTGCGTCGATGGTGGTCGCCGGCATCCTCGGCGTCACCCCTGACGACGTGCACGTGCGTGCCGGCCACGACAGCTACTGGAACTCGCATGCCGGCTTCTCCGGCACGTACGCAAGCCAGTTCGCGGTCACCGGCCTCGGGGCCGTCAAGGGCGCCGCCGACCTGCTGGCCGGTGAGATCAAGAAGCTCGGCTCCGTGATCCTCGGCTGCGGCGTCGACGATCTCGAGCTCGCCGAGGGGCACGTCCGGATGAAGGCGAACGCCGAGGCGGCGCTGCCCCTGATGGCGTGCGGCGCGATCATCAACGCGAACAACGCGGGCCTGCCCGAGGATCTCGACGTGACCTTGAACGCGCGCTACGTGTTCAGGCCGCAGTTCGAGGTTCCCGACGTGGAGAAGAAGTACGGCAACCTGACGCTCACCTACGCGGCGCAGATCCACGCCGCGCTGATCGAGGTCGATCCCGAGACAGGTGTCTACGAGGTCGTCGACTACGCCGCCGTGGACGACTGCGGCTCGCGGATCCACCCGCAGATCGTCGAGGGCCAGGTGATGGGCGCGACCGCCCATGCGCTCGGTGCGGCGACCCACGAGGCGTTCATCTACGACGACGACGGCAACCTCCTGACCCCCAACTTCTACGACTACCACGTGCCGCACGCGCTGGACATGCCGCCACTCCGGACGGGCTACATCGAGTCGCCGTCGCCGTTCACCGCGCTCGGCACGAAGGGCATGGGGGAGGGCGGCGGCGCCGGCATCCACGCCGTGTGCTCCGCGATCCAGGACGCGCTGAAGGAGCACGGACGGCCGATCGTGTACGACAGCTTCAATCCGTACCACCGCGTCTGGGAGCTGCTCAACGATCCCGAGGCCTCGCGCGCCCGCGTGCAGGTGGAGTCGCGATGAAGGCCGTCAGGTGAGAGTCGAAGGCGAGAAGCGCTTCGAGGCGCCCCGCGACACCGTCTGGCGCGTGCTGAACAGCCCGGAGTCGATGGCGAAGACGATGCCCGGGGTGGAGAGCTTCGACGTCCACGACGACCGGAACTGGACGGCGAACGTGAAGATCCCGCTCGGCCTCGGCGGGCTGCGCATGAAGATCAACTTCGAGAAGCTCGAGGAGCGCGAGCCCGACTACGCCAAGCTGTCCGCGAAGGGGCAGGGAGTCGGTGCGATCATGAACATGCAGACGTCGTTCGAGCTCCTGGAGGCCGACGGCGGCACGACCATGAAGTGGGCCGCGGACGTCTCGATCGCCGGCCCGGTCGGCTCGATGGGGCAGCGGGTGCTGCAGCCGATCGTGAACCAGCAGGTCGGGAACGTGCTTCGCTCGCTCGAGCAGCAGGTGGCGGCGGCATGAGCGAGTCGGGCGACGCCGGCGCCCCGACGCCTCCCCCGGAGCCGGAGACGGATCCGGACGTCAAGGACTACGGCCCGCCGGCCGAGAGCGACGAGGACGTCGACCCCGAGTCGGGCACGAGCGGCGCCGACGAGGGAGTCAGCCCGTGGTCGCCCGAGGCGTACGACGAGGAGCCCGAAGGCCCCACCACGTCGACCGAGAGCTAGATGGCCGTCCCGTTCCGGATCGGCGTGATGCAGCTCACGATGGAGCCGCTCGACGAGATGCTCGAGTCGGCGCGCGTGATGGACGAGTCGGGGCTGGACACGATCTGGCTCGCCGAGGCGTATCCCTGGTGGCGCAAGCACGGGATGGAGGCGCGCTCGTCCACGGTGGTCTCCGCGCTGATGGCGCGCGAGACGAAGCGGCTGACGATCGGCTGGGGGATCATCTCGCCGTTCACGCGCCATCCGGTGCAGGTGGCGATGGACGCCCGCGTCGTGCAGGAGGCCGCCGGGCCGGAGCGGTTCCTGCTCGGCTTCGGGACGTCGAAGATCTTCCTCAACAACGCGCAGATGCAGACGAAGAAGACGCTCGGGCCGATGCGCGACGCAGTCTCGATCGTGCGGGGCGTGCTCGGTGGCGAGCCGTTCGAGTACGAGGGCGAGACGTGGAGCGCATCTGTGCCGGGCCTCCAGGCCGAGGCCCACACGCCGCGCGGAGCGCCGCCGGTCTACGTCGCCGCGACCGCGCCGAAGATGCAGCAGCTCGCAGGCGAGATCGGCGACGGCTGCCTGACGCCGTCGATCACGACGCCTGCGTTCGTCCGCTACACGATCGGGAATACGGGCTCGGAGATCGACATCGGCTGCACGGTCGTCGCCTCGATCGACGAGGATCGCGACAAGGGGCGCGACGGAGCACGGGAGATCGCCGGCATGTACCTCGCGAACAAGGTGCAGAACATCCAGGGCGCCGCGGACACGCTCCTCGACCTCGCGGAGCTCGAGCAGGACGAGATCCGCCCGGTCGCGGACGCGATGGAGCGCGGTGGCAGGCTGGCCGCGAAGGCCGAGGTGACCGATGCGATCCTCGACAAGTGCAAGCCGATCGCGGGCACGCCCGTCGGACTGCATCGAGGCGATCGAGGAGTACCGCGACGCCGGCTGCACCCACGTCATGCTCGAGCTCTGGGGCGACAAGCGGCACGACCAGATCCGCCTCTTCGGCGAGAAGGTGCTGCCGCATTTCCGTGACTGACGTGCGGGTCGATCGCGACCGGCTGGTCGAGACCGCGAGCCGGATGATCGCGACGCCGAGCTTCACCGGCAGCGAGGAAGCGATGGCGGCACTCGTGCGCCAGGAGCTCGAGCAGCTGGGGCTTGCGGTGCAGTGGCAGCAGGTCGAGGAAGGCCGCGCGAACGTGCTCGGCACGTGGAGCGGCTCCGGCGGCGGGCCGTCGCTGATGCTCAACGGGCACATGGACACCTCGTACTCCGGCCGCGAGCCGTGGCTGCGGGGCGTCGCGGGCTTCCAGCCGTCGCCGTTCGTCGAGGACGGCCATCTCTTCGGGCTCGGGATCTCGAACATGAAAGGCGCGCTCGCGTGCTACGTCGAGGCGGTGCGGGCGCTGCAGGACGCCGGCGTGAGGCTGAAGGGAGACGTGCTGATCGCCGCGGTGTGCGGGGAGATCGAAAAGACCCAGTGGGGCGACGCGCAGGGGGCGGAGTACCGCGGCTACGCGGCCGGCTCGCGCTATCTCGTCTCGCACGGCGGCGTCGCCGACATGTGCATCCTCGGCGAGCCGACCGAGGGGAAGGTCGTGCTCGCCCACTTCGGCTCGCTGTGGCTGCGGATCTCGACGCAGGGCAACTTCATCCACACGGCCTTCAGCGAGGGGAAGCGCGACCAGAACTCGATCCTGCGCATGCGCGAGGTGCTCGACGCCGTCGTGGCGTGGATCCCGGAGTGGGAGGAGGCGAACTCCTACGGCGGCGCCAAGGGCCTCGTGAACGTGGGTGCGGTGAACGGTGGCTTCGGCTGGCGCGTCTCGCGGACGCCGCACCGGACCGACCTCTTCCTCGACCTGCGTGTGCCGCCGACGAAGGAGATGGCGGTGGCGCGGCGCGAGGCGCTCGACCTGGTGCGCATGCTGGCCGCGCGCTTCCCCGACTACGGCGTCGAGGGCGAGGTCTACGTGACCGCGCCCGGCGCGGAGATCGCGGAGGATCATCCGGTGGTGGCTGCAATCGATACCGCGCACGAGTCGGTCTTCGGCTCGCGGCCGGAGCGGGACGTGACGCGCTGGTTCTCGGACGCGTCCGCGCTGACGCGCTACGGCGTCGCGACCGTCAACTACGGCACCTCGACCGGCCTGATGGACACGGCGAAGGGCGAGAACCTTTCGATCGAGGGCCTGGCGCAGACCGCCGAGGTGTACGCGCGCGCCGCTATCGAGGTGTGCGGAGGCGGCTCGTGAAGCTCGTAACGTTCGACACCGGGGACGGCCGGGATCGCGTCGGTTGGATCGATGCTGAGGAGGATCCAAATCTGATCTACGAATGGGACGCCCCAAGCATGCGGGCCGTGTTCGAGGATCCGCGGCTGAAAGTCGTAATCGCCAACCACGAGCTCGGATCCGTGCGACTCAAAGCGCCGATCGTGCCGAAGAAGTTCTTCCACACCGCCGGCAACTTCCGCGAGCACGAGGAGGAGTCGAAGGTCGTCGACTGGTCGCACGAGATCGCGCCGTGGATCGTCTTCTTCCAGAACGTGGACGCGATCGTCGGTCCGGACGAGCCCGTCGTCTATCCCGAGCACCTGACCGAGGAGCTCGACTACGAGCTCGAGCTCGCGGTCGTGCTGAAGAAGGCCGGCAAGTGGTTCCCGCCCGAGGAGGCGATGGACTACGTCGGCGGCTACGTGATCTTCAACGACATCACCGCTCGCGACATCCAGCGCCGCGAGATGCGTTCCGGCGTCTTCAGCTTCTGCAAGGCGATCGACACCTTCTGCCCGCTCGGGCCGTGGATCGTCACGCCCGACGAGATTCCCGACCCGCACGACCTCGCGATGGAGCTGCGCGTCAACGGCGAGTCGCGCCAGACGTCGCACTCGGGCCGGATGAGCGTGACGATCCCGGAGATCCTCTCGCACTACTCGGCGCTCGGCTATTCGGCCGGCGACGTGCTCTCGACGGGGACCGTGAGCGGAGTCGCGGGCTTCTCGGAGGACGCAGCCTCGCTCTACCTGAAGCCGGGCGACGTGATCGAGGCCGAGATCGAGCGGATCGGCGTCCTGCGCAACCCGGTCGTCGGCTGGCAGGAGGCGCACGGCGAACCGCCGCCGGAGCGCGTTCGCTGGTGAGCTTGTGTTCCTGAAACACAAGCTCATCCCCGCCCCACGGAGCCGTACCGGCTACGGGTCGATGGAGAGCTGTTTGTGTTCCAGGAACACAAGCCATCCGGCGTCACGCGTGAGCTGGCCCACGTGAGCTGGCCCAGGGACGACGCCAAGCTCGAGCGCGTGCGCGCGGCCATGGCGGAGCAGGAGCTCGACGCACTCGTCGTGCGCGCCCCGGACAACGTCGTCTACCTGACCAACTTCTGGGGGATGAAGGGCTACGACGCCGTCGTCTTTCCGCGCGAAGGCGACCCGGTGCTGATCTGCCTCGAGGCGTCGGAGGCGGACGCGGAGCGGATGAGCTGGACCGACGACGTCCGCTTCTTCCGCGGCTACGACGACGCCGATCCGCGTCCGCCGGCGCTGCGCGCGCTCGACCTCGCGCGACAGATCGCCTCGCAGTACGACCGCGTCGGGCTCGAGCTCTCGCTGGGCACGCAGGCCGCCGACCGGATGATCGGCGAGCCCACGACGTTCCCGAAGGCGTGGTTCGACGCGTTTCCGGAGGCGGCCGACGCGACCCCGCTCCTCAGCGCGGCGCGGGCGCTCAAGACGGAGCAGGAGGTCGAGCGCATGCGCCTCGCGAACGAGCTGGCGGCGCTCGCCATGGAGCACGTCCAGGAGCGCCTCCGCCCCGGGATGACCGAGGCGCACGTCGCGGCGATGTGGGAGGGGTGGGTGCACGAGCACGGGACCGGCTTCGAGGACAAGGTCGAGCTCGCGCGCGGGTTCTCGCTCGTCTGGTCGGGGCCGGGGATCCGCACGTTCACCGCAACCGGCAACCGGCCGATCCAGGAGCACGAGCCGACGTTGTTCGAGATCTGGGTCTGCGCGGACGGCTACTGGTGCGACCACACGAAGAACCTCGTTCCGGGCGAGCTCGACGCGCGGTACCGCGAGCTGGAGGAGAGCCTGATGTCCGTCTACGCCAACGCGATCGACGACGCGCAGCCCGGCGCGAGCCTGGCCGCGCTCGACCGGGACGTGCGTGCTGGGCTCGCCGAGCGTGGCTATCCCGGGCAGCCGAGCCACCCGATCTGCCACGGCGTCGGCGCCCGTGCGCACGAGCCGCCCTATGCCCATCAGGCCGGCGGTGGCACGATGGAGGCCGGCATGGTGTTGGCCATCGAGCCGGGCGTCTACTGGCCCGAAGGCGGCGGCCTCCGCGTCGAGGACAACTTCCTGATCACAGAGCACGGCGCCGAGCGGCTCTGCCGCTTCCCCGACGGAATCGTGAGCTGCCCATGACCATCGACCGCGCCAAGATCTGGACCGGCGACCTGAACCGGCTCGCGCTCGACCCGCAGCCGCACACGACCGTCGGCCTGTACGACACGACGCTGCGCGACGGCGAGCAGACCGTCGGCGTCGTGCTCAGCCCGAAGGACAAGCTGGAGATCGCGCGGGCGCTCGACGAGGCGGGTGTCGACCGGATCGAGGCCGGCTTCCCCCGTGTCTCCGAGGAGGATGCCGAGGCGATCCGCCTGATCGCGGACGCCGGCCTGCGCGCCGAGGTGTGGGGCTTCTCCCGCGCCGTCCCTGCCGACGTCGAGGCGCTCGTCGAGCTCGGCGTGCGCTCCGCGGTGATCGAGAGCCCGATCTCCGACCTCAAGCTCGAGGCGCTCGGCGTCTCCCGCGAGACGATGCTGGAGCGGATCGCGAAGGCCGTCTCCTTCGCGACGGAGAACGGAATCACCGTCGCCTTCTTCGGCGTCGACTCGACACGGGCCGATCTCGAGTTCTACCGCCAGGCCTACATCACCGCGGTCGGAGCCGGCGCGACCGAAGTCGTCGCCGTCGACACGATCGGCGTCGCCACGCCCGAGGCCGCCGCGTACCTCGTCGGCAGGACCGTGGAGTGGGTCGACGTTCCGGTGCACTGGCACGGCCACAACGACTTCGGCCTCGCAACGGCGGCCGCGATCGCGGCCGTGCAGGCCGGTGCGACGTGGATCCAGGGGACGGTGAACGGGATGGGGGAGCGGGCCGGCAACGCGAACCTGCTCGAGGTCGCCCTCGCGCTCGATGCGTTGTACGGCATCCCCACGCGGCTCGACCTGACCAAGGCGCGCGAGCTCGCCGAACTGGTGCGCAGGCGCTCCGGCTACGCGCTCGAGCCGTGGAAGCCGCTCACGGGCGCCAATCTCTTCACGCGGGAGAGCGGCGCCGTCGCGAGCCAGTTCCACGACCCGCCCGCGATCGAGCCGTACTCGTCGGAGCTCGTCGGCGCGGAGCGCGCGATCGTGCTCGGCAAGAAGAGCGGGCTCGACTCGATCCGGCTCAAGGCCGGCGAGCTCGGCCTCGACGTCCCGGAGGAGCGCTATCCCGGGCTCCTCGCCGACGTGAAGCAGCTCGGCGCGAGCAAGCGCCGGCTCGTCACCGACGACGAGTTCCGTGCGCTCGTCGAGAAAGGAGCGGCAGATGTCGCATCACCGTGAGCTTGTGAATCCTCCGGAGCTGCACCCGGCGCCGGGCTTCAGCCATGTCGCGATCGGCTCCGGCACGAAGGTCGTGCACCTCGCCGGGCAGGTGGCTCTCGACGAGAGCTTCGGGATCGTCGGCGGGGACGACCTCGGAGAGCAGACGAAGGCTGCGATGCGGAACGTGGAGCTCGCCCTGCGCGCAGCCGGCGTCGCATGGGACGACGTCGTGCGCCGGACGATCTACACCCTGCAGCCCACGGAGTTCGCGACGATCACGGCCGCGATCGACGAGGTCACCGGCGGCGCGGACCATCCCGCACAGACCATCGTGGGGGTGACCGGGCTGGCCGTCGACGGGCTGCTGATCGAGGTCGAGTGCACGGCGGTCGTGGGTCCAGCCTCAGCGGCGCAGCATTGACTGACATGACACGGGCGCGCGATACTCGCAGCTGCGGCCAGACACGTCGTGTGAAGGGAGTTTGCGCGTGAAGTTCAGCCTCTATTCGGAGCTGCAGAGCTGGCCGGGCAAGCCCGCGGCGCAGCTGTACGGCGAGGTGCTGGAGCAGATGGTCAACGCCGACCGGCTCGGCTACGACGCCTACGCGGTGATCGAGCACTTCTTCTTCCCCAAGTTCTCGATCTCGGCGAATCCGCTCGCGCTCTTCGCGGCCGCCGCCCAGAAGACGCGCCGGATCAACTTCCGCACGCTTCTGCACTCGATGCCGTACCACAACCCGGTCATCCTGGCCTCCGAGATCGCGGTCGCAGAGATCCTGCTCGACGGCCGCTACGAGTTCGGCGTCGGCCGTGGGCACGGCTGGATGCCGCCGAAGGCCGGGCTCGCGCTCACCCCCGAGAGCCGCGAGCGCTACGAGGAGTCGGTGGAGCTGCTCTTCACGGCGCTCGAGAACGAGCGCTTCTCCTACGACGGGAAGCACTTTCAGATCGCCGACTCGGGCATCGTGCCGCGTCCCGAGCGGAAGTTCCGCGTCTTCCTCGGCGGCACCTCCGACCGCACGTACGAGCTCGCCGCGGAGCGCGGCTGGGCCGTCGTCGTGCCGCCGCTCCTGCCCTACGCGGCGCTCAAGGATCAGCTCGACCTCTACCGTGCGAAGTGCGCCGAGCACGGGACGACCCCCGACATCGTCTGGATCCACGCCTGCTACATCGACGAGGACCGCGAGGTCGCGAAGCGCGAGGCGAAGCAGTGGATGGAGGGCTTCCTGGCCGGGAACGCGTCGCCGCTCGTCGACTTCGCACCGCCTCCGACGGACGAGCTGAACGCCGCCGGCTACGGGTTCTATGCGGCCGGGATCCTCGAGAAGCTCGCACAGACCCCCTACGACGAGATGATCGGCGGCGACATCGTCTGGGTCGGGACGCCCGCCGACGTGATCGAGCGAATCGAGGCCGTGCAGGAGGTGTGCGAGGGGCTGACCGAGATCTCGATCACGGTCAACGCCGGCGGCGCCGAGCACTGGCAGGCGATCAAGGCGCAGGAGCTCTTCGCTCACACCGTCATGCCGCATTTCGCGGCCGAGCAGCGCGAGGCGGTCGCGACCGCATGAACACCATGGCATGAGCACGTGATCGAGCGCGTGTGCGTCGTCGGCGCGGGTGTGATCGGCAGCCTTTACGCCGCGCACCTGAGCCGCGTCGCCGAGGTGTGGGTGCTGACGCGGCGACCCGAGCACGCCCGTGCGCTCGAGCGGGACGGACTGCACGTGACGGGGCGGGCCGAATTTCACGGAACCGTGCACGCGACCGACGACCCCGATGCCGTGCCGGCCTTCGACGTCGGCATCGTCGCGACGAAGGGGACCGGGCTCGATGCTGCCGCCGCGGCGCTCTCGGGCCGATTCCCGGAGGCGACGATCGTGACCGTCCAGAACGGCCTCGGCGCTGAGGCGATCGTGCGCCGCCACGGCGACTGGCCGCTCGTCTCGGGAGTGACGTTCATGAGCGGGACGCGCCACGACGACACGCACGTCGAGTACGTCCTCGACACGGAGACCTGGCTCGGGCCCTACAACGGCACGCCGTACGAGCGCGTCGAGGAGCTCGCCGCGCTGCTGCGAGAAGCGGGGCTGAAGGCGCGGCCGTTCGAGGACCTGCGGCCCGCCCAGTGGTCGAAGCTGATCTTCAACGCGACCGTGAACGCCGTCGCCGCGCTGACGGGCCTTCCCCACGATCGCCACTTCGCGGAGGAGGCGGAGCCACGACGACCTCGGCCACCTCGTGCACGCGCTCATCGACGAGGGCAAGGCGGTAGCGGCTGCAGCGGGGATCGAGCTGCACGAGGATCCGTGGGAGATGAACGTCCTCGCGACGCGCAGGGGCAGCGCACATTTTCCGTCCATGCTCGAGGACGTCGAGGCTCACCGCCCGACGGAGATCGAGCTGATCACCGGCGCGCTCGTCCGAGAGGCCGAGCGGCTGCACGTGCCGGTTCCGCTGCACACGGCTCTTCTCCGCCTGGTCAAGGCGAAGGAGGCGTCCTGGGGGGACGATGACAACCGGAGATCCGAAGGGAGAGAGGCATGAGCAGAAAGCGACTGGATGTCGTCGCCCTCCTCGCCGTGCTGGTGCTGGCGTTCGCGCTTGCGGCCTGCGGCGGTGACGACGACGACGAGGCAGATGCCGTCGGGACGACGACCGAGGCGACCACGGAGGAGGAGCCGGAGGCGACGGGCCCGATCGTGATCGGGTGGGCCTTCGACGGCAACGGGAACATGGCCCCGTTCGACGGGCCTGCGCTCGCTGCGGCGAACATCCGCGTCGACCAGCTGAACGAGGAGGGCGGCGTCGAAGGCCGCCAGCTGGCGATCGAGAGCTGCGACACGCAGAACAACGATCCGGCGAAGGCGAAGGCCTGTGCAGCCGACCTGCTCGAGAGGGGCGCCGAGGTGATGTTCGTCACCTGCGACGTCGATTTCGCGACGCCGGTCGTGCAGGAGGCGATCAGCCGCGGCATCCTCGCGATCGCGCCCTGCATCGGCACCGACCAGATGGGCCCGAAGCGCTTCGGCGAGCAGGGCGAGCTGGCCTTCAGCTTCGGGAACGTGGCGCAGGACGAGGGCTCGGCGATGGCCGAGTTCGCCTACGAGGAGGGCTGGCGGACCGCCGCGCTCGCCACGAACACGCTGCTCGTCTACTTCAAGAACGTGGTCGAGGCGTTCGACGCCCGCTTCACGGAGCTCGGCGGCGAGATCGTCGCCAGCGAGACGTACGCCACCGGAGCGAACAACGTGAGCGCCGCCGTCAGCCGCCTGAACAACGCCGACGCGGACGTGATCGTCACGGCGACGGCCTTCGCGGAGCTTCCCGCGCTCGTCTCCGGGCTGCGCTCGCTCGGGAACGAGACACCGATCCTGAACTCGTGGGCCGGCGACGGCACCTACTGGAACACGAAGGACCCGCAGGTGACGAACTACTACGCGGTCACCTACGCGTCGGTCTTCGGCGACGATCCGAGCGAGGAGGTCAAGGAGCTGATCCAGGCGCTCAACGACGCCGGTGCGACGCCGGGCACCGGTGGCTTCGTCACCGGGGCGGCCGCGATCGACGGTGTCGTCGAGGCGATCAAGCGCACGGGCGGCTCCACGGACGGCGCCGAGCTGGCGGCGGAGCTCGAGCAGTTCGACGCGGTGGACACGATCTCCGGGGAGGTCAGCTTCTCCGACGACCTGCACTCGGTGTTCGGCCGCGAGTATCGCGTGATCAAGATCGAGGGCAACAAGGCCAGCTACGTCGGACCCGTCACCGCGAAGGTCGTGCCGGAACTCGACGGTTGACCGAGCAGGTGTCCAATGCGGCGGAGAGGCCCGGAGAGACGCTCCGGGCCTCCGCCGTGTCCCGGTCGTTCGCCGGCGTCCAGGCGCTGCGTGAGGTGACGCTCGAGCTGCACCGGCACGAGGTCGTCGGCCTGATCGGCCCGAACGGAGCCGGCAAGTCGACGCTCGTGAACCTGCTCTCCGGCTTCGACCGGCCCACCGCGGGGTCGGTCGAGCTCGCGGGCCGCGACGTGACCGGCTGGAGCCCGCAGCGCCGCGGCCGAGCCGGGATCGCCCGCACCTTCCAGCACAGCCGCTCGTTCCGGGGTCTCTCCGTCCGCGAGAACGTCGAGGTCGCCGGGCTCGGCGTGGGTGCGCGAACGTCGGCTGCGCGGCGGCGCGCCCAGGAGCTGCTCGACCTGCTCGGTCTCGCCCGGCAGGCGGACGGCCCGGCAGATGCCCTCGCGCACGGCGACGAGCGCCGCCTCGGGGTCGCACGGGCGCTCGCGACCGAGCCGACCTTCGTGCTGCTGGACGAGCCGGCGGCCGGACTGCCCGAGGCCGAGGTGCCCGACTTCGCTGCGGTCGTGCGGCGCGTCCGCGACGAGCACGGCGCGGGCGTCCTGCTGATCGACCACAACATGACGCTCGTGATGGAGGTCTGCGACCGGATCCACGTGCTCGATCAGGGGCGCACCCTCGCCGAGGGCACGCCGGCGGAGATCCGCGCGAACCTCGACGTCACCGCCGCCTACCTCGGCGAGAGCGCCGTCGCGGAGGCTGCGTCGTGACCGCGCTGCTCGAGCTCGACGCGCTGGACGTGCGCCACGGCCGCGTCCCGGCGGTGCGCGGCCTCACGCTCGAGGTCGCGGCCGGCGAGATCGTCGGCCTGATCGGGCCGAACGGCGCCGGCAAGTCGACCACGCTGCACGCGATCACGGGGCTGAACCCGCCGGCCGGTGGGGACGTGCGGCTCGCCGGCCGCTCGCTGCGCGGGCGGCGACCGGAGACGATTGCCCGCTCCGGAGTCGCGCTCGTGCCGGAGGGGCGGCGCATCTTCGGCGACTTCACCGTCGAGGAGAACCTTCGGCTCGGCCTTGCAGCCCGTCGCGGGAACGGAGCCGCGGCCGCGCTCGACGGCGTCTACGAGCTCTTTCCCGTGCTGGCCGAGACACGCGGGCGACGGGCGGGCGCGCTCTCCGGGGGCCAGCAGCAGCAGCTCGCGATCGGCCGCGGTCTCGTCGCCGGCCCCGATCTGCTCCTGCTCGACGAGCCCTCCCTCGGCCTGGCACCCGCGATCGTCGACCTGGTCTTCGAGGCGCTGGGCGCGATCCGCGAGCGCGGCGTCAGCATCCTGCTCGTGGAGCAGCGTGCGCAGCGCACCGTGGCGTTCGCCGATCGCACCTACGTGCTCGGGAACGGCGAGCTGCGCATGACCCTGACCCCAGCGGACGCGGACGACACGGACCGCATGATCGCGGCCTACCTCGCATGAGACTGCTCGCCGTCGTCGATGCCCAGACGCTGGTCGACGCCGTCGGCCTGGGTGCGGTCTTCGCGCTGATGGCCGTCGGGATCGGGCTCGTCTTCGGCGTCCTGCGACTCGTCAACTTCGCGTACGGTCAGCTCGTGATGGCGGGTGCGTACACGCTCGCGTTCACGTCCGGCTGGAACGTCGTCGCCAGCATCCTCGCCTGCTTCGCCGTCGTGCTCGCGCTCTCGTTTGCGATGGAGCGCGTGGTCTTCAGGCCGCTGCGCACGCAGTCGCCCGCGGTCATGCTCGTGACCACCTTTGCGGTCGCCTTCTTCCTCCAGGCCGTCGCGCGCATCATCGACGTCCGCGACGACACGATCGGCGAGTCCGCCTCCGCGCTGGCGTCGCTGAACCGGGCCGTCTCGATCGGTGGAGTGGACGTCCGCAAGGTGACGATCGTCGCGATCATCGTCTGCGCGGTGACGCTCGGTCTGCTGGCCCTGCTGCTGGCGCGGACGACGATCGGCCTGCACATGCGGGCCGCGGCGGCCGATTTCCGCACCGCGCGCCTGCTCGGTGTGCGGGCCGACCGGGTGATCGGCTCGGCGGTGCTGCTCTCCGGGCTGCTCGCCGCCACCGTCGCGGTCATCCTCACGGTGCAGGCGCCGCTCGTCACGCCCGACTACGCACTCAAGGAGACGATCGTCGTGCTCGTCGGCGTCGTCGTCGGCGGGATCGACCGCCTCTGGACGGCGACGCTCGGCGGCTTCGCAATCGGCTTCGCGACCGGTGTGATCAACGGCGCGCTGCCCACCGACAAGACGGTGTTCCTGCCCTCGGCGGTGTTCGCCCTCGTGATCCTCGTCCTGCTGCTCCGGCCCGCCGGGCTCTTCGCCCGCGGTCGGCCGCCCGTGGTGGAGCGCGCATGAGGATCGAACCGCTCGTGCAGTTGCTCGGGCCCGTCGCGCTCGTCGTCGCCGTCGGGATCGGCTCGACGCAGGTGTCGCGCTCGCTCCAGATCTCGTTCCTGGACGCGCTCGTCTCGGTGGCGATCGTGGTCGCGATCTACGTCTTCGTCGGGAATTCCGGCGTGGTCTCCTTCGGTCAGATCAGCTTCGTCGCGGTCGGAGCCTTCGCGGCCGGTGTCATGACCGTGCCGCTCGAGTCGAAGACGTTCGTGCTCCGCGACCTCTTCCCGCTCCTGCGCGACCACACGATCGGCGACTTCGCCTCGCTGCTGCTCGCTGCGGCGGTCGGCGGCCTGTTCGCGTTCCTGGTCGGCCTCCCGCTGATGCGGCTGTCCGGCCTCGCCGCCGGCATCGCCACCTTCGCCGTGCTGGAGATCACCCACAACGTGCTGCGCGAGTGGACGAGGATCGGGCCCGGGGCGACGACGCTCTCGCTCGTGCCCGAGACGACCGGGCCGCTCCAGGCGACGCTCGGCGCGCTCGCGGTGATCGTGGCCGCCTTCGCCTACGGGCGCAGCCGCCTCGGCCGGATGCTGCGCGCTACGCGCGAGGATCCGGCGGCCGCGCAGGCCACGGGAATCGACGTGCACCGGCAGCGGCTCTGGGCATTCACGCTCTCGGGGGCGCTCGCCGGCTTCGCGGGCGGCCTGCTCGTGCACATGCTCGGCTCGATCACGACCGAGCAGGTTTACCTCGAGCTGACGTTCGTCACCCTCGCCATGCTCGTCGTCGGCGGCGTCACCAGCCTCTGGGGCGCCGTCGTCGGCGCGCTCGCGGTGAGCGGGCTCGACTCGTTCCTCGGCCGGGCGGAGGAGGGCGTGAACGTGGGCTTCACGCTCGATGTGCCGACCGGGACGCGGCTCGTCGCGGTCGGAGCGCTGATGGCGCTCGTGCTCGTCCTGCGCCCCTCGGGCCTGACGGGCGGCCGCGAGCTGACCCTGCGCAGGAGGACGGCATGAGGGTCTGCATCGTCGGGTCCGGCGCCGTGGGGAGTCTCTTCGCCGCCGCGCTCGCCCAGGTCGACGGAGTGGAGGTCTGGGCCTACGACCTCGCGCAGGCGCACGTCGACGCGATCAACGCGGTCGGGCTCCGGCTGACCGGGGCCGGGGAGGTGCACGCGCGCGGGATCCAGGCGACGACGGACGCGTCGCTGCTGCCACCCTGCGAGTTCGGGCTCGTGGCGACGAAGGCAATGCACACCGAGGCGGCGATCCAGGCGACCGCGCACGCGTTCCGAGACGGCTGCGTCGCGTCTGTCCAGAACGGCGTCGGCAACGAGGAGACGATCGCGGCACACGTCGAGCGCGTGATCCGTGGCACGACGTTCCCGGCCGGGAAGATCCTCGAGCCCGGGGTGGTCCAGTGGGACGTGAAGGGCGACACCACCTTCGGCCCGTTCGAGCCGAGCCCGGCGCCCATCGCGGAGATCGAGCGCCTCGCGGACGCCTGCACGCGCGGCGGCATGCCGACCGCCGCCGTTGCCGACGCGCGCGGTGCCCAGTGGCGCAAGGTGATCTTCAACGCCTCGACGAACCCCGTCGGTGCGCTCACCGGCCTCACGCACGGACGCGTCTGCGAGTTGCCGCCGCTGCGCGCCTTCGTCAGCGCGCTCGTGGACGAGGGCAAGGCCGTCGCCGCAGCGCAGGGGATCGTGCTCGACGCCGACCCGGAGGCCCTGATCGACCACGCGGCCAAGCCCGAGGTGGCGTACGGGCACAAGGCGAGCATGCTGCAGGATGTCGAGGCGCGGCGGCAGACGGAGGTCGACTACCTGAACGGCGGCATCGTCCGCTTCGGGGGCGAGCACGGGGTGCCGACCCCGCTCAACGAGGCCGTAGTGGCCCTGATCAAAGGAGTGGAGGCCTCTTGGACGCAGAACTGACCCGCCGGTACGCCAACATCCGCGCGGCGATGGCGGAGCACGGGCTGGACGCGCTCATCGTCTCCGGCAGCGAGTACTCCGGCTTCGAGGGATCGGTGACCTATCTCTCGGGCTTCCAGATCGTGCACCGCTACGCGTACGTGATCGTGCCGGCCCAGGGCGACCCGCAGATCGTCTTTCCGACCGAGGCCCGCTACGTCGGCGAGCACGGCACGGCTCAGCTCGAGCAGGTCTTCCACGACCGGCCGGGGGAGCACATCGCCGCGACCGCGCGCGACCGGGGGTGGAGGCGGATCGGCGTCTACGGGCTCGACTACATCACGACGGTGCGGGACTACCGGGCGCTGGACGGAAGTGCAGAGCTCGTCCCGTTCGACGTCGAGTTCGACCTCGCGCGCGCAGTGAAGAGCGAGGCCGAGCTCGAGTCGGTGCGCGACAGCGTCCGGATCAACGAGGACGGATTCGAGGCGTTCCTCGCGGCATACGAGCCGGGCCGGACCGCGGCCGAGGTGATGGCGCCGGCCGAGCAGCTCTTCGTCGAGCGCGGCTGCGGGCGACTGACGATGAACATGGTTCTGATCGGGCCCGAGTTCGGGATCGCCAAGGCCGAGACAGTGCTGGGCGACTTCGTGCTCCCGTCGCTCGAGGTGGCCGGGCCGGGAATGCACTGGGTCGAGGTGTCACGCGCGATCGGCGCTGCGGATGCCGAGACGCAACGGATGTTCGAGGCCTACGAGGAGTATCACGCAGCCGCGCCCGGGGCGATGCGCCCTGGAGCGACCGCGCACGACGTCCACCGCGCCGTCTCCAAGGGCTTCAGCGAGCGCGGCTACCACCTCGGTCACGTGACCGGCCACTCGATCGGGATGACGATGATCGAGCACCCGAAGATCGGCGAGGGGATCGAGACCGAGCTCGCCGCGGGGATGGTCTTCTCCATGCACCCGCACGCGATCGGCGCCGACGGGAAGGCGTGCCTCTACATGCAGGACACCTGGCTCGTCACGGAGTCGGGGGGCGAGTCGCTCTCACGGCTGCCGATGCGGATCTTCGCGCGCGTGGACTAGGCGGCCGAGCCGCAGCCGCAGATCGGCTCGCCGAGCTCCTGGCGCTCCAGGTGACGGCCGCAGCGCGTGCAGGAGGCCGGAATCACCCGGGCGCGAACGAGCAACGGCTGCATCAACGTCAGCCAGAACGCCGTGTACGCGAGGGAGAGTTGGACGGTCATACTTGGCTTATCGACGCGTTCCGGGAGCTCGGTGAATGCCGCTGACGGGTGATCTTGCCCGCCGGCTCGCGGTCGCCCGCGGCGACGAGCCCGCGGATCTGGTCGTCCGAGGCGGGCGGGTGCTGTCGGTCTTCACGCGCGAGTGGCTCGAGTGCGACGTCGCGGTCTGCGACGGCGTGATCGCGGGGCTCGGCAGCTACGACGGCAAGGAGATCCTCGACGCGGCCGGTGCCTACGTCGCACCCGGGCTGATCGACGCGCACCTGCATCTCGAGACCTCGAAACTGCTCGTCTCGGAGTTCGCACGGCTGGTGCTGCCGCTCGGCACGACCACGGTCGTGGCCGATCCGCACGAGATCGCCAACGTGCTCGGCACCGACGGCGTGCACTGGCTCGTCGACGTCTGCGAGCACCTGCCGCTCGAGGTCTACTTCACCGCCTCCTCCTGCGTACCCGCGTCCGCTTTCGAGTCTCCGCGCCGGCCGTTCACGCCCGGCGACCTGGCCGGCCTGCTCCGCCGACGGAGCGTGATCGGGCTCGCCGAGATGATGAACTTCCCCGGAGTGATCTCGGGCGACCCGGCCGAGCTCGCGAAGCTCGCCGTCGCGGGCGAGGCCCACGTCGACGGCCATGCGCCGGGCGTGCTCGGCAAGGAGCTCCAGGCCTACGCCGCGGCGGGCATCGGCTCCGACCACGAGGCCTTCACCGCCGAGGAGGGCCGCGAGCGCCTCCGGGCCGGCCTCTGGCTGCTGATCCGGGAGGCGTCCGCGGCGCGCAACCTGCGCGCGCTCGCGCCGCTCGTGGCCGAGTTCGGCCCCGGCCGGATGGCCTTCTGCACCGACGACCGCGAGCCGGAGCACATCGCCGCCGACGGGCACGTGAACGCGATCGTGCGGGATGCGGTCGCGCTCGGCGTCTCGCCGGCCGACGCCCTCACGATGGCCTCGCACCATCCGGCGCTCTGGCACGGCCTCCGGCACCTCGGCGCGGTCGCCCCCGGCTACGCCGCCGACCTACTGATCCTGCCCGACCTCGAGCGCTTCGTCCCGGAGATCGTGCTCAAGGGTGGGCGCGCGGTGGAGGAGATCCCGCGGACTCCGGTGCCGGAGTGGGTGCGCCAGAGCGTGCGGCTCCGGCCGGTGCGCGCTGAGGATCTCCGGATCCCGTGGGAAGGCGGCGCAGCGCGTGTGATCGGCCTCGTGCCGGGCCAGATCGTGACCGAGGCCACCGTGGAGGAGCCGCTCGTCGCGGGCGGAGAGGCGGTCGCCGATCCCGAGCGCGACCTCGCGAAGATCGCCGTGATCGAACGGCACCTCGGCACCGGCCGGGTCGGGCTCGGCTTCGTGCGCGGCTTCGGTCTCGGCCGTGGGGCGTTTGCCTCGACGTTCTCGCACGACGCGCACAACCTCGTCGTCGTCGGCACGAGCGACAGCGACATGGTGCGGGCAGTCGAGCGTCTCGCCGAGCTCGGCGGCGGCCTCGTCGTCGTCGACGGCGGCGAGGTGACCGCGGAGCTGCCGCTGCCGATCGCGGGCCTGATGTCGGATCTGCCTCTCGCCGAGGTGATCGAAGCGAGCGAGGCCACGGTCGCCGCCGTGCACGCGCTCGGCTCCGAGGTGCCGTCGCCCTTCCAGTCGCTCGCCTTCCTCGCGCTCTCGGTGATCCCGAGCCTGAAGATCACCGACCGCGGCCTGGTGGACGTCGACCGCTTCGAGCTGGTCCCGCTGCGTGCCGGCGCGCTCGTGCCGGGGTAGAATGACCTCGTGAGCTGGCCGTTCATGGTGCTGCTCGCGCTCGCGATCGTTCTGGTCGTCGGCGCCGAGTGGTCTCGGGTGGGACGCCTCGTCGGTGCCGACGGGCGCCGTGCACGCGACCGCCGCCGGCGCAAGTCGAATCTCAAGCTCGTCCGCTCCGACGAGGAGGAGTTCGAGGAGAGCGTCCAGCGGGACCTCTCGCAGCTACCGACGATCGAAGAGCGCGACCGGCTCTGACGTCCCTGGCCGGCCGGCTCCCGGCGGGCGGAGCCCGCCTCCGCCGGCCTCGCACGTCCGAGCGCGCGCGGCTCTCCGGGTCTGTGCTCACGCACTACCCCCTCCGGCCGCGCACGCTCAGCCACGCGCCAGGAACGTCAGAGCCCTAAACCGGGCGACGGGAGCGGGCGACGGGAAAAGTCAGTAAGGACTAACGGACGGTGAAGGGCACGCGCAGGATGCGTGTGTTCGGCAGGATTGGCCCGACGTTCTCCATGTTCCGCGACTCCTGGTAGTCGGACACCTGCAGCACGAGGGTATGGCGTCCGCGGCGCAGGCCGCTCGAGCTCACGAGCACGCGGCCGTCCCGGAGGCTCGCGCCCCGCTCGGCACCGTCGACGCGAGCCACGATCGAGCTCCGATCGACTCCCGACCCGGCATCCGTGGCGGCCACCACGACCGCAGCTCCCTGCTTCACGGTGCGCGTGCGCAGAGTGAGCTTCGGGGGTTTCGTGTCGCCGACCCAGAAGCGGAACGTGAACGCGCCCGAGCGAGCCTTGCTCGGACTGTCGAAGACGACGTCGTACGCGCCGCGCCCCGGCAGGATCGCGCCCGAGGCGGGCACCGGCTCCTGGAACGTGCGCAGATAGGGGTTCAGGTTGAACGGCAGCGCCGGATAGCCGGTCAGCCGGTTCTCGTCGCCCGCGGCGACGATGCGCGGCTCCACGACCACGCCCTTCGCCTCCGACGTCACGACGACGCCGAAGTTCGCCACTGTCCGCGCAATGTTGACGCGGAAGACGCGCTCCGGGCCGGGAAGGCTCGTGGGGAAGCCGAGCCCTCTGGGGCTTTCGGGGTAGCGGTAGCTCGTGACGAGAGTCGAGCCGCCGCGCGTCGTCGCCTCGTACACGCCGGGTTTCGTGAGCCTGGTCGTCTTCGCGCGTCCGAGGGCCGGCGCCGAGATGCGGGACCAGTACGGGATGCGGCGGCGGTCTGTGCCACGCGTGAGCACGACGAACCCTGAGAGCTCGGCGCTCGGTGACCCCGCGGTCGTGACGGTTACGGGCAGCGTGCCGGGTACGGTCGCGGTCGGAGGCACGGAGATCGTCGCGCCGGCCGCGCCGGTCTGAGGCTCGACGGTCACGGCCCAGCTGCCCGCGCCGCTGCCCGCGTCGCTCAGCGTGAGCGTCCGTGTAGTCGTTGTGGTCGCCGGAACGAAGCCGAAGGAGAGCGCGACAGGGGTGGTGAAGAGCAGCGGCCGGTCCGCACGCGGCAGATTGACGACGCCTCCGCCCTCTCGGGTCGTGGTCGCCTCGGTCGTGCGGCCGCCGTCCAGGAAGGCGCGGTCGCCGGTGCTCGCGAGCGCCGACTTGACCTGCGCAGGCGTCCAGGTGGGATGCCGCTGTCGCAGCAAGGCGACGGCGCCGGCGACGTGCGGCGCAGCCATGCTCGTTCCCGACAGGGCGGTGTAGCCGCTGCCCGGGCTGGCCGAGACGATCGCGACGCCCGGCGCGCTCACCTCGGGCTTCAGCTGGAGCGAGAGCGGGGTGGGGCCGCCGGAGGAGAAGGAGGCGACGACACCGGGCGCGCCGGAGCGGGTGGTCGAGACGGCGGCCACGGTGATTGCCTCGGGCGTCGAGCCGGGCGAGGAGACGGAGCCGCGGCCGAACTGCTCGAAGTCGTTGCCGGCGGCGACCACGGGCACGACACCGGCGCGGGCCGCGGCGCCGAGCGCCTCGGCGACGATGTCGCGCGTGGGCTCGATCTCGGGCTCGCCGAGCGAGAGGTTGATCACGTCCATGCCGTCGGCGACGGCTGCCTCGATCGCGGCCACGAGCTGCGGCGAGTTCCCGTCGAGGCCGACGTCTGCGGCGGTGGGAATCGTCAGGGCCTTGTAGTTGCCGAGATAGGCGCGCGGCGCGACTCCGGAGATGCGACTGCCTTCGGCCTGGGTGTTCGCGTTGCCGGCGGCGATCCCGGCGACGTGGGTGCCGTGCGAGGAGAAATCCGGGTCGAACGGCTTCGAGGCGTGCCGCCAGGCGGGGCGCGGCGGCGGGAAGGCTCTCGCGACGATCACCTTCGCCGTCGTGTACGCCCTCTGCCCCTTCGGAAAGCCCGCGGGCATCGCGTAGCCGCGTGGGTCGAAGAGCGGATGCGTCTGGTCGATGCCCTCGTCGATGATCCCGATCTTCATCCCCTGGCCCGCGTTCTCGAGCCCGGCGCCCCAGAGGGCCGGCGCGCCGATCTGCCCGGGGCTGCGGTCGAGCAACGTCCGGTAGAGCACGCTCGGGTAGACGCGCGCCACCCCTGCGACCGCGGAAAGCCGCGCAACCTGGTCGCGCGGGACGAGCACGGCCAGGCCGTTGGCCACGACGCGGTAGCGGCGGGTGACCTCGGCGCCCGGCAGCGCGGCTTCGATCCGGGCTTCGAGAGTGCTCTGGTGCGATGCGAGGTTGCGGAGGAACGTGCGGCTCGCCGTCGTGCTCAGGCTGAGCCGGCGGCCGCCGGTCGCGGCGAGCGTTCGGCCGGGGCGCGCCACCGCCAGCGGCGCGCCGTCGAGCCCGACGACGACTTCCACGAGCTCCTGCGAGGGTGCGTCCGGCCGCGCCTGCGCCGCGCCCACGACGAGCGTGAAGGCGGCAATGAGCAGCAGCAGGAGTCCCCGGCGCACGGCCGCAATCTAGCCATTGGCCGTGAAGATGGGGTTAAGCCGGTGACGGCTCGCCGGGCGAGCCGCCGAGCCACGATGCGGATGAGAGGACTTGAACCTCCACGCCCCGAAGGGCACACGGACCTGAACCGTGCGCGTCTACCAATTCCGCCACATCCGCGCGGGAGCGACAGTCTAGCCACGCGCTACCGTCACCTCCGTGTCCGTCGATCCGCCCCTTGCGCCGAAGCGCCCCGAGCTGCCCGCTGCGCTGGATCAGGTCGAGCTCGGCGACACTGCGCTCTCGGGCCTCCGCCTCGAGCGAGTCTCGCTACGGGGGCTCGCCTTCGAGGAACGGGCCGCGGCCGACCTGCGCATCGAGGAGTCGCTCCTGGACGCCGTCGCGCTCGACGGCTGCGAGGCGGCCGGGCTGACGCTCTCCGACGTGCGCGTCGAAGGCGGCAGCTGGGCGAATCTGCGTGCGGTCCGCGGCTCGTTGACACGGGTCGAGGCGCGCGACCTGCGTGGAACGGGCGCGGACTTCGCGGAGACGGAGCTGCGCGACGTCGTCTTCGAGGGGTGCCGCCTCGACCTCGCCTCGTTCCGCTTCGCGAAGCTCGTGCGGGTCGCCTTCCGCGATTGCCGGCTCGAGGAGGCGGACTTCCACGGAGCGACGCTGTCCTCCGTCCGGCTCGAGAGCTGTGTGCTCGTGGGCGCCAACGTGGACGGTGCCTCCTTCTCGCAGTCGGAGCTGCGCGGCTGCGAGCTGACCGGGCTCACAGGCGCCGGCAGCCTCGGCGGGGTTCGGATGCCCTGGGGCGACGTGATCCAGATCACCGGGCTGCTCGCCACGGCGATCGGGATCGAAGTCGTCGACTAGGAGGCCAGGACCGCGAGGACGTCGTCGGCGTGCGTGTCCGGCTTCACCTTCCGCAGCACCTTGGCGACGTTGCCGTCGGCGTCGATCACGAACGTCGACCGCTCGACGCCCATGTACGTCTTGCCGTACATGCTCTTCTCGCCCCAGACGCCGTACTTCTCGGAGACCTTGTGGTCGGGGTCGGCGAGCAGCGGGAACGGCAGCTCGTACTTCTCCTTGAACTTCACGTGCGAGGCCTCGCTGTCGGGGCTGACGCCCAGCACGACCGCACCCGCGCGCTCGAACTCGCCCCACGCGTCGCGGATCCCGCAGGCCTGCGCCGTGCAGCCGGGCGTGTCGTCCTTGGGATAGAAGTAGAGGACGACGGGCTTCCCGCGCAGCGACGCGAGGCTGACCTGCTCGCCGCTGTCGCTCGTCAGCTCGAACTCGGGTGCCGCCTTGCCTTCTTCGATCATGCGATCTCCTCTCGCTAGGGTCTGGTCGATGCTAACGACGCACAATGTGCTGGCCTTCCTGGTGGTCGGCGTGCCGGCGCTGGCGGCGCTCGTCGGCGGACTGGTCTTCTGGCGCCGGCGCGGTGCGGGAAGGATCGTCGCGAACCTGCTCGCGCTCGCCCAGACCCTGCTCGTGGCGCAGGTCGGGCTCGGGCTGCTGCTGCTCTCCGACGACCGGCGCACGGGTGACGATCTGCACTACGTCTACGGGTCGCTCTCGCTCGGCGCCATCCTCGCGCCCTGGCTCTACGCGCCGGCCGCCGGGCCGAAGCGGCTGGCCTGGTTCGCGGCAACCTCGGCGCTCGCGGCGGCCCTCGCGGTGCGCGCGTTCATGACCGGAGCCTCGTGAAGCGTTTCTTCACCGAGATGAACGCGACCCTGCGTGGCTTCCTGATCATCGCCCTGATCGCGGCGGTCGTCGTCGTGCTGTCGCTCGACGAGGTGCTCGCCACCGTCGGCGGGTTGCTGCGGATCGCGTTCTTCCTCGCAATCGCGTTCTTCCTCTTCCTGCTCTGGCGCGAGCGGCGCTCGGACATCGAGGCGTGGTCGGACCGGAACCAGAAGGTCTTCTACGGCGCGATCGTGCTGGCGGTCGTCGACATCGGCGCCTTCATCGGCCTGAGCCCGGGCGGCCCCGACGCGCTGGCCTTCTTCCTCGTCCTCGGCGCCTGCGCGTACGCGGCAATCCGCGTCTGGCGCGACGAGCACCGTTACAGCTGACCTAGCTGCTCGAGGGAGCTACGTCGCCTCGACGCGGCTCGCGGCGCCGTCGAGCGCGTCGAGCGCCGCGCGGATCCCCATCGCCTGCCCGACGAAGATGGGCGTGTCGCGCTCGGTGTAGCGCGACGCTTCGCTCTCACGCAGCGTCAGCATCAGGTGCATGAAGTCCGAGGGCTCCTCGCACTCGAACGCCGTCATGAACTCCTGATCGTCGATCCCGAACGAGTAGGTCGTGTGATTCTGGATCGACGCGAAGCGGGCGCCGATCTCGATGTGCTCGTTCATCGCGGCCTGCCGCTCCTCGGCCGGGAGCGCGTACCAGGGCCGCGTCTTCACGAAGGGGTAGACGACGAGGTAGGGATGGCCGCGCGGGACGATCTTGCGCGGACGGCGCGCGGAGGTGTACTGCGAGGCCTTCGTCGTCGCCAGATAGGAGTAGGGAGTCTCCAGCCAGCCCGTGAGCGGCGTCCCGTTCAGGGCCGTCCCCAGCTCGCCGAGATCGTCGTAGCGCTCGGTGATCTTCCAGAGGAAGAAGTCGCAGTCCGGCCGGACGCCCGCGGTCGAGTAGGCGCGCACCTCGAACCGCTCGGCCCAGGCCTCGACGACCTCGGCGAACGCGTCCTTGGCCGCCGCGCGCTCCTCGACGGGCAGCCGCCGCCACGCGGGATCGACCTTGTAGAAGGTGTATGCGACGTACTGGCCGGTCGCCTGCTCGCTCACCGTCGCAACCTAGCACCCGTCGCGGGCCGCTTCGAGTGCGGCGCGCACGGGTGGGAGACTCGACTTCGGCGTGCCGTCCACGTAGTACACGCCCGACTGGAAGCCTGTGAGAACCGGCTCGTCGTGGGAGTGGAAGAGGAGGATTCCCTCGACGCCTTCCTGGCAGGCCGCGAGCTCGAGGGCGCGGCGGTAGAAGTCCGCCTGCGTGGCCTCGTCGACGGGGCTCGCCACCTCCTCGCCCTCGTAGAGCGCCCGTTTCGAGGCCGGGATCTCCGTCTCGACGCCGAGCTCGCTGTACAGAATCGGCAGGTCGGCCCCGAAGGCTTGCCGCAGCGCATCCCGCAGCCGGTCGATGTCGGCCAGCCCGATCGCCTTCGAGCGCGGATTGGGGTGTGGGAGATCGGGCGGCGTGCTCGACGACTCCGGATAGGGATGGAAGGCGAACCCGTCCATCAACGGGCGTGTGCGTCCGCTCGCGCGCAGCGCCTCACCCATGCCGCTGATGAAGACGCCCGGCGACTGGGTGTGCCGGATGCCGGCCGGCCGGTCGCTGCCCCGCGGCGCGAGCGCGCCGCCCCAGATCCGAACGTCGTCGTCCGCCTCCTTCGCCGCGTCGTAGACGTCAGCGAGCAGCTCGACGTACGCGGCCGACGCGACGTTCGAGCCGTCGGGGCCGAACTGCGGCAGCCAGAAGCGGTTCAGGTTCGGCTCGTTGCCGACGATCAGGTCTCGGAACTCGGGGACCTCGCTCACGATCGCAGCGACATAGCGTGCGAACTCGTCACGGGCCTCCGGCGTGAGCGGGGTCGTCGCCGAGCCGCGGTGGAACACCGCCACGAACACGCGCAGCTCGAGCTCCCGCGCGCGAGCGGCGACGTCCTGGAGCGTCGCCAGCTCCTCCGCGCTCGGCGCGGTCAGTCCCGGCTCCCAGTAGCTCGTGATCCCGAGTGCGTTGAAGCCTGCCTCCGCGAGCTGGCGGAGCACCGGCCCTTCGTGGCGGGCGGCGTCGTCCACGGCGCCGACGACGAAGGCGGCCGGTGCAGCGGCCGGAGGATCCGGCACGGCGTCGTTCCCACCGCAGGCGGAAGTCAAGAGGACGAGCCCAATCGCGACCGCCAGGAGAGGTCGAAACACGTGGATACGCTAGCCGTGGATGGCGGACGTACGCGACAAGCTCCGGGGGATCCCGACGAAGCCGGGTGTCTATCTCTTCCGTGACGAGCGCGGGGAGGTCCTGTATGTCGGCAAGGCCAAGTCGTTGCGCTCGCGCGTGCGCTCGTACTTCCAGGCCGGGCGCGGCGACGCGCGCCACCAGATCCCGAGCCTCGTCGACCGGATCGCCGACCTCGAGGTGATCGTCACCGGCTCCGAGGTCGAGGCGCTGCACCTCGAGCAGAACCTGGTCAAGCGCCACCGGCCGCCGTTCAACGTGCGGCTGCGCGACGACAAGTCCTTCCCGTACATCGCGGTGACCGTCGAAGACGAGTACCCCCGAGTCATGTTCACGCGCGAGCGGCATCGGCGCGGCGTCGTCTACTTCGGCCCGTACGCGAATGCGAAGAAGGTGCGCGAGACGCTCGACGTGCTCAACCGTGTCTTCCAGTTCCGCCCCTGCGAAGGCCCGAAGCCGGGCCGCCACAGCGGCATACCGTGCCTCGATTACCACATCGAGCGCTGTCACGCGCCCTGCGTCGGGTACATCTCGAAGGAGCTGTACGGCGAGCTGATCGACCAGGTGATCGAGTTCCTCTCCGGGAACACCAAGCCGATCGTGCGCGCGCTGCAGCAGCGCATGCGCGAAGCGGCGGCCGAGGAGCGCTTCGAGGACGCGGCCCGCTACCGCAACCGCCTCTTCGCGATCGAGAACCTCGCCGAGAAGCAGGGCGCTGACCGGCGCGAGACCGGCTCGATCGACGTGATCGGGATCGCCGCGAAGGAAGACCGCGCCGCCGTTCAGGTCTTTCCGCTCCGCGGCGGCAAGATGGTCGACCGCCACGCCTTCCATCTGGAGAACGTCGAGGGCCAGGACGTGACGACGATCCTGGAGGCGTTCTGTCTCGAGTACTACGGGAACGCGCCTGTGATCCCACCGCAGATCGTCGTGCCGCCCGAGGTGGGCGACGTGACGGCGCTCGGCGAATGGCTCTCGGAGCTGCGCGGCGCGCGGGTGGAGGTGCGCGCTCCGGCGCGCGGCGAGAAGCGCCGGCTCGCCGGGCTGGCAGCCCAGAACGCCGCGCTCGCGCTGGAGTCGGAGGCCGCGCAGGGCGAGCAGAAGCGGCTGCGTCGCGTGGAGGCGCTCGAGGAGCTGCGAGAGGCGCTCAACCTGGAGAGCCTGCCGCTGCGGATCGAGTGCTACGACATCTCGAACATCCAGGGCCAGGAGATCGTCGGCTCGATGGTCGTCTTCCAGGACGCGATGGCGAAGAAGGCGCATTACCGCAAGTTCGCCGTGCGCGGGCTGGACGGCCAGGACGACTTCGCGGCGATGGCGGAGGTGATCGCGCGCCGCTTCGCCCGGCTCGGCGTCACCGGCGAGGAGTACGACGAGGGGTTCGCGAGCGTGCCGAACCTCGTCGTGATCGACGGCGGCAAGGGACAGCTCTCGGCGGCGCTCGCCGCGATGCAGGCCTACGACCTGCCCCGCGTGGCGGTGATCTCGCTCGCGAAGCGCGTCGAGGAGGTCTTCGTGCCCGGCCGGCCCGATCCGATCCTGCTCGACCGCCACAACCCGGGCCTGCAGCTGCTGCAGCGGATTCGCGACGAGGCGCACCGCTTCGCGCTCGGCTTCCACCGCCAGCGGCGCGCGGTGCGGGCGCGCGAGTCGATCTTCGACACGCTCGAGGGCGTAGGGCCGGCTCGCCGCCGGGCGCTGCTGCGCCACTTCGGCTCGGCCGAGAGCGTGCTCGGCGCGAGCCAGGACGAGCTCGAGGGCGTCCCGGGCGTGCCGGCGAAGACCGCGCGGGCGATCTACGCGCAGCTGCACAAGACCGGCCGCGGCTAGCCCCTCAGGGCTCGGGCGCCGGCTTCTCACCGCCGCCGACGACATCGCGCCAGCGGATGTGCCCGAGCAGGAGGAAGATGGCCGTGAAGCCGACGATCGCGTTCACGGCTGTGAGGGTCAGCCGCATCCCCACCGAGAAGGCGAGCAGGGCGCTCCGCGCCACAGCGTCCTTGAAGACGAAGACGATGAACGCCTGCTCGGTGCCGATCCCGCCCGGGGAGATCGGCACGAGCGTGGCGAGGCTCGACGTCACCTGCACGAGCAGCACGTTGCGGACGCTCTGGTGGATCCCGAATGCGCCCAGGAAGAACCAGATCGAGGCGAAGCGGAGCGTCCAGTCGCCCGCCTGCCAGGCGGCCACCGTGCGTAGGTAGCGCCCGCGGTCGTGCAGCACGACGACGCCCTGCCGCACGCGCTCCTTGAGGTCCTGGACCCTGATGTGCAGCCAGATCCCGCCGAAGACCGCGAAGATCGCGAGCACGACGAAGAACGTGATCGCAAGCTCGGGGCTCCTGCCCACCCAGCGGAAGTCGAATCCGGGCAGGCTCGGCAGGGCACCCAGCCCCGGGAGCGCGCCCTGCGTGAGCGCGTAGACGAAGAGCAGGCCGGCGACGACGCTGTCGAAGATCGCCAGCACGAGCAGCGTCGCAGCCAGGGTCGTGTAGGTCGCGCCCTTGACCGCCCGGTGCGCGAAGTAGAGCTTCACCACGTCGCCGCCGCGGGCGGGGAGCACAGCATTGACGCCGACCGCTGCGACGTACGCCCCGTAGATCGAGCGCCAGGGAACCGTCTCCTCCGGATAGGCGGCCGCGATCGTGTTCCGCCAGGCCCGGCTCGTGCAGGCGGTCTTCAGCAGGTGGCAGCAGATCGCGAGCGCAAGCGGGCCGAAGTCGACGGAGGCGAGCCGCTCGAAGAAGACGCCGATCGCGTGGAAGACCTCGCCCACGGTCTCAGGCTAACGCCGCCTCAGGCTAACGCCGTCGTCGGCGCTGGTCGCCTCAGCGTGTGGACGCGCCGTTCCCGTCCGGATCCATGGACGGGTAGCGGTAGTCGGTCGGCGGCACGAAGGTCTCCTTCACGGTGCGCGGGCTCACCCAGCGGATCAGGTTCCACATCGAGCCGGCCTTGTCGTTCGTACCGGACGCGCGGGCACCGCCGAAGGGCTGCTGGCCGACGACCGCGCCGGTGGGCTTGTCGTTCACGTAGAAGTTCCCGGCCGTGTAGCGGAGCGCGGCGTGAGCCTGCTCGATCGCGTTGCGGTCGTCGGCGAACACGGCGCCGGTGAGCCCGTACTCCGACGTCTCGTCGACGAGCTCGAGCGTCTCGTCCCAACGCTTCTCGTCGTAGACGTAGGTGGTCACGACCGGGCCGAAGAGCTCCTCGCGCATCGTGCGCGAGCCGGGATCGTCGGTCGCGATCACCGTCGGCTCGACGAAGAAGCCCTCGCTGTCGTCGGTGCCGCCGCCGGCGACGATGTCGGCGCCGGCCTTGCGGGCCTCCGCGATCGCCTCCTTCTGGGTCTTGAATGAGCCGGCGTCGATCACGGCGCCCATGAAGTTGGAGAAGTCGCCGACGTCGCCCATCGCGAGCCCCGACACCTGCTCGGCGAGGCGCTCGCGCAGCTCGGGCCAGAGATTCGAGGGCGCGTAGATCCGGGAGGAGGCAGAGCATTTCTGGCCCTGATACTCGAACGAGCCGCGCACGATCGCCGTCGCCAGCTCGTCGACGTCGGCACTCGGGTGGGCGAGGATGAAGTCCTTGCCGCCGGTTTCCCCGACGATGCGCGGGTAGTTGCGGTAGGCCGCGATCGAGGAGCCGACCGTCTTCCACATGCTCTGGAAGACGGGTGTCGAGCCGGTGAAGTGGATCCCGGCCAGCTCGGGGCTCGCGAGAGCCGCGTCGCCGATCTCGGCACCCGAGCCGTAGACGAGGTTGATCACGCCGTCGGGCAGGCCGGCCTCCTCGAGCAGGCGCATCAGGTAGTAGGCCGAGAGCGAGGCGGTCGAGGCCGGCTTCCATACGACCGTGTTGCCCAGCAGCGCAGGCGAGCCTGCGAGGTTGCCGCCGATCGCGGTGAAGTTGAACGGGCTGACCGCGAAGATGAAGCCCTCGAGCGGCCGGTACTCCAACCGGTTCCAGACACCCGGCGAGGAGATCGGCTGCTCCTCGTACATCCGGATCATGAACTCGACGTTGAAGCGCCAGAAGTCGATCAGCTCGCACGCGGCGTCGATCTCGGCCTGGTGCACGGTCTTCGACTGGTTCAGCATCGTGGCCGCGACGATCGTCGAGCGCCACGGCCCGGCCAGCAGCTCCGCGGCACGGAGGAAGACAGCCGCGCGCTCGGCCCACGGGAGCCGCGACCAGTCCGCGTGCGCCTCGCGCGCGGCCGCCACGGCCTGGTCGACGTGCCCGGCGCCGCCTTTGGCGACGTCGGCGAGGACATGCTCCTTGCGGTGCGGCATCACGGCCTCGAAGGTGGCGTCGGTCTCGACGTCCTTGCCGCCGATGATCAGCGGGATCTGGAGGCGCTCCAGCTCCATCCGCCGCAGACGCTCGCGGAGCTCCTCGCGCTCGCGCGAGCCGGGCGCGTAGGTCTTGACCGGCTCGTTCGCGGGCGTCGGCGGCCGGAAGATGCCGGGGGCGGACATGCGCCCGATTGTAGAGTCGTGGCGATGCGCGTGACGCGGCATGCCTACGCGGTCGAGGGCTGGGGCGTGGGGGAGCTGTGGGAGGCCGACGGCCGGATCGTCGTCGCGCACGACGCGCCGACCAAGCGCGTAGCGACCCCCAGCTCCACCCCGCGAGGGGACGTCCCTACCGAAACGCGATCGAGGAAACCTCGACGCGAGGATGACGGTTTCGTGCCGGAACTGCTCCGCAGGATTCACAGCTTCTATCGGGGAGAGCGGGTCGACTTCGCGGACGTCGAGCTCGAGCTCGAGTGGTGCACGCCGTTCCAGATCGACGTCGCGGAGACGCTCAGAAGGGTGCCGTGGGGCGAGGTGGTCTCCTACGGCGAGCTCGCCGAGCTCGCCGGCTACCCGCGTGCCCAACGTGCCGTCGGCACCTTCTGCGCCGGGAACCGCTTCTCGCTCTTCCTGCCCTGCCATCGTGTGGTCGCGGCGGAGGGAATCGGCTCGTACGGCTCGCTCGGCGTCTCCTACAAGCGCCGCCTGCTCCGCCTGGAAGGTCATGCCACTCTCTGAGGAGCTGCGTCACGAGCTGGCGGCGATCGCGCCCGGGCGCGGCTGCTGCCGGCTGGCCGAGGTGTCTGCGCTCTTCCACTCCGCAGGCAGCGTTCACCTGCTCGGGCGCGGCCGCATCGCCCTCCATCTCGACCTCGTCAGCTCCGGTGTGGCGCGGCGCGCCTTCTCGCTCCTGCGCGAGCTGGGGATCGGCTCGGAGATCCGGACGTACCGCCGCCGGGCGTTCGACCGCGCGACGCGCTACCAGCTCCACGTGCCCGGGGAGGCGACCGCGCTCGCGCCACTGGTGGAAGCCGGCGTGCTCGACGCACGGCACGCGCCGCTCGAGCGCCCGCCGCGCCGGGTCGTGGGCCGCGGCTGCTGCCGCGGCGCCTACCTGCGCGGAGCGATGCTCGGCGGCGGCTCGCTCACCGGCCCTCGCGCACCGCATCTCGAGCTGCGGACGACGTCGCTCGAGGGCGCCGGGTTCCTGCAAGCCGTCGCGGCGGCCGACGGAGCGAAGGTCGGTGTGCTCGACCGCGGCCGGCACGCGGTCGCCTACGCCAAGGGGACGGATGCGATCGAGGCGCTCCTCGTGGCCGCCGGTGCCACGGACGCCGTGCTGGCCTTCGAGGAGCGATCGGTCCTCGCCGCGACCCGCGCCGAGGCGAATCGGCTCGCGAACGCCGACCACGCGAACCTGGTTCGGACGAGCCGCGCGGCCCAGGCTCAGCTCGCAGCGCTGCGCGAGCTGCAGGCGGCGAGCAAGCTGGAGCAGCTTCCTGAGCGCCTGCACGAGGTCGCGCACCTCCGTCTTCGCCACCCGACCCTCTCGCTGCGCGAGCTGGCCGCAAAATGCGACCCGCCGGCCACGAAGGCCTCCGTCTACCGCCGCCTGAAGAAGCTCCAGGAGCTCGCCGGCTGACGCCGCCGTCTCTCGGTTCCGGTGCGGTGCCGATCGACAACTGAGGTCGTGCTGGTTTGTAACTCGGGTAACAAGTGCGATCGGTTTTGGCGTACGCTTTTGGCGGCGGGTCTGTGCTCGTCCGGAGGTGGATTCAGACCCCGTCTACCCCGGTTCGGAGCACGGTTCTGCGGAGGGGGAGGTCGTCCTCGGAGCTCCCCCTCCGGCCCGCCCTCGCCCCCGGCCGCGTGCGGCTCCCGCCCGGCGGAGCCGGGCGGCTCCCGGCGGGCGGAGCCCGCCTCCGCCGCCCTCGCGCGTCTGAGAGCGCCCGGCTCTCCGGGTCTGTGCTTGCGCACTATCCCCTCCGGCCGTCCACTCTCAGACACGCGCCAGGAACGAGAGCGATGAGGGGGTTGTACGGTGGGCCCGTGAATGCGCACTACGTCGAGCTGAAGGAGCGCCTGGGGGAGATCCACGACCTCCAGAAGACCCGCGGCCTGCTCTCCTGGGATCAGCAGGTGAAGATGCCCAAGGGCGGCGGCGCGGTGCGGGCTGAGCAGCTCGCGACGCTCGACCGGCTCGCGCACGAGCGATTCGTCTCCGACGAGATCGGGTCGCTGCTCGACCGGCTGGCGCCGTTCGAGGAGTCGCAGGGCTACGACTCCGACGAGGCGAGCCTGATTCGCGTGACGCGACGGGACTGGGAGAAGGCGAAGCAGGTGCCCGCGCAGCTTCGGGCGGACATGTCGCGGGCGGCGTCGCTGGCGCTGCCGGTGTGGGCAGAGGCGCGGGCGGAGTCGGATTTCGCGCGCTTCCTGCCGCACCTGCGCGCGAACCTCGACCTGCGCCGGCGCTACGTCGAGTGCTTCGACGACTACGACGAGCCGTACGACGTGTTGCTCGACGACTTCGAGCGCGGCATGACCGCCGCCGAGGTGCGCGTCGTCTTCGACCGCCTGAAGGCGGAGCAGGTGCCGCTCGTGGCCGGCGCCTCCCACAACGGCGACCGACCGGCCCGCGACCGGCCCTATCCGCTCGAGGGGCAGCGCAGGTTCGAGCTCGCCGTGCTCGAGCGCTTCGGTTTCGAGCCCGCCTCCTGGCGGCTCGATTCGACCGTCCATCCGTTTGCGAGCTCGCTGGGGATCAACGACATCCGGCTGACGACTCGCTATCACGAGACGAACCTCGACGGGCTGTTCGCCTCGATGCACGAGTGCGGCCACGGCCTCTATGAGCACGGCGTTGCGCCCGCCCTCGAACGGACGCCGCTCGCGCGCGGAACCTCGCTCGGCCTGCACGAGTCGCAGAGCCGGCTCTGGGAGAACCTCGTCGGGCGCAGCCTCCCGTTCTGGCGCTACTTCTACCCGCGGCTCCGCGAGCAGTTCCCGGAGGCGCTGCGCGACGTCGAGCTGGAGGACTGGTACCGGTCGGTGAACTGGGTCGAACCGTCTTTGATCCGCGTCGAGGCGGACGAGGCGACCTACAACCTGCACGTGATCCTGCGCTTCGAGCTCGAGCAGGAGCTGCTCTCCGGCGCGGTCGCGCTCGAGGAGCTGCCCGACGCGTGGAACGCCCGCATGCGCGAGTACGTCGGGCTCGAGCCTCCGAACGACAGGCTCGGCGTGCTCCAGGACGTGCACTGGTCGGGCGGCCACATCGGCTATTTCGCGACCTACGCGCTCGGCAACGTCATCTCCGCTCAGATCTGGGAGCGGGTGAGTGCCGCCATCCCCGACCTGCACGCGCAGTTCGAGTCCGGGGAGTTCGGCGAGCTGCGTCACTGGCTCCGCGAGAACCTCTACCGGCACGGGCGCAAGTTCACCCCGAAAGAGACGCTGGAGCGCGTCGTCGGTGGCCCGATCGACCCGGGCCCCTACCTCCGCTACCTCGGGACGAAGCTCGCAACGCTCGCCTAGACTCGGCCGAACGGCGACAGGGAGAGCGAATTGACGACACGCGTAGGGATCAACGGCTTCGGCCGCATCGGGCGCAACTTCTTCCGGGCAGCGCTCGACCGCAAGGCCGACTTCGAGATCGTGGCGGCGAACGACCTCGGCGATGCGCAGACGATGGCGCACCTGCTCAAGTACGACTCCAATCTGGGTCCGCTCGAGGGTGAGGTCGGGGTCGCCGACGGTGTCCTGCGCGCCGGCGGCCAGGAGATCAAGCTCCTCTCGGAGCGCGAGCCGGCAGACCTCGCCTGGGGTGACCTCGGCGTCGACGTCGTGCTCGAGTCGACGGGCTTCTTCACCAAGCGCGAGGCGGCCCAGAAGCATCTCGACGCAGGCGCGAAGAAGGTCGTGATCTCGGCGCCTGCGACCGACCCCGACATCACGCTCGTCCTGGGGGTGAACGACGATCAGTACGACGCGGCCTCCCACCACATCGTCTCGAACGCGTCCTGCACGACGAACTGCGTCGCCCCGATGGCCAAGGTGCTGCACGACTCGTTCACGGTCGAGCAGGGCTTCATGACGACGATCCACGCGTACACGAACGACCAGCGCATCCTCGACCTGCCCCACGAGGACATCCGCCGCGCCCGCGCGGCCGCGATCAACCTGATCCCGACCTCGACCGGCGCCGCTCGCGCGATCGGGCTGGTGCTGCCCGACCTGAAGGGCAAGGTCGACGGGATGTCGATGCGCGCGCCCGTGCCGACCGGCTCGGTGACCGACCTCGTCTGCCGCGTCGGCCGCGGGACGTCGGTCGAGGAGGTGCAGGCGGCCTTCCGCACCGCCGCGTCCTCCGGCCCGCTCGAGGGCTACCTCCAGTACATGGAGGACCCGATCGTCTCCACCGACATCAAGCGCTCGCCGTACTCGTGCGTCTTCGACACCGAGCTGACGATGGTGAACGGCACGATGGTGAAGGTCTTCGGCTGGTACGACAACGAGTGGGGCTACAGCTGCCGGCTCGTCGACCTGATCGGGAAGGTGCTCTAGGTGCCGCCGCTCGAATCGGCTGCGTGTGTCGGGCGGAGCCGGGCTCTGCCCGAGCGCAGCCCCGGCGCGTGCTGGGACGCCGGTGCGAAGGAGGGGGCTCATGGGGGAACCATGGGTTCCCCCATGCTGGGGAAAGTGCTCTGAGGAAGCCTCGCTCCGTCAGCGAGGCCGACGTCGACGGGAAGAGCGTCCTCGTCCGGGCCGACCTGAACGTTCCGCTCGAGGACGGCCGGGTCGCCGACGACACGCGCATCCGCAGGGCGCTGCCGACGCTCGAGCACCTGCTCGAACGCAAAGCCGCACGCATCCGGGTCTGCTCGCACCTCGGCCGGCCGAAGGGCGAGGACCCGGCGTTCCGGATCGAGCCGGTCCGCGAGCGGCTGCGCTCGCTCCTGGCCGACGCGCGGCTCGAGGTGCTCGAGAACACCCGCTTCAACCCGGGTGAGACGAGGAACGACGTCGGCTTCGCCCGAGAGCTCGCCGAGGGCAGCGATCTCTACGTGAACGACGCCTTCGGCTCGGCACACCGCGCGCACAGCTCGACGGAGGCGGTGGCGCACCTGCTGCCGGCCTACGCCGGTCTCCTGCTCGAACGCGAGCTGGAGATGCTCGGACGCCTGCTCGGCGAGGTCGAGCGGCCGTTCGTGCTCGTCACGGGCGGCGCGAAGGTCGAGGACAAGCTGGGCGTGCTCGAGCACCTCGGCGGGCGCGCCGACACCGTGCTCGTCGGCGGCAAGATGGCGGAGGAGCTGCGTGACGAGAACCCGCTCTCCTTCGAGGTCGTCCTGCCCACCGACGTGGTCGCCGCGGCGTCGTTCTCCGCGGACGCCGAGGCGCGCGAGGCCCCCTACGACTCGCTGCCGGCGGGTTGGCTCGGGCTCGACATCGGCCCGGCCTCGCGTGAGCTCTTTGCCGGGCACATCCGGGGAGCCGGGACGGTGTTCTGGAACGGGCCGATGGGCGTCTTCGAGTGGGAGCGCTTTGCGGGCGGGACGAAGGCCGTCGCCCAGGCGGTCGCCGAGGCGGACGCCTTCACGGTGGTCGGTGGCGGCGATTCGGTGCGAGCCGTCAACGAGCTCGGCCTGGAGGAGCGGATCTCCTGGGTCTCGACGGGTGGCGGCGCTGCGCTCGAGCTGCTCGAGGGCAAGGAGCTCCCCGGCGTCGCGGCGATCCCGGAGAATTGAGCCATGCTGATCGCCGGCAACTGGAAGATGTTCAAAGGCCCCGCCGAGACGCGGGAGTTCCTCGCCGCGTTCGAGCCGCCGGACGGCGTCGACGTGATCGTCTGCCCGCCCTTCGCATCCCTCGCGGCCGCGGTGGAGAGCGGCCGTTCCGTCTACGCGCAGAACGTCCACTGGGAGGAGTCGGGTGCCTATACCGGTGAGGTCTCGCCGTCCATGCTGCTCGAGCTGGGCGTGCGCGGCGCGCTCGTCGGTCACTCGGAGCGGCGGCAGCACTTCGGCGAGTCGGACGAGATGGTCGCGCGACGGGCGCGCGCGGCGCTCGATGCCGGACTCGGCGTGATCGCGTGCGTCGGTGAGACGATCGAGCAGCGCCAGTCGGGCGATACCGAGCTCGTGCTGAAGATCCAGGTGGAGGCGATCGCGTTCGCAGCCGGCGACCAAGCCGATCTCGTGCTGGCCTACGAGCCGGTGTGGGCGATCGGAACGGGTCTCACGGCGACGCCCGAGCAGGCGCGCGAGGCGCACGCGTTCATCAAGGACCTGCTCGACCGGCCGGTGCTCTACGGCGGCTCCGTGAAGCCCGACAACGCGCCCGAGCTGCTCGCGGAGGCCGGCATCGACGGCGCACTCGTCGGCGGCGCGTCTCTCGACCCCGACTCGTTCGCCGCGATTTGCCGGGCCGCACAGACCCTGTAGCGCCCCTGGTGGCGCTCGTCGTACTCGACGGCTGGGGCTGCGCGCCGGCAGGGCCGGGCAACGCCGTCGAGCTCGCGGATACCCCGGTCTTCGACCGCCTCTGGCGCGAGTACCCGCACGCACAGCTGGACGCCTCGGGCGAAGCTGTCGGACTTCCGCCCGGCCAGATGGGGAACTCCGAGGTCGGCCACCTGACGATCGGCTCCGGCCGGATCCTGTTCCAGGATCTCCAGCGCGTGAATCTGGCGATCCGCGACGGCTCCCTCGGCCAGAACGCTGCGCTCGTGGGCGCGTTCGAACGGGCGCAGGCGCGCGGCGGCGACGTCCACCTGCTCGGCCTCGTCTCCCACGGCGGCGTGCACTCGCACATCGACCACCTGCAAGCGCTGCTGGAGCTCTCGCGCCGCCTCGGCATGGAGGAGCGCACGTGGATCCATGCCTTCACGGACGGCCGCGACGTCTCGCCGACCGCCGCGGCCACCGATCTCGCGGAGCTGCCCGGCGCGCGGATCGCCACCGTTGTGGGCCGCTACTACGCCATGGATCGCGACGGACGCTGGGAGCGGACGGAACGTGCGCTCGCGGCCATCGTCGGTGGGAAGGGGCAGCAGTCCGACGATCCCGTCGGGGCTGTCCGGGAGAGTCACGCGAAGGGGATCACGGACGAGTTCATCGAGCCGGTCGTGTTGGCGGGCACCAAGCGCCTCACCCAGCGCGATGCTGCGATCTTCTTCAACTTTCGTCCCGACCGGGGCCGTCAGCTTGCGGAGAAGCTGCTTGCCGGCGGCATCGACCTGACCACGATGACGCGGTACCGGGACGATCTCGACGCGTCGGTCGCCTTCCCCGAGCAGGAGGTTCGGCAGACGCTGGCGGAGGTGCTCGCCGCCGCCGGCGCGCGGCAGCTCCACGTGGCCGAGACGGAGAAGTACGCGCACGTGACCTACTTCTTCAACGGCGGAGTCGAGGCGGAGTGGCCGGGGGAGACCCGCATCCTCGTGTCCTCGCCGCGCGACGTGCCGAGCTACGACCTGAAGCCCGAGATGTCCGCGCGTGAGGTGACGGAGCGGTTCGTCGCGGAGATCGGCAACGGGTACCGCTTCGCCGTGCTCAACTTCGCCAACCCGGACATGGTCGGCCACACGGGCTCCCTCTCGGCGGCGACGGCCGCGGTCGAGACGGTCGACGAATGCCTGGGGCGTGTGGTCGACGCGACGCATGCCGCGGGGGGAATCTGTCTCGTCACCGCCGACCATGGCAACGCGGAGCAGTTGCTCGAGGCGGACGGCGCCGGCCCCTTCACGGCGCACACGACCAACCCCGTCCCGCTGATCCTCACTGCACGGGGGTTTACACTCAAGCAACACGGGGGACTTGCCGATTTAGCCCCCACAGCCCTGCAGCTCCTGGGCCTCGACCCTCCGGCCGAGATGACCGGGGGCACGCTGGTCACGAGAAGGTAAACGGATTGTGAACTTCGTGATTTCGCGGCTATACTCACGCCCACTTGTCGCTGCCCCAGCCTGATCTCGGCGTCCTGCGGAAGGCTCAGCGAGGAGATGAGCGAGCATTCTCGCTCATCGTTCGCGCCTACGAGCTCCCGGTCTTCAACTACGTGCTGCGGCTCGTGGGCGACCGCTCGCTTGCGGAGGACCTGACGCAGGAGGTCTTCCTCCGCGTCTACCAGGGGCTACCCAGCTTTTCGCTGCGCTGTCGCTTCACGACGTGGCTCTTCCAGGTGACGAAGAACCGCGTGCTCGACGAGCTGCGCGCGCTCGAACGGCGCCCGCGTGCCGTCGTCAACCTCGAGGACATTCCGCCGCTCGAGGTCGTGGACGCGCCCTTCGAGCGCGTGGAGGCGATCGACGCGGTGTGGCGCGCGGTCGAGGCGCTGAACGTCGACCTGAAGATGGCACTGCTGCTCCGCGACGTGGTCGGCCTCTCGTACACCGAGATCGCCGACTCGCTCGAGATCACCCTCGCCACCGTCAAGTGGCGCATCTACAAGGCGCGCGAGGAAGTCCAGGTCGCGCTCGGCCGTGAGGGGATCACGCTCGCGAGCTCCGAGGGCAAGGCCGAGCAGAGGGCCAGGAAATCGCCCGAGACGCCGGCCGCCGCAGCGGCGATCGTCGCGGTCTAGGCAGAGCCCCGACTCCAGCCCTCGGCCTGTCGTGACCTCGCGGCCGATGTGACGCTGCTCACGCCCGTCGCCGCCGCAACCGGCGACGGCGACGAGCGCGAGCAGCGGTCGTAGCGCGAGCGTTACGCCTCGGCGGTCGCGTCCTCCTTGGCGGCGAGCGTCGTCGAGGCGGTCATCACGTCCCGGAGGTGGCGCTTCTGGATCGGAATCTGCTCGCGTGTGAGCGCGCGGATGCCGGGATGCTTCGCCTGCTTGTTCATCTGCTCGAGCACGCTCCAGTGCCCGACCTCGCCGGCCTCGGCCATCGTCATGAACTCCATCCCGTCGAGTGCGTCGGCGTCGCGGTCGAGGTACGTCTTCAGCATCTCGCCGCCCTTCTTCTTCACGGCCCGCGCCTCGGCGAGGATCTTGCTCTTCTTGCCGTTGAAGCTCGCGGCGAGCTGCGTGCCGCCCTTCTCGGCAGCCGCGGCCTCCGCGCGCATCGTCTTCAGCTGCTTCAGCAACGGCTTCTCGCTCTTTGCCAGCGTGCTGACTCGGTCGATCGAGACCTGCGCCGCCATCGCGAGCCCGATCACCTCGCCGAGCTTCGTCTCCAGATTCGTCAGTTCGGCCATCGTTGTCTACTCCTCGTTCGTGGGTGTGAGCTAGGCGCCGTGCGCGAGTCGCTCCCAGAGAGCCTCGGGGAGATCTCGCTCGCGCATTTCCGCCTGCGTCTGCTCGATCGAATAGTCGGTACGGCGGAACCCTGCCCTGCTCGACGCCGTGTCAATCACGAGCCAGGACGCCCGCGGGTCACCGTCACGGGGCTGGCCGACCGAGCCCGGGTTGAGAATGCGGCGCGCACCCTCGAGCGCGACGATCGTGCCGTCCGGCGCCTGACCGCCCCGTAGGTTGCCGCCGTCGGAGATCTCGAGCGCCACGTGGCTGTGGCCGACGAGCACGAGCGGCGCGCTCGTCACCTCCAGCGTCGCCCGCGCGGCGTCCTCGTCGAGGACGTAGTCCCACACCGGATCGCGTGCGCTGCCGTGGAAGAGCTGCACGCCGGGCGCCGTGCCGGTCGGCTCGAGCCCGGCGAGGAACGCCGTCGAGTCGGCGTCGAGCACGACCCGCGTCCAGTCCGCGGCGGCAGCGGCCTCCCCCGCAAATGCGGACCGGTCGATCCTGCCGAGCACCACGAGATCGTGGTTCCCGGCCAGGCAGATCGACGTCCGCTCGCGGACGAGTGCGACGCACTCGTTCGGCCGCGGGCCGTAGCCGACGGTGTCGCCGAGGCACCAGATCTCGTCCACGTGCTCGGCTTCGATCGCCGCCAGGACCGCCTCGAGCGCGTGCAGATTTGCGTGAATGTCGCTGATGACTGCGATGCGCATGGTCGCCTTGGCGACCCTAACCGCCTGCTGGCTCGCGCTCGCGGCGCTCCTCTGGCGGACGACCGTTCCCGACGTGCCGATCCCGCCGCTCGACCCGGGAACGCTCTTCGACCAGCGTACGCTCGAGCGGAACGCGCGTTACGAGAACGGACGGACGCTGCTCTGGGCGCTCGGCCTCGCTGCGCAGCTGGCGGCGCTCGCGCTGCTCGCGCGGCGGCGACCCGAGCTGCGCGGGCCTTGGCTCGTGCGCGGTGCGCTGATCGGGGCGCTCGTCTATGCGACGGCCTGGCTGGCCGACCTGCCCTTCGACCTCGCCGGGCACTGGTGGCGGCGCCGCTACGACGTCTCGGAGCTCGGCTACCTCGGCTTCGTGTTCGGCAACTGGTCGACGACCCTGGGCGAGCTCGTGTTGGCCGCGCTCGCCGGCGTGACGGTCGTCGCTGCCGGCCGGCTGCTGGGCCGGCGTGCCTGGCTCGGGCTCTGGGCGGCGTTCGTGGCGCTCGCGGCCGCCTACGTGGTCGTCTACCCGAGCCTCCTCGCGCCGCGGCTGAAGCCGCTCGAAGACCGAGCGCTCGCGGCCGAGATCCAGGCTCTCGCCCGCGAGGCCGGCCTCGGGCGGACGACGGTCGAGGTGCGCAAGGCGCGCGAGCGCACCCGTGCGGTGAACGCCGAGGCGATCGGTGCGGGGCCGACGACCCGCGTCATCCTCTGGGACACGCTGCTCGCGCCGCAGGTGGGGCGCGGCGAGGTTCGCTTCGCTGCCGCACACGAGCTGGCCCACGTCGCCCGCGACCACGCCTGGAAGGGTGTCGCGTGGTTCGCGCTGATCTCGCTGCCGTGCCTGTGGATCCTCGGACGGGTGGTGCCGCTCGGCGACCCGCGCGCGCTGCCCGCGGCTGCGCTCGTGCTGCTGCTCCTGCAGCTGGCGACGCTGCCCGCCGCGAACGCGATCACTCGGCGCTACGAGCGCGAGGCCGACTGGGAGGGCCTGCGCCTGACGGGCGACCCGGCCGCCGCGGAGGCGCTGTACCGCCGCTTCGCCCGCACCGGCCTGAGCGACCCGGATCCGCCACCGCTCCTGCACCTGCTGCTCGACACCCACCCGACGCTCGTCGAGCGGATCGAGACGGTGCGTGCCTACTCAGGCGCAAGATGAGCATCCGCGGAAGCGGATGCTCATCGCGCGAAGACCCCTGAAGGGGCCGCTTCGCGGCCCAACCAGCTCAGACACTAGCGTTGGCGGCTAGCCGTCGAACTCGGGCAGGTCCTGGATCCCCTTCACCGTTGCGTACTTGGAGAGCGAGTCCTGGAGCGCGTCGAGCAGCTCCTTCGCGAACTTCGGAGCCATGTTCACGCGAGTGACGACGACCCCGGGGATGTCGCCCTCCTGTACCTCGTGGTCGATCCGGGCGAACGTCAGCGTGAACTCGTAGTCCGAGAAGGAGACGTTCGCGAAGTTGGTGTACACCCCGGCGAGGTGCGCCTGGTCGATCTGGATGTTGAGCTGCCGGTCGGGGCCCTCTTCTTCCACAACCGTACGATACGCGCAATGGGGGCGGATGCGATCACACGGCTCGAGGCCGCGATCGGAGAGCTGGCCGGAGCCGACGTCGCGCTGGAGCGACCCGGCGACGCGGCGCACGGCGACTACGCGACGAACGTGGCGTTGCGACTTGCGGGCGCGCGCAGGCAGCCGCCCCGGGCGATCGCCGAGGAGCTCGCCGAGCGCGTGGCGGAGCTGCCTCAGATCGAGCGAGCCGAGGTGGCCGGCCCCGGGTTCGTCAACCTCTGGCTTGCGCCCTCCTGGTTCGCGGAGACCCTCGCGGAGCTGCTCGCGGCGGGGGCGCGGTACGGCTCCGGTTCGGCGGCGAAGCCGGAGCGCGTGCAGGTGGAGATGGTGTCCGCCAACCCGACCGGCCCGATCACCGTCGCCGCGGCCCGGAACGGCGCCTACGGCGACTCGGTCGGGCGCCTGCTCGCCTTCGCCGGCCACGAGGTCGAGCGCGAGTACTACTACAACGACGTCGGCGCACAGATGGAGCGCTTCCGGCTCTCGGTCGAGGCGGCCCGGCGTGGTGAGGAGCCGCCGGAGGACGGCTACCGCGGCGACTACATCGCGGAGCTCGCGCAGCTCGAGGGCGATCCGGTGCCCGCGATGCTCGAGCGGATCGAGGCGACGCTCGAGCGCTTCCGGATCCACTTCGACGGCTGGGCGAAGCAGAGCGAGCTCGAGCAGCGCCTGCCCGAGTTCCTTCCTCGCCTGGATACATACGAGCGGGACGGGGCCGTCTGGGCCCGCTCGTCTGCATTCGGTGACGAGGACGACCGCGTGCTGATCCGCTCCGACAGCGGCACGCCCACCTACCGCGCTGCCGACGTCGTCTATCTGGCGGACAAGCTCGGTCGGGACTTCGAGCGTGCGATCTACGTCCTCGGCGCCGACCACCACGGCACGCGCAACTGGTACGCCGCCGTGGCACGCATGCTCGGCCTCGACCCGGGGCGAGTGGAGGTCCTGCTCTACCAGCTCGTGCACCTGACGCGAGGCGGCGCCGCGACGAAGATGTCGAAGCGGCGCGGTGACGTCGTCTTCCTGGACGAGTTCCTGGACGAGATCGGGGTCGACGCGGCGCGTTGGTACCTCGTCTCGCGCGGACACGACCAGACGATCGAGATCGACGTCGACCTGGCGGCGGAGCGGAGCCAGAAGAACCCCGTCTACTACGTCCAGTACGCTCACGCGCGGATCGCGTCGATCCTCCGGAACGCCGAGGGCGCGGTGCCCGACGCTGCGCCGCCGGCAGAGCTCGCCGGCGAGGAGCGCGAGCTCGTGAAGCGCCTGGTCGAGTTCCCGGCCGTCGTCGCCGAGGCGACCGAGCGCCGCGGGCCGCACGCGATCCCGAATTACGCGATTCGCGTGGCCGACGACTTCCACCGCTTCTACCACCACCACAAGGTGCTCGGGTCGGACACGCAGGGTTTCAGGCTCGGCATCTGTACGGCGACCATGACCGTGATCGCGCGCGCGCTCGACCTCGTCGGTGTCGCCGCGCCCGAGCGGATGTAACGTTAGGAGGAGTTTCCAGGCGAGAAAGGGCCGATGATGTCCAGTCTGTTGCCAGACGATGTGCGTGCGTTCGTGGAGCGGCACGAGCCTTCGGGCTGCGCCGAGCTGTCCGAGGTCGACGCGCTCGTCGAGTCGGCTCACCTCGACGAGGACGAGACCGGCGCGCTCTACGAAGAGCTGGAGGCCCACGGGATCGAGGTGAGCGACGACTGCGGGCGCGCCGCCGCCGACGGCCCCGAGATCCTGAACGGCGACCTGACCAACTCGACGACCGACGCGCTTCAGCTCTTCCTGAACGAGATGGGGCGCTACCGCCTGTTGACCGCGGCCGAGGAGGTCGAGCTGGCGAAGCGGATCGAGCGCGGCGATCACGACGCGAAAGAGCTGATGGTCAACTCGAACCTGCGGCTGGTCGTCTCGATCGCGAAGAAATGGCAGGGGCACGAGCTGTCGCTGCTCGATCTGATTCAGGAGGGGATCATCGGCCTGATCCGTGCAGTCGAGAAGTTCGACCACCGCAAGGGCTTCAAGTTCTCCACCTACGCCACCTGGTGGATCCGCCAGGCGATCCAGCGCGGCGTCGCGAACAAGGCGCGGACGATCCGCATGCCCACGCACATCGTCCAGCGCGAGCAGAAGATGTCCCGCGTCGAGCGGGAGCTGCGCCAGAAGCTCGACCGCCAGCCCACCGACGAGGAGATCGCGAAGGCGGCCAACCTCAAGCTCGAGCACGTGCTCCAGGTCCGCGACGCCGCTCGCACGGTCACCAGCCTCGACCGCCCGCTCGGCGAGGACGGTGGGTCGCTCGGCGACCTCGTGCAGGGCCAGGCCGCTGCGCCCGAGGAGGAGCTGCAGGTGAGCCTGCGCGAGACTGCGCTGCAGCGCGCGCTCGAGACCCTGTCCCAGCAGGAGCGGGAGGTGATCGAGCTCCGCTTCGGCATGAACGGGGACGACGAGCCGCACTCGCTTGCCGAGGTCGGCCGCCGGCTGGGGTTGCGCCCGGAGCGCGTGAAGGAGATCGAGACGGAGGCGCTCGGGCATCTGGCCGTCGCCCGCGAGCTCGAGTCGCTCCGCGACGCGGCCTGACCGGGTCGGGCTCGCGGGCTCGGGGATAGGATCGGTCACGGAGTGAGCGAAGCCCCGGACCGCAACCTCGCCCTGGAGCTCGTCCGCGTGACGGAGGCCGCCGCGCTCGCCGCCTCCGGCTGGGTCGGGCGCGGGCAGAAGGAGAGCGCAGACGCAGCCGCGGTCGACGCGATGCGGCTCGTGCTCGACACCGTGCGCATGAACGGCGTCGTCGTGATCGGCGAGGGCGAGAAGGACGAGGCGCCGATGCTCTACAACGGCGAGAAGGTCGGCGACGGCTCCGGGCCCGAGGTCGACGTCGCCGTCGACCCGCTCGAGGGCACGCGCCTCACCGCGCTCGGCATGCCGAACGCGATCGCCGTGATGGCGGTCGCGGAGCGCGGGACGATGTTCTTCCCCGGAGCGGCCTTCTACATGGACAAGATCGCCGTCGGGCAGGAGGCCGCCGGCGTGATCGACATCGACGCGTCGCCCACCCAGAACGTGCGCGCCGTCGCGAAGGCGAAGGGCCTCGACGTGACCGAGGTCACCGTGGTCGTGCTGGAGCGCGACCGCCACGACGACCTGATCGGCGAGTTGCGCGAGGCCGGGGCCCGCGTCAACCTGATCCGCGACGGCGACGTCGCCCCCTCGATCGCCGCGGCGCTCGCCTTCACCGGCGTCGACATGTTGATGGGCGTCGGCGGAACCCCGGAAGGTGTGATCTCGGCGGCGGCGATCAAGTGCGCGGGCGGATCGATCCAGGCGAAGCTCTGGCCGCGTGACGACGAGGAGAGGCAGGCGCTGCTGGCCGACGGCTTCGACCTCGACCGGGTGCTACGAACCGACGATCTCGTGGCCGGTGAAGACGTGTTCGTCGCGGCGACCGGGGTGACGCGCGGCGCGCTGCTGAACGGCGTGCGTGTCAGCAGTGCGGGTGCGGAGACGCAGTCGCTCGTGATGCGCTCGCGCTCCGGCACGCGGCGCTGGATCTCTGCTTTCCACCCGTCCGACAAGGTGCGGAACTTGATGAAGGGAGAACGTCATGCATGAGCTGTACGAGACCGCCAGGGCGCTCGTCGCCGACAACCGCGGCATCCTCGCCGCAGACGAGAGCTCGGGGACGATCGAGAAGCGCTTCGACTCGATCTCGCTCGAGTCGACCGAGGAGAACCGGCGCGCCTACCGCGACATGCTCTTCACGACGCCCGACCTGGAGCAGTTCGTCAGCGGCGTGATCCTCTTCGACGAGACGATCCGCCAGCGCTCTGCCGACGGCACTCCGTTCCCGCAGTTCCTCGCCGCACGCGGGATCATCCCCGGGATCAAGGTCGACACCGGCGCCAAGGATCTCGCGGGCGCGCCGGGCGAGAAGGTGACCGAGGGTCTCGACGGGTTGCGCGAGCGGCTCGAGGAGTACCGCGGCCTCGGCGCGCGCTTTGCCAAGTGGCGCGCGGTGATCACGATCGGGGAGGGCATCCCGACGAGCTACTGCATCGCCACGAATGCCCACGCGCTCGCCCGCTACGCGTCGCTCTGCCAGGAGCAGGGCCTCGTACCGATCGTCGAGCCCGAGGTGCTGATGGACGGCGACCACGACATCGAGACCTGCTACCGCGCGACGTCGCGCACGCTGCATGCCGTCTTCCACGAGCTCTACCACCAGAAGGTCGACCTGCGGGGAATCCTGCTCAAGCCGAACATGGTCATCTCGGGCAAGGACTCGCCGGCACAGGCGAGCGCGCAGGAGGTGGCCGAGTGGACGATCCGCTGCTTCCGGCAGCACGTGCCTGCTGCCGTGCCGGGGATCGTGTTCCTCTCCGGCGGTCAGTCCGACGAGCAGGCGAGCGAGAACCTGAACGCGATCAACTCGCTGGGAGACCAGCCGTGGGTGCTCTCCTTCTCGTACGGTCGCGCACTCCAGGCGCCGGCGCTGAAGGCGTGGGGTGGGGAGGCGGCGAACGTCGAGTCCGGCCAGTCCTTCCTCGCGCTGCGGGCCCGCTGCAACAGCGCCGCGGCCGGCGGCCGCTACACCGTCGAGATGGAGGAGCTCGCCAGGTCGAGTTGATCGGAGAGCCGACGCTCGTTATCTTCGGCACATGCAGGTGATCTTCGCGGTCACCGACCTCGAGCGCTCGCTCGACTTCTACGAGCGGGCGTTCGGCTGGCCGCGCAACGATCGGATCGACTACTCGGACTACGTCGAGCTGCTGACGCCCGACGGCGCCGCGCTCGGCCTCGTCGAGCGGGCCGGCTTCGCCGGACTCGTCGGCTCCGAGCCGGCGGAGGTGCCCGACGGCAGGGTCGCTCCGGCATACGTCTATGTCCGCGTCGACGAGATCGAGCAGGCGATCGCCCGGATCGAGGACGCCGGTGGTCGCGCGCTGAGCCCACTCGCGGTTCACTCGTGGGGCGAGCGGGCGGCCTGGTTCGCCGATCCCGACGGGAACGCCGTCGCGATCGCCTCGCCGGTCACCTAATCGGATCTCGAGGGGAGAGCCGCGGGGGCGGCCCTCCCCTCGGTCAAGTCAGGCTGCGGGCTGGATGTTCTGGTTGACCCGGAAGACGTTGCTCGGGTCGTAGGTCGACTTCGCCCGTGCGAGCCTGCCGTAGTTGTCCCGGTAGCTCGCCTGCACGCGCTCCTGGCCCTCGTCCATCATCATGTTGACGTAGGCACCGCCGGCCGAGTACGGATGCAGCGCCTCCCAGTAGCCGACCGTCCAGTCGCGAAGCACCGGTGCGGACTCGGGATCCGCGTCGACCCCGACGATCACCTGCCCCCAGCGCGCGTCCCGGTACGCCCACGGAGTCTCGTCACCACCGACGTCGTGAGCGGCGCCGTCGATCGGATAGAGGTGGGAGCCGGACTTCCAGGTAGGCATCTGCTCGTTCCAGTGCTTGTTGCGGGCGATCGCCTCGTCGGGGATCTCGTTGACGAAATCCGCGCGCCAGTACCACTGGTCACCGGGGCCGTAGAGACCGTCGAAGGCGCTGTTCAGCGCCGGCAGCGGCATGCGCCCGACGCCGTGCATCAGCGGCTCCGCGACGGCGAGCATAGGCGCCATGGCCTGCGCCGCCTCCTCGTCCGAGCCGACGATGCACCAGACGATCCCGCAGACAAGGCGCATGTGGATCTCCTCGGGGAACGGCGGTGCGGGCGGAACTCTGTGGAAGCAGAAGAACCCGGTGGCGTTTCGCGGCAGCGTCGGCAGGAAGTCCCGGTAGGCCGCGAGCACCTCGTCGGTTTGCTCGATCGGCCAGAACGTCGGCCCGCCGACGATGTCGGACACCGGCTGACCCTGGAACGTGAACTCGGTGACGACGCCGAAGTTGCCGCCGCCGCCCCTGATCGCCCAGAAGAGCTCGGGATTTTCGTTCGCGCTCGCACGCACGTGCTCCCCGTCCGCGAGCGCGACGCGAGCCTCCAGCAAGTTGTCGATCGTGAGGCCGTAGCCGCGTGTCAGGTGGCCGAGCCCACCGCCGAGCGTCAGCCCGCCGACGCCGGTCGTCGAGATGATGCCGCACGGCACCGCCAGCCCGTGCGGGTTCGTGGCTGCGTCGACCTCGCCCCAGGTGGCGCCACCGCCGACGCGCACGGTGCGGGTCTCCGGGTCGACGGAGACCGAGTTGAGGGCTCTGAGGTCGGCGACGATCCCGTCGTCGACGCTCCCGAGGCCGCCGCCGTTGTGGCCGCCGCCGCGAATCGCGAGGGGGAGGTCGTGGGCGCTCGCGAACCCGATCACGAGCTCGACGTCCTCCGGCGTCGCACAGCGCGCGATCACGGCCGGACGCTTGTCGATCATCGCGTTGAAGAGCGCGCGTGCCTCGTCGTAGGAGCCGTCGTCGGGTCCGATCAGCTCGCCTGCGAAGGTTGTGCCGAGCTGGCGTCGCGCAGCCTCGGCGGAGGTGGCCATCGTGCTCACTCTGAGCCTCCTTCTTGGCACGGCGGGCCGATCCTCGGCGCGAACGTGTTCGCTCAGCGCGCCGCAGAGAACAGTTGCAGCCACCTTGCCACGATCGCCACCAGCGGTCAACGGAGCGCGCGGCGGAGCACGGGGTCGCGGCCGGCGAAGAAGTCGGCCGCGGTGTAGCGGACGCGAACGTGCGGCTCGAGCGCGACCCTGCGGTCGTTTGCGCGGCTCTTCTGCCAGTAGATCGTGGCGACGTGTGTGTTCCAGCCGCTTCCGGGCAGCTGCCGCGAGGACGGATCGCCGTAGAGGTTCGGGCTGCCGCCGGTCGGCTCGCCGACGAAGCGTGGGCGGGCCAGGCGTTCGAGGTCTGCAGTGAGATTCTGTGCCGCCGAGAAGGTCGTCCGGCCGACGAGCACCAGCAGCCGCACGCGACGGGGCAGTTGACGCAGGGTCTCGAGGAGGGGTGCGTAGGTGTAGTTGTTCCCGCCGGGGTTGTGGCGCAGGTCGAGGACGACGCGGTCGACGCGGGGCCGTTCAGCGAGTCGCCGCAGCCGCGCGGCCACGTCGCCCATGTAGACGGTTGTGAGGTTGTAGGCCAGATAGACGGCCCGGCCGTTCCCGAGCACCTGCATCCACGTGGAGCGGTTGCGGTTGCGGAGGAAAGGCGGGGACGGCCGCGGCGGCAGGCCCTGCGGCACCATCGGGTGGAAGATGTCCGGATACGCAGCTCCGTAGCGCGCCGCCGGTACCGCTGCGAGCTCGGCCTCGGAGCCGTCGGCGAACGAGAAGCGCGCGCTCAACCGCTCGCCGGTCAACCCGAGCCCGTGGAGCACCTCGGCGGTGACGAGCCACTGCGCCGCCCGCGCGCGCAGGCTGTGCTCGTTGTCGTGTGGCACGAGCGGCCGCACGCGGGCGAGCGCCTGCTCGACGGGAACGCCTGCGACCGCCACGAGCCGCTTGCCGACGAGGCCGCGACCCGCTCCGACCTGCGCGACGACATGGACGCCTTCGGGGAAGTCGTACAGGCGGATCGGGAACAGGTGCAGCTGTTGCCGGTGGCCGGGATCGAGCGGAAAGATGCCCGTGTGGCCGTCGCGGTCGCCGGCCAGGGCCGCGAAGCGCATCAGCTCGACGAGAAGCGCGTCGGGCTCGAGCTCCGGTGCGCGCTGCACGAGCCGATCGCGCGCCGACGTGAACTCGGAGCGCGGAAGCGAGTGGTGGAGATCGGGATGGGCAGTCCGCAGGTGCTCGGCGAGCGCCCGCACGTCTCCGGCGGCCTGGGGCGACGGCCCGGTCGGTCGCGCCTCGACCGCTCCCCCGCAGCCGGTCAGGGCCAGGAGGGTGGAGGCCAGGGCGAGCCGCCGCCTCATAGCTCCGCGAGCCGCGCCTCGGCCCAGCCACGCGCAGCCTCCGCCCGGGCGATCCCGAGGTCGAGGACGTCGCCGTGGAAGCGGTCGTGGCCGCGGCGGCTGTTTCGCGCGTCGATCACGGCGTAGACCTCCAGCTGCGTCACCAGCTCCTCGAGAAATGCCTCGAGCGACCTGCGGTGGCTCTCCGCGCTTGCGAGGCCGCCGAGAAAGAGCCGCAGCACGAGGCCGGACTGGTCGCCGCGCGGCGACTCGTCGAGCCACGCCGTAAGCGCCGCGTGCCCCGCGTCGGTGAGGCTGTAGAGCTGCTTGTCCGGCCGGCCCCGTTGCTCGACCTCGCGCGCGCTCACCAGCCCCTCGGTGGAAAGCCGGCGCAGGACGGCGTACAGGTGGCTCTTCGTCGGCGCCCAGACGTGCCCGACGCTGAGCTCCGCCTGCTTCGAGAGGTCGTAGCCCGAGCGCTCGCCGTCGAGCGCAAGCAGCCCGAGCACCCCGGCTTCGGTCGTCGCGAGCACGCGCGTCGCAGTGATAGTACTCATCGCACTAGTTTTTACCACACTAGTGCGACGAGCTCCAGCCTATTGCTCGTCGAGCACGGACAGGATGTTCCCGGCCGGATCCTTGAACCACGCGATCAGCGGGCCGTTGCCGCGTGAGATGCCCTTCGCGTCCTGGTCGAAGCCGTCGTAACGCTCGAAGCGCACGCCTTTCGCGGTCAGCTCGTCGACGGCCTGCTCGACGTCGTCCACGGGGAAGTTCAGGACGGTGTAGGTCGCAGGCGTGAAGTCCGGCTTCAGGTACACGAGCGTGTCGCGCCCGCCGGCGAGGTTCAGCACGAGCAGACCGTTCTGCTCGTCGAGCAGGGAGGTCTTCAGTCCGAGCGTCTCGCCGTAGAACTTCCGTGCCGTCTGCAGATCGTCCACGGCGAAGCCGCTGAATGCCTTGCTGCTGGCGAGCATGGGGTGCGCTCCTTTTTGTCGGGTTTGTCTTGTAGACCGCTCGGCCGGAAAGGAGTCATCGCTCGAAGAGCCCGGGAAGCCAACCTCGCACGGCAGCCTCGACGGCCTCGAGGTCGGTCCGCAGGCTGTGGTCACCGTGCACCTGCACCACCGTGCGACGGTCGGATGCTTCCGGGATCCCGAACCGGTCTCGCTCGCCCTGCACGACGAGCAACGGGACCGTGACCGCGTCGAGCTCGGTGAGCCGGCTCGGCGACGCGGTACCACCGCGTCGCGGCGGCGGCTGGAGCGGGAACGCGAGGCAGAGCACTCCAACCGCACCGGTCGTCTCGGCGGTGCGGCACGCAACGCGCGCCCCCGATGAGCGGCCACCTGCCACGACCGGAAGACCGCGCAGCTCCCCGGTGCGCAACTGCTCGACGACGGCGGTCCACGCGGCGTCGAGCTGGTGCGCCGGAGCAGGGGAGCGCCGTCCGGCGACACGGTAGGGCTGTTCGACGAGCGCGACGCTGACGCGCTCGTCGAGCGCGGCTGCCGAGACCGCGACCAGATCCGGCGCCTCGACCCCGCCACCTGCTCCGTGGCCGAGCACGAGCGCGGCCCTCGGCTCCGCGGCGGGGTGCAGGTGCACGTTCGCCGGTCCGTGCGGGGTGTCCACCACGAGCTTCGTCAACGCACGTCATGGTGGCAGCTCGGCATAGACTCACGCCGTGGCGGACCGAACCGAGGAGCTGCAGCGCGTCCCGCTCTTCAGCGATCTCAACAAGCGGCAGCTGAAGCGAATCGGCAGCGACTTTCGCGAGCGGTCGTTCAAGCCGGGAACGTCGGTCGTCCGCCAGGGCGAGATGAGCGGCATCGGCTTCTTCGTCATCACCGCCGGCGAGGCGTCCGTCACCATCGACGGGCGGGAGGTGGCGAGACTCGGCCCCGGCGAGCACTTCGGAGAGCTGGCGTTGATCAGCGAGCGCACGCGTGCGGCGACCGTGACGGCGGAGACACGGCTGGAGTGCCTCGAGATCACGTTCTGGGACTTCCGGCGGATCGCGAAGACGAGCCCCGACATCACCTGGAAGCTGCTGCAGCATGTGGCCGGGCTGTTGATCGACGAGCGTCTTGGTCGCGCGCAGGCCTTCGTTCAGGGGAGCGGCCGGATCTAGCGGGCCGACGGCGTGCGCGCACGTCCGTCGTCACGCGTGCTCCTCGGCTTCGCGTTGCTGCTCTTTCGGCGCATCGATCTCGATGCGGCCGGACCACAGCACGTACACGAGCACGGCCAGCGCGCCCGACAGGGCGAGGGTGACGAGTAGCACCTCGACGGATGGCCCGAGCTCCGGCTGGTACAGGACCGACGGCGGCAGGAGCTTCGCCACCGGAATCGTCGCGATGCTGAGGAGGAACTGCAGCACCGAGGCGCTCACGGTGATGGGAGCCAGTTCCTTTTCCCGCCTTCCCCACCGCACCACGAACTGGACGACGTCGAGGTCCGGACGCGCGACCCCGGCCCGCGCGAGCGCGGCCGAGCCTGCGAGGATCGACCAGGCGAGGGCGAGCACGAAGGGGACGAGCGCAACGGAGGCGGGGCCGAGGCCCTCCTGCGCTGCGGCGAGCGCGAGACAGACGAGCCCGGCGCCGCAGCGCGCCAGCCCTCCCCAATGCGGCAACAGCAACGCGGACGCTGCCAGCTTCACGTCGGTGCGCCCGGTGGTCTGGAGCTGGGCGATCGGGAGCCGCCAGATGTTGGGCGAGATCACGTTCGCGAGCCCCGAGGCCGCTTCGATCACACCGAACGCGCCGACGAACTGCCAGCGCGTCCACGGAGCCACACCGCCGAGCGCCGTCACCGTCAGGATCAGGCCGATCAGGTTCAGGAAGGAGAGCAGGAAGACGAGGACGAGGCCCCGGAAGGCCCGCCCCGATCCCTGCGTGGCGGCTGGGGGGCCGGCGTGGCTCAGGGCAGGATCACCTGAGCAGCGAGGGCGACGGCCAGCCCCGCTGCGAGCAGCCAGAGCACCAGGGTGAGCGCCCGTGGCCGGCGTCGTCTCCGTTTCCGTCCGGGTTCCAGGTACGGCACCACGTAAGAACGAGCAGGGCCGCAGAAGAGATGCGGTCTGCTTACTCCTCCGGGTCGCGGCCGATGGCCCCTGCGAGCACCGCTGCTGTGCTGAAAGAGACAGCTCTCAGGCAGGGTGCGGAGGCTAGTCGCGTGCGCGCAGTGCGGCTTCGATTCGCTCGAGGCGAGCGTCGACCCTCTGCAGCTGCTCCGCAGTCGCCACGGAGTCGCGCCAGTCACTTTGCTGCTGCTCGCGTGACCGTTCTACGAATGAGCTCGTGATCGACGCGGTGATCACCGTGACGAATCCGATTCCCAGCAGCATCACGCCCACTGCCAAGATCCGGCCGACCGCAGTCTCGGGAACGTTGTCGCCGTAGCCTACGGTCGTCACGGTCTGAGCGGCCCACCAGAGACCGACGCCGAGCGAAGGGAAGTCCTTGTGGTCGATCACCGTCATCAGGAGGCCTGCGCCCACCGTGATCACGGTCGTGACGAGGGCGATGACGATCGCGGCCCCTCGCGGGCTAGCGACGCGTGCCAGCTCACGGTCGAGCCAGTGCTCGACTCTCGTTCCCGGTGCCATTGCAGTCGACTTCGCGCCCGTCGTAGCGGGTCCTGCAGGCGGCTTCAGGTGGGGCGCATTCCCACCTGCAGAGAGTGTCCGAACGGGCCGCAGCGAAGTCCTCGTGAAGAGGGAGGCTGAAGAGCTCGTCTACGGAATCGGCTTCGTCAGTCCGAATGCGCTCACGGCGAAGTTCGGGATTTCCTGAAGCCGCGGCCGCTCCGCCGTTCGCCGGCGAACGTGACGTTCGTTCCGGGGATCGAGCGCGGATCGAAGGCTCTCGGAGCGCCGCCGCGAACTGGCGCCATCGCGTCGCGACGTAGGCGGCGGTGAGGTGACTGTCGTCGCGGTAGGTGATCGTGCCGTCGACGACGGCGCGGCAGACGGGGTCCGGGCACACCGCAGGGGTCGGGTCGACGTAGGCCTGGTCGGGAACTCCGGCCTTCCGCTCTGCGGCGTACTGAGCGGCATCGGAGTGCGCGCGCGGGAAGTCGCACTTCGACGCTGCGGACGGATCCCATGAGACGCACGCGGGAACGTCGAACGGCGCCTTGGGGTCGTCGCGAAGCAACACCACACGTTCGGTAAAGCGTCGCAGGACCGTCACCGTGGACGCCGTGCCCGCGCCCCACATCTCGCTGGCCTGCGCCGGAGCCGGCCGGTCTCCCTTCGAGGTCAGCACGTGCGGCAGGTAGGCCGAGAACCTGCCGACGACGACCATGGCCGGCCGTGGCAGCTCGGGCAGCTTGCGCAAGACGTTCGCCTGCCACGCGCGGCACTCGTGGTAGTCGCGGTTGTACGCGGGCAGGAAGATGTGGGTGTCGAGCGTGAACGGACAGCCGCTCTTGGTCCACGAGACCAGCTGGAAACGCTCATCAGCGGCGACCTTTTCGAGCGCCGGGAACCACTGTGCGGCGTGCGAGTCGCCAAGCAGCACTACGGTGTGCCGGGCCCCGGCGTTGCCGAATACGCAACCGCTGGCGGGCTCGGTGTCGCCGAAAGAGACATGGCAGCCATGCAGGGCGTCGTACGCCGTCGACGCCCTGGCGTCGTGCACGGTCATGACGCCACCGAGCCCGACGCTCGTCCGCGCGGTCGAGATCGGACCGCCGGCGATGCCGACCGCCAGGATTGCGACCGAGGTCGCCGCGCCGGCGAATAGGACTACGCGTCGACCGCTTGTTGCGAGCCAGGGGGCGCGGCGCAGCGGCGCCTCGACCAGCGCGTACGTCGTCGCGGCGAGCGCGAACGAGACCGCGACCGCAAGGGCCGTGGCGATCCAGCCGATCTCGCCGCCAGGCCCCGCCCAGCGCGCGGTGTGCGCGAAGACGAGGCAGGGCCAGTGCCAGAGGTACCACGAGTATGAGATGCGCCCGACGTAGCGGAGCGGCGGCAGCGAGAGGAGCGCGCCCACGCCGGATAGCGGCGCCGCGAGGCCCGCCGCGATGATCGCGGCGGTACCCACGACCGGGACTATCGCGGCCGTGCCCGGGAACTCCGTCGTCGCGGTGTACAGGAGCGCCGAGGCGACCACCGCCGCGAGCCCCGCGACGCCGACGAGGATCGCCGCGGGGCGCGGCACGCGCCGCAGGCTCGGAGCGAGCAGCGCGACGCCCGCTCCGACGGCGAACTCCCACACCCGCGTGGTCGTCGCGAAGAACGCGATCGTCGGATGCGCGGGCGTGGCGACCAGCGAGTACGCCAGCGAGCAGACGCCGGCGATGCCGATCACGGCGCCGAGACGGATCCGCGGGCCGGGGCCTGCCCCGCGCCAGCGGAGCCGCACGGCCGCGACGAGCAGCAGCGGCCAGACGAGGTAGAACTGCTCCTCGACGCTCAATGACCAGTAGTGCAGGACAGGATTCTGCGCCGCGTCGAGGCCCAGGTAGTCGACCGAGTTGAGTGCAAACTGCCAGTTCGAGTAGTAGAGGGCCGCCGAGATCGCATCCAACCGGATCTCAGGACGAAAGAGCGGCGGCGTGAAGAACTCCATCCCGACGGCGACCGCGACCAGCACGAGCATCGCCATCGGTAACAGCCGTCGTGCGCGGCGCGCGTAGAAGGTCGCAAACGCGATCGACCCGGTGCGCTCCAACTCGTCGACCAGCAGTCCGGTGATGAGGAACCCCGAGATGACGTAGAACACGTCGACACCGATGTAGCCGCCGGCGATCGCAGCGAGCCCGGCGTGGAAGGCGACCACGAGCACGACCGCGACAGCGCGGAGCCCTTCGATGTCCGGCCGGAAGGGCCGCGACGTCCGCGGCGCCGGAGTAGAGCTACCGGCCGGCACCGGTGGCCCGGGTCGGCGCGTCGGGGCCGAACATCAGGCCCGTGTCGTCACTGGTCTTCGTCGAGTTCACGCGAGACCAAAGGTGCCGCTCCCGGCGGCCCGCGGCAATATCCCCTCGGCCGCCGTTGATGCGATTCGCGTCTCAATCGCTCGGGCTACCCGGCGCACTCGCCGTAGGGCGGTTCCGCTTCGAGCCGCGGAAAGGTCGAGGGTTCGAGCCCCTTCGGCCTCTTTGGGGCGATTTCCATGCTCAGTTCCAAAAACTGAGCGTGGGCCGCCTCTCGTCTGGACAGGAAGGAAGCTCAGCCCTCAGCCGAGCCTTTCTGGCGAGAGGACGCTGGCCCAGTCGAGTGACCAGGACCGACTGGCGTCGGGTCGCTCGATGTACTTGCTTCCACGTTCTGCTTCTCCCCACGGCCGGTGGCGCCGATCCCCACGACATTGATGCGTTCCCAGCGTGGGCCCCTAGAGCCGGACGCTGTTTCTAACCCTTCGGTCGTTCGGGGGACAATCCCGAACGCTGGCCCGCTAGGTTGCCCTCACGCCACCCAATCGATCGACGAGCGCCAGCATCGCGTCGACGGCGCCGGCGGTCGTGAGGCCTTCTCGGCGGACGAGCGACCGCCACGTCTCGAACGCGAGCGCGTGCCCGACTGCGGCACGAACCGTGCTCGAGCCGCCGAGATCCGCCGCCAGCCGGTCGGCGACCATGGTCAGACGATCCGCGTAGCGGGTCATGTCGGCGCGGACGGCGGGAACGAGCTCGGCGTCGCGGAGGAAGAGCTCGAGGTCGGACTCGACGTCCGCATACCAGGCCCAGACGTCTCGAAGCGCGCGGGCAAGGCGTTCGAGCGGATCCGCCGCCGCCTCCCAGGGCTCGGCCGGCGGGAACGGGTGCAGCAGGGCCCAGTGCCTCGTGCAGGCGGCGAAGAGCGTGTCCTCTTCCGGGAAATGCGAATAGACAGTGTGCCTCTGGACGCCCGCCTTGTCGGCGATTGAGGAGATCGTGGTGCGCGCGGGGCCGACCGACGTGTGCAGCGCCACGGTCGCCTCGACGATCCGCCGCCGCGTCTCGGCCTCGCGCTCAGCGCGCTTCTTCTTCTGGTACGTCCTCGTCATTACACACTAGTGTACTCCGAATTTGACATGAGCGACGCGATCTGCCACTATCGCTGCACATTACTGTTCAGCGAAAGGAGCAAGTCCCATGTTCACGCTTGACATCGCGGCCCTCGAAGCACAGGAGATCGGCGGCGGCCTATCGGTCACCTTCCCGTTCTCGAGCGCGACGGGCACGGCGGACACCGCGGCCGTCTACATGGTCTTCGAGCCGGGCGGCGCGCTGCCCGAGCACACCGATAGCGCGGAGGAGTGGCTCCTCGTCCTCGAAGGCACCGTCGAGGCGACCGTCGGCGACGAAACGGGGATCCTCGAGGCCGGTCAGCTCGCGCTCGTCCCGGCGATCGCGCCCCACAGCGCGCGGAACATCGGCGACGGCCCCGCGCGAATCCTCGGCTTCTTCGGGGCCTCGACGAACGTGGCCCACTTCAGCGACGAGCTGGCGCCAGGCGTGAAGACGCTCGTCGTCGGCGCGGAGCCGGGCGTCGCGCTCCCGGTGCCGGCGCCCGAGCCCGCGGTCGCCTAGGAAACCCGCCGGAGGCAGCGTGTCGGCCACCGCCGGCGCGCTGCCGGCGCCGGTGAGCCAGAGCTAACCCAGGGGCATTCCCGACGCTGGCCCAGGCGACTTGGATCTGACACATGCGCCGGAGGCAAGGCCGAGTGGTTCTTCATCTTCGCGGTCGGACTCGCGATCACGGCAGTCGTCGGGCTGGGCGCCGAGCTGTGGTGCTGGGCGGCTCTCTCCGCGACAGCCGCGGCGCTATGTGCGGTACTCGCGTGGAGGTCGTGGGCGAGTCGCGAGTAGCACCTCAGGGGACATTCCCGAACGCCCGCCCAGCCGAACGCCGCCTCCTTTGCGCGTAAATTGTGTTGCGATGTCGAGTTGGTACGACACTTGGGCGGACCGATACGCGGAGTCGTCGACTGGCGTCAGCGCTGACGTTCCGTTCTACGTCGGACTTGCCCTTGAGGCTGACGGGCCACTGGTCGAGCTTGCCGTTGGTACCGGGCGAGTTGCGATCCCGGTCGCTCAGGCAACGCGCAGGCTTGTGGTCGGGATTGACTCTTCTCGGGGGATGCTCGCGCAGGCACGGCTGCGCGCGGCTGAGCAGGGAGTCGAGCTCGACCTGCGCGAAGGTGACATACGGGAACTTGAACTCGAGGAACCCGCGGCCTTGATCTACTGCCCCGGCCGGTCTCTGCTGCATCTGCCCACCTGGGCCGACCGTCGCCGCTGCTTCGAGCGCGTCGCGGCGTCGCTCCTGCCTCAGGGTCGCTTCGCCTGGAACGCATTTGCCTTCGACCATCACATCGCGTCTGCCATAGACGGCCAGCACGCCGACGCGAACACCGGAGTACCGTTGCCGCACACGAACCACTACAGCGTCAGCGATAACCGAGTCGACATCACCTTGGACGACGGTGGAACCGGTTCGCTCTGGTGGGCAACCAAGAACGAATGGCTGGGTCTCCTCGACGTCGCGGGCCTGCGCCTCGAAGCTCTCTACGGCGGATTCAATGGGGAACCGCTCGACGACGTCAGCCGTGAGTACATCTTCGTGGCCCGTCGATAGGCGCGCAGCCTGGTCGTGACGTCAGGCGTCATTCCGGACACTGGCCCAAGCGAGCGTCACGCGGCTGGCAGCTAGCGGTCCCCGTGGAAGACCGCTTCGACGTTGTTCCCGTCCGGGTCAATGACGAACGCTGCGTAATACCCGGCGTGGTAATGCGGGCGCAGACCCGGCGCGCCGTTGTCGCGGCCGCCGGCTTCCACAGCGGCGCGGTGGAACTTGTCAACGGTGGCTCGGTCGGCTGCGGCGAAGGCCACATGAACGGGAGCGGCCGGGGGTTCCCCTTCCCCGATCCAGAAATCTCCACCGCCCTCGATGGCGAACCCAGGCCCCTGCGAGCTCTCCACTACCTTCACTCCGAACGGCTCGAGGGCCTGCTCGTAGAAGGTGCGGCTGCGCCTCACGTCACGTACTCGCAGGGCCAAGTGGTCGATGAGGGGAAGCGTCACGGGCAGCGACACGCCCTTCATCTTAGGTGCGCCGACTGCGATCCTCGCTGAGTGAAGGCGGCGATTCCCATCCCGGGCCGCCGGTCGAACGGCTCGTCGACAGATGAGTTCCGTCCCCGATCGCAGTCTCAACACCCAGGGCCGATTCACAACGAGCGATCTGGAGGACCAATTGCCCAACCAGGGTGACACTGGCGTTCCCAAGTTCTCCGCCAACGCGATTACGGCTCACCTTGCGGCCACCTTCGCGGGCTTACCGGTCTACGTGCACACGATCGAGCACGCCGACGGCGTCGTCCTCGTCGACACCGGCATGCTCGACTCGACGCCGGAGCTGGACGAGGAAGGCGCGCCGGTGCCGATGCCGGAGAACATCCCCCGAGACGTGGTGTGCGTCATCAACACCCACCTTCACTTCGACCACTGCGGCGGCAACCGCCTGTTTCCCGGTGTGCCGATCCACGTCCAGCGACTCGAGCTGCAAGGGCCTCATGACCCACACGAATGGGTCGAGTTCCCGGGTGCGACCTACGTCGAGCACGACGGCGAGGCGGAGGTGCTCCCCGGCATCCGGCTGCTGCCGACGCCCGGCCACACAAACGGCCACCAGAGCGTCCTTGTCGACACGCCCGACGGGCTCGTCGTCATCGGCGGCGACGTCGCGTACACGTACGACGAGCTCGGGAGCGGCGCGACCGAGGGACAGCGGCGCGTGCTCGCGCTAGCCGCTCCGACGTGGCTCACGCACGCGGACGGGGGGCCGAAAGTCCCCCGCCCGAACTAGGTCGACGCGAGCCGGAGCACGGTCCTCGAGACCACCTTGCGGCGAACGCGCGGGACTCGCGCGATAGCAGCGTGCGCACCCGGCACTTCGCTCGATCGTGCGGCCCTTCGGAACGCTGGGCAAGCGGCGCCCTGGCGTCATTCCGGAACGCTCGCGCAGGCGATGGTGGGCGAACGGCGAAACGCGAAACGCACTCCGCCGCCTCTCGCGGATGGCCTTGATCAGGGCCTAGAGCCAGGCCCGAACTCGCGAACCTCCTGCGCACAACGGCAGGCGACGGCGATCCTGCCAGCCCACTCCAGCGCCTCCTCGCGTGAGGGAACGTCGACAACCGAGAAGCCGCCGATGTACGCCTTGCTCTCAGGGTACGGGCCGTCGGTGACCGTCCCGTCGGTGGCCACCACGCTCACCTCTTCGTGGGAATGCAACCCGCCGCCGAACACCCAAACGCCGGCGTCCTCTGCCTCTTGCACCACCGCCTGCGCCGCCTCGGCCACGTCGGGCAGCTCCTCCTCGGGAAACGTCATTGCCCCGTCATCGAACGAGATCAGATACCGCGTCATCTCACGACTCCTTTATCGGCGGCCTGCTCCGGCCGCATCTCACCCTGCTACGGACACACGCGCAATGGAGACCGGCAAACCACCGAGAACTCATCGGTCGGGCCAGATCCAGCCTCCATTCTTCGGGCGTCATCGCGGCACACTGGCCCAGGCGACTGTCGGGTCGGTGGACGTACCATCCCCGACGTAACGGGGTGGCGATCCCGGGTCCTCGGAGGCACCGCGTCCGAATTGCAGCTCGCTGCAATGCGGACGCGACTCTTGACCGCGAAGCTGAGCCGAGACATGGCGGTGGCAGACAGCGTGGAAAACGCCCGCGCTCTACTTCGGATGATCAGCCCGGAGCCCGTCAAAGCAGAAGCACCGCCCGAGGCGCTCGCCGGCGACACTGCGCGTTCCGCGCAACTCCTCTGGACACGTCCTCCTGTCCGATCGAGCGCGCCATCAGCGTCATCGATTGAGGTGCTTGCGCAGGAAGACGAGAGTCTGCTTGATGATTTGGCGCGATCTGGCGTCGTGGTTGCGCAGGTCGAAGCCGTGCTGGCCGCGTGGGTGTGTCCAGAGCGCGACCTCGGCGCCAACGTCCTTTGCAGCGGAGACGAAGCGGTCGATCGAGGCGTTGGTTGCTTCGGAGTCGTAGCCGGCCTTGCCGATCAGGATCGGCGGAAACTTCGCTCCGACCTGTCGGAGGTACGTCGTCGCGGAGTAGCGAGCTTCGGCTTCGGGGAGATCGAGGAGCCCGTAGTACGCGACGACGCAGCGCACGTAGGGCGGCGAGGCTTCGAGTGCGGGCTGAAGCCCGGAGGGGACACCGCCGGAGTAGGCAGCGACACAGAGGCGGCCGGGATCGATACCGAGCTTCGACGCGTTCGCACGAACGTAGGCAATGAGCGCCTTGACGTCGGATGCCGCCGGCGCGTCGCCCTGTGAGCGGTGCGCGAAGGTCACACCGACCAGTCCATTTGCGGCTGCAAGCTGCCCCCAGCCGACGTAGATCCCCCAGTCCTTTGCGTCTGGGGCCGAGGTCGTCCCGTGGACGAAGACCACCGCGGGCAGTTGCGGCGCACGACGGTTGGGAGGCGAGTAGACGTCGAGCTTGAGCGTGCGGCCGTTGACCCTGCGATAGGGGATGTTCCGACGGACTTTCGCCTTGTGCATCCCGGGGATCTGGTATGCGATCTCGCGACCGGGGCTAGGATTGACGTAGGCGGCGCCACTCGCGACGGCTTCGGGCGTTGCGACTGCGTTTGCCCCGGAAGCGAGCATCTGCATCGCGAAGAGGCTGACGATCACGATCGAGCCGAAAACAAGCCAGCGCATGCACGGACCCCCTTGTTGGACTTGAGAAGACTTCCCGGTTCATCGACAGTAGTCTCAATGAGACTATCGTGCTGACGACAACGGAGGGCACGGTGCTCGGCCTCCTCGCCTTCGGCGCACGCTCGGGATACGAGCTGGCGCGACTCGCCGAACGCAGCGTCGGGTATCTCTGGACGCCGTCGCGCAGCCAGATCTACAAAGTGCTGCCGCGACTTGCCCAGTCGGGGCTCGCCGACGCGCGCGAGGTCGAGCAGGACGCTCGTCCCGACAAGGCCGTTTACACGCTCACCCCAGCCGGCCGTAAGGCACTGCGCTCCTGGATCGAGGAGATCGAGGCGGCACCCGCCGGCGGGCGTGTCGTCTTCGCGCTCAAGCTCTTTTTCTGCGACTTCGCAACGCCAGTCACCGCCTTGGCCCAACTGGCCGCCTACCGCGCGTTCCTCGAGCACAGCCTCAAGGAATACGAGCAACTCGAGGCAGACGACGGCGACATCGATAGTGCGTACGCCGCCCACGTCCTCTCACACGGAATCGCTCGCGCCCGCGCAACGATCACCTGGATCGACGCAACCGCGCTCGCAATCGAGACAACAGGCGCGGCGCCCCCCAACTCCCGACGCCGCATCGCCGAGCTCGGCTTGTGACGGCGATGACGGACGTATCGCGCGCCGCGCGCGAGGCGACACGCGTCGCCAGATCACGAACCGTCGTCAGGCTCGGATGCGAGCAGGGTCCGATCTGCCCGCACTACCGCTGCTGCCGGCCGAGCGGTGGCGCGGGGGCCGATGCGGCCTGGCCCCCGCGTACTCCGAAGCGTCTACGCCTTACGCTTGCCGCGCCGCTTCCCGTGTTCAGGTGTGGCACGGATCCCCCAGGTCACTCTCCCAACTTCCGCACTCCGGTAGACCTGCCGGATCGCCACGGAGTGGAGCCCTCGCTCGAGCTCCTTTGCCCCAGGGATGATAAACCGGCAGCGATGCTGGGCGGACTGACCGAGCCGCACCCTCCTGACCGGTAGCGACCGTACCGACGGCAGTAGTACCCGCGCGAGCTGCTGCTTCTTGTCGAACTTCGCGTCCACGATGCCGGCCCGCCGGAAGGGCGCGTACAGCGCGAGCGGCAGCTCTAGCCAGATCCGCATTCGCTCCGGGAGCTGCTGCCGGATCTCGAAGTCGAAGATCCGTGCGCGGTCGGGTGCTCCCGCGATGATGAACTTCGCCTCCACCGGATCCGCGGACGGGTCCGGGAGGACGTCGACGACATTGAAGTTCCGCCACGTGACGTTGTTGCTATTGCGGATGTACGCCTGGAAACTGGCCCAGTCCAGCGGCCCAGGCAGCGGCGGTTCCATGTCCTGCAGGTGGCTGACCGTGGCGACGAAGCAGTAGTGCCCCGTGGCAGGGATGCCACCGGCACTCCACGTGATCGGATCTGTGACCACGAGCGTGTTGCCTTGCGGGACGTTCACCGGGGCGCTGGAGCCGATCAGATTCCACATGTTGGGCGTGACGAGCGTCGCGACTTCACTCCAGTACACAGTCGCCGTCGCGCCGTTGGCTCCGCCGTTCCCACGGTTCCGCATCCGCACGTAGATGACGTTGTCCTGCCCGGCTTCGACTTGACTGCCTAGCGTGTCGACGTTTTCGGTGCCACTTCCTTCGCCGAAGCTCGCCGTCGGATCCGCGACGGGGGCCGTCGTTACGATCACGTCCGGGCTGACGCTGATCGCGCCCGCGCTTGGGATCACGCCGGCGTCGCCCACGGCGTCCCGAAGGTAGATGTCGGGAACGAGACCGAGGGTCGTCTGGATGATCGCTTGGAGGTTCGGCATTACCCCGATGTTCCCGGCGACGTTGCCTCCCTGGGGCGTTCCCGTCGCCGGACTCGAGAGCAGCGTCCGCATCTGCGTCGGTGACAGGCGGGTGCCACTCGCGGCCTCGTACGCCCCCTGCACGATCAGTGCCGCGCCGGTGACAATCGGTGAGGCCGAGCTTGTGCCGCTGAAGACCGCCGTGTAGGTGCTGTTGTCCGGCGTCCCGGCCGGCGTCAGGTCGCCGTAGCCGGCCGAGGTGACGTCCTCGCCCCATCCGTAACAGTCGATCCTTGTCCCGAAGTTCGAGAAGTCGGCGCGGTCGTGCGGGATCGGCGAGAGTGCCGCGCCGACCATGACCGCGCCCGAGTCGCGGAACGACGCGGTCGTCCGGTTCAGAACGCTCGCCCCCATGAACGTCCAGGCGTCGAGGTCCACATCGCCGTTGCCGGCCGCCTCGACGACGATGATCCCGTGCGCAGCGGCGAGACGGATGGCGTCGAAGTCGGCGGCGTCCGTCTCCGTCGGTAGCAGGTTGCGCTGCACCTCGAGCAGCAGAACGTCACCCGCGGGCATCACGGCGATCGCCGCGATGATCGCATCGGCAACGTGCAGCGCGGTGTTCGTCCCAGCCTCGTAGTGCGAGACCATCTGCACCGACGTCACAGCTGGGGCGATCCCGACGACGCCGAGCGTGTTGTCGACTCCGACGATCTCGCCGAGGACCGCGGTGCCGTGATTGCCCTTGTAGCCGCCGATCCCGTCTCGGTTGTCGTTGAAGATCAGAGTCGGCGTCTTCGCGGTTATGTCCTCGTGGCCTGGAAACCAGCCCTGCTCGAGGTCGACGACCCCGACACCGGCTCCCTCGCCGTTCGGTTGCGTCCAGGCCCAGCGCGCGTCGATCCCTGTCGGCGCCGCGTCCAGGTAGTTCTGCGTGCCGTTGAAGGTGTCGTTGGCGGCGTCTACAACAGGATCGCTGACCGCCATCTCCCGGTAGGCAAGCTCCACCTCGGGGAGCTTGTTCAGCTCCTCGGCGAGCCGCTCGATGTCTTTCAGGGACGCTCGGCAATCGAGCCGCCAGTAGCCGGTGAGGCTGTTCAGCGGCGGAAACTCGCTCGCGAGCGCCTCTCGCTCGAGCCTGAGCACCTCGTCGGGGGGAAGACTCCGGACGACGCGGCTTGTCGCGATCTGGTCGTTCTGCTCGAGCAGGCTCTCGAGCCCGCCAAGCTTCTCCTCCCGCGCGAGCTTGCGCAGCTCGGTGGCATCGCCGTCCGCGGCGCCGGGCGCGAGGCGGACGATGATGAACCCACTGTAGTCGGGGCCTTTGTCCGGTGGCCGCAGGTGACGCGAATGCGGCGCCTCCTCAAGCTCTCCATAGTCGGGTCTCTGGCCTTCGTACGCGACCATCGCGATGCCTCCTCAATGACGTTCGTGGGACGATGAAGAGGAGGTACCGAGGAGGACCTCTCGGCCTTCCGCCCGGCCGAGGGGCGCGGATGCGCCGCAGCAACGGTGTCGAGGTCGATCTCAATCGACTGCTCTCTGTTGCTCACGCCGACGATCTCGCGTCGAAACACGTTTGTCAAGAGGGCGGCTCGACCGGCATCCGACCGGCGACGGACGGATAGCCGCGCGCCAGAACGGCCAGCGCGCGCCACATAGAAGCGGATTTCAGCGGATCAGAGCGGACGAGGTGCCGAAGCCCCGTAAGCCAGAAACCCACTCAACAGCGCGGGTTTCCGGTCAACTATGCGAAGCGGGCGATGAGACTCGAACTCACGACCCTCAGCTTGGGAAGCTGATGCTCTACCAACTGAGCTACGCCCGCGTGGCGGGGATGGTATCCGACGCCGTCTCCAGCGCCTCGCGGACGCGCGCGGCGAGTGCGTCGACCGCGAACGGCTTCTCGATCAGCGCGGGGCCGGCGATCGCGGCGGCGCCGAGGAGCGCTTCGTCCGCGTAGCCGGACATGTACAGCACCTTGATCCCCGGCCGCGACGCGACGACCTGCTCCGCGACCTCGGGGCCGCGCAGCCCTGGCATGACGACGTCGGTCAGAAGCAGGTGGATCGGCTCCGCATGCGCGCCCGCGAGCTCGACGGCGTCGGCGCCGTTCGCACAGGAGAGAACCGTGTAGCCGCAGCGCTCGAGCACCCGCTTGGTGAGCGCGCGCACGACGTCTTCGTCCTCGACGAGCAGGATCGTCTCGCTGCCGGTCTGGGCCATCGTCGCCGGGGCAACCACCTTCGGGTTGTCCGGCTGCTCGTCGATTCGAGGCAGGCGGACGGTGAAGGTCGTGCCGCACCCGGGCTCGCTCGTCGCGGCGACGTCGCCGCCGCTCTGGCGCACGATCCCGTACACGGAGGCCAGGCCGAGGCCGACCCCCTGCTCGCGGGTGGTGAAGAACGGCTCGAAGATGCGCTCGAGTGTCTTCGCGTCCATGCCTATCCCCGTGTCGGCCGCCTGGAGCTCCACGAACGTGCCGTCGGGAAGGTCGATCTCGCGGATCGAGATCCGGAGCCGCCCTCCGTCCAGCATCGCGTCGCGCGCGTTGACGGCGAGATTCACGATCACCTGCTCCAGCTGCCCGGGATCCGCGCGGACGGTCGCGGGCGCCGGTGCCGGCTCCAGCGCGAGCACGACGTGCTCGCCGAGGAGGCGCTGCAGCAGCGTCCCGACCCCGGAGAGGACCTCGTTGAGGTCGAACACCCGGGGCTGCAGCACCTGACGTCGGCCGAAAGCGAGCAGCTGGTTGGTGAGCTCCCCCGCCCGTTCGGTCGCGCGACGGATCTCGCCCAGATCGTGCGCGAGCGCCGCGTCGCCGTTGGCGCGTTCCAGGAGCAGGGAGGTGTAGCCACCGATCGCGGTCAGCAGGTTGTTGAAGTCGTGCGCGACGCCACCGGCCAGACGGCCGATGCTCTCCAGCTTCTGCGCGTTCAAGAGCTCGTTCTCGAGCCGCTTCCGGTCGGTGATGTCGCGCGCGAAAGAGATGTTGAGGCCGGGGAGGAAGGCAGGACGCGAGGAGACGTCCACGTCGCGGATCGTGCCGTCCACGCGTCGGAGTTGCTGCTCGGACATCCGTGGACCGCCGTCGAGGTATCGCTTCCAGTCGACGTCCAAGGTCGGAAGCCGCTCGGGCGGGACGAACTCGTCGATTCGGCGTCCGATCAGATCGCGCTTGGCAATCCCGAGCAGCTCGCTCGCTGCCGGATTGACGTCCACGTAGCGTCGGTCGTCGTCGAGGATGAAGATCGCGTCGAGCGCGGTCTCGAAGACCGCGCGCAGCTTCTGCTCGTGCGAGCGGAGCGTCGCCTCGGAGCGCTCGCGCCTGATCGCGGCGGCGACGAGGCTCGCCGCGGTGCGCAGCGCGTCCGTCTCGGCGGTTGTCCACTCCCGCTCGGCGCCGCAGTCGTCGAAGCCGACGAAGCCCCACCAGCTGCCTTCGACGAAGACGGGCACGGCCAGCACGGAGCGGATGCCCTGCGAGTCGAAGAGGTCGCGCTCGCCGGAGGGCAGGTCGCGGACGTTGGCAGCGAAGACCTCGTCTCGGCCGACCAGCTCCTGGAACCGCTCCAGGCCGACCTCGGCGAAGCGCATGCTCTGCATGACCGGGTTGCCGAGCTCCGGCTGGATTCCCGTCGCAACCCATTCGGCGCGCTGGCTCGTGACGACCGCGCCGTCGGGGGCAACGCCGTTCTCGAACAGGTAGGCGCGGCTGGCGCCGACCGCCGTGCCGAGCTCCTCGAGCACGCTCGGCGCGGCTTCGCGCCAGGTCGGCTCCAGGAGCAGGCGCTCCGCGCTGCGGCTGACAGCCTCGAGGATCGCGTCACGCCGGCGTAGGTCGCGTTCGACCCGCTCGCGCTCGGCGCGGGCGTTGGCGCCGGCGAGGATCACCGCGAGCTGGTCGGCCACCTCGCCGAGCGCGTTGAGCTCGAAAGGTGTCCAGCGGCGGGGCTCCGGTGCGTCGAAGCAGAGCACGGCAGCGAGCCGGCCCTCATGGCGCAGCGGCACGTCCAGAAATCCGCCCACGCCCCCCGCCGCCAACGTCGTGACGAGCTTCCGGAAGCGGATCTCGGAGCGCACGTCGTCGACCGCGACCGCCTGCCCCTGCCCGAGCAGCCAGAGGTACTCGTCGTCCAGTACGAGCGGCTCGCCACTGGCGGGCGGGAGCCCAGGATGCAGCGTGGCGTACTGCGGCTGCAGCTGCCGCTGTGCGGTGACGGTGCAGAAGTTCACGCGGACGTCCGGGAAGAACGTCGCGAGCCGGTCGACCGCGGCTCGCACGGCCTCGTCGGGTGAGAGGCCGTTGACGGCAGCCGAGAGGATGCCGACGAGCAACTCGAGCCGGGTGCTGCTCTCGTGCCGGTCGGTCACGTCCTGGAGATACCCCTGCGCGTAGAGAGGCTTGCCGTCCTCGTCGCGCACGACGACCTCGTCGTCGCAGACCCAGACCACGGTGCCGTCTCGCGCGACCAGCCGGTAGTCGGAGACAGGGGTCGAATTGCCGCTCTCGTTACGGCGGGTGATGTCGGCGAGCACGCGCTCCCGGTCGCCGGGGTGCACGCAGTGCACGAAGAGATCAGGATCAGCGAGCCATTGCTCAGCCGTGTAACCGAGCAGCCGCTCGATCATCGGGCTGACGTAGAGGGCCGAGCTGTGCTCGTCGAGCTCGTCGACGTAGACGACGAGCGGGAGCTGCTCCACGATCGGCTGAAACCGCACGTCCTTCACCGAAGATTCATCGGACGGAGCGCGTGGAGCTTGAGCGCTTCGTGGTGCGTGCTCCTGCTCAACTTCGACCCCGCGACGGCCGACAACGACCCCATGAGCTCCGCGACCACGTGCGTCGTCGCCGACGACCATCCGGCTGTCCTCGAAAGCGTCTCCCGGTACCTCGAGGCCAAGGGCTTCCGAGTCGTCGGCCGTGCCCGGAACGGGGAGGAAGCGATCGCGCTCGTCGAGGCCCAGCGTCCGCTGCTGGCGCTGCTCGACCTGCGCATGCCCCTGCTCGGCGGAACCGGCGCGGTTCGCCGGCTCGCACGCTCGACGCCGCAGTGCGCTGCTGTCGCATATTCCGGCTACGCCGACCGCGCGCTGCTCACCGAGGCGCTCGACGCCGGCGCCCGTGGCTTCGTGCTGAAGGACGCGCCGCTCGAGGCGCTGATCCGGGCGCTCGAGACCGTCGTCGGCGGTGGCATGTACATCGACCCTTCGCTGGCGGACGTCGTCCTGCGCGCGGCGGACGGCGACGTCCGGCTCACTCCCCGCGAGCGCGACGTGCTGAGGCTGCTCGCCGACGGGCACTCCAACGAGTCGATCGGCAAGGAGCTCTTCATCTCACCGGACACCGCCCGCACGCAGCTCGGCGTCGCGATGGCGAAGCTCGGCGCGGCGACCCGCACCCAGGCCGTCGCGATCGCCCTGCGGGACTCGCTCATCTCCTAGCTGCGCAGGATCGGAATCTGCGGAAGCAGATTCCGATCGCGCGAAGTTCCCTGAAGGAGTCGGCTTCGCCGCCTCACCCGGCGATCGGTCAACCCTTCGCGGCGCCGGCGTCCAGCGTCCGGCCGGGGTGGAGCAGGGCTGCGGGACACTCGCCCCAGAGGCCGCGGTTGCCCGCGCTGGCCGACTCCGCCGCCTGCAGGAGCTCGTCGGCGTAGCGGCCCCGCTCGCCGCGGAAGAAGTACGGAGCCGCCGCGCCGCGGTCGACCAGCGCCAGGTTCACGTTGTCGCCCTCGACGCTCACGTAGCGGAGCAGGCGCCCGAACCGGTCGCGGTCGTCGAGCCCCGGATCGCGCTCGAGCTCAACGTCGCTACCGGGCGGGGCAAGCTCGGCGAGCTCCCGTTCCGCCTCGTTGCCGAAGCACTCCGAGCCCGGCTCCGGAGCGTCGATCTGCACGAGCCGGATTCGCCGCCCGTCCGTGAGCCGCAGCGTGTCGCCGTCCGCGATCCGCGCCACGCGTCCGCTTTCGGCTCCGGTGGACACGAGCGGGTCTTCCGCGGCGCAGCCGGCGAGGAGCAGGACGGCGAGGGCGAGCGCGCGGGTCAGGCCGTCGGCACCCACACGAGCGCCAGTTCGACGAGGCGCACGTCGGACGACTCCAGCCGCACCTCGACGGCGTCGATCTCCCGGGCCTTCGCTTCCCACTCGGCGTCGATCTCGGCGACCTCGTCCACGATCTCCTGCTCCAGCTCCTCGAGCGACTGCTCCGACGCCTCGATCTTCTCCTCGGCGGTGCGGTGGCGTTCGCCCGCCCGGGTCGTCATCCCGCGGCGCGACGCCGCAGAGCCGATCGCCCGCCCGGCGCTCGCGATCGTGCGCGTGCGACCGCGACCACCGAGCAGGACGCTCAGGACCTGTCCCGCGCCGGCCAGCAGCTCCGTCGTCGTCCGTGACTTCTGCTCGACCTCGAGCTCCTCGGTGCGTCGGCGGGCCGTCTCGAGCGCCTTCTCCAAGCGCTCCTGCTTCGCCTCGAGCCGGTCACGGATCTTCGCCGTCTCCTCGTCGGCTGCGGCCTGGGCGGCCTCGTCCGCGCGCGCGGCGAACTGCTCCTCCGTCTCTCCGGGCCTGGAGTAGAGCTTGAGCTCGCGGTTGCGGTAGACGGTCAGCGTCCGCGAGTCGCCGATGCGACGGACGATCTCCTTGCCCGCCCGCTGAAAGAACGCGGCGTCCGCGATCGGCGCCTCCGGCGCGACGTACGAAGCGCCGGCGGGGGGCTCGGACGCGAAGTTGCGCTCGTCGTAGTCGACCTGCTTCTCGTCGTCGAGGTCGAGACCGGTATCGAGCGGGCCGTAGAGCGCTTCCCATTCCTCGGTCGTGTCCAGATCGGCCTTGGCGTCGTCGAAGCGCAGGCTGAGCCGGGCGGCCAGATAGGCGCGCAGCCGCGTCCCCGCGACGACGCCCCCGACCTCGGCCAGCCACGGGGTGGAGGGGTGGAGGTGGCGAACCGGGACGTCGCCCGGCACGGGCGGCGCGGTGGCCGGTGCAGGAGCGTCTGCCGCCGCGGCGCCTGCAGGTGGCGCGACCGCAGGCGTCTCGCGACCTGCCATCAGGGTCTCGATCTGCTCCTTCGTCAGCGGGCCGCGCAGATACGACATCGCCCAGCGCGTGGAGAAGACGACCGGCTCGGGCTCGTGGGCGCTGACGACCAGGAACTGCCGCTGCTCGAGCCCGCCGATGGTCTCGCCGAGCGCCGCGACGTCGGTGTCCCCTGCCGCCGAGCGCAGACCCTCGAGCACACGCTCCTTGTCGCGCTCGGTCTGCAGGCGGCCGACCATCCACGTGCCCGCGTTCGACATGGCCTTGTAGTCCAAGTCGACGGGGTTCTGCGTCGCGAGCACCATGCCGACCCCGTAGGCGCGGGCCTGCTTGAGGATGGTCAGGATCGGCTTCTTCGTGGGCGGCGCAGCGGTCGGCGGCGCGAAGCCGAACACCTCGTCCATGTAGACGAGCGCCCGGAGGTCGCTCGTTCCGGCCAGGCCGCGCATCCACGTGACGACCTTGGCGAGGATCAGCGTGACGACGAACTGCCGCTCCTGCTCGGAGAGATGGGCGAGGTAGACGATCGCGGCGCGCGGCCGGCCGGGAGCGCCGCCGAGCAGCTCGGCCGGGTCGAGCGCGGCGCCTTCGCCCCAGGCCGCGAACGAGGGTGAGGCGACGAGCGCGTTCAGCCTCAGCGCGAGCTCGGTGCGCTCCTTCGCCGGGAAGAACGCATCGATGTCGAACACGCCGAGCTTGCGCAGCGGCGGCGCCTGGATCTCCCCGATCAAGGTGCCGAGATCGAGGCTGCGGCCTGCGCGCCAGGCGTGCTCGACGAGGTTGGAGAGCAGGACGTGCTCGCGGCTCGCAAGCGGGTCGCCGGCGATCCCGACGAGCCCGAGCAGGCTCGAGACGGTGCCTTCGATCTCGTCGCGCAGCGTCTCCGCGTCGGTCTCCCACGAGAGCGGCGGTGCCCTCAGCGAGCCGATCAGGTTCAGCGGCACGCCGGCGGAGGAGCCCGGTGTGTAGATCGTCAGCTCGGCCGAGTCGCGCAGCGCCTGGATCCGCTCCGGGCCGATGCCGGAGGCGGCCAGCCCTTCCTTCCACTGAATCGCGACCTGAGCGGCGTGCTCCTCGACGGAGACGCCCGCTTCGCGTGCCTTGGACTCCTCCACCCAGGGCGCGAAGCTCGCGGGCGAGAGGTCGGGGAAGGTGAGCAGGAGGTTGCCGAGGTCGCCCTTCGGATCGAGTGCGAGCACGGGCACGCCGGCCGAGAGCGCCTCCTCGAGGAGCACGATCCCGAGCCCGGTCTTCCCCGAACCGGTCATCCCGACGATCACGCCGTGGGTCGTGAGATCGCGCGGGTCGACCGCGAAGGGCTCCCCGCCGATCGTCGCCCCGAGCTGGAAGCCGCTCGTCAGCTGAGCCATCACGCCTGCAGCTGCGTGGTCAGCCGCTCGAGCTCCCGCCGCGTCCGGACCACCATGTTCTCGAGATCCTCCACGAGTGCGCCGTCGACGGCGTCGTCCTTCACCGCGAACGCCTGCAGCGCCGCCTCGCAGGTGGCGAGCAAGATGCTGAGCATGGCGACCTCGGAGGGCTGGACCACGGTGGGAATGTCTCCCGCGTCCGGTGTGCCCGAAACTTCTCCTCGGTCGGCTGCGTTGGAACCTAGGACATGGACGAACGTGAACAGCGACTGGCCCAGAACGAGGCGCTCTTTCGGGAAGTGAACGAGCGGGTCGACGCGATCGCCCATCAACTCGGGCCAGACGTTCCGTATGAGTTCCTCTGCGAGTGCGCGAACGCCGACTGCACCTTTCGGCTCACCCTCTCGACCTCTCTCTACGAGTCGGTTCGCGCAGACCCACGGCAGTTCGTCCTGCTTCCGCTCCACTACACCCCCGAGATCGAGGACCTCGTGATCCAGGAAGAGACCTACTGGGTGGTGCGCAAGACCGGCGAGGCCGGTGAATATGTCGAGCGTCTCGATCCGCGCAGCCGATGACCGGCTCGATGGAGCAGGCATGCGGTACCTAGAGCCGGGACGACGGCGGCGGCGACGCCGGACACCGACGCTCACACGAGCGCTCTGGCTCTTTGCCGGCGGCATCGCGGTCGCGCTCGTGGTGCAACTGCTTCTGCGCTGATTCGTCGAGGCGGAGGGTGTGATCCCGCGGACGCGGAATCGGGGATAGCAGGTGCCGTCCCGATCTGAGACAGTGCTTGCCGTGCGTGGGAGCGAGCAGCAGCCACAGGCGGTGCTTTCGGTGCTGAAGTGCATCGAGTGCGGGCAGCGTGACGAGCGTGGCCTCGGCTGGCGCGCCTACATCGATGCCGAGCACGACGTGTGGATCTACTGTGCTGCCTGCTCGGACCGCGAGTTCGGCGGCGACGCCGAGATCTGCCCCTAGCCGGCCTCACGCCGCGGCGCAGGGGCACAGCGCCGTGCGGCCAGTGTGCCGAGCAGGCGGAGGCGGAAGTACTTCTCGTACACCTTCCGCCGGCTGAGGGTTCGCGCTCGTGCTGAAGGCGCGATACATCGTTCGAGGCGACCCTTGGCCGGCTGCATCTCGCACCCCGCGGGTCGACGCCTCGCCCGACTTGTTGCGGAAGCCCTGACGGAATAGCCTTGGCGTACCGCGGGGCGGCGCGGCGTCGGGACTCGACTCCTCCTCCCCAGGAGACCCAAGCGGCTGGGCGGAGTCCTGCGGCGACGATTCGCTGCCGCCTCGCGGTTCCCACCTCTACCAAGCAGAGCCGAGCGCGTGCTGTGACGCTCGCCGGCTACTTGCGCGACCGATTCCATCATCGTGCCCCGCCCGGGTTCCGTGAACACGCTAGTCGGCGTGGCCTTCAGCTCCTGGTCTGTCCGCGATGATCTCGGCCGCCGCCAGCGCGACCGTGGCGCGGTGCTCGAGCAGCTGATCAGGGGTCGGTGCGGCCAGAAGCACGAGCCGCTCTGAGAGCGGATCGTCCCGGTCGAAGACAAGGTCGACGAGGCGTGCGCGCTCGCCAAGCGTCAGCTCCTCGACATCGGCTCCCCACGGGCTTGGACGCCACTCGGCTAACGCGGGGACTCCTCGCACTCGAGGAAATCTCGTTTCGAGCAGTCCGGACAGTAGATCCAAACGTCGTCGTCGACATCGAGGTAGGCGCGCCAGCCGAGGCCGCGCTCATCGCGTTTGCCGCACTCGATGCACTCGAGCACGAAAAGCACCCGCTGCCTGCCGCCAGGCATAAGACAGTTTCTCACGTCGCTTTCCATGACTGCCATCCCCGATTCCGCGCGACCGCAGGCTCGAGCGTTGAGATGTACCAACGGCTCGGCAGCCTCAACGAGCAGGCGCTCGCGAGCCCAGCTGCAACCTAGTCGCTGCCCTGGCCGGTCGATCTATGGCGCTTGTACAAGTAGAGGCAGAAGCAGACGCCCGGCGGCGGCGCTGGACGATCACGGTGCGCTGACGGCGGGAGCGGGGACGCGGCTTCCGTCGGGCGCGATCCCGGTGCTCAGCCAACGTGCACTCTCGGCGATCTCCTGCTCCGGATTTGCGCCTAGATGACCGGCGACGTCGTTGATCTTGACGATGCAGCCGGGAACATTCGCGGCCAGCCACTCGCCGTGTGCGGGCGGGACAAGCACGTCGGTCATCCCGTAGCGGATAAGGACCGGGACGGAGATATCCGCAGGGTCGAATCCCCACGGCTGCAGGAATGCGAGATCGTCGTCGACCCAGCCGCCGACACCATTCACCGCCCACTCGAACGTCGATTCGCGGATGACCTGCATTATCTCGGGGCGGGCCATTTCCGCTCGGTCCGACTCACTCAAATCGACGTCCTGCAGGAGGGTGGACGGATCGACCCGCGCGCGTTCTTCGAGCTCCTCCTGCACGGGTTGCAGCTCGCGAGTGAGGACGTCCTCGCCGGCTAGGGCCCAACCGAACTCCTTGACGTTCTCCGGGTCCATCCCCGCAAGCCACGCATCCTGCTCGAGCCCAGGTGTGCCCAGCGGTGCAACACCGACATCACAAACTGCGCCTGCGACACGATCAGGTAGGAGCGCCGCACACGCGAGCACGTGCGGGCCCCCGCCTGACCCGCCGGTGACGCCAAAGCGATCGAAGCCGAGCTCGTCGGCAAGCGCGCGAACGTCGGCGACCTCGTCGGCCACGCAACGGCCGTGATGGCGATCCGACCTGCCATACCCAGCGCGATCGTGCGTTACGAAACACACGCCGAGCTCCACGTACAACTCCTCACGTGGCCACCGCACAAGACGACAGCCAGGCGTGCCATGCAAGCCAAGGATCGGGAACCCTTCTGGATCACCCCAGACCGCAAACGCGAGCGTGCGACCACCATCAGGTGTCTTAAACGTTCGCAGCGGCTCGCCCACTGATGGAGCATAAGCCGTCAGGCTCGAGCCTCAAAGTCAACTCCGCGCCATGGGCGAGCGTCCTCTCGCCCGTTGGCACATCTCAACGCGCTGACTCCGGAATTACGCCGGATCGGGGATGGCACAGCAGCTCCGGATCCTGGCGTCGCCAAGCGCTGAGCAGCTGATCGAGTTTCGCGCCGGGGTAGGCGCCGCCGCGGCCGAGATCATCGCGGAGAGGAGTGAGGGCATCCTCTAGAGGCGACCTCGACATCGGCGAGGAGGGCCGAGAAGCCGTCATGCCGATCTCACGGGGAAGATGGGTGACGGTTGACGGTCCACATCCGAGCGGCTCGACGCGGCGCACAAGAGATCGAGAATCATCCGCTCTGTGGCGGAGAAATCGCGTGATTCCAGATCCGTCTACCTCAGCCGTGCGGCGATGGGCGAGCGCCTTGGGGGGTTCATCTACGGCACGATCGTCGCCCTCGCCGTTCTCGTAGCGGGGGCAAAGGCATATCCACAGGACGCCAGATACATCGCGGGACTGGTGACGGTTACGTCCCTCGTCTTCTGGCTGGCACATGTGTACGCGCACGGCCTCGCAGAGAGCGTCGCCAAGGACGAGCATTTCTCATTGGCCGATCTACGGGGTGTCGCCAGACGCGAAGCGTCAATCGTGGAGGCGGCGCTGCCACCCGTCGCCGCCCTCTTGCTTGGGGCCGTCGGACTGATTTCAACGAGAAGCGCCGTATGGCTGGCGCTCGGTCTCGGGTTGGCCGTACTCGTCGTACAGGGGTTCGTCTTCGCTCGCATCGAGCGCCTGGGTCGCCCAGCAACGCTAGCGGTTGTCGCAGCAAACCTGGGTCTCGGTGTGCTGCTGGTCAGCTTGAAGCTGCTCGTGACCCACTAACGGTGCAAGGTTGCGGTGCAAAGCGCCCGCAGACGGCAGAGCTACGCGGCTGCGCTCAGATCCAGCGCTTGTAGCGGAAGAACCCCAGCATCCCGCCGAGTGTGACGGCAAGGCCGGCGAGGATGACCCAGAACGCCGTATGGGACCCCTCGCCCGGATAGAGCACGTTCATGCCGAAGACGCCCGTGATCAGCGTCAGCGGCAGCATCGTCACGCTGATGATCGTGAGCAGCCGCAGGACGTCGTTCTGGCGGTGTGAGATGACGGACTCGTTCGTGTCCTCGAGCGCCTCGACGACCTCCTTGTAGTTGTCGAGCAGGTCCCAGATTCGCTCCGCCGCGTCGACCACGTCGTCGAAGTAGAGATCGAGCTCCTCGGGCAGGAAGCGCTCGACGCGCCGCTCGAGCAGCCGCAGCGTCGAGCGCTCCGGCTTGATGATCTTCCGGTAGGAGATGATCTCCTGCTTCACGTTCGAGAGGTCGCGGACGACGTCCTCGGCTCGTCCCTCGAACATCTGGTCCTCGACGGTGTCGAGCTTGTGCCCGATCTTGTCGAGAATCGGGAAGCAGTAGTCGAAGAGGTCGTCGAGGATCTCGTAGAGCAAGCGCCCGGTGCCCTGCGCGAAGGCGTGGCGGCGCACGTCGTCGTTCGTCTCGCAGCGGTTGAAGAGCCGCGTCACCGGCAGCAGCTCGGCGTTCGGGAGTGTGACCAGGTAGTCCGGCCCGAGAAAGACGTCCAGCTCGCCAGCGTTCAGGCGCTGCACCTGCTTGTCGTAGACCGGGAAGTGGAGCACCGCGAACAGGTACTCGGGGTACTCGTCGACCTTCGGCCGCTGGCGCTTCGAAAGCACGTCCTCGACATCGAGCTCGTGCCAGCCGAAACGGCTGGCGAGCGAATCGATCGCGGCGGGATGAGGCCGGTCGAGGTGGACCCACGTGAGCCCTTCCCCGGCGATCTCGCGCGGCTGCTGCTCGGCGCGTGCGACGGGGGCCGCGCCGGGCCTCGGGCGGCGGATGCGGGGCAGGCTTGGCATGGGGGTGACCCTACCCCGTCAGGGGCGTTCGCTAGCGGGCGCGGGCCGGTGCCGGAACCGGCCCCGGAGCCGCAGGCTCGGGGCGGTCACTGACCGGGCTCAGGCGTACTCCCGTCGGGAGCCAACGCTCGAGCACGAGTGCCGCGCCCGCGGCGAGCAGACAGACCGCGGCGACCACGATCCACAACCCCGTCGGGGTGAGGCCGAGCAGGAAGCCGCCGACAGGCGGTCCGATCGTGAAGCCGACCTGCCACGAGAACGCCGACATCGCCATGTAGCGGCCGAGCAGGCGTGGATCGGCGAGGTCGGTGACGAGCGGCGCCTGGACAGCGCCGTGCAGGCATTCGCCGATCCCGAACACGGCCGCGGCGAGCGCGAGCATCGAGACGGCGGCGAAGCCCGCGAGCCAGAGACCGGCGATCGGGACGAGCAACCAGGCGCCGGCCCAGACCACTCCCATCAACGCCAGCACGCGCATTCTGCGCCGCCCCTCGGTCAGCCGGACGATCGGCAGTTGGGCGAGCACGATCACGAGCGTGTTGACCGCGAAGATCGCTCCGATCCACTGCTCCCCGACGCCGGCCTCGTTCTTTCCGTACGGGGCGATCAGCTCGAGCTGGGCGTAGCCGACGGCGACGAAGGCGGCGTTGACCGCGATGAAGCCGACGAAGACGCGGTGCCGGAGCACGTCGAGGTAGCTCCCCGGCCGCTCGCCTTCGCGCGGCGGCGCGCGGCCGGGCTCCGGCACGAACACTGTCAGCACCGCCGCGTACAACACGAAGCTGGCCGCGTCGCCGAGGAAGAGCAGCTGGAAGCTCGTGGCGGCGAGGAAGCCGCCGGCGACGCCGCCGATCCCGATCCCGAGGTTCATCATCACGCGTTGCATCGCGAAGGCGGCCGTGCGCCGGTCACGCGGCGTCAGCCCGGCGATCAACGTCGACTGCGCCGGCCAGAAGATCCCGTTGCCGATGCCGGTGATCGCGCTCGCCGCGAAGCCGTGCCAGGGAGACTCGACGAAGGCGTAGGCGCCGAAGCCGACCATCAGGAAGCCGAGCGCGACCGTCAGCATGCGGCGGCCGCCGAACCGGTCGACGAGCGGGCCCGAGAGCGGGCCGGCGAGCAGGCTGACGGCGGCGTTCGTGCCGAGGATCAGGCCCGCAAGCCCGAGCGAGAAGCCGCGCTCGTTGTGCAGATAGATGAACGTGAACGGCAGCACGAGGCCGTTCCCGACCGCGTTCAGCAGGCCGCCGAGCTGGAGCACCTGCACCGACCGCGGCAGGCGCGGGTTGAGGCTGCGGAGGTAGCCGCGCACCGTGAGACATTACCGGCCGCATGCGCGACGATTTCCTTCTCGACGCGGCCACCGCGCACCTGAACCACGGCAGCTACGGGGCCTGCCCACGGCCGGTCTTCGAGGCCTATCAGGCCTGGCAGTGCGAGCTCGAGCGCAACCCTGTCGAGCTGATCGCGCGGCGGCTCGAAGGGCTGCTCGACGGCGCGCGCGAGGATCTAGCCGGCTATCTGGGCGCGGTTCCGGCGGACCTCGCGCTCGCGCCGAACGTGACGACGGCACTGAACGCCGTCATCCGCTCGCTGCGCCTCGAGCCCGGCGACGAGGTACTCACGACCCGTCACGAGTACGGGGGGCTGCTGCGGACCTGGGCCTTCGTGGGCGCGAGCCTCGTTCAGGTGGAGCCCGAGGAGCTCGCGCATGCGATCGGGCCGCGCACGAAGATCCTCTACACGAGCCACATCACCTCGGCGACGGCGCTCCGCCTGCCCGTGGAGGCGGCGTGCGCCGCGGCGCGGGCGGCGGGCGTGCTCTCGGTCGTCGACGGCGCCCATGCGCCCGGCCACGTGTCCATCGACCTCGCGGCGCTCGGCGCGGACGTCTACGCGGGCAACTGCCACAAGTGGCTCTGCGCGCCGCGCGGCGCCGGCTTTCTGTGGGCGCGGCCGGAGCAGCAGGCATGGATCGAGCCGGCCGTCGTGTCCTGGAGCTGGGTGGACGAGTCGACGTTCGCGCAGCGGCACACGTGGGCCGGGTCGCGGGATCCGTCCGCCTATCTCGCGATCCCGGCGGCCCTCGAGTACGCGCGCAGCCTCGATCTCGACGAGCGCCGCACGCTCGCGGACGAGATCGCTGGGCTCGTCGACCTGGCGCCCGTCGAGGGGATACCTGCGCCGTTGATGCGGGCCTTCGAGCTTCCGGCCGGCGCGCCCGAGGATCTCCAGCAGCGGCTCTTCGACGCGCACGGAGTCGAGGTCGTGGTGTCCGAGTGGGAGGGACGCCGCCTGCTGCGCGTGTCGGTCGGGCCGTACGTCTCGCGCGGGGATCTCGAGCGGCTGCGTGACGCGCTGCGCGTCGAGCTGTCCTAGCTGCGCAAGCTGAGCATCCGCGGGAGCGGATGCTCAGCGCGCGAAGACCCCTGAAGGAGTCCGCTTCGCGGCCTCACCTGCCGACAGGCATGCGGAGGAGTGCAACGACCTCGGGGTGGCAGCCGAATTCGGCCCAGCCCGCGGGGGTGCCGTCGTGCAGGCCGTCGCGGAGGGTCCGGTCGGCGCCACGGTCGAGCAGCAGGCGTACGGCGTCCGCCCGGCCGGCCTGCGCCGCGAGATGGAGCGCCGTCACGCCTTGTCCGTGGTCAGGCCCACCGAAGGTCCCACGCGCGTTCGGATCGGCGCCGAGCTCGAGCAGGCGGACCAGGGCGTCGACGCGCCCGTTCACAGCCGCCCACGCGAGCGCGGTGCCGCGGTAGGGATCCGCCTCGACTCGAGCGCCGGACTCCACGAGTAGCGAGATGGCGTCGGCGCGGCCGCTCTTCGCCGCCCAGACGAGTGCCTCGTCGAGCACCTCCTGCGGGTCGTCGGACGGCGTCCAGGTCGGGAAGCCGCCATGCGGGCGGTAGAAGTCACGGTGGGCGCCGGCCTCCGGGCTGCCGAGGAGCTCGCGGATCAGCTCGAGCCTGCCGAGGCCGGCCGCGACACGCAGGTTGCGTGGCTCGAGGCCGAGCAGGTCGACCACTTCGCGGTGCCCCCAGAAGAGCGCCACCACGAGGGGCGTGCCTCCGTCGCCGCGCGCCGACAGGGTCGGGTCGCCACCTGCGGCGAGCATCAGCTCGGCGAGGTCTCGCCGGTTCCCGTAACCGGCCTGGTGGAGTGGCGTCCAGCCGTAGTCGTTGCCGCGGTTCGGATCGGCGCCCCGCTGCAGCAGGAGCGAGACGAGCCCGAGGTCGCGGCACGTGCCGGCGATCCCGAGCAGGTCGTTCCCGTTCGTACCACGGGCCTCGACGAGCTCGGCGTGCTCGTCGAGCAGGCCGGCCAGGCGGTCGCGATCCTCTGCCTCGACGGCGCGGAACGCCAGCATGAACGGGCCTGGCGGCTCGCGGCCCTCGCGCACCGCGGTCACGCGCTCACGCAGCTCGCTCCAGCTCCCGAAGCCGTGCCGGCCGGCAAGGTCGAGCCGAGCCTCCTCGACGCTCGTCCCTGCGACGCTCGCGATCCCGTCCGCGCGCTCCTCGTAGTACTCGAGGTCCGTGTGGAACGGCTGCTCGACGTCGAGGTCGATCACGAGCCGAGACTACGCACGGCCGCGCAGGTCGTCCACGACGCGCTCGGCCTTCTCGACCGCCGCGCGCGCCCGCTCCTCGTCTCGCTCGGCGGCTGCGAGCTCCCGCGCGAGCCGCAGGCGCTCCTGCCGCGCGTCGCCGGCCGTGCTCTTCGCCTCCGCCAGCCGCACCTGCGCGGCTTCGAGCTTCGCGGCCCGCGCGGCGGACCGGGCACGCTTGCCGTCGCTCGTCGGGCGACGCGAGGGAGCGGCGACGGCCAGGCCCGGATCGAGCCCGAAGCCGGCCGACTCGACCTCGTGTGCGATCAGGCCACGCTCGAGGAGCGGCTGGAGCTCCGGGTCGACGGACGCGGCCCGGAGGGTGGAGGTGACCCGCTCGAGCACGGCATCCGAGAGCTCGAGCCGCCGGGCCTCGCGCCGCACGCGGTCGAGCGCCGCCCGGTGCTCGCGGGTCGCATCGGCGACAGCACCCGCGCGCTTGCCGGCGAGGGCCGACTCCTGTGCCGAACGCAGCGCGCGGCCCGCCTGTACGAGCGCTCGCATCTCCGAGGGATCGTCGCGCGCCACGCGGTTGATCGCCGCGGCGGCGGCGGTCGGCTTCGGGAGCTTCGCCACCTGCGCCGCCAGCTCGGCGTTCTCCGGTCGCAGCTCCTTCGCCCGCGCCTTGCGCGCCTCCGTGAACTCGTTCGGCGCGAGCGCGTAAAGCGTCCCCGTCTCCCGTCTCAGCTCGCGATCCATGTTCGCATCGTGCCAGCCTCGGCCGTCGCGGGCTCTGCCCGGGGGACGGTGCCAGTCGACGTTGGAACGATCGGTACCTTGCCGGGCGCTGGAGATGGGCGTTCAATCGTCCGTATGGGTCTGACGACTCAGGCACTCTCACGCGTCGTCGGCATCTGGCGTAACCGGGAGCTCCGGCGCGCCGAACTGGCTTGGGGCGCCGCGACCACCGCCGAATGGATGCACTTCGTCGCACTCGGCGTCTTCGCGTACGACGCCGGCGGAACGCTTGCCGTCGGTGTCGCGGGACTCGTGCGCCTGCTCCCGGCCGCGCTCCTGGCTCCGTTCGCCGCTGCTCTCGGTGACCGTTTCCGTCGCGAGCGCTTCCTGGCGATGACCGCGCTCGTCGGCGCCCTGGCGCTCGCGGCATCGGCCGCAGTCTTCGCGCTGGGCGGAAACGAGATCCTCATCATCGCGCTGGCGGCGCCGGTCGGCGTTGCTTCGACGCTCGTCCGTCCGGCGCTCCAGGCGTTGCTTCCATCTCTGGCTCGGACTCCAGCAGAGCTGATCGCCTCGAACGGCGCGACCTCGACCGTCGAAGGGATCGGGACGCTGGTCGGGCCGCTCGGCGCGGGGCTGCTCGTGTCGATCGCCGACCCCGGCGTCGTCTTCGGCGTTGGGGCGGTTGCGCTGGCCGGGGCCGCAGGGATCTTCGCGAGCGTGCGAGTCGAGGGTCGGATTCTCGTCGCGGTGCCTGCCCCCACCAGCAGCCGGCCGCTGCTCGCCGGCTTCGCCGCCCTGCTCGCCGAGCCGAAGCGGCGCCTCATCGTTGCGCTGATCGTGGCACAGGGGTTCGTCCGGGGTTGTCTGAACGTCCTGATCGTCGTGACGGTGTTCCAGTTGCTCGACGCCGGCGACGGCGCGGTCGGGTACATGACCGCGGCGCTGGGGGTCGGCGGTCTCCTCGGCGCGGTCGCCTCTCCGACGTTCATCCGCACCCGGCTCGCGATCCCGTTCGGCGTTGCACTGATCTTCTGGGGCGTGCCGATCGCGCTGATCGCGCCGACGTCCGACCTGGCGGTGGCACTCGTGCTCCTCGTCGTGGTCGGAGCCGCCAACAGCATCGAGGACGTCGCCGTGTTCACGTTGTTGCAACGCATGGTCCCCGACGACGTCCTCACGCGCGCGCTCGGCGTCGTCTGGAGCCTCGTGATGGGAGGGGTGGCGCTGGGCTCGATCGCCGCACCGGCAGTCGTGGATGCGTTCGGACCTCGGCCGGCGCTGGTCGCGGTCGGGGCAATCCTGCCCCTGCTGATCCTGCTGACCTGGAAGCGGCTCCTCGAGATCGATCGGACGGTCTCGAGTGCATCGCCCCAACTGGCGCTCGTCGAGCGCGCGACCCTCTTCTCACCGCTCAGCATGGCTGCGAAGGAGCGCCTGGCAACGGCGCTCGTCCCGCTGCCCGTTGCCGCCGGCGATGTCGTGATCCGCGCCGGGGAGGTGGGAGATCGCTTCTACCTGGTCGCCAAGGGCGAATTGGAGATCACCGGGGAGGGAGTGCTCGGTCGCGTGGGTGAGGGCGACTTCGTCGGCGAGATCGCTCTGCTGAGGGACGTGCCACGGACGGCGACGGTGCAGGCACTCGCCGACTCCGAGCTCTACGTGCTCAGCCGGAACGACTTTCTCGCCGCCGTGCTGGCCCACTCCGGCGTTCGCGCCGCAGGCGAGGCGGTGGCCGAGGAGCGGCTGGCGGCCGTCGGATCCGTACAGGAGCCGCCGACGATGCGCCCGGGAGGATTCGAACCTCCGACCTCTCGCTCCGGAGGCGAGCGCTCTATCCCCTGAGCTACGGGCGCGGGAACGAGGGAGTCTAGCCGCCGGCGCGTTCGGCGCGGCAGACGGACGAGGGAGCGGAGGGCGGGACGACCGTACATCCCGCCCTCCGCGCGGATCAGGCGGCGAGCCCGCGGTAGCGAATCCGCCAGTAGAGGTACTGCTGCTGCATCCGCTGGGTCTGGCCGGCGGTGAACTCCTCGTAGCAGCTGTCGAACGAGTAGTCCATGTAGTTGTGGATCGGGTCGACTCCCGGCGCCGGGCAGGTGTCCTTCCCCACGGGACAGCCCCCTGTCGGCACCAGCTGGTACGGGGTGTCGTGCACCTCGTCCCCGGGGACCTCGCAGCCGTTCTCGAAGGTGTGGAAGAGTGCGAGCCAGTGCCCGACCTCGTGCGTGGCCGTCTGTCCGAGCGAGTAGGCGTTGCCGTACGGGCCTCCCGGCATGGAGCGGAAGTCGATCACGACGCCGTCGAGGTAGCTCGCCGGGTCGGCGACGATGTCCGGGTAGTACGCCCAGCCCAGGTAGAAGCCGCCGCTCGTCGTGTAGAGGTTGAGCACGTCGCCGCCGCCACGCTTCAGCGCCAGCTTCATCTCGGTTTCCTCGGGCGTCTCCGGATTGGCGGCGAACCACGCTGCGTTGTCGGTGCGGTCGACTCGCCGCAGCCGGAAGCGGAAGCCCGTGTCGGGACCGCCGTAGAAGCCGCTGAAGGCCAGGTTCATGACCGTCAGCTGCGCGTCGATCGTCGCGTCGGAGACCTGACCGTCGTCACCGTCGGTGATCACGTGGAAGTTGACGGGGATCGTGGCGCGGAAGTTCTTGAGGCCCGTGATCGAGCTTGCGCGTGCAAGCGTCTCCCGGTCGCCGCCGCGGAGCAGAGCCGGTTCGCGCGTACCCGTCGCCCGGGCCGAGCCGCTGCCGGTCAGCGACGAGAGGCTGTCGAAGCTGGAGGCGCAGAGCGGATCTGCTGCGTGTGAGTCGCCTGCGCCGGCGGTGGCCGGGGACGCAGTCGTGGCGAGCAGCGCGACAAGGCTGCCCGTGAGGATCAAGAGTCGTCTCATTCCCTCTCCCGTGGGTCGCAATGGACGTTGCGTGCAAAGTACGGAGGTTTAGTCGCGAATACAAGCGCCGCGGCGATTAGGGTTTCGTCGATGCAGGTCTTTGCGGAGATCGTGACACTGCGGCTTGCGCAGACGTTCGTAATCGCCCGCGAAGCGAGCGACGAGGCGGCTGTCGTCCAGATCGAGCTTCGCCACGACGGCGTCTCCGGCTTCGGCGAGGCGGCGCCGATCGAACGCTACGACGAAAGGGCGGAGTCGGCCCTTGCGTTCGTTCGGGAGCATGCCGGGCTGCTCGGCGACGATCCGTTCGCGCTCGAGCAGATCGGCGCCCGTCTCGCGGAGCTCCCGGGCGAATTCGCCGCCAAGAGCGCCCTCGACGCAGCGCTCCACGACCTGCAGGGAAAGCTGCTCGGCGTGCCGGTGTGGAAGCTGCTCGGGCTGCCGCGCACCGGCCCGCGGACGTCCTGGACCGTCTGGCTCGGCGACCCCGACGACATGGCCCGTCGCGCGGAGCGAGCGGCTGCACGCTTCGGCCGCCTGAAGCTGAAGCTCGGCGGGGGAGACGGGCTGGACGTCGAGCGCGTGCGGGCCGTCCGTGGCGTCACCGAGCTGCCGCTCCAGGTCGACGTCAACGAGTGGTGGTCGCTCGACGAGGCGCTCGAGGCGCTGCCGCAGCTCGCCGAGCTCGGCGTGGCCTACTGCGAGCAGCCGCTGCGGGCGGGCGACGAGGGCGGCATGACGCTGAAGCAGCGCTCGCCGATCCCGGTCTACGTCGACGAGGACTGCCACACGTCGAGCGACGTCGCCGGCTGCGCGGAGATCGCCCACGGCGTCAACATCAAGCTCGCCAAGTCGGGCGGCATTCGTGAGGCGGTCCGGATAGCCCACGCGGCGCGCGCGCTCGGGCTCGGCGTGATGCTCGGCTGCATGGTCGAGTCCGGCCTCGGGATCGCGGCCGGCTGCGTCGTCGCGCCGCTCTGTGACCATGTCGACCTCGACGGCAACCTGCTCCTCGTCGAGGATCCGTGGCCCGGGGTCGGCTTCGTGGACGGCGTCCAGACTCCCTCCGACAGCCCAGGGCTCGGTGTCGGGCGAGCAGGCTGAGCGGCTGCTGATCCTGGCGGAGGGTTTCTCCGCCGATCCGCACTACGGCAAGACCGGCCGCGGCGTGCTCGCCTACGGGCAGCGGCAGGTGGTTGCCCTGCTCGATTCGGAGCGAGCAGGGGAGACGCAGTCCGGCGTGCCGATCGTCGCTTCGGTCGGCGACGCGCTCGGCTTCGGGCCGACCACCGCGCTCGTCGGAGTCGCCACACAGGGCGGACGTTTTCCGCCGGCCTGGCGGAAGCTGCTCACGGACTGCATCGCGAAGGGGCTGCACGTCGAGAACGGGTTGCACGAGTTCCTCACCGACGACGACGAGCTGACGGAGCTTGCTGCGCGTCACGGCGTCGAGCTCCGTGACCTGCGCCGGCCGCCCACCGAGCTCGACGTCCCGACCGGCGCGAACCTCGAGCTACCGGTCCGCACCGTGCTCACGGTGGGGTCGGAGTGCGCGATCGGGAAGATGACCGTTTCGCTCGAGCTCGAGCGGGCCGCGCGCGCCCGTGGGCTCGCAGCCAAGTTCGTCCCGACCGGGCAGACGGGGATCGCGATCGCCGGCTGGGGGATCTCGGTCGACGCGGTCGTCTCGGACTTCCTCGCGGGCGCGGCCGAGCGCCTCGTCGTCGAGGGTCACGAGCGGGGCGGCGAGCTGCTCTTCGTCGAAGGTCAGGGCGCGTTGCTCCATCCGGCCTACTCGGGCGTCACGCTCGGGCTGATCCACGGCAGCGCACCGCACGCCTTCGTGCTCTGCCACCTGTCCGGGCAGACCGAGGTCGAGGGCTACCCCGGACAGCCCATCCCGCCGCTGCCCACCCTCGTCGAGCTCCACGAGCGGATCGCGCTCCCGGCCCGCCCCGCCCGTGTGGCTGCGATCGCGCTGAACACCCGCGTGCTCGACGACGAGGAGGCGCGTGCGGCGGTCGAAGCAGCCTCGGTCGAAACCGGCCTTCCGGCCGACGACCCCGTGCGCTTCGGCCCGGAGCGGCTGCTCGACGCCGTGCTCGCCGCGCTCGAGGCAGGCCCTTCAATTTCGGCGCCGAACAGCCGATAGTCACGTCTGCACGATTCGGGTCTCCAGAGAGGGCACACACTTTGCACAAGCTCATCGCTGCGCTCGCGCTCGCGTGCGCGCTCAGTCTCGCCGCGACGGCGTCCGCCGTCGATTTCGGCGCCAACGACGACACGGGGAAGTTCGCGCAGGACGGGGGTGTCGAGTTCTTCACCCAGATGGCGGCGGCCGGCCTGAAGCAGAACGTGATCACCGTTCGCTGGACGCCCGGCTCGAGTGAGATCCCCGACCGGGAGCTGCTCGAGCGCACGGTGCCTGCCGCGACCGAGGCCGGGATCAGACCGGTGTTCGCCGTCTACCCGTATCCCCCGAGCGCGATCGCGACCGCCTGGGCCGGCCCGTCCGGCTTCGCCGACTGGCTCGAGGGCGTTGCCCTCGCGTTCCCGCAGGTGACGACCTACATCGTCGGCAACGAGCCCAACCTGAACACGTTCTGGCGCCCGCAGGGCAACGGCAAGGGAGCGATCCGCTCGGGAGCCTCGTTCGGCCCCTACCTGGCGGCCGGCTACGACGCGCTGAAGGCCGTCTCGCCGGAGATCACCGTGCTCGGCGTCGGCGCGTCACCCCGCGGCGACCGTGCGCCCGGCCGGGCCGGCAAGGCCTCGCCGATGCACTTCATCTCCTCGCTCGGCTCCTGGTATCGCAAGAGCCGCCGGCGGGCGCCGCTGATGGACGGCTTCAGCTTCCACCCGTATCCGAGCCCGAGCAACTTCAAGGTGCCGTTCGGGTTCACCTACTCCTGGCCGAACGCCGGGCTGCACGAGCTGCCGCGCGTCAAGCAGGCGCTCTGGGATGCGTTTGCGGGGACACGGCAACCGACGACGGCCGGAGGGCTGAGGCTCTACCTCGACGAGGTGGGCTGGCAGGTCGCCGTCGACCCGAGCCGCGGCTACGAGGGCGTCGAGAACGTCCGGGTGACCTCGGAGAAGGCGCAGGCCGCGATCTACGGGCAGCTCGTCCGCTTCGTCGCCTGTGACCCCGCCGTCGCGGAGCTGAACTTCTTCGGCTACTACGACGACGACGCGCTCGGCGGCTGGCAGGCGGCGCTCCGGCGCATCGACGGGACCGCGCGCCCCTCGCACAAGACGGTGGCGGCGGCAATCGCCGCGACAGGGGGCCGGTGCCGAGGAAAGCTGCGCCGCTGGACGCCGTTGCGGCGCCCCGACCGCGCCACGGTCACGTTCGGCGCCTTCGAGGGAGTGCAGGCGGGGGCGTCGCGCCGCTTCTGGTTCAAGGCGACGGCGGCCGAGGACATCGTCGTTCGCGCCGGCCTCGTGCCCGCGCGAACGCCGCTGGCCAGGATCCAGACGTTCCTTCGGGCGGCCGGGACCGTGAACGCCTACCGGCGGCCGCCGCTGAAGGTCGCGGCCAGGCCCCAGAGCGGAAGGCAGGTGCTCGTGGTCAGAGTCGCGGCGAAGCTGAACCCGCGCCGCGTGTCGATCTTCCGCAGCCCGGCGTTCCTCGTCACAACGGCGCAGCCGAAGCGGAAGGGCGCTTGAGCGACCAGCGTCTCGAGCGGCTCGCCGACCTGATCGCCGGCTACTCGCTCGACCTCCGATCCGGGGAGGTGGTCCGCTTCGAGAGCTCGGAGGCCGGTGCGCCGCTGCTGCTCGCGCTCTACCGGGCAGCCTTGCGGCTCGGCGCGAACCCCTACCTCGACGTCTCGGTCGACCGGTTGGCGGAGCTGATGGTCGCCGAGGGCTCCGACGAGCAGCTCGCCTACGTCGCCCAGCTCGAACGGGACGAGATCGAGGCGCTCGACGCCTCCGCGACCGTCTGGGCGGAGACGAACACGAGGGCGTTCACGAACGCCGATCCCGGCCGGCACGGCCGCAGGCTCGCGGCACGCCAGAGCCTGACCCGTCGCATGTGGGAGCGGATCGCGGCGGGCGAGATGCGCTGGTGCGGGACGCTCGCACCCGTCAACGCGTTCGCACAGGACGCGGAGATGTCGCTCGCCGACTACGAGGAGTTCGTCTTCGGCGCCTGCCACGTCGCGGGCGACGACGACCCGGTCGCCTACTGGCGCGGCGTGTCGACCGAGCTGACCGCGCACGCCGCGCAGGCTCGCGGCCGTGCGTGAGCTGCGCATCGTCGGGCCCGACACGGACCTTCGGGTCGGCGTCGGCGGTCGCCGCTGGGAGGCCGCGGACGGCCGCGTCAACATGCCCGACGGTGAGGTCTTCACGAGCCCGGTCGAGGACGCGACCGAGGGCGAGATCCGCTTCACGTTCCCGGCTCTCTACGCCGGTCGAGAGGTGACCGACGTGCGGCTGCGCTTCGAGGGCGGCCGCGTCGTCTCGGCGGAGGCGGCGCGCGGCGGCGACTTCCTCGAGTCCCTGCTCGACCGCGACGACGGCGCCCGCGTCCTCGGTGAGGTGGCCTTCGGGCTCAACTACGGGATCGACCGCTTCACGGGCAACATCCTCTTCGACGAGAAGATCGGCGGGACGGTGCACGTGGCGCTCGGGTCGAGCTTCACCGAGCTCGGCGGGCTGAACGACTCGAGCCTGCACTGGGACCTGATCTGCGACCTGCGCGCCGACGGCGAGGTCTACGCCGACGGCGAGCTCGTCTGGAAGGCCGGGAGCTTCCTCGATGGCTGATCCCCGCGTGGAGAGGCTGGCGGCCGTCCTCGTCGGCTACTCGGTCGACGTGCAGCCGGGCGAGGTCGTCACGATCGAGGCGCCGATCGCCGCGAAGCCGCTGATCGTCGAGCTCTACCGCGAGGTGCTGCGGGCCGGGGGCCATCCGGTTCCGCGCGTGAAGCTCGGCCGGGCTCCGGAGATCTATTACACCGAGGCCTCCGGCGACCAGCTCGACTGGGTGACGCCGGCCTTCCGCGGCGTCAACGAGAGCGCCGACGTGCGCATCATCGTCGAGGCCGAGGAGAACACGAAGAGCCTGAGCGGCGTCGACCCCGAGGTGCAGGCCCGGGTCAGCCGCGCGCGGATGGCGTTGCGCAACCGCTACCTCGAGCGAGCCGCCGACGGTGAGCTCAAGTGGGTGCTCACGGCTTTCCCGACGGATGCTGCGGCCCAGGACGCGGACATGTCCCTGAACGAGTACGAGGAGTTCGTCTACGGCGCCGGCAGGCTCTTCGAGGACGACCCCGTCGCCTCGTGGCGAGCCTTCGCCGACCATGCGCTCGCCGCGAAGGGCTACCTCGAGGGCGTGCGCGAGCTCCGCATCGTCGCCGACGGCACGGACCTGACGCTCGCGGTCGAGGGGCGGACCTGGGAGCCCTCGGTCGGCCGGGAGAACTTTCCCGACGGCGAGGTCTTCACCGCGCCGCTCGAGACACGCGTCGACGGTGTCGTCCGCTTCACCTACCCCGGCGTCTACCAGGGCCGGGAGGTGCAGGACGTGGAGCTGCGCTTCGCCGGAGGCGAGGTGGTCGACAGCTCGGCGTCGCACGGCCTCGACTTCCTGCGCGCGATGATCGCGATGGACGAGGGCTCGAAGCGGCTCGGCGAGTTCGCCTTCGGCCTCAACGAGGGCATCGACCGGTTCACGCGGAACATCCTCTTCGACGAGAAGATCGGCGGCACCGTGCACATGGCGCTCGGCACGAGCTATCCGGAGACCGGCGGCCTCAACCGCTCCGGGCTGCACTGGGACCTGATCTGCGACCTCCGCTCGGGCAGCGAGGTCTTCGCAGACGGCGAGGTCGTCTACCGCGACGGCCGCTTCCTGCCCGGCGTGCTGGGCTAGCTGCGCGCCAGGTCAAGTTCTGCGTGGCATGGGCAGGCCATGCCACGGCAACATCCCTAAAGGGGGCCGCATGGCGGCCCGACCAACTCGAGCCAGGAGAGACTTGACAGCGAACAGGTGTTCGTGCATCATGGCGAACACATGTTCGGACGCATCCTGATCGTCGCCGCAGCAGCCGTCTTTCTCTGGGCCACGTTCGCGCGCTCTTCCGACGCGTCCGGGCCGGAGGGTCGCTACGTCGTACGGCCGGCGGACACGCTCTGGTCGATCGCCGCCACGCGGTACTCCGATCCGCGCGAGGGCGTGTACGAGCTGCGGCACCGCAACGACCTGGAGGGGACGACGATCGTGCCCGGCCAGGTGCTGATCCTTCCGTAGGTCGGCCCCGACCTACAATCGGCGGCCATGGACCTCGACGTCGTCTTCGTCGGGACGTCGGGCTCGATGCCGACCGCCCGCCGCGCTCCCGCCGCCACGCTCGTCCGCCGCGGCGGCGAACGCCTGCTGTTCGACTGCGGAGAGGGAACGCAGCGCCAGCTGCTGCGCTCCGACGTCGGCCTCGTGGATCTCGAGGAGGTCTTCGTCACGCATTTCCACGCCGACCACTTCCTGGGTCTGCCAGGGATGCTCAAGACCTTCGCGCTGCGCGGACGAGAGGCTCCCCTGACGCTCTATGGCCCGCGGGGGCTGGGCGAGCTCGTCGGGGCGCTCCGCCGCATCTTCGGGAGGCTCACGTACGACTACGAGATCGTCGAGCTGCAGGCCGGCGACGTGCTCGCTCGGGACGGCTACGAGCTGCGCCCGTTCGCCGTGCGCCACAGCGCTGCCTCGCTCGGCTACGCGCTCGTCGAGCACGAGCGGCCCGGCCGCTTCGACGTCGAGACTGCCGATCGGCTCGGCGTCCCCTCGGGGCCGGCCCGCGGGCTGCTCCAGCGCGGCGAGCCGGTGACGCTGCCCGACGGTGGGATCGTGACCGCGACCGACGTGCTCGGGCCTGCCAGGCCGGGCCGCAAGGTCGTGCTGAGCGGCGACACCGCGCCCGTCCAATCGGTCGTCGACGCCGCCGCCGGCGCCGATCTGCTCATCCACGAGGCAACGTTCTGCGAGGACGAGGCGGATCGTGCGCGGCTGACCGACCACTCGACGGCTCGGGAGGCGGCCGAGATCGCGCGGGACGCGGACGTGAAGCTGCTCGCCCTGACGCACATCTCGAACCGCTACGCCGGTGGCGACGTCGAGCGGGAGGCACGTGAGGTCTTCGCGGAGACCGTCGTCCCGCGCGACTTCGACACCGTGATGGTGCCGTTCGCCGAGCGAGGCGTGCCGGAGCTCGTGCGCAGCGGCGCCCGGCAGCGCAAGGCCGACACGCCCGCGGTTGCCGGAGACGGCTAACCCGGAATCCACTCGATGATCGTCGAGCCGAGCAGGCCGGGGCTCGAGATCCCGAACACACATGTCGTCCGGCCGTCCGCATCGGGTGGCGCAGCGATGCTGCCCGTCCAGACCTCGCCGCCCGGAACGGTGACCTGGCCGCGCGGGATCGCGTTCGCGCTGAACACGACCGGCTCGCCCTGCTTGCCCAGGAGCGTCAGTTCCAGCCGGCCGGGGCCGCAGCCGTAGACCGTCACGGACGCCTCGCCGAGGATGTCCCCGTTCGGCTGAAAGCCGGCGCGCCAGGTGCGCACGCGCACCGGGCTCTCGGCGCGCCAGAGCGCGAGCCCCGGGAGGTCGGTGGAGCGTGGAGCCAAGGCGAGCCGCTCGCCGGCGAGCTCGAGGTCGGAGGAAGTGGCGACGAGACCGGCGGTGAGCCGCCCGCCGGCAGAGTCGAACAGCAAGCCGTCGAAGCGCGGCGAGACTATGGTCGGCTCGAGCGGGCCTGCCGTCGCGGCGTCGGGCAGCGCCGCAACGGCGTCGATGCGACTGTTCCAGAAGAGGTGCTTCCAGACGCCGGCTGAGAAGTCGCGGCTCACGTGGAGGTAGGTGACCGGACCGTCGGCGATGGCGTCCACCCAGCGCGGATCGCCGGTGTCGAAGACCCACTCGCGGTCGGCCAGGCTCAGACGCGCCACCTCTCGCGTCGAGAAGAACGAGAGCGTCCCGAGGACGGCCAGGACGAGCACCGGCAGCACGACGAGCGCTCGCCGCGGCACGAGCACCGCGGCCGCGATGAGAGCGCCGGCAACGAGTGGGAAGACGACCTCGAGCGTCGCCTCGGAGGTGAAGGCCGCGAACCGCCAGAGCGGTATGAAGCTGAACGCGTCGAGCGCGGCTTCCTGCGTTGCGAACCGCGCCACCGGCAGCAGCACGGCCGGCACGGCGACGAGGAGGGCCGCCACCTGCGTCCATACCCGCGGACGCGGCCCGCCGCGCGAGAGCCACAACCCGAAGACGAGGAACAGCGGAGGCGCGAGCGTGAGCAGGTCTCGCTCGGCGATGTGGCCGACCCAGCGCGACGCGAAGATCCCGATCTCCAGGGTCAGGCACACCGACCAGGCCGTCGCGGTCGCGACGAGCGCGACAGCGGCCGGCGCGCGCTCGGTCCGCCTCAGGCACTCGACGAGCATGAGCGCGAGCGCGACGAGCGGAATCCCAGCGACGACGACGAACGCCCCGGCGGCGTGCCAGGTGATGTCGGCGAGTGCCGCACCGAGCTCGTAGCCGCCCACCGCAGCGCCGTAGGCACCGAGCGGCTCGCTCCAACCGCCCGCCGCAGCGGCTGCGATTGCCACCAGGAGACAGGCTCCGGCCAGGGTGCCGAGCAGGGCGGCGACGCGGCGCGCCGGTTCGAGACTGCGGGCAATGCCGCACTGGAGGGCGACCGCGAGGAACACAGTCGGCAGGAGGGCGAGGGACTGCACGTGCGCGAGCACGGCGAGCGCGAGCACGCCGAGGGCGAGCGCCTGGCGCCGGAGTGTCGGCTGCTCGAGCACGCCGGCGAGCGCCCACAACGCGAGCGTCGTCAGCAGGTAGAGCAGCGGCTGCGTCATGAGCAGGCCGGAGTACGCGAGGCCGGGGATCGCGACGACGAGCAACGCCGCAACCACCGCCCAGGTGTCGCCGAGCGGACGGCGACCCCAGAGGTAGACGACGGCGGCGGTGGCCGACATCGCGAGCGCCTGCAGCGCCTGCACGATCGTGACGCCGGTTCCGAGATCGGCGAGCGTGAGCGGCAGCCCGGCGAGAGCGGGGTAGAGCAGCGCGTTGTAGCCGCCCGATCCGAGTAGCGTCGCGCTGCCGGTCTCCCAGAGCGAGCGCCCGAGCAGGGAGTAGATCGCCTCGTCGGGCGCGATCCAGCCGGGCTCGAACGCTTGCGAGGCGGCGAACCGAATTGCTGTGGAGACGACCACGATGGCCGCCACGATCGTGCCGGCAAGTCGGGAGCTCACGGCCCGGAGTGTTACCGCCACGGTGTTCGGAAACCATTAGTGGCGTCGTCCGACCGCGCGGCGTACACTGCCGACCGACCCTTTAACCCGGTCCAGAGAGACCGGAAAGGAGTGGAATGAGCACGCACGTACCCGAGTCCTCGGCGAGCCGACGGCCGGTCAAGACCCTGCTGGACGCCGAGGGGCTGTCGCGCACGCTCTCGCGCATCGCGCACGAGATCATCGAGCGCAACGACGACCTCGAGTCGCTCGCGCTCGTCGGCATCCGGACCCGTGGCGTGCCGATCGCCGAGCGACTGGCGGAGCTGATCGAGGAGCGGAGTGGGGTCGAGGTCGCGCTGGGCGCGGTCGACATCTCCTTCCATCGCGACGACCGCGAGCCTGCGGCGTCCCAGCCGGTCGTCAACGAGACCGAGCTCGATCTCGAGCTGCGCGGGACGACGTGCGTGCTCGTCGACGACGTCCTCTACACGGGTCGCACGATCCGCGCTGCGATCGAGACGCTCTTCGCGCAGGGCCGGCCGGCGCGCGTCCAGCTCGCCGTGCTCGTCGACCGAGGGCATCGCGAGCTCCCGATCCGTCCCGACTACGTGGGCAAGAACCTGCCGACGGCGCGCAGCGAGCGCATCCAGGTGCAGCTCCTGGAGACGGACGGAGTCGATCAGATCCTGCTCGTCGACGCTCCCGAGGAGGGGTCGCGATGAGCGGCCGGCACCTGCTCTCGATCGGCGACCTGAGCCGCGCCGACGTCGAGTCCTTGCTCGAGACGGCGCGCTCGCTCGACGGAACCGAGCCGCTTCCCGTCCTACGCGGCAAACTGGTCCTGAACGTCTTCTACGAGTCGTCCACGCGCACCTCGTCGAGCTTCGAGCTCGCCGCGAAGCGGCTTTCGGCGAGCACGCTGACGATCAAGGCGTCCGGCTCGTCCGCCGACAAGGGCGAGTCGCTGAAGGACACCGTGCTGACCCTGTCGGCGTACGAGCCCGACGTGATCGTGATCCGGCACCCCCAGATCGGCGCACCCGCGTTCGTCGCGCGCCACACCGCCGCTCACGTGGTCAACGCGGGCGACGGGATGCATCAGCACCCGACTCAGGCGCTGCTCGACCTCTTCACCATGCGAAAGGCTTTCGGCCGGCTCGAGGGCCTGCACGTGGCCATCGTCGGCGACGTGCTCCACTCCCGCGTCGCGCGCTCGCTCGTGCAGGCGCTCGGCCTCGTCGGCGCCCACACGACGCTCGTCGGGCCACCGGCGCTCTTGCCGCGCGGGATCGAGGAGCTCGGCTGCGAGACGACGTCCGACCTCGAGGCGATCGGCTCCGCCGATGTCGTCTACGTCCTGCGCATGCAGCGCGAGCGGATGCTCGCCGGGGCGAGCTACGTACCGAGCCTGCGCGAGTACGGCGCGCGCTGGGGGATCACGCCCGAGCGCTTGCGACCGGGCCAGAAGGTGATGCATCCCGGCCCGATGAACCGAGGTGTCGAGATCGACCCGCGCGTCGCCGACGGACCCGACTCGCTCGTCCTCGACCAGGTGCGCGCCGGGCTCGTCGTTCGCATGGCGGTGCTGCACGACCTCGTCGCCGCAGCGGCCGCCACCTCTCGCCTCGGGGCGGTGGCGTGATGCTGGTGTGCCGGAACGGCCGCTCCGATTCGCTGACCCTCGAGGGCCGGATCGTGGGCGAGCGGAATGTGATGGTCACCGTCGAGGAGGGCGTGATCGCCCGGATCGAGCCCGGCGGCTCGAGCGACAGAGTGATTGCGCCGGCGTTCGTCGATCCGCATGTGCACCTGCGCACGCCGGGCCGCGAAGACGAGGAGACGATCGCGAGCGGCACGGCCGCAGCGGCTGCGGGCGGGTACTGCGCGATCCTCGCGATGCCGAACACCGACCCGGTCGTCGATTCCGCGCCCGTCCTGCGCGGGCTGCTGGAGACGGCCCGGCGCGAGGCGCTCGTCCCGGTCGGCTTCATGGCGGCGATCTCGAGGTCGCTCGGCGGCGAGGAGCTGACCGAGTTGGGCGAGCTCGCCGACGCAGGTGCCGCTGCGTTCACCGACGACGGCCGCCCGGTCGTCTCGGCCGGCCTGCTGCAGCGGGCGCTCCAGTACGGCTCGGTCACCGGCCGGACGCTGGCGCTGCACTGCGAGGAGCCGACGCTCTCGCGCGACGGCCACGTGCACGAGGGCGCCGTCTCGGCCGAGCTCGGCCTCGCCGGCTATCCCTCGGTCGGCGAGAGCGCGATGGTGGAGCGCGACCTCGCGCTCGCCGCCTACGAGGAGCGGCCCGTGCACCTGATGCACCTCTCCGCACGCGAGTCGGTGGAGGCGCTCGCCCGGGCGCGGGCGGCGGGCGTAGCCGCGACGGCCGAGGTGACGCCGCATCACCTGGTGCTCACCGACGACGCCGTGCGCTCGCTCGACCCGAACAGGAAGATGAACCCCCCGCTGCGGTCCGAGCGCGACCGGCAGGCCCTCCTCCAGGCGCTCCGCGACGGCACGATCGGCAGCATCGCGACCGACCACGCGCCGCATTCGCGCGAGGAGAAAGACGTCCCGTTCGAGGCCGCGCCGTTCGGTGTCACCGGCCTCGAGACGGCGTTCGCGGCCCTCTACACCCATCTGGTCGAGCCGGGTCTGATCCCGCTCGCGACGCTGCTCGAGCGGATGTCGGCCGGCCCGGCTCGGGCTCTAGGCCTCCCGGAGCCGCGACTCGAGGTCGGCGCGCGCGCGAATCTCGTCCTGCTCGACCTGGAGGCGGAGTGGACGGTGACCGAGGAGGGCTTCCACTCGCGCTCGGCCAACTCCTGGCTCCTCGGCGAGCGCCTGCGAGGCGCCGTCGTCCAGACGGTCGCCGACGGACGGGTGGTGCACGCCGCGTGATGACGGCGACCCGCATCCATCCCGACCTCGAGCCCTACCTCGACGAGCTCGTGCGCGCTCTGGCCCCGGCGGCAGAGCTCGAGGCCGTCTTCCTCGTCGGCTCGGCAGCACTCGGCGCCTACGAGCCGGGTCGCAGCGACGTCGACGTCGTCGCCGTGACAACCCGTTCGCTCTCGCTCGACGAGCGCCGCGTGCTGGTTGCCGCAGCCGAGTCGGTGCCGGTGCCGGCGCGCAAGCTCGAGCTCGTCGTCTACCCGCGTGGCAGCGACCGCTGGGAGATCAACCTCAACACGTCCGATGGAGATGCTGCCGAGCACGTCTCGTTCGACCCGGCCGAGGAGCCGGCGTTCTGGTTCGTCCTCGACCGCGCCATCGCCGAGCAGCACTCCCTGCCGCTCGTCGGGCCACCATGGGCGGAGCTCTTCGAGCCGGTTTCCCGAGAGGCGATCGAGGTGGCGATCGACGAGGGCGCCGCCTTCGAAGGGTGGAGCGAGGCGAACGCCGCGCTCGCCGGGGCGCGCGGACGCGCCTGGCGCGAGACGGGTCGCTGGATCTCCAAGCGCGAGGCGGAGGCCTGGCTGTGATGAGCGCCTTCCTCGCGCTCGAGGACGGGACGATCTTCCGCGGCGACTCCGTCGGTGCGCCGGGCGTTGCCTTCGGCGAGGCGGTCTTCACGACCGCGATGACGGGCTACCAGGAGACCGTCACCGATCCGAGCTTCGCCGAGCAGCTCGTCTGCTTCACGGCTCCGATGGTGGGCAACTACGGCGTCGCGGACGGCCGCTCCGAGTCGGAGTGGGCGCACGCCCGCGCGGCCCTGATGCGCGAGGCGCGCGGCCCCGAGTGGACGGGCTGGCTGGCCGGCAAGGGCCTGATCGGGATCACCGGGATCGACACGCGCTCGCTCGTCCTCAAGCTCCGCGGCAGCGGCTCGCTGAGGGCCGCGGCTGTTGCCGGCGGCATGTCCGAGGAGGAGGCGCTGGCCGCGGTGCGCGAGCTGCCGCCGATGGAGGGCGCCGCGCTCGTCGCCCAGGTCTCGACACCGAACCCGTACGTCTACTGCGACGCCGGCACGACCCGGGTCGCCGTCGTCGACTACGGGTGCAAGCGCTCGATCCTGCGCCGGCTCGCCGGCTCGGGAGCCCACGTGACGGTGTTCCCGCACGAGGTGGACGCCGACGAGCTCGCCGGCTACGACGCCGTGCTGCTCTCGAACGGGCCTGGTGACCCGCAGCCGCTCGTGGACGAAGTGCGTGAGGTGGAGCAGCTGCTGGGCCGGGTGCCGGTGCTCGGCATCTGCCTCGGCCACCAGCTGCTCGGGCTTGCGACCGGGCACGAGACCTTCAAGCTCCCCTTCGGCCACCGCGGCGCCAACCATCCGGTGCTCGACCGGCGTAGCGACCGCGTGCTCGTGACGAGCCAGAACCACGGCTTCGCGGTCGCGCCCTGCGACGACGCCGAGGCAACCCACGTCTCGCTCTACGACGGCACCGTCGAGGGCTTCGACTTCCCCGGGCTGCGTGCCCGCTCGGTGCAGTTCCACCCGGAGGCCGGCCCGGGGCCGCACGATGCGTGGCCGATCCTCGAGCGCTGGCTGGAGGACGTGCGGGATGCCTAGGCGAAACGACCTGCGCACGATCTGCCTGATCGGCTCGGGTCCGATCGTGATCGGGCAGGCCTGCGAGTTCGACTACGCGGGCTGCCAGGCGCTGAAGGTGCTGCGCGAGGACGGCTACACCACGATCGTCGTCAACTCGAACCCGGCCACGATCATGACCGACCCGGGCTTCGCCGACCGCACCTACCTCGAGCCGCTCGACCTCGAGGGTGTCGCCGACGTGCTCGGGCGCGAGCGGCCGGACGCGCTGCTACCGACCCTCGGCGGCCAGACTGCGCTCAACCTCGCGATCGAGCTGTCCGAGGCGGGCGTGCTCGACGCCCTCGGGATCGAGCTGCTCGGCGCCAAGGTCGACGTGATCAAGCGCGCCGAGGACCGGCTGCTCTTCCGGGACGCTGTGCAGAGCTGCGGTCTCGAGGTGCCGACCTCGCGCGTCGTCACCTCGCTCGACGACCTCGGCGGCGTGGCCCTCCCTGCAGTCGTGCGGCCGGCGTTCACGCTCGGCGGGCACGGCGGCGGCTTCGTCTCGACCTCCGCGGAGTTGCGGGCCCAGGTCGAGCGCGGCCTGTGCGAGAGCCCGATCGGCCAGGTGCTCGTGGAGGAGTCGGTGCGCGGCTGGGACGAGTTCGAGCTCGAGGTGATCCGCGACCGCCGCGACAACGTCGTGATCGTCTGCTCGATCGAGAACCTCGACCCGATGGGCGTGCACACGGGCGACTCCGTCACGGTCGCTCCACAGTTGACGCTCTCGGACGAGGCCTACCAGGAGCTCCGCGACGCTGCCGTCGCCGTGATCCGGGCGGTCGGCGTCGAGACCGGCGGCTCCAACATCCAGTTCGCGCGCTGCCGCGAGACGGGCGACCTGCGCGTGATCGAGATGAATCCGCGCGTCTCGCGCTCCTCGGCCCTCGCCTCGAAGGCAACGGGCTACCCGATCGCGAAGGTCGCGGCGAAGCTCGCAGTGGGCTACACGCTCGACGAGATTCCGAACGACCTGACGCGGACGACGCCGGCGAGCTTCGAGCCGACCCTCGACTACGTCGTCGTCAAGGTGCCACGGTTCGCCTTCGAGAAGTTCCCCGGTGCGGACACCACCCTCGGAACGCAGATGAAGAGCGTGGGCGAGGCGATGGGGATCGGGCGCACCTTCCAGGAGGCGTTCGCGAAGGCGTTCGCGAGCCGTGAGCTGGATGCGGGCGCGGTGACGCCGTGGGCGAGCCTGGACGACCTCCCGGACGGCCTGCACCCGTGGTTCCGGCGCGAGCTCGAGGCGCTGCGCACGAACGGCCTGCCCGGCGGCGAGCGGGTCTACCGGCGCGTCGACTCCTGCGCCGGCGAGGTCGAGGCGGCCTCGAACTACTACTACTCGACGACGGGCGAGGCCGACGAAGCGCCTCCGACCGGCGACAGGCCGCGCGTCGTCATCCTCGGCTCCGGCCCGAACCGGATCGGCCAGGGGATCGAGTTCGACTACTGCTGTGTGCATGCGGTGCAGAGCTTCCGCGCACAGGGCTACGAGGCGGTGATGATCAACTGCAACCCCGAGACCGTCTCGACCGACTACGACACCTCAGACCGGCTCTATTTCGAGCCCCTGACCGAGGAATACGTGCTGCCGGTGCTCGAACGCGAGCGGCCGGTCGGGGTGGTCACCCAGTTCGGCGGTCAGACCCCGCTCAAGCTCGCGCGAGCGATCGAGGCGGCAGGTTTCGCGATCATGGGCACCCCCGTCGAGGCGATCGACTTGGCCGAGGAGCGCGAGCGCTTCGGCCGGCTGCTGGCGGAGCTCGGCGTGCGCTGTCCGGACTGGGGGATGGCGGAGAGCGCGGACGAGGCAGCGGCCGTCGCGGCGCGGGTCGGCTTCCCCGTGCTCGTGCGGCCCAGCTACGTCCTCGGGGGCCGCGCGATGCGGGTCTGCTACGACGAGACGCAGGTGCGCGCAGCGATGGCGGACGTGCGCGGGCCGGCCCTCGTCGACCGCTTCCTCGAGGGCGCGCTCGAGATCGACGTGGATGCGCTCTGTGACGGAGTCTCCGTCTACATCGGGGCCGTGATGGAGCACGTCGAGGAGGCCGGCGTCCACTCCGGCGACTCCTCGTGCGTGCTGCCCGCGCCCTCGCTCGACGAGGACACCCACGCGGAGATCTGCCGCATCGTGCGCCGCCTCGGGCCGGCGCTCGGCGTCGTCGGCCTCCTCAACGTGCAGCTCGCGCTCGTCGACGGCGTCGTCTCGGTGATCGAGGCCAACCCGCGCGCCTCGCGCACCGTCCCCTTCGCGTCCAAGGCGACGGGCGTCAACCTCGTCGACGCGGCGGCGCGGCTCGCGGGCGGCGCGCGGCTGCACGAGCTCGGGCTGCCGCAGGAGCGCCGGCCGGAGCAGGTGAGCGTGAAGGCGGCCGTGCTCCCGTTCGCGCGCTTCCCCGGCGCCGATCCCGTGCTCGGACCTGAGATGCGCTCGACGGGCGAGGTGATGGCGAGCGCAGCCGACCTGCCGACCGCGTTCGCGAAGGCCGAGCGGGCCGCCGGCCGGCCGCTGCCCCTCACCGGCACCGTGTTCCTGTCGGTCCGCGACGCGGACAAGGCCGGTATCGCACCCGTCGGCGCGGAGCTCGCGCGGCTCGGGTTCCGTCTGCTGGCGACGGGAGGCACGGCCAGGATCCTCGTGGCCGCCGGCCTCGATGTGGAGACCGCCGAGAAGGGCGACGCCGTACTCGAGGCGATCCGGGCGGGCCGGTGCGCCCTCGTCGTCAACACGCCGCAGGGCTCCGGGGCGCGGCGCGACGGCGCGCTGATCCGGCAGGCGGCGCTCTCGGCGCGGATTCCCTGCATCACGACCCTGGCCGCCGCCCGCATGGCGGTCGACGCAATCGCGAACGCCCGCAGCGAGGTGGCGCGCTCGCTGCAGGAGAGGATTCAGGTTGAGACGGCTGCGGCTTAGGGTCGCCGGCTCCGAGCAGGTCGGCCCCTACACACTGCTGCGTGTGAAGCGTGGCGCGCTCGCCGCCGGCGTCCCGGGCCAGTTCTTCATGCTGGAGGCACCGCGGCCGCGTGCTGCCCCGGCCGATGAGCGTGTGTCTCGCGACTCCGGCCGAGCTCGCGTTCCTGATCGACCCGGTCGGCCCCGGCACACGTGCGCTCTGCGCACTCGAGGCAGGTGAGGAGCTGTTCGTGCTCGGTCCGCTCGGGAACGGCTTCAGGCTCGACGTGGAGCGACCGCTGCTCGTCGGCGGCGGCATCGGCATCGCCCCGCTGCCGTACCTGTCCGAGCAGCTCGGCCGGCCGCCGGCGCTGCTCGGCTTTCGCAGCGACCGGCACGCGGAGGCCGCTGCGCTCCTCCCGAACGCCGAGGTCTGCGTCGAGCCGGTCTACGTCACCGACCTGTTGCCCGAAGAGCCGCTCGACGTCCTCGCCTGCGGCCCGGCGCCGATGCTGGAGGCGCTGCGCGCGCTCGTGCCTGCGGCGCAGCTCGCGTGGGAGGCGCCGATGGCGTGCGGCTACGGCGCCTGCTACGGCTGCGTGGTGGAGCTGGAGGGCGAGCTGAAGCGACTCTGCGTCGAAGGACCGGTCCTCCAGCACGGGGGAACCCACGGTTCCCCCGTGACTGCCCGCCTTCGCGTCCGCGGCCTGGTCGACCATGCCGCGGCTCCCGAGCGAAGCCCGGCTCCGCCGGAGAGAGCTCGCGCCACCTCGGGTCGTAAGACCTGATGCAGCCAACTCTTCTGAATGCCTCCGGGTGCCTCGACGCGCTCACGGCGCCCGAGGTCGCGCGCTCGCTCGACGCGTTCGTGACGAAGACGATCACGCCGGAGCCGCGGGGCGGCAACGCCCCCGTTCGCATCGCCGAGACCGAGTTCGGGATGCTGAACTCGATCGGGCTGGCGAATCCGGGACGCGAGCGCTTCCTCGTCGAGACGCTGCCGCAACTCCGTCTGCTCGGTATCCCGCTCTGGGTCTCCGTGGGTGGGTTCGCCGCGAACGACTACGCCGAGACGTGCGCGGTGCTCGACGACGTGACGATCGAGCTCAATCTCTCGTGTCCGAATGTCGACGATGCGGCGGAGACGGCGGCCGAGATCGTCGCGGCCTGCCGCGAGGCGACGAGCCTGCCCCTGTACGCGAAGCTCTCTCCCTCGACGTGGGACGTGGCCGAGCAGGCGCGTGCCGTGGAGGCGGCCGGGGCGGACGGACTCTCGCTCGTGAACACGCTGCGGGGGCTGGCTCTCGACGAGCGGACGCTGCAGCCGCAGCTCGCGGCAGGCACAGGCGGCTACTCGGGACCGGCGCTGAAGCCGGTCGCGCTCGCCGCCGTCTACGCCTGTGCGCGGGCCGTCGACCTGCCGATCGTGGGCATGGGCGGAGTGCAGACCGGGGTCGACGCGCTCGAGCTGATCGCGGCCGGTGCGAGCGCGGTCGCGCTCGGCACGGTCCTCTTCTCCGACCCAGCGGCACCCGCCCGGATCCGCTCCGAGCTCGCGGCCGAGTGCGCCGCCCGCGGCCTCGGACATCACTTGGACGCACGGCGCCTCGCGCATTCGTCCCTGCAAATGAGCGGTTCCAGTACTGACAACAGAATGCAAAAAAAGGCTGCAAACGGGCAAAAAGCGCCTGCTTGACCGATCGGGTGGGGCTGCTAGTATCCCGCGCTCATGGTGCCGTCCAAGACGCAAGCGCAGGCTCCTCTGCGGTCGCTCGACCAACGGATGGAAGCCCTCAAGCGGGCGAACGACATCCGGGTCCGGCGGGCCAGATTGAAGAAGGACCTGAAGGACGGACGAGTCGGCATCGAGGCGATCCTCCTCGACCCGCCGGAGTTCGTCTCGACCGCGAAGGTCTTCGACATGCTGATGGCGGTGCCGAAGTTCGGGCGCGTAAAGGCGGCACGGCTGCTGAACCAGTGTCGGATCAGCCAGTCGAAGACGGTGGGCGGCCTCTCCGAGCGCCAGCGCACCGAGCTGATTGGCCTCTTCAACCGCTAGACCCACATTGGTCTTCGTCGTCACGGGGCCTTCGGGTGCCGGCAAGGGGACGCTGATCAAGTCGCTCGTCGGACGACTCCCCCAGCTCGAGGTGGCCGTCTCCGCGACGACGCGGACGCAGCGACCCGGCGAGGTGAACGGTCGGGAGTACTGGTTCCTGACCGAGGAAGAGTTCGTCCGGCGGATCGAGGAGGGCGGCTTCCTCGAGCATGTCGAGTACGTGGGCGGCCGCTACGGCACCCTCGCCTCCGAGCTCGACCGGATCGCGGCCGGCGGGCACGTCTGCGTCCTCGAGCTCGAGATCGAAGGCGCACTACGCGTGCAGGAGCAGGTGGAGGGCAGCGTCACGCTCTTCATCGCGGCAGACGTCCCCGAACTCGAGCGCCGCTTGCTGGCGCGGGCGACCGAGAGCGCGGGCAAGATCGCACACCGGCTCGAGCTCGCTCGCAATCAGCTCGAGCAGGCCCACCGGTTCCGCTACATGGTCCGAAACGACGACATCAGCCGGGCCACCGAGGCTCTTACGGCGCTCGTCGAGCGGGAGCTGGCGCTCGCAGCTACCATGGCTCCATGATCCATCCTCGCATCGACGCCCTGCTCGACAACGTGGACTCGCGCTATGCGCTCGTCATCGTGGCCGCCAAGCGTGCACGGCAGATCAACAACTACCACCATCAGCTCGGCGAGGGCATGGGCTTCGAAGAGGCCCCGCCACCGCTCGTCGAGTCGCGCTCGAAGAACTACTTGACCATGTCCCTGGAGGAGATCAGCCAGGGCAAGATCAAGTACGCGTACGCCAAGAACGTCAAGAAGTAGCGCGCGAGCACCGGTAGTCCACGAGCGGCCGCGAGAGCGGCCGTTTGTCTGCGCGCGCTCGCGATCCTGGCCGGCCGGTCACCCCCGACGGCAGGCACTCTGAATTCGAGACGTAGGTAGGCACAATGGACGGCATGATGTGCTCGTCCAGCCAGCAGACGGGCCGGAGGCTCGGCTGATGGCACGGATCGTCCTCGGTGTCACGGGTGGCATCGCGGCCTACAGGGCCTGCGAGCTGCTGCGGTTGCTCGTCCGGGGCGGTCACGACGTGCTGCCGCTGCCGACGCCGGGCGCGGAGCGCTTCGTCGCAGCCGAGACCTTCTTCGCGCTCGCGCGCAAGGCCCGCAGCGACGATCCCTATCCGCATCTCGAGCGCGCCGAGGCGCTCGTGATCGCGCCGCTGACGGCGAACACGCTCGCCAAGCTCGCCCACGGGCTTGCGGACAACGTCCTCACCGAGGCCGCGCTCGCCCACCGTGGGCCGTTCCTGGTCGCGCCCGCGATGAATACGCGCATGTGGGAGCACCCGGCCACACAGGCGAACCTCGGGCTCCTACGGGAGCGAGGCGTGCTGGTGATCGGCCCCGACGAGGGGGAGCTCGCCGAGGGCGAGACCGGCCTCGGGCGGATGGCTCAGCCCGATGAGATCGCCGCGGCGCTCGAGCGGGCGCTCGGCGAGTCGGCGGGCGCAGGCTTGACCGGCACGCTGGCGGGGAAGCAGGTGCTCGTGAGCGCCGGCGGAACCCGCGAGCCCCTCGACGCCGTTCGCTTCCTGGGGAACCGCTCCTCTGGCCGGATGGGCGTCGCCGTCGCCGCCGAGGCGCGCCGGCGCGGAGCGCGCGTGACGCTGCTCGCCGCGAACCTCGCCGTGCCGGCGCCGGCAGGCGTGGAGGTCGTCCAGACCCCGACCGCGGCCGACCTGGAGCGCGAGGCCGACGTCCGGGCGGATGTCGCCGACGTCGTCGTGATGGCCGCCGCCGTCGCCGACTACCGGCCCGCGCAGCAGCTCGCCGGCAAGCGCCCGAAGGACGACGAGCCGTGGAACCTCTCGCTCGAGCCGACCGTAGACATCTTGCGCAGGCTCGGCGAGCGAGCCCGCAACGGACAGGTTCTGGTCGGCTTCGGCGCCGAATCGGGGGCGGCGGGGCTTAACCGAAAGCGAACGATGCTCGACGACAAGAAGCTCGATCTGGTCGTCTACAACGATGTGGGTCGCGACGGGATCGGATTCGACGCATCCGACAACGAGGTCGTCCTGGTGACGAGGAGAGGGGAGCGCGAGGTGGCTAAGGCGCCGAAGGAGCAGATCGCAGCAGCCGTCGTCGACGAGGTCGAGCGGCTGCTCGAGGAGCGCGATGGAAGCCTCTAGAGATCCGGCGACGCTCGCGCCGAAGGTGGAGACCTTCGAACGGGTCGCGACCAATCTCGCGAAGGTCGTGCACGCCCCGGAGGAGACGCTGCGCCTCTGCGTCCTCTGCCTCGTGGCCGAGGGGCACCTGATCATCGAGGACTTTCCCGGCGTCGGGAAGACGATGCTCGCGAAGGCGCTCGCGCGCTCGCTCGACCTCGAGTTCTCGCGCCTGCAGTTCACGCCCGACCTGCTCCCCTCGGACATCACGGGCGTGAACGTCTTCAACCAGCGCGCGAACGAGTTCGAGTTTCGGCCCGGCCCCGTCTTCGCGAACGTCCTCCTCGTCGACGAGATCAACCGCGCGTCGCCGAAGACGCAGTCGGCGCTGCTCGAGGCCATGCAGGAGAACCAGGTCACGATCGACGGCGCGAGCTACGTGCTCGAGCGGCCCTTCATGGTGCTCGCCACGCAGAACCCGATCGAGTACGAGGGCACGTATCCGCTGCCCGAGGCGCAACTCGACCGCTTCACGATGCGGATCTCGCTCGGCTACCCGCCGCTGGCAGACGAGGCCCGGATGCTCGCCGAGCAGACGACGGCGCCGCCCCTCGAGACGCTCGAGTCGGTCGCCGGCCTGGACGAGCTGGTGGCGGCGATCGACGACGCCCGTGCGATCTTCGTCGAGGAGAGCCTGAACCGCTACGTCGTCGCGCTGCTGCGCCACACGCGTTCCAGCCCGCGCCTCGCCCTCGGCGCCAGCCCGAGGGCCGGGATCTCCCTGCTGCGCGTCTCCAAGGCCAGGGCGCTCTCGGAAGGGCGCGACTTCGTCCTGCCCGACGACGTCAAGGCTCTCGCCGCGCCCGTGCTCGCGCACCGCATGATCCTCGCGCCCGAGTCCCGCTCGGCCGGCCTGACGGCGGCGGAGATCGTGCAGGAGGCGGTCGACCAGACGCCGGTTCCCGTCTAGCCGGTGACCCTCCGAGGCAAGCTCATCCTTGCGCTCGGCCTCGTCACGTACGGGGTCGCGTGGCTTTTCGGCGCAACGGTGCTCTACCCGGCCGCGACCGGGCTCGTGCTCGCCCCGCTCGCCGCGCGCGCGTGGGTGCGGCTCGCGGCGGGACCGATCTCGCTGCGCCGCCGTGCCGGGCGCGGAGCGCTGCTCGAGGGCGATGACGTCTGGGTGACGCTCGAGGCGCTGCCGAAGGCGATGGTGCCGCTGCCGTCGCTCGCGATCCGCGAGCGCCTGGCGCGGCTCGGCGAGCACGAGACACCGCTGCGGAACGACCGGCGTGCGTTCCGCGGGACCTACGTGCTCGAGCGCGTGCCGCGCGGCCGGTACGAGGTCGAGGACGCACACGCGGTGATCGCGGATCCGTTCGGGCTCGCGTGCTCGGAGGTCGAGCTCGCTGCTGCAGGATCGCTCGTCGTCTACCCCCGCCTCGTGGAGCTGGCCGGGCTCTTCTCCGAGAGCGGCGCGCACGCCCAGGACGGCCGCCGCTTGCTGCTCCGCCGTCCGTCGGGGTTCGACCTGCACTCGGTGCGCGAGTACGAACGCGGCGAGTCGCTGCGGAAGGTGCATTGGCCCACGACTGCACGACGCGGCCAGCTGATGGTGAAGGAGCTCGAGGACGCTCCGCGCGACGAGATCGCGATCGTCCTCGATGCCGACTCGGCGACGGTCGGCGGAAGCTTCGACGTGCAGGTGCGCGCCGCCGGGTCGATCCTGCGCACGCACGCCGCGCGCGGTCGCCGCGCGGTGCTCGCGCTGAACGCGGACCGGCCCGTCAGCCTGCGGGTGTCGTCGCTCGAGGGCGACTGGCATGCGGCGCTCACCGAGTTGGCAGCGGTTCAGCCCGACGGATCCCGTCCGGTGGTCGAGCTGATCGCGCGCGAAGGCGGCCCCGCCGCGCGCGCGCTGGAGCTGGTCGTCGTCACCGCCCGGCTCGCGCCGGCCCTCGCGACCAAGCTCGTCCAGCGTGCCCTCTCGAGCCACGGTGTCTCGCTCGTCTGGATCGACAGCGCCAGCTTCGCCGGCCGGCCCGCGAAGGTCGAGCCCGAGCTGCTGCGGCTCCAGGCGGCAGGCGTGCCGGTGGCAATCGTGCGCGAGGGCGACGACCTCCGCTCGGCGCTCGGCGCCGTCCCGAGCTCGCGGGGAGCGCTCCGTGCGTAGAACCGCGCTCGTCTACATCCTCCCGGCGACGATCGTCGCCTCCGCCTGGCTACGCCTCGAGGATCCGAGCGGCGGCGGCGACGCCCTCTGGATCGTGCTCCTCGCCCTCGTGCCGGCGCTGCTCCCGTCGGTTGCGCTGCGTCTCTTCGCAACCGGCCCGGTGCTGCTCTTCGCCGTCTGGCTCGCGCTCGACCGACCTCTCGGCGAGGGCGGGTTCTTCCCGATCGCGTGGGAGCGCTTCGACACCGGGCTCGCTCGCTTCTACGACGTCCGCCTGCCGTTCTCCGGCGTCGAGGACCCGGAGATGCACGGCATCGTGCTGCTCGCCGTCTTCGGCTTCTGCTTCGCCCTTGGTCTGGCGGCGGCGGCGCGGCGACCGCTGCCGACCGTGCTCGTGCTGCTGGCGGGGGCCGGCTGGCCGGCGACGCTGTTGCCGTCGCAGGGGATCGTCTTCGGCGCGCTGATCCTCGTCGGGGCGCTCTGGATCCTCGCGGGGCTCCGCGTCGAGCGGCCGACGCTCGCACTCGCGGCGGGCCTGCTCGTGGTGCTCGTCGCCGCCGGCGCGTCCACCTCGACGGCGATTGCCCGCGACGGGGTGCTGGCCTGGCAGCGCTGGGATCCCTACGGAGGGCCCGATGCGCCCGTCAGCGTCTCGTACGCCTGGGACGCGAACTACTCCGGAATCGACTTCCCGAAGCAGAAGACGACTGTGCTGCGCATCACGGGCACCAACCGCAGCCTCTACTGGCGCGCGACGACGCTCAACCGCTTCGTCGAGGATCACTGGCGCGAGCAGCTCGAGGTTCGCCTGAGCGAGCTCGCCAGCGGCGCGCTGCCACGCGATTCGCTGCTGCCCGACGAGGCACGGATCGAGGACGATCTCGTCACGCACGACGTCGAGGTCGTCGGCTTGCGCGACACCCATCTGATCGCTGCGAGCACGCCCGTCGCGATCGAGGGCGACTCGCTCGGGCTCGTGACGAAGTACGCCGACGGCTTGGTGCAGCTGAACCGCGACCTGGAGCGCGGCGAGCGCTACACCGTCTCCAGCTACGCGCCCAGGCCCAGGCCGGTCGACCTCGCGACGCTCCAGGCCGACTACCCGGACGCGCTCGAGCCGTACCTGCGGCTCGAGCGGAAGCTGGTGCCCGAGTTCGGCAGCCCGGGGCGCGCGGCAGCTGTCGCGGCGATCTTCGACGACGAGAGCCGGCACTCGCTGGCCGCCTACGAGGGTCTCTCACAGCAGGCCGAGCGGATCGCGCGCGGCGCGCGGACGCCCTACGGCGCCGTCGTCGCGATCGAGGCGTGGCTGCGGACGACGGGCGGCTTCGTCTACGACGAGCAGCCGCCTTCCGCGGGCGGCGCGCCGCCGCTCGCCTACTTCGTCGCCGAGAGCCGACGCGGCTACTGCCAGCAGTTCGCGGGAGCGATGGCGCTGATGCTGCGGTTCCTCGGCATCCCGGCGCGGGTCGCGGCCGGCTTCACGAGTGGCACATACCGCGACGGCGCCTGGATCGTCACGGATCACAACGCCCACGCCTGGGTGGAGGTCTGGTTTCCTGGACAAGGCTGGCTGAACTTCGACCCGACGCCCGGCCGCGGCGAGCTGGCGGCCGACTACAGCGCCTCGTCGCAGAGCTTCAACCCCGACGCGGCCTCCCGTGCCTTCGAGCCGACAACGGGTCGTGGCCCCGATCCGGGAACCGGCCTCGGGCAGCTGACCCTGCTCCAGGAAGGGCGCGGCCGGAGCGCGCCGCCCGTGAGCGTCGAGGAGGGTATCGGTGCCTTCTGGCTGCTCGTCCTCCTCGTGGCCGGGGTGGGGACGGCGATCGGGCTCGCGAAGCTCGCCCTCCGCCGGTCGCGTTACCTGACGAGCGACCCGCGGCGCGTGGCGGGCGCGGCGCGCCGCGAGCTCGCCGACTTCCTCGTCGACCAGGGGCTTGTGGTCGACGCGAGCGCGACGCCCGAGGACCTGCACCAGCTCGTTCGCTCGCAGCTCGGAATCGACGGGCGGCCGTTCGCCAACGCGGTCGCGGCAGCGCGCTTCGGCCCGCCGGCAGGAAGCGAGGCGGCGGCGGCGTCGGCGCGCGCCGAGCTGAGGATGCTCCTGCACGCGATCCGCGGCAGCCTCGGCCGGCCGCAGCGGCTGCGGGGATTCGTCACCCTGCGCTCGCTCCGGGTCTAGTGCTCCCGGCCGTCGTGATGGCGGCGGGCCTCGGGACGAGGCTCCGGCCGCTGACCGAGCGCTTCGCCAAGCCGCTGCTCCCGATCGACGGCCGGCCCGTGCTCGCGCTCCTGCTGCGTGAGCTCGCCGAGGCGGGGTGTCACGATGTGACGGTGGTGGTCGGCCATCTCGCAGGCCAGGTCGAGCGTTTCGCCGGTGACGGCTCCGCATTCGGAGTCTCGATCCGGTACGCGCGGCAGACCGCGCCGAACGGGTCCGCGGATGCAGTCGTCGCGGCTCGAGCGCGAGCCCCGTACCTCGTGCTGGGGGCCGACACCGTTTTTAGGGGTGGCGACGTCGGCCGTTTCGCCGCCGCGTACCGCGCCTCCGGCGATGCCGCCGGCGCGATCGCGATCCGGAGCCGGCGGGCGCAGGACGGGCCGTCCGGTGTGCGGTTGGAGGGCGGCTCCGTCGCGCGGCTGCTCGACGCCGGGACCGATGTCGTGGCAGCGCCGCTGTGGGCCGTCGGCCCCGGGATCGCGAACCGGATCGAGACACTTCCCGGACGCGCCCCGTTCGAGCTCGCGGCCGCGTTTCAGCAGGCTGTCGACGCGGGAGAGCGAGTCGCGGGGATCGAGATCGGCCCGACGCGCGACCTGACCACCCCGGAGGATCTCGTGCTGGAGAACTTTCCGTACCTGAAGGATCTCTACGGCGTCGGCTCGACGGAGCCGCTCCGCGGAGCGGAGCTGTCGGCTTTGCCGGCGGTAGAGCGGGAATGAGCGACGCGTACGACCTCTACCAGCAGGGGCGTGACCACCTGAAGGAGGGGATGGCGGCGCAGGCGACGGTGGCGCTCGAGAAAGCAAAGCGGCTCGAGCCGGACAAGGCGTCGATTCGCGAGGCGCTCGGAATCGCGTACTTCCGGATCCAGCGCTGGAGCGAGGCCGAGAGCGAGTTCCGCGCCGTGCTCGAGCTCTCGCCGACCGACGACTACGCGCACTACGCGCTCGGCCGCTCGCTCGAGAAGCAGGGCCGCGACGCGGAGGCGAACGGCCACTACAAGCTCGCAAGCTCGATGAGCCCCGGCAGCGAGCGCTACGCGGACCGGATCATGGATCTCGAAGGCGAGCCCGAAACGGACGACTAGCGAACGACGAACGGCCGGCTGACGAGCACCTTCGTGCGGCGGGCGTTCATGCTCGCCCTCAGCCGCACCGCGTACACGTAGCGCCCCGGAGGAAGCCGGCGGCCCTTGAAGGTCACGCGCGGTTGCCATCCTGCGCGCACGCGGCCGGTCGCCGTGGCGAGCGCTCCCGGTGCGCGGTGACTCGCGAGCGACCGGGCGAGGGTGCGGGCAGTGGCTGGCGCGCGGTAGATGGCGCCGCGGAAGAGGGCCCCCTCGCCGGCTGTGACCCTGAAGCTCCAGTTTCGTCGCAGGTGCCACGATGGCCGACTCGTGCTGCCGAACGCCGCGCGTGCCCCCACGACTGTGGTCGAGTGGCGCCAGGTGATCTTCTTGCCGGCGCAGCCTCGACGCGCGCGGACGACGGCCTGCCGGACGGCCGCAAAGGCGGGTCGCCGTGACCCGTCGGCACGCTCGAGGCCCGACTGGAACCGCTCGAGGTCCGGATCGTCCTTGAGATGGAGCAGGTAGAGGCCCGAGATGCTCGGATCGCACGCCGCCAGCTGGACGAGCTTCACGTAGTTCGCCGCCTGCGCGGGCTCGCTCGTCACGCTCGAGGTCTCGCGACCGGTGTAGGCGCCTGCCCGGCTCTCCGGCACGGCCACCTGCCAGCCGATCTCGTCGATGCGCAGCTTCAGCCCGTCCTCGACCGTCGGCTGGGCGGTGCCGGCGAACGCGTCCCAGAAGGCCTGCTTCACGCGACCGAGGTTGACGAGGCCCGCCCGCGGCCAGCGGTCCCCGGTGAGCACCGAGTCGCGATCCGAGCGGGGATAGGGATGGACGCCGAGCTCGTCCATCAGCGGCGTCTTGCGGCCGCTCGCACGGTAGGCAGCCCCGAGGTCGCGCAGGAAGCGAACCGGCGAGGTGGAGGCGTTCGAGCGGGCGTACGGGACGTCGTTCCCACGTCCGGAGAGCCCGAGGCCGATCACCTTGATCTCCGGGCTCACCGCCTTCAGGGCGTCGTAGGAGCGTGCGAGCAATGTGGCGTAGGAGCGTGCCGAGGCGGCCCGTCCAGCCGATGTGAACTGTGGTTGCCAGAAGCGCGGCTGGTTCGGCTCGTTGCCGACCACGAACTCGCGCACATCCGGATACGCGTGGGCGAGCTGGCCCAGGAAGCGCGCGAACTGCAGCTGTCGACGCGGGCGAGGCGGTCAGCGCTCGGGGCTGCGCCGGGTAGACATGGAAGACGATCCGGACGCCCTGCGACGTGGCCCTCGGGACCGCCCGGTCGAGGAAGGCGCGTTCGACGATCGTGCCCGGCCGGTCCGGGTGCCAGAGGATCGTGACGCGGTTGTCCGTCATCCCGAGCGCCCGGATCCCGTCGAAGAAGGCACTGCCCCCGTCGTCGGCGTACTTGCCGGCGTCGTCGGCGATCCCGAAGCGCGGTGCCCCGGCCGCCGGCCCGGCCGCGGCAAGCGTGCACAGAAGCGCCGCGACGACGGTCACGCGCACCCGCACACCCTGAATCCGCCCTGAGACCTCCCGCCGCAAGCTGCGCAGTATGGCAGGCGATCCGGAAAGCGGGCTGATCGGTGCCGGGACCTGAGCTCGGTCGGCGGCATGCGGGTGGCATAGTCGCGAGCGTCATGCGGGTCGTTCTGCAACGGGTGAGCCGGGCATCCGTCCGGGTCGGCGACGAGAGCTGCGGCGAGATCGGCGGCGGCGTCGTCGTCCTGGTCGGCGTCGCGGCGGGCGACGAGGAGGCTGACGCCGACCGGCTCGCCGCCAAGGTCGCGCGGCTGCGGATCTTCGCGAACGAGACGGGCCGCTTCGACCGCTCGCTGCTGGACACGGGCGGTGCCGCGCTCGTCGTCAGCCAGTTCACGCTCCTTGCGAGCACGGTCAAGGGAAACCGCCCGAGCTTCACGGAGGCCGCCGAGCCGGCGCTGGCCGAGCCGCTCGTAGAGCGCTTCTGCGCCGCGTTGCGCGGGCTCGGGGTCCCGGTCGAGACCGGCCGCTTCGGCGCTCGGATGCAGGTCGAGCTCGTGAACGACGGGCCGGTGACGATTGTCCTGTGAGCGGCAGGGCGGTTGCTACACTGGCGTCACCACATTTCACCTGCTGGACGAGATGTAGTTTGAACGGCGAGTGGGCGCGAGGCGCCCATTTTTGTTGAGAGGACTGCGCTTTGAGCGCGATGCACGACAAGGAGAAGACACTGACGAATCAGATCGGGCAAGAGGTCGGAGCGGCGCTGCCGGGCGTCGAGGTGCTCGCAGTGGAGCTGTCCGCGCCCGATCGGTTCACCGTCTTCGTCGACCATCCGCAGGGCGTCGACCACGCACTCTGCGCGCGCGTCACCGACGTGCTGCGCCCGTATCTGGCCGAGTACGCCGTCGAGGTCTCGTCACCCGGGATCGAGCGCCCGCTACGTACGCCGGAGCACTTCCGGAACGTGGTCGGCCGGACGATCTCGCTGCGCACGGAGGACCGGAAGAAGCGGCTGCGCGCGGAGGTGCTGAGCGCCGGCGACTCCGCCGTCACCGTGCGTGCCGGCGAGCAGCCCGTCGAGATTCCGTACGCGTCGATCGTGCGGAGCAACCTGATCTACACCGAGTCGCAGCACTAGAGCGGAGGAGCCATGTCCCAGGAGATCATCGAAGCAGTCCGCACGATCGAGCGCGAGAAAGGGATCGAGAGCGACACTCTCGTTACGGCGCTCGAGGATGCGCTCCTCGCCGCGTACAAGAAGACGCCCGGCGCGTCGCGCCATGCCGTCGTCGAGCTCGACGACGAGGGCGAGTTCCGCGTCTTCTCGATCGAGATCCCGGGCGACCTCGAGGAGCGCCTGCTCGAGGAGGCGATGGAGGCGAAGATCGACGAGCTCGAGCGCCTCGAGGAAGAGACCGGCGAGCGCCAGCACACGCTGATCAACGAGGACGACCTCGAGCTCGACTGGTCGCAGGTGCCCGAGCAGCAGATCGTGCGCGCGGACGTCACCCCCGAGAACTTCGGCCGCATCGCGGCGCAGACCGCCAAGCAGGTGATCCAGCAGCGCATCCGCGAGGCGGAGCGCGCGATGATGTACGAGGAGTACATCGACCGCCAGGGCGAGGTCGTCACCGGCATCGTCCAGCAGGCGGGCGACCGCAACAACGTGCTCGTCGACCTGGGCAAGGTCGAGGCGCTTCTGCCCCGCTCGGAGCAGGTCGACGGCGAGCGCTACGAGCAGGGCTCGCGGATCAAGGCCGTGATCACAGAAGTCCGGTCGGGCACGAAGGGCCCGCAGGTGATCCTCTCGCGCCGCGACCCCGAGCTGATCAAGACGCTGTTCGAGCTCGAGGTCCCGGAGATCGCAGACGGGCTCGTCGAGATCCGCGGCGTCGCGCGCGAGCCGGGCTACCGCTCCAAGATCGCGGTCGAGTCGCACGCCCAGGGCGTCGACCCGGTCGGCGCCTGCGTCGGGCCACGCGGCTCGCGCGTCCGCATGGTCGTCTCCGAGCTGCGCGGCGAGAAGATCGACATCATCCCGTGGAACACGGAGCCGGCCCGCTTCGTCGCGAAGGCGCTCTCGCCGGCACGCGTCCGCGAGGTCTACATCGACGACGAGACCAAGGAAGCGACCGTCGTCGTCCCGAACGACCAGCTTGCGCTGGCGATCGGCAAGGAGGGCCTGAACGCCCGGCTCGCCGCCCGGCTCACCGGCTGGAAGGTCGACATCCAGTCCGACGAGGAGTTCGCCCGCGCCGAGGCCGAGGCGGCCTATGCCGGCGAGGGCGCCGACGGCGAGGAGTACACCGGCCGCTGCGGCGCCGTTCTCTCGAACGGGAAGCGCTGCCCGAACGCCGCGCTGCCTGGCTCCAAGTTCTGCGGCGTCCCGGCCCACCAGGCGCTCGTCGGCACGGAGGCCGAGCGGGCTCCCGTGGACGCCGAGCTCACTCCGGAGGAAATCGAGGCGGAGATCGAAGCCGTCGCCCAGGTCGAGGCCGAGAGTGCGGCCGAGGGCGAGCCGCCCGTGGCTCAGTCCGCGGCGGAGACGACCGGGGAGGACGAGAGCGCTGGTTCGTGAGCGTGACCGCACAGCGGACCTGCGCGGGCTGCGGGCGCAAGGCGCCGCAGGCCGAGTTGCTGCGCTTCGCCGCGCCGGCGGGTCGCCTCGTTTCGGGGCGGACCGAACCGGGCCGGGGCGCGTACACCTGTCGCCGGCTCGCGTGCTTCGAGCGCGCCCGGACGAATCGAGCCTTCAACCGCATCCTCAAACAGACCGTGCAGGTGGATCCTGCGCTCGCGCGGCTCTACGAGCCCGCGACTAGAATCGAGAGCTGATGGCAGACGGACCGAACAAGCCGAACCGCCCCATCCGACCGCGCCAGGGCGCGCCGGGCCGCAAGCGGCGCGTCGTGATCGAAGGCGCGGGCGGCCAGCGCGGGCGCGACAACCGCCGCGGCGGTGGCCGCCCGAGCGACGCGCCCAAGCGCGAGAAGCAGGAGGTCGTCGCCCCGACCGGCCCCGTGACGGTCCCGTCGGGCGTCACCGTCCGCGACCTCTCGCAGGCGCTCGGGATCCCGGCGGCCCAGATCATCAAGATCATGATGGGGCTCGGGAACATGGTGCAGATCACGCAGTCGCTCTCCGACGAGGAGGTCGAGCTGATCGGGACCGAGATCGACCGCGAGATCACGATCAAGCACGCGGCCGACGAGGAGGAGCTGCCCGAGGTCTTCGAGGACTCCGAGGAGGATCTCGCGCCGCGCCCGCCGGTCGTCACGATCATGGGCCACGTCGACCACGGCAAGACGTCGCTGCTGGACGCGATCCGCGAGACCTCGGTCGTCACGACCGAGGCGGGCGGGATCACGCAGCACATCGGCGCCTACCAGGTGGACGTCGACGGTCGCAAGGTCACGTTCCTCGACACGCCGGGCCACGAGGCGTTCACCGCCATGCGCGCCCGCGGCGCCAAGGTGACGGACATCGCGGTGCTCGTCGTCGCCGCGGACGACTCGGTGATGCCGCAGACGCGCGAGTCGATCTCGCATGCACGAGCGGCCGAGGTGCCGATCGTCGTCGCCGTGAACAAGATCGACCTGCCGGACGCGAATCCCGACCGGGTCAAGTCCGACCTCGCCGCCGAGGGCCTCCAGCCCGAGGACTGGGGCGGCACCACGCAGTTCTCGCTCGTCTCCGCGAAGCAGAAGCAGAATCTCGACGACCTGCTCGAGCGGATCCTGCTCGTCGCGGACGCCGAGCTCGAGCTGACCGCCAACCCGAACGCCGACGCATCCGGCCCGATCGTGGAGTCGCGCCTCGACGTCGGCCGCGGCCCCGTCGCGACGATGCTCGTCCAGCGCGGCACGCTCCGCGTGGGCGAGGCGATCGTCGCCGGCGACGCGTACGGCAAGGTGCGCGCGCTCTACGACTATCGCGGCGAGAAGGTGCAGGAGGCGCGGCCGGGCACTCCCATCGAGATCCTCGGCTTCGACACGCCGCCTCCCGCGGGAGAGCTCGCCCGCGTGGTCGAGAACGAGCGCGAGGCGCGCTCGCTCGCACAGCGCCGCGGCCAGCGCCTGCGCACCGAGCAGCACGCGCAGCGCTCGAAGTCGGGCGTGTCGCTCGAGACGCTCTTCTCACAGCTCCAGGAGGGCGCCGTCCAGGACCTGAACCTCGTCCTCAAGGGCGACGTCGGTGGCTCCGTGGAGGCCGCGATCTCCGAGCTCGCGAAGATCCAGCACCCCGAGGTGCGCGTCAACGTGATCCATCAGGGCGTCGGCGGCATCACCGAGGGCGACATCATGCTCGCCGCCGCCTCGCAGGCGCTCGTCGTCGGCTTCAACGTGCGGCCCAACGTCGAGGCCCGCCAGCTCGCCGAGCGCGAAGGCGTCGACATCCGCACCTACCGCGTCATCTACCAGCTCACCGAGGACATCGAGCAGGCGCTCGTCGGCATGCTCACCGCCGTCCAGACGGAGGAGACGATCGGCGAGGTCGAGGTGCGTGCGCTCTTCAAGGTCTCGCGGCTCGGCACGATCGCGGGGTGCATGGTCACGTCGGGAATCGTCCGCCGGAACTCGCAGGTGCGCGTGGTGCGCGACGGCACCGTCATCTACGACACCACGATCGCGCAGCTGAAGCGCTTCAAGGAGGACGCCCGCGAGGTGGCCGAGGGCTTCGAGTGCGGGATCCTGCTCGACAACTTCAACGACGTCAAGGAAGGCGACATCCTCGAGGTGTACGAGACGCGCGAGATCGAGCGGACGTCGCTCGACGAGCCTGCAGGCGCGGCACCCGCCACGTCGTAGTGTCGGCAAGCCCGGCCGCGCAGCGGCCCTTCAGGGATCTTCGCGCGTCTTGCGCCGGCCAGTGATGGCCAGCGGCTGGGTCGGGATCCTCTCCGCGGAGCTGCATTTTCCCGAGGCGCACTCGCTGAAGGAGAAGCGAACTCACCTGCGCTCGGCGAAGGCGCAGCTCGCGAACCGCTTCGGTGCGTCCGTCGCCGAGGTCGACCATCACGACGTCTGGCAGCGCTCGCGGATCACGCTCGCAGTGGTCGCCCGCAAGCACCGCGACGCCGAGCTGCTGCTCGCCGACGCGGAGCGCTATCTCGCCTCGCGCGAGTGGGAGCTGGCGCTCGTGGAGCGCGAGCTCGTGACGCTCGACGACGACTAGTCGCTGAAGAACCGCCGGTGCCTGGCCGGAGCGAAGCGACACTTCAGTGGTCTTCGCGCGCTGAGTAGCCGCTTGCGCGGATGCTCAGCTTGCGCCAACCAGCTTTAGCACCCAGAGCCCGCCGACCATGTCCGACGCGGCCACGAGGTCGCCCTCGACGTCCACACCCCAGACAGCGGTGCAGCGGCGGCCGGGGCAGAGCAGCCGCTCGGGGTCCTCGTCCGGCCGGGGGAGGAAGCGCGCCAGGAAGCGGGGCTTCGCAGGGTTGGAGACGTCTGCGGCCACGACACCCTGCGCGTACCAGGAGAAGAGCGCGATTTGCCCCTGGATCTTGGCGTCGTGGACGCTGTCCGTGAGGTCGAGGCCGGAGACCGGGGAGAGACCGCGAACCCGCTGCCCGCGGCGGATCACGGCGTCGGGAAGCTCGAAGGTGCCGAGCTCCGCCGGATCGCCGGCCCCGAGCCGGTGCAGGGTCGCGACGCCGCCGCTCGCCTCGTGCGTCTCGATCAGGAGCCCGCGTGGGCCGACCCAGGCGGAGTGTGCGTTGTCGGTCGCGCGCGTCCGTCCGACGTAGCGCGGCCGTGCCGGGTCGCGCACGTCGAGCACCACCGTGCCGAGATCCCAGTAGGAGAGGTAGGCCCTGCTGCCGTCGCCCACGACCGAGTGCACGAAGTTGCCCTCCAGCCTCTGATTCGGATCGTGGAAGGGGGCGAGCCCGAGCGCCGCCCAGGCGCCCCAGCCGCCGCGCAGCAACGGTCTGCGTGGGCTGGTGACGTCGTAGATGCGGAAGTCGGGCGCGCCCGGGGCTCCGTTCGTGGAGGAGAGGATCTCCGAGGCGATGATCGCCGTGTACACATACGCCCGCCCACCGACCGGCTGGAGCCAGATCTCGTGCGAGCCGCGCGGATCGGTGCGGACGCGGGCGAGCTCGCGTGGGCTGCCCGGCCGGGTCACGTCGTAGAGCGCGAAGCCGCGGAATGCGCTGGGGCGGCAGCCCTGCACGCTCGTCACCGCGAGGTCGCCCGTGAACGACGGTGTCGCGACCCGGCGGACGATCGTCTTCTCCGTCCACGTGCCGGGGATGCGGCCGAAGGTGGCGATCCGCTGCGGGCGGCGCGGCTCGCGCAGGTTGTACACCCGCACGCCCTCTCCGGCGCAGCTCGTCGCGCCCTTGTGGCTCGAGAGATAGGCGTGGCGGCGGTGCAGCACGACGTCGGCGCTGTACCCGCCGGCCGGCCGGACGTGGCCGAGCACCTCGAAGCGGGCGCTGCGCTCGTCCTGCGTCGCGAGCGCCGCACCCGCCGCGGCGAGGGCGGTGGCGGCGACGAAAACGGCGAGGAGTCGGCTGCCCACGACCACCGGGACGCGGCGGCGGCCGATAAGTTAGGACGATGGCCCAGCGGATGCGCAGAGTCAACGAATCGCTCCGCCAGGTGTTGTCGGAGGCGCTGCTCGAGCTGAAGGATCCCCGGATCGGCTTCGTCACCGTCACCGGAGTCGAGACTTCCCCCGACCTCCGCCACGCGCGCGTCTTCGTCAGCGTGCTCGGCAACGATCGCAAGCGCGAGCGGAGCATGGCGGCGCTGGACGCCGCCCACGGCGTCCTGCAGGGGCGGCTCTCGCGGGAGCTCCGGCTCAAGCGCACTCCGCAGCTCGCGTTCCAATACGATCCGACGGTCGAGCACGGCGTGCGCATGTCGCAACTCATCGATGAGCTCGCACCCGAATCACGCGATGACACAGGCTGACCTCGAGGCGGTCGCGCAGGCGATCCGCTCGCGGGAGCGGTTCCTCGTCACGACGCACGAGAATCCGGACGGGGATGCGCTGGGCTCGCTCGCCGCCATGCACCGTGCGCTGCTGCAGCTCGGCAAGGACAGCGTCATGTACCTCGCCGGGGCGACGCCGCTACCGGGGGAGTACGGGTTCATGGGCCTGGACGAGCTCGGGCGTGTGCTCCCCGCCGATGCGGCTGAACGCGTGCTGGTCGCGGTCGACTGCGCGAACGAGTCTCGGCTCGGCCCCGACCCGGACGTGCTGCACCAGGCGCCGTTCACGATCGACATCGATCACCACCACGACAACTCCAGGTTCGGCGACGTCAACCTGATCGTCGCGGATGCCTCCTCGACCGGAGAGGTGCTGCGCGACGTCTTCGCGGAGCTCGGCGTCGACGTCACGCCCGACATCGCCGAGCCGCTCTACATCGCCCTCGTCACGGACACGGGGCGGTTCCAGTATGCGAACACGACACCGAAGGCACTGCGGCTGGCCGCCGAGCTCGTCGAGGCCGGCGCCGATGTGCACAAGGTCTTCCAGGGCGTGTACGAGAGCGTCCAGTTCGCAAAGCTGAAGCTGCTCGCCCGTGCGCTCGACCGCGCTGTCGTGTACGAGGGCGGCGGCCTCGTCGTCTCGCACCTCCTACGCGAGGACTTCGCTCAGGTCGGCGCAGTCGAGCCGTACTCGGAGGGGATCATCGACTTCCTCCGCGCGGTCGAGGGGGCAGACATGGCCGCCCTGATTCGCGAACCGCCCCGCGGCGGCAGCCCGGCGCGCCGGATCTCGCTGCGTGCCTCGCACGACGAGCTGGACGTCTCCGCGATCGCGCGCAAGTCGGGAGGAGGCGGCCATCGGCAAGCCGCCGGCTTCTCGAGCGACGAGTCGGTCGACGCGATCACGGAGTTCATCGTGCGCGAGTTCTCGGCGGCGCGCGCTGCCGCAGGCCCAGCGTGATGGCCGCTCCGGCTTGATGCCGCCGCGCGGGCTCGAGCCGGCCGGAATCATCCTCGTGGACAAGCCGGCGGGACCGTCCTCGTTCGCGATCGTGAACCGGATCCGCGCCCGCACCGGCACGCGCATGGGCCATGCGGGAACTCTTGATCCTTTCGCGACTGGATTGTTGCTCTTGCTCTCGGGACGTGCGACCAAAATGGCTGGATCCTTCGTCGGGCTCGACAAGCGCTATCTCACGGACGTCGACCTGACGGCGCGCACGTCGACGGGCGACGTCGAGGGGGAGGTCGTCGAGGAGCACGAGCCACCGGCCCGGGACGAGCTCGAGCGCGCGCTCGCGCCCCTCCGGGGGGAGATCGAGCTGCCGATCCCGGCCGCATCCGCGGTCAAGATCGGCGGTGAGCGCGCGTACCGGCTGCACCGCCGCGGCATCGCCGTCGAGATGCCCCTGCGTCGCTCGCTCGTGCACGAGCTCGACCTCATCGCGTATACCGACGGAGTGGTCCGGCTGGATCTCCTCGTCAGCTCGGGCACCTACGTCCGTGCGATCGCGGAGGCGCTCGGTGGCCACTGCCGAGTGCTGCGCCGTACCGAGGTCGGCCCGTTCCGCGTCGAGGACGCCGACGAAGAGCGGATCCTGCCCACCGAGCAGGCGCTGGCGCTGCTGCCGCGACCGACAGAGCGGTGACAGGGCAGCAATGACCGGTGTGCGCCAATGACCGGTGCGCCAAGACCGGTGCGCCAATGACGGGTGCGGCAGTGATCGGCACGTTCGACGGGGTGCACCTGGGCCACCGTCGCGTGCTCGAGGTCGCGCTCGAGACGGGCTTGCCGGTGACTGCGCTCACCTTCCACCCGCATCCGCGGACGGTGGTGCACGGGAACCAGGTCGAGCTGATCTGCTCGCCGGAGCGGCGCGTGGAGCTCCTCCGCGAGCACGGCTGCTCCGAGGTCGTCGTGATTCCGTTCACGCTCGAGACTGCGGCGCAGGAGCCGGAGCAGTTCGTCGCCGAGCACCTGGCCGGCGCGCGGGTCGTCGTGGCCGGCGAGGACTTCCGCTTCGGCCACCGACGCTCCGGCGATCTCGAGACGCTCGAGCGGCTCGGCTTCGAAGTGCCGCGCGTCCCGCTCGTCGAGGGGATCTCGTCCTCGGAGATCCGGCGGCTCGTCCACGAGGGCGAGCTCGAGGGCGCCGCGCGCCAGCTCGGCCGTCCGTTCGAGCTGGACGGCCTCGTCGTGCCGGGCGACCAGCGCGGCGGCACGCTCGGGTACCCGACGGCGAACCTCGCCCTCGATCCGGCGCTGCTCGTGCCGCGCTTCGGCATCTACGCGGGCGCTGCTCGCGGCCCGGACCAGAACCGGTACCGGGCGGCGATCTCGATCGGCATCAACCCTCACTACGGCGGCCAGGAACGCCGGATCGAGCCCCACCTGCTCGATTTCGAGGGCGATCTCTACGGGCAGCGGCTCGTCGTCGAGCTCTGGGAGCGGCTGCGGGACGAGCGCGCCTTCGCCAGCGAGTCGGAGCTCGTGGCGCAGATCGCGCGCGACGTCGAGCGAACGAGGGCGGTGAACCGCCCGGTGTAGGCGCGCGAATCAGTTCGCGAGGCTCGCGCAAGTTTCGGCAAGCTGAGGAATCTCTGTTGGTGTGCAGTCGCAGCGGGTGGAGGCGTCCACGGTGACGAAGCTGGAGACGACCGAGAACGTGCAGTGTCTCGGTTGCGCTGCCGTCTACTCGAAACCGCGTGGCGGTGGAACGATCTCCACGAACCCCGGCTGCCCGCACTGCGGCTACCTGGGCTGGGCCGGCGTGGCCGCCGAGCAGCTCAGCGCGGCACAGCCGCGTGGCCGCTTCGGCGCGGGTCACCCGCGCAGCCGCCGCGGCCCACCGCGCTGACGCCGCCGAAGTAGTGATGCTGCGTGGGCCAGCGGCGCACCGTCCGTCCCTGCGCCTCGAGCAAGGCGAGCGCGGACTCGTCGACCCCGGGCTCGGCGTGGACGAGGGCCCCGACCGCGTGAAACCGCGGTCGCTCCACCGCCGCGACGGGGTCGAAGCCCTCGTCGAGGATCGACGCCGCCACGCCGACGAGCGCCGTCCGCAGCCGGGTCCCGCCGGCGGAGCCGATCGCGAGCGCGAGCCCGTCGTCGTCGAACGCGACGCTCGGCGCCATCATGCTCTCCATCCGGGCCCCCGGCTCGAGCGGCACATGGTGGAGGTCGACCTCGCCGAGCATGCTGTTCAGATGCAGGTCGAGCCCGGGCAGGAAGTCGCCGGTGCCGAGGCCGAGGCTCGTCGTCAGCACGCAAGCGCAGCCCGCCGCGTCGACGACGGTGACGTTGGTCGTGTGACCGTCGCGCCCCGGACCGGCGAGCGCGTCGAGCAGCGTGACGACGCGGTCCTGCTCGCCGAGCTCGCGCAGCGGTGGGAGCCGGGCCAGGGTCTCCGGCACGCCGGAGAGACCCGCCCTCGTCAGGAAGCTCGTTCCGCGGAAGGACGTCGCGACGGGCACCGACCAGTGCTGCTCGTATCCCTCGAGGTCGGCTCGCGTCAGCCCGACGCCGTCGACGCCGTGCAGCAGCACTTCCGCCACCGATCCGCGGTACACGGTCTCGGCTCCCTCGGCGGCGACCAGCTCGAGCGTGTCGACGAGCCCGGGCTGGGCGAGCGTCTCGCCGGCTCGAAGCAGCTCACCGTCGGGGGCGTAGATCGCCTGTCCGGCCTCGGTGAGCGTAAAGACGGGTCCGAGCATCTCGAGGCACGCCGCGTGCGCGGGTGGCATGGGCACGCCGCTGCGAGCCAGCGCGAGCGCCGGCTCGACGAGACGCGGCCACGGCAGCCGGCCGTAGCGGCGCCACAGAGCATCGAGCCCGGCCGGCAGCCCCGGGACGCCGCACGTGCCCGGCCCGACCGCGTAGTGCACGACCTCCTCGCCGAACGGCACCGCCAGCTCGATCACCCCGCCGCTCCGGCCGCGCGGGACGGTGACGAAGCAGTCGAGGTTGACGGCGCGCCGTCCGTCCCAGTAGATCGCGTGCCCGCCGCCGAGGAGACCGGTCATCACGGTCTCGGCGACGCAGGAGGCGAGCGAGGCGGCGATGGCGGCGTCCGCAGCGGTCCCGCCGTCCTCGAGGATCTCGATGCCCGCCTCGACGGTCGCGTGGTGCCCCGCTGCGACCCCCGCGTTCAGCGTCGCTCCGCGAGGCGGCTCCCGAAGCGGACGAATCGCGGCGCCCCGGCACGCGGATGGAAGTCGAAGCGGGCGCGCTCCCACTCGTCTCCTTCGAGCGCGAAGAGCCGCCGACCCAGCGACCGTGCGCGCAACGGCAGCAACGCCGTGCGGGCGCGCGAGACTCGATCGATCTCGACCGCGTCCACGAGCAGCCGGTCGCCCTCCGCTCGAAGATCGAGCTCCAGCTCGGAATGGGCGTAGCGCCCGGCGAGCAATTCGAGCTCCGCTGCCGGCAGCGGCACCGTCTCGGGCGGTACCCGACGGACGCCGAGGGCGCGCTCGAGCTCGGCGTCGAGGATCTGCTCGAGCGCGCTGCCGCCGCGAGCCGAGTTCACCAGGCCCGCGAAGGCGAAGCCCGATTCGGGCTCGAGCGCGAGCAGCGACCTGAACCCGCCGTAGTCTCCGGTATGCCCCCAGAGCTCCAGCTCGCCGACCCGCTCGAGCGCGAAGCCGAAGCCGTAGTCGCCGGTGGGGGTGTCCACGACCGGCCGGCGCAGGATCTCCGTCTCGGCGCTCTCGAGGTGGAAGCGGGCGAACGTGAGCAGGTCGCCGACGTTCGAGACGAGCCCGCCCGACGCGTTCCGGGCACGTGGATAGGCGGCACTGACGGGCTCGTGCACCGAGCTGCCCGGCTCGATCGGCTCGTGCCCGGTCGCCTCCGGTGCGCCGAAACCCGTGCGTGAGAGCCCGAGCGGGCTCAAGACCCAGTCTGCGAGTGCCTGCTCGTAGCTGGAGCCCGCTCGGTCGGCGAGGAACTGGCCGATCAGCCAATAGCCCGCGTTGCAGTACGACCACACCTCCTCCGGCGGGACGATCTGCGGCTGTGCGGCGAGCTCGCGGACGAGCAGCGGCAGCGCCTCGTCGCCCTCGCCGAAGCGCGCCAGGTCGCCGGCCTCTCCCTCAAATCCGCCCAGGTGGGAGAGCAGGTGCTGCGGCGTCAGGCCCTCGACGGGACCGGGCACCTCCTCGTCGAGCGAGACCAGGCCGGAAAGCGAGAGGTAGAGCCCGAGTGTGGCGGTAAACGGCTTCGTGATCGACGCGATCCGGAACGTGCTCTCCGCCGTCACGGGATCGCCCGTGCGCAGGTCGAGCACCCCGAAGCCGCGGGTCGCGACCTCGCCGTCGGCGAGCACGCCGATCGCCGCGCCGGGCACGTCCCAGCGCGCCAGCACCTCCTCGCAGTCGGCAGAAAGAGCCCCGTCCAGCACGGGTTGCTACCCTACCGGCGTCCGAGCTCTCGGCCGGCCGTGCCTTCCTTCACGCCGCGCGGGGACTCCGGGGAACCCACCAAGGAGGCACACATGGCCCTCACCAAGGAAGTCAAGCAGGAGCTGATCGACCAGCACGGCCGGAACGGGACCGACACGGGCTCGCCGGAGGTGCAGATCGCAATGCTCACGAGGCGGATCAACGACCTCACCGAGCATCTGCGCACGCACCCGAAGGATCACTACTCGCGCCGGGGGCTGCTGAAGCTCGTCGGCCGCAGGCGTCGCTTCCTGACGTACCTGCAAAAGCACGACCTGGAGGGCTACCGCGCCCTGATCAAGGAGTTGGGTCTGAGGCGCTAAAGCCTCGGGTCCAGCCAACACGGGAGAGTGGAAGCTTGGACGAGCCCCGCGCAGGGCGGGGTTGGCCCAAACTTCCACTCTCCACCAAGCAGAGTGGAGGACATGGAATGAGCACGGTAATGGGGCAGATAGCCTCGGTTTCCGTCGAGATCGGTGGCAAGGAGATCACCCTCGAGACGGGCAAGCTGGCCAAGCAGGCAGACGGCGCCGTCGTCGTCCGATCCGGCGACACGATGGTGTTGGCGACGGCCGTGGGCCGCTCCGAGGCGCGTGAGGGAGCGGATTTCTTCCCGCTCACGATCGACGTCGAAGAGCGCGCCTATGCCGCGGGAAAGATTCCCGGCGGCTTCTTCAAGCGGGAAGGGCGCGCCACCGAGCGCGCGACACTGACCGCTCGCATGATCGACCGCCCGATTCGGCCGCTGTGGCCGAAGGGGTTCCGCAACGAGGTGCAGGTGATCTGCACGGTGCTTTCTGCCGACCTGATCACACCGCACGACATCCTCTGCATCAACGGCGCGTCGGCGGCGCTGATGCTCTCGCCGCTGCCGTTCTTCGGCCCGGTCGGGGCCGTGCGCGTCGGCCGGATCGACGGGCAGCTGGTTCTCAATCCGACCCACGAGGAGAACTTCGAGGAGTCGGCGCTCGACCTGATCGTCGTCGGCACGCAGGACGGCCTGACGATGGTCGAAGCCGGGGCGGACGAGGTCCCCGAGGACGTGCTGCTCGAGGCACTCGAGCTGGCACACGAGGAGATCAAGAAGCTCTGTGAGGCGCAGGAGGATCTGCGTCGCCAGGCGGGCAAGGCGAAGTGGCTCGACACCGACCTGACCACCGAGATCGAGGGCTCGCACGGGCACTCGATCTGGGAGCGGATCCAGCGCGACGGGCTCCGCGAGGCCGCTTCGATCGAGTCGGAGATCCTCGCCGAGCTGGCACCCGAGCTCTCGATGGACTCGAACGACGAGGACATCCAGCGCCAGGTTCAGGTCAAGGCGAGTCTCGCGATGCTGCTCGAGAAGCAGCGGCTCGCTGCGGTCGAGGGACCGGTGCGAGAGCAGTTCGAATCGGATCTGCGGGCGCTCACCGACGCGGAGGACGACTCGAAGGAGCTCAAGTCCGCGAAGCGGCACCTGCTCTTCGACAAGATCGTCGACACGACCGAGTTGCCGTTCCCGGTAGGCCCGGCGACGGTCGACGGCGGCGGGCCGACTGTCAAGGACGCGCTCACGGCGAGCTACGTCAAGAAGGCCGCCGAGGCGATCTACAAGGACCTCGTCCGGAAGAAGATCGCAGTCGAGAAGCGCCGCCCGGACGGCCGCGGCGCCGAGGAGATCCGACCGATCGAGTGCGAGGTCGGGGTCAGCCCCCGCTCGCACGGCACCGGTCTCTTCCAGCGGGGGCAGACGCAGGTCTTGAGCCTGCTCACGCTCGGCACGGCGAAGGAGGGGCAGCGGATCGACGACCTCTCCCTCGAGACCGACCGTCGCTTCATGCACCACTACAACTTCCCGCCCTACTCGGTCGGGGAGACGGGCTTCATGCGAGGCCCGAAGCGGCGTGACATCGGTCACGGCGCGCTGGCGCAGCGGTCGCTCGAGGCGATTCTTCCGCCGGTGGAGGACTTCCCGTACACGATTCGGATCGTCTCGGAGACGCTCGAGTCGAACGGCTCCTCCTCGATGGGCTCGGTCTGCGGCTCGACGCTCGCCTTGATGGACGCGGGCGTGCCGATCAAGTCGCCGGTCTCGGGGATCGCGATGGGCCTCGTCAAGGAGGGCGACGACTACGTCATCCTCACCGACATCCAGGGCGCAGAGGACCACCTGGGCGACATGGACTTCAAGGTCGCCGGCACGCGGGAGGGCATCACCGCGCTCCAGATGGACATCAAGATCACCGGCGTGACGCAGGAGATCATGCGGGGCGCGCTCGAGCAGGCAAAGCGGGCGCGGAACTCGATCCTCGACGTGATGCTGGAGACGATCTCGGAGCCGCGTCCGGAGATGGCCGAGCACGCGCCGCGGATCCAGACGATCCAGATCAACCCCGATTTCATCGGGATGGTGATCGGCAAGGGTGGCGAGACGATCCGTTCGCTCGAGGCCGACTTCGACGTCCAGATCGACATCGAGGAGGACGGGACGATCCTCGTCTACGCGACCGAGGGCACCAAGGGCGACGCGGCGATCTCGGCGATCGCAGCGCTGACCAAGGAGGCCGAGGTGGGGGACACCTACACCGGCAAGGTCGTGAAGACGACGCAGTTCGGCGCCTTCGTGGAGCTGAAGAAGGGCACCGACGGCCTGCTCCACGTCTCGAACGTGGGTCCCGGCCGGGTCGCGCACATCGAGGACGTGATGACGCGCGGCGACATCGTCGACGTGGTCGTGCAGGAGGTCGACAAGGCTCGTGGCCGGATCGGCCTGAAGCTCGTCGCGAAGCACGAGGACGGGAAGCTGGTCTCGCCGGAGGAGCTGATCGAGCGGGCCAAGTCGGCACCGCCGCGGCCGCCGGAGGAGGAGCGTCCGCGCCGCGACGATCGTGGCCGGGGCGGCCGCGACCGCGGCCCGCGCCGTGACTAGAACGACGAGCCGGTCCAGGTAGCACCCGAGGGGGCGGCGCGAGCCGCCCCCTCGCTTCAGGGGTCTCGCGCGCTTGGCTGGCTGAGGGCGGCGCGAGCCGCCCCTCGCTCGTCTACAGGGCTTTGTTCTTCTTCACGTCGAAGCCTGCCGTCAGCGCGGGCAGGGCCTGCCCGCCCGGCCCCTGCGGCCGGTAGGCGATCTCGATCCTCGCGTAGCGGAGCGTCACGTGCTCGAAGGAGTCCTCGCCGTCCGCCGCGGAGGCGTCGAAGGACGATACGAGCACGTCGGAGAGCTTGATCGTCAGGAACTCGAACGGTGTCCCGCCTGCCTTGCGCGCTGTCAGCGTCGCAACCTTCAGGTGCTTGCCCGTGGCGCACGCGAGGAAGAGCGTCGTCGAGGACTTGCCGGTCCGCTGCACGAAGGCGAGGTCGCGGAACTGCGCCTTACCGGCACCGGCACCGCCGGACGCCGGCGCCGCCGACTGCGAAACGCCCCAGCCGAACGAGACGGGCTCGATCTCCCCCTTGTGCTTGGAGTCGGTCGAGTCGCCCTGGACGCCGTCGAGCTTCAGGAAGTAGTCGACTGCCATCTCACCCTCCTTCAGCCGTCCATCCTCGGCGACGCGGACCGGGATTGCAATCGCCCGGGCCGGGTCCGTCGGGCCCGGCGCTACGATCCGGCGATGCAGGACTACGAGCTCTCGACGCTCCCCACGGGCGAACGCGTGATCAGCGAGCACGTGCCGAGTGTGCGCTCGGTCTCATTGGGCTTCTGGGTGGGCGCGGGCTCCCGCGACGAGACCGAGGCGCGCGCCGGCGTCTCGCACTTCATCGAGCACCTGCTCTTCAAGGGCTCGGGCTCCCACAGCGCGCAGGAGATCGCCGAGATCTTCGACGGTCTCGGCGGCGAGCTGAACGCGGCCACCTCGCGCGAGACGACCGTCATCTACGCCCGGGTGCCGGACGACCGGATCGAGCCCGCACTCGACGTGATCTCGGGGATGGTCTACGACCCGGCGTTCGCCGAGGTGGACGCGGAGCGCGAGGTCGTGCTCGAGGAGATCGCGATGGTGGAGGACAACCCGCAGGATCTCGTTCACGACATCGTGGCCGAGGCGGTGTTCGGCGGCCATCCGCTCGGACGCCCCGTGATCGGCCGGGCGGACGTGATCTCGACGGTCAGCAGGCGGGCGCTCGCCGCGTTCCATCGGGCCGCGTACACGGCGGAGAACCTCGTCGTCTCGGCCGCCGGCAACGTCGAGCACAGCAGGCTCGTGGAGCTGCTGGCAGCGCGGCTTCCCGCGACGACCGCGGGGACGAGGCGCGCCAGGAAGCCGATCGGGCGCCGCTCCGCACCCGGCCTGCGCTTCCAGCGCAAGGACACGGAGCAGTACCACGTCTGCCTCGGCGCGCCGGGGATCTCGCGCCGCGACGAGCGCCGCTTCGCCGCCTCTCTGCTCGATGCGATCCTCGGCGGCTCGGCCTCCTCGCGCCTGTTCCAGGAGATCCGCGAGAAGCGCGGGATGGCCTACTCGGTGTACAGCTTCGCCTCGCAGTACTCCGACGCCGGCCAGATCGGGCTCTATGTCGGCACCCGCGAGGAGAACCTGGTCGAGTGCCTGGAGATCGCTGCGCACGAGCTCGCCGACGTGGCCGCCGGCAACGTCCGCGCGGGTGAGCTCGAGCGCGCGCAGGAGAACCTGAAGGGGCGGATGCTGCTCTCGATGGAGTCGACGTCGAACCGGATGAGCCGCCTCGGCAAGTCTCTCGTCACCGGCACGGAGCTGCTCGGGCTCGAGGAGATCATCGCGCGGATCGACGCTGTCCAGGCGGACGACGTGGCGGGGCTCGCGGCCGACCTGCTTGCGCTCGACGGGCTCTCCGCGGCCGGCATCGGTCCCAGCGAGGCCCGCTTCCGGGCGGCCGTGGAGCGCGTCAATCCGGCCTTGAGCACGCCGGCGGCCGCGTGAAGGTCGCCCTCTTCGGACACGGGGGCAACGTCGGCCGAGTGCTCGGCCCGGCCCTCGAGGAAGCCGGCCACGTGGTCAGCCCGATCGGCCGCAGCGACCGGATCGACGCGGTGCGGGGCTACGACGTCGCGATCGACTTCACGCGCCCGGATGTCGTCTACACGCTCGTGAGCAGATGCCTGGCGCAGGACGTCCCCTGCATCGTCGGTACGTCCGGCCTGGGCGTCGAGGAGTTGGCCGACCTCGACGAGCGGGCACGATCGCGCTCGCTGCCGCTCTTCGTGGCCCCCAACTTCGCGGTCGGCGCGGTGCTGATGATGCGCTTCGCCGCCGAGGCGACCCGGCACCTTCCGCGCGCCGAGATCGTCGAGCTCCACCACGACACGAAGCTGGACAAGCCCTCCGGCACGGCGAAGGCGACAGCCGCCTTGATCGGCGAGGGCACGCCGATCCACTCCGTGCGGCTGCCCGGCCTGGTCGCGCACCAGGAGGTGATCTTCGGAGGCCCGGGGCAGACGCTGACGATCCGCCACGACACCAGCTCGCGAGACGCGTTCGTCCCCGGGGTGCTGCTCGCGCTGGAGCGCCTGCCCACGCTCCCGCCGGGGCTCACGTTGGGTCTCGACGCCCTGCTGTGATCGAGTTCGTCCGAGGAGCGCAAGGGCGGCGAGCGTCCTCACGTCCGCGGTAGCCGACCGTCGGTCGCATCGATGTAGGATCCCCGCGTGCCCGGCCAGCCCGTGCTCGGCGAGATCCTCACCGCGATCGTCACGCCGTTTGCCCACGACGGCTCCGTCGACCTCGCGCGCTTCCGCGAGCTCGCTCGTCACCTGGTCGACAACGGCTCGGACGGCCTCGTCGTCACCGGGACGACCGGAGAGAGCCCGACCCTCTCCGACGACGAGCGCTTCGAGCTCTACGTCGCAGCCGTCGAGGAGGTCGGCGACCGCGCGACCGTCGTCGCCGGCACGGGGACGTACTCGACCGCGCACTCCGTCCACCTGACCGAGCGCGCGCACGAGCTCGGCGTCGACGGCTTCCTGGTGGTCACGCCGTACTACAACCGGCCGCCGCCGCGCGGGATCGTCGAGCATTTCAAGGCGATCGGTGCCGTCTCCGACAAGCCGATCGTCGTCTACAACATCCCGGCCCGGACGGTGCTGAACCTCGAGACGACGACACTCGCGCAGCTCGCGGAGATCACGAACGTCGGCGCGGTCAAGCAGGCGTACGACGACCTCGGGCAAGCGCGGGAGATCGTGGGGCTCGGGCTCGACCTCTATGCGGGCGACGACGACCTGATTCACCCCTTCCTCGAGCTCGGAGGCGCGGGCGGGATCTGCGTGCACACCCACGTCGTCGGGCCGCAGGTGAAGGAGCTCGTGCGCCGCTTCCGGGCCGGCGACGCCGATGGCGCACGAGAGCTCGACGAACAGCTGCGCCCGGCAATCGACCTGCTGCGCGTCGCCCCGAACCCGATCGCGATCAAGGCGGCGCTGAACATCCTCGGCCACGAGGTCGGCGGCCATCGTCTCCCGCTCGTGGAGGCGACGCACAACGAGCGCGACCGTGTCCGCAGTTGTCTCGACCGGCTCGGGCTGCTCCGGCCCGCCGCGGTCGAGGCGCCCCTACACTGAGCCCGATGGAAGGAATTCTCAGGCTCATTCCGCTTGGCGGGCTCGGCGAGGTCGGCAAGAACACGACCGTGTACGAGCACGGCGACGATCTGATCGTGGTCGACGCAGGGCTGGCCTTTCCACGCGACGAGCATCTCGGTGTCGACCTCGTGCTGCCGGATCTCGCCTATTTGCACGACCGCCGCGTCCGCGCCGTCGTGCTCACGCACGGGCACGAAGATCACGTCGGCGGGCTGCCGTACCTGCTGCGCCAGGTGGACTGCGACGAGGTGATCGCCACGAAGCTGACGCTCGGGCTGATCAAGTCGAAGCTCGACGAGCACGGGCTCGGGAGCGCCACCAGGCTGCGCGAGGCCGAGATGGGCAAGCCGATCCAGATCGGCTCCTTCCGGCTCGACTTCGTCCGCGTCGCGCACTCGATCCCGGACGCGATGGCGGTCGTGATCGACACCGCGGCGGGACGGGTCGTGCACACCGGCGACTGGAAGCTGGATCACACGCCCGTCGACGGCCTCAAGACCGACGTCGGTCGGCTCGCGGAGCTCGGCAACGAGGGAGTCGACCTGCTCTTCGGCGACTCCACGAATGCCGAGCGGCCGGGGATGACGGGCTCCGAACGGCTGGTCGGCGAAGCCTTCCGCACCCTGATCCCGCTGCGTCGCGGCCGCATCCTCGTCGTCTCGTTCGCGTCCAACGTGCATCGCATGCAGCAGGCGATCGACGTCGCCGCGCAGGTGGGCCGCAAGGTGGCGATCGTCGGCCGCTCGATGAAGAAGAACCTGAACATCGCCCGCGGGCTCGGCTATCTGACGATCGACGACGGGATGATCGTGAAGCCGCAGGAGGCGATGGAGCTGCCGCCGGGCGAGGTGATGATCCTCTGCACCGGCAGCCAGGGCGAGCCGATGTCGGCGCTCACGCGGATCGCCTACGGCGATCATCCGTCGATCTCGATCGACCGTGGCGACACGGTCATTCTCTCGGCGAAGCCGGTGCCGGGCAACGAGCTGCGCGTCCACGACTCGATCAACCGGCTCGCCAAGATGGGCGCCGAGGTGCTGCACCAGGAGATCGCGAACGTCCACGTCTCCGGCCATGCCTGCTCGGAGGAGCTGCGCACGATGCTCGCGCTCGTGCGCCCGCGCAGCGTCGTGCCCGCGCACGGGGAGTACCGGATGCTCGCTGCGCACGGTCAGCTTGCCCGGGACGCCGGGGTGCCCGCCGACAGCATCGTGCTCGCGGAGAACGGCTCCGTGATCGAGCTGCGCCCGGGCGCGGCCCCGCGCATCGTCGACCGCGTGGAATCTGGCGTCACGCTCGTGGACGGGCTGGGCGTCGGCGACGTCCAGGACGTGGCCCTGCGAGACCGCCGCCACCTCTCCGAGGACGGCGTGCTGATCATCGTGACCACGCTTTCGAGCTCGAACGGCAACGCCGCGGCCCCCGAGCTGATCGCGCGGGGCTTCGGCGAGTCCGACGAGCTCCTCGACGAGCTTCGGGCAGAGGCGGCCCGCGTCCTCGAGCAGCTCGAGCAGGACGACATCCGCGAGATCAAGCTCCTGCAGGAGCACCTGCACGATGCAGTCGGCCAGATCGTCTACGACCGCACCCGGCGCCGGCCGATGATCCTGCCCGTGGTCATCGAGGTCTAGTGCACCGACTCCCTGACCGCCTTCGGCTCCCGGCGCGCGGAGCCCGCCTCGGCCGAACGCTCGCGCCGCTGGACTGCGCTCTGTGGGGTGGGCCGTGCAGAGCACTGTCCCACCCTCCGACGCTTGCCAGTGACGCGTCAGGAAGCCGGTGCCATGGCTGACTGGCCCGACGTGCTCGTCCGGCACGCGCCGAACGAGCTCACAGCCCGGCGGCTGATCTCACAGCTGAGGGCCTGCGAGGCCTCGGCGCTCGCGTTCTGCCGCCTGCTCGAGCGCTGGGGCAAGGGCGAGGCCGCTCCTTCCACCGCCGGAGCGCGCGAGGCCGCTCTGCGGCACGCCGCCGACCGCGTCGAGACCGCGCTCGCCGGGCTCGAGACGCCGCTCTCCCGCTATCTGCTCGAGCTCGAGGCCGATACCGCCGAGGGCCGCTCCTGGTACGGCGGGCCGGGAGCCGGCGAGCTCGTCGAATGGACGCCGGTGCTGACTCGTGCCGGTGTGTCGGCGTGCCCGAACCGCGTCACGGCGGCCTACCTCGAGCTCGCGGTGCTCCTCCGGGCGCTCCAAGGCCTCTCCGACGCCGAGCGCATGGACACGGCACTCGACGCCTCCTCGCTCTGGGCTGGGCTCTTCGACCTGCGCGACACCCTGCTCGGAGCGACGGTCGACGACCTGCGCGCGATCGCCGCCTAGTCCCAAGTCCGTTTCTTGGCTGCTCCGACCATCACCGTCGTCGGCTCCGTCAACCTCGACCTCGTCGGACGGGTCGAGCGGCTGCCGCGGGCGGGGGAGACGGTGACGAACGCCGGCTTCGAGCGCATCCCGGGCGGGAAAGGCGCGAACCAGGCCGTCGCGGCCGCGCGGCTCGGGGCCGAGGTCACGCTGATCTGCTGCGTGGGCAACGACTCCTTCGCGGTCGAAGCCGTGCCACACGAGCCCGGCCTCACCGTCGAGGCGACCAGGGCCGACGGGCCTACCGGCGTTGCACTGATCCTGGTGGATGCCGCCGGCGAGAACCAGATCGCCGTCGCGCCGGGAGCGAACGCACGGCTCGGCGAGGTCGAGCTCGGCGAAGCCGACGCGGTGCTCTGCCAGCTCGAGATCCCCGACGAGGCCGTGATCAGCGCCTGGCAGAGCACGACCGGCCTCTTCTGCCTGAACGCCGCGCCCGCCCGGCCGGTCGCCGTCGACGCAGACCTGACCGTGGTGAACCGCTACGAGTTCGAGGCGCTCGTGCGCCGCGACGGGCTGATCGCGCTCACGCTGGGAGCCGAGGGCGCCGTCCTGCTCGAGGGTGGGGAAGAGGTGGCGCGCGCGGAGCCGCCACGGGTGGACGTGGTCGACGGCACCGCAGCCGGCGACGCGTTCACTGCCTGCCTGCTCGTCTCGGTGCTCGAGGGCCGCGAGCGGGAAGAATCGCTCCGCCGCGCCTGCGCAGCGGGCGCGCTCGCCGCCTCGCGCTTCGGCGCCCAGCCCTCGCTGCCCACGGCCGCCGAGGTAGACGGGATACTCGGCGCATGAAGGTGGTGATCGACTGCGACCCTGGTCATGACGACGCGATCGCGCTCCTGCTCGCGCTCGCGAGCCCCGAGGTGGAGCTGCTCGGGGTGACCACGGTGCACGGCAACCAGACGCTGGAGAAGACGACCGACAACGCGCTGCGCGTGCTCGAGCTCGTCGGCAGGAGCGACGTCCCGGTGGCGGCGGGCGCCGATCGACCGCTCGTGCGCGACCTCCAGGTCGCGGCTCACGTGCACGGTGAGAGCGGCCTCGACGGCCCCGAGCTCCCCGAGGCCACAGGCACGGCACTCGAGCAACCCGCGGTCGACTACCTGCTCGAGCACGTGACGCCCGACGTCGTGCTCGTGCCGCTCGGGCCGCTGACGAACGTCGCGCTTGCGCTCGACCGGGGGCTCCGGCCCGAGCGGATCGTCCTGATGGGCGGCGCGATCGCCGAGGGCAACATGACACCGGCGGCCGAGTTCAACATCTGGGCCGATCCCGAGGCCGCGCAGCGGGTCTTCCACGCGGGCGTGCCGGTGACGATGATCGGGCTCGACGTGACGCACCGGGCGCTGCTCACGCCCGCCTGGGCCGAGCGCTTTCGCGCCGCCGGCCGGGCCGGCACCTTCGTCGCCGAGCTCGTCGAGTTCTTCAAGCGCTATCACGCGCGCACGTACGGCTGGGACGGGGCGCCGATCCACGACGCGCTCGCGCTCGCCTGCGTGCTCAGGCCGGAGCTCGTGCGCACGGAGTACGTGAACGTCGAGGTCGAGCTCGAATCGGAGCTCTGCCGCGGACGAACCGTCGTCGACCGCTGGCGCCGGACCGAGCGGGAGCCGAACGCCGAGGTCGGCGTCGAGGTCGACGACGAGGCCTTCCTCGAGCTGCTGCTGGAGCGGATCGGGAGGCTCTCCTAGGTGTTGCCGGGCCTACCGCAGCTCGTGGCCGCCGCGGTGGGAGGGCTCACCCTCGCCATCGGCCTCGTCGCGCTCCTCAACGGCAGGTTCGTGGGCCTGGCGCTGCTCGTGGCCGCGGTGGCGCTGCTCACGTGGAGCGTGCTCAGGCCACGCGCGTAGCGCCGGCCAGCGCGGCGATCAGCAGGCAGAGCGCGATCAAGACCGCCAGCGCGGCGCGTAGCCCGATCGCCTCGGCCAGGAAGCCGATCGCGGGCGGGCCGACGAGGAAGGCCGAATAGCCCACGGTGGAGACCGCGGCGATGCCCGCGCCCGGCGAGGTGGCCCTTCGCCCGGCCGCGCGGAAGACCGTCGGCACCACCGTCGCGAGCCCCGCGCCGAGGCAGGCGAACCCGACCACGCCCGAGACCAGGTCGCCCACGCCGAGCGCGAGCGCCATTCCTGCTGCCGCGAGCAGGCCCGCGCGGCGGGTCAGCGAGACCGGCCCCCACGCTTCCGTGAGCCGGTCGCCGACGAGCCTGCCCAGTGTCATCGTGGCCGCGAACGCGGCGAACCCCGCCGTGGCGACGGCTTCTCCCGTTCCGACCGAGTCGTCGAGGTAGACGCCGCTCCAGTCCGCGGCGGCTCCCTCCGCGAGCAGACCCGCGAAGGCGAGCGCGGCCAGCGCGAGCAGTGCGGGGGAGGGCCTGCGGAAGCCGGAACCGGACGGACGCGCATCCGCCTCGCGCGGCAGCAGGCCCCGCGAGCTCCAGGCAAAGATCACGGCGATCATGAGCGCGACGCCGGAGAGCTGCGCGAGCGGCGACACCCCGAGTGCGGCCGCTGCGCCGCCGACGCCTGCGGCGGCGAGGCCGCCGATGCTCCAGGAGGCGTGGAAGGAGGAGAAGATCGGCCGCGCGTACCGTTCCTCGACCGCGACGCCATGCGCGTTCATCGCGAGGTCGAGCGTCGACGTGCACGCGCCGAAGAGTGCGAACACGAGCGCGAACGTGACGAGCGAGGGCGCGAGGGCGAGGAGCGGCAGGCTCACCGCAACCGCCGCCAGCGACGCGCGCGTGACCAGGCGGCTGCCGACCCGCCCGGCCAGCCACCCGGCCACCGGCAGCGTCAGCACCGAGCCGATCGCCCCGGCGAGCAGCACGAGGCCGAGCTCCGACTCGCTGGCATCCAGCTTCTCCTTGAGCGCCGGGATCCTCGAGACGAAGCTGCCGTACGCGGCTCCGCTCGCGAAGAAGACGACCGTGACGGCTGTGCGGGCGGCGCGCGGCATCCGCGAGACTCTGCCACCCGGCGGGCGCAGGGCTTCGGATCCACACGTCGAACCGCCCTTTCATGGCGCCCAGGAAGAAGAAGCGGCCGCTCCGGCCGCGCACGCCCTCGCGCGTGCGCAAGCGCACGACGAAGCGCAAGCGCGCACGCGCGGCGCACCAGCATCCGGAGCTCGTCGGGCTCGCGCTTGCCACATCCGGGCTCTTTCTCGCGACGCTGCTCTACCTCGGCTGGGAGGGCGGTCTGGTGGGCGAGAAGATCGAGCAGGCTCTACGCGACGTCGTCGGGGGGGCGGCGTACGTCGTGCCCGTCGCGCTCGTCACGATCGGCGGGCTGATGCTCTTCCGCAGCGCGCTCGTCGACGTGCGCCCCTTCCGCACCGGGCTCGCAGTTGCCAGCGTCGGCCTGATGACGACACTCGGCTCCGACCACGGCGGCTTCGTCGGCGAGGTGCTCGGCGGTGGGCTCGCCAAGCTGCTCGGGGACACCGGCTCGTTCCTCGTCGGCGTGACCGCACTCGCGGCCGGGGCGCTCCTCCTGACGGGTGCCTCCGCCGGAGCGATCCTGCGCGGCTCGGGCTCGCACCTGCGCCGGGCGCACACGGCTGCGCGGCGCTCGCTCGAACGGCCGGAGCGGGAGGAGGAGCACGCAGCCCAGAGCAACCATGTCTCGGGCCCGGACGCCGCGCTCGTGCACGAGCCGCCGATCGACGTGGTCGAGGACTATCCCGACGTGGTCTCCGAGGGTCTCGTCGCGCCCGACGAGGACCCGACGGGCGAGTACGTCGCGCCGACCTTCGATGTCGACCGGGTCGACCGGGACTACGTCCTGCCCGACCGCAAGGTGCTGAAGGTGTCGCCGGCGCAGACGGGCAACACCACCGAGGCGAACGCCCGCACCGCGGAGACGCTCGTGACCGCGCTCGCGAACTTCGGCGTCGACGCCACGATCGTCGGCCAGATCGCAGGCCCGCGCGTCACGCGCTACGAGCTCCAGCTCGCCCCGGGGACGAAGGTCTCGAAGGTGGCGGGGCTGAAGGACGACCTGTCCTATGCCCTGGCGACGACGGAGATCCGCATTCTCGCGCCGATCCCGGGCAAGCAAGCCGTGGGCGTCGAGGTACCGAACCTGGCGCCGAAGATCGTCACGCTCGGCGACATCTACGACGACCTCCCCGGTAGCGCCAGCCCGCTGGCCGTGTGGCTCGGCAAGGACATCTCCGGCAACTCCGTCTGGGCCGATCTCGCGCGGATGCCGCACATCCTGATCGCAGGCACCACGGGCTCCGGTAAGTCGGGCTGCATCAACACGATCCTCACCTCGATCCTGCTCCGCTCGACGCCGGACGAGGTGCGGATGATCCTGATCGACCCGAAGCGGATCGAGCTCAACTACTACGAGTCGATCCCGCACCTACTGACGCCCGTCGTCTCGAGCCCGAAGGAGGCGAGCGCGGTGCTCACGAACGTCGTCGCCGAGATGGAGCGCCGCTACGAGCGGCTCTCGATCGTGCGCGCGCGCAACCTGCCCGAGGCCAACCGTGCCTTCCGGGCGCGCGGAGAGGAGCCGCTGCCCTATCTGCTGGTCGTGATCGACGAGCTCGCCGACCTGATGATGATCAGCCCGCAGGCAGTCGAGGACGCGATCATCCGGCTGGCGCAGAAGTCCCGCGCCGTCGGGATCCACCTCGTGCTGGCGACGCAGCGGCCTTCCGTCGACGTGATCACCGGGATGATCAAGGCCAACGTGCCCAGCCGGATCGCCTTCGCCGTCTCGAGCCAGACCGACTCGCGCGTGATCCTCGACGGCTCCGGCGCGGAGAGCCTGCTCGGTCAGGGCGACATGCTCTTCAAGCCGCTCGGCACCTCCCGGCTCCAGCGCGTCCAGGGCGCCTACGTCAGCGAGGACGAGGTCGCGCTCGTCGTCGAGCAGTGCCGGCACCAGCGCGAGCAGGAGCTCGACGCGACGCTGCTCGAGGCGCCGGAGTCCCTCGACGACGATCTGGACGCGCACGACGGCGACTTCGACCCGGACGAGGATCCGCTGCTCGAGAAGGCGATCGAAATCGTCGTGCAGACCCAGACGGCCTCCGTGAGCCTGATCCAGCGGCGCCTGCGCGTGGGCTACACCCGCGCAGGTCGGCTGATCGACATGCTGGAGCGGCGCGGGATCATCTCGGGCTACGAAGGCTCGAAGCCGCGGCGCGTGCTCGTGGACGAGGCCGCGGTCGAACGTATCGTTCACGCGCCATAATTCTCAGGAATTTGCGCAAAGGCTTTCAATCTTCGCCAACTTAGGGTTGAATCAAGCGTCCAAGTTTCGCGGTGGTTTGGTTTGTAACTCCTAAGGAGGGCAAGTGAAAGCAAGAAAGCTCATGCCGCTGCTCGCGGCCGCGCTCGTTGCGGTCGTCACGCTCGCGGTTGCCGGCACCGGGTCGGCGAAGACGGACGCAGCCGGCGCACAGGCGCAGGACACCCTCAAGATCGCACTGGTCACGGATGTCGGGGGTCTGGACGACAAGTCGTTCAACTTCCTGGCCAACAAGGGCCTGAGCGACGCGAAGAAGCGCCTCGGCGTCCAGGGCCGCGTCTACATCTCGAAGTCGGGCGGGGACTACATCCCGAACCTGTCTGCCGCTGCGCGGCAGTACCAGGCCGACCTCGTGATCGGCGTCGGCTTCCTGATGGCCGATCAGGTTGCGGCCGTTGCGAAGCGCTACCCGAACACGAAGTTCGCGATCGTCGACTACCCGTGGGTCGCGCTGAAGGGCAAGCCGAAGAACGTCCGCGGCTTGATCTTCGCGGAGCAGGAAGCCGGCTACCTCGCGGGCGTCGCTGCGGCGACGGTCTCCAAGTCGAACGTGATCGGCTCCGTCGGCGGTCAGAAGATCCCGCCGGTCGACGCGTTCATCGCCGGGTACCAGAAGGGCGCCAAGGCGACGAAGAAGGGCATCAAGACGCTGAACGGCTACTCGGACGACTTCGTCGCCCAGGACAAGTGCAAGGAGCTCGGTCTGAACCAGATCGCCGAGGGCGCGGACGTGGTCTTCCAGGTCGCGGGCCAGTGCGGTCTCGGTGCGCTGTCCGCTGCGAGGGAGAAGGGCAAGTGGGGCATCGGCGTCGATGCCGACCAGGGCTACATCGGCCGCCACGTGCTCACGAGCGCGCAGAAGAAGGTCGACGTGGCCATCTTCTCGACGATCGACCAGGTCAAGAAGGGCACGTTCAAGGGCGCTGCCGATTCGCTCTTCAACGTGAAGAACAAGGGCGTCGGCTACGGGAAGATCAGCTCCCGGGCACCGAAGACGCTGAAGGCGAAGCTCGACCGGGTCGCCGCACAGATCGCGGCCGGCAAGATCAAGATCGGCCGCGCCGTCAAGTAGTTCCTTCCCGCTGAGGAGGGTGGGCTCCGCTCGGGGCCTACCCTCCAGCGGTCGTTTTCTCGGCGTTCCTGGTTGTTTGCCGTCAGCGGCGGTCTGGTATCACTTGCACCGTGCCGGCCGGAACGAAGACTCGGATCCTCCTGCTCGCTCTGCTGGCTGCGCTCGCGCTCGCCGCGGCCGGCTGTGGCGGCGACGACGACGATGGCGGCGACGCCGCCGCGACGACCGCGGAGGAGACCACCGACACCGACGGCGGCACCGGCCCGGCTATTCGGGTCGGCCTCGTCACCGACGTCGGCGGCCTCGACGACCGCTCGTTCAACTTCCTGGCAAACCAGGGGCTCCAGCAGGCCGAGGACGAGCTCGGCGTCGAGGGGCGCGTCGTCATCTCGCGCGCGAGCTCGGACTACGTCCCGAATCTCTCCACGCTCGCCCAGCAGGACTACGACGTCGTGATCGGCGTCGGCTTCCTGATGGCCGAGGCCGTCGAGACGGTGGCGAACCGCTTCCCCGACGTCAACTTCGCGATCATCGACTACCCGCAGGTCGCGATGGAGTCGACACCCGCCAACGTGCGCGGCCTGCTCTTCAAGGAGCAGGAGGCGGGCTATCTCGTCGGCTACCTGGCCGGTCTCGTCGTCGCGGAGGCCGGGAGCGCCAACCCGACGATCAGCTCCGTCGGCGGCCAGAAGATCCCTCCGGTCGACCGCTACATCGCCGGCTACCAGGCGGGCGCCAAGGCGGCGAACCCCGGAATCGCCACTCTGAATGCCTACTCGCAGGACTTCGTCGACCAGGCGAAGTGCAAGGAGATCGCTCTCAACCAGATCTCGCGCGACTCGACGGTCGTCTTCCAGGTCGCCGGCCAGTGCGGACTCGGCGCGCTGAACGCGGCCGAGGAGCAGAACGTGAACGGGATCGGTGTCGACGCCGACCAGGGCTTCCTCGGCGAGCATGTCCTGACGAGCGCGCTGAAGAAGGTCGACGTGGCCGTCTTCCAGACGATTCAGTCGGTGCAGGACGGCAGCTTCGCCGGTGGGGAGGACACGACCTTCGACGTTGCCTCCGGGGCGGTCGGGATCGGCGAGATCTCGGCCGACGTCCCGGGCGAGATCATCTCGCAGGTCAACGACGTCCAGGAACAGATCGCCTCCGGCGCCCTGACGAACATCCCCCAAGAGGTCGGCGGCTAGCAGCGCACTTGCGCAGGGGCACGGGCAAGCCCGCGCCCGCGCCGCGGATCAAGGGCTGCGTGGCCACGGCCAACGCCATGCCCACGGCAAGACCCCTGTGGTGAGGCGGCTTCGCGCCTCAGCTAGAGCTTGCGGGCTTTGCCCGTGCCCGCTTGCCGGCTAACGGGTTAGGATCGCGCGATGGCTCAGGCGGATCAGCGGCCCGTTCTGGAACTGCGGGGGATCACGAAGCGCTTCCCCGGGATCGTCGCCAACGACGACGTCAGCCTCGATCTGCATCCCGGAGAGGTGCACGCGCTCCTCGGCGAGAACGGCGCCGGCAAGTCGACGCTGATGAACGTCCTCTACGGCCTCTACCGGCCCGATGAGGGCGAGATTCGGATCAACGGCAAGCCGGTCGAGATCGGCTCGACCCGCGCCGCGATCGAGAACGGCGTCGGCATGGTGCACCAGCACTTCATGCTGATCCCGGTGATGACGGTCGCCGAGAACATCGTGCTGGCGACCGAGCCGGTCAAGAACGGCGTGCTGCTGGACTACGGTGCGGCCGAGAAGCGCGTTCGCGAGCTCTCGACGCGCTTCGGCCTGGCGGTCGACCCGCGCTCGTTCGTGGAGGACATCACGGTCGGACAGCAGCAGCGCGTCGAGATCCTGAAGGCGCTCTACCGCGGCGCGGACATCCTCGTGCTGGACGAGCCCACCGCGGTGCTGACGCCGCAAGAGGCCAAGGAGCTCTTCGAGATCCTGCGCAGCCTGACCGCGCAGGGCAAGTCGATCATCTTCATCAGCCACAAGCTGAACGAGGTGCTCGAGATCGCCGACCGGGTGACGGTGCTACGGCGCGGCAAGAAGATCGAGACGCTCTCCGCGAAGGGCGCGACGGAAGCGCAGCTCGCCCGGCTGATGGTGGGCCGCGAGGTGCTGCTGCAGGTCGAGAAGGGCGCGTCGACGCCGGGCGAGCCGCTGCTGCGCGTGGAGGACCTGCACGTGAGCGACGACCGTGGGCTCGAGAAGGTGCGGGGAATCTCGCTCGAAGTGCATGGCGGCGAGATCGTCGGGGTCGCTGGCGTCGACGGCAACGGGCAGACGGAGCTGATCGACGCGATCGCAGGCTTGCGGCGCGCCTCCTCGGGACAGATCGTCGTCGCGGACGACGACGTCACGGGCGACACGGTCAAGGAGACGCTCGACGCAGGACTCGGACACATTCCCGAGGATCGCCAGCGCCGCGGCCTGATCCTCGACTTCTCGCTGGCGGAGAACCTCGCCCTGCACGACTACGACTCGCAGCCGGCGTCGCGCTTCGGCTGGCTCTACCCCAAGCGACTCGTGGAGCGCGCCCAGAGACTGCTCCAGGAATTCGACGTCCGGGGCGGTGGCCCGCAGACGCGCGCGGGAGGACTCTCCGGCGGCAACCAGCAGAAGGTCGTGCTCGCTCGTGAGATCGACCGCAACCCGAAGGTGCTGATCGCGGCCCAGCCCACCCGCGGGCTCGACGTCGGCGCGATCGAGTTCGTGCACCGCCGCCTCGTCGAGGAGCGGGCGGCGGGACGCGGGATCCTGCTCGTCTCGCTCGAGCTCGAGGAGATCGTCTCGCTCTCCGACCGGATCCTCGTCATCTACGAAGGCGAGATCGTGGGCGAGTTCCCGCCCAGCGCGACCGAGGAAGAGCTCGGTGTGGCGATGACCGGCGGCGGCCGGCGAGAAGCCGCATGAACGGCGTAGGCTCGACGGAGCCGTTCCAGAGAGCGGAGGTGCCGGCTTTGCCGGTGCCGGAGCGGGAGATCAGCGGCGTAGGCTCGACGGAGCCGTTCCAGAGAGCGGAGGTGCCGGCTTTGCCGGTGCCGGAGCGGAGATCAGCGGCGTAGGCTCGACGGAGCCGTTCCAGAGACGGAGGTGCCGGCTTTGCCGGTGCCGGAGCGGAGTCAGCGGCGTAGGCTTGCCGGTGCCGGAGCGGGCATGAGCGAGCTGGAGGGCGGCCCGCCCGAGGAGGGGTCGGGCAAGGTCGAGAGCCCGCGCACCGGCGGCGACTATGCGCCGAGCGTGGCCGGCCGGATCGCCGTGTGGCACAAGGCCGGCGGGCTTGCCGTACCGCTGCTGACCACGCTTCTAGCCTTCCTCATCGGCGGCATCGTCGTCCTGATCACGACGGGGAAGAACCCCCTCACCACCTACAAGGCGATCTTCGAGGGCTCCGGGCTGAACTGGTTCCTCCAGGTGGGCTCGTACGACATCCGCCTGCCGTTCAGCGAGACGCGCGTCCCGTTCCCCTGGAACACGAACGACTTCGAGTCGCTCGCGGCCGTCAACCTCCAGCAGACGCTGATCATCTGGGTTCCGCTCGTGCTGACGGGGCTCGCAGTTGCGTTCGCCTTCCGCTGTGGGATGTTCAACATCGGCGGCCAAGGCCAGTACCTCGTCGGCGCGATCGTGGCGGTCTGGATCGGCTCCTCGCTGCCGGGCCTGCCGGGTCTGCTCCACATCCTGATCGCGGTCGTCGCCGGGGCTCTGACAGGAGCGCTGTGGGCGGGAATCGCCGGCCTTCTGAAGGCGACCGTGGGCGCTCACGAGGTGATCACGACGATCATGCTCAACTACATCGCGCTCTGGGTGGGCGTCTTCCTGTTCGGGCTCGGCGGGCCGCTCCAGAACGACACGCAGGAATCGGTGCCGGTCTCGAACGACGTCCTCGAGGAGTCGAAGCTGACGGTCTTCTGGGGCGACCCGCTGCTCCAGGGGCTGCACGTGGGTCTCTTCGTCGCGCTCGCGGCGCTCGTCGTCTACTGGATCACGCTGAATCGGACGACGCTGGGCTACGAGGTGCGCGCCGTCGGCTTCAGCCCCGAGGCCGCCCGCTACGGGGGCATCTCCGTCGCCCGGAACTACTTTCTCGCCATGGCGATCTCGGGAACGTTCGCCGGGCTCGCCGGCGCGATGGACGTGCTCGGCTGGCAGTTCCGGCTCAACACGAACGACGTCCTCACCTCGACGATCGGCTTCACCGGCATCGCCGTTGCGCTGCTCGGGCGCAACACCGCCATCGGCGTCGGGCTCTCCGGGCTCCTCTTCGCCGCGCTGCTCGTCGGAACCTCGACCCGGAACCTCGATCCGGAGATCTTCAGGCCCGAGCTCGCCTCGAATCTGACGACGCTGATCCAGGGCCTCGTCGTGCTCTTCGTCGGTGCCGACGTGCTCGTCCTCTATCTGCTGCACAAGCTGCGGATCCGCAAGAGAGCCCCGGCATGATCGACCGCGTACGTACGCATCTCCCACGCGGGCCCCGAGCGGTCGCCTGGCTGGGGATCCTGACCGGCCTGTTCGCGTTCTGGGTCGAGTTGCCGCCGGTCGCGACGAAGTGGGACTGGGTCCGCACGCCAATCGTGCCCCTGGTGATCGGGCTCGTCGCGGTCGTGCTGGGCGCGTACGCAGTGCGGCGCGGGGTCGTGCGGCTGGGCTGGGGCGCCATGGTGGCCGGCGTCGCCGGGATCGCGCTCGGCTCCCTCGCCACCCGCTCCGGACTCGCCAATCTCGACCAGGTCGTTGTCTGGTCGGCGCTCCTGGCCGCCATGCTGCGCTACGCGACGCCGCTCACCTTCGCGGCGATGGGCGGCATCTTCTCCGAGCGCAGCGGCGTCACGAACATCGGCCTCGAGGGGATGCTGCTGAGCGGCGCGTTCTTCGGGATCCTCGCCGCCGACAAGCTCTCGTCCTGGCCGCTCGGCCTCCTCGCCGCCGCGGTCTCGGGGGCGCTCTTCGCGCTCATCCACGCCTTCTTCGCGATTCACCTGCGGGCGGATCAGATCGTGGGCGGGTTCGCGATCAACTTCCTCGCGCTCGGGCTCACGGGGTACCTCTTCATCGACATCTACGGCGGGCAGGGCACGCCCACCGACATTCCCGAGATCCCGGACGTGCATCTGTCGTTCCTGAAGGACTGGTACTTCATCGGGCCGGTGCTCGGCCAGTTGAACCTGATGATCTGGCTTGCCGCCGCGACCGTCGTGCTGGCGTGGTTCGTCCTCTTCAAGACGCCGATCGGGCTCCGAATCCGGTCCGTCGGCGAGCATCCACGCGCTGCTGAGACCGTTGGCATCTCGGTCTACAAGACGCGCTACGCCGCCGTGATCCTCTCGGGCGTGCTCGCGGCCCTCGGCGGCGCGTATCTCTCGATCGGCTTCGTCAACTCCTTCAACCAGAACATGACGGCGGGGCGAGGCTTCATCGCCCTCGCCGTCGTCATCTGCGGCAATTGGCGACCGTTCCAGGCAGCGGCGATCGCGCTCCTGTTCGGTTTCTCGAGCGCACTCGCCCAGCGCCTGCCCGCCTACTCCGACTCCGCCGCGGTGCTCTTCCAGGCGCTCCCGTACGTCCTCACCCTGATCGTGGTCGCCGGCGTCATCGGCCGCTCGATCCCACCCGCTGCTGTTGGTCGGCCCTACGAAAAGCAATAACGGCCGCCCCGGAGCAGCCGGCGCTCGGGCGTCGGTGCTCTTCGGACTGCTCTCGCTGGCGACCCTGCCGGTGGCGATCGCCGCCACGCGCTGGTCGCGGGCGTACGAGCTGCTCGACGCGGCCTTCGCGATCCCGCTGGCGCTCGGCTTCGGCGCACTCGCGGTCTCGCTCGCGCGACGAGCGCGGCGTGGGGTGACGCTCGGCCCGGCCCCGGGCGGACGGTCGGCGAAGGTCGGTCGCGTGCTCGGGATGGCCGGTTTCCTGCTCGGGATCACGGCGGCAATGGCCGTCGGCGTCTACTTCGTGCTCTCTGCCGTCGCCGACTAACAGCCTGGGCGCCCGGCCGCTACCATCGGGGCGTGTTCGAGATCGGAAACAGCCTGCGCGAGACCCGCTTGCGCCAGGAGTTCGACTTCCCCGAGCTCGAACACGCGACCAAGATCCGCGCGAAGTACCTGCGTGCGCTGGAGGACGAGCGCTTCGAGCTGCTCCCCTCGCACACCTACGTCAAGGGCTTCCTGCGCTCGTATGCCGAGTATCTCGGGCTCGACGGGCAGCTCTACGTGGACGAGTACAACTCGCGCTACGTGATCGGCGAGGACGACGCGCCGCTCTCCACGCGCCGTGTCCCGGCGGCCAGGCGCCGCAAGCGCGACCGGCGCGAGTCCAACGTCGTCCTGCTCGCACTCACCTCGATCGGGCTCGTGACCGCCCTCGTGATCGCGGCGTGGCAGTTCGGGAACCCCGAGCAGGAGCGCGTGCCCGGCCTGCAGGAGACGGTCGCGGAGGAGCCTGCGGCCCGCGCCCCGGTGGGGTCCACGGCGGCAGGGACCGCGACGCTCGAGGTGATCGCGACGCGCGGCGACTCCTTCGTGGAGGTCCGTCGCGGCGATGCGATCGGGATCGAGGTCTACAGGGGCACGCTCGAGCAGAATCAGAAGCAGCGCTTCACCGGGCGGAAGTTCTGGCTCCAGGTGCACACGCCCAAGAACGTCGTCGTGAAGCTGAACGGCAACCGCGTCCAGCTCGCGCCCGCTGTGAAGACGCGGGGCGTGTTCGTGACCGCGAAGCGCATCGTCGCCGCCGATCCGGCCTGACCGGCGCTTGAGCAGGCGCCCGCGCGCGGTGGTGGTCGTCACGGGCAGCGAGCTCGTGCGCGGCGAGCGCACCGACCTGAACGGACCGTTTCTCGCACGCTCGCTGCTGGCGCTCGGCCTCGAGCCGGCCCGGATCCACGTCGTCGGCGACGACGCGGACGAGCTCGAGCGCGCGCTGCGGGAGGCCGTCGCCGGCGCGGAGCTGGTCGCCGTCTCGGGCGGGCTCGGGCCGACCCACGACGACCGCACCGTCGCCACCGTCGCGAGGATCGCCGGCGCGAAGCTGGAGCTGCGCGAGGAGCTCGAAGCCGAGATCGAGGGCGTCGCGCGTGGCGTCGCCGAGCGCATGAACCGCCCGTACGTGGACTTCGCCGAGGGCGTGCGGAAGCAGGCCACGCTGCCCGTGGGCGCGGAGTCGTTAGGGCTCGCCGGGACTGCTCCGGGAATGGTCGTCGACGTCGCCGGCACACCCGTCGTGGTCCTTCCGGGACCGCCACCGGAGCTCCAGCGCCTCTGGCCGAACGCGCTCGCAACGGAGCCGGTGCGACGCGTGCTGGACGGCGGCACACCGCCGGTGTGGCGCTCGCTGCGCCTCTTCGGGCTCGGCGAGTCGACGGTGGCCGAGGCGTTCGCCGAGGCCGGTGGAGACGGGGACGGGGTGGAGGTGACGATCTGCGCGCGCGACTTCGAGATCGTCGTCGATCTGCTCGCGGAGCCGCGGGCCGTCGAGCGCGCGGAGTCGCTCGCGAGCGCGATCGGAGACAGGCTGGGGCGGTACCTGTACTCCGACGACGGCCGCACGGTCGAGGAGATCGTCTTGGCGCTCTGCCGAGACCGCGGCTACACCATCGCGACCGCCGAGTCCTGCACAGGGGGGCTCTTGGCGGCGAGGCTGACAGCGGTCCCGGGCTACAGCGACGTCGACCTCGGCGGCGTCGTGGCCTACGGGAACGAGGTGAAGGAGCGCGCGCTCGGCGTGCCGGCCGAGCTGATCGAGGAGCACGGCGCGGTGTCGGCCGAGGTGGCGCTGGCGCTGGCGCGCGGCGCTCGCGAGCGGCTGGGTGCCGACGTGGCCGTGGGCATCACCGGCGTAGCCGGCCCCGGCGGCGGCACGGAGGAGAAGCCGGTCGGGCTCGTCTACTTCCATGTCGAGACGCCGGACGGTGGCCGGGGCTCGTCGTTCAGCTTCCCGGGCGACCGGGACTCGATCCGGCGGCGCTCGGTCGTCGCCTCGCTCCACCTCGCCCGGCGTCTCTTGGCACAAAATCGTGACGAAGACGTGTGACTCGCGCCGCTAGCGTGGTGGGCGATGAGCGGTTGCGCCTCTTTCTCGCCCTGCGGCTCCCCGACGACGTCGTCTCCGCGCTCGTGGACTGGCAGGGGCGAGAGCTCCACGCACCCTTGCGAGAAGGAGCCGGCCGGCTCGTTCCGGCTGGGAATCTGCACGTCACTCTGGCCTTCCTCGGCTCGCGGCCGGCCGGAGAGCTGCCGGCGATCCTGCACGAACTGGAACGGGCGTGTGCGCGGGCACAGAGGCCCGAGCTCGAGATCCGGTCCTATCGGGAGGGCCGCTCCGTGGGCATGCTCGTGCTCGACGACCGTGAGCTTCGCGCCACTCGGCTGGCCGGGGAGATCCAGGCGCGGCTGGAGGAGCTGGGCGTCTACCGCAGGGAGAAGCGGGAGTGGCTACCGCACGTCACCGTCGCCCGGCATCGTGAGCGCCCACGGCTCGAGCCGGTGCTGCCCGACCTCGGACGGGTCGTTCCGTCCGATGCTGCTGCTTTCCTTTCCCGTCTGCACCCGTCCGGTGCCCGGTACGAGGTGCTGGAATCGTTTCCGCTAGGAGGTTGATCGGATGAACCGCGAGGAAGCTCTCGACGTCGCCCTCGGGCAGATCGAGCGTACGTTCGGAAAAGGCTCGGTCATGAAGATGAGCGACTCCGCCCAGGTGTCGATCGGTGCCGTCTCGACGGGATCGCTCTCGCTCGACCTCGCTCTCGGCATCGGCGGGCTGCCGCGCGGCCGCGTCGTCGAGATCTTCGGCCCGGAGAGCTCGGGCAAGACGACGCTCGTCTACCACGTGATCGCCGAGGCGCAGCGCCGGGGCGGCATCTGCGCCTTCATCGACGCCGAGCATGCGATGGATCCGACGTACGCGAAGAACATCGGCGTCAACGTCGACGAGCTGCTCGTCTCGCAGCCCGACACGGGCGAGCAGGCGCTCGAGATCACGGAGCTGCTCGTGCGTTCAGGCGCTCTCGACGTCGTCGCGGTCGACTCGGTCGCCGCGCTGACGCCGAAGGCCGAGATCGAGGGCGAGATGGGGGACACCCACGTCGGTCTCCAGGCCCGGCTGATGAGCCAGGCCCTGCGCAAGCTCGCCGGCACGCTCAACCGCACCGACACGATCTGCCTCTTCACGAACCAGCTGCGCGAGAAGATCGGGGTCATGTTCGGCAGCCCCGAGACGACTCCGGGCGGCCGGGCGCTGAAGTTCTACTCCTCGGTCCGGCTCGACATCCGCCGCATCGAGACGCTCAAGGACGGCGCCGAGGCCTACGGCAACCGCGCGCGCGTCAAGGTGGTCAAGAACAAGGTCGCGCCGCCGTTCAAGCAGGCCGAGTTCGACATCATCTACGGCTCCGGCATCTCCTGGGAGGGCACGGTGCTCGAGGTCGGACTCGAGCGAAAGATCGTCCAGAAGTCGGGCTCCTACTTCAGCTACGGCGACGAGCGGCTCGGGCAGGGCCGCCAGAACGCGACCGCGTTCCTGAAGGAGCACCCCGACCTCGTGCAGGGAATCCTCGCCCAGATCCAGGCAGAGGCTCCCGCGGAGCAGATCGTCTCGGCGCGGCTGCTGCCGAGCGTCGCCGCCGAGCAGAGAGCTGCCGCCGTCGAGGAGCAGATCGAGTCCGACGCAAAGAGCGCCGCCGCTTGACGAGCTGAGCGTGGCCGAGCGGTCGTCCGTCGAAACGGCGCTGCGCGCACTTCGGGCCCGCGACCGCTCGGCCGCCGAGCTCGACAGGCGGCTGAGCGCCCGCGGCGCCGGTGCCGACGAGCGGCGAGAGGTGCTCGAGCGGCTCGAACGTGTCGGCTACGTCGACGACGAGCGCTTTGCCCACGGCCGCGCCGCTGCGCTCGCGGCGCGCGGCTCGGGCGACGCGCTGATCCGCGACGATCTCGAGCGGCGGGGCGTGGCCACGGAGACGATCGACGCTGCCGTCGCGGATCTGGAACCGGAGAGCGCCCGAGCGGAGCGAATCGTGGCCAAGCACGGTCGAAGCGCGAAGACGGCGCGCCAACTGGCGGCACGCGGCTTCGACGAGGACGCGGTGGCGTCAGCCGTTGCGCACGCTGGGGCCGGAGAGGTAGAGTAATGGAGCTTCCATTCGACGTTTTTCCTGCATAGCGCGTAGTTTCCTGAATCCGTTCCTGAAGGCACCGATCCGTGAACCCGAACCTCAAACTTTCTGTCCCCGGCGACGACAAGGAGACGCCGGCGTTTCGCTGATCTGACGCGCCGAGAGCCGGAGCCGGCCGGGCGGGCCGAGCGCCGGATGTGAGCATCCGCGGCCGGCCGTGCAACGAGCGGGCTGTTGCGGAACCCCGACCTTCTCCCACGGAGGTAGACGGCCATGCTCACGGTCATTGCGGCGCTCATCGGACTTGCGGCCGGGGTCGGACTCGCCGCGGCACTCCTTCTCCTCCGCGGAGACTCGCGTGTTCGCATGGCGGCGCGCGAGGCCGAGACGATCCGCCGCGAGGGGCAGATCGAGGCGCGCGAGCAGGCGGTCAAGCTGCGGACCGAGATCGAGCAGGAGGTCGCTCACCGTCGCACCGAGATCGCCAAGATCGACGAGCGCGCGCAGGCCGCCGAGCAGGACGTCGAGCGCAGGGGGCAGGAGGTCGCGCGCCGCGAGCAGGGGCTGAACGACCGCGAGCTGCACGTGCGCCAGCTTCAGGAGGAGCTGAAGACGGCGAAGGACGGGGCAGTGAAGGAGCTCGAGCGGGTCGCCGGCCTCTCGGTCGCCGACGCCAAGCACCATCTGCTCGCGCGCTCGGAGGATCTGATCCGACACGAGCTCGCCCGGACTGCGCGCCAGCTCGAGGAGGAGGCACGCGGCGAAGCTCGGCGGCGGGCCCGCAACCTCGTCGCGGACGCGCTCCAGCGCGTGGCGGCCAGCCACACGTCCGAAACGACCGTCTCGGTCGTCGAGCTCCCCTCCGACGACATGAAGGGCCGGATCATCGGTCGCGAGGGTCGCAACATCCGCGCGCTCGAGCACCTCACCGGCGTCGACTTCATCGTCGACGACACGCCTCAGGCGGTCGTGCTCTCCTCGTTCGACGGGATTCGCCGCGAGCTCGCGAAGATGACGCTCGAGAAGCTGATCGAGGACGGGCGCATCCATCCCGCCCGGATCGAGGACATGTACTACTCGTCGAAGGCGGAGCTCGAGGAGCACATCCGGCTCGCGGGCGAGCAGGCCGTGTTCGAGGCGAACTGCGGCGACGTCCACGAGGAGCTCGCGAAGGTGCTCGGCCGCCTGCGCTACCGCACGAGCTACGGGCAGAACGTCCTCAAGCACACGCTCGAGGTCGTCCACCTGGCCGGGATCATGGCGAGCGAGTTGGGCGCCAGCGTGCGGACGGCCAAGCGTGCCGCGCTCCTGCACGACCTCGGCAAGGCAATGACCCACGAGGTCGAGGGCTCTCACGCGATCATCTCGGCCCAGTGGGCGAAGCGCTACGGTGAGTCGCAGGGAATCGTGCACGCCATCGAGGCGCACCACCATGAGGTCGAACCGCAGACGGTGGAGGCCGTGCTCCTGATCGCCGCCGATGCGATCTCGGCCTCCCGGCCGGGTGCGCGTGGCGAGAGCCTCGAGCACTACATCAAGCGGCTCGCGGCGCTCGAGGAGCTGGCGAGCCAGAAGACGGGCGTTGCCAAGGCCTACGCGCTGCAGGCCGGGCGTGAGATCCGCGTCATGGTCGAGCCGACCGAGATCGACGACGACGCCGCCGTCCTGCTCTCGCACGAGATCGCGCGCGAGATCGAGGATCAGCTCGAATACCCGGGCCAGGTGAAGGTGATCGTGATCCGCGAGAGCCGCGCGATCGAAGTCGCCAAGTAACAGGCCGTCGGTTGCGGCGAGGCTAGACTGAGCGGCCGTGAAGCGCTACTTCGTCACCACGTTCGGCTGTCAGATGAACGCCCACGACTCGGAGCGGATCAAGGGCATGCTCGAGTCGCTGGGGATCGGCGAGGCTCCCTCGCAGGGGGAGGCCGACGTGATCGTCTTCAACACCTGCACGATCCGGGAGAAGCCCGACACGAAGTTCGCGGCGCACATCGCACAGGCGGCGGCGCTCAAGCGGAGCGATCCCGACAAGGTGATCGCCGTGGGCGGCTGCTATGCCGAGGCGCAGCGCGAGCGGCTGTTCACCCTCTATCCCGAAGTCGACGTCGCGTTCGGCCCCGGTTCGATCCCGCATCTCGGCGAGTGGCTCGGCGCCGGCGGGGCCGCGCCGCGCGGTCGCTTCGGCACGCACGAGCATTTCGCGGGCGACCTGCCGCAGCACCGCGAGCGCTCGTTCCAAGCGTGGGTGCAGATCTCGATGGGCTGCAACTCGAAGTGCTCGTACTGCATCGTTCCGGCGGTCCGCGGGCGCGAGCAGAGCCGTCGCCCGGACGACATCCTCGGCGAGGTGGCGCAACTCGCCGCCGAAGGCGTGCGGGAGATCACGCTCCTCGGTCAGAACGTCAACTCGTGGGGCCGCGACCTCGCACCGACGTTGCGCACCGAGTTCGGCGAGCTGCTCCGCGCCTGCGATGCCGTGGACGGGATCGAGCGGATTCGGTTCACGAGCCCCCACCCGAAGGACTTTCGAGCGCCGGTGATCGCCGCGATCGCGGAGTGCGACGCCGTCTGCGAGCAGATCCACCTGCCCCTGCAGTCGGGGTCCTCCCGGATCCTGAAGGCGATGCGCCGGACCTACGACCGCGATCGCTACCTCCAGCTCGTCGGAAGGCTCCGCGACGCGATCCCGGGTCTCGCGCTCGGCACGGACATCATCGTCGGCTTCCCCGGCGAGACCGAGGCCGACTTCGGCGAGACGCTCGAGGTCGTGGAAGAGGTGCGCTACGACAGCGCGTTCACCTTCGTCTACTCGCCGCGGCGAGGCACCGAGGCCGCCGAGCTGCCCGATCAGGTGCCCGACGACGTGAAGCGTGACCGGATCGAGCGGCTCGTCGAGGTCGTGCAGCGGATCGCCGCCGAGCGGAATGCCGAGCGTGTGGGCCGGGTCGAGGAAGTGCTCGTCGAGGGCGCGAGCCGGAGCGGCGAGCGGCTCCTGCGCGGGCGCACGCGCCGCAACACCACCGTCGTCTTCACCGGCTCGGCGGCGCCGGGCGAGCTCGTGGAGATCGAGATCTCCGGCTCCACGTCGACGACGTTGCGCGGCACGCAGCGCGCGGCGGTGGCCGCATGAGGATTCTCGTTACGGGCTCGTCGGGCCAGATCGGGACGAACCTGAGCCTGCGGCTCCAGGGCGACGGCCACGACGTCTTCGGCGTCGACAAGCGCCAGAACACGTGGACGGACGACTTCCGCTACCTGCTGCAGGACCTGTCCGGGCACTACCCGGCCTACCCGGGCGGGATCGGCGGCGTCGAGTATCCCGAGGTCGACCTCGTCGTCCACCTCGCGGCGCACGCGAAGGTGCACCAGCTGGTCGCGCAGCCCCACCGCGCGCTCGAGAACGCGGTCATGACCTTCAACGTGCTCGAGTACTGCCGGCAGGCCCGGCTGCCGCTCGTCTTCTCCTCCACACGCGAGGTGTACGGCGACGTGCATCGCTTCGAGGGCTACGGCGAGGCGACCGCGGACTTCGCCTACACCGAGAGCCCGTACTCCGCCTCCAAGATCGCGAGCGAGGCGTTCATCTACGCCTACGCACGCTGCTACGGGCTCAAGTACATCGCCTTCCGCTTCTCGAACGTCTACGGCCGCTTCGACAACGACCTGCACCGCATGTCGCGCGTGCTGCCGCTCTTCATCCACTCGATGACGCGCGACGAGCCGATCACCGTCTACGGCGGCGCCGACAAGGTGCTCGACTTCACGTATGTGGACGACTGCGTCGACGGGATCGTGCGCGGGATCGAGGCGCTGGCCGAAGGCCGGGTCGCGAACGAGACGATCAACCTCGCCTTCGGAGAGGGCAACAGCCTCGTCCGTGCCGCCGAGCTGATCGCGGCCGAGCTCGACACCGAGCCGAAGATGACGATCGCGCCGTCGCTGCTCGGCGAGGTGACGCGATACGTCGCCGACATTCGCAAGGCGCACGACCTGCTCGGCTGGACTCCGCAGGTGCCGCTCGACCAGGGGATTCCGCGCGCCGTGCAGTGGTTCCGCGAGCACCGCGAGGCGCATCCGGACGAGAACCGGCCGGTCGCCAACGAGGGCGACTCGGTCGGCTGGAAGACCCTGGCGGCCGAGCCGTCGTAGCGCGCGTGCCCGACCGGCAGCTGGCGTGGGACGGGTGCGCGAACATCCGCGACCTCGGCGGGCATCCGACCGGAGACGGCGGGACCACTGCATTCGGCGCGATCGTGCGCGCGGACAGCGTGCGGCGGCTGTCGGAGGCGGGCTGGGCTCAGCTCGCCGAGTACGGGATCGCGACGATCGTCGACCTGCGCTTCCACGACGAGCTCGCCGCAGATCCACCCTTCGAGGTGCCCGTCGACGTCGTCCACGTGCCCGTGCTCCCCGATCCCGCCTCGTCGCAGTGGGAGGAGATCCAGGCGATCTCCGAGGCTGCGCCCGACGCTGCCGCGGCGACGGCGGCCGTCTACCTCGAGTTTCTCGAGCGGTTCTCCGACGGCTTCGCCCTCGCAGTCTCAGCTGTTGCCGGCGCTCGGGACGGCGGGGTGCTCGTCCACTGCATGGCCGGCAAGGATCGCACCGGGCTCGTGTCCGCGCTCGTGCTGCGGCTTGCCGGCGTGCCCGCCGCGGACGTCGTCGCGGACTATGCCGTGAGTGAGCGCAACCTCGCACCGTTCAGCGAGCCGTGGATCGCCGAGGCCGCCGACGAGCGTGAGCGCCGGCGGCGCCGCCGGATGGCCGCGACGCCTCCGGCTGCGATGGAGGCGGTGTTGGAGGAGCTCGATCGCCGCGGCGGAGCGGAGAAGTATCTCCGCGATGCCGGCGTCTCGGACGCCGACCTCGAGCTGGTCCGCACGCGCCTCCGGGCGTGAGCGTCATCGCGATCTTCGGCCCGACCGCCTCCGGCAAGAGTGCGGTCGCCGAGGCGATCGCCGAACGCGTCCCTGCGGAGCTCGTCTCGGCCGACTCGATGCAGGTTTACCAGGGCCTGCCGATCCTGACGAACCAGTCCGACACCCCAACGCGGCTCGTCGGGATCTGGACGCTCGAGCACGAGGCCTCGGTCGGCGAGTTCGCGTCGCTTGCCCACGAGGCGATCGACGAGATCCTTGCGGCAGGTCGGCTGCCGGTGGTCGTCGGCGGCACCGGCCTCTACCTGCGCGCCGCGCTCGTCGAGCTGAAGCTGCCACCGCCTCCTGTGAAGGGCGCCAGGGAGCGCTGGTCGGCGCTCTACGACGAGCGCGGTTCCGGGGCCGCACACGCCGAGCTCGCTGCTCGCGACCCTGCCGCTGCGGCCGCCGTCCATCCGAACGACCGGCGGCGCGTCGTCCGCGCACTCGAACTGGCCGAGTCCGGCTCGTCGTTGCGGCCGGAGAGCGACCGGCTCTGGAGCGGGGAGACGAGACATCCGACGGCGATCGTGGGGCTCGACGTGCCCAGAGAGCTCGTCGACCGCCGCATCGCCGAGCGCACGGAGGCGATGCTCGCCGCCGGAGCCGCGGAGGAGGCGATCGCAGCGCTCGCCGGCCCGATCTCGTCGACGGCGCGCAAGGTGATCGGGCTCGAGGAGGCAGCGACGCTCCCGCGTGAGGAGGCGCTCGAGGCGATCGCGGCGCGCACGCGCCGCTACGCCGCGTACCAGCGCAAGTGGATGCGCCGGATTCCCGACCTCGTTAGGGTCGCCGGAGATCGACCGGCCGACGAGGTGGCGGATGCGGTTCTCGAAGTGGCACGCGCTCGGCAACTCCTACCTGCTCCTCGAGCGGGCTGACCTCGGCCGGCCGCTCGAGGCGGACCTGGCTCGCCTGCTCTGCGACGTGCGCTACGGGATCGGCTCGGACGGCGTCGTCGAGGTGCTCCGCGCCGACGAGACGACCGTCGAGGTCGCGATCTGGAATCCGGACGGCTCTCTCGCCGAGTTCTCGGGCAACGGCACGCGCATCGCGGCGACGTGGCTGACCCGCCGGAGTGGGGTGGAGTCGGTCGTGGTCGGCGTCGACGGCCGCTCGTACGCGGCGCGTCGGCTCGAGGACGGTCGAATCGAGATGGACGTCGCAACGGTCGAGGTCGGCGAGACGATCACGCTCGAGCTCGCCGAGGAACGGGTCGAGCTGACGCCGGTCTCGATCGGCAACCCGCATGCAGTCGTACGTCGCCGCGATTCTCAGCGCGCCGATCTCCTGCGGCTCGGGCCGCTGATCGAGAGCCACGAGCGCTTCCCGGGACGGACGAACGTCCAGCTCGTCCGCGTGGACGGCCTTCACGCCGCGACGGCGCTCGTGTGGGAGCGCGGAGCGGGGGAGACGACCGCGTCGGGCTCGAGCGCGGTCGCCGTCGCGGGCGCCGCGGTCGTGAGCGGCTGGTGCGAGAGCCCGGTCACCGTGCACATGCCTGGCGGCGACCTCGAGGTGTCGCTCGATCCCGAGAACCGTGCCACGCTGACGGGGCCGGCCGAGCCGATCTGCACGGGCGAGACGACCTTCTAGACCGCGAGCTCGAACTCTCTCAACACCTCGTTCAGGCTCAGGCGCTCGTCGTGCGACTCTCGGCGCCAGCCGATGATCAACGCGCAGTCGAGCTGATACGTCCCGGCGGGGAACTGCCGCGGCCGCGTGCCGGGAACGACGACGGCGCGCGGCGGCACCTCACCTCGGTGCTCGACCGGCTCGGAACCGGTGACGTCGATGATCGGCACGCTCGCCGTCAGCGAGACGTTGGCCGAGAGAACGGCGCCCGCGCCGACCCGTACGCCTTCGGTGACGATGCAGCGCGAGCCGATGAACGCTCCGTCCTCGACGATCACCGGCCGCGCGTTCGGAGGCTCGAGCACGCCGCCGATCCCGACGCCGCCCGCGAGGTGCACGTCGGCGCCGATCTGCGCGCACGAGCCCACGGTCGCCCACGTGTCCACCATCGTGCGCGGGCCGACCCAGGCGCCGATGTTGACGTAGCCGGGCATCAGCACGACGCCCTCCGAGAGGAACGAGCCGTAGCGGGCGACTCCCGGCGGCACCACCCGCACGCCGCGCTCTGCGTAGTCGGTCTTCACGGGGATCTTGTCGAGGAAGCGGAGCCCGCCGACCTCCATCGGCTCGACCTTGCGCAGGCGGAAGTACGCCAGGATCGCCTCCTTCGCCTCGACGTCGACGATCCACTCCCCGTCGACAAGCGACGCGACCCGGCGTTCGCCGCGGTCGAGTGCGGCGACGATCTCCTCCGCCAGCTCGGGGTTCACAGCACCTCCTCGAGCAGCTCGACGGCACGGGCGCACTCCTCCTCGGAGGGGACGAGCGCGAGCCTGAAGTAGCCCTCGCCGGCGGCGCCGAGGTAGGAGCCGGGTGCCACCAGCACGCCGTGCTCGAGGAGGCGCTCGGCGAAGCCTTCCGAGGTTTCGCCGGCCGGCACCTCGAGCCAGAGGTACATCGTGGCCTCGCTGCCGGCGACCCGGATGCCCTTGCGCGAGAAGAGGTCGAGGAAGAGGGCACGCTTGCGTGCGTACAGCGCCCGTGTGCGCTCGACATGGGTCTCGTCGCCCCAGGCAACGACGGAGGCGCGCTGCACGAACTCCTGCGGTGCCGTGCCGACCGTGGGCCGGAACGCCTTCAGTGCCGCGACGATGTCGGGATCGCCCGCGACGAAGCCGCTGCGGTAGCCCGTCATCGACGAGCGCTTCGAGAGCGTGTTGAAGACGGCCACATTCGTCCGGTCGGCGAGCTGGAGTGCCGACGCGGGCGGTTGCTCGAACCAGAGCTCCGTGTACGCCTCATCCGAGGCGAGCACGAAGTCGTGCTCCTGCGCCAGCTCCGCGAGCCGCTCGTAGAAGGCGAGCGGCGCCGCGGCGCCCGTCGGGTTGTTCGGATAGTTGACCCAGAAGACGGCGAGTCGGCTCCACGTGTCCGCGTCGATCGCATCCAGGTCCGGGAGGAAGCCGTGCTCCTCGAGCAGCGGCAGCGGAAGGGCTCGTGCGTGCGCGAAGAGGGCGCCGCGCTCGTAGACGGGGTAGCCGGGCTCGGTATAGGCCACGGTGTCCTTGCCCCGCTCCAGGTCGACCGCGATCTGGGCGAAGCTGAAGATCGCCTCCTTGCTGCCGAGGGTCGGCACGATCTCGGTCTCCGGGTCGAGCTCGATTCCGAACCGGCGTCCGGCCCAGGCGGCGATCGCCTCGCGCAGCTCCGGGAGCCCGACTGCGGCGGGATATCCCATCCGGTCGCGAAGCCCCGCGACGAGCGCTTCGCGGATCAGCGGATCCGTGGGCTCGCGGGGATCGCCCATGCCGAAGTCGAGCACCGTGACGCCCCGCGCCTCGACGCGGGCCGCCGCCTCGTTCAGGCGCACGAACGGGTAGACGGTCTGCCGCTCGAGGACGGGGGAGATTGGCACGGCTCAGACGCTACCCGTGACGAACCGCCAGAGCGACTCGAAGGCGTGCACGAGGGCCGCGATCTCGACGCGCTCGTCGCGGCGGTGCGCATAGCGCGTCGCACCCGGCCCGAAGTTGACGGCGTCGATCCCGCGCATGGTGAAGTCGGCGACGTTCGTCCAGGCCTGCTTCGGCTCGAGCGCGAGATCGCCCGCGCTCCGCAGCCGGTGCACGAGCGGCGAATCCGTCACGACCCGTGCGGGCGGCGAGTCGCCGGCCGGCTCGTAGACCGAACCGGGCGGCAGGAGCGCGCGCAGATAGGCCTCCGCGCTCGACGGCGAGCGATCGGGCGCGTAGCGGAAGTTCACATGCGCCGTCACGCGATCGGGGATCACGTTGTCGGCGATGCCGCCGTGGATCTGCGTGATGCTCACCACCTCCGTGAACGTGAGGCCGCCGACCTCGACGGGCCGCGGCTCGATCGCAGCGATCGGCCGCAGGCCCTCCAAGGCGGCCTCGATCGCGTTCTCGGCCGTCCAGGGCCTGGCCGAGTGCCCGCTCACCCCGTTGAAGGAGATCCGGGCGTTCAGATTGCCCAGGCAGCCCGCCTGAATCGTCCCGTCGGTCGGCTCCAGCAGGACGGCTAGACCGGCCTCGTGCACGACGCGCGAGTTGTCGAATAGATGAGGGAGCGGGCTGAACTCGGCGGGCAGCTCCTCCTTCCCGAAGAGCAACAGGGCGACGTCGACCTCCGGCTCGACGTGCTGCGCCTCCAGCTCCCGGGCCAGCTCCAGCATCACGGCGAGCCCGCCCTTCATGTCGCTCGCGCCCAGGCCGGCGACGACACCGTCCTCGAGCCGGCCGGGCAGGTTGTCCTGTGCAGGAACCGTGTCGTAGTGACCGGCGAGGACGACGAGCTCGCGGCCCTCACGGCGCGGCCGCACGAAGACGAAGGCGTCGTCGCCGCGGTACTCGGGTTCGAACGTGGCGGGCACGAGCGAGACGACGTGGGCTGCGATCGCCGCCTCGTTGCGGCTCTCGGAGGGAATGTCGACGAGCTCGAGCGTGCGTGCCGCGAGCCGCTGGGCCAGCCCCTGGGCGATCGTGGACATGCGGGCAAGCGTGGCACAATCCCCGATGTGACGCGCCAGCCTGATGCCGCCGCCGATTCCGGCCTCCGGGGCGCCGAGCCCGAGCGTGCGCTCGTGCTCGCAGTGCTCGCGAAGGGAGCCGACGCCGACGAGGAGCTGCGCGGAGCTGCGGGAGCTGGCCCGCACCGCCGGGGTCGAGCCGGTGGCGCAGCTTGTCCAGCAGCGCTCGCATCCGGACCCGCGCAGCTACGTCGGCAAGGGGAAGCTCGAAGAGCTGAAGCAGGCGTACGGCGACGAGCGCGCCGAGGTACTGCTCGTGGACGGCGAGCTCGACCCGACGCAGCAGCGCACGCTCGAGAACGCGTTGGACGCCCGCGTCGTCGACCGCACTCAGCTGATCCTCGACATCTTCGCCCAGCACGCCAGGAGCGCCGAGGGCAAGCTCCAGGTCGAGCTCGCGCAGCTCCAGTACAACCTGCCCCGCATGCGCGGAATGTGGAAGCACCTCGAGCGCCTCGGCGGCGGCACGGGCGCGCTCGGCGCGGGTGTCGGCACCCGTGGCCCCGGCGAATCGCAGCTCGAGACCGACCGTCGGCTCGCCGGCCGCCGGATCTCTCTCTTGCGTCGGCGGCTACGTGAGCTCGGCAAGCAGCGCGGCCTGCGCCGCAAGGCGCGCACGCGCAGCGGAACGCCGACCGTCGCGCTCGCCGGCTACACGAACGTCGGCAAGTCGACGTTGCTGAACGCGCTCACCGGCTCCGACGTGTCGGTTGACGACCGGCTCTTCGAGACAGTCGATCCGACGACTCGCGGCTTCGACCACGACGGCAAGCACTACCTCGTCACCGACACGGTCGGCTTCATCAGGCGATTGCCGACGCAGCTCGTCGAGGGCTTCGCCTCGACACTCGAGGAGACACTCGTCGCCGACCTCGTGTTGCACGTGCTCGACGCCTCGGTGAGCGACGATCGCCTCGAGGAGATGATCCGCTCGGTCGACGACGTGCTCGGTGAGATCGGCGCGGACGAGGTCCCGGTCGAGCTGGTCCTGAACAAGATCGACCGGGTCGACCCGCTCGGTCGCCGCCGGCTCGCGAACCGCTTCCCGGGCGCGCTGCAGGTCTCGGCGGCCACCGGCTTCGGTCTCGACGCCCTGCGCGAGCGGATCCACGAGCGCTTCGCCGACCGCTACGAAGAGGTGCGGCTGTTGCTCCCGTACGAGGAGGGCGGCAAGCTCGCGGAGCTCTACGCGCTCGGCGCGCCGATCGAGGAGCGCGAGGACGGGGAGGAAGGCGTCGCCGTTCGCGCCCGCCTGCCGCAGCGAGAAGTGCGGCGCTTCGCCGAGTTCCTCGTAGCGGACGCTCCCTACCGCGCGCGCAAAGTCGACACCACGTGATCGAGCTGCCGATCACCCGCCTGCGCCCGGAGGCGACGATGCCCGAGCGCGCGTACGCGGGTGATGCCGGGCTCGACCTCTCGGCCTGCGAGCACGCCGTGCTCGAGCCGGGCGCGCGGGAGACTGTCGGAACGGGGCTCGCGGTGGCGATCCCCGAAGGTCACGCGGGCTTCGTCCAGCCCCGATCGGGTCTCGCGGCACGGCACGGCATCACCGTCGTGAACTCACCCGGGCTGATCGACGCGGGCTACCGCGGTGAGCTGCGCGTCGTGCTGCTGAACACCGACGCGAGCGAGAGCTTCACGGTCGAGCCGGGCATGCGGATCGCGCAGCTCGTCGGTGCTCGAGCTCCCTCAGATCGAGTTGCTCGAAGTGGAGGAGCTGCCGGCGAGCGAACGCGGCGTCCGCGGCTTCGGATCGTCGCGAGCCTAGTGCGCGCGGAGCCGCGTGTGCGCGTGTCGGCCATCCTGCGCTGGCACGACCAGCTCCTGCTCTGCCGCCACGAGAAGCGAGGCCGCGAGGCGTGGCTGCTCCCAGGCGGCGGTGTGCACTCCGGCGAGGACCTGATCCAGGCGCTCGAGCGGGAGATGCGCGAGGAGGTCGGGGCCACGCCACAGTCCTTCGAAGGGCCGGTCGCGATCGTCGACTCGATCTCGCCCGAACGCAGCCTGATCTCGAAGCACGTCGTGCACATCATCTTCGCGGGCGACCTCGACGGCTCACTCGAGGGTGTCGCCTCCCAGGACGAAGCGGTGCAGGGCCACCGGCTGTTCCGTCCCGACGAGCTGGAGGGGATCGTGCTGCACCCGCCGATCCAGCGCTTCCTGACCCGCTGGCAGCCCGGTGACCCGGCTGTCTACCTGGGCGCGCTGTGGACGCCGTAGCCGCGTGAGCGACCGACCTCGGTTCACCTAGGTACGCCCCGGGCCGAAGATGGGTAGCCGCACCCCATGACGGCGAGGGCGGCGCGCTCGTAGCATGGCCGACATGGCCGAGGAAGAGCTCCTGAAGCTCACAGCCGACTACGCGGTTCAGTTCCACCGCACGCTCGACGAGCGCCCGGTGGGCGCGCAGAGCTCCTTCGAGGAGCTCTGCGAGGTGCTCGGTGGGCCGTTGCCCGAATCGGGCTCGGACGACGAGCAGGTCGTCTCCGAGCTGATCGCCGGCGGGGAGCCGGGAGTCGTGGGCACGCAGACAGGGCGGTACTTCGGGTTCGTGATCGGCAGCGCCCTGCCGGCGTCGCTCGCGGCCGACTGGCTCGCAACCACCTGGGACCAGAACGGCTTCTCGGTCGTCTCCTCGCCGGTGGCGGCCGCGGTCGAGCAGGTGGCCACGGGCTGGCTCGTCGAACTGCTGGGTCTGCCCTCTGGGGTCTCGAGCGGTTTCGTCACCGGCGCTCAGGGTGCGAACACCGCGGCTCTTGCGGCCGCGCGCGGGCACGTGCTCGCCGCGGCCGGCTGGGACGTCGCGCAGGAGGGGCTGAATGGGGCCCCGCGCGTGCGGCTGCTCGCGGGCGCCGAGCGGCACGTGACGATCGATCGCTCACTGCGGCTGCTCGGCTTCGGTACGGGCGGGCTTCACGTCGTGCCGGCCGACGACCAGGGGCGGATGCGCGCGGAGGAGCTGCGCGAGGCGCTCGAGGCGGGGGAGGGGCCGGCGATCGTCTGCGCGCAGGCAGGGCACGTGGGCACCGGCGCGTTCGACCCGCTCGCTGAGATCGCGGACGCGTGCGAGGCAGCCGGCGCCTGGCTTCACATCGACGGCGCCTTCGGCCTCTGGGCGGCCGCGAGCCCGCGCTACCGCCACCTCGTCGCGGGCGCGACGCGGGCCGACTCGTGGGCCACCGACGCCCACAAGTGGCTGAACGTCCCCTACGACTGCGGGGTCGTCTTCTGCCGACATCCGGACGCGCATGCGGAGGCGATGGCATTGGCGGCGAGCTATCTCCAGCGTTCGGGCGGCCGTAGCCCGTCGGACTGGGTGCCCGAGGCATCGCGCCGCGCCCGGGGCTTCCCCGTGTGGGCCGCGCTGCGCGCGCTCGGCCGAGAAGGTGTCACCGATCTCGTCGACCGCTGTTGCGAGCACGCGCGGAGCTTCGCGACGCGTCTTGGGTGCCGAGGACGGTGTGGAGATCCTGAACGACGTCGTGCTCAACCAGGTGCTCGTCCGCTTCGGTGACGACGACCAGACGACGCGCGACGTCATCCGCCGAGTCCAGGAGGACGGCACCTGCTGGCTCGGCGGGTCGGACTTCCAGGGGAGGGCAGCGATGCGGATCTCCGTCTCGAGCTTCCGCACGACGGAGGCCGACGTCGACCGCAGCGTGGCGGCGATCCTGGAGGCGGCCGCGGCTGCCGCGCGCGTGACGGCGACCCGCACGCGGTCGTAGCATGTCGGACATGGCCGATCAGGATCTGCTGCGGATCACGGCCGACTACGCCGCCCAGTACCGCGGCTCGGTCGGGGAGCGGCCCGTGGCCGCGACCGCGACGATCGAGGAGCTACGCGAGGCGCTCGGCGGGCCGCTCCCTGAGCAGTCGACGGACGCCGGGCAGGTGATCGCAGAGTTGATCGCCGCCGCAGAGCCGGGCGTCGTCCCCTCGGGCAGCGGCCGCTTCTTCGGCTTCGTCGTCGGCGGCGCCATGCCGGCGCCACTCGCCGCCGACTGGCTCACGTCGACCTGGGATCAGAACGCGGGTCTCGTCGTCCTCGGTCCGAGTGCCGCGGTCGTCGAGGAGGTCAGCCTCGGCTGGCTCATCGAGCTGCTCGGGTTGCCGAGCGGTGTCTCGGCCGCGTTTGTCACGGGCTGCCAGATGGCCCATGTCACGGCGCTCGCCGCCGCACGCCACCACGTGCTCGAGGCGGCCGGCTGGGACCTTGCACGCGGGGGCCTGCAGGGTGCGCCCCACATCAGCATCCTCGTGGGGGCGGAGCGCCATGTCACGGTGGACCGTGCGCTCCGGTACCTCGGCTTCGGCTCGGACCAGATCGAAGCGGTCGAGACGGACGAGCAGGGGCGGATGCTCCCGGACGCGCTGCGCGAGGCGCTGGCGACGACGGCCCGCCCGACGATCGTCTGCGCGCAGGCGGGTGACGTCAACACCGGCAACTTCGACGCGCTGGACGAGATCGCGGACGTCGTCGAGGGGACCGGCGCGTGGTTGCACCTGGACGGTGCCTTCGGGCTCTGGGCCGCGGCGTCGCCGCGCTACCGTCACCTCGTCGCCGGCGCGAGCCGGGCCGACTCGTGGGCGACGGACGCCCACAAGTGGCTCAACGTCCCCTACGACTCCGGGATTGCCTTCTGTGCCCATCCCGAGGCGCACCGCGCGGCGATGTCCGTGCACGCGAGCTATCTGGAGCAGGCCGACCCCGATGCCGTCCGGGACGAGGTGGACTGGACTCCGGAGTTCTCACGCCGTGCGCGCGGGTTCCCGATCTACGCGTCGATCCGCTCGCTCGGACGTCAAGGGATCGCCGAGCTGGTGGAACGCTGCTGCGGTCACGCCCGGCGCTTTGCGGAGCTGCTGGGTGCGGCCGCGGGTGTCGAGGTTCTGAACGACGTCGTCCTGAACCAGGTGCTCGTTCGCTTCGGCGACGACGACGGCGTCACGCAGGAGGTCGTCAGGCGCGTGCAGGAGGACGGCACCTGCTGGCTCTCGGGCACCGTCTGGCGGGGTCGCGCGGCCATGCGCATCTCCGTCTCGAACTGGCAGACCTCGGAGGAGGACGTCGAGCGCAGCGCGAGCGCGATTCTCGCGGCGGCCGCCGCGGTCTCTCGGACCGAGATCACGGTCGGCCGGAGTTCGAGACCGTCCCTCGACCGTCACTAGACTCGCCCGATGTTGTTTTCGCCGGAAGCGCACGAGGGGCTCGTGGACGAACCGTGGCGCGCTGAGAGGGTGCGGCAGGCGATCGCCTCCATCGTCGCCGACGCGGAGAGCGCGTTCGACGACGGCTGGACGATGCATCCGGAGGACGTGGAGGACGGCGACGACCCGGCTACGCGGTTTCGGACGGTGTATCTCGGAGGCGCGGGGGTCGTCGATGCGCTCCACCGCCTGGCGCGGCGGGGCTTCGTCGAGCTGCGCCGGGACTATGTCCCGTACCTGGAGCATTCGCTCGACTCACCGCCGGACTTTCCCGACGAGCACCCCGAGCGCAGCCTCTGGATGGGCGAGACGGGAATCCGGCTGGTGCTCCAGCGGCTCGCGCCTTCGCAGGCGAATCTCGAGCGGCTGTCGGAGCTGATCGCGGCGAACGAGCGCGACGAACGCTGCGAGCTGATGTGGGGCAGTCCCGGCACGATTCTCGCGGGTCGCGAGCTCGGGCTCGACGTGACGGCGAGCATCGACTGGCTGCGCGGCCGCACGTGACGCGGAGGGCCTCTGGACGCAGCAACTGGCCGGGCGGAGCACGCGCTATCTCGGTCCGGCACACGGGTTCGCAGGGTGCGTGCTTGCGCTCGGCGATGTCGCGGATGTCTCGGAGACGCTCGAGCGCTTCGCCGTCGAGGAGGACGGGCTCGTCAACTGGCCGTCGGCGGCGGAGAAGCGCCTCGACGAAAACCGCGACGGTCAGATCCGCACGCAGTGGTGCACGGTGCGCCGGGCATCGTCGCGACGCTCGCCCACGCTTCTCGACGAGGAGCTTGCGCTCGCGGGCGGCGAGCTGACGTGGCGCGCCGGGCCGCTGCGAAAGGGCGCCGGCCTCTGCCACGGAACAGCGGGGAACGGATACGCGTTCCTGGCGCTGCTCGAGCGCACCGGAGACGAGCACTGGCTGGCGCGGGCGCGCACGTTCGCGATGCACGCAGCCGGTCAGGTGGAGCGCAGCCGGTCGGACTACGGGCGCGGCCGCCACACGCTCTGGACGGGCGACCTCGGGACGGCGCTCTACCTCGCCGACTGCGTCGACGGCGGAGGGAGGCTTCCGCTCCCGTAGGACGAGCGTCCGACCTCATTTCGATTGGGGCTTGCGACAGTCCGCGGAGACCGTCAGGAGGGGGCATCGGTCGCGGCGAGCTGGAAGTGCCAGATGATCGCCGCCGGTTGATCGCGCCAGGCGGCGTTCGTGGCGGCGATGGCACGTGCGTGCAATGACCAGATGTTCGGCGGATCGCCCGGGGCCTGGTCTGGCAACCGCTCCCCGTCGGAGAGAGTCGTCCCACTTTCATCGAGGAGCGGGGACGGTCGCCGCGGCTCCTCGCACCGGCGAACCTGGAGGCCGAGCGGGAGGGCGGCTGCGAGGTAGTCGCTCGCGAGGCGGCTCCAGATCGGCATGTAGCCGAGCTCGCCGCCCGGCCCGACCCTCACCAGAGGCAGCCCGATGTCTCCGATCAGGCCGCGTGAATCGGAGATCACCAGGTGCCCGTTCGGTCGGAGCAGGCGCACGAACTCCGCCAGCGCCGGCCCGAGATCGGCCACGTGGCTCAGTGCGACGGCGCAGACGACGAGATCAACGGAGTCGTCGGCGAGCGGCACGTCATGCAGGTCGGTCTCGTAGAACGTCCCGCTCGGCACCTTCGCGCGAGCGAGCGCGAGCATCTCGGGCGAGGTGTCCACGCCGATCACCTCGTGGCCGAGCGACACCAGGTACGCGGTGTGGCGGCCTGTTCCGCACGCCGCGTCGAGAGCGACCCCGACGGGGAGCGTGTCGAGGATCTCGCGCACGATCGGCTGTTCGATCTCGAGGAGTTGATTTCCCGGCTCGTCGTAGAACGGCGCCCACCGGTCGTAGCCTTCGCGCGAGGTGATCGGACGGGCCTCGACGCCCTCGCCCAACTCAGGCGCCGTCTCGAGGAGCGTCTGAATGTCGCGGAAGCGAGCGAGAGTGAAGTCCCGGTCGTACACACCCGTGAACGCCCGGAGCAGAGCGATGCCTTCCAGCCCGAGGAGATACGCCAGCGGGTGCTGGTAGATCACGGGAGCGTCCGTCGTGGTCGGGAGGAGTGACGCGCGCGCGATGGATGCCGGCTCGCCCACCTAGAAGTCGATGCGCATGACGACCCGGCGGAGGGTCGGATGAGTGACCTCGTCGAACCCGGCGTCTTCGAAGATGCTGCGGCTGCCGACATGGAGCTCGCCCAACATGATCTCCTGCCCGGGCTGCGTGATCATCGGGTAGCCCTCGACGGCGCGGGCGCCGCGTTGCCGCGCGAAGTCGACGGCGGCGCGCGCCAGCGCACGGCTGATCCCTCGGCGGCGGAAGCCGGTGCGGGTGACGAAGCAGGTCACAGCCCAGACGCCGTCGTCGGTCTTGTCCTCCGCTCGACCGGCCCACGGGACGAGGGTCCTGAGCAGCAGGCGCGGGTAGGCGGTGCGTGGCTCCACGGCGCACCAGCCGACGGGCTCGCCGTCGAGGTAGGCGACGAGGCCGCTCGTCGTGCGCGCCTCCGGGCGACCACAGTCGGCCTGTGTGCGGAGCCGGAAAGCCAGCTCCTCGGCGCCAACCGAGGCCCAGGACTCCCTGGGCTGCATCTTGTATCGCTGGCACTGGCATCTGGACGGATCGCCACGCGTGCCGAGCACGGCCTGGAGATCGTCCCAGCTCGCCTCGTTGGCGGGGACGATCGTGACCGCGGTCGTCGTCGTGTCGACCATCCGAACACCGTACTGAACTCCACCGGAGCAGCGTTACGATCGCACGGCGACTCGCCGAGGAGTACCGGGAATCGCTCTACGCGTAGGACGGGGGCGGTGTCGTCTCCTCGACGTCCTTCAAGAATGCGAGGACGCGTTGCTTGAGCAGTGTCGCGGCGCTCTCGTCGTAGTCCGGCAGGCTGTTGTCAGCGAACAGATGTCGATCGCCGGGGTACAGAAACAACTCCGCGCCGTCGCTCGCCTGGACAAGCTCGCGCGCGGCTGGAAGGTCTTCTTCCGCCCACTCGTCGTCCTCCATCATGTGGAGTCTGGATGCGCTGGTCCTGTAGGGCAGAGTTCAGGAATGTCATCCGAGTGCCGCTGGCATGACGGTCAGGCGACGGAGCAGCTACCTGGGCCGGGCGGGCGAGACTCACCGCGTGGTCCATCCTCGTGACGTCCCTTGAATCGGCGGAACAAGTCGCTCGCGAACGGCCCGCGCTCTCCGGCCACACCGGCCTGGATGCTGGGCGGCGCGTGTCGCCCGTTTGTCATCCCAAGAACCACCGCCGATACTTGGCGACAATGCCGCTGAGCCTCGCACAGGCCCACGTCCTCGTCGCAGCCGCGCATGACCACGCAAGCGCCAGCGGCTGGAAGATCGCCGTCGCCGTCGTCGACGAGGGCGGAGTCCTCGTCGCACTCGGCCGCATGGACGGCGCGTTCCCGCTCTCCGCGCGGATCGCCGAAGCGAAGGCAGCCGGCACAGCGTTGTGGCACCGCGACGGCGAGCAGCTCGCGGCGAGCCGAGAGTCCCACGAGGGATTCTTCGATGCGGTCAGCAGGCTCGTGCGGCTGCCGCTCATTCCAGGCCCGGGCTCAGTGTTGATCCGGAGCGGCGAGGGCGTCCTGGGCGCAGCGGGGGCGAGTGGCGCGAGCGGCGACGACGACCGCGCCTGTGTCGAAGCAGGCCTGCGGGCCGTCTTTCCGGGCTGGACACCACTGGAGGTCCTCGCACCATGACCTCTGGCGGAACGTCCGTTGGGCGATGTTGGCGCCGCTGACGACCCTGAGTTGACCGAGCCAGTCAGGGGCTGGTCGCGACCCCAGGGGAAGCGCGGCTCATGTGTTCCAAACCACCTCGATACCCCGATCGATGCCTGGAAGCGGTAGCACGCTGGCCTCGGCCTCGATTGCCTCGCGCGTCCCACGCGAGAGGCGCGTCCAGGCCTCGATCCGCACGGTGCGGTGCGCCCGTCTCCAGGTTCCGCGGATCTCGCCGTCGACGAGGAGCGCTCCTGGCCACACGCGGGGCGTCCAGAGCCGCTGCCGCTGATCCGCGCGCGGGACGAGCAGCTCCCGCTCTCCTCCGTCAAGCAGGTAGTAGGCATCGCCGCTCGGCAGCAGGCGCGCGGGCGCGGGAGCCGTCTCGGCGGCGCGAATGGCCGGCTCGTCGTCTGCGAGCAGCCACTCGTCTCCGAGTGGCGTTCGGACCGCCAGAAGCGATCCTTCGAGCGAGGCGAACGCGGTGGCGGCCGCGCGTCGCGAGATCCCTGCCCACCGGGCGAACCCGTCAGCCGTGGTCGGCCCGAAGATGTGGACGTAACGTCGAGCGAGCCCGCGGCACGCGTCGGCCGGGTCGACCTCGGCAGCGGCCACCGTCCAGACGGTCGGCGCTCGTGCGCCTTCCCAGCGGATGGCGACCGTGCCCGTCGTTGCGGCGTACCTGAACGAGTTCGGGTTCACGCCGAGCGCGCGCCCGACCTCCCCGTCCGACATGCGCGCGCCGTCAAGATGGGCGCGCAGCTGCTCGGCGATGCGCTCGGCCCGCAGGCGGCTCTTGGCGTTGTCGGGATGCCTCCCCAAGGAAAACAGCGCGAAGTCGGGCTTGGGGACGACGTATGTGCTGTAACGGGGGCCCCAGAGCTGGGCGAGCGAGGGATCCTCCCACGTCGACGACTCGACCCCGTCGACCCGCGCGTGCAGCGAGAGCAGCGCGGCTCTCGGCATGCTGTCCTGTAGGCCGGCCCACGCCGCCCGCCGCAGCGACTCCGAGCCCTCCGGCAGTCGCTCGTCGAGCGCACCGACCCGCCGTCGGAACGCCAGAATCTGCTGCCGCGTGAGCCTCAGTCGCGAATGCACTGACCTCCCGCGAGCCTACAGACCCTAGGCAACTCTCGGCCCTCTCTGGCCAGCGTCCGGGAATGTCCCCCTGAAGCTCGGACCAATCGTCCCGTCGGAGCCGCGGTGCCGCTCTCGACGCTTCGAGCGAGTCCGCACGCCGAAGCCTCCTAGCCCGCCGTACAAGCGAGGCACTCGGGCCGGGGGAACCGCTTATCCCCCGACCCGTGAGAGTGCTGCGAGCTACGCCGCACTGTGCTTCTCCACCTCGAAGCGCTAGGAGCCGACCGCGATGGGGATCGTCGCGTTGACCGCCGTCTGGATGAGCTCGGCCACGGCTGCCGGCTGCGAGACGTAGATCGCATGGCTGCCCGCGACCTCGACCACGGTCGAGCCCGCCCGCGCAGACATCTGTCGCTGGGCCGGTGGAGGGATCATCCGGTCTTCGGTCGCAACCAGGTACCAGCTTGGCTTGCTCCGCCATGCGGGCTCACTGATCGTGCCACCCAGGGCGTCAACGCCCCACGGGACTTGTGAGTCGGCCATGAACGCGGCATCTTCGGCGCTCACGTCGCCCGCAAATGAAGCGTGGAACTTCTCCCGGTCGAGATACAGGAACCCGTTCCGTGGCGGCAGAATCGGCGGCACGGGCGCTCCGGGCGGTGGATTTGCGATGAGGGTGTTGACCGACTCGCCCTCGTCCGGCGCGAAGGCCGCGATGTAGACGAGCGCCGCAACGTTGGGATGAGTACCCGCCTCGGTGATCACTGCCCCGCCGTAGGAGTGGCCGACGAGAATGACCGGTTCGCTCTCCGCTTCGATGGCGAGGTTCGTCGCGATAACGTCGCCTTCGAGCGAGATCGTCGGATTCTGGACGATCACGACGCTGTGCCCATCCTTCTTGAGGTGGTCGTAGACACCTCTCCAGCCGGAGCCGTCCGCGAAACCGCCGTGGACGAGAACGACAGTGGGAGTGTCCGAGCGATCCGAACCGCTCATGAGTAGCTCCTCTCTGTGTGGATCGTAGGGCTCCGCCGTGTTGCCCGGTTGACTCGGTGAAGTTCTCCAAGTTCCGCGACGAGAGCGCCCGACTCCAGCATCAGCAGAGTTCGCTCGGTCGTGGCAGCGGCTCCACGGCGAAACCTCACGATCGGTGGCTGCAACCATGTTACGCCGATCGCGCACGAGACTGAAATGCGCTGTAGCCACTCCGTAACACCAGCCCGGTACACCCGACCGGCGGCGTGCATTGATTCATGCCAGCTCGTAGCGGGTCAGCGCTCGGCTGGGCCAGTGTTCGGGAATGTCCCCCGACCCGAATCGAGCTGCACGGCCGCTCGGGGGCGCCTAGGCGCGCGGCGCGTACTCGATGCTGCCGAACGGCCAGTCGGACGCGAGCCACTCACTAACGACGTGCCAGAGCGGGGTGTCCAGCTGCGCGTGGCTCGCCCGTACCCAGGAGCGCGCACGGGCGTCGTAGTCGCTGTCGGGCAGCGGGTAGATGTAGACGCACCCGATCACGTCGCGGCTCGCCGGATCGAGCACCGTGTACGTGAACCCCGTCCGGTTGCGGAAGTCGTCGGCATGGCGCTGCAGGTCTGCCCGGTTCTCGTCCGGCGTCATCTCCCGCGGCCAGCTGCTGTCCTCCCACCCGGGCGTCGCGTGGATGTGCTCCCTCGACGATGTCCACGCGTCGTAGTCCTGGTCGTTGTGCTCGGGGCCGAGCGGCTCGAGCACGAACTGCGGCGTCTCGAGCCGCCAAGGAACGTCGAAGTCGCGTGAGACGAAGTCGTCCACGCGACCGATCGTAGAGCGTGCTCACGCCTGACCGGGGGCCCGACCCCCTCGCGCTTCTTAAGCGACACATCGCCGGTGTACTTCATCGGCGTTACTCTCGCGAAATGCGACCCCTTCGGTACTCCATCAACGTCACATTGGACGGGTGCTTCGGATGGAGTTCGGCTCGGGGGCAGTGGCGCTGCGGTACGGGTGATCTTCGTTGGACACCGTTGGGCCTGGGCGAGTGCCCGCGGCGCTGAGCTTGCCTTCGACGAGAAGAGCGTACGAGCGCTCCTCGAGCAAGCCAGCCCACCGCCCGCTCCGAACTGAGGAACGTCACCTGCGCCAGCGTTCGGGAATGTCCCGTGAAGTAGTGACGCTGGATCTGGCCGGAACAGATGAGTTTTCGCTGGCCTGCCAGTCTCTACCGCCATACGGATCCGTAAGCGCCCAGAAGTTCTCGCCCTGCAGCAACGACCCCCAGGAGGCCGCATGAAGCTTCTTCTCACGTCCGCTGGTATCAAGAACCCGAGCATCCAGAGCGCACTGGTCGACCTCTTGGGCAAACCGATCAGCGAGGCCAGCGCCCTCTGCATCCCCACCGCGATGTACGGGCACCCCTGGGTCGGTCCCGGCGAGAAGGCATGGCAGTTCATCAGCGGACAGGAACCCAGCTGCCCGATGTGCGAGCTGGGCTGGAAGTCCTTGGGAGTGCTGGAGCTGACCGCGCTACCCAGCATCGACGAAGAACGCTGGGTTCCCCTGGTTCAGGAGACCGACGTCCTGCTGGCCTCAGGCGGCGATGCCTTGTACCTGTGCCACTGGATGCGCCAGTCCGCGCTGGCAGACCTGCTGCCGTCGCTGGACGAGACGGTCTGGGTGGGACTGAGCGCCGGGAGCATGGTGATGACCCCCAGGATCGGGGACGACTTCGTCGGCTGGAAGCCGCCCACCGGCGGCGACGAAACGCTTGGAATCGTCGACTTCTCGATCTTCCCGCACGTGGACAACGAGGACCTGCCGTCGAACACGATGGCCAACGCGGAACGCTGGGCGGGCGGCTTGTCGGGTCCGGCGTACGCGATCGACGACGAGACCGCCATCAAAGTGGTCGACGGCACCGTCGACGTCGTCTCCGAGGGACACTGGAAACTGCTCACGCGCTAGGACTGAGACCTGGGCCAGCGTTCGGGAATGTCACCCGAAGCGACCGAGGCGAGTCTGTTACCCCGTAGTCGGCTCGCCTGCCTTGCCCTGAACCAACTCCTTGAAAGCGGTCTCGTCGCGGATCGGGTCGAGGTCGCTGTCCTCGGCAGCAAGCGAACGGAACGATTCGTTGCGGTCGATCGCGAGCCGGAGATGCCTGATCGCGTCGTCTGTCCGGCCGGCGAGGCTCTCGCAGCACGCGAGGTTGTAGAGCGGCCCTGCGTACTCAGGGTGAGCTTCGATCAACTCGCGTCCCTGATCGGCGGCCTCGGCGTATTGGCCTGACTCGTAGAGGTGGTGGAGCGGCATCCAGATCTCGCCGCCCTGGGGCTGGTACGCCTTCTCCGGAGTTCCGCCGATCGCGACGATCGTCGTCCCCGGCTCCTCAGCGAACGCTGTCCGCTTCACGGCGGGGCGAGCGAAGACGAGTGTGCCCGCGGGTGCGTCCACCCGCTCGCCGTCGAGCTCGAACGTCGCGCGCCCGCGCTGGACGAGGTAAAGCTCCTCCTGCAGGTCATGCTCCTGTGACTCGTCGTGCTCGTTGATGAGCCGATCGCCCACCTGATGAGCTGTAAAGGCATTGACGCCGAAGGACGTGATGCCGAAGTGGAACCGGACAGGCCGGTAAGGACTGCGGCCGTCACTGATCTCGTCGATCCCGTCGATCTGGGCCACCGCGTAACCGTTCACTCGGCCGTCCTCCTTCGGGTTGCGGGAAAAACCAGGCGACCCAGCCTAACGAGCGCCCGGATGACCCGCCTACGTGAAGAGATGGAAGACCTTGCCGAACGGCACGGCGGCACGTTCGACGGCTGGGACGTGAGCGGCGGCGCCGGGTTGCGCTGGGCGAAGCCAGGCCAGCTGCCTACCTAACCATCGCGCGACCGCGCGAGACGCCTGCCTGGGCCAGCGTCCGGGAATGTCACCCGACGCCGAGTCTCCCGCCGCTCGGACGAGTCATTAATTCGACTGGCCGAGCGACCAGAAGATCATCACCACGACGAAAATCACGGACGCGACGGCCGCGAGGATCAGTCCCGCGGCGATCGACGTGGCTCCGGCCGCCACCGGGTTGATTGGTCTGACCTCGCCGCGAGTGCGAGTGCGGCGCGCACGAACGTTCCTCACGAGCGAGACGTAGGCGAAAACTGTGCCTGGGAGCGCATACCACGCATTCCCGTGGAAGCCTTCAGTCGGATAAACCGCAAGTGCCATGAACGCGATAGCTGCAACCAGTGCGCGCACAGCGCCGGCGAATGGCGGGCTCCAGCGGACAGCGAACGTAGCCAGAGCGATCGAAAGAACAAGTGCCCCGAACATAGGAATCCCGAGATCGCCGAAGACCGACGTCGCGAATTCAGGCGGTTGTTCTGCGAATCGCAAGAGGAGGGCTCGGCCCGTGTAGAGCACGAGCAGGCTCGCCAGCAGGGCGAAGTCGGCACGTCGTTTTGGGACACCTGCCCGCACCTGCGTGCTCATCCGAATAAACGATAGAGCTCCGAAGTGGGAAGAGCGGGTGCCTCCCATCGTGCGCGAGTAGCAGCCCTGCCGGCTGGATCTCAAAGCGCTTCGGGAGATCGAGCGGCGTAGCGAAAACCTCTCAGAATCGGTGAAGGCGTTGCCTGGGCAAGTGTCCTCTCACCTGACCCCTATCGCTGTGCGCCTAGAAGCGACCGCCGCGGTCTCTGGCCCGCTGCGCTGACACCGCGTGCGCCTCCGCCTCGAGCCGATCGGGCAGCGGCTCGAGCTCGGGTGGGTCTCCGCCGGTCGCGTGGGCGAGAGCCTGCGCCAGCAGCCAGTCTGCGAGCCACGGGTTGCGCGGGAGCAAAGGGCCGTGGAGGTAGGTGCCGACGGCTCGACCGACGCGGCAGCCTTCGTAACCCGACTCGCCGTCGTTGCCGAAGCCGGCCACGACCCGCCCGAGCGGCTCGGCGCCCGGATCGAGCCTCGTCCGGCCGGCGTGGTTCTCGAACCCGGCCAGAGTCTGCCGTTCGCCCGGCACGAGCTCGCACTCGAGCAGCACGTCGCCGATCATGCGCCGCTCGCCGGCGACGGTCTCGTGCGCGAACAGGCCGACGCCCGGGAGATCGCCGCCGTGGCGGTCGTGGTAGCCGCGACCCAGCAGCTGGTAGCCACCGCACACGGCGAGCACGGCGGAGCCTCCGGCAGCGGCCTCCAGGATCACGGCCCCCTTCGCGGCGAGGTCGGGAGCGATCAGCGCCTGCTCGCGATCCTGGCCGCCGCCGACGTAGAGGAGATCATGCTCGCCCGGCCGCAGAGCATCTCCCACCGAGATCGATTCGACCTCGAGCTCGTGCCCGCGGAGCGCCGCTCTGCGTGTCAGCACGGCGATGTTGCCGCGATCGGCATAGATGTTCAGATAGTCGGGATAGAGATGGCCGACGCGAATCCTCATGTGCGCTCCCAGTACGGTCGCACGAGGCCCCGCTCGGTGACGATTCGACGCAACGCGAGCATCGCCGTGTAGGTGGGGAGGACGACGAGCTCGCCTCCGGCGGGCGTCAGCGCGAGCCCTCGGTCGAGCGCCTGCTCGAGGTCGGGCTCGACTTCGACCGCATCCTCGCCGAGGCCGCCGTAGGTGCACCGTAGGGCCAGCTCCGCGGCTCGGTCGCCCGTGGCGACGACGCACTCGGCGCCCGCGAGGAGGGGCTCGAAGTCGACGTCCCAGATCCAGGAGACGTCCTTGCCGTCGGCGATCGCGTCGTTCAGTGCGATCAGCAGCAGCGCCGGCGCACCCGAGTCCTCGAGCGTGCGGACCACCTCGTTCGCGCCCGCCGGGTTCTTGATCAGCAAGACGAGGATCGACCTGTCGCCCACCGGAATCCGCTCGAAACGACCGAAGGCGGCGCCGAAGCGCTCGAGGCCGGTGCGAATCTCGTCGAGTGAGGCGCCGAGTGCCTGAGCGAGCGCCGCGGCACCGACGGCGTTGTAGACGTTGTAGAGGCCCGGCAGTGGCAGGCGCACGGACGTCGTTCCCTGCGGCGTTGCGAGCTCGAAGGAGGTGCCGTCGAGCCCACGTAGCTCGATCTGCCGCGCGGCGACCTGAAGCGCCGGGCGCGAGTGGCCGCAGGAGTTGCAGCGGTAGTCGCCGAGATGCCCGACGTAGGCGGCGAGGAACTCGTACGGTTGCCCGCAGACGATGCAGTAGCGCGAGTCGGCGGCGTGCTGGAGTACGGGCCGCGAATGGCGGGGGTCGTCGAGCCCGAAGGGAACCGTCGCGGCCCGACCGCGCCCGAGGTCGCCGACCTGCGGGTCGTCGCCGTTCACGACAAGCGTCGTCTCGCGCGGCAGCTCGGCGACGCACGCCCGCCAGCGCTCGGCAATGTGCTCGAGCTCGCCGTAGCGATCGAGCTGGTCGCGAAAGAGGTTGGCGAGCAGGATCGCGCGCGGGCGCACACGGCGCAGCACCTCCGGCAACGCGCCCTCGTCCACCTCGAGCAGCCCGAGCTCGGCGTCCCGCGCGGCGAGCAGCGTGGACGCGATCCCCGAGACGAGGTTTGCGCCCGAGCTGTTCCAGGCCAGCCGTCGGCCGTCGAGGATCTCGGCCACCATCGCCGTCGTCGTCGTCTTCCCGTTCGTCGCCGAGACGACCGCCGCGCCCTGGGGCAGCCGGGCGGCGAGCGCGTCGATCGCGCCCGGATCGAGCTTCCAGAGCAGCTTCCCGGGGATCGTCGTGCCGCCGCCGATGCCGGCGAGCCGGGACAGGCGAGCGGCCGCGCGGGCGGCCATGGACTCGACGGCAAGCCGGGCGCTCATGCGCGTCGAGACTAGATGATCGCTACCGCGAACCGGCCGATCCCTCGTCCGAGTGAACTTCGGCGACCCTTCACCCGAAAGGGGGAGGAGCCTCACCCGGGGCGGGCATACCGTCTGCGCGGTTCCTCGAACCAGGAGTCCAGTTGTGGCGTCCGGACTCCGGAATGCTTGTAATGCGGCTCGCGCCTCGGCGCGAACAAGGAGAAAGATGGCGAGAAATTCAAGCGGCAACCGCGGAGACGTGCGTCAGAGCGCCCTTTGGGGCTCCGGCAACCGCGGCGGCGAGCTTCGGTCGAATGCTCTGTGGGGCAAGGGCGGCCGCGGCATCGCCGTACTCATGCTGCTCGCGCTGGCGATGCCGCTTGCGGCGACCGCGGGCGACGGCAAGAGCACGCGGTACAGCCCCGATCGCAGGATCGACCGGCTCGAGCTCAACGCGTACCTCCAGGCGATGGCTCCCAAGGCCAAGCTCGGCGAGGGCTTCAGCCAGACGGCTGAGGGCACGCGCGTCGACAAGGGCCTGCTGGAGAAGGCGGAGACGCATCCCAACGAGAAGGTCCGCGTCATCATCCAGGCCCAGGGTGGTCTCGACTCGGCCACGAAGGCTTCGAAGAAGCTCGGCGAGCTGGAGCACAAGCTCGGTCTGATCGACGCGGTGGCGATGGAGATGTCCGCGAAGCAGATCGAGAAGCTCGCGAAGATTCCGGGTCTCACGGTCACGGTCGACGAGCCGACACGGCCGTTCGACGAGGACGACGACGATGACCGACCCCTGCACTCGTCGAAGCAGCTCTGGCCCCACGAGGCCGGGCTCAACAAGCTGTGGGAGAACGCTCCGCAGGCGCCGACGATCGCGATCGTCGACTCCGGTATCGACGCAAGCAGGCTCGATTTCTCGAATCGCGTGCTCGAGCAGGTCAACTTCGTCACTACCGGCAACCCGAATGGGTCCGGTGACGGACGCGGGCACGGCACGTTCGTGGCGGGGATCGCGGCGGGCTCGGCACCTGGTTACGCCGGTGCTGCGCCGAACGCGAAGCTCGTCTCGCTGGACGTGATGGACGACAGCGGCTCCGGGTACACGAGCGACGTGATCAAGGCGGCCGAGTGGATCCTCGCGAACAAGGCAAAGTACGACATCCGGGTGGCGAACTTCTCGCTGCACTCCGGAAACGTCAGCCGTTTCTACGAGGACCCGCTCAACCTCGCGATCAACAAGCTGTGGTTCAACGGCGTCGTCGTGGTCGCGGCTGCCGGGAACTACGGCCGGGCTGACGGGCCGAGCGGCGTTCCGCACTCCCCCGGCAACAACCCGTTCGTGATCACGGTGGGAGCGGTCGACATCGGCGGCTCGCACCGGCTGCGGGACGACAAGAACGCCCCGTGGTCGGCCTATGGCCGCACCCCGGACGGGTTCTGGAAGCCTGAGGTCTGCGCAGCGGGCCGGTACATGATCGGCCCGATTCCGGACGGCTCCACGCTGGCGGAGGCGAAGAAGGAGAACCGGAAGGCTCCCGGCTACATCGAGCTCTCGGGCACGTCCTTCGCTGCTCCGGTGGTGTCGGGCCTCGTGGCTCAGCTGCTGGCCCGAAATCCGCACTTCACACCGGATCAGGTGAAGGGCGCCCTGATGGCCAGCACGCGCGATGTGCCTCAGGCAGCTCCGAACGCCTGCGGTGTGGGTCAGGTCAACGGCGTCAAGGCCGGCTTCGCGAGACGAGCCTCCAATCCGAACGCGGCGCTGAACCACTTCCTCGCGCCCGCACTGGACGGGAGCGGCATGGCGTTCGACGCCGTCTCCTGGAGCAACGTCTCGTGGAGCAACGTGTCCTGGAGCAACGTGTCCTGGAGCAACGTCTCTTGGAGCGAGGTCTCCTGGGACGCTGTCTCTTGGAGCAACGTCTCCTGGAGCAACGTCTCTTGGAGCAACGTCTCCTGGAGCAACTCCTCGGCGGAGGACAACGCCGACGGGGAGGAGCCGACCGGCGGTGACCCGTACGAGCTGACGCCGGAGGAGGCGGCCGAGGCGGCCTTCGATCCGGACCTGCTCGCTCCGGGCGAGACGCTGCCCGCGGCTGACGAGGCTGCTCCGGCGGCCGAGGCTGCCGAGCAGGCTGCGGATGCAACCTCCGAGGCGGCCGAGTCCGCCGAGGAGACGACCTCCGCGGTAACCGGCACGTTGATCCCGTAAAGGGCTCGAGGAGGGGGCCGGCGAAGTGCCGGCCCCCTCGCTCACCCGAACGGGGGACGCTCGACGGGGTACCGCAAACGGGGGATGATCCAGCGCCTTGCGGCCCGTACCGTGCGACGCGGGCCCCCCGGCCACGCTTTCGATTCTTGCGGCATCGAAGGAGACGAGCGGCAATGACGGTCTGCAGCGGAGCATCCCGATGAGCGCGATCCCGTTCGACGACGTGCTCGAGCCCGAGGAGACGTCGTTCGCGCCGCTGCAGAAGCTCTCGCCGCGCGTCATAGCCTACTTCCTCGCCGTGGCGGCCACGACGCTCGGCCTCGTCGCGCCCTACCTGACCCAGCTGAACCGGCACACGCCCGGCTGGCCGACGTTCATCATCCTCGGCATCGCGGTTGCGCTGGCCCAGTTCTTCGTGGTGCGCACCCCCGGCAACAAGTCGTACCACACCACGGGTGTCTTCCTGATCGCCGCAGTGCTGCTGCTGCCGCTCGAGCTGCTCGTCCTCGTGGCGCTCGTCCAGCACGTGCCCGAATGGCTGAGGAGCAGGACGACGTGGTACGTACAGACGTTCAACATCTTCGACCACACCCTCGCGACGATGGGTGCCTGGGCCGTTGCGCATGCCGTCCTGAACGCGCACGGCCTGCTCCCGAACGAGGACATTCGCTTCGCGGCGGCCGGTGTCGCGGCCTCGATCGTCTTCGTGACGCTCAACTCGGCGCTGATCGCGCCCATGATCCACTGGGTGCACGGTCACCCGATGCGCCAGATCTTCTCGTACCAGACGCTCTCGACCGAGCTCGTGTTCGCCTCCCTGGGCGTCGTCCTCGCCGCGTTCTGGACCGGCAATCCCTGGCTGGTGCCGTTCGCGATCACGCCTCTGCTGCTGATCCACCGCGCGTTGTCGGTCCCCCAGCTTCAGGCCGAGGCCCGTGTCGACCCGAAGACCGGGCTCTTCAACGCCCGCCACTTCGCGGCCGCACTGACGGAGGAGCTGGGCCGCTCGCAACGCTTCCAGCGGCCGATGTCGCTGATCATGGCCGACCTCGACCTGCTGCGGGAGATCAACAACAGCTACGGCCACCTGGCGGGCGACGCGGTCCTCAAGGGAATCGCCGAAGTGTTCCGAGGTGAGCTCCGCCACTACGACGTGCCGGCGCGCTTCGGCGGCGAGGAGTTCAGCATCCTGCTGCCCGAGACGCCGCCCGAGCAGGCGCTCGAGATCGCGGAGCGGATCCGCTGCGCGGTCGCGGAACGCCTCTTCGAGGTGGAGACGTCCAGCGAGCCGATCCGGGCGACCGTCTCGATCGGTGTCTCCGGCTACCCGAAGGACGCCGAGGACGCGAATGCACTGATCCACCAGGCCGACCTCGCGGTCTACCGGGCCAAGCTCCAGGGCCGCAACCGTGTGCTCGGAGCGAGCTCGGAGCCGCTGCTCGTCCCGGAGGAGCGCACGGTCCCACTCGTGGCGGTGCCCGAGGAAGGCGACCATCGCGCGCCACTGGCGCGCGTGCCCGAGGCGACCCCGCTCTCGGAGCGCAGGCACACCCAGCACACGGTCCACGGACCACGGTTCCTGCAGCTCTCCGCCCGTCTGGGCGGTCTGGTCGTCGCCGTGATCATCCTGGGCGTGATCGCGGGTGCGCTCGGGCTCGTCTTCGGCTCCTCGACGGACGTGCTCGGGCTCTTCGCGATCATCGCGCTCGTCGGGATCGGACAGGCGCTCGCGCTCGAGGTGGACGACGGGTCGATCTCGGTCAGCGCGGTCGGTGCGCTCGCAGGCGCAGCGCTCTTCGGCCCGCGAGCGGCGCTCGCGCTCGCCGTCACCACCGCCATCGTGGAGTGGAGCGCGCGCCGCACGCCGATCCACACCGTCATCTTCAACATCGGCACGCTCACGCTCGCCTCGCTCGCCGCGGCCAGCGCCTTCGCAGCCGGCTTCGACGGAAGCCTGGGCGAGCTCGTGACCGCCGCAGCGGGCCTCGCCGCCGGCGCCGCCTACTTCGCCGTGAACACGGGGCTGCTCTCACTCGCGCTCGCCGTCGAGGGGCACGAGCGCTGGTGGCGCGTCTGGCACGAGCGCTTCCTCTGGCTCGCCCCGCACTACCTCGTCTACGGCTTCGTCGGCAGCGTGATCGCGATCGCCTACCACGCCGCCGGGCTGTACGCGCTCGCCGTCTTTGCCGTCCCGCTCCTGCTGATGCGCAAGACGCAGGAGGCGTACCTCTCGCACACGCGCAAGAGCGCGCAGAAGCTGCGCCAGGCGGCCGAGACGATCCACACCCAGAACGTCTCGCTCGAGCAGGCGAACCGGTTGCTGAAAGAGCGCTCGACGGCTGCGATGGAGAGCCTTTCGGCGACGGTGGACGCCCGCGATGCGTACACGGCCGGCCACTCGCGGCGGGTGCAGCAGCTCGCACTCGCGATCGGCCGCGAGCTGAACCTGTCGCAGGCCGAGCTCGACCTACTTGGCCACGCGGCGCTCTTCCACGACATCGGGAAGCTCGCGATCCCCGACTCGATCCTGCTGAAGCCCGCCAGCCTGACCGACGAGGAGTGGTCGCTGATGCAGCGCCACGCCGACGAGGGAGCCCGGATCATCGATCGGCTCGGATTCCTGAACGACGCTGTGCCCGCGATCCGCCATCACCATGAGCGGTTCGACGGTACCGGCTACCCCGACCGTCTGCGTGGCGAGGAGATCCCGCTCGGCGCCCGGATCATCCACGTCGCCGACGCGCTCGACTCGATGCTGACGACCCGGATCTACCGTGCTGCGCGGCCCCTCGACGAGGCGCTCAAGGAGCTCCGGCACGCAGCCGGCACGCAGTTCTGCCCGCGCTGCGTGACCGCGCTCGAGCGGATCCTGCCGAGCGAGTCGCTGCCGCACGACGCGGGTGCACGGCCGAAGCTGCTCGCTGTCTCGTAGAGCCGGGTCGTGCCTGGATCGGGCGTGGCTGCTCGGCCTACTTGCAACTGAGCCAATCTGCTCTACAATGATTGCATGGCACGAGGTCGCCGCCACCCTGCGGTGGCAGGCATCGACCCGCAGGCGCTCGCCGACTTCCAGGCGGGAATCCGCAAGCGGTACACCGACGAGCAGATCCTCGCTCAGCTGACCGAGTCGGCTGCGCGGCTGGGGCGCTCGCCGACGATGCGGGAGTTCGCGGCCGACCCGGTCACGACCGTGCATCCCCAGACCGTGATCGAGCATTTTGGCAGCTGGAACGCCGCCAAGCGCCGCGCAGGGCTCGTGCCGCGGCGGTTCGCAACGCGCGAGGAGCTGCTCGGCCAGCTGCGCGGACTGGGGGAGGAGCTCGGCCGTACGCCAACGGCTCGCGACATCGACGAGCGCAAGGGCTCGATGCCGTCGAAGTCGCTGCTCTGGCACACCTTCGGCTCGCTCGCCCAGGCCCTGCGCGAAGCCGGCTTCGACGTGCCGGTGGGGGAGGAGCGCCTCGAACGCGCCGTGGAACAGGGTGCAGTCCTCGCGCAGACGCTCGGGCGGCTGCCCAAGATGGCCGACTGGGCGGTCGCTCGCAAGCAGGACGCCGCGCTGCTGACGGAGTGGCAGATCTACCGGATGATCGACGTGCAGCCCGCATGGGCCGCGTTCCAGTACCTCGTCCGGGAGCGTCTGCTCGACGACGGCGTCGATGTGGCACCGGACGGGACGGTCGGCGGCTAGTGGGGCAGGGCCCGCGGAGCGGCCCGTCAGGGATTTCGCCGCCGGCTAGCCCGGGTAGTCATCGAGCTAGGCCGCGGAGCGGCCCTTCAGGGGTCTTCGCGCGGGTGCGGGCTTTGCCCGTGCCCGCTTGCGGGCTAGCTCGGTAGTCATCGAGCGGGTTGGCCGCGGAGCGGCCCTTCAGGGGTCTTCGCGCGGGTGCGGGCTTTGCCCGTACCCGCTGCGGGCTAGCCCCGGTAGGTAGGCCGCGGAGCGGCCCTTCAGGGGTCTTCGCGCGGGTGCGGGCTTTGCCCGTGCCCGCTGCGGGCTAACCGAGCGCGATCGCGGCGAGGCGCTGGAGGCAGGAGACGCCCTCCTGCGGGGCCCGGACGGCGGGGAGGATCGTCTCCTCCACGTACGACCGGTCGGGCCGGAAGCGCTCGCTCGAGGCGATGCGGCCGTCCACGATGCGCAGCAGCGTGCCCTCGTCGACCTCACGCTTGCGCAGGGCGACGCGCAGCGTGTGCTCGAGCACTTCGAGCGCCTCGCGGGTCGAGGCGAAGAAGAGCTCCTTGCCGCCGGTGCCCACCCAGAGCGGGCGGCCGACGGCGCGGGCGAGAAAGAGGGTGGAGGGGACCCGCTCGTCGAGCCAGCCGGTCGCCATGGCGCCGTGCAGCTCCTCGAGCGCCTCGCCGCTGCCCTCGGAGTGCTCCGCGAGGGCAAAGATCGCCTCGGAGTCGACGGTCATCTCCTCCTGTGCGCGCGTGAATCCATAGCGGGAGAAGATCTCCTCGTCGTTGACGATGATCCCGTTGTGGATCCCGACGACGGCGCCATGCCGGATCGGATGGTTGTTGGCCTCGATTCGCGGATGGCCCTTCGTGTAATCGCGGACGTGCACGAGCGCCTGCGTCGCGTCGAGCGGCACGCTCAGCTCGTCGAGGAGCTCGCGGGCGCCCGAGCGCCGCTTGTGCACTGTCACCGTGCGGCCCGCTCCGCGATACGCGTATCCGACGGCGTCGGCGCCGCGCTCGGCGATCCCGGCCAGGAGGGCCTGCGCCGAGAGCGTCCGATTGACGCTCGACTCGAGACTCAGGCTGTATCCGGCGATGCCGCACATTCAGGAATGCATCCTAGGAGGGTGATCGGTTGGAGACGTTTCCGCGTTGAGAACCATAGACGACAGATGTTTTGCTCAAGTTAGCACCGAATTTCCTTCTCACCTTCGGGAGATCGGCCGTTTTCCCTTGATCCATTAGGTGCTGCTCAAGCGCGGCGGGCGGAACGCCGATAGAAGGGGCGTGGAGCGCCAGACTGCTGCCGAGCACCTCGCCGAGACCGCGTCGGAGCCGCACCTCGAGCTCCTGCCGGCACTCGACGAACCGGCCGAGCAGGTCGAGCCGGAGACGGCGGGGGAGGACGAGCCCGAGGCCGCCGCGGCCGAGACGGCGCCGACGACGACGCAGGATCCGCTCAAGCTCTACGTGCGCCAGATCGGCGACGGGCGCCTGCTCACCCCGGGTGAGGAGCGCGAGCTCGCACGCCGCAAGGATCTCGGCGACGAGGACGCGAAGAGGAAGCTGATCGAGTCGAACCTCCGGCTCGTGATGTCGATCACGCGGAACTACACCAAGGCGAACGTGCCGCTCCTCGACCTGATCCAGGAGGGCAACCTCGGCCTGATCCGTGCGGTCGAGAAGTTCGACTACAAGCTTGGCTTCAAGCTTTCGACCTACGCGACGTGGTGGATCCGCCAGGCCGTCACGCGCGCGCTCGCCGAGCAGGGCCGGACGATCCGGCTCCCCGTGCACGTGGCCGACCAGGTGCGCCGCGTCACGCGCGCCCGGCGGGTGCTCGCGCAGAAGCTGAACCGCGCGCCGAAGGACGACGAGATCGCCCTCGAGAGCGGGTTCACACCGGAGCGGGTGCGCGAGCTCCTCGAGCTCGTCGAGGATCCCGTCAGCCTGGAGACGCCTGTCGGTGACGGGGAGAGCCTCTACGGCGACATGATCGAGGACACGAAGACGATCGAGCCGGACGTCCAGACGTCCGACCGGCTGCGCTCCCAGGAGCTCGCCGATGCACTGCAACGGCTCAATCCCCGCATGCGCCACGTGCTCGCGCACCGCTTCGGGCTCGACGGCGCCGTCCCGCAGACGCTCGAGGAGGTGGGCGTGGGCCTCGGCATCACCCGCGAGCGCGTTCGTCAGCTCGAGGCACGGGCCTTGCGCGAGCTCCGCAACGTCGCGCCCGGGCTCGAGTTCTACCTGCGGACCTGAGCCACACCAACGTGGTGTTCTCGCAAGGCCGGGCCGCGAAGCGGCCCCTTTAGGGATCTTCGCGATCGGGATCTGCTTCCGCAGATTCCGATCTGCGGGCAAGACTAGAGCCCTACGGACTCCATTTCGCGGAGTGAGGCGAGGCGCTTGAGCGAATCGAGCTCGATCTGGCGCACGCGCTCACGCGTGAGCCCGAGCCGGCGTCCGATCTCCTCGAGCGTCTTCGGCTCGGCGTCTGTGAGCCCGTAGCGGAGCACGACGACCTGCCGCTCGCGGTCGGACAGCGCCTCGAGCGCCTCCCGCAGTGCCTGGCTGCGCAGCGACACCTCGACCTGTTCCTCCGGTAGCGGCCCGTCGCCTGCGACGAAGTCGCCGAAGACGGCGTCCTCTGTCTCGCCGACGGGCTGGTCGAGGCTCGTGGAGGCCCTGGCTGCAGCCCGCACCTCGATCGCCTGCTGAAGCGGTAGCGAGGCTTCCTCGGCGATCTCCTCGAGCGTCGGCTCACGGCCCAGCTGCGTCCAGAGCGTGCGCTCGGCGCGGTTCATCTTCTGGAGCCGCTCGACGATGTGCACGGGCATGCGAATCGTCCTGGCCTTGTCGGCGAGCGCGCGTGCGACAGCCTGGCGGATCCACCAGGTCGCGTACGTGGAGAACTTGAAGCCACGGCGCCAGTCGAACTTCTCGACCGCCCTGATCAGCCCCAGCGTGCCCTCCTGGATCAGATCGAGGAACGGCAATCCCTGGTTGCGGTAGTTCTTCGCGATCGAGACGACGAGCCGCAGGTTTGCCTGGATCATGTGCTGCTTCGCCTGCGTGTCGCCCCGCTCGATCTTCTTCGCGAGCTCGACCTCCTGGGCAGCGGTGAGGAGCTGATGGCGGCCCGCTTCCCGGAGGAAGAGCTGGAGGGCGTCGGTCGTCGTCTCCTGTGGAGCGGCTGCTACCGGTGGCGGGGGCGCCGGCTCTTCGGGCGGCCGGTCGCTGACCTTCGGCTCGTCCGAGACGTCGATCCCTCGCTGCTCGAGCTCGCGCATGAGCACGTCTTGCTCCAGGGAATCGAGCTCGTGTGCCTCGATGATCTCCGCGAGCTCGACCGCGCGCAGCGAGCCGGCCTGCTCGGCCGCGTCCAGCAGCTGCTGGATCTCGTCGTTGCGCAGAAAGTGATCGATGTCGATCGTCGTCATCAGGTGAGGCGTGCGGGGCCTGTCCAGGTTCCTACCCGTGAGCTTCTTCCTCTCAAACGCCCATGTCCAGCCGACGCACGGTAATGGGCGTTATGTCAAGTTGGCACGGAAGCGGCTTGAGGGGGCGAGACGCCGCTGCGTCCCGCCCCCTTCCTCCACTCAGAATCAGCGAGAGCGGTCGGACTCGTTGTCGTCAGTGATGCTCCTGCAGCCTGGGTCGGCCGGATAGTCCACCTTGCCGTCGCCGTCATCGTCCAGGCCGTTGGCGCAGGCCGCGGCAGCCGGCGGTGCGTTGTACTCGTTCGTGTCGGCGGTGCTCGAGCAGCCAGGATCGGCCGGATAGTCGATCTTCCCGTCGCCATCGTCGTCCAGGCCGTTCGAGCAGGCGGCGCTCGGCGGCGGCGGCGCGTTGTACTCGTCGTTGTCGGTCGTGCTCGAGCAGCCTGGGTCGGCCGGATAGTCCACCTTGCCGTCGCCGTCATCGTCCAGGCCGTTGGCGCAGGCCGCGGCAGCCGGCGGTGCGTTGTACTCGTTCGTGTCGGCGGTGCTCGAGCAGCCAGGATCGGCCGGATAGTCGATCTTCCCGTCGCCATCGTCGTCCAGGCCGTTGGCGCAGGCCGCGGCAGCCGGCGGTGCGTTGTACTCGTTCGTGTCGGCGGTGCTCGAGCAGCCAGGATCGGCCGGATAGTCGATCTTCCCGTCGCCATCGTCGTCCAGGCCGTTCGAGCAGGCGGCGCTCGGCGGCGGCGTGCTCCCTCCGGTCGAGGTGCCGAACTCCTGTGTCCAGTAGAGGCGGCCCGTGCTCGACGACGCGGCTCCCACGCCGATCGCGCGGTAGCTCGGGTTCTCGATGTTGGCGCGGTGGCCCGGCGAGTTCAGCCAGCCCGTCATCACGGCGTCGGCCGAGGCGTAGCCGTAGGCGATGTTCTCACCCCAGCCGGCGCTCAACGCGGGATACCCGCACGCAAGCAGGCGGTCGGAGACGCTGCGTGCAACCGGCGGAGCCGGATCCGCGTGCGCCATGTAGACGTACTTCGCCATGTGCCGCGACTTCCAGATCGCGGCGTCGGTGAGCGAGGTCGAGATCGAGAGCTGCGAGAGACCGCGAGCGGCGCGGTGCTGGTTCACGAGGTCGATCACCCGTGCGGTCAGATCCTGGCGGAGCGTGCCCCAGTCGCTGCCCGGTGTGCAGTTCCCGACGATCGCCTGCGCCGGTGCAGGTGTGCCCGGCACGCTGCTCGGAAACACCGCGACTGCGGCGCCGACCAGCATGGCGAGCGCGAGTGTCAGTGCTGAAGATCGTGCTTTCATCGTTCCCCCTTGCCCTCTTGGCCCTCTGAAAGACCGGGCGACCCTAGCCGACGATCCACGCTCCCGCAAGGGGTCCAGCGCGCGGGCAGGCGGACGTGGCGGTCGGCGGCTGTCTCGGGCACGTGCGGCGGCATGATCGAGTTGCGACGGTCCTCCAACCTCTCGGCACCGCGGCCTCAGACCCTTATCCCCCATTCTCGGCGGGGAGTGTTCAAGCGACCGACGATCCGCGAGATGCGTCTCAGACGGCTGACGATTTCGCCGGGTGGGGCCGCAAAGCGGCCCCCTTCAGGGGTCTTCGCGCAAGGGGGATCCGCTCCCGCGGATCCCCCTTGCTGCGCAAAAATTCAGGGAGCCGGTGGCGCTTTCGTCCACCGAACCCGCTGACTTTCCGCTTGCGCGTACGGCCCTCGAGCTCGGATTCGACCTAATCGCGCTCCGTGCTCCCTGCAGGGGAGAACGTAGAGGGAACGTTGCCCGCGGGCAAGGCGCCGCGCCCGCCGAACCGTGCAATTTGCATGAACTTTCGTTTGCTCACCTCGCGCCCGCCCACGTCCAGTACGATCGCGCCGATGCACCTCCGCATGCCGAGCATCGATCATGGCCTGCAGTCCTTCGCCTGGGCCGTCCTCTTCTTCCTGATCCTCTGGTTCGGGATGCTCGCGGTCGGAGTCTCGGGCGCCACGGCATTCATCCTCGCCCTCGTGCTGGGCGGCGTGATCTTCCTGTTCGTCCGCCTGAACGGCGAAGACGTTCCCGGCCGGCGCTGAGCTCTAGGGCGCGCAGAGCGCAAGCACGAGCCGGCGCGTGAGCTCGCTGCCGAGCATCACCTCGAGGCGGGCCCGGGCGGTCGGACGCCGCCGGTCGCCGTCGAGCGCGAAGCAGTGCTCGAGCAGGAGCGCAGAGGCCCTTGGCTTTGCGGCAGTGGCGGCGGCGGCGTCCATCACAGGCCCTATCGGCCCACCGGGAACGACAGCTTCATCCCTGACCTAAGGGGTCACGTCACAGCTCGTCGCGCGGCTCCGAGGTCACGGCGACGGGGCGCCTGCGGCGGAGGCCGAAGCGATGCGGGCGATCCTCGGCCTCCACCTGCTCGGACCGCTCCGCCGTCAGCGGCTCGTCCGCAGCAGGACGCTCGTGTCCGCGCGCCGGTACGTCGTCGGTCGTAGCGACCGGAGTCGTCGTGGGCGCGGCGTCCGGCTCGCGCACGTCGTCCACCGCCACCTCGCGCCGCGGGCCGGCGGTGTCGAAGGTGAGGCCGAAGGTGAGGCCGATGAGGAAGGCGACGGCCGCGAGCGTCTCACCGACGTCGCCCACGACAGCGTCGATCCCGAGGTCGCGCGACCAGTTCGACGTGTTGAAGAAGTCCGCCGGCTGCCGCGCGAGCAGCACCCAGCCGCCCACCACCAGAACCGGCAGGAAGCCGAGCAGGAAGACGCCTGCGGAGAGGCGTGGCCAGCCCCATTTCGTCCAGCCGCCGAGGATCTGCGACAGCGCCATCGTCAGCCCTGCGGCCGCGATCAGCCCGTACGTCGCCCAGTATTCACCGGCCGAGCCGATGCCCATCTGCGCCGCCAGCCAGATCAGGAAGCCGGCGACCGCCGCTCCGATCAGGGTCGAGATCCCTCTGGTGATGCCGATCATTGGTAAGCCTCCGTTCACGTTGATCCGGGATCGATTTCTGCCCGGTGCAGGTGAAACGGAATCGCGCCTAATTGAGATTCAGGCGGCGCTCGTCGAAGCTCGACGAGAAGAGCTCTGCGCGGAAGCGTTCGACGGCATCGAAGGCGTCCTCTGCGAACACATGATCGACCACCCCCACCTTCACGTCGTTCCAGAACGGCACGTCGACGTGAGCCCGGGAGACGAGGTTGACCGAGAGCGCACGGCACACGGGGCAGCGCACTGCGAGACCGAGTGCCTGCTCGCCCGGCGCGACGGCGACGAACGAGGACGGAAAGACGGGTCGCGGCCTGCCCTCGGCGTAGCAGTAGAAGCTCCAGGGCCACTCCCCCGCCTTCACACGCGCCGCGGCCTTCTCGGCGAGCTCCGGCCAGGCGTCGTCGAAGGTCGACGTCATCAAATTGAGGAAACGGCCCGCGGCGGCGCCGAGCGGCGCCCAGTCGAGCTCGTCGTGTGAGACGAGGCCCGGGTGCAGGTCGCCGCAGCCGCAGTCGAAGCGGACCTCGTAGACGGCGGGGTGCGCCGCGCCGGGCAGCCGCTCGAGGTGGCGGAAGGCGGACAGCATCACCCGAGCCTCCTCCTGGTGGGGGCACGAGAACGTGTACCGGCCCGTGAGCGCGTCGTACATGGGTACAGCTTCATCGGCCGATCGGACGAGTCACGTGGACCCCGGGAAGGGGGATCTGCGTCAGTACTCGATCAGCGCGTGGAGGTCGTACCGTCCGAGCTTCTCGCGTCCGCCGAGGAAGGTCAGGTCGATGATGAATGCACAACCGACGACCTCCCCGCCGAGCTCCTCGATCAGCCCTCCGATCGCGTCGACCGTGCCGCCGGTCGCGAGCACGTCGTCGTGGATCAGGACGCGCACGCCCTGCCAGAACGAGGAGGGATGCAGCTCCAGCGCGTTCTCGCCGTACTCGAGCGCGTAGGTCACGCTGACCGTGTCCGGCGGCAGCTTGCCGGGCCGCCGCGCGGGCACGAAGCCGCAGCCGATCTCGCGGGCGAGCGCCGCTCCGAGGATGAAGCCGCGCGCCTCCGCTCCGACGACGAGCTGGGGCTCCTTCGACCTCCCCCACTCCCCGAGCTCGGCGACCGCCTGCGTGAGCGACGCCGGATCCGCCAGCAGTGGGCTGATGTCCTTGAAGCCGACTCCCGGCTGCGGGAAGTCCGGCACCTCGCGGATCTTGGTGCGCAGGTCGATCGTCACCGGCGGGACTCTACTCGGTCGCCTCTAGCGGTCCGCCAGGGCGCGCAGCTCACGCCAGAAGAGGAGTCGAGAGAGCTCCTGCGAGGCCTCTGCAAGCGCCTGGAGGTCGTCGAGCCCGGCCTTGCGCCGGTCGGGGTTCCGCGAGCGGAGCGCCGGAGCGACGAGCTGTTCGAGCAGCCCCGCCTCGCGCCCGGCCGAGTTCCGGAATGTGCGGAGATGGCGCGCGTCGATGCCGTAGCGGGCCAGCTGTCCGCAGGCGGCCGCGACGTCGGCGTCGCTCTCGCGGTAGAGCCGCTCCCCGGACTCGACGCGCGGCACGAGTAGGCCGAACTCCTCGAGCGCGCGGGCCAGCTCGGAGTCGATGCCGGCGCGCTCGCACAGCTCCGCCAGGTCGAGCTCGTCCTCGCGCTCGCCGATGCCTGCAGGGCGCCGGCGCTTCCGCTCGGCGGCCGAGCCGCCCGAGGCCAGCTCCTGCCGGATCACACGCAACGGCAGGAACTCGTCGCGCTGGAGCCGGAGGATCGTCTGGAGCCGCTCCACGTCCTCCTCGCTGAAGAGCCGGTAGCCGCCACGTGTGCGCTTGGGCGCCAGCAGCCCCTGATCCTCGAGGTAGCGGATCTTCGAGATCGAGATGTCCTCGAACTCGCCCTGCAGGCGCGAGCAGACCGCGCCGATCGTGTGCAGGCGCTGCTCGTCCCGCCGCTCGGCTGCCGTCGTGCTCATCGGCGCAGGAAGGTCAGGCGGTACTTGCCGATCTGGACCTCGTCGTCGTCCTCGAGCTCGCCACTCTCGATCCGGCGCCTGTTCACGAACGTGCCGTTGAGGCTGCCGAGATCCTTGATCGTGAACGTGTCGCCGTCGCGGAGGATCTCCGCATGCTTGCGCGAGACGGTCACGTCGTCGAGAAAGACGTCGCAGTCGGGCGAGCGGCCGATCAAGGTTCGCTCGCCGGAGGGGAAGAAGCTCTCACCCGCCCTGCCGCCCCCCGAGCGAACGACGAGCGCCGGCCCCTTGTCCGGAAGCTCGCCGAGGGCCAAGGCGGGATCGTCGGCGAGATCCTCGGGCGCGAACGTCATCGTCTGCTCGTCCAGATCGTCCGTGCGCAGGTGCGAACCGCATTTCGAGCAGTAGTTCGCCGCCTCCGGGTTCTGGAAGCCGCACTCCGGACAGTAGATATGACTCAAGAGGCCTCGCCGTCGGGCGTCGGGCTGCTGCGCGAGGCGAGGATGTCGGTGAGGCGGTCGACGTCGACGTCGCTGACACCCTTCCCCTTCAACCGGGCCGTGCGCTCCGCGCGCAGGATGTCGATGCGCCCCTGCAGCAGGCGACGCCGGTACGAGACCTCGTTCTCCTCGACCGTGAGCTCCTCGATCAGTGCCTTCAGATCGTCGTCGGACAGCGTGGCCAGATCGGGCAGGGGCTGTACGGGCCTTTCCTCCACTTCGCGCCTTTCTCGTCGGGGGCGAGCCACTCAGTAAAGCAGGAGCCACACCGAGGGGTCAACCTCAGCTTGAGGCTTCTACCGAGGTTCGCGGCGGAACGGCGTCTCCCTGCATGACCTCCTCCACGAGCCCGCGCAGCTCGAGCTCCAGCTCCTCCGACGCCTCGGTCGTCGCGCCCTCGGCGTACAGGTGCAGGAGCGGCTCGTCCGGATCGGGCAACACCTGTGCCCAGCCATCCTCGCCGATCAGCTTGATCCCGTCGGTCAGGTCGAGCTCGCGGCCGGCGAGCCGCTCGTTCAGGAGCCGCATCACGAGGCCCTTCTTCGCCCACGGGCAGGCCAGTTGGCGGTGCAGCAGGGTCGAATCGGGCAGCTCGGCGACGAGCTCGGAGAGTGGCCGAGTCTCGGGCGCGAGCAGCTCGAGCAGCTTGGCGAGGCTCGTCATCGCGTCGTAGGCCGGCAGGAACTCCGGGAAGACGTAGCCGCCGCCGACAGCGCCCGCGAAGACGACGCCCTCGTCCGCGGCCGCGCGGGTCAGGTCGGCGAGAGAGTGCGGCGTCCGCACGACCTCGAGCTTCGCGTCGGCGAGCACGTCGACCTGGCTCGTGACCGTGATCGGGAACGCGACCTTGCCGCGGGTCCCGTTCGTTCCCAGGAGGCGCAGGAAGAGCAGGAGCGCCTGCTCGACGGGCACCTCCCGGCCCGCGTCGTCGACGAGGTAGAGCCGCTCCGCGGCCGGGTCGAAGACGGCTCCCAGGTCGGCGCCGATCGCCGAGACGAGCCGCTTCGTGTGCCCGATCGACTCTGCGAGTGTGGCGCGCTTGCCGCGCTCGTCCGCGAAGAAGCCATGCGCCGAGAGCGATTCGACCCCGAGCGGCCCGACGACGAGCGGCAGCACGAACGAGGCCGCCGAGTAGCCGTAGTCCACGACGATCCGGAAGCCACGGGCACGAATCGCACCGACGTCGAGCGAGTCGAGCAGGTCCTGCGCATAGCTCTCGCGCACCCGGGCGGGATAGGAGACCGAGCCGACCCCGTCCGCGGCCATGCGCCGGAGCTCCTGGCGGGTGAAGTTCTTTTCGATCTCCTTCTGGAGCGAGGCGGTGAGCAGGATTCCCGGCGGCTCGTAGAAGCGGATGAAGACGGCCTCCGGATCGAGGTGACTGACGCCGACGTGAACGCCCGCGTCGAACGCCTGCGTCTTGAGGACGTGGCGGCTGACCGACGGCGGTGAGACGCGCAGGTCTGCGACGTCGACCCCGGTCGCGTTCAGGCCCGAGATCATCGCGCGCTTGATCATCCGGCAAGCGGGTCCCGAGTCGCGACTGACGACGACGCGTGAGCCACGCTTGAGGGCGGTCCCGAGGGCGGCCGCCAGCCGCACCGACGTCTCGGGTGTCAGGTCGACGTTGACGAGGCCCATCACCCCGTCCTTGCCGAACAGCCTCGTGGACGCCCGCGACTCCCAGATCAGGTTCTCGTGCACCTGTGAGCCCGTCTCCACCTCCTTGTGCGGGTAGATCCGGACGTGGGGCAAGATGCTCGACTCCGAGCCGATCGTGACCTCGTCGCCGATCGCAGCGCCCTCCTGGATGCGGACGTGGTCGCGGATGTCGCATGAGCGGCCGACGATCGCCCCCTCGATCAGGCTGCTGCGCCCGACGTGCGTCGAGCTGTCGATGATGCTGCGGCTCGACTGAGCGCGCTCCCGCAGGGTGACGCTGTTGGAAAGGACGGTGTACGGGCCGACCCGCGCGTCGTGGGCGACCCGACAGTAGTTGCCGACGAACGCAGGCCCCCTGATCTCCTCGACGTCGTCGATCTCGACGCCCTCGCCGAGCCACACGTTGCCGCGTAGGCGCATGCCGCCGATCGAGAGCCGCACCTTCTCGTCGAGCGCATCGAAATTCGCCTGCCGGTACTGCTCGAGGTTGCCGATGTCCTGCCAGTAGCCGTCCATCACGTAGCCGTAGAGCGGACGGCCCATCTCGAGCAGCAGTGGGAACAGCTCCTTGGAGAAGTCGTATGTGCCTTCCGCCGGGATGTGGCGCAGGACTTCGGGCTCGAGCACGTAGATGCCGGTGTTGATCGTGTCCGAGAAGACCTGGCCCCACGACGGCTTCTCGAGGAAGCGCTCGATGCGGCCCTCCTCGTCGGTGACGACGATCCCGAACTCGAGCGGGTTGTCGACGGACTTGAGCCCGATCGTCGCAGCCGCGCCCTTCTCCCGGTGGAAGGCGACGAGCGCGCCGAGGTCGACGTCGCAGAGCGCGTCGCCCGAGATGACCAGGAACGTCTCGTCGAGCGCGTCGCGCGCCAGGCCCACGGATCCGGCCGTCCCCAGCGGCAGCTCCTCGACCGAGTACTCGATCTTCATCCCGAGCGCCTCGCCGTCGCCGAAGTAGCTGCGGATCGCCTGCGGCAGGAACGCAAGCGTGATCACGACGTCCTCGAAGCCGTGGCTGCGCAGCAGCTCGACGATGTGCTCGATGCACGGCTTCCCGACGATCGGCACCATCGGCTTCGGCTGATTGGACGTCAGCGGACGCAGTCGGGTGCCCTCGCCGCCGGCCATGACGACGGCCTTCATCGGGCCAACTGCCGGCGAGCGTTGACGACGTACTGCACGGCGGCGACGAGCGCGAGCCCGAGCGCGAAGAAGAACAGCCAGAGCGGCCACTCGGTGTCCTGCCCGACGACGACGAGGATTCCGACGGACAGGTAGAGAAGCCAGGTGGCGAGTTTCCCGAGCCGGCTCACCGAGAGGTCGTAGTCCTGCGGCATCAGGAGCTTGTAACCGCCGACGAGCAGCGCGTCCCGGGCGACTATCACCGCGGCGGCCACCCACGGCAGCTTTCCCTCGTACGCCAGCAGGATCACGGCCGCGTCGATCATCAGCCGGTCCGCGAGTGGATCGGCAAGCCGGCCGAACCGTGACTCGACCCGCCAGCGCCGCGCGAGGTATCCGTCCACCTGGTCGGTGACGCCCGCGACGAGGAAGATCCAGCCCGCCGCCCAGCTCGAGCCGTCCTCGGCGCCGAGATAGACGACGACGAAGGCCGGGATCAGCGCGAGCCGCAGCACCGTCAGCGCGTTCGGCAGCTGGGCGAGCGGAGCGGACACAGCGCTCGTGGCCATGCCTGGAGAATAGTCTCGTGGCGGCGCCGAGGTCAGACGCCCAGCTCGTCGCCGCTCGGCGTCGGGAAGTTGCCTGCGCGACGAGCGCCGGGATCGAGCAACGCTGGGGCGAGGCAGTCTACGCTGGGCCGGAATGAGCGGGACGATCACGCTGCCCGGCTTCGTCAATGCGCACAGCCATACGTTCCAGCGCGCGCTGCGCGGTCGCGCGGGTGGCGGCGACTTCTGGGCCTGGCGCGAGCTGATGCTCGCCGAGGCCGAGCGCCAGACGGCAGGGCTCGTGCGCGAGGAGTACGTGCGCTGGTACGGCGAGATGCGGGCGGCGGGCTACACGGCCGTCGGCGAGTTCCACTATCTCGGCGTCGAGGAGGCGCGCGCCGCAGCCGAAGCCGCTCTGGAAGCCGGCGTCGAGCTCGTGCTGCTCCACGTCGCCTACGCGCGGGGAGGGCTTCCACGCATGCGCCAGCCGTCGCCGGCCGCCTACCTCGAGCAGGTGGAGACGCTACGCGGCGAGGGGATCCGCGTCGGTCTCGCTCCCCACTCCGTACGCGCCTGCCCGGCTGACTGGCTCGAGCAGATCGGCGCCTACGCGGCGGCCGAGGACCTGCCGCTGCACGTGCATGCCGACGAGCAGCCGCGCGAGATCGAGGAATGCCTGGCCGAGCACGGCTGTCGCCCGATCGAGCTGCTGGCGCGCACCGGCTGCCTCGGGCCGAACACCACCGTGGTGCACGCCACCCACGCGGACGGAACCGAGCTCGACCTGCTCGCGGAGGCGGGTGCCACCATCTGCGCCTGTCCGACCACTGAGGCCGACCTGGCCGACGGTTTCGTGCCGGCCGCGCGGATCGAGCACCGTCGCATCTCGCTCTGCATCGGCTCCGACTCGAACGTGCGCATCGACCCGTTCGAGGAGCTGCGCGAGCTGGAGGGAATCGCGCGTCGGCAGACCGGGCGCCGCGGTGTCTTCGGCACCGAGCGGTTGCTCTGCTTCGGCGCGGACGAAGGTGGGCGCTCGCTCGGGCTCGAGCGCTGGCCCGAGCTCGAGATCGACCTCGGGCACCGCTCACTGGCCGGGGTGGCTTCCGCCGACGTCTTCGACGCGCTCGTCGCGGGCTGCGGCGCGGACGTCGTGTCCGGCTAATCCCGCGCGGCGGCGTGCTGTGCGGCCCAGTACGCGGTGCGGTCGAGGTACGCCGACTCGGCGACAGGCCCCGTGCGGCCCCAGGCGCCCTCGTACGAGGCGTAGCCGGCGACGTTCCGCGCCGATTCGATCTGCGTGCCCTCGTGCCACTCGTTGTAGCTCGTCACCGTCACCATGTCGGCCCGTGCCCGGATCGCGCCCTGCCACATCGCGTCGTAGGTCGCTCCGTTCCTGCGCGGACGAAGACGAGTGTCCGGCGTTGCGCGGCGTGCGTCGTAGCCGGGGCCGACTGACGGCGCGCAGAGCAGGTCGAGCCGGCGTGCCTGTGCGCAGTAACGCGGGAAGAAACGGCCGTCGTAGAGGAGCACGTCATACGTGTAGACACCGTCGAATCCTCCGGCCGCCGCCTTGCCCGGGAAGTTTGTGTTCGCGAAGAGGCGGACGCCCTCCAGGCTCTGGTTGAGCGCGAGCCATTCGTCGTCCGGCTGGTTCACCGACGCCCAGACGTAGAAGTCCGTCACCCCGAGGGCGCGCAGATATGCGATGTCGTCTCCGGTCGAGGGCACCGTCCTGCCGCCGTACGGCTCGAGGTGCGCGGCAACGGCGAGCCCCTGCGTGCGTGCCGCTGCGAGCACGAGCGGCAGGCGCCCGTCCTCGAGCGACCCGCGTCCCCACCACGACACGATCACCGTGCCCACGCCCGCAGCTGCGATCTCCCGCATCTGCGCTGTGAGCACGACCGTGTCGGACGACGAGTACACCCCCCGCGTCGGGTAGTAGCTCGAGCCGACCTGGGCCGGCGGAGCGCTCCCGCCCTGCTGCCAGTGGTGAAACGCGCCGTCGCCCTCGGGCGTCCCGAACCAGGCGTAGTAAAAGATCGCCGTCTCCGCCCGCGGTGCGGGCGCCAGAGATCCCCCCGCATCGATGTCCGCCCGGGCCGAGGCCGCAGCAGGAGCCGCAAGGCAGGCAAGAGCCGCCAGTGTGCCGCAGAGAAACTTCACCGCCGGGCGACTCTACTGTGTGAATCGGCTGGTTTCTAGACCTTTTAGGAGGATTTGCGTCCATTTCGGGCGTGCGATGCACGCAGCGAGCGTGGCAGCGAGAGGTTCGCCCACCTCTTTCTCCGTTTCCGGCTTGTTTTCACGGTGCAGCGCCGGGTGATACTTGCGCTATGAGGTTCGTCGTGTTTGCGGCGCTCGTCGCCCTCGCTCCCGGCATCGCCGCCGCGTCGACGACCATCGCGACCGGCGTGGGCGGGCCGGCTCTCCGGGTGGACGCGAAGGGCAACGCCGAAGTCAGCTGGACGGCTGGTGGCGCGAGGCAGACGCTCCTCGTTCCCCCTGCGGGGCGCGTACTTCCCGGCGGCCGTCTTGCAGGCCCCGACGTCAGCCGCGCCGCCACTGCAGCCGTTCCGTTCGCGAAGGTCGTGCGACGAACCCCCGGCGGACGGACGTGGGCGCTCCAGGCCTGGCCCGTTGCTGGGCGGGGACCCGCCGACCTGCGGATCGCGCGCTGGCACGGCGACCCGACCAAGCTCACACTCGCGATCGAGAACGGCGCTCTCAGTGGACGCGCGTCGTACCACGGAGCGGCCCTGCCGAGCTATTCGCGGACCTTCGCGGGCACCCGCATGCGCGTCTACGTCTACCTGGATGCTTGGCGCGGCGGCCGCTGGCACCGGCTCGGCGCGGTCGCGCCGCGCAGCAACGGAAGCTTCCGGAGGCTCATCGGCTCGTCGTTTGCCGGAGTCCCAAAGTTTCGTGCCGTCGTGACCGGTCCGGTCGTCGGAGCGGACATCGCCCCGGACGCCGCCGCCGTCGTGACGCGCTGACGAGCGGCGCCTAGGAGGGTTTGGCGGAATGCCGCTCGTCGTCGGGGTGTGCTGCTCGTTTCGAGGCAAGGACGCAGGGAGCGCCGATAGCTGAAGCTATCGGCGCGACTGAGGACGCCGCATCGGGGCGAGCAGCGCGGCCCGGCGGCACAGACTGTGTTTCGCCAAACCCTCCTAGACCCCGCGCCTTCAACCTTCGCAGCCTTTCCCGTCCTTGTTGCCGTCGAGCCCGTGCGGATCGGGATTCGGGACGTCGTGGCGCACGGTGATGTTCTTCTGCGTGAAGTCGGAGCAGTTCTTGTCCGGCGGCGGCGGCGGGATGCAGAAGTCCGGGTAGGACGCATGACAACTTCCGCCGAGCGGCGGCGGCGGCGTCTCCTCCGTGGTCGTGCCCGTCGTCGTCGGCGTGCTGACCGTGGTGGTAGTCGCCGTCGTCGGCGGCGCTACTGGAGGCGCTGGTGGCGGGGAAGCGACGGGCACGATCGTGTGGCAGGCACCCCACCATCCGAGCCGGTTCTTGCGCGCGACATTCTGCGCGGCGCGGTACACGCCAACCCGAAGGAACGGCCGACTCGTGGAGACGGAGAGCTTCGCGAGCCCGCCGGCGACCAGTTTTCGGCCCAGGTCCGCCCCACCCGGGAGCCCGACGTAGACGAGCAGCCTGCGAGAGCGATCCCGAGCCGGCTGCGTCCGATCCCCGACGAGCCGGACACGCTTGCCCTGGGCGAGCCGCCGCGTCGCCGCGGCAGCCTGAACGGCGTAGCACTCGCGCGAGCGCAGCTCCGGGGAGTCGATACCCAGGACACGCACCCGCTCGCGTGCGCCGCTCGAAAGGCGCACGTCGAGGGTGTCGCCGTCGATGACGCGCAGGACGATCCCGGCCCCGTCGAACGGCGAGGCGGCCGGCGCGGCCGACGCCGTCGAATCTCCGCGAAGATCGACCGCAACGGCTGCAGCGAGCCCGCAGACGGCGACGGTGGACAGAACGAGCAAGCGGCGCACGATGTACCCCCTTGGAAGACGCCACCGTAGCGAGGTTCTTGCCCGATCGTGCTTTTCGGACATGTGGACGCCTAGACGCGAACATCTCCGCACGAGCGCAGGGTCGATGTCTCTGCGACCGACTACGGATAATCCTCGTATGCCCGAGACATCCCAGACCGACCGGCTGCGAGGACTCGTCGACGCGGGCATCGCGCTGAGCTCCGAGCTCTCGCTCGACGACTTGCTTCAGAAGCTGGTCGAGACGGCTGCGGGCCTGACCGGCGCCCGTTACGCGGCACTCGGCGTGATCGACGAGACGGGAACGGAGCTCGAGCGGTTCCTGACCACCGGTATCGGGCCTGAGCTGCACGCCGCGATCGGCGAGTTGCCGCGCGGAGGCGGCATTCTCGGCGTCCTCATCAAGGACGCGAAGGCGCTGAGGCTGGAGTCGATCGCCGACGACCCACGCTCGGTGGGCTTCCCGCCCAACCATCCGCCCATGCGGGGCTTCCTCGGCGTGCCGATCCTCCTGCGCGGGCGGGCCTTCGGCAACCTGTATCTGACCGAAAAGACCGACGGCCCGTTCAGCGGCGAGGATCAAGAGCTGGTCGAGACGCTGGCCAGCCAGGCGGCGGTGGCGATCGAGAATGCGCGGCTCCTTCGGGACGCGACGAATTGGTCTGCACAGCTCGAGGCGCTGAACGAGGTCGGTGCTGCGCTTGCGGGCGAGATCGAGCTGCCGCGCCTCTTGCAGCTGATTTGCCTGCGTCTGGGCGGCTTGATCCATGCCCGAGTCGTGACAATTGCATTGCCTGCCTCCGGGGGAACGCTGAGAATCGAAGCGGCTGACGGCGCCGGCGCGGATGAGATTCTCGGCCTGCGGCTCGAGCGGACCGGCTCGAAGAGCGGCGGCGTTCTCGAGCGTCGGCAAGCCGAACGAGTGGATGCGCTCGCGGACGACCCCGAGGTCGACCAACTTGCAACGAGCCCCATCGGCGCGCGCACCGGCCTCTACGTTCCTCTGCTCGTCGGGTCGCGGCCGATCGGCGTCATCGTCGCCCACGACAAGGAGGGCGAAGATCCGCGCTTCGGCGAGGACGACCTTCGCCTCGCTGAGATCTTCGCGGCGCGCGCGGCGGTCGCCGTCGACCTGTCGGCTCGAGTGGCGCGCGACGCGCTCCGCCGTGTGGTCGAGGCCCAAGAGCTGGAACGACGTCGGCTTGCCCGCGAACTCCACGACCAGACGGGGCAGGAGCTGACGTCGGTGCTGCTCGGCCTCAAGGCGGTCGAGGAGGCCAAGGGTGACGCCGAACACGCTGAGGCGCTGGCGGCTGTTCGCGAACAGGTGCTCGCGACGCTGCACGACGTGCGACGCCTGGCTGTCGAACTGCGGCCGAAGGCGCTCGACGACTTCGGACTCGTGCCGGCGCTCGAGCGCCTCCGCGACACATTCTCTGAGCAGACCGGCATGCGCGTCGAGCTCGAGTCACGGATTCTCGAGCGGCTGCCGGCCGACGTCGAAACCGCTCTTTACCGCATCGTCCAAGAGGCGCTGACCAACACCGTCAAGCATGCCCAGGCCAGCACGATCAGCATTGTCCTGGGCCGCAAGATCGGCGCGGTCACGGCCGTGATCGAAGACGACGGCCGCGGCTTCACTCGCGACGACGGCAGTGGTGAGGGACTCGGCCTCCTCGGCATGGGCGAACGACTGGCGCTCCTGGGCGGCAAGCTCACAGTCGAATCCAGTCCCGGTTCCGGGACGTCGATTGTCGCTGAGGTGCCTTTGCCGTGAGCGCTGCGCCCATCCGCGTTCTCATTGTCGACGACCATCCCGTCGTGCGCGGCGGGCTGCGCAGGGTGCTCGAGTCCGAGGCCGACATCGTGGTCGTCGGTGAGGCCGGTGACGCGCAGCACGCCGTCTTCGAGACGCGAGCCCAGAAGCCGACTGTGATCTTGATGGACGTCGTCATGCCGGGAAAGACGGGCATAGAAGCGATTCCCGATGTCCTCAAGGACGCCCCAGACGCCAGGGTCCTGATCCTTTCGATGCAGGACGACCCGAACTACGTCCGCCAGGCGTTCGCTGCCGGCGCAACCGGCTACATCCTCAAGGAGGCCGCCGACACCGACCTGGTCGCGGCCGTCCGCGAGGTGGCGGCCGGCCGCAATTACGTCCACCCCAGTCTCGGCGCGCGCATGGTCGTCGCCGACGCCGAGGAGCGGAAGCGGAACGAACAGGACCCCCTCTCAGACCGCGAGCGCGACGTGCTGCGCCTCTTGGCACTCGGCCACACCAACCAGGAGATCTCCGAGAAGCTCTACATCTCGGTGCGCACCGCCGAGACCCACCGAGCGCACATCATGCAGAAGCTGCGGATCACGACCCGCGCCGAGCTCGTCCGCTACGCGCTCGAGCACGGCTTTCTGGACGCCGACTCGTAGCGGAGCGGCCGGTCTCCGGCACGCGGCCCGCAGGGGCGCGCTACCAGCTCTTGATGCGCGGCCGACCCTCGGGTTGCTGCACCCGGACGCGCGCGTCGACAGCAATGCAGCGGTCCGGAAAGGCCAGTACCGGGTTCAAGTCGAGCTCGGCGACCGCAGGGTGGTCCTCGCCGAGTCGGGACAAGCGGCAGACGAGCTCGACGAGCGAGGTCACGTCGGCCGCCGGCGCGCCGCGGAAGCCCTCTACGAGTGTGCCGGCCTTGCCGTTCGTGACCAGCTCCTCGGCATCCATGTCGGTGACCGGGGCGATCCGGAAGGCGGCGTCGCCGATCAGCTCGGCGAAGACGCCGCCTGGGCCGAAGGCAACGAGTGGGCCAAAGACAGGATCTTGGACGAGGCCCGCCAGGAGCTCGGCGCCGCCGCTGATCATTGGCTGGACGATCACAGGGAGGCCGACTCGCTCCACTGCGGCGCGGACGGCGTCGGCGTCTGCGAGGTCGAGCGCGACGCCGCCGCCCTCGGTCTTGTGGGCTCCTGGGGTGGCGGTCTTGACGACGACCGGGTAGCCGAGGCTGCCCGCAGCTTCAGTCGCGTCCTCGGTTGAGTGTGCAAGCGCCTCGCCGACGAGCGGGATCCCGTAAGCGAGCAGGAGTGCCCGTGCGTCGGCCGCCTCGAGCCAGGCGTCGTCTTGCTCGGTCAGCGCTCGGGCGATGATCGCTGTGGCCGCGGCGCGGTCGACCTCTAGTTCGGGGACGGAGCCGAGCGGCCGGCGCAGCCAGTCGGCGCGCTCGGCGGCGCGACCCAGTGCGCGGGCGGCTGACTCTGGGTACATGAACGCGGCAGCAGCCGCTGGTGCGGCGCGCAGCGCAGCGGGAATGCCCTCGGCGCTGATGACAACGGCCAGGACCGGTTTGTCGTGGCCACCGGCGCGGGCCAGAGCGACGGCGACTTCGTCTGCGGTTGCGCTCACGGCCGGTACGAACAGGACGATGACCGCGTCGACAGCTGGGTCCGAGAGCACGAGCGGCAGCACCGCCTCGTACGAGGCTGCCGTGGCTGAGCCGAGCATGTCGATCGGGTTCGCGAGACTCGCCTCCGACGGCAGGAGTGCCTCGAGTCGCGCGCGCGTCTCTTCAGCGAGCGCCGGCAGTGCTAGGCCGGCCGCCTCGCAGGCGTCGGCGCACATGATCCCGAGCCCACCGGCGTTCGTCAGTACTGCAACGCTGCGGCCGCGTGGCGCCGGCTGCGTCGAGAGCAGCGTCGCTACGTCGACGAGCTCCTCGAGAGAGCCGGCGCGGATGACGCCCGCCTGGTGGAAGAGTGCATCCACGGCTGCCTCGGCACCGGCGAGGGCTGCTGTGTGCGAGCTGGCGGCGCGAGCGCCGCTCGGCGTCTTGCCGCTCTTGACGGCGAGGATCGGCTTGCGACGGGCAACGCGGCGGGCGAGCTCGGCGAACTTGCGCGGGTTGCCGAACGACTCCACGTACAGCAAGACCACCTCGGTCAGCGGGTCGTCCTCCCACCACTCCAGCAGGTCGTTGGAGGAGACGTCTGCCTTGTTTCCGATCGAGACGAATGCCGATAGTCCGAGGCCGCGCGACTCGGCAGCTTCGAGCAGCGCCAGCCCGAGCGCTCCGCTCTGGGAGGAAAAGCCGATGTTGCCGCCCGGGGCTTGGCGTGACGCGAACGTCGCGTTCAGTCGCGTCGCTGCCGAAGCGACGCCGAGGCAGTTCGGTCCGATGAGACGGGCGCCATGCGCGCGGACGAGGGCGAGCAACTGACGCTGCCGCTCGTCGCCGGCGGTGCCGACCTCGGCGAACCCGGCAGAAATGACGAGCAGCGCGCGCACGCCCTTGCGGAGCGCCGACTCGGCCACGTCGAGCACGGAGGCGGCGGGAACGCAGATGACGGCCAGGTCGACCGCGTCCGGCACGTCAGTGATCGACGCGTAGCCGCGAACCCCGCCGACCGACTCCCCGCTGCGGTTGATCGGGTAGCTGGCACCGCTGTAGTCGCCGGCGAGGATGTTGCGGAAGAGCTCGCCGCCGATCGTCCCGCGCCGGGGCGACGCCCCGAAAACCGCCACCGATCGCGGCTCGAAGAACGGCTGCAGCGATGCGGCGACCGCCGTGTGGTCGCGCGCAGCAACACGTGCTGCGTAGTCGTCGGTCGCCGCGATCGGAAACGTCACCTCGACGACCCCGCCCGACCGCGTCCGTGTCACACCGAAGCCGGCTTCCGAGAAGACGCGCAGCATCGCCCGGTTCTCCGAGATGACCTCGGCGACGAAGCGTGAGATTCCTTGCGTGGCGGCACGTGTCGCCAACTGCTCGAGCAGGCGCGGGCCGATCCCTCGCCCCTGGTAGTCGTCGGCAACAGCGAAGGCGACCTCGGCCACGTCGCGATCGCGCAGACGCACGTAATTGGCCAGCGTTACGACGCGCTCACCGTCGGCCGTCGCCACGGCGCCGATCAGTGCGCCGCGCTCCACCCAGTCGGGCTCGAGATCCCGCGCGACGAGCCGAGCGTCGACCGACGGATGCCCGTGGAAACGCAGGTACAGGCTCTGCTCGGAAAGCTCGGCGAAGAAGCGGACGAGAGCCTCGGAGTCGGCTGCTGCTGGCGGACGCAGGCGCAGCGTGCTGCCGTCGCGCAGGATGACGTCGACACGGTCCACGCCGACGGTGAGGGCCGGCTTCTCATTCATGGGCGTGGCCATCAGTTTGTCGACGCCTCGTGAGGTCGGGCGAAGATGACGAGAACGGACAGGTTTTCGTAGCCGATGAAGCGATGGTCGGCGCCCGCGGGGACGAACACCGCCTGCCCTTCGGTGAGCGGGACAGCGGCGCCGTCGATCTCGAGCGTTCCGCGGCCCTCGAGGACCACGTAGACCTCGTCATCGGCGTGCGGCTGCTGCTGATCCGGCTCCGGGGCGACGAGTGTGTAGACCCCGAGCTCGAGGCCCGGCGACTCGTGCACGACCTCGTAACCACCCGATCCGGCGACGAGTCCGGCCTTGATGGCGGCGAGATCGATGCTGTCGCTTCTACTGATCATCAACTCTCCTTCGGACGAACACCGAGGGCGGCCGGAGCCGCCCTCGGGTCGGGGGCACGAGACCCGTCCTAGCCGGCCGTGACGACCGGGCGCGGCTTGATCGTGCTCGAAGCCGGTTCCAGTGCCTCGCGGCGCCGCAACGCCCCACCAAGTGCCAGCACCATGAATCCGATGCCGCTCAGGAGAAGCGCGACTCCGACGACGATCCCGAACAGCGCCATCTGCTCGGCCATGTAGGACACGTTGAGCGCGGTCGAGAGCCCCGTTGCCGTGATCCAGGTCTCGCGGGCCGAGTTCGACACCGGGCTGCCCGCCTCGTCCTTCAGTGCTGCAGCCTCATCGCTCGTGCCGGCTGGGTTCTTGGGGTCGTCGGCTGACACGAAGCGCCCCATCTGCGCGTAGGTCAGACCGCCGGAGCCCTCGAGCGCGTGCTCGCGGATGACCTGGGCGAACGCCCGCGCCTGGGTGCCGGTCGTGACCTGCTCGTCGGCCCACTGGGACGCGAACTCGGCGACGGCCGGATCGTCGGCGGCGCCGAAGAAGATCTGCTCCTGCTTGAGACTGTCACGCACCGTCGCGCGGCCGTCGACGCCCATGTAGATCGCTGCGACGCCGAAGGCGATCAGCACCACACCGGCGATAACGCCACCGATCTTGAATGGATTCCTCATCTCGTGCCTCCTCAGTTCGTGTTGCGTGACTCCAACCTAGGTCGAGTGCGACGGCCGTCTATCAGGGGGAGCGCGCAGACGTGCTGCGGATTTGCCGCAGGTCTCTTGCGGCTCGGAAGCGCTCTCGACGTATGACCGACGGCCGACGGACGCTCCGGATTGGCGCGCTGTGTTGTGGCGACGCGCCGACGTCGCGTGACCTGTTGGTCAGGGAGAGCCGGCCAGCAAGGTGCGGCGTAGTGCTCCGAGCCGATCGACGACCTCTTGAACGATGCCGGCGCCCATTCCCGCACTGGTGACCAGGTATCGCCCGTCTGCGCGGTCAACGACCATTGCGGGCTGCCCGTCGAAGCGGTCGGCGCGACTGCCAACTCGGAAACTCAGAATCTCGTCGTAGCCGATCTGGCGATCGACCGAGGGTCCGCCTGACCTGCGCCCCTCAAGACCGAGGGTTCGCGCACTCAGCGTTAGCCGCCCGAGATAGGTCCGGCCGTCGGGCTCTCGCCACTTGACTGCGTAGGTCGTGCTCACGGCTCAACCGTAGGTCGCCGTTTGCCACCTGGTATCCGTGACGGGCACTGAACTTCGCTGCGGGCAACCCGCAAGGAATCGATGACGGCGTCCGATCGGCTCGGCTGGCTCACGAACTCGGGATGGTCGAGCTCCATTCCAGGCTCACCGCTTCGTGGGCGCCGCTAGCAGGAATACGGGGTGACGGCTGGCTTCGGCGGCGAACGCCTCGAGCGGCGCGTCGGCCGACGCGTCGAAATAGGACTTCACGATCGGGGTCGACCGCAGATACTCGCGCAGGACAGGCGCGGCCTCGTCGGGACCGAGTTCCTGGATTGCGTGGCGGGTCGTTCTACCCGCTCTTGTCAGCTCGACTTCGCCGGCGGCGCGAGCGTTCTTGACCCACTCGCGCTCGCCGTAGGGAGCGACGAGCCAGCGCTGGCCATCCTGGATGACGAGCTGCACCGGCGTCGTGTAAGGGCGTCCGCTCTTACGTCCGGCCACGGTCAGGATGTGCGTGCGCCTGCCGGCGAGGCCGAGCCGGGCGAGCGGCGTGATGAGGACGTCTCCGAGGTGCCGAAGCCGCGTCTTTCGGAACGTGGCCATGACTCGTTCCTCCCTTTCGATCAGTTGCAGCGCGGTGATGCGTCCGCGCCAGTAGACGAAGCGGCCCTCCGGCAGGTCCCACCACGCCTGCCCGGACGTGGGAATGCGGGTGCCGTTGAAGCTCGCGTAATCGCCGAAGTCGCCTCCCCAAGTCGTTGGCACGAACCCCTTGCCGACCGAGAACGGCCGCGTTCCCGTCGCCCGGACGATGTCGCCGGCGGCGTCGAAACGCAGCTCGACGACCGCGGTCGAGCCGTCGAGGCTCGTACTCACCTCGACGGTGCGTGCGTCGAGCTCCCGCCAAGCTAGATCCCGGTTCGCAGGCATGGCCTGAGGCGCCCACGCGAGCTCGGACAGATAGCGCATCGCCTCGCCCACGTTCGTCTCCGTGCCGGTCATCGTCCGCAACGGAATGCCGAGGAGGAAGAGCCGTAGCCGGCCAATCCCATCAGCGAACTCGTCGACGACGGTGAGCGCCAAAGGCCCGACGATCGGGAAGCGCGCTCGCCAGGAGAAGGCGACACAGCCGACGGCGAAGTCCTCCGTCGCCCGGAAGGACGTCACACGCCCGCCGGGGCGCTGCCGCATCTCCCCCGATTGCTGCACCCGCACCGTCGCCGGCACCTGTCCGCCGGCAGGAAGCGATCGCGCCAGGTACTTGCGCACAAGCTCGGGGAGGTGCGCCCCCTCACCGCTCGCCTCCGGCAGGGTGGAGTCCGAGCGCGCAGTCGAGCTCGCCGTCCGCTCGGCTCGTTCCACGAGGGCGCTCAAGAGATACCTTCCCCGATGCCTGCGGTGGCGCCGGCCGGCACCAGGTGCTGATGCTTGGCACCCTCGAGGACGACCTTGAAGGCACCGGTCTCCCGTGCAGCAGCGAAGGCGTCGTAGGCGTCCTCCGCCTGCTCGAGCGGGAAGCGGTGGGTCACGAACACCAGCGGGTCAAGCTTCCCGGCACTGACCAGGTTCATCAAGCGGGGTGTCGACGAGGTGTCGACGAGTCCGGTGGTGATGGTCACGCCCTTGATCCAGAGGCGTTCGAGATGCAGTGTCGCGGGCTTGCCGTGGACGCCGACGTTGGCGACGTGTCCACCGGAGCGAACGATGTCGGTGCAGAGCTCGAACGTCTCCGGGATCCCGACCGCCTCGATCGCGACGTCGACGCCGACGCCGTCGGTCAGCTCGAGCACACGCTCGCGCGCGGCCTCGCCGGTGAGCTCGATCGCGTCCGAGGCGCCGCACTCGATTGCGCGGGCGAGCCGTGTCTGGTCGCCGTCGATGACGATGATCCGACTCGGCGTGAAGAGCGAGGCGGTCAGTACGGCGGCGAGCCCGACCGGACCGGCGCCGATGACGGCGACCGTGTCGCCCGGCTTCACGTGGCCGTTTAGCACGCCGACCTCGAAGCTGGTCGGGAGGATGTCGGCCAGGAAGAGGACCTGCTCGTCCGTCAAGGCGGGTGGCACCTTGTAGACCGACGTGTCGGCGAAAGGGATCCGCGCGAACTCGGCCTGGACGCCGTCGATCAGGTGGCCGAGGATCCAGCCCCCGCCGCCGGTGCAGAGGCCGTAACGGGCCGCTTTGCACTGCTCGCAGCGGCCGCACGAGGTGATACAAGACGCGAGGACACGGTCACCGACCTCGAGCGTTGTGACGGCGTCTCCCACCTCCGTGACCGTACCGACCGCCTCGTGGCCGAGGATCGTTCCCGGTTTCACGGCTGGAACGTCGCCCTTGAGGATGTGGAGGTCGCTGCCGCAGATCGTGCTGGCGTCAACGCGAATGATGATGTCGGTCGGCGCAGCGAGCGTGGGCTCGGGTACGTCCTCCCACTGCCGCGAACCGGGACCGTGAAACACGAGAGCCTTCATTGCATCTCCTTTGGTTACTGCGACTCTGCCGGGAGCGGGCGCACGCGGGATCGGGGCTTTACCGCAGCGTTGGCCGGAAACTACGCATCTCTCTGCCAGCCGTAGCCGCGTCGGGCGGAGCGGGCAGGGGCGGGCGAGCCTCGGCGCTCCGCCATCCATCACTGGGGTCCACCGCTGATGCCACGAAGACGCAGGAGCCGACCCGCCGGCGGCTCCTGCGCTTCGAGCTCTCAGTGGGACATCGTCCCCTTGGGGTCGCCGACCTTGAGCAGTCCGACCTGGCCGAGATCGACGTGCGCGAAGGCGTGCGAGACGAACGGGTAGAGCCCCTCGTCGTCGAGCTTGACGTCGAAGACGGCACCGCCGCCGGCCGGCACGAGCACGGTCTGCACACCGGTCTGCGGCGGGTTGGTCATGTCGCCGTTCAGCCAGGCGCGGTCGAGAAGGCCACCGACGACGTGAAAGTTCGTGTCCAGCGTCGGGCCAGCCGCGACGACGTAGAACCGCGTCGTCTCGCCGGGCCTTGCGGTCAGCGGATGGGTGACGTACTGGTTGGCGTAGCCGTTGAAGGTCGTCCAGTCCGGCATCATCGCGCGCGCCTTCGCCATGTCGAGCGAGGCCGGCTCCTTGATCCCATCGCCGTTGAGGTACCACTCGCTGGCGACGAGCACGTACTCGTTGTCGACGGCCGGCAGCCCCTCGGCCGGGTCGACCACGATCGCGCCGTACATCCCATTCGCGATGTGTGCCAGAACGGGCTTGGTACCGCAGTGGTACATGAACACGCCGGGGTCAGTGGCCTTGAAGCGGAAGGTGAACGAGTCGCCCGGCATCACGTCCTTGAAGGCGATGTTCGGGGCGATCCGCGCCGCGTGGAAATCGATCGAGTGCGGAATCGCGCCCCCGTTCTTGAGCGTCATCTCGACCGTCTGACCCTCGCGGACGTGTACGACCGGGCCGGGAACGCCGTGACCGTCGAAGGCCCAGGTGTTGTACTTCACGCCCGGCGCGACCTCGACGACCATGTCCTTCAGCGTCATCTGCACCTTGACCAGATCTCCGGCCGGGACGGGCGGCAGCGTCGCGTCGTACGCCTTGTGCGCCTCGGCCAGCTCGGTCGCGTTCTCCGGCACGACGCCGGCGAAGCTGTTCAACGGCAGGGCTGTGTTGTGGTCGGTCGTGTGATCCTGGCCGGTAGTCGCCGGCGCGCTCTCGGCGGCGGCAGGCTCGGCGACAGCGTCGCGCGAATCGCGGGCGTCGGCCCACATCATCAGCGCGAAGAAGCCGACGACGGCGACGGTGAAGCCGAGCAGCATCGTCGCCACCATCCAGAAGGCGCCCGAGTTCGTCTCCGGGGCGGGGACACGACTTGTGGTTGCGGGGTATGAAGCCATGGCGGGTTGGTCTCCTTCGACTGATCGGGTTGTCGAGTCGAAGGTAGGCCGCGCCCGCCCGTTCAGCCTGCGCGGACGGCCGTAGTCCGCTCGGCACATGACCGCAGAATTCAGTACGGGATTTCCCGCAACCTCAGCAGTACGAGCGGTGGAAGCCCCTCCTAGCCGGGCGGCACGTGTCCGGTAGTGACGGGATTCGTCACCGACCAGCCTCGCGGCCCGAACGGCAGTCGAGTCAGCCCGAAGTACGGAAGTGCCCTCGGTTGAAACGCAGACATCGAACCACGGCCGGTAGGGGGCTGCGCTGCAGGAGCTCTCCGGCTACGTCCCATACGGGCGAAGACCGGCCCCAGACAGCAGATGCTCATGCTTGCCACCGGCCCGCGCCGATGAACGGACGCAGCCATGCGGGTTTCAGGCGTGCGCACCGCGGTCGACGGTTTGACTGCGAAGGCACTTCCCGGACGTTTGGCCCGTGTGTGGCCCACCCCAGCCAATCGTGCCACTGTCACAAACGGACTGCTCGCGATTTTGCTCTTGACGCCTGCAAAGCGCTTTCGTACCGTCTGTTACGTGAAGGCAGCTCTTCCGGTTGCGATCCTCTGCGCCGTTCTCGTGCTGGGAGGTTGTGGTTCGTCGGGCTCCTCGAAGCCGGCCGCAAACTCCGCCGAGAATCTCATTGAACAGCTCATAGCTAAGTACAGGGGTTTGCCCGACGACCAGCGTGTTCGGATACGGAGCACTATCTGCACGCGTGGCTTGTCCGCTTCGGACGCCGGCTTGCGGGACGCGTTGAAGGACATCATCGACGCCTCGCCATCGGAGAGCGCCCAGATTGATCGAATGTCGGGACGGGCGAGAACCGAAATCTGCTCGTAGTCAGCACAGACGTCGATCGAGACGCGAGGAGCAACTCAGACCCATCCTCCCGAGAGCGACGATCAGCCCGGCAACCGCGATCGCCGTAGTGACGGGGACGTTACGCGAGTCTGAATCGTTCATCGCATCGATCGATTACTCATCCGATCGTCTCCACGGTGGACCGACGCAACCCAGCGGCGGACGAGACGATGTCACTTGGACCCCTGTGGTCAACGCGCTCGAACCGGCCCCCACCGATGCCGAACCCGCGAGCTTCCGGCCTGTCCCGACTTTCGACGCCGATCTACCGATCAGCTTGGTGGCTTCGGCCGCTTGAAGATCAGGACGTGCCCGTCCTTCTCCTTCTGCAGCGACTGCTCCGGCAAAACCCAGCACAGGTCGAAACCCTGGTTGCCGAGCTCGTCAAGCTCCTTCTCGAGCGTCGGCCGGTTCAGCTCTTCCTTGTGCCGGCCCATGAAGCCGCCTGTGAGCACGATCGTCTTGTAGTCCCACTGCTGCACGGGACGAGCGTACGCCCGAGGGCGGACGAACGACCGCTCCCCTTCCCTACAGCTTTCCGGCCAGGGCGCTTACAGCCAAAAGCCGCATAGGAATGCGGCTCTGGCCTGATCGGGGCGCCGAGATTCGAACTCGGGACCTCTAGTCCCCCAGACTAGCGCGCTAACCAGGCTGCGCCACGCCCCGCGACGCTGCGCACGGTAGCAAGCCGTTTGCTACCCCGCTGGACCACGCCCTCCCCCGCTCCACGACGAATCATTTTGCCACTTTTTGCCACTTTGTCGCCTTCTCTGACAACGACCAGAGCACGGAGTACGCGAGCGTTTGCACGGGCCGTGTCAACTGGCGGCGGACGGCACTCCCCTTAGATCGCTAAGCCGTCGTCGCGGCTAGACAGAGCGTGGTTGGAACTGCTCGGCGGTCCGCCCCGAGGGCCGCATGGCAAAAAGAGTAGAAGTTGGTAAAAGCAGTGGCTTTTGCCACTATGTCAACCCCGGCCAGCCTCTGCACCTTCCCTTCAGAGGGCTGCTGCGTGTCGACGAGGAGGCGATGACAGCGGTCCCGAGAACCAGCCTCAAGACCTTCGCGCGACGCGAGTCCGCAGACAGTCAAGTGGGCGAGCAGCGCGGCGCCGGCCGCGACGAACGCGAGGCGCAGCGCCAAGGCGCCGAAGACGCCGAAAAAGCACGCGGCGCTGGTACGCGTGCGGATCCGAGAAGGCGCTCAGAATCAGCGCCCAGACGAACACGTTGTCGAGTGAGAGCGACTTCTCGAGCACGTAGCCGGCGAAGAACTGCTCGGCCGCGTCCCATCCCTCGAGGATGCCGAGCCCAATCCCGAACGCCACACTGATCGCAATGAATCCGGCCGTCGACCAGCTTAGGGGCGCGACTAATAGCGCAACGTGCGCGCCCTCGCGCGATCACCGGCGATCGCGAACCGTCCTCTTCCCCGACGTGCCCGAAGAGGACGGGAGCGGGAGCCCCGAGCTCTTTAGGCGTTTTAGCCTGGTCGCCAAGCTGCCTGTCAAAGCTCTCCAGGTGCCGAAACGCCTAGCACTCAGCGTCGCTGGACAGCCGGTGCCGCTCCGCCCTGGGGGAGCAGCCGAGCCAGGTCGTCGGCGAAGTGGGTGGCGAGTGGCCCGAGCAGCGCGGTGCCGAGCACGAGCGTCGCCGCCAGCGCCGCGAGCTCCGGGTCGAAGTTGCTGCTGACGGCAAGACCGGCGATCACGATCGAGAACTCGCCGTGGGCGATCAGCGCGGTACCCGCTCGAAGACGCGCCTCGACGTCGAGCCCGGCGGAGGCGATCCAGCCGGTGGCGGTCTTCGCGACGCACGAGATGGCGATGAGAGCGATCGCCGGCACGAGCACGGGCGGGATGTCGCCAAGGTCGATCCGGAGAGCGAAGAAGAAGAAGAACAAGGCTGCGAAGAGGTCACGCATCGGCCAGACCAGAACCCGGGCGCGATCGGCTACGGGTCCGGAGAGCGCGATCCCGAGCAAAAACCCTCCAACCGCGGCGGACACGTGCACGCGCTCCGTCAGCCCCGCAACGAGGAGCAGCACGCCCATCGTGCTCAGCACCAGCACTTCGTCGGACTCGTGCCAGACCGCCCGGCTGACGAGGTGGCCATGCCGGAGCGCGAGGAGGAAGATCAAGCCAACGACCGCGAGGGCCACGATGGCGGAGGCGATCGCCGTGGACACGCCCGACCCGATCAGCACAACGCCGATGAGGGGAAGGTAGAGCGCCATCGCCAAGTCCTCCAGGACGAGCAACGAGAGCAGCCCCGGCGTCTCGGGTTTCGTGACGCGACCGAGGTCGCTGACCACCTTCGCGACGATTCCCGAGGAGGAGACGTAGGTGATGCCGCCGAGGACGAGCGCCCCGACAAGCCCCCAGCCCATCAGAAGCCCGACGGCGAAGCCCGGCGGGAAGTTCAGCGCGAGATCGAGGATCCCGCCTCTGACACCGCTCCGCAGCCCGGAGGCGAGCTCGAGCGCGCTGTACTCGAGCCCGAGCGTGAAGAGGAGCAGCACGATCCCCACCTCGCTCAGGGTCGTGACCAGCACATCGTCGAGCGTCGGCGGCGCGAGCGCTCCGAGCACGATCCCGGCGACGAGATAGAGCGGGATCGACGAGAAGCCCGTGCGCGCCGCGAGACGCGCACCGACTGCGAGCACGATCGTGACCGTTCCGAGCTCGAGGAAGAGCCGCGCAGCGTCCCGCGTCGCGGCGAGGATCAACACCTCACTGCCCGCGGCGGCCGGCGGTCGACGTTTCGGCTTTCAACCGGTCCAACCGATCATTACCTCTCACCGGCGCGCACCTTCGTATCCCGCTATACGTGCGCCGGCTGCGACTCCGGCTCCTCGACCTCCTCCATCGCCTCTGCGGCTCCCTTGTCGACGTCGAGGGTGAGCTGGACGTCGTCGTAGTCGACCCGGACGCGGTCGTCGGGCTGCAGCGCCCCGCTCAGGAGGAGCCGCGAGACCTCGTTCTCGAGCTCCCGTTGGATCGCGCGCCGCAGCGGCCGCGCCCCGAACTCGGGGTCGAAGCCGACCTCGGCCAGGTGCTCGACGGCCTCGTCCGTGAAGTCGACCTCGATGTGCTGCGCACGCAGGCGTCGAGCGACCCGGTCGAGCATCAGCCGGGTGATCTGCTTCAGCTGCTCCTTCGTCAGTGCCTGGAAGACGATGATCTCGTCGATCCGGTTGATGAACTCCGGCCGGAAGCTGTGCCGGAGCACCTCCATCAACTCGTCCTTCAGCTCGTCGAACGAACCCGACTCCTTGCGTGCGAAGGCCTGGATGCGGTCGGCTCCCAGGTTCGAAGTCATGATCAGGATCGTGTTCTTGAAGTCGACCGTCCGGCCCTGCGAGTCGGTGAGCCGGCCGTCGTCGAGGATCTGGAGCAGGATGTTGAAGACGTCTGCGTGTGCCTTCTCGATCTCGTCGAAGAGGAGCACGGCGTAGGGCTTGCGCCGGACGGCCTCGGTCAGCTGACCGGCTTCCTCATGGCCGACGTAGCCGGGTGGCGCGCCGACGAGCCGGCTGACCGTGTGCCGCTCCTGGTACTCGCTCATGTCCAGGCGGACCATCACGTCCTCGCTGCCGAAGAGCGCATCGGCGAGGGTCCGCGCGAGCTCCGTCTTGCCGACCCCGGTTGGGCCGAGGAAGAGGAAGCTCCCGTCCGGTCGATTCGGATCGGCGAGCCCGGCGCGGGCGCGGCGGACGGCCTCGGCGACAGCCTCGACCGCTTCGTCCTGGCCGACCACGCGCTCGTGCAGCCGCTCCTCGAGCTTCAGGAGCCGGTCGCGCTCCTCCTGCGTCAACTGGGTGACCGGGATGCCGGTGCGCCGCGAGACGATCTCGGCGATGTCCTCCATCGTCACCTCGGGCGCCCGGGCACGCGCCTCCTTGTGCCCTTCCTGCTGGGCACGACGGTCGTCGATCTGCGACTTCAGCTCGTCCGCCCGCTGGTAGTCCTCGGCCGAGATCGCCTGGTCGCGCTCGCGGCCCATGCGACGGAGCTCCTCCTCGGCGGCCCGCGTGTCCTCGGGCTTCGCCTTCGACCGGAGCCGGACGCGTGCGCCCGCCTGGTCGATCAGGTCGATCGCCTTGTCGGGCAGGAAGCGGTCGCGGATGTAGCGGTCGGACAGCTCCGCTGCAGCGATGATCGCCTCCTCAGTGATCCGGACGCGGTGGAACGCTTCGTAGCGGTCCTTGAGCCCCGTCAGGATCTCGATCGTCTCCTCGACCGTCGGCTCGGCGACGAGCACGGGCTGGAACCGCCGCTCGAGCGCCGGGTCCTTCTCGATGTTCTTCCGGTACTCGTCGAGCGTGGTTGCGCCGATCATGTGCAGCTCGCCCCGCGCGAGGGCCGGCTTGAGCATGTTGCCCGCGTCCATCGCACCTTCGGCCGCGCCGGCGCCGACGACGGTGTGGATCTCGTCGATGAAGACGATCAGGCTGTCCGCGTTCTCGGTGATCTCGTCGATCACGGCCTTCAGCCGCTCCTCGAACTCGCCGCGGTACTTCGTGCCCGCGATCATCCCGGCCATGTCGAGCGCAACGAGGCGCTTGCCCGTCAGGGTCTCGGGGACGTCGTCGTTCACGATCCGCTGGGCGATGCCCTCCACGATCGCAGTCTTGCCGACACCGGGGTCGCCGAGCAGGACGGGATTGTTCTTCGTGCGGCGCGAGAGGATCTCGATCGTCTGTTCGATCTGATCGGCGCGTCCGATCACGGGATCGAGCTTCCCCTGCCGGGCGTCCTCGGTCAGGTCGCGGCCGTACTCGTCGAGCGTCTTCGTCGTGCTCGCTGGACGGCCGCCCGCCTGGCCGCTCTCGACGCCGCGGATGACCGCGCCGCGCAGCTTGGTGTGCGTGATCGCGAACCGCTCGAGCAGCTCGCCCGCCTCGGTCTCGGTGTCCTGCGCCAACGCGAGCAGCACGTGCTCCGGCCCCACGTAGGACGCGCCGACCTGACGCGACTCCTCGTAGGCGGCCAACAGTGCGGCCTTCGCGTCCGGCGACAGCGACGGCGCCACGTCCGTGCGCTCCTGGACGTCGGCCTCCTCCTCGATCTGCGCGGCGATCGCCGCGGGGTCGGCGCCGACCTGCTGCAGCACGTGCCGGACGACCTCGTCCTGGGTCGCGGCCCAGAGCAGATGCGTCGAGTCGACATCCAGGCTCCCCCACTCCATCGCCTTCTGAGCGGCGCTCTGGAGCAGCTGCCGCGTCGCGTCGCTGAAGTACTGGGTGACGTCGATCTGCTCGGCCGGGCGCCGCGGTCGCGTCGTGGTCGTGGCACCGTCGGCGCCGGCGGCGCCGTGCGTGCGGCTGCCGAGGCCGCTGTCGCCGAAGAAGTCGGAGAAGAACTCGTCGAACAGGCTCCTGCCACCGAACGGCGACCGACCTGCCCCGCGGCTCTGACCCTGAAGCTCCCGAAGGTGCTCTTCGCAGACGGCGATCGTCCGCTCCTCGCCGTTCTGCCTGATCCGCACGGTTGCGACGGCGGGCCGACGCCCGTCGATCTCGCACAGCGTGGTAGCCATGTAGACCTCCTCGCAGCGGGCACATCGGCGCGCGAGGGGTTGGGGCACGGAGGCGCCCGCCTAGGTGGGAAAAATCGCGTCCCCGGAAGTGTGCTCCGCTTAGTAGCCGCTGAAACTATCCGCCAGCACACGCGGCCTTGATCACGGAAGCGATGAAGGCGCCATCGTGGCAGGCCACGGTGGTCTTGAGGGTTCCGCCACAGATCCATCGGATGCGTCGACGTCGGAAAGTGAAGAACCCGGCCCTCTTAAGCCGGGTTCTTGCGACGGTTTCTGAAACAACCGGAGTCGGGGCGAGAGGATTCGAACCTCCGACCGTTCGGCCACCAGCCGAACGCGCTAACCAGACTGCGCCACGCCCCGGTCGAACCTGCTCGCCGACCCCAGTCCGGACCATAATTCAGCGAGCCGGGTGCGCTTTCGTCCTCCACTCCAACGAACCTTCGGCGTTCCGCCTTGCGGCTTCTTCCTACGGCCTACTGGTGTGGACTCGACCTACTCGCGTCCCGTGCTCGCTGCGAGGGGCAACCTAGGCGTGACCGGCTCGAACGTCAAGGGCAGCGGTCGGGTATTGCCGGAAATTGCGGACCTTCCTGAGCTTGTGGTTGTCACTGCGTCCAGTTCGGCAGCGGACCGTGCAGCACGCGGAGCCCCTGAAGGTCGACGCAGTGCACCTCGTTCTTCTCGACGAGCACGGCGAGCACGTTCTCGCATGTTTGGCAACGGATGACGACGCCCGGTGCGCGCATGTAGACCCTGCATTCCGCGAGCAGACGCTCATCACCGCAGTGCGCGCAGATGCCTGAAACGGTGGTCATGTCGTGGCCGAAGACCTCCTGCAGGAGGCCGGCGATGGCGTTGCCATCGAGCGCTTCCATCATCGGCCTCCGGTCGCTCCGAACCGCTCTGTCTTGACTCGGGCCGCTTCGTACCCGAGGCCGACGAGGGCCTCGGCGACGGTTTCGACGAAGCTCGTCGGCCCGCAGACGAACGCCAGCGGGGTCTCGTGTGCGGGCCAGGCAACCTCGCGCAGCATGTCCTGATCGACGCGGCGCGCGTAGCCGCCCCAGCCGGCGGGCTGGTCTCGAGTCAGCGTCTGCACAACCTCGAGCGCGGGTTCGGTCTGGTCGAGCTCGGCGCGGTAGATCACGTCGTCGAGAGTGCGTGACGAGTAGAGCAGTCGCGTCGCGATCTCGCTTCCGAGCCGGCGTCGCTGCCTCAGCATCGCTCGGAAGGGTACGACGCCGGAGCCGCCGGCGACGAGCAAGAGCGGCCCGCCTTCCTCGGGTCCCCAGACGAAGTAGCCGCCGATCGGGCCTCGCAGCTCGAGCTGGTCGCCTTTGCGCAGCACCTCCGTCAGGTACGGCGAGACCTCCCCGTCCTCGAGCCGCTCGACGGTGATCGCCACCGGCTCGCTCGGCGCCGAGGCGATCGAGTAGGCACGTTCAGCGCGGTAGCCGTCCTCGGCGGTGAGACGAATATCGACGTGCTGCCCGGCCCGGTGCTCGGGCCAGTCGGCCAGGTCGAGCACGATCGTTCGCACGCGCTGCGTCTCGTCGACGACGTCGACGACCGTCCCGAGCTGCCAGCTCAGTCTCCGGAGTACCGCTGCTCCAGCCACGGATCCCCGTACATGTGGTAGCCGTAGGTCTCCCAGAAGCCCGGCTCGTCCTCGTCGCGCAACTCGAGGCCACGCACCCACTTCGCGCTCTTCCAGAAGTACAGATGCGGAACCAGCAGACGTGCGGGACCGCCGTGCTCGGGATCGAGCGGCTCCCCGTCGTAGCTGAACGCGACCCATGCCTTCCCGTCGGTGACGTCCTCCATCGGAAGATTCGTGGTGTAGCCGCCGTCGCAGAAAGCCATGACGTACGGGGCATCGTGATCGACCGACCCGAGCAGCGTGTCGAGCGATACGCCCTCCCACGTCGTGTCGAACTTCGACCAGCGGGTCACGCAGTGGATGTCCTTGGTGAGCGTTTCGCTCGGAAGTGCTGTGAGCTCCGCCCAACTCCAGCTCGTCCTTTCGTCCCCGTTGACGAGGGAGAACGACCACTGCTCGAGCGGCGAATGGGGTGTCGGGCCGGCGGAAAGGACAGGGAAGTCGTCGGTCACGTACTGCCCCGGCGGCAGCCGGTCGGGCTCTGCCTCGCGCTTGCGGCGGCCGCGGAAATCACGGGAGACGGGCATCAGGATCCTCCTCTCACAGACGAGGCAACGACGAATGCCACCTCGTCGACGTAGCACCAGCTCCAATCCTCGTCGGGCTCCGCCGAGCGCGCGATCGGGTGAACGTCCTCACGCGCGTGGCGGCTGGCGTGCTTGTTCGGCGACGAGTCGCAGCAGCCGATCTTGCCGCAGCTCATGCACATCCGCAGGTGAAGCCACGGGCTGCCGATCTTGAGGCACTCCTCGCAGCCCGCGATCGAGGCCGGCAGCTCGGTCACGATGATCTGGTTGAGGTGAGCGCAGGTCGGCATCTCGCTCTCTCCTTTCTCACCGGTAACGGTACGCGACCGTCGAGGCTGGCCGCGTCCGCCAACTGACTAAGTGGACTAGTCACTCCGCTTTCTGGTACCGTAACCGGACTGACCCGTCCGCTTTCTCGATCGGAGACCCATTGCGTGCCACCACGAACCCCTGGATCGTCCTCGTCCTGATCTGCTTCGCGCAGTTCATGGTCATCCTCGACGCGACGATCGTCAACGTCGCCCTCCCGTCCATCCAGACCGATCTGGGCCTGAGCGAGGCGAACCTCCAGTGGATCGTCAACGCCTACGCGCTCGTCTTCGGTGGCTTTCTGCTGCTCGGCGGCCGCGCGGGCGATCTGATCGGGCGCAAGCGGGTCTTCCTCGTGGGCCTCGTCGTCTTCACGGCTGCATCGCTGTTGGCCGGTCTTGCGGTCAACTCGGAGATGCTGATCGCACTTCGCGGTCTGCAGGGGCTCGGCGCCGCGCTGATCGCTCCGGCGGCGCTCTCGATCATCACGACCACGTTCGCCGAGGGTACGGAACGCGCGAAAGCGCTCGGGGTGTGGGCGGCGATCGCGATCGGCGGCTCCGCCGCCGGTCTGATCCTCGGCGGTGCGCTGACCGAGGCGTTCTCCTGGCCCTGGATCTTCTACGTCAACGTGCCCGTCGGCATCGCCACCTTCGTCCTCTCGCTCCGCCTGATTCCCGAGTCGAGGAACGAGCACGCGGAGAGGGCATTCGACGTAGCAGGCGCAGTCACCGCAACCGGCGGTCTGATGACGCTCGTCTACGCGATCGTCAAAGCGGAGAGCAGCGGTTGGACGAGCGCGTCGACGATCGGCTTCTTCACAGCCGCCGTCGTGCTCCTGGCTAGCTTCGTGCTGATCGAGCAGCGCTCCAAGTCGCCCCTCGTCCGCCTCTCCATCTTCCGAGTGCGCTCGCTGACCGCTGCGAACCTCGTCATGCTGTTGGTTGCCTCTGGGATCTTCGCGATGTTCTACTTCAACACGCTCTACATCCAGCGCGTGCTCGAGTACGGCCCGCTCAAGGCGGGGCTCGCCTTCCTGCCGTTCACGGCCGGGATCCTCGTCTCGGCCGGGCTCGCATCGCGCTTCGCGCCGCGGGTCGGGGTCCGTCCGGTCGCGGGTATCGGGATGGGGGTCGCTGCGTTGGGACTGCTCTTCCTGACGCAGTTGCCGGTCGACGGCACCTACCTTGCGAACGTCCTGCCCGCGCTTCTCCTCACCTCCCTCGGCCTGGGAGCGGTCTTCATGTCGCTGACGCTCATCGCAACGACGGGACTCGACGACTCCGACCAGGGGCTCGCGTCCGGGCTCTTCAACACCTCCCAGCAGATCGGTGGCGCGCTCGGCCTCGCGGTTCTCTCGACGATCGCCGCGAGTCGGAGCTCCGGCGGGACTGACAAGGAAGCGCTCGTCAGCGGCTTCCAGTGGGCCTTCGGTGGTGCAGCCGTCTTCGTCCTCGCCGGCCTCGTCGTCCTGCTCGTCGCCCTGCGTCCGCGCCACGTCGCCCGCATCCAGGCGGAGGCGAGGACGGCGCCGGCGCCCGCGCCCGCGAGATGACGCCGTTGCGAGCCGACGCGCAGCGCAACCTGACCCGGGTGCTCGACGCGGCGGCGGAGGCGTTCGCCCAGAACGGCCCCGACGTCAGCGTCGACGAGATCGCACGCCGCGCCGGCGTCGGGCATGCGACGGTGTTCCGGCGCTTCCCGACGAAGGAGGCGCTCGTCGCCGCGGTGGTCGAGAATCACGTCGCCGAATTGCTCGTGCTTGCCCGGGCCGCGCTCGACGAGGACGATCCCGCCGCCGCTTTCAACGGCTTCGTCTGGCGAGCAGCAGAGCTGCGCGCGAGCAGGCGTGGTCTCTTCGAGTGCGTCGGCCGCTGCGGCGAGACCCCCGGCCCGGCCGAGCTCGCCGAGGCGGTCGAGCTGCTCGCCGTACGGGCACAGGCGGCTGGGGCGCTGCGCGAGGACGTCGCAGGAAAGGACGTGTACACGCTCATCGGCGCTGCGATCGAGTCCGCGCCGACGGACCAGTGGCGCCGCTACGTCGAGATCGTGCTCGCCGGGCTACGCCCGCTCGCCTAGCAGCCAGAGCTCCCGCCCACCCACGTGCACACGGCTGGACGGCGTGGGCCCATTCAGCGAGCTCAGCCGGCCTCGCCGAAGAACTCGACGATCCGCACCAATCTCGGCCTCGCCCGCCCGGGCGCGACCGACGCCGAACTCCACGACGTCCTCCCCCGCGCACGCATCGGAGAGTGGGTCTCGGAGGGCCTCGACCTCGTCGACGAGGTCGTCGAGCTCCTCACGGAGACATGACCTCGCGGCACGCGGCCGTCTTCCACATAGCGCGACCCAGGAGGCAAGCCGGCGGAGCAGACCACCGCCGCGCCTGCGGAGGTCGGCGTGCGGGCGGTGAGCGGTTGAGCGTGTTCTGCAAGGGTGCGTCAGGAGGACGGCCTAGAGTCGGCTGATGGACGACCGACCGTCACCCGTCGATCCATCCGCGCCGACGGACGCAACCACCTACGGCGACGACACGCCGTTCCAGGCGGCGCATCCGGAACCTCTGCTCACGCGGACGATTCCGGTCGCAGGGCAGCTGCCGGGCTACCGGGCGCCGAGCGCACGCCGGGACCTCGTGGCGGGGGTGACGGTGGCGGCGCTGGCCTTGCCCTCGGCGATGGCCTACGCGGAAGTCGCGGGACTCTCGCCCGTGAACGGCCTCTACGCCTTGCTGCTGCCGACCGTCGCCTACGTGCTGCTCGGCTCGTCGCGGCAGCTGATCGTTGGTCCGGAAGGCTCGATCTCGACCCTCGTGGCCGTGGCGATCCTGCCGCTCGCCGCCGCGGCCAGCTCCGGTGCTGCCGAGCTCGCGGCGACGTTGGCGCTCCTGGTCGCTGTGTGCTTCGCTCTCGCGTGGGTCTTGCAACTCGGCTGGATCGCCGACTACTTCTCGCGTCCTGTGCTCGTCGGTTACATCCACGGCGTCGCAGTGATCCTCGTGATCGGCCAACTTGGAAAGCTCCTCGGCCTCCCGATCGAGGCGATCGATCCCCTGCTCCAGCTCTGGGAGGTGATACAGGAGCTCGGCGACGTCAGCGGTGTGACGGTCGCCCTCGCAGCCGGCACGCTCGCGGCCCTGTTCTTGCTCCGCGCCGTCATGCCGGGACTCCCGGCGGCGCTCGTCGTCGTCGTCTTGGCTATCGCGCTCTCGTGGGCTCTCGACCTGCAGGCGCACGGCGTGGCCGTTGTCGGCGCGATTCCTGCAGGGCTACCGAACATCGAAGTGCCAACGCCCGCCTGGCAGGACGTCGTCCACCTCCTGCCGGCAGCAGTCGGGATCTTCCTCGTCTCGTTCGCGGACGAGATCCTGACCGCACGCTCCTTCGCCGGGAAGCACAACCAGCACGTTCGCGCCCGACAGGAGCTACTGGCGATGGGCGCCGCCGACGCTGCCGCCGGCCTCTCGCAGGGCTTCCCGATCGGGGCGAGCGGTTCCCGGACAGCGGTCAACGACAGCATGGGCGCGCGCAGCCAAGTCGCGGCCCTCGTCGCCGCCGCCACCGTCCTCCTCATCCTGCTCTTCCTCACGGAACCGGTGCAGTACCTGCCCAAGGCGGTGCTCGGCGCCGTGATCGTCTTCGCGGCCGTCGGGCTGATCGACCCCCAGGCCTGGCGCACGCTCCGCGCCGTCGACCCCGTCGAGGTCGCGATCGCCGGCGTGACGACAGCGTGCGTGATCGTGTTCGGTGTGCTCGAGGCGCTCGGCGTTGCCGTCGGACTCTCGGTGATCGACACCGTGCGGCGTAGCGCCAGCCCGCACGACGCCGTGCTCGGCTGGGTGGGACGGCTCGGACGCTACGCCGACGTCTCGCTCCACCCCTCAGCGACAGTGACGCCGGGTCTGGTCGTCTACAGGCTCGACGACAGGCTCTTCTTTGCCAACGCCCGCTACTTCAAGGGCCGCGTGCGCGAGGCCGTTCGCGCCGCTCAGGCGCCGGTGTCCTGGCTCGTCTTCGACGCCGAGGCGGTCACGCACGCCGATTCGACCGGTCTCGACGCGCTCGAGCAGCTCACCAAGGACCTGCGCGACGACGGGATCACGCTCGTCGTCGCGCGCCTCAGAACACGCATGGAAGCGCAGTTCGAGCTCTCCGGCCTGACCGAGACGATCGGATCGCAGCACTTCTATCCGACGATCCGTGCTGCCGTAGAGGCGTTTGTCCGTTCCGAGAAGGATCCATCATGAGCCGCGGGCTGTGTTCTACTTCCGAGTGTGAGCGTGTCGCGTCTCGAGGCGGGCTCGTGAGCGTGGACGCGAGGCTCGGCTAGCGCCGATGGCTGAGTCCTTCGCCTGGGGCATCCTCGCCGGCTCGTCGCTTGTGCTCGGCGGCCTCATCGCGCTGCGACTTCCGGTCAGCCGCCGCCTGCTCGGGCTGATCATGGCTTTTGGCGCCGGGGTGCTCATCAGCGCGGTCGCCTTCGAGCTCGTCCAGGAGGCTTTCGAGACCTCGGCCGGCGACGGCGGGGTCGCGCTCGGCCTCTTCGCCGGATCGGTTGTCTTTTTTCTCGGAGACTCGCTGATCGATCGCCTTGGCGGTGCCGATCGGAAGTCCTCGGGTGGCACCCAAGCAGCCGGTTCGGCGCTCGCGATCGTCCTCGGAATCGTCCTCGACGGGATCCCCGAATCCCTCGTCCTCGGCCTCACCGTGCTCGAAGCAGGCACCGTGAGCGCCGCCTTCCTCGTTGCAGTCTTCCTGTCCAATCTTCCCGAGGCGATCGCAGCCACCACCGGCCTCGCCCAGGCCGGATGGGCAAAGAGCCGGATTCTCGGCCTCTGGATCCTCGTCATGGTCGTCTGCGGCTTCGCCTCGCTCGCAGGCTACGCCCTGCTCGACACAGCCTCACCCCGAACGATCGCGTTCGTGCTGGCCTTCGCCGGCGGCGCGATCCTGACCATGCTGGCCGACACGATGATGCCCGAGGCGTTCGAGCACGGCGGCAAGCTCGTCGGGTTGGCCACGACGCTCGGCTTCGGACTTGCATTCGCAATCAGCGCGCTCGAGTGACGCCTGAGCCCGCCCGGCCTGTGCCGGGCTGGCGCTAGGCCGACGCCGCGGTGCGGATCAGGGCGTTCAGGAGCACCGAGACCAGCGAGAGGATGATCGCCGCCCAGATCGCGGTCCACCAGAACTCGTCGATCGTGAGGTTGTCGCTCAACCCGTCGGTGACCTGCAGCATCAAGGCGTTGACGACGATCAGGAACAAGCCGAAGGTCAAGATCGTCAAGGGGAGCGTGATGATGCGCAGGATCGTGCCGAGGATCGCGTTGACGATCCCGAACAGTGCCGAGACCCAGATGTACCCCCAGAGCCCGCCGGAGACGTCCAGCCCGGAGAGAAGCCAGGCGGTGATCGCGAATGCTCCCGCGAGCACGGCCCAGCGAATCAGCAGCGTCCCCAACATGAGAGAGCGACCATACAACGCCGGTGCGCCGTCGACCAGATCGGTCGCGGTCCAGCCTCGGGCTAGTCGCGAGCCGGGAGCTGCTGTACGGCCCAGCCGTTGCCGTCCGGGTCGCTGAAGAAGACGAACGAGCCCCAGTCGAACGTCTGCACCTCGCTCACCTCCACCCCGCGCTCGACGAGCTCGGCGCGGGCAGCCTCGACGTCCGAGACGACCAGCTGCAGCCCCTGCACGGAGCCGGGCGGGGTTTCGACGATCCCGGCCCCGAACGCGATCGAGCAGGCCGATCCGGGCGGCGTCAGCTGCACGAAGCGAATCTCGTCGCTGACCGCATGGTCGTGGTCGGCGACGAAGCCGACCTGCTCCGTGTAGAACGCCTTGGCGCGGTCGACGTTCGAGACAGGGATCGCGACCAGCTCGAGCTTCCAGTCCATGCCGCGCCGGAGTCTAACGAGTCGTCCAGCCGGGCTCCGGCTTCCCTACCGCCGGTGGTGCCGGCGGCCGATCAGCAGGCCGGCGACGAAGCCGCCCGCCGCAGCGACACTGAGCGCGAGCCAGAGCGACGTCTCGGCGTCGAAGACGATGAACGAGATCTTGGTCTGCTCCCGGTTCAGGACAATGAGGAGCACCACCAGCGCGGCGACGAGGAGTCCGCCGATCGCCCGGTAGTTGAGCCCGCCCGGACCGCGCCTCCTGCCGTGCCTGCCGTTCACGTTGCCTCCTAGGCGCTGAGGCGCTTGTACAAGCGGTCGATCAGGGCGGGCTGGGTCTCCAGCCGGTCGGTGATCACGCGCAGGCGATATTCACGGAAGTGGTCCGGTTCGACTGCGAGGGCGCGCGCGAGACGTTCGACGACGTCCTTCGAGGGCACCGGCCGATTGCCGTGGACGAGGTGGTTGAGGTACCCGGCCGAGAGATTCGTCTTGGCCGCGAGCCCCCGGTAGGTGAGGCTCGTCTCCGTCATCAGCCGTTCGATCGTAGGCCCGAAAGGGGTCTCGCTGTATTTCTTGCGACGGGACATCAGCGTCCGACTACCCGTTTTGCAAGCTCCAAACGCGCGACGCGCTCCTCCTCTCCGGTCGCTCTGAAGCGAACGTCGACCGCATCGTCGTCGAGCGTCTTCTTGCCGACGGTGATCCGCACCGGGCAGCCGATCAGGTCGGCGTCGGCGAACTTCTCGCCGGGGCGCAGGTCGCGGTCGTCGAGCAGGACGTCGAGCCCTTCGTCCGAGAGGCTCGCCGCCGCCTCCTCGGCCAGCGCCGCGATCTCCGGGTTGTCCCAGGCGAGCGCCACGATGTGGACGTCGTAGGGCGCCAGCGCGGCCGGCCACACGATCCCGTCGTCGTCGTGGTGCTGCTCGACTGCAGCGGCCATCATCCGGGCCGGGCCAATGCCGTAGCTGCCCATCACGATTGGCTTCTCACGACCATCCTCGTCGACAAAGCTTGCACCGAGCGGCTCCGAGTAGCGCGTGCCGAGCTTGAAGATGTGGCCGAGCTCGATCGCCGTCTCAAAGCGCAACGCACCGCCGCAAGCAGGGCATACATCGCCTTCTTTCGGCTGACGGATATCGGCGAAGCGAGGCTCAAAGTCGCGTCCGGGCTGGACGCCGCGCAAATGGAAGCCGGTGCGGTTCGCGCCGGCGACGAACTGCCCCCCGCGAAGCGTCTCGTCGGCGATGACCTCGCCACCGAAGCCGACGGGGCCGAGCGAGCCGCCCTCCGCGCCGAAGCCCGACAGGATCTCCTCGTTCGTGGCGGGCCGGTAGTCCGAGCCGAGCGCAGAGACGAGCTTCGCCTCCTCGAGTTGGTCGTCGCCCCTGATCAGCGCGAGCACGAGCGTCCCATCCTGCTTCGTTACCGGCATCGCCTTGGCCGTCGCCGCGATGTCGACGCCGAGCGAGTCCGCCAGTGCCTCGCAGGTTCTGATCCCGGGTGTGGAGATCTCCTCGGGCTCGCCCAGAGCCGCCGGAAAATCGGGCGCGCGTGGCACCGACCGTGCAACCTCGAGGTCGGCAGCGAAGTCGCTGTTCTCACAGGTGACGAGGGTGTTCTCGCCCGAGCCGGACGGGGCGAGGAAATCGAAGGACTCCTTTCCGCCCATCATCCCGGACTCCGCCTCGACGCCGTGCACCACGATCTCCGCCCGCTCGAAGATCCGCTCGTACGCGCCCCGGTGCAACTCGAAGCTGCGGTCGAGCCCGGCCTCGTCGCGGTCGAACGAGTAGGCGTCCTTCATGATGAACTCGCGCAGACGCAGCAGCGCGCCTCGGGGACGGGGCTCGTCACGCTCCTTGATCGAGAAGTGGTAGAGGATCTGCGGCAGCTGCCGGTAGCTCTGGAACTCCTTGGCGTGGAACGTGAATGTCTCCTCGTGGGTCATCGGGAGCACGTAGTCCCTGCCGTTTCGGTCCTTGAGGCGGAAGATCTCCTGGATGTAGTCGCGGCCGGTCTGCTCCCAGAGCTCGAACGGCGTCAGCACAGGCGCCAGCATTTCCTGGCCCCCGATCGCGTCGATCTCCTCACGGACGATCTGGACGGCCTTCTGGTGGACACGCCAACCGAGCGGAAGGAACGTCCAGATGCCCGCGCTGACCTGGCGGATGTAGCCGCCGCGGACGAGAAGCTTGTGCGAGGCGGCCTCTGCGTCGGCGGGCGCATCGCGCAGGGTCGGGAGGTGCAGCTGCGATGCGCGCGCGATCATCGCGAGAGACTAATCGAGCGGGATCAGCGAGGCTTCCGCCATCGCGAGCGCGGCCGGCTTGGCCATCTTGAGGCGCTTCGGGCGGGGCATCCCGGCTTCGATCCAGCGGTCGATCTCGAAGAAGAGCTCGTCGATCAGGATGTCGGACGACACCTTTTTGAGCACGCGGCCGTGCGCGTAGATAAAGCCGACGTCCCGGCCGCCGGCGATCCCGAAGTCGGCGTCGCCGGCCTCCCCCGGTCCGTTCACTGCACAGCCCATCACCGCCACCTCGAACGCCTGGGGATAGGCCTTCAGCCGCTCCTCGACGACGACCGCCAGCCTCTCGACGCCGACGTTGTCGCGACCGCAGGACGGGCAGGAGATCATCACGGGGCCACGCTCGCGCAGTCCGAGCGCCTTCAGGATCTCGAAGGCGGCCTCGACCTCCTTGACGGGGTCGGCCGTGAGGCTGACGCGGATCGTGTCGCCGATCCCGTCCGAGAGCAGCGCGCCCATGCCCACGGCGCTCTTGATCGAGCCTGCGAACGGGGTGCCTGCCTCCGTCACTCCGAGGTGGAGCGGGTACGGCACCTTCGCCGCGAGCATCCGGTAGGCGCGAATCATGGTCGGCACGTGCGTCGACTTGACCGAGATCTTGAACTCGCGGAAGTCGAGCCGCTCGAGCAGCTCGACCTCCTCGAGCGCGGCGGCGACGAGCGCCTCTGCCTGATCGGTCTGCGCGAGCCCGTGCAGGTGCTTCGGCAGCGAGCCGGAGTTGGCTCCGATCCGCATCGGGATTCCCGCCCGTTTGGCAGCGCGGACGACGAGCTCCACCTTGTCGTGGCCGCCGATGTTCCCCGGGTTGATCCGAACGGCGGCGACCCCCGCCTCGATCGCCTTCAGCGCGAGGCTCGCGTTGAAATGGATGTCGGCGATCACGGGGATCGGCGAGAGGCGAACGATCCGCGCGAGCGCGGTTGCATCCTCGGTCTTCGGTACGGCACAACGAACGACCTCACAGCCGGCCGAGGCGAGCGCGGCGATCTGCGCCGTCGTCGCCTCGACGTCCCGCGTCGGCGTCAGCGTCATCGACTGCACGACGACGGGCGCGCCGCCGCCGATCGCGACGCCACCGACCTTGATCTGAACGCCGGAGGCCACCGCGGGAAAGTGTAGTGAGAGTCGGTTCGCGCGCCTGCCTGCCGAGCGGTCAGGCCCGCGCGACGGAGAACGTCGACTCGATGATCGGGTTGCCGAGCCCGCTAGCCGTCACGGGCCGCACGAGCCAGCTGTAGGCGCCGGGCGTGAAGACGACCCGCTTGGGGATCGCCAGCCGAGGCTCCGCGACACGCGCGGTGTAGAACGGCTCTCCCTCCCGGAAGAACCGCACCGAGTAGGAGCTCGCGCCCTCGACGGGCGGCCAGACGAAGACCCGAGCGGGCTGGATCGCGGCACCGCCCGTGGTCGTGGGTGTCGTGGGTGTCGTGGGGGTTGTTGCCGCCGGGGGCGCGGCCGGCCTGGTGGCGCCCGTCGAGGTTCCCCGCGTCGGGGGCTGCACCGGCGCCTGCTGCGGTGTGGTCTGCGCCGGGTTGCTCGATTGGGGCGAGGGCGACACCGTCGAGCTCGAGCCGGTCTCGGTGCCCCCGTTGGTGGTGACAGAGCCGTTCTCGCGCGCCGGCAGGAGGGTCGGACCATCCGCGCGCGAGGGAAGCAGGTCGAATACGAGCAACACCGCGACCAGGCACAGAAGCAGGAGCAGCGTGCCGGCGAAGGGCGGCCAGCTCCGCTTCCACCGCGAGGGCGGGTCGGCGGGTGAAGGGGGCGGCCCGGCGTCCAGGAGCGGCTGCGGAGCCGTCCGCTCGAACTGCGCCTGAAAGTGCGCCGGAGTCTGCAGGCGCGCTTCCCGGCGCGCCGCCAGCTGCTCGAGACGGCCGAGCCGGCGATCCACCCCCTGCCAGCTGGCCGTCATCAGGTCGACGAGGACGGCGAGGTCGTCGAGCCGTTCCTGGCGATTGGAGCGGCTCTCGTGCCGGATCTCCCACACTGCGCCGACCAGCTCCTCCAGCAGGGTGCCGAGCCCCACCGGCAGCTCCAGTTCGGAGGCTGCTGCGGCAGCGTCCGCCCCAGTCGCGGCCGAGTCCAAGGTCGGCTCCTTCGACGTGGGCGACTCGCCGAGAGCCAGCTGGCTCTCGTGGACGGCCGGCGGCTCGTCCGCCCCATCCGCCGACAAGGACTCCTCGTCGTCCGCCGGGGGCGGGACAACATCGTGAACCGCGGCGAGAGCGAAGCGCTCGAGAACGCGGGTCTGGTCGGCGTCGAGCTGGTCGAGCACCGCGAGGACGCGCTCCTTGACCGCCGAGCTGACCGGTTCCCTGGTCAGAACCCGGACGACGCCTTCGACCGAGACGTCGGCCCGACCGGCGATTTCGACGAGGATCGACACGAAACAAGCTTACGCCGCCTCACGCAAATTCGCGTGCTGCGCGCCGGGCGAGCTAGCTGCCGAGGCGCCCGATGTCGTTCGACAGACCGATGAAGAACAGCAGCAGGACGACCGCGATCCCGGCCACGGAGACCCGCTCGTAGACCTCGCGCGCCACCGCCTTGCCTCTCAGACCCTCGATCAGCGAGAACGCGATGTGCCCGCCGTCGAGCGGCAGGAGCGGCAGCAGGTTGAGCAGCGCCAGCGAGAGACTGATCAGGCCCAGCACCCAGAGATAGTCGTTCGCGCCCCGCTCGGCCGCCTCCGAGGAGCCCTGCACGATCCCGACCGGGCTGGAGATCTCCTCGCGGCCCTCGCCGGTGACGAGACGGCCGAGTGTGGCGCCGATCTCCTTCGTCACGATGCCGGTGAAGCGCACCGCCTGCCAGACCGATTCGCCGAAGGAGTAGTCGCCGATCTGCTCCGGCCTCACGGGGCCGAGCTCGACGCGCTCACGGGCGCGCTGGACGGTGAGCGTCAGCGGCCGGCCCTCCGAGGCGGAGATCGTGTCACGGATCTCGTCGACTGCCACCGGCCGGCCGTCGATCGCCAGGATCCGGTCGCCGGCACGCAACCCCGAAGAGGCCGCAGGGGTGTCCTCGACGACCTCCTCGACGAGACGCGTCGCCCCACCCTGGTCGTCGACGCCGAGCACGAAGCCGAGCCGGAAGGCGCCGCTCGCAGCGAGGAAGAGCGCTGCGAAGAGCACGACTGCGAGCAGCAGATTCGCGCCGGGGCCGGCGAAGATGACCGCGACGCGCTTCCAGGTCTTAGCGCGCCAGTACGCATCGGGCCCGAGCGCGTCGTCGATCTCCGTCAGGCCGCGCTCGGCACTCTTCGCGGCCGCGAGCGAGAGCTCCGTCGTCCCGATCCTCGTTCCGAGCTCGGCCACCGCCTCGCGGGCTCCCGCGTGGTCTGCGTGCTCGAGCCGCCGGCGCAACTCCTCGACGGGCGAGGTCAGCGAGGGCTCCTCTGCAACCGCACGGCCGAAATGGATGTCGAGATCGCCGGCCGCCGGCCGATGCATTCCGGGAATCTTCACGTATCCGCCCAGCGGAATCGCACCGATGCCGTATTCGATCCCGTTGCGCGTCCGCTTCGCGAGCGCCGGTGGGAAGCCGATGTAGAACTTGCGCGGGTTCATGCCCACGGCGCGGGCGACGAAGAAGTGACCGGCCTCGTGAATGAGGATCAGCAGGCCCAGCCCGAGGATCGCGATCGTGATGTTCATGCGAGCGCCACCCCGCGTTCGGCGAGCGCGGCGCCGGCGACCCGGCGCGCGCCTGCGTCGGCCTCGAGCAGGTCGTCGAGCTCTCGAGCGGGGACGCCGTCGACGGCCTCGAGCGTCACCGCGATCGTCTCTGCAATTGCGAGGAAGGGCAGGCCGGAGTGCAGGAACGCATCCACGGCGACCTCGTTGGCCGCGTTGAACGCGCACGGGTACGTTCCGCCCGCCTCGCCGGCGCGGCGCGCAAGGGCGAGAGCGGGAAACGTCTCGAGATCCGGGGCGCTGAACTCGAGCGTGAGACCCGCGGCGAGATCGAGAACCGGAACCGGCGCCGGCGCGCGCTCCGGATAGGTGAGCGCGAAGGAGATCGGGACGGTCATGTCCGGCAGGCCGAGATGCGCCAGAGCCGCACCGTCGCGGAAGCGGACGAGTGCGTGCACGATCGATGTCGGGTGCACGACGACCTCGATCTGCTCGTACGGCACGCCGAAGAGGAAATGTGCCTCGAGCAGCTCGAGGCCCTTGTTCGCGAGCGTGGCCGAGTCGACGGTGATCTTCGGCCCCATCTGCCAGGTCGGGTGCGCCAGCGCGTCCGCGACGGTCACCTTCTCGAGCTCTTCCCGCGTCCGGCCGCGGAACGGCCCTCCCGACGCGGTCAGGACGAGCCCGGCGACTGTCTCTCGACGGCGGCCCTCGAGGCACTGGAAGAGCGCGGAGTGCTCCGAGTCGACCGGCAGCAGCAGACCTCCACCCCGCTCGTGCGCGGCCAGCGCGAGCTCCCCTGCGGCCACGAGGCTCTCCTTGTTCGCCAGCGCGAGCGTGACGCCGTGCTCGAGCGCCCAGAGCGTGGCCCGCACACCGGCGAAGCCGACGATCGCGTTCAGGACGACGTCCGGCTCCGCCGCCTCGAGCAGGCCGACGGCATCGCCGCCGACCACGACGTGCTCGACGCCCTGCGCCAGCGCGAGGTCGCTCAGGTCGGTCGATCCGGAGGCGAGGGCACAGAGCTCGAGCTCCGGCTCCCGTTCGATCACCGAGATCGCCTGCCGGCCGATCGAGCCGGTGGCGCCGAGGAGGGCTACACGCCGCACGGCTTCCAGTGTAGGCACAGGTTCATGCGTAGCCGAAGGCGAGCACGACGTAGAACGCCGCCACCGCCGCGAACAGCAGCGCGTCGATCCGGTCGAGCATGCCGCCGTGCCCGCCCAGGAGCCGCCCGGAGTCCTTGACCTGGAGATCGCGCTTGAGCGCCGACTCGAACAGGTCACCCCCGGCGCCGGCCAGGGCGATCGCCCCGCCGAGCACGAGCGACTCGGGAATCGTCAACAGCCCCTGGTCGTAGAGAGCGAAGAACGCAACCGCGATCGCGGCAGCCGTGCCGGCGACGAAGCCCTCCCAGGTCTTCCCGGGCGACAGCGAGGGGGCGAGCTTGTGGCGGCCGACCAGCCGGCCGACGAGATACGCCGCGGTGTCGTCGGCGAAGACGGCGAGGACCACGGTGAAGATCACGAGGCGCCCGTCCTGTGGGATGTCGCGCAGCATCAGAATGTGCGCCAGGCCGAGCCCGATCCAGGCGACGCCGAGCACGGTCGAGCCGATCGTGATCGTCCCCGTCTGGCGGGTCTCCGCAATCCCGTAGAGCAGGAACGCGAGCGGGAGCGTGAGCGCGAAGCCACCCACCATCCACTCCGAGCCGCCCAGGTGCGCGCCCAGGAGCGTCGCGATCGCACCCGCATAGCCCGCGAGCACGAGCGGGCGCAGGCTGCGCGCCATGCTGTACAGCTCGTGGAGCGCCACGAGGGCGGCCACCAGCACGAGCGCGAACAGCCACCAGCCGCCGAGCCAGACGAGCCAGAGCACGAGCGGCAGCGCCACGATCGTGACCACCAGGCGGGAGACGAACTGGTTCACAAGTGGGATCTCATCGGGCGCCGAAGCGGCGCCGCCGGCTGGCGTAGTCCGCGAGCGCCTGCCGCAGGTCCGGCTCGCCGAAGTCCGGCCAGAGCGTGTCGGTGAAGACGAGCTCCGCGTAGGCGAGCTGCCAGAGCATGAAGTTCGAGACGCGCAGCTCCCCGGAGGTGCGGATCAGCAGGTCGGGATCCGGGAGCTCCGGCGCGTAGAGCTGAGCCGCGAGCGCGTCCTCGTCGAGGTCGCCCGGCTCGATCCCTGCTTCGAGCAGCCGCCGTGCCGCCTCCACGAGCTCTGCCCGGCCGCCGTAATCGAAGGCGATCCAGAGCGAGAGCCGGTCGTTGGCCGCGGTCTCCTCCTCGAGTGTCTCCATCTGCTCGCGGAGTGACGTCGGCGCGCGGTCGCGGCGGCCGACGAAGCGCGTGCGCACGCCCTGCTTGGCCAGGTCCGGCAGCTCCCGCTCGATCGTCTCGCCGAAGATCTCCATCAGCGCCTCGACCTCGTCGGCCGGCCGCCCCCAGTTCTCGGTCGAGAAGGCGTAGACGGCGAGCGAGGCGACGCCGAGGTCGATCGCGGCCTCGACCGTGCGCCGCAGCGCGCGCGTGCCGGCCCGGTGCCCGTCCGCGACGGTCAGGCCACGCCGCTCCGCCCACCGGCCGTTGCCGTCCATGATGATCGCGACGCTGCGAGCGACGTCGACCGTGTCCGCGGTCTGGGAAGAGGCCGAGTGGGACGTCACAGCATCGTGCTGAGCTTCAACCCGGAGGCGACCTCAGACCTCCATGATTTCGGCTTCTTTGTGCTTCATCAGGTCGTCGATCGCCTTCGTGTGCTCGTCGGTCAGCTTCTGCACCTGCTGCTCGCCTCGGCGCTCCTCGTCGTCGCCGACGTCGCCGTTGCGGACGAGCTCCTCGAGGTGCTTCATCACGTCGCGGCGCACGTTGCGGATCGCGACCTTCCCCTCCTCACCCGACTTGCGGACGATCTTGACCAGCTCCTTGCGTCGCTCCTCCGTCAGCTGGGGGATGGGCAGGCGGATCAGCTTGCCGTCGTTCGAGGGCGTGAGGCCGAGGTCGGACTCCTGCACGGCCTTCTCGATCGCCTTGATCTGGGTGGGGTCGAACGGCTGCACGGTGAGCAGGCGCGGCTCGGGCGCGCCGATCGTCGCCATGTTCTTCAGCGGCGTGGGCGTGCCGTAGTAGTCGAGTGTGATGCGGTCGAGCAGCGCAGCCGAGGCGCGGCCGGTGCGGACGCCGTTGAACTCGGTGCGCGTCGTGTCGATCGACTTGTCCATGCGCCGCTGCGCGTCCTGGAGGAACTCCTCGATGGTCGGCATCAACTCTCCTCGGTCGGGATCGTGGTCGAGCTCGCCGGGTTGAGGCCGGCAGGGGTTGAGATGAGCGTGCCGACTCGCTCGCCGCTCGCGACCCGGCGAATGTTGCCCGACGCGAGCTCGAAGACGTGGATCGGCAGGTCGTTCTCCATGCAGAGCGAGAGCGCAGTCGTGTCCATCACGCGAAGCCCGCGCTCGATCGCCTCCAGGTGCGTCAACTCCGGGAGGAAGGTCGCGCTCGGGTCGGTGCGGGGGTCGCCGTCGTAGACGCCCTTGGTGCCGTTCTTGCCCATGAGCAGCGCCTCGGCCCCGATCTCGAGCGCCCGCAGTGCGGCCGCGGTATCGGTGGTGAAGAACGGGTTGCCCGTGCCGGCGGCGAAGATGACGATCCGGCCCTTCTCGAGGTGGCGCATCGCCCGGCGGCGGATGTACGGCTCGGCCACCTCCGAGACCTCGAGCGCGGAGAGCACGCGGGTGACGGCGCCGAGCCGTTCGAGCGCGTCCTGGAGCGCGAGCGCGTTGAGGACGGTGGCGAGCATGCCCGCGTAGTCGCCGGTGGCCCGGTCCATCCCGTCGGCGGCGGCCGCGATTCCCCGGTAGATGTTTCCGCCCCCGACGACGACGGCGAGCTCGAGGCCCTCCGCCTGCACCCCGACCAGCTCGCGGGCGATCGCCTCGACCGTCGCGGGATCGAGACCGTAGGCCTCGTCCCCCATCAGGGCTTCGCCCGACAGCTTCAGCAGGACGCGGCTGAACGCGGGAGCGGCGCCCCGGTCGGCGGACGCCCGCTCCGTTGCCTCGCTGGAGACGGTCACGGCCCTATTCTGCGACAGCGAGCCGCTTGAACGCCAGCACGCGGGCGCCGGCGGCTGCAAGCGCCTGGCCCACGGTCTGGGAAGCCTCGTGGATCCACGGCTGCTCGGTCAGCGCCCCGCCGGGCTGCGCGGCGAAGAACCGCTTCGCGAGCATGCCCTCGACGATCTTCTCCTTCGCCTGCTCGGGCTTCCCCTCGAGCTCGTCCGAGTTGAGGTAGATCTGCCGCTCGGCCTCGATCGCGTCCGCCGGCACGTCTTCCTTCGAGACCCACTCGGGCGCCGCGAACGAGATGTGCATCGCGAGCTGTCGCGCGAGCTCGGGCGAGCCGCCCTCGAGCTTCACGACGACGCCGATCTTGTTGGCGGGCGGATGCGCGTACGCACCGAGCGTCTCGCCCGGGCCTGCCTCGTAGCGCTCGGCGCCCGTGACGACGATGTTCTCGCCGAGCTTCCCGATCAGCTCGACGCGCTGGGTCTCCTGCTCGGCGACGGCGTCGGGGCCGCCCTCGTCGACCGCATCGAGCACGGCCTTCGCGAACGCCTGGAACTCGTCGTTCTTCGAGACGGGCTCGGTCTCGCAACCCACGGCGACCATCGTCACCCGGCTGTCCGACTGGTGGTAGCCCACGAGCCCCTCGCTGGTCGCGCGGTCGGCCCGCTTGCCGGCCTGGGCCATGCCACGCTCGCGCAGCAGCGTGCGGGCCGCCTCCAGATCGCCGCCCGTCTCCTGCAGGGCGCGCTTGCACTCCATCATCCCCGCGCCTGTGGCGTCGCGGAGCTCCTTGACGAGGCTCGCCGAGATCGTGGCGCTCACGTCGCCTCGCCCTCGGTCGCGGGTGCATCGGCTTCGGCGGCGGGCTCGGCCGGGGCCTCGCTCGCCACTGCGGGCTCCGCCGCCGGTTCCACCACGGGCTCTGCCGCTGGGTCAACCGTGCGCTCGCCCTGACTCAGCTGCTCCTGCGCGGCCGGCTCCAGCTCGGGGCTCGCCTCGTCGCCTTCCGCGGCCGCCGGAGCCGATCCGTTGGCGGTCGGCTCGGTCAGCTCGCGCTCGGTCACCTTCGTTCTGCCCGCCGCGATGCCTTCGGCGATCGCGCGGACGATGAGGGAGCACGAGCGGATCGCGTCGTCGTTCCCCGGGATCACGTAGTCGGCCTCGTCCGGATCGCAGTTCGTGTCGACGAGCGCGATGATCGGCAGGCCGAGCCGACGCGCCTCGCGCACCGCGAGCTGCTCCTTCTTCAGATCGACGATGAAGATCGCGTCGGGCTGGCGCTTCAGGTCGGCGACGCCGCCGAGGTTCGCCTCGAGCTTCTCGAGCTCGGCGAGCATCGTGATCCGCTCCTTGGCGGGCAGCAGCTCGAGCTGGCCCTCCGTCCTCAGGCGGCGCAACTCGTGCAGATGCGAGATCCGGTCGGTGATCGTCTTCCAGTTCGTCAGGAGGCCGCCGAGCCAGCGGTTCGAGACATACGGCATGCCGACACGTGCCGCCTCCTGGGCGACCGCGTCCTGAGCCTGCTTCTTCGTGCCGACGAAGAGGATCGAGCCGCCTCGCTCCGCGATGTTGCGCACGAAGTCGTAGGCCTCCTCGAGCAGCTCGGAGGTCTGCTGGAGGTCGATGATGTAGATGCCGCCGCGCTCCGTGAAGATGAAGCGCTTCATCTTCGGGTTCCAGCGGCGGGTCTGGTGGCCGAAGTGGACTCCGGCCTCCAGGAGCTCACGCATGGAGACAACTGCCAAGGGACTGGCCCCTTTCGTGGTTGGATTGCGTTACAGCCGGCGGGGCGCGGGCGGAACCGAGCAGAAGGCTCGGCACCCCCACCCGTCCTGGTCGCCGGGACGGAGGAACTGGACGGAGGCCAGTCTAGCGGCTGCGCGCGCGCTCCAGGGCCGCCGCGAGATCGTCCGGGAGCGGCGACTCCACCGCGACCTCCTCGCCGGTGAAGGGATGCGCGAACCGAAGCCGGGCCGCGTGGAGGAACTGCCGTTCCAGCCCGAGATCGCCTGCCACGCCGTAGACGGGGTCGCCTGCAACCGGCAGCTCGATCGCCTCGAGGTGCACGCGGATCTGGTGCGTCCGCCCCGTGTCGAGCTTCACGTCGAGGAGCGTGTGCGCGGGCAGGAGCTCCACGACCTCGAAGAACGTCACCGCGTCCCTCGGCGTCGGCGTATCGAGCGAGTGCCGAGTGCGCTCGCTGCGATCGCGCCCGATCGGCGCCTCGATCCGCCCGCTGCGCGAGCGCGGTGCGCCCCGGACGAGCGCGAGGTAGCGCCGCTCGACCTCCCGGCGCCGAATCAGCTCCTGCAAGCGCGCATACGCCGCTTCCGAGCGGGCGGCGACGAGCAGCCCCGACGTGTCGCGGTCGAGCCGGTGCACGATCCCCGGGCGCTCCTCGTCGCCCCCGGCCACGTCGAGTGCGAGTAGCCCATGGACGAGCGTTCCCGACTCATGCCCCGTGCCGGGGTGGACGACGACCCCCGCAGGCTTGTCGACGACAACGAGGTGCTCGTCCTCCCAGACGACTCGAAGATCCATCTCCTCCGGGACGAGCGCGCCGGGCTCGTCGGGCAACTCGACGAGAACGTCCTCCCCGCCCTCGAGCCGGAAGCTCTTCGGGCGCGGCTCGCCGTCGACGACCACGGCGCCGGCCAGGATCAGCCGCTCGGCGAGTCCGCGCGAGCCCACCTCCGGCCGCGCCGCGACGGCGCGATCGAGTCGGTCGGCCTCAGAAGCGAGAAAGCGGAGAGTTGCCAAGCGGAGTCGGCCGCGTGGGCTTCCGGTCAGCCGCGGCGAGGGCTACGAAGAGGATCGCGACGCCGACGACGATGAACGTGTCGGCGAGGTTGAAGGCGGGCCAGTACCGGAAGTCGAGGAAGTCCGTCACGTGTCCGAGCCGGATCCGGTCGAGCAGGTTCGACGTGCTGCCGCCGAGCACGAAGCCGAGCGCCACCGGCAGAACGGGGTGCCGCTGACCCGAGCGGGCGAAGAAGACGAGCATCCACGTGACCGCGACCGCCGTGAGCACGATCACGATCGAGGTCGCGTCGGAGAAGAGACCGAAGGCGATGCCCGAGTTCCGCACATGGTGGATGGAGAGGGGTCCTGCGATGTGCACCGCCTCGCCGAACGACAGCGCGCTCGAAACGATCTGCTTCGTCAGCTGGTCGGCGAAGAGGGCAGCAAGCGCAATCGAGCCCAGGCTGAGCCACTGCCCCCGTCCGGCTGCGAGTGAGCGCTCTGCGGACGAGATCGGCCGCAGCGCGTTCGTCGACGAACCGACGCGGACGTCCAGCGGGCGGGACGACTCGCGGCGCGCGGGTTCGGTCACCGCTGCTGCTTCCGAGCGTCGTCGATACAGAGCTTCGTCCAGGGAACCGCCTCGAGCCGCTCCGCGGGGATCTCCCGGCCACAGGCCTCGCAGATGCCGTAGGTCCCGGCTTCGATGCGTTCGAGCGCATCCTCGACCTCCCGCAGCTGGCGCGTCGCGTCCTCCTCGAGGCCCTCGTCCAGCTCGCGCTCGTAGGTCTCGGAGGCGGAGTCCGCCAGGTGGTTGTCGGCGGTCGAGCCGGAGAGCTCACCCGTCTCGTCCGTCAGGGACGAACCGCCGATGTCGTGGTTCGCAATCGTCGCCTCGAGCTGTTCCTTCTGCTTCAGCAACGCCTCGCGGAAGTGATCCGTGTCGATGCTCATGCGCGCGTCTCCTCTCCGCCCGCTCGTGCGAGCCGTCGGTCGATCTCGTCCGGCGTCAGGCCGCTCAGCTCGACGAGCTTGTCACGGGAGGATCCACCCGACACCAGGCTGACGCTCGCCCGTGGGATGGCAAGGGTCTCCGCGAGGAGTGCGAGCACCGCGTCGTTCGCCTGTCCGCGCTCCGGTGCCGGTGCCACGCGCACCTTCCAGGCCTCGCCGTACCGGCCGACGACGGCCGGCCGGGCAGCCCCCGGGGCCACGCGCAGCCGCAGCCGCGTCTTCGGAGCGCCGCTCATCGCTTCTCAGGATAGAGACGCCGGCGGCTCACGGCCGGGACGAAGGCTCCAGCGAGATCTCCCGAACGGCGAGAACCTGCACGTCCGCCGGCCGGCAGATGCAACCGCGAAGCGGGCTCCTTTCAGGGTCTTGTGCGATTGGGCGTCCGCTCCTGAGGATCCCCAAGCTCGAGCCTACGAGATCAGCCGGCGGATCTCGCCGGTGGACTCGCCGACCGGCTCGCGGCGGTCGGCGGCGGCCTCTGCAACGGTCTCGAGCGCGGACCGCAGGAGCGAGGTGATCCGGCGCAATTCGGCGTCCAGCCGCTCGCGCTCGGCCGCGGCACGCCTCGTGACCGCGCGTGCCTCGGCGTGCGCCTCGGCGACGATCGTGTCCGCGTCGCGGCGCGCGCCCGCCTTCAGCTCGGTCGCGGAGCGCTCGGCCGAGACCAGCGTCGTGCGCAGCAGCTCCTCGAGCTCCTTGTGCCGCTGCAGATCGTGCTCGAGCGCCTCCACCCTGTCGGCGAGGTCGGCACGCTCGCGCCAGACGTTCTCGAAGCTGTCGGCGATCTCACCGAGCACGCGGTCGACGGTCCCGCGGCGGTAGCCGCGGATGCCTCTCCCGAGCGGAATGTGACGGATCTCGACGGGTGTGAGCGCCATGGCCTTCCTCCTAGAGCACTGCCTCGATCAGCGCCGTGAGCAGCCGTTCGATGACGATGAGTGTGATCACGCCGATCATGGGCGACAGGTCGAGCGGCCCGAACGGAGGGATGAAGCGCCGGAAGATGCGCAGGTACGGGTCGCAGACGTCGTACAGGAAGCGCTGCGCCCGGTTCAACCAGGGCCTGTAGGGGAGCCGGATCCAGGACGTCAGGATGTACGCGAACAGCAGCAGGATGTAGACGAAGATGAACGTCCCGACAAACTGCGCGACCGAGCTACCGGTGTCCGCGAGGAGGCCGGAGGCAGGCAGCGATGCTGCGACGAGGTCGCCCATGAGCCTGATTTCTCCTTTCCCAGCGGGTTTCCTACTCGGCCGCCCAGCGGTTCCTGGCGCGTTGCTCGTGGTGCGTAGGCCGGTGGGACAGTATGGCTCCGCCGGCCCGAGGCACCGCCGGGCCACGGTCGCTAGGCCTGGTTGAAGAAGCCGCCGCGCTCGAGCATCTTGGCCCGTTCCTCCGCCGACACCTCGACGTTGCGGGGCGTCAGCAGGAAGACCTTGTCCGCGACGCGCTGCATGCCGCCGTCGAGCGCGTAGGTGAGCCCGCTCGCGAAGTCGATCAGCCGCTTGGAGAGCTCCTGGTCGGCACTCTGGAGGTTGAGGATCACCGGCACGCCGATCTTGAAGCGGTCGGCGATCTGCTGCGCGTCGTTGAAGCTGCGCGGCAGCACCAGGTGCACCTTCACCGAGCTCGGGCTCGCTGCGGCTTCCACGCCCCGCAGGCGCGTGGTCGGCCGGATCACGGCGGTGCTGTCGGCCGCCGCCGGCTCCGGATCGCTCCAGTCGTCGAAGTCCCGGCCTCGCCGTGGCTGCAGCCGGCGGACGTTCGCCCGCTCACGAGCGCCGTAGCTGCGCTCGAGCTCCTCGTTCGTCGCGTAGCCGTCCTCGTCCCAGTCGTCGTCCTCGGCGATCCCGAAGTAGACGAGCGTGCGGTTCCAGACGTCTGAAAAGCCCATGGCAGCAGGCAATATTACTCTCCGTACAGGACTGAACCCAGCCGCACGAGCGTCGCGCCCTCCTCCGCGGCGATGCGGTAGTCCTGCGAGGTACCCATCGAGAGCTCGGCCAGGTCGTGCTCCACGGCGAGCGCGCGCAGCCGGCGGAAGAACGGCCGTGACGCCTCGGGGTCGCCGGTCGCCGGCGGCATCGTCATCAGCCCGCGAGCCGGATACGCGGCCAGGAAGTCCGCAAGCCGCTCGGGCGGGATCCCCGACTTCGTCCCCTCGCCGGAGAGGTTGACCTCGACGAGCGCCGGGACGGTCAGCCGGCGTGCGGCGGAGTCGGAGTCGACCGAGTGCACGAGCTCGCACAGGCGGTCGACGAGCTTTGCCTTGTTCGACTGGAGGTGGCCGATGAAGTGCCATCTGAACGCGTCGCCGTACTCGGCGTGCTTGCGCTCGAGATCCTGCGCGCGGTTCTCACCCACCACCTCCACCCCGGCCTCGACGAGAACGGCCATGTCCTCGAGCGAGACGTACTTGGTCGCGGCCACCACGGTCACCTCCGGTCCCACCTCCGCCCGGATCCGCGCGTAGGCGGCGCGGACGGCGTCAGGCGACACGCGCGATCACGCCCTGCACGCCGCGCGGCTTGCCGGTGCGCCGGTGCGAGAAGAGCAGCTCCGGGTTGCACGCCGTGCAAACCTCGACGTGCTCGACCTCCGCGACGCCCGCGGCGCGAAGCGCGCGCTCGGCGGCCGTGCGCAGGTCGAGGTTGCGGCCGCTGACGACATCGACACCGAAGGCCTCCGCGAACGGCTCCGAGACCTCGTGTCCCACCTCGTAGCAGCAGGGCCCGATCGCGGGTCCGACGCAGGCTCGCGAGCTCCCGCCGAGCGTGGCGACGCCGACGCCGGCGATCCCGTCGAGGAGCCCGCGCCAGCCTGCGTGCAGCACGGCCACGCCCGGCTGGTCGCCGTCGACCCGTGCGAGCGCAATCGGGAGGCAGTCGGCGGCGAACGCGAGCACCGGCAGCCCGGGCTCATCGGTCCACAGCCCGTCTCCCGGCTCGCCGCGCACGCCCGGCTCCGCCCGGCGGACGACGTTCGAGTGGACCTGGCGGTTCAGCGCGAGCCGCTCGGAACCACACCCCACCTCGGCACACAGCCGCCGGCGGTTCTCGTCCACGCACTCGACGTCGTCGCCAGTTAGTCGGCCGAGGTTGAGCGACGCGTACGGCCCCTCGCTCACGCCGCCGGCGCGTGTGGAGAAGACGACCTCGTACGGCCCCGGTGTGGCCCAGCGGATCACGCCAGGAGGGTACGCGACCGCTCCAGGAGCCAGTCCCGTGTGTTCCGCCCTGGATCCTCGACCACGTCCGCCAGCAGGAGGCTAAGCGCCCGGCCGAGCTCGGGGCTCTCTCGGAAGCCGATCGCGATCAGATCCGATCCGTCGACCGCCAGCGCGCCGAGCGTGTGCGGGCTGGTGCGCTCCTGCTGGACCAGCTCGCGGAAGCGTGCGAGTGCCGCGTGCTCCTCGGGCGGCACGTCCTTCGCCCGGAGATCGGCCGCTTTGTGTGCAAGGAGGTCGAGCGCGGGCTCGGTCCCGTGGCGGAGCAGGAACCTCCGCGCGTCCACCGGAGCCGGCTCTGACAGCTCCTCGAACGAGTGCTCGCGCACGAGCGCAGCCACGTAGTGGCGGAGCCGGGTCGGGTACCGGAGCCGGCGTAGGATTCGCGACGCCAGCTCCGCTCCGAGGTCGGCGTGCATCGCGCCCGTTCGGTCGGACTCGGGCTTTCCGAGGTCGTGGAGGAGCGCGGCCAGACGAACCGCGAGAGCGTCACCCGCGTCTGCGGAGAGCTGAACCACGGTGAAGATGTGCTCGTCGAGCGGTAGCGTCTGCCGCGTGCTCTCCTGCTTGTAGCCGACGACCGCGGCCAGCTCGGGCAGGAGGTGCGCCAGCACGCCGGTGTCCCGTGCCAGCCGCAACGCCCGGGCCGGCTCGGCCCCCAGGAGGAGCTTCGAGAGCTCCCCCATCCCGTCGGCCGCGAGGCCGCCTCCGATCCGCTCGGACGCGACGTAGGCGATCGAAGCGGCGTTCTCCTGCATCTGCTCGCGGGTGGCCCCGTCCGGCTCGAGCCCGAGCTGCGAGACGAAGCGGAGCCCGCGCACGATCCGCAGCGGATCTTCACGGAAGCTCTGCGGCGAGACGGTGCGCAGGATGCGCTGCTCGAGGTCGCCGCGACCCTCGACCGGATCGATGTACTCGCCGGTCGTCAGCCGCCGCGCGATCGCGTTGATCGTGAAGTCGCGCCGCTTCATGTCCTCCTCGACCGGCAGCGAGGCGTCCGCGACGATCTCGAAGTCGTGCCGCCCCGGGCCGGTGCTGATCTCGCGGCGCGGTGGGGCGAACTCCAGCCCGGCCGGCACGAGCGCCCGCACCCCGCGGTCACGCGGATAGAAGCGCAGGCCGACGAGCCGGTCGGAGACGAGCAGGTCCTCGACCGCGCCGTGCGGCGTCAGCAGGTCGCGGAGCCCGGCGGTGTCCACCCCGGGCACGACGAAGTCGGCGTCCTTCGCCTCGCCGCCGAGCAGCTCGTCGCGCACGGCGCCGCCCACGAGATAGGCGTCGAGGCCGAGCGAGCGGACGTAGTCCTCGATCTGGCGCTGCATGCGGAGATTCTCGCTCTAGCGTTCCTGGCGCAGCCGGCCAAAGGCGCTAGAGGTGCGCGATTGCCTCGATCTCGACGAGTGCGCCCGACGGGAGCTTGCTCACCTCGATCGTCGAGCGCGCCGGGGGGCGGTCGCCGACGTGGCGCGCGTAGACCTCGTTCATACCGGCGAAGTCATCCAGGTTGGCGAGGAAGACCGTCGTCTTCACGAGCCGGTCGAGACTGGACCCGGCCTCCTCGAGAATCGCGCCGAGATTCCTCAGCACCTGCTCGGTCTGCTCGGCGATCGTGTCTCCTGCCATCGTGCTCTCACCCGGCCGCAGCCCGAGCTGACCCGCGACGAAGACGAGCTCGCCGATGCGGACGGCCTGGTTGTAGGGCGCGCCGCCGAACGGGGCTGGTGCGCGCTCGGTGCGGACGATCTCCTTCTCTGCCATGAGCTTCTCCTCGTCTGTCGTTGCTTCAGGGACGCGCACACGCCGCTGCCAGCGCTGCGCCCAGCGCCTTGAAGATCGCCTCGAGGACGTGCTGGGAGTCGTCGCCGTCGATCAGGCGCACATGCAGCGTCAGGCTGGCCGAGCGCGCGAGCTCGTCGAGGAAGCGCGCGGCGAGGTCGGAGGCGAGGCCGCCCGCACGCGCCTCCGTCAGGTCGACGTTGCTGGCGACGAGCGGCCGGTCCGACACCTCGAGCACGACCTGCGCCAGCGCCTCGCGGGCCGGCAGGACGCCGGCCCCGTGACCCCGGGCACCGTCTGCGCGGAGGAGCGGCGAGAACGCCTCCCCGAGTGCGCGGCCGGCCGCGGCGACCTCTGCCTCGGCCTCTCCCGGGGGTAGCTCGAGCGCCACGTCGAAGCGCCCGCTGCGCGCGAGCAGCGTCAGCAGGTGATCGAGCACGGGGAGGCCGGTGGCGACGTTCGCCGTGCCGGCGCCGGCGGCGACGCGGGCGCTCATCCGGTCGAGACTAGACGAATCGGGAGGTTCTTTCCCGACCCTGATCGCGGATGATTCGTGCGGATTCCCACACGAATCCGAAATTTGGGACTGGGAGAGCATGGGGCTCACACGGGTAACTTCGATCGTCGCCGTCGCCGGCTGCATCGCCGTCGGCTCGGCCCAGGCCGGCGTCTCGAGCGGGACGGCGAGCGCGTGGCCGCGAGGGACGGCGATCGTCTCCTACGGGAGCGAGTCCGCCCTGGGTGCCGCGCTGGCGGAGCACGAGGCGCAGATCCTGCGCAGGCTGCCTGCGCTCCGCGTGGTCGAGGTGCGGCCTCGTGGTGACCTGATCCGCTTCGTGAACGCGGTGGAGGCCTTCCCCGGCATCGTCGACGTGGAGCCGCGCAGCCCGCGGCACTCCTACGACGAGCCCGCGCTCGCGATCGCCGCGGTCACCGGCGCGCTCCAGTGGCAGTTCGCCGCGACCCGCCTCGATCAGGTGCCGGAGGAGGTCGTCCGAGCCGCGCAGGCCGTGACGATCGCGGTGGTCGACACCGGCGCGGACCTAACGGCGCCCGATCTGGCAGCAAAGCAGCCGGTCACCTACAACGTCAGGACGCGCTCGACCCACGTCACGGACAGCAACGGCCACGGCACGTTCGTGTCGTCGCTCGCGGCCGGCTCGGTCTCGAACGGCGAGGGGATCGCCGGCAGCGGCGGCGAAGCGCGGCTGATGGTCGTGCAGGCGGGTCGCGCCGACGGCTCCTTCAGCGACGTCGAGGAGGCCGCGGCGATCGTGTGGGCCGTCGACCACGGCGCCCGGGTGATCAACCTCAGCCTCGGCGGCTCGGAGACCTCAACGGTCGAGCGGCGCGCGGTCGACTACGCGGTCTCGCAGGGCGCGCTGCTCGTGGCGGCGGTCGGGAACGGCTATCTCGAGGGCAACCAGGTCGAGTACCCGGCCGCGCTCCTGCAGCCACCGGGATCGAAGGGCGCGGGCGGACACGGGCTCGCGGTCGGCGCGTCGACGCGCGTCGGCCAGCGCGCCTTCTTCTCGAACACGGGCTCCCACCTCTCGCTCGCAGCGCCCGGCGAGAGCGTCTTCGCCGCCGTCTCCAGCACCTCGGAGACGAGACGCTTCCCGCGGGTCGCCCTCCCGGGCTCGCTCGCCGGCCTGTACGGCTACGGGACGGGCACGTCGTACTCGGCCCCGCAGGTCGCCGGTGCGGCGGCGCTCGTGTGGGCGGCCGACCCCACGCTCACGGCGGCGGAGGTGGCCACGATCCTGGAGCAGACGGCTTCAGGCGGCGGGCGCTGGAACGGGCAGCTCGGCTACGGGGTGCTCGACGTGGCCGCCGCGGTGGCACGCGCGGCCGGGATCGCCGAGTCGGGCCTCAGGCTCCGAGGCCGCACCACGGGGAGCCGCGTCTCGCTCTCCTGGTCGAGCCTCGCGCCGGCCGCAGCCTTCCGGGTGGCGATGACACGGGACGGTGGCGAGGAGCGGATCCTGTCGGCTGCCACGGCGGAGACGGCGCTCGACTACTCACTGGTGCCCGGGAGCGCGTACAGCTTCACGGTCAGCGCGCTCGACGGCGGCGGCCGTCCTACGGCTGTGTCCTTGCCGTGGACGGCGTCGCTCGGGGCGGCACGCACGTCGCTCGAGCTGGCCGCCATCCGCACCGGGACCCGCCCGGCCGGTGCCGTCGAACTGACGGCACTGCTCCGTGTCGACGGGCTCGCGGCTCCGGCCGGTTCACGCAGCGTCGTGCTGGAGTCCAACAGCCGGGGACGCTGGTCACGCCGGGCGCCCGGGGCGAGCTCGACGACCGACGCGGCCGGCCGCGCTGTCTGGCGGATCAGGCTGAAGCAGGGCGCTCACCGCCTGCGCGTGCGCTTCGGGGGCAGCGGCGACCTCGCCGCGACCACGAGCCGCCCGGTCTTCTTGACGATCCGCTAGCTCAGGCGTCGACGCGGTCGATGCGGGCGCCGAGCGCACGCAGCCGCTCGTCGATCCGCTCGTAGCCGCGGTCGATCTCGCCGACGTTGCCGATCGTGGACGTGCCCTCGGCGCACAGTGCGGCGATCAGGAGCGCCATCCCGGCGCGGATGTCCGGGCTCGTCAGGCGCTCGCCGTAGAGCTGCGCGCGACCGGTGACGACGACGCGGTGCGGATCGCAGAGGATGATCCGCGCGCCCATCCCGACGAGCTTGTCGACGAAGAAGAGCCGGCTCTCGAACATCTTCTCGAAGATCAGGATCGTCCCGTCGGCCTGCGTGGCGGTGACGACCGCGATCGAGGTGAGGTCGGCCGGGAACGCCGGCCAGGGCCCGTCCTCGATCTTCGGGATCTGCCCGCCGAGATCGTCCTGGATCTCGAGCTGCTGGCCGGGCGGGATGCGGACGCTCGTCTCCCCCACCTCGACGCTCACACCCAGCCGTTCGAAGGCGGGGAGGATCGAGATCAGGTCGTGCGGCTCGACGCCCTCGACGGTCACGTCGCCACCCGTCGTGGCGGCGAGGCCGATGAAGCTGCCGACCTCGATGTGCTCGGGCGCCACCCGCCAGTCGCCGCCGCCGAGATGGTCGACTCCCTCGATGCGGAGCACATTCGACTCGATCCCGCTGATTCGCGCGCCGAGCGAGACGAGGAAGCGGCAGAGGTCCTGGACATGAGGCTCGCAGGCGGCGTTGCCGATCACAGTCTCACCCTGGGCGAGCACGGCGGCCATGATCGCGTTCTCCGTCGCCATCACGCTGGCCTCGTCCAGGAAGACGCGCTTGCCGCGCAGGCCGGACGTCCGCATCTCGTACCGGCCGTTCAGGACGATCTCGGTGCCGAGCTCGGCGAAGGCGTGGATATGCGGGTCGAGCCTGCGGCGGCCGATCACGTCCCCGCCGGGAGGCGGCACGACCGCGCGTCCGAAGCGCGCGAGCAGCGGGCCGGCGAGCAGGAACGACGCCCTGATGCGCCGGCAGAGCTCCTCGTCGAGCTCGGTCTTGTGGACGCCCGTCGAATCGACGCGCACCTCGTTCGGCCCGCTCCAGTCGACCTCGGCGCCGATGTCCGCCAGCAGCTCGAGCATCGTCTGGACGTCGCGGATCCGCGGCACGTTCGTGAGCGACACGGGCTCCGTCGCGAGCACGCACGCGGCCAGCAGCGGCAGCGCGCCGTTCTTGTTCCCGGCGGCGCGCACCGTGCCGTTCAGCGGGCGCCCGCCTTCGATGGCGAAGGACTGCATCAGCTTCTCGTTGGCAAGCGTAGAGGTCATGGGAGTCGGCGTCCCTCGATCGAGATGGCAGGCCGGAGGCGGGGTATCGTAGACGCCCCATGGAGCCGTCGCGCGAGCAGGCGTGGAAGACGCTGACGCACTACACGAAGGGCGAGTCGCTCCTGCGGCACGCGCTCGCCGTCGAGGCCTCGACGCGGTCGTATGCGCGTCGTCTCGGGGAGGACGAGGAGCGCTGGGGCATCGTCGCGCTGCTGCACGACTTCGACTACGAGATCCATCCCACGCTCGACCGGCATCCGCAGGACGGCGCGCCGATCCTGCGGGCGGAGGGCTACCCCGAGGACGTGATCGACGCGGTCCTCTCGCACGCCGAGCACCTGGCCCTGCCGCGGGACACGGCTTTGAAGCGGACGCTCTTCGCCTGCGACGAGCTGTCAGGCTTCGTCCACGCGTGTGGGCTCGTACGGCCTACCGGGCTCGACGGGCTGGAGCCGAAGTCGGTCCGCAAGAAGCTGAAGCAGCCTTCCTTCGCGGCCGGCGTGCATCGTGACGAGGTGTACGCGGGTGCCGAGCTGATCGGGCTCGAGCTCGACGAGCACATCGCGAACGTCGTCGCGGCGCTGCAGCCGATCGCGCCCGAGCTCGGCCTGCGCACCGCCGCCGACGCGGCCTAGAGGACCACCGCGGCGGCGAAGCGCTCGAGATCCTCGTCGCTCGTCCACCAGCCGCACGAGGCGCGGACGAGCTGCCGGCCGGGGATCTCACGCACGAGCACGCCGCGCGCGGCGCAGCGCGCGACGACGCCGGCGCTGTCGTCGTGGCGGAACGCCACGAGCGTCGCGTCGCCCTCGAGGAGCTCGACCTTCCCGGTGAGGAGCGCCCGGCAGCGTGCGGACTGCTCCGCCGCCCGCTCGTACCGCCCGGCAGGTGCAAGGTCGAGCGCGGCGAGCAGCCCGGCGAGCGAGGAGGCGGCGAGCCAGTTCGGGTCGAAACGAGCCGCCCCGGCCTGCGCCACGAAGCTGCCGTCCGGCTCGAAGGAAGTCTGAGCGAAGTAGCTCGGCCGCCCGATCCGTAGCGCCTCCGGCTCGGCGACCACGAGCGCGCCGGTCGCATCCGGCCCGCACAGCCACTTCTGGCCCGAGAACGTGTAGTAGTCGATCCCCTGGACGTCCACGGGGATCGCACCCACGGACTGCGCGCCGTCGACGAGGATGGGCAGCCCGGTCTGAGCCTTCAGCTCCTGCACGGGCAGCAGCCGGCCGGTCGTCCAGAGCACGTGCGAGAGAGCGAGCAGGCGCGTGCGCGGCGTCACGGCGGCCACGATCGCGGCGGGATCAGGGTCCGCGGCGACGACGCGGGCACCGCTCGCGTGCAACGGCAGCACCAGGCCCGGGTGCTCGTCCGTCGTCGTCACGATCTCGTCGTCCGGGCCGAGCTCGAGCCCGGCGAGGACGATGTTGCACCCGTCCGTCGTCGAGCCGGTGAGCGCGACCTGGCCCGGCTCGGCCCCGACGAGGCCGGCGAATCGTTCCCGCAGGCGCTTCCGGAGGTCGAGGACGCGGTCGAAGTACTCCTTGCCGAGCCGCCCGCGCTCGCCGTCGGCACCGAGCTCGGCCTGCATCGCATCGATGGTCGGTCGCGCAAGCGGACCAAAGGTGCCGGCATTCAGGTACGCCGCCCGCTCGAGCACCGGGAAGAGCCCGCGGGCCTCCTCGAACGTCATCCGACCGTCACCTCGACGGGAGCATGGTCCGAGAGCACGCGGCCATTGTGACGCCGCCGTTCCTCGGGCCAGACCGAGAGCGAGCCGGACGCGAGGCCGCGCACGAGCACGTGGTCGATGCCTGCGCCGAGGTCGGACCAGCCCGAGAGACCGACGAGGTGCTCGGCGCGCAGGTTGAAGTCGCCGGCGAGCACGGCGGGGAGATCACCGGCGATCCGGGTCACGAACGCCTCCGCGCGGAGGATCTCCGCGGCCGGGATCTCCGGCTTGCGGAAGTCGTTCGTCGCATGGAGGTTCGCGATCACGAGCCGGTCGGTCCGGACGGCGTGGCAGAAGCGCGGCTCCCGGCGGCCCTCGTCGATCCGCAGCGCGTGCATCGCCCGCGGCTCGAGCGCCGGCCCGAGCAGGACCGCGTTCGCCTGCCCGGCGATCGCGGAGCGCAGCACGCCGTTGTTGAGGCGGGTCACGAAGCCGCCGAGCCAGTCCGGCAGCCACGGGCGCCGCGTCACCGTCCAGCGCGCGGTCAGGCCGCTCCAGCCGGCGAGCCTCGGCAGCGCCCAGAGCGGAACCTCCTGCAGGCAGAGCACGTCCGGGCGGTCGGCGGTCGCGAGCCGGATCATCGTGTGCAGATGGCTGTGGCGGTCGGGCGGATGCGTGTTGCCGTGGAAGACGTTCCAGCTGCGCACGAGCAGGGTCCCGGTCGTGCCGCGCTCCATGAGCTCATTCTCGCCGTCCCGCCGGGCGGGCACGGCTCGAACGGGCGCCTTCTAGGCTAGAGGCGTGCGCGTCGTCCTCGCCGACCCTCCTGCGTTCACGCCGCCCTACGACCACGCGCTCGCGGAGGCGCTGGCGCGGGCGGGTGCCGACGTCGAGCTCGTGACGTCGCGCTTCCGCTTCGGCGAGGCGCCCGCTCCGGCCGGGTACGAGCGACGGGAGCTCTTCTATCCCCTCTCGTCACGCCTCTTCGGACGGTCGCGGCTGCGGCTGCCGCTGAAGGCGCTCGAGCACCCGCTGGGGCTGGCCCGCCTGGCAGCCACCCGCGCCGACGTCGTACACGTGCAATGGCTCGCGGCGCCCGAGATCGACGTGCGCCTGCTACGCCACCGCGCGCCGCTCGTCCTGACGGCACACGACCTGCTCCCGCGGCGGACCGCCGCCAAGCACACGCTCTGGCGCCGACTCTTCGCACGTTTCGAGCGCGTGGTCGTGCACAGCGAGCGTGGCCGCGAGACGCTCACGGCGTTCGGCGTTCCGGAGCAGAAGCTGCGCGTGATCCCGCACCCGGTTTGGCCGAGCCTGCCCGAGCGTGCGGACGACGGCCGCACCGTGCTCGCGCTCGGGATGATCCGGCCCTACAAGCAGCTCGAGCATGCGGCAGCCGCTGCATCGCAAGCGGGGGCGCGCCTGCTCGTGGCGGGCGACCCGGCCGGCGGAGCGCTGCCCCGCCTGGACGGCGCTGAGCTCCGCCTCGGCTACCTCTCCACCACCGAGATCGAACGTGCGCTGGGCGACTCGACCGTGGCCGTCTTTCCCTACCGGCCGGAGCTCGACCAGAGCGGTGCGCTGCTGCAGGCGCTCGGGGCCGGCGTCCCGGCGGTGGTCTACGACGTGGGTGGCCTGGGCGAGCTCGTCGCCGGCTATGGCGCGGGTCGCGTCGTCGCACCCGACGACGTGGCCGGCCTCGCCGCCGCGCTCGAGGAGCTGCTCGGCGATGCGGACGCGCTCGAGGCGGCGCGCTCCGGTGCCCGCCGCGTGCGCGACGAGCTGACCTGGGAGGCGTCCGCGCGCGCCCATCTCGAGCTCTACGGGGAGCTCGTGTGAGCATCTTCCGCCGCAACCGCTTCGCCGAGCTCGTGCGGCGGCAGCTCGATCTCTTCGCCGAGGACGACGCCGAGCTACTGGGGGAAGCAGATGAGGCGGAACGCGCCTACGACGCGGCCGAACGCGACGACGCCGAGGAGGCCTACGGAGACTTCCAGCTCGTGCTCGACGCGGTCGCGGACCGGCTGATCGAGCTCCGTACGACCTACGCCGCGACGCTCGACGAGGACGCTGCTCTGGACTACGAGGCCGCCTTCGATCGGGCAGCCGCGAAGCGCTTCCCACGCGTCCGCGACGGCCTCTAGGAGGGTTTGGCGGAATGCCGCTCGTCGGCGAGCAGCGCGGCCCGAAGGCACAGCTGTATTTCGCCAAACCCTCCTAGCGCCGGAGCTCGGGCAGCACGTCGCTGCCGTAGCGCTCGACCGCCTCCTGCGGCGCCGCGCCGGAGACGTTCATCAGCACCACGGTGGTCGCGCCGAGCTTTTCGATCTCCTTGATCCTGAGCACGTGCTCGTCGAGGTCGGCGCCGACGATGAAGCCCTCGAGGAACTCCTCGTCCGAGATTGTCGCCTGAGCGTGACTCTGCATCTTCTGCGGCTCGTGCCAGTCGTCGGTGTAGAACTCATCGACGAGCCCGGCCTTCCAGACCTTCGCCCCCTCGAACGCCTCGTCGTCCGTCTCGGCCCAGGAGAAGGAGTTCTGAAGCAAGATCTCGCCCGGCTCCTTCCCCGCCTCCGCACAACCCTCGTGGTAGGCCTCGATCAGCGGCGGCGTCGTTTCGGGGTCGGCGAGCGTCCAAAGACCGTCGCCGAGGCGGCCCGCGAGGTGCGCAGCGCCTTTGTGGAGCGCGGAGACCCACACAGGTGGCTTCCGCTCCGGGCGCGTGTGCAGAAACGCGCCGTTCGTCGGGAAGTAGCCGCCGGCGGTCACCCGCTCGCCCGCGAACAATCTGTTGATCAGCTCGAGCGCTTCTTCCAGGCGCGCCAGCTGCTCGCCCGTGTCGGGGTAGTTCATTCCAAGCGGCGTCTCGTTCAGCGACTCGCCGGAGCCGACGCCGAGGAAGGCTCGACCGGGAAAGAGAGACTCGAGCGTCGCGAACGCCTGCGCGACGAGGGCCGGGTGATAGCGATGCACGGGTGCCGTGACGGCACTACCGAGCTGGACGCGCTCGGTTGCCGCACCGGCGGCGCCGAGCCAGACCCATGCCTGCCCCGCCTCGCCGGGCTCCCACCACGGCTGAAAGTGGTCGGAGCAGCAGACGCCGTCGAAGCCCACACGCTCGCCTGCGACCGCTTGCCGGATCAGCTCGCGGGGAGGGAACTGCTCCATCGCGCACGCGAGGAAGTAGCGGACCGGGGCCATGACCAGTCGATCACCCACGACGGCGGAGCACAAACCTAGGATGCGCCCGATGCGCATCGAGGACTACGGGCTGATCGGAGATCTCCAGACCGCTGCGCTCGTGGGCCGAAACGGTTCGATCGACTGGCTCTGCTTCCCCCGCTTCGACTCTGGTGCATGCTTCGCCGCACTGCTCGGGAACGAGGAGAACGGGCACTGGCTGCTCGCACCGGAAGGCGAGATCGAGCGCGTCGAGCGCCGGTACTCGGAGCGCTCGCTCGTCCACGAGCTCGACTTCCACACGGCGGACGGCTCGGTGCGCTTGATCGACTTCATGCCGCCGCGCGGCGCCGATCCCGACGTCGTCCGCATCGTCGTCGGGCTCGAGGGGAGGGTCCGCATGCGGATGCAGCTCGCAATCCGCTTCGGGTACGGCTCGATCGTGCCCTGGGTACGCCGGACACCGGACGGCGCGCTGGTCGCGATTGCCGGGCCGGACGCCGTCGTGCTGCGGACGCCCGTCGAGTTCCGCGGCGAGAACCTCCAAACCGTGGCCGAGTTCACGGTCGCCGCGGGCGAGCGTGTCCCGTTCGCGCTCACGTGGTTCCCGTCCCACCACGACGCGATCGCCGCCGTCGACCCCGAGCAGGCACTCGCGGAGACGTGCTCGTTCTGGCGTGAGTGGCTCGACAAGAGCGCGTACAGCGGTCGCTGGGACGACGCGGTCTCGCGCTCGCTGATGATCCTGAAGGCGCTCACCTACGGGCCGACGGGCGGAATCGTGGCCGCCCCGACGACGTCGCTCCCCGAGCGGACCGGCGGGGTGCGCAACTGGGACTACCGCTATTGCTGGCTACGCGACGCGACCTTCGCACTGGAGGCGCTGATCTTGAACGGCTACGTCGACGAGGCTCGCGGGTGGCGGCGCTGGCTGCTGCGCGCGGTCGCCGGCGACCCGGACGACCTCCAGATCATGTACGGGCCGGCCGGCGAGCGCCGGCTGGCGGAGTACGAGCTCCCGTGGCTCGACGGCTATGCCGGCTCCAAGCCGGTGCGAGTCGGCAACCGGGCGAGCGAGCAGTTCCAGCTGGACGTCTACGGCGAGGTCCTCGGCGTGCTCTACCAGGCGCGCCGGCGCGGCCTCGAGGCCGACGACGACGCCTGGGCGCTCGTCGGGCACCTGCTGAGGTACCTCGAGACGCGCTGGCGTGAGCCGGACGAGGGGATCTGGGAGGTGCGCGGCCCCCGCCGCCACTTCACGCATTCGAAGGTGATGGCCTGGGTCGCGTTCGACCGAGGCCTGCGGCTGATCGAGGAGCTCGGTCGCACCGGCCCTGCGGAGCGGTGGCGCGAGGTCCGCGACGAGATCCACGCGGAGGTGCTCGAACGGGGCTACAGCGCGGAGCTGGGCTCCTTCGTGCAGTCGTACGGGTCGAAGCGGCTCGATGCGAGCCTCCTGACGATCCCCCTCGTCGGCTTCCTGCCTCCCGACGACCCGCGCGTCGCCGGCACGCTCGAAGCGGTGCGCCGCGACCTCCTGCACGACGGCTTCGTGCATCGGTACGTCCAGGACGAGGCCGGCGTCTCGATCGACGGGCTGCCCGCGGGCGAAGGCGCGTTCTTCCTCTGCTCCTTCTGGTTCGTCGACAACTTGACGTTGCTGGGCCGGCTGGACGAGGCGGTGGAGATGTTCGAGCGGCTCCTCGCGCTGCGCAACGAGCTCGGCCTGCTCTCGGAGGAGTACGACCCGGACGCCCAGCGGCTCGTGGGCAACTTCCCCCAGGCGTTCTCGCACATCGGGCTGATCAACACGGCGATGCTGCTCGAAGCTGCGCAGGGGAGGCCGGGGCGGGTCGACTAGCCCTCGTCCTCGTCGACGCCCGAGAGCGAGACGGCGGCGTTGACGAGCGCGAGGTGCACGAGCGCCTGCGGGAAGTTCCCGAGCAGCTCGCCACCAGCCGGGTCGATCTCCTCGGCGTAGAGGCCGACGTCATTCGAGAGCTCGACGAGCTCGCGCATCAGCTCGTTCCCCTCCTCCACGCGCCCGGCGCGACCGAGGGCGTCCACGAGCCAGAACGAGCACGAGAGGAAGGCGCCTTCGCGCTCGTCGCTACCGGTCGTACGGTAGAGCAGCGGCCCGCCGGCGCCGAGCTCGCGCCGGATCGCCGCGAGCGTCGAGGCGAAGCGGGGCTCGCTCGCGCTCGAGTACGCACAGAGCGCGAGGGTGAGGAGAGAGGCGTCGGCCCCATCTCCGAGGTCCGGGGCGCGCCGGTAGCTGCCGCGCTCCTCGTCCCAGCCGTTCTGCTCGATCCACGCGCGCGCGTCGTCCGCAGCCGCGCGCCAGGCCGTGCCGCGGTCGGGGAGCGCGCCGAGCTCCGCGAGCTTCGCCGCTCGGTCGAGCGCAGTCCAGCACATCGCCTTCGACTGGACGAAGTGCTGCAAGTCGTCACGGACTTCCCAGATCCCCGCATCCGGCTCGCTCCACTTCTCGGCGACGAAGTCGGCAAAGCCGGCCAGCTGCGCCCCGACGGCCGTGCCGAGCGAGCCGATCCGCGCGCGCAGCCGCGAGGCGCTTTCGAGCAGGTGGCCGTAGTTGTCGAGCTGAAGCTGCTCGTTCGCGGCATTGCCGACGCGCACCGGTCGCGAGCCGCGATAGCCGGGAAGGTCGAGCTCCACCTCCTTCGCACCGACGCTGCCGTCGACGGCATAGAGCGGCCGCACCTCGGGGGCTGTCGGGCGTGTCGCCTCGAGCTGCCAGCGGAAGAAGGCCTCGGCTTCCTCCACGTAGCCGAGGTGGAGCAGTGCGCGCATCGTGTAGATCCCGTCGCGCAGCCACGAGAAGCGGTAGTCCCAGTTCAGGTCGCCGCCGATCCGCTCGGGGAGCGACGTGGTCGGCGCCGCGACGATCGCCCCCGTCGGCTCGTGGGCGAGCAGCTTCAGGACGAGCGCGCTGCGGACGACCTGGTCGCGCCACGGCCCCTCGTACACGGCGCGGCCGGCCCAGTCCATCCAGGCGGCCGACGTGCGCTCGAGCCGGTTCTCGACCTCACCCCTGTCTGTCGGCGTCGTGCCCAGCGTGAGCGCAAACGTCGCACGTGCGCCTTCGGCGAGCTCGAAGTGCCCCTCGCCCGCGTCCCAGGTGCGCAGGGTGAGGTCGTCGGGCTGCGGCGCGCGTCCGAAGTCGTAGCGCGGCGTGAAGCGCCAGCGCATCGGCACGTCGCCGTCGCGGGCATCGACGAGCCGCACGAGCTCGTGTGCCCGGTCCGCATCCCAGGTCATCGCGTCGGTGACGCGGACGGATCCGGAGCCCGTGGTGAACGTGGTCTCGAGCACGTTCGTACCGGCCCGGTACCTGCGCGCCGCTGTGAACGGAGCGTCCGGGGCGAGCTCGAAGCAGCCGCCGTCTGCCGCGTCGAGCAGGCGGTCGAACACGGGCGGCGAGCCAGGGTCCGGCAGGCACAGCCAGTCGATCGCGCCGTCGCGGCCGACGAGCGCCGTCGTGCGCCCGTTGCCGATCAGCGCGTAGTCGCGCAGTGGTAGATATCCGTCGGTCCGCACCGCGCGGTCTGTGCCCCGGGAGACGGTTACCTATGCCCGAAGTGGTGGGCGGGCGGGAGCGCGGCGCCGACGTCGCTCAGCGCGACGCGGCGGGCGAGCGGGCCCAGGCTCTCGAGCTCGTCGACGACGATGTTGCGGTTCTCGCCGATCCGCTCGTAGCGCCCGTGCACGAGCAGGAGCGGCTCGCTACGGACGACTGCGCGGCGCCGCTCGTAGAGCTCGGGCGAGACGATCAGGTTCACCTGGCCGTGCTCGTCCTCGAGCAGCATGAAGACGATCCCGCTCGCCGTGGCGGGACGCTGGCGCGCGATCGCGAGCCCGGCATAGGCGACGCGGCTGCGGTGCCGCGCTTCCAGGAGCTCAGGGCTCGCGAGCACCCCGGACGGCAGATGCGGCCGCAGCAGCGTGAGCGGGTGCAGGCCGACCGAGACGCTCGTGCCCGCGTAGTCGGCAAGCATCCGCTCCCAGTCGGTCAGGTCGGGCAGGTCGGGCGTCGCAGCCGTGGGCTCGAGCGAGAGCGTGAGCTGGACGTTCGAGCGCTGCACGGTCTGCGGGCGGACGACGAGCCCGAGCTCCCAGAGCAGGTCACGGCGCCTTCCGAAGCGGTCGCAGGCGCCGCTGCGCACCAGCGCCTCCAGCTCCCGGGCATCGAGTGGCGCCCGCCGCGCGAGGTCGGCGACGCCTGCGAACGGGCCGCGCTCCTCCCGCTCGGCGACGAGCGCCTCCGCATCGTCCGTCCCCACCGAGCGCACGTAGGAAAGCCCCAGCCGGACCGTGCTCTCCTCGAGCGAGCAGCGCGCCCCGCTCAGGTTCACGTCGGGCGGCCGCACCTCCACGTTCCGTCTCTGAGCATCCCGCACCAAACTTGCTGGCGGGTAGAAGCCCATCGGCTGCGCGTTCAGGAGCGAGCAGAGGAACTCCGCGGGATAGTGGTGCCGCAGCCAGGCCGACTGGTAGGCGAGCAGCCCGAACGCGGCGGCATGCGACTTCGGGAAGCCGAAGCCGGAGAAGGACGCGAGCTTGTCGTAGACGAGGTCTGCGGTCTGCGGATCGACACCGTTTGCCGCCGCACCTTCGACGAAGCGTGCGCGGAACGCCTCGATCGCCTCCTCGCTGCGCTTGCGGCTCATCGCGCGTCGCAGCCCCTCGGCCTCGCCGATCGTGAAGCTCGCGAGCGCCATCGCCACTTCGAGCACCTGATCCTGGAAGACGACGACGCCGTGCGTCTCGCGCAGCGGCTCTCGCAGCAGCTCGTGATCGACCGGTGGCACGTACGAGGGGTCGACGCGCAACTGCTCGCGCGCGTGGATGTATGGGTGCACGGCCTTGCCCTGGATCGGCCCCGGCCGCACGAGCGCCACCTGCACGGTCAGGTCGTCGAGGTCGGCCGGCTTGGTGCGGAGCAGGCTCTGCATCTGCGCACGGCTCTCGATCTGGAAGTCGCCGACCGTGTCGGCGCGCTGGATCTCCGCGTAGACGTCGCGGTCGTCGAGCGGGATTCGCGAGAGGTCGATCGGCTCGCCGTAGATCTCGGCGATCTGCTCGACGCAGTCCTCGACCGCGGAGAGCATTCCGAGGCCGAGCAGGTCGATCTTGAGGAAGCCCGCATCCGAGCAGGAGTCCTTGTCCCACTGGCAGAGCTGCCGGCCCGCCATCGCCGCAGGCTGCACAGGCACGAGCTCGTCGAGCGGGCGCGACGAGATGACCATCCCGCCCGGGTGCTGGGAGATGTGGCGAGGCAGGCCGGCGATCTCGGCGGTCAGCTCGGCGAAGGCGCGCCAGCGTGGCGAGAGCAGCTTGCGCTCGTGGTCGGGGAGCAGTGCGAGCTCCTCCGCGACGCGGCCCGCGCTCCAGCCGTCCGAGACGCGCGCGAGCCGCTCCAGCTCCGCGAACGGCAGGCCGAGCGCCTTGCCGACGTCGCGGATCGCGCCGCGCGAGCGGTAGGTGGAGAAGCTCGCGACGAGCGAGGCGTGGCGGCGGCCGTAGCGCTCCGTCACCGCGACGATCAGCTTCTCGCGGATGTCGCGCGGGAAGTCGAGGTCGATGTCGGGCACCGACATGAGCTCGCGGTTCAGGAAGCGGCCGAGCGAGAGGCCGTTCGCGACGGGATCGACGTGCGAGAGCCCGGTGAGGTAGCAGACGATCGAGCCGACGGAACTGCCACGCCCCCGCCCGGGCGGGAGCCAGCGCCGCGGCGAGCCGACGCCGCGCACCTGCGCCGCGCACTCCTTCGCCAGCTCGAGCACCTCCCAGTGGAGCAGGAAGAACCCAGCGAGGCCGAGCTCGTCGATCAGCGCCAGCTCATCGTGCAGCCGCGTGCGGGCGAGGCCGAGCAACAGCCTGTTACTCGGGGGGTAGCGCTCGGCAAACGTGCCCTCGCAGACCTGCGCCAGCTGCCGGATGGCCGGCTCTTTTCCATCGGCGAAGTCGGGATAGCGGTAGCCGAGCTCTGCGGTGAGGTCGAACTCGAGCCGCTGCGCCAGCTCCGCGGTCCGCCGGACGGCGCCGCGGTCGTCCGGGAAGAGCTCGAGCAGCTCGGCCGGCGCGCGCAGGATGCTCTCGTGGTTGCCGCGCCGCTCGCGCTCGCAGGACTCGAGCGAGGAGCGGTGGCGAATCGCGACGAGGACGTCCTGGAGCGCCGTACGGCGCGGATGGTGCGCGTGCACGTTGCCGGTGACGACGGTGGGCACGCCGAGGTGCTCGGCGAGGTCGCGCAGGTGCGCGTTCCGCTGTGCGTCGCCGCGCTCGAACGGGCGCTGCAGCTCGACATGGAAGCGGTCGCCGAAGGCGCGCGCGAGCTGCACCGCTGCGTTGGGGTCGCGCACGCCGAGCCCGTTGCGCGCGCAGCCGGAGAGGCAGACGAGGCCCTCGTTCGACTCCATCAGCAACGCGGGGTCGAGCGCAGGCTGCAAGGGCTCGGCGCCCTCCTTCGGCCGCGTCCCCGCATGCGCCGCCGTGAGCAGGCGGCAGAGATTCGCATAGCCCGTCGCGGACTCGACGAGCAGCGTCACGTGCGTATCGCCGACGAGGTTTACCTCGGCGCCCGTGATCGGCCGCACCCCGAAGTCCTTCGCAGCCCGGGCGAACTCGAGCGAGCCGTAGACACCGTCGTGGTCGGTGAGCGCGAGCGCCTCGTAGCCGAGCTCGGCCGCCCGTAGCGCCAGCTCTTCCGGGTGCGACGCGCCGTCGAGGAACGAATAGGCTGAATGGGCGTGGAGCTCGACGTAGGACATCCGCTGCTCCTACCGCCCGGCGGAGGCGAGGTGATCGGAGACTCGGCCGACCGGCGGGTCGAGATCCTCTCCGACGGGGACGAGCTGCATGCGACCTGGTCGCGCTTCGGCCCGCACCGCGAGGGGGCCGACCTGCACGTGCACCGGCGGCACACCGACATCTTCTACGTCCTCGCCGGCGAGCTGACCGTCCTGCTCGGCCCGGCGGGCGAGTCCCAGGTGGCTCCGGCCGGAACGCTCGCCCGTGTGCCGCCGCTGGTCGCCCACGGCTTCCGGAACGGGAGCGAGGCCGAGCTGCGCTACCTCAACTTCCACGCTCCCGGCCAGGGCTTCGCCGACTACATGCGCTCGATCCGCGACGGCCGCACGCTCGCCTTCGATCAGGAGGAGCCACCCGCCGACGGCGGCCGGCCGCCCACCGAAGCGAGCATCGGCAGGGGCGAGCTCGTCGCCGACCGGCCCGGCCTCCGCGTCGACCTCCTCACCGACATCGACGAGATCGGCATCTGCGAGGTGACGAGCGACGCCGGTGGGCCCTCGCCGCCGGCCCACGTGCACGCACGGCACAGCGAGTCGTTCTACGTGCTCGCAGGAGAAATCGCTCTCGTCGTCGGCGAGCAGGAGCTCGTGGCCGGCCCGGGAGCGTGGGTGCACGTGCCCGCGGGTGTCCCGCACACGTTCGAGCTCCGCGGCGAGGGGCAGGTGCGCTTCCTCGACGTCCACGCGCCGAGCTGCGGCTTCGGCGACTTCGTCCGAGCGCTGCACAACGCTCGCGACGAGGACGAGCTCGCGGCGGCCCGGGCGCGCTTCGACCAGGCGCCCGCCTAGCCGCATCTCTGCACGTCCCTGGTGCGTTCCATACCTGCATGCGGACGCTGGCGATCCTGATGGCCTCTATCTCCCTGGTGACGACCGCACTCTTCGCCCACGCGCTCGCCGCCGCGGACGAGCCGCCCGCGCCACGCGTCACGCAGATCTCCTCGCCGTAGACTTGCGTCGTGGACGCGCGAGAGCGCTACGAGGATCTGGCCGACTTCCTCGCCTTCCGCCACGACTTCGTCCAGCTCTCGCAGATGATGGGAATGCCATGCGTGAAGGCGCGCGGGAAGATGATCGCCGGCTTCACGCGCGGCTCGATGGTGTTCAAGCTGACCGATCCGGAGCGGCACGCCGAGGCGCTCGCGCTCGACGGTGCCCACCTCTTCGATCCCTCCGGCGAGGGCCGGCCGTTCAAGCAGTGGGTGGTCGTGCCGGCAGCGCACGCGGACCGCTGGGAGGACTTCGCCGACCACGCGCTCACGCCCTAGGCGCGTTGCGAAAACCAACACCCGGCTTCCTCGTCACGGAAGACGCAGGCGTGCTGACCCGACTCGAGCACGAGGTCGAAGTAGCGCCGGTCGACGGGATCGTCGGTCCACCAGCGGTCGACGACGCGCCATTCCTCCCGCAGCACCGCCACCCTGGTGCGGTTCACCCGCACGGGCACGCCGACGGGTGACGCCTCGACCAGCGCCGGCCGCGGCGCGTTTATTCGTCCCGCGGAAACAGCACGGGGGAACCCATGGTTCCTCCGCGACCCCCCTCCTTCAGCGTTGCGAATCGACATCGCGCAGCGGGCCTGCGGGCGAGTGAATCGCCCTCCGGCCGCGGAAGGTAGGTTCGACAGTCAGCGCCCTGCACATCTATTCGTCCCGCGGAACGAACAGGGCGCGGGACTCGGGAATCCGCGACCACGGCGCCACCTCCACGACTGCGCAGACCGAGCCGGAGCCCGTGCTGGCGCGGACCTGGCGCAGCCCGTCGCTCAACCGGGCGTTGACCTCGTCGCCCACAGGCTGGACGAGCTCGAGCTGCCGGCCGACCGACTCCGAGAGCTCGACCGCCTCCAGCCGCAACTCGATCACGGGAGCGGGGATCTCGAGCAATTTCGGGCCGAGCGCGGCGCGCAGCCGCGACCGCTCCGCGATCGGCTCGCGGAAGGTGACGGTGCGCCGCCACGAGCCGCCGCCGACGAGTCGCGCCGAGAGCGCCGCCTTGCGCAGCGGCCGCCCCGCCCGCTCGGGCCGCGCGAGCAGCCGGTCGAGGAGGGCGCCGAACGCGCGCCGGAGCGTCAGCTCGTTCGCGATCGCCTCCGGGAACTCGAGCGCCTCGGCCAGCTCGGCGGCCTGGCGCCGGCCCCGCACACGGCCCTGCTCCCCTCCGTGTGCGAGCGCCCACGCCCGCCGCCCGTCCGGGCCGAGCCGCTCGGCGACTGCTCCCCCGGGCAGCGCCGCGAGCTCCCCCAGCTTTCGTACCCCCAACCCTTCGAGCTCCGCGTAGCGGGCGGCCGGGAGCGGCAGGAGCGAGAGCGGCAGCGGCGCGAGGAAGCTCTCCTCCTTCCCGTCCGCGACGACGATGGCCTGCCCGGGACGCGCGACGCTCGCAGCAGCCAGCGCTGCGAACCGGCGCCGCGCAGCGCCCGCGCGTGGATCCCAGGCAGTTCCGACGGCGGCGAGCGCCCGCTCGAGCGCCGCCTCCAGTCCTCCGTACAGCCGCTCGACGCCCTTCGTCTCGAAGGTGACGCGCCCCGGCTCGTCGGGCGAGACGGCGAAGCCCGAGTCCTCGAGCCGCTGCAGCACTCCCTCCCACTCGCGCTCGACCGCGGCCGGGTCCTGCTCGACCAGCACGAGCTGCGGACAGGTCGCGAGCGCCTCGCCCAACCGCATCCCCGGCAGCACCCCGGCGCGCTCGGCCGCCGCCGTCACCGGCCCGAGCAGCGGCTCGGTTCCCGGCAGCGGAGCGAGCGCTGCGGGCTCGAGCGCCAGGCGCGGCCGCTCCCGGAGCGCCGCACGAAGCTCGAAGCCAGGGATGAGGAGACAGGCGATCACCGGAACGTATGTTCTACACCCGAACAGGTGTTCCTGTCAAACCCGAGCTGACCACAGCCGACAACGACAGAGTGGCCGCCAACCTCTCCACCCCCGAGGCACTGGGGCACGTCCTTCTCGACGTCTCGCTCGACGCCGTCGTCGCGATGGACGAGGACGGTCGTGTCGTGGAGTTCAACGTCGCAGCGGAGCACATGTTCGGCTACCGCCGCGCCGAGGCGCTCGGTCGCCTGCTCGGCGACCTGATCGTCCCGGCCCACCTACGCGAACAGCACGAGCGAGGCTTTCGCCGCCTGCTCGAGACGGGCGAGAGCTCGGTCCTCGGGCGACGGGTCCAGCTGGAAGCGATGCGGGCGGATGGATCGATCTTCCCCATCGAGCTCGCGATCGCCCGAGCCGAGCAGGAGCGCCCGCTCTTCGTCGGGTTCGTCCGCGACATCACGGCGACGATCGACGCCGAACGGGAGATCCGCGCCGCCGAGCTGCGCTACCGCACCCTGGTCGAGCAGCTCCCGCTCGCGACGTATCGCAACGCGGCTACCGACAGCCCCGCGACGCTCTACATGAGCCCGCAGATCGAGGAGCTGCTCGGATATCCGGCTGCGGCTTGGCTCAGCGACGACAACGCCCTCTACAACTCCGTCGTCCATCCGGACGATCTCGAGCATGCCAACGCCGAGTTCGCGCGGGCGCAGGCGACGGGCACCCCGTTCCGCTGCGAAACCCGCATGCTGCACCGGGACGGCACGATTCGTTGGATCCTCGATCAGAGTGCCGTCGTTCGCGACGAGGCCGGTGAGCCGGTCTTCACACAGGGCTTCCTGCTCGACCTCAGCGAGCAGAAGCAGCTCGAGGAGCAGCTCCGTCAGTCGCAGAAGATGGAGGCGATCGGCCAGCTCGCCGGCGGGATCGCGCACGACTTCAACAACATGCTCACCGCCATCAACGGGTACGCCGAGCTGCTGGGGATGTCCTTCGAGCCGGGCGATACCCGACAGGGCGACATCGACGAGCTGAAGCGAGCGGCCGGCCACGCCGCCGCGCTGACCCGGCAGCTGCTCGCCTTCAGCCGGAAGCAGGTGCTGCTGCCACAGCTGCTCGACGCGAACGAGATCGTCTCGGAGCTCGAGCTCATGCTGCACCGCACGATCGGCGAGCAGATCGAGCTGGAGACCGTGCTCGAGCCGCGGCTCGCCGAGGTCGAGGCCGACCGCGACCAGCTGGCGCAGGTCGTGCTCAACATCGCGCTGAACGCACGTGACGCGATGCCCGACGGCGGCCGGCTGAGGATCGCGACCCGCCACGTCGAGCTTCCGACCGGGCCCCACGTGGCGATCGAGATCCGCGACACCGGCTCCGGGATGGACGAGAGGACACGGCTGCGCGTGTTCGAGCCGTTCTTCACGACGAAGGACGTCGGCAAGGGCACCGGCCTCGGGCTCGCGACGGCGTACGGCGTCGTCAGCCAGAGCGGCGGCTCGATCGAGGTCGAGAGCGAGCTCGGCGTCGGTACGACGTTTCGCGTCGTGCTTCCCGCCGCCCGCACGGCTGCGGCTCGGGCCGCCTGAACCGCGGGCTACGCGACGATCTCGGCGGCGGGACCACGCATGCCGGCGAAGCGCGGGACGGTGTCGAGGACGCTCTCCCGCGCGCAGAAGGCGATGTCCTCCTCGAGCCCTGGCGGACCGTACGTGCGCGCGTTCAGCCCGGTCGACGAGTCCGGGTAGGCGCTCGCGATCACCGCGGCGGCGACGGCCGCGTCGCTCCGCTCCGCATCGAGCCCCTGCACGATCCGGCCGGCGCAGTACGCGTCGTCGAGCGCGAACGCGCCCTTGTAGCCGGCGCAGATCACGGCAACGTCCTCGCCCCGCTCGTGCACCGCCCGCACGACGGCGTCGAGATTGAGCAGGCTGCCGATCAGCACCTCGTCGCAGCGCTCGGCCGCCGTGACGATCGTCCGCGTCCCGTTCGTCGTCGAGAGGATCAGTGTCTCGGCCCTCGGCTCGAGGAACTCACGCGGCGAGGCGCCCACGTCGAAGCCCTCGATCCGCACCGCGTCACGCTCACCCCCGACGATGCTGTCGGCGAGCTCCGCGCGCAGCGTGCGGGCCTGCTCGAGCTCCCGGACGCAGAGCACGCGCCCGTAGCCCGCCGAGAGCGCCTGCGCGATCGTGGAGGTGGCGCGGAGAACGTCGACCACGATCCCCGTCGGCGCGGAGGCGGCTTCGTCGGGGATGAAGGCGACATGGACCTGCATGAGCTCGCTCGATTCTGATGGGGATGGGCCGCGAAGCGGCCCCCTTCAGGGGTCTTCGCGTCCTGAGCAGCCGCTCCCGCGGATGCTCAGCTTGTGCAGAGATGGGCCAGCTAGGCTAATTGCGATGGCGGAGACGCTCACGTGCTACCGGCACCCGGACCGGGAAACAGGCGTCTCGTGCTCCGAGTGCGGCCGCGGGCTCTGCCCGGACTGCATGCGCTTCGCGCCGGTCGGGATCCGCTGCCCCGAGCACGCGGGTGAGGCGCAGGGCGCGAAGCGCGTCGTCCAGCGCGTGCAGTCGAAGACGACTCGCAGCCCGGGCTGGGTCGCGAAGGGCCTCGTCGGCCTCAACGTCGGCATCTACCTGCTCCAGCTCGCACAGGGAGCACCGATCAGCGCGAACGCGGGCTCGATCTTCTTCAACGGGGCGCTCTTCGGACCGGCCGTCGCCGACGGCGACTGGTGGCGCCTGATCACCGCGGCGTTCCTGCACTACGGCCCGATCCACCTGGCGATGAACATGATCGCGCTCTGGCTCTTCGGGCCGGCGCTCGAGAATGCCATCGGATCGGCGCGCTTCCTGCTCCTCTACCTCGTCTCGGGGCTCGCCGGCTCCGCCGGTGCGTTGTTGTTGACGCCAGAGGCCGTGACCGTCGGTGCGTCGGGCGCGATCTTCGGGCTCTTCGGCGCCATCCTCGTGCTCGAGCGACAGGGCACCTACATCTTCGGCGGCAGCGTGATCCCGCTGCTCGTGATCAACTTCGCCTTCACGCTCTTCATCCCCGGCATCTCGAAGGGCGGGCATATCGGCGGCTTCATCGGCGGAGCGCTCGCGATCCTGGTCATGTCGCGCTTCGGCCAGAAGAAGGTCGCCTACGGGCGCATGGACATGCTCGGGTACGTGGGACTGGTGGCGATCGGCCTGCTCAGCGTCGCGGTGGCCTACTGGAAGGTCAGGGGCTACGCTTAGGCCCCGTGCACCGGGGTTTCCTCCTCCTGCTCCTTGTCTGCACGGTCGTCCTCGCGCAGGCGGCCGCGTCCGCGCCCCAGCAACCGGAGCAGCAACGCCCTGAGCCGCTGCTCGGCGTGTTCGGCAACGCCGCTCGCTTCCAGCAGCTGACCGGGCAGCACTCGACGGTCCGGCACGTGATCCTCGGCTGGGATCAGGGACGTACGTGGGGCACCCGCCTGCCGCGCCTCCTGAACCAGCTGCGGCCGGTGCCGATGCTGGGCTTCGGCACGAGCAAGGGCTGGCCGAATCGCCGCGAGGCAATCACACCCGCGGGGATCGCGGCCGGCAAGGGCGATGCCTTTCTGATCGCTCTCAACCGGGCGATCGCCGGCTTCGGCGCGCCGCGTCTACCTACGCCCGCTCGCCGAGATGAACGGGCACTGGAACGTCTACTCGGCCTTCAACCGCGACGGCTCGTCGAGAGGAAGCGCGTACTCGACCGCGACGTTCCGGAAGGCCTTCGCCCGCATGTACCTGATCGCCCACGGAGAGCCCGACGTGGCGGCCGAGCTCGAGCGCCTCGACCTGCCCCCGGTCACGGCGCGGCTGGCCCCGAACCCCGGTCTGCGCGTGATCTGGAACCCGCAGGGCTACGGCTCGCCCGACCTTCCGGGCAACTCCGCCCAGGCGTACTACCCGGGCGACCGCTTCGTCGACGTCGTCGGGAACGATCTCTACGACCAGGGATTCAAGGCCGAGTGGGAAGCGGCGGAGGCGCTCTACCGGGCGCATCCGTCGAAGCCGTACGCGTTCCCCGAATGGGGCCTGTGGGCGATCGACGATCCGACGTTCATCGAGCGGATGGCGCGCTTCGTGCGCACGCACGCGCGTGTAGAGCTCGTCTCCTACTACGACTCGAAGCCCGGCTCGACCTGGGATCTCGCCTCGAAGCCACGTTCGCGCGCCGCCTACCGGCGACTCGTCACGCCGCTGGGCTAGCTCGACGCCCTCAACCGCCGACGGCGACGCTCACGACGCCCGACTCGGCGAGGGCGGCCTGGGCGGCCGCCAGGCGCGCGAGCGGCACGCGATAGGGCGAGCAGCTCACGTAGTCGAGCCCCAGCTCATGGCAGAACGCGACGGAGCGCGGCTCGCCGCCGTGCTCGCCGCAGATGCCGAGCTTGATCTCCTCGCGCACGCCCCGCCCGAGCTCGACCGCGATCCGCATCAGCTCGCCGACGCCCTCCTGGTCGATCGTCTCGAACGGGTCACGCTCCAGGATCCCATGCTCGAGGTAGTGCGAGAGGAAGCGGCCGCCGTCGTCGCGCGAGATCCCGAGCGCCGTCTGGGTCAGGTCGTTCGTGCCGAAGGAGAAGAAGTCGGCGTGCTCGGCGATCTCGTCCGCGCGGATGCACGCGCGCGGCAGCTCGATCATGGTTCCGCACAGGTACTCGAGCTCACCCTCCTCGGCAGCCACACGCACCGTCAGCTCGCGCAGCCGGCGCAGCTCCTCGCCGAAGCCGACGAGCGGGTGCATGATCTCGACGAGCGGCGCTGTGCCGCCCCGCTCTTGCACCGCCAGAGCTGCGCGCACGATCGCCCGCACCTGCATCTCGTAGATCTCCGGGAAGAAGAGCCCGAGCCGGCAGGCGCGCCAGCCGAGCATCGGGTTCGCCTCCTGCAGCGAGCGGATGCGCTCGCGCATCCGCTCGTCATGCGTTTCCTCGAGCGGGGGCAGGAACTCGTGCAGCGGCCAGTCGAGCAGGCGGATCGTCACCGGCAGGCCCGCCATCGCCTCGAAGATCCCCTCGAAGTCGCCCTGCTGGATCGGCAGCAGCCGCTCGAGCGCGGCGCGGCGGCCGTCCTCGTCGGCGGCCAGGATCATCTCGCGCACCAGGTGCAGCCGCTCGGCGTCGGCGAACATGTGCTCGGTGCGGCAGAGGCCGATTCCCTCCGCGCCGAACTCGCGCGCCTTTGCGGCATCCTCGGGCGTGTCCGCGTTCGTGCGCACCTTCAGCCGGCGCACGCCGTCCGCCCACTCGAGGATGGCCGAGAAGTCCTCGTTGATCTGCGGCGGCACGAGTGGCACCGAGCCGACGATCACCTCGCCCGTGCCGCCGTTGATCGTGATCGTGTCGCCCTCGCGCAGCTCGTGGCCCGGCAGGCGCGCGACCTTTGCAGTCACGTCCACGTGCAGCGCCTCGCAGCCGGTCACGCACGGCGTGCCCATCCCGCGCGCGACGACCGCCGCGTGCGAGGTGAGGCCGCCGTGCGCGGTCAGGATCCCGGCCGCCTGCACCATCCCGTGGAAGTCGTCGGGCGTCGTCTCCCAGCGCACGAGGATCACGCTCTCCCCGGTCTTGCCGCGCTCCTCCGCCGTGTCGGCGTCGAAGACGATGGCGCCGGAGGCGGCCCCCGGCGAGGCGTTCAGGCCCTTCGCGACGACCGTCACCTCGGCCGCGGGGTCGATCATCGGGTGGAGCAGCTGGTCGAGCTGCGCGGGGTCGATGCGGGCGATCGCCTCCTCCTTCGAGATCAACCCCTCGTCGACCATGTTCACCGCCGCCTTCAGCGCGGCGGCTGCGGTGCGCTTGGCCGTGCGGGTCTGGAGCAGGAACAGCCTTCCGTCCTCGACCGTGAACTCGATGTCCTGCATGTCGCGGTAGTGCTCCTCGAGGCGCGCGATCGTCTCGCGCAGCTCCGCGTACGACTCCGGCAGGAGCTCGCCCATCCGCTCGATCGGCTCGGGGGTGCGGATCCCGGCCACGACGTCCTCGCCCTGCGCGTTCTGGAGGAACTCGCCGTAGAGGCCGCTCTCGCCGGTCGACGGATCACGCGTGAAGCAGACGCCCGTGCCCGAGGTCTCGCCCTTGTTGCCGAACACCATCTGGACGACGTTCACCGCGGTACCGATGTCGTCGGGGATCTCGTAGGTGCGCCGGTAGACCTGCGCGCGCGGCGAGTTCCACGAGTCGAAGACGGCGCGCACCGCCCGCTCGAGCTGCTCGCGCGCGTCCTGTGGGAAGCCGGAGCCGGTTTCCTCGGCGTAGATCCGCTTGTACGTCTCGATCAGCTCCGCGAGGTCGTCGGCGGAGAGCTCGACGTCCTGCTTCGCCCCGCGTCGCGCCTTCAGGTCGGCGAGCGCCTGCTCGAAGCGGTAGCCCTCGACGCCGTCGACGACCTCGCCGTACATCTGGATCAGCCGCCGGTAGGAATCGTGCGCGAAGCGCGGGTTGCCCGTCGTCTTCGCCTGCCCCTGGACGGCGTCGTCGTTCAGGCCAAGGTTCAGGATCGTGTCCATCATCCCGGGCATCGAGACCGCCGCGCCCGAGCGGACGGAGACGAGCAGAGGGTCGTCGGGGTCGCCAAAGCGCTTGCCCGCCTTCGCCTCCAGCGAGGCGATGTGCTCGGCAATCTCCGCATCGAGTCCTTCGGGGAGCGTGTTCCCGGCCGTCATGTACGCGCGGCAGGCATCGGTCGTGATCGTGAAGCCGGCGGGCACGGGCACCCCGAGCGCGGTCATCTCGGCCAGGCCGATCCCCTTGCCGCCGAGAAGCTCCCGGCCGCCGCTCGAGTCCTCGTCGAAGGCGTAGACGTAGCGCAGAGAACCCATGAGGAGCCGATCTTCCCACACGCGTGCGCTGCCATACTCGACCACGTGGCTGGGTACATCGTGGCGATCGGGGGCGGCAGCCTGCTCGACCCCGACTCGAAGCTCGAAGGGCTCGTGCTCGACCTCTCCGGGGCGCCGAGCCCGCGCGTCTGCTTCCTCGCCACCGCGGTGGCGGAGCATGCGGAGCCGATTCTGCGCTTCTACCAGGCCTTCGGCACGCGGGGCTGCCTGCCCACCCACCTCGAGCTGTTCGGCCGCCCCGAGAGTCCTGCCGTGCGGCTCGGCGACCAGGACGTGATCTACGTGAGCGGCGGCAACACGGCGAATGCGCTTGCGCTCTGGCGCGTGCACGGGATCGACGCGGCGCTGCAGGCGGCCTACGAGCGAGGCGCCGTCCTCGCGGGCTGGAGCGCGGGCGCGAACTGCTGGTTCGAAGACTCCGTCACCGACTCGTTCGGTGCCTTACGGGCGCTCGGCGACGGGCTCGGCTTCCTGGGCGGGAGCTTCTGCCCGCACTACGACGGGGAGCTCGACCGGCGACCGACGTACGGTCGCCTCGTCGCCGACGGCCTGGTGCCGGGGCTGGCCGTGGACGACGACGCGGCGTTCGTCTTCCGCGACGGCGAGCTCGAGGAAGTCGTGACGCAACGTGCCGGCGCGCGCGGCTACCGCGTCACGGCCTCGGGCGAGGAGGCGCTCGAGGCGCGCCTCCTGTGAGGCGGTTCTCGATCGTGGCGACCGCAAGCTGCTCGGGCAAGACAACGCTCGGGCGCGAGCTCGCCCGGCGGCTCGAGGTGCCGTTCGTCGAGCTCGACGCGCTCCATCACGGGCCGAACTGGACGGAGGCGACCGCCGATGAGCTGCGCGCGAGGGTCGAGCCGGTCGTCGCCGAGGACGGGTGGGTGATCGACGGCGGTTACTGGGGCAAGATCGGCGATCTGGTGCTCCGCAACGCCGACGTCGTGGTCTGGCTCGACCTGCCCGTGCGCGTCTGGCTGCCGCGGCTGATCCGTCGCACCGTCGCGCGCGTTGTGCGCCGCGAAGAGCTCTGGAACGGGAATCGCGAGTCGGTGCGGAAAGCCTTCTTCAGTCGCAACTCGCTCATCTGGTACGCGCTCAGCAACCACCCGCGGCACCGGCGCGACTATCCCGAGCGGCTCGCACCCTACGACCTCGTGCGCCTGCGCACGCCGAAGGAGGTGGAACGATGGCTCGCGAGGTTCGGCTGACGAGCGCCGATCGCGTCCTCTTCCCTGCCACATCTCCATCCGGCGACGGGATCACGAAGGGCGACCTGTTCGACTACTACGACCGGATCGCTCCCGTGCTCGTCCCGCACCTGCGCGACCGGCCGTTCACGATGAAGCGCTGGCGGGAGGGGATCGCGGGCGGCTCGTTCTTCCAGAAGCAGGCCCCGAAGGGGATGCCCGACTGGCTGCCGACGCGCACCTTCACGACGCACCCGCGGGAGGGTGGCTCGCGCCAGGTCGACTTTCCGCTCGTCAACTTCCGCGAGGCGCTGCTCCTGATGGTGCAGTACCACTGCATCGACATGAACGCGTGGTACTCGCGCGTCGACAAGCCCGACCGGCCGGACTACGTGCTCTTCGACCTCGACCCGCCGGACGGGGAGTTCGGGCTCGCCGTGCGCGCCGCGCAGCTCGTGCGGGAGGCACTGGACGAGCTCGAGCTGCGCTCCTACGTGAAGACGAGCGGCTCGGAGGGAATTCACGTGCTCGTCCCGGTGACGCGCCGGTACCGCTTCGACCAGACGCACGCCTTCGCGGAGGCGGTCTCGAAGCGGCTCGCAGAGCAGAACCCCGGCGTGATCACGACGGAGTGGCTGAAGCGAAAGCGCGTCGGCGTCCTGCTCGACTACCACCAGAACGGCGCCGGCAAGACGATCGCCTCCGCCTACTCCGTGCGCCCGAAGCCCGGTGCGCCCGTCTCGACGCCGATCCGGTGGGAGGAGCTGACGCCGAAGCTCGACCCGGGCCGCTTCACGATGGAGGCCGTGCTGCGCCGCGTCGAGGAGCTCGGCGATCTCTTCGAGCCGACCCTGGAGGGCGGGCAGTCGCTCGGTGCTGCTCTACGCCGGATCGGTTGAGCGCTTGCGGCGCGAGCGCCACTCCGCGAGCCAGGCGGCCCCACGCAGGCCGAGCCAGATCGGGGTGAGGATCACGTAGAAGACGAGATCCGCGGCCGCGAGGATCGTCAGCCAGAGCGCCCAGCGCCACTTCGGCACCGGTGGTTTCCGCCGCGTCGTGCGATCACTCATGGGCGGCCGTCTCCTGCCGCCGCCGGTCGAGCAACCGGATCACGCGGTGAGCCGTCTCCTCGATCGAGAGGCCGGTCACGTCGACCACAGGGCAGGCGAGCCGGCGGTGCAGCTCCTCGGCCTGTTCGAGCTCCTCGTAGATCTCCAGTAGCTCGGCGTAGCGGCGGTTGGTCGCGCCCATCGAGCGGACGCGTGCGTTCCGGATCTCGGCCAGCCGCTCGGCGTCGATCGTCAGCCCGGCGATCTTGGCAGCGTCGATCTCGAACAGCTCCTTCGGCGGCTTGATCCCCTTCACGATCGGCACGTTCGCGGTCTTGTGGCCGAGATAGCCGAGGTAGATCGAGAGCGGCGTCTTCGAGGTGCGTGAGACGCCGACGAGCACGATGTCGGCCTCGCGCAGCCCGCTGCCGACACCGTCGTCGAACTTGACCGCGAACTCGATCGCCTCCATCCGCTTGAAGTACGCCGAGTTCAGAGGTGGGCGAGCTCCGGCCTTCATCTTCGCCGCCATCCCCGAGACCTTCGCGATCGACTCGATCGGGTGCCCGAGCAGGTCGCAGTAGTGGAGCCGTGCACTGCGGCACAGCGTCCGCATGGACTCGCGCATCTCACGGTCGACGAGTGTGTAGACCATCACCGCCGGGCGCCCCTTGGCGCGGTTGACCGCCAGTTGCAGGTCGTCGATCGTCTGGATCTGCGGATGGCGGATCTCCTCGAACGGCTGCTCCGGGAACTGCGCCTCGAGCGCGGCGACGAGGCGCGCGGCGGTCTCGCCCGTCGAGTCCGACACGATGTGCAGCTCGACCGGCTGCCTCGCGGGAGTCACGCCTCCTCCGCTCGCGGCCGCGGCGCGACGAACGCCGTCCACTCGTCCGGCCCGTCCTCGACCACGACTCGCTCGGCACTCGGCTCGAAGCCGGCGTCACGCAGCCACGCCAGCCAGTGGTCGTGCGCGAACACGCCCTCGAGGTGGTGGTCGTGCACGACCTCGAGCGGCGAGTCGCCCTCGCGCAGCCCGACCAGGTAGTCGACCTCGTACGTCGTGTCGCCGGGCTCCGGGTCGCGCACCCACTCGAGGTAGCGCAACGAGCGGCCCTCGCCGTCGTGGCCGCCGCTCCTTGTCCCCTCGACGAGCGTCTCACGCGTGCAATCCGGCAGGAAGACGGCGACACCGCCCGGGCGCGTGTGCGTGAAAGCAGTCTCGAACGTTGCGCGCAGATCGGCCTCCGTCGTCATGTACATGACCGCATCGTGGGCGAGCACGACGTCGAACGTACGGCCCAGGCGCAGCGTTCGCATGTCGCCCGCGACGTGCTCGCATTCGGGATTCAGGCGCTCCGACTGCTCGAGCATCTCCTCGGAGAGATCGGTCAGCGTGCACGCGAAACGCGCCTTCAGGTGGCTCGCGTTGTTGCCGCCGCCCGAGCCGAGCTCGAGCAGCGTCCGCAGCTCTCCCTCCCCTGCTGCCTCGGCGAGCCGCACGATCGCGGCGGCTTCCTCCGCGTAGTTCTCGGGCGCCGTCAGGAGGTGGAACCAGTCTGCGAGCTCGGAGTAGAGGCGCATCACCCGCGCGACGTTAGCCGAGTGCGGGCCTGCTCACCCCGGTAGCCTCTCCCCACCCGTGAGCGACGCCGTGACCATGGACAAGATCGTGTCTCTCTGCCGCCGCCGCGGCTTCGTCTTCCCCTCCTCGGAGATCTACGGCGGCCTCGGCTCCTCGTACGACTACGGCCACTACGGCGTCCTGCTGAAGGAGAACGTCAGGAGCGCGTGGTTGCAGGCGATGGTGCAGGAACGCGACGACATCGTCGCCCTCGACTCCTCGATCATCCTCCACCCGCGGGTCTGGGAGGCGTCCGGTCACGTGGGCGGCTTCACCGACCCGCTCGTCGACTGCAAGACGTGCAAGAACCGCTATCGCGCCGACCACATCGGGGAGAGCCAGTGCGGCAAGCGGCCGAGCAAGCGGCCCGGCGAGACCTCCGACTGCGAGCTGACGGAGCCGCGCCAGTTCAACCTGATGTTCGAGACGCGGGTGGGTGCCGTCGAGGAGACGGGGATCCCGGTCTACCTGCGCCCGGAGACCGCTCAGGGCATCTTCATCAACTTCAAGAACGTCGCGCAGATCGCCCGCCGCAAGCCGCCGTTCGGGATCGCGCAGGTCGGCAAGTCGTTCCGCAACGAGATCACCCCCGGGAACTTCATCTTCCGCACGCTCGAGTTCGAGCAGATGGAGATGGAGTTCTTCGTCCCACCAGCCGACGCCGAGGAGTGGTACCGCTACTGGGTCGAGGAGCGCCTCGCGTGGCACGTCCGGCTCGGCGTACGCGAGAGCCACTTGCGCGTGCGTCCGCACGAGTCAGACGAGCTCTCGCACTACTCGAGCGCGACGAGCGACATCGAATACCTCTTCCCGATCGGCTGGTCGGAGCTCGAGGGAGTCGCGAACCGCGGCGACTACGACCTCGGGCAGCACAGCGAGGCCTCCGGGACGAAGCTCGAATGGGTGGATGCGGGCACCGGCGAGCGCTTCGTGCCGCACGTGATCGAGCCGGCGCTCGGCCTCAACCGCTCGCTGTTGACCTTCCTGATCGACGCCTACGACGAGGAGGTCGTGGCCGAGCGCGAGCGCACCGTCCTCCGGCTCCACCCGCGGCTCGCGCCGGTGAAGGCGGCGGTGCTGCCCCTGATCGGCAAGAGCGACGACATGGTCGCGAAAGCCCGCTCCCTGTATGACGAGCTGCGGCGCGTGCTCAACGTCGAGTACGACGACGGCGGCGCGATCGGCCGGCGCTACCGGCGCCAGGACGAGATCGGCACGCCCTGGGGGCTGACGATCGACGAGCAGACGCTCGCGGACGACACCGTCACGATCCGCGACCGCGACTCACTCGAGCAGGAGCGGCTCCCGCTCGGCCGTGTTCGCCAGCACCTGCTCGACCGGCTCGCGGAGCCGTGGAGCTCGCCCAAGACCGACTAGGACGTGCGCCGAGGGGGTGGGACGCCGGCGGCGCTAGGCACCTCCGACGCGACGTGGCACGATCTCGCAAGTGACCAGCAGACCCGCCGCGGCGCAGCACCTGCGCGACCTCGCGCGGCTGCGCCGCGTCCGCGACCGGATCGACCGGGAGTACGCCCGTCCGCTGGACCTCGAGGGGCTCGCCCGCGGCGCGCACATGTCGGCCGGGCACCTCAGCCGCCAGTTCCGGCTCGCCTACGGCGAGTCGCCGTACGCCTATCTGATGACGCGGCGCATCGAGCGCGCGATGGCGCTGCTGCGTCGTGGCGACCTCAGCGTCACCGAGGTCTGCTTCACGGTCGGCTGCTCGTCGCTGGGCACGTTCAGCACTCGCTTCACCGAGCTGGTCGGCATGTCGCCCAGCGTCTACCGGCGCGAGGCTGCGGACGCGACGGCGGGCATGCCGCCGTGCGTGGCGAAGCAGGTGACCAGACCGATCAGGAATCGAGAAGCGGCGACCCCCGAGCCGCACGTAGCGTGACCTCCATGGAGATCACCATTCACCAGACCATGCTCCCCCACGACGACCCGGACGCGTCCCTCGCGTTCTACCGCGACACCCTCGGCTTCGAGGTCCGCAACGACGTCGAGTACAGCGGCATGCACTGGATCACCGTCGGCCCCGCCGGCCAGCCCGGCACGTCCATCGTCCTGTATCCGCCGTCCGCCACCCCCGGCCTCACCGACGAGGAGCGCCGCACGATCGCCGAGATGATGGCCAAGGGCACCTACGCCAGCATCAACCTGGCCACCACCGACCTCGACGGCACCTTCGAGCGCCTGCAGGCCGGCGACGCCGAGGTCGTCCAGGAGCCGGTCGACCAGCCGTACGGGATCCGCGACTGCGCCTTCCGCGACCCCGCGGGCAATCTGATCCGGATCCAGGAGCTGGCCTGAGCGTCCGGGAACAGACCGGAGGGCGAACGGCCGGCACCCATCACGCGCAAGGAGGTACTCGCCATGGCTGAGAAGAAGACCACGACGAAGAGCACCCGGACGACCGCGAAGCGCACCTCGACCTCGTCCAAGGGTTTCACGGCCGCGGAACGGGCCGCGATGAAGGAGCGCGCCAAGGAGTTGAAGGCGGAGGCGGCGAAGGCGGACGGGGAGAAAGCCCTGCTCGAGAAGGTCGCGGAGATGAAGGGAACCGACAAGGCCATGGCCACGCGGCTCCACGCGATCATCACAGCCGCCGCGCCGTCCCTCTCGCCGAAGACGTGGTACGGGATGCCCGCGTACGCGAAGGATGGCAAGATCCTCTGCTTCTTTCAGAGCGCGGAGAAGTTCGATGCGAGGTACGCCACGTTCGGCTTCAGCGACGAGGCGAACATCGACGCGGGGGCCATGTGGCCGACCTCCTGGGCCCTCAAGAAGCTGACCGCCGCCGAGGAGACGAGGATCGCCGCCCTCGTGAAGAAGGCGGTTCGCTGAGGCTCGATCCGCTCACCGTGCACGCTTCCGACCGCCACGATCTGATCCGCGTGCACGGCGCCCGCGTGAACAACCTCAAGGACGTCAGCGTCGAGCTCCCGAAGCGCCGGCTGACGGTGTTCACCGGCGTCTCCGGCTCGGGCAAGAGCTCGCTGGTGTTCGGCACGATCGCCGCGGAGTCGCAGCGGCTGATCAACGAGACCTACAGCGCCTTCGTGCAGGGCTTCATGCCGACGCTGGCGCGGCCCGAGGTCGACCTGCTCGAAGGGCTGACGACCGCGATCATCGTCGACCAGGAGCGGATGGGCGCCAACCCCCGCTCCACCGTCGGCACCGCCACCGATGCCAACGCGATGCTGCGGATCCTGTTCAGCCGTCTGGGTGACCCTCACGTCGGGCCTCCCACCGCGTTCTCGTTCAACGTCCCGACGCGCAAGGCGAGCGGCGTGATGAGCACCGAGAAGGGCGGCAGGGTCGAGAAGAACGTGGTGCGCAACGTGGTCTACCTCGGGGGCATGTGCCCGCGCTGCGAGGGGATGGGCGCGGTCAGCGACTTCGACCTGACGGCGCTGTACGACGACACCAAGTCGCTCAGTGACGGTGCGCTCACGATTCCCGGCTACAGCATGGACGGCTGGTACGGCCGCATCTTCAGCGGCGCCGGCTTCGACATGGACAAGCCGATCAAGAAGTTCAACAAGTTGGAGCTGCACGACCTGCTCTACAAGGAACCGACCAAGATCCAGGTCGAGGGCATCAACCTGACCTACGAGGGCGTGATCCCGAAGATCCAGAAGTCGATGCTCTCCAAGGACGTCGATGCGATGCAGCCCCACATCCGCGCCTTCGTGGACCGGGCGATCACCTTCACCAGTTGTCCCGACTGCGAGGGCACCCGACTCAGCACTGAGGCCCGCTCGTCGAAGATCAAGGGGAAGAGCATCGCCGACGTCTGCACGATGCAGATCAGCGACTTGGCCGGCTGGGTCAGGGACCTGGACGAGCCGTCGGTTGCCCCGCTGCTCACCGGTTTGCAACACCTCCTCGACTCGTTCGCGGAGATCGGGTTGGGCTACCTCTCGCTCGACCGGCCGTCGGGCACCCTGTCCGGGGGAGAGGCACAGCGGACCAAGATGATCCGCCACCTCGGCTCGTCGCTCACCGACGTCACGTACGTCTTCGACGAGCCCACGATCGGCCTGCACCCCCATGACGTCCAGCGGATGAACGTCCTGCTGGTGCAGCTGCGCGACAAGGGCAACACGGTGCTCGTGGTGGAGCACGAGCCGGAGACGATCGCGATCGCCGACCACGTCGTCGACCTCGGCCCCGGCGCCGGCACGCAGGGCGGCACTGTCTGCTTCGAGGGCACCGTGGAGGCGCTGCGGGGGAGTGACACCACCACCGGCCGCCATCTCGACGACCGGGCGACCCTCAAGGGATCGGTGCGTTCGTCGTCCGGCTCGCTCGAGATCCGCGGCGCGTCGACGCACAACCTCCAGGACGTGGACGTCGACATCCCGCTCGGGGTGCTCTGCGTGCTCACGGGCGTCGCCGGCTCGGGCAAGAGCTCGCTGATCCACGGCTCGGTCTCCGGCCGCGACGGCGTCGTGGTGATCGACCAGGCCGCGATCCGCGGTTCGCGACGGAGCAACCCGGCGACGTACACCGGACTGCTCGACCCGATCCGCAAGGCGTTCGCGAAGGACAACGGCGTGAAGCCGGCGCTGTTCAGCTCCAACTCCGAGGGCGCCTGCCCCACCTGCAACGGCGCCGGCGTCATCTACACCGACCTGGGCGTCATGGCCACCGTCGAATCCACCTGCGAGGAGTGCGAGGGGAAGCGGTTCCAGGCGTCGGTGCTGGAGTACACGCTGGGCGGCCGGAACATCGCCGAGGTGCTCGCGATGTCGGTGACCGAGGCCGAGGAGTTCTTCGACGACGGCGAGGCGCGCACGCCGGCCGCCCATAAGATCCTCGACCGGCTCGCCGACGTCGGGCTCGGCTACCTCAGCCTCGGCCAGCCGCTCACCACGCTGTCCGGCGGCGAGCGGCAGCGGCTCAAGCTGGCCACCCAGATGGCCGAGAAGGGTGACGTCTACGTCCTCGACGAGCCGACCACCGGCCTCCACCTCGCCGACGTCGAGCAGCTGCTCGGCCTGCTCGACCGGCTCGTCGACTCCGGCAAGTCGGTCATCGTCATCGAGCACCACCAGGCAGTCATGGCGCACGCCGACTGGATCGTCGACCTCGGCCCAGGCGCCGGCCACGACGGCGGCCGGATCGTCTTCGAGGGCACACCCGCCGACCTCGTCGCCGCCCGCCCCACTCTCACCGGCGAGCACCTCGCGGCCTACGTCGGCACCTGACCGACCCGGTGAGACGAGCTCTCTCATCTGTCTCGACTCGTCCCACTCAACGAGCTGCGCTGAGCCATCCTGCGATCGCAGCCATAACCTGAACCGCGAGGCCGCCGCACTCACGTGGGCCGCCGAATCAGGAGACACGTCCTAGGTGGGCCGGCCGCGCTCGAGCACGCGCTCGCTCGTGGGCTCGAAGCCGAACTTCGCGTACAGCGCGTGTGCGTCGGCCGTGTGCAGGAGCCAGGCAGTGCCGGCGAGCGGCCCCTCCTCGACGCTGAAGCGGACGAGCTCGGCCCCGAGCCCGTGTCCACGGTGCTCGGGCAGGACGTAGACGTCGGCCAGGTACGAGCGGACGTGGACGTCGGAGAGCGAGCGGCTGAAGCCGACCTGCACGCCGCCGTGATAGAGCCCGCACACGCGCTGTGCGCCCTCGACCAGCGCGTCCATCGTCTCGCGCGGCCGGCCCTTGGCCCAGTACGACTCACCGGAGACGTACGCATGCACCGCCTCGCGGTCGATTCGCGCCTTGTCGTCGTCCAGCTCGTAGCCGCCGGGGAGCTCTCGCCTCATGCGGAGAGAGTCCGGAGGCGGAAACCGCCGTGGTGCTCGTACGACGCCTGCACGACGGCCAGCGTCTCGCGCGCTCCACGGTCGGTCAGACCCGCTGCCTGCGCGTCGGCGAGCGGGCTCGTCAGCAGCACGCGGATTCCGCGCAGCCCTTCCGGGGAGAGCGCGACCGTCCCCGGCCCGCACGAGCGGCACACGGCTCCGCCGGCTGCCGGCAGGTAGCCGACGAGCTCCTCGACGAGCCCGCACTCGACGCAGCTGTCGAGGTGCGGCATGTAGCCCGAGAGCCAGAGCAGCTTGAGCTGGAACGAGAGCGCGAGCGGGTCGAGCCTCGCAGCGGCGGGGGCGCGCGGCGGCAGCGTGTCGAGCGTGTCGAGGAAGCGCGTGAGCGCCGTAAAGGCGCGGTCGCTCGCCTCCTGCTCGGTGAAGAGGCGCAGCATCGCCTCGGCGCCGATCAGCCCGATCGCGAGCCGGTACGGTTCCTCGCGTGTCTCGTGGTGTGAGTGGATCAGGGAGACGCCGGTGACCGTGCAGAGCTCGCCGGAGCCCTGGTGCAGCATCAGCTCGACGTGCGAGAGCGGCTCGAGTCGGCCCCCGAAGCGCGACTTCGTGCGCCGCACGCCCTTCGCGACGGCGCCGACGCGGCCCCGGTCGGCGGCGTAGACGTGCAGCACGCGATCCGCCTCGCCGAACCGGAACGAGCGCAGGATCACAGCCTCGGTCCTGGAAGGTCGCGCCACGGTTCGAGTGTAGGGGCCTGTCCGGAAGGTGGGAACCCGTCCCGGACGTCCGTACGTTGCAATCGATAGTGATCCGCATTCAGATCTATACGACACGCTGGTGCGGCTACTGCGTGCGCGCGAAGGCGCTGCTCGAGGGGAAGGGCCTGGCCTACGAGGAGCTGACCCTCGACGACGATCCCGCCTACCGGCAGCGGATCTACGACCTCACCGGCGGCTGGACGGTGCCGCAGATCCTGATCGACGGCGAGCCGATCGGGGGCTACACCGAGCTCTGGCGGCTCGACCAGACCGGCGCGCTCGACGAGCGCCTCGCGGCCTGAGCCGGACCGGCTCCACCGGCTTGTAGCCTCGGCCGATCAAGCGCGCGATTCTCTCTCGGCTCTCCGTCGGCGCGGTCGCGCCGTTCGTCGTTGCGCTGTCGGCCGTCGTCGCCCTCGGAGCCGCCGACGGCGGCTACTTCCCGACCGAATGGGGCCTCGCGATTCTCGGCTTCACCCTCGTCGCCGTCGGTGCCTTGCTCCTCGCCGAGCCGGACAGGCCCGGCCGGCTCGCCCTCTGCTTCCTCACCGGGCTCGCCGCGCTCGCGCTCTGGGCCGGTCTCTCGGCGCTCTGGTCGCCGGGCGCGCATCTGCCCGTGCTGGACGCGGAACGCGGCCTGCTCTACGTCGCCGCGGCGGCAGCCGCCCTGCTGCTGCCGCGCATCGGCGACCGGGCGAGCGCCCTCCTCGCAGGCGTGCTCGCCGGGATCGTCCTCCTCTCGCTCTATGCGCTCGGCACACGCCTCTTCCCGGGCCACGTCGGCGGGGCCTACGACCCTTCGAGCGGGTACCAGTTGGCGGAGCCACTCGGCTACTGGAACGCGCTCGGCCTGCTGGCCGCGATCGGGATCGCACTCGGGCTCGGCTTTGCCGCTCACGGCCCGCCGTTCGGACGCGCGGCCGCGGCTGTCGCGCTCGTCGTCCTCCTGCCCACGCTCTACTTCACCTTCAGCCGCGGCGCGTTCGTAGCACTGGCAGCGGGGCTGGCGCTCCAGCTCGTACTCGACCCGCGCCGCTGGCGGCTCGTGCTCAGCTCGGTCGTGCTGGGCGCGCCGGCCGCACTCGCGGTGGTGGACGCTTCCCGACACACCGCGCTCACCGCCGCCGGTGCGACGCTTCAGACGGCGCAGGCAGAAGGCGAAGACGTCGCCCGCACCCTGGTCCTGCTCGGTGCTCTCGCTGCGGCGCTCGTGCCGCTGCTTCGGCTCGCCGAGCGCCGCATCCGGATCCGGGAGCCACTGGCCCGCGGGCTCGCGGCTGCGGCCATCGTCGCGGCCTGCGCCGTCGCGGTTGCGGCCGTCGTCGCGGCGGGCGGGCCCGTCCGGATCGTCGAGCGCGGCGCCGACTCCTTCTCGCAGCCGCTGCCTGTTGGGACCGGCGACCTCAAGGGCCGCCTCCTCAGCGTCTCCGGCAACGGCCGGAGCGAGTACTGGCATGTTGCCGGAGGGATGGTGCGGGACGAGCCGCTGCTGGGCGCCGGCGCTGGCGCATTCGAGCGCCACTGGCTCGAACAGAGACCCACGTCCTTCTATGCCCGTGACGCACATAACCTCTACCTCGAGACGCTGGCCGAACTGGGGCCGATCGGGCTCCTCGTGCTCGTCGCGACACTGGCGCTGCCGTTGGTCGGGCTTCGTCGAGCGCGGCGGAGGGGGCTCGCCGCCGCGGCGGCCGGGGCCTACGTCGCGTTCCTCGTGCACGCTGCGGTCGATTGGCACTGGGAGGTGCCGGCGGTGACGGTGCCGGCGGTCTTCTGCGCGGTCGCGCTCCTCTCGTGGGGTCACGGGTCGTCGACGGAGTTCACCCGTCGCGAGCGGCGGGTCGCGTTCGCGCTGGCGCTTCCTCTGATCGCGGTCGCGCTCGTCGCGCATGTCGGCAACCGTGCGCTGGCCGCGAGCGCCGAGGCGACCTCGAGCGGAGATCCGTCGACGGGGGCGGCGGAGGCGCGACGCGCTCGTGCCTGGATGCCGTGGTCGCACAAGCCGTGGCAACTGCTCGGTGAGGCCGAGTTGGCACAGGGCCGGGACGCGGCGGCACGCGAGAGCCTGACGCGCGCGCTCGAACACGATCGCACTGACTGGAGCGTCTGGTACGACCTCGCGATTGTGACCCGAGGCGCCGATCGCGCCCGCGCCCTCGAAGAGGCGAAAAGGCTCAACCCGCTAGGCCCCGAGGTCGATGAGCTCCTTACAGAACGTTAATGAACGACCGCGCAAGTGCTGCGGACGGCCGCCGTCTTCCCCAGCAGACGCCCGAAACGCTCTCGAAAGGATGAAGCTTGAAGGAATCACGGAGATACCAGAGCAAGCAGGCCCGGGGCCTCGTCGCGATCGGGCTCACCGCGGGCATGGTCGCCCTGTTCGCCACCCTCGGCGGGGCCGGGATGGCTCAGAACGCAGCCACCGCCGCGGAGGGCCAGTACGGCAAGAAGGTGGCCGTCTGCCACAAGGGCAAGAAGACGATCTGGGTCGGCAAGGCCGCCGTCGCAGCGCACCTCCGTCACGGAGACACGCTCGGCACGTGCGCGGCCGCGAAGGCGAAGAAGGCCAAGCTGAAGGCCGCGAAGGCGAAGGCCGCCAAGGCCAAGGCCGCCAAGGCCGCCAAGGCCAAGGCCGCCAAGGCCGAGAAGACGAAGGCCGAAAAGACGACGCCCGAGGCTGCGAAGGGCAAGGCGGAGCCGGGCAAGCCCGACAAGGGCGGCTCCGACAAGCCGAACCCCGGCAAGAGCAAGGGCAAGTAGATCCCGAGGCCGGGGGCTTGCGGCACGCGCCGCGCCCCCGGCCCAGCACCGTCTCACCGTCGGCCCTAGCGGTCCGCTCGCTGGCAGTGCGGGCAGAACCAGGTGCCGCGGCCGCCGGCACGCGTCTTCGCGATCTCGGTGCCGCAGCGGTCGCACGGCTCGCCGCCCCGGCCGTAGACGCGGAACTCGTGCTGCATCGAGCCGGCGGAGCCGTCCGGGAGCCGATAGTCGGTCAGCGTCGAGCCCTGCCGCGCGATTCCGAGCTCGAGCGCGCGCCGGATCGCGCGGTGCAGACGGCGCAGCTCGCCCGAGTCGAGACCGCCCGCCGCGCGCAGGGGGTGGAGGCGCGCGTACCAGAGAGCCTCGTCGACGTAGATGTTCCCGAGCCCGGCGAGCGTGCGCTGGTCGAGCAGAGCCGCTTTCAGCGGTGCGCGGCGGCCGCGCAACCGCTCCCCCAGCCCCTTCGCGGTGAATGCGGCCAGCAGCGGCTCTTCGCCGAGTCGCGCCTCGAGGTAGGGGTCGAGCTCGCCCGGCTCGAGCAGGAGCCAGGTCCCGAACCGGCGCACGTCGCGGTAGGCGACCGTCGTGCCGTCGTCGAGCGCGACGAGAGCGCGCACGTGGCTCGCGCCTTCCGGCTCGTGCAGGAGCGTCCCGGTCATACGCAGGTGGATCAGGAGTGCGCGTTCGGACCGGAACCGGACGATCAGGTACTTGCCGCGCCGGTCGACGCGCTCGACCTGCTCGCCGACGAGCTCGGCGGCCACTTCGAGCGGCTCGAGCGGCCGCGTCAGCCTGCCGTCGAGGATCTCGACGTGCTCGAAGGTCCGTCCCTCGAGGACGGGCGCGAGCCGCAGCCGGACGGTCTCGACTTCGGGGAGCTCAGGCATCTGCAGGCGGCCCCGGGAAGAACGGCGGGTAGACGACGCGCCCGCGGAGCGCGGGATCGTATGCCCGGAGCGGCGCGACCATCCACGCCGCGTCCGGGATCCTCGGGTCGGGCCGCACGAGCCCGAGGCCGGTCGCCGAGCGGAAGCCGAAGCGCGGGTAGTAGGCCGGGACGCCCTCGCAGAGCACCAGCGGCTCGTCCAGCTCGTCCGCGGCCGCGAGCGCGGCCCGAACGAGCTCAGCGCCGATGCCCTGCCTCTGGCGGTCGGGACGCACGGACATCGGCGTCAGGATCAAGACCTCCGGGTGCCCCTCCAGGCCCACGCGGCTGAGCATCGTGTGACCGACGATCGCGCCGCCCTCGTCCGCGACGAAGGCGAGCTCTGGCTCGTAGCCCGGCGAAGCGCGGATCGTCTCTGCGAACACCGCCACCGACCGGTCGGCAAAGGCTGCCTCGATCACGGCGAAGACCTGAGCCGCGTCCTCGGGCCGCTCACGCCGGACGAGCAGCTTCATCCGCCGACGACGTCGAGCAGGATCGAGTGCTCGCGCGGTCGGACGTCGCCGAGCTCGTAGGCGGCGAGCACTGCCGCGGCGGCCTCGTCGGCCGCGGCCTCGTCGCGTGCGTGGACCTCTGCCAAGACGTCGCCGGCCTCGACCTGCGAGCCGCGCTTCGCCCGGCAGACGACGCCGACCGCATGGTCGATCTCGTCGCCCTTCGCGCGGCGCCCGGCACCGAGATGGAGCGCGGCGACGCCGACGCGGATCGCTCCGAGCGCCGTAACGGTGCCCGCTGCGGGCGCCTGCACCTCTCGCACGACCGGCGCCCGCGGCAAGGCGTCCGGGTCCGGATCCCCGCCCTGCGCCTCGATCCAGCGCTCGTAGACGCCGAGCGCTGAGCCGTCGCCGACCGCGCCCTCGGCGCGCCGCCTCCCCTCGTCGATGTCGATGCCGAGGTCGGAGAAGGCGAGCATCCGCGCACAGGCGTCCAGCACCAGCTCCGTGAAGTCGGGCGGACCCTCGCCGCGCACGGTGTCGCGGGCCTCGGCGATCTCGAGCGCGTTCCCGACCGCCGCTCCGAGCGGCTGATCCATGTCGGTGAGCAGGCACACGACCTCGCGCCCGGCGCGGCGCCCCAGCTCGAGCATCGCCTCGGCGAGCACGCGGGCGTCCTCGATCGTCTTCATGAAGGCCCCGTCGCCGACCTTGACGTCGAGCACGATCGCATCGGCCCCGCCGGCGATCTTCTTCGACATGATCGAGGAGGCGATCAGCGGCACGATGTCGACGGTCGCGGTCACGTCACGCAGGCCGTAGAGCTGCTTGTCGGCGGGCACCAGGTCCTCCGTCTGACCGACGATCGCCAGCCCCACGTCGCGGATTTGCTCCACGAAGCGCTCCGTGGTGAGGTCGACGTCGAAGCCGGGGATCGCCTCGAGCTTGTCCAGCGTGCCGCCCGTGTGGCCGAGCCCCCGACCGCTCATCTTCCCGACCGGCACGCCGCAGGCGGCGACGATCGGGCCGACTGCGATCGACGTCTTGTCCCCCACTCCTCCGGTCGAGTGCTTGTCGACGACCTTGCGGCCGAGCGCCTCCGAGAGGTCGAGTGTCTTGCCGCTGCGGATCATCGCGTCCGTGAGCGCGTAGGTCTCGGCCGGGTTGAGCCCGCGGAAGTAGACGGCCATGCAGAAGGCCGCAAGCTGGTAGTCGGGCACCTCGCCGCGCGCGTAGCCGAGGATCAGCTCGGAGATCTCCTCGGCAGAGAGCTCCTCGCCGTTCCGCTTCCGCTCGATCAGCTCGGCGGGGTGGATCATCTCGTGGCGACGAAGATCGAGGTCGCGCGGCGGCTCCGCAACGGCAGTTCATAGGACGGCAGCTCGATCGGCCCGTCGGCGTCGAGCGAGCCGACGAAATTCTGGATGGTGGCGTCGTCCTCGATCGTCACCCAGCCGTCAGCGTCGCGCCGCTCCACGCTCTGGAAGTGCCGCTCGATCAGCTCCGCCCCGTTCTCGCGCGTGAAGACCTGCTCCCAGGCGGCTTTGCCCGCGAGCTCGCGCAGCTCCTGGAGATGGTGCTTGGAGTTCGTCACTGCCACGAGCCGTCCTCCCGGCCGCACCACGCGAGCGAGCTCGGAGAGACCGCGGTCGAGATCGGGGACGTGGAAGAGCATCCAGGCGGCGACTGCGCAGTCGAACGTGCCGTCGTCGAAGGGGAGCTGTTGGACGTCACCTACCTGCGCGTCCACCCCGCGCTCACGCGCCAGCTCCACCATCCGAGCGGAGACGTCGAGCATCGTCACCTCGGCGCCCAGCTCGTCACCGAGCCTCGCCGCGAGCTCGCCAGGCCCGCCGCCGACCTCGAGGATGCGGGTGGGCAGCGCCTCGGCGACCGCGTCGAAAGCGAGCTCTCTCGGGTCCGGGCCTTCTGCGTGTTCGTAGAGCGAGCGACGAGCCTCGAGGTTCCCTTCCGTCGCGTACTGGCGGGCGACCGCCGCCGGGTCGTCGATCTTCACGGCGTGAGGATCGGCTCTCCCGGAATGCCGCGGCCCGGAGCCTTGCCGCCGAGCCAGGCGTTCACGGTGGCGCCGACGTCGGCGAACCCGCCCTCGTGCACGGCGCCCTGCGCGTTTCGCCCGGCGGCGTAGGCGAGTAGCAGCGCGTGCTCGCGCGAGTGATCGGTGGAGGGCGTGGTCGGGTCGCAGCCGTGGTCGGAGGTGAGGATCAGCAGATCGCCGGGGCGCAGTGCCTCGAGGATGTCCTCCAGCCGGCGGTCGAAGTCCTGGAGGCAGCGATGGAAGTTCTCGGGGTCGTTGCGGTGCCCCCAGAGCATGTCCGTCTCGACGAGGTTGACGAAGATCAAGCCGTCGTCGATCTCCTGGAGCAGGCGCACCGTTTGGTTGATCCCGTCGACGTTCGACTTGGTCGGGTTGGATTCGTCGATGTCGCAGCCGGCGAAGATGTCGTTGATCTTGCCGACGCCGTAGACCTTCTGGCCGGTGTCCCGGACGAGCGAGAGGTAGTTCGGGCGGCGTGGCTCGAGCGAGAAGTCGTGGCGGTTCGGCGTGCGCTCGTAGTTCCCCGGCGTGCCGACGAAGGGACGCGCGATGACGCGGCCCACGGCATGCTTGCCCGTCAGGATCTCGCGCGCGACGCGACAGCCCTCGTACAGCTCCTCGAGCGGAATCGTCTCCTCGTGCGCGGCGATCTGGAAGACGGAGTCCGCCGAGGTGTAGACGATCCATTTGCCCGTCTTCTGATGCTCCTCGCCGAGCTCGTCGATGATCTCGGTCCCCGACGCGGCCTTGTTGCCGAGCACGCCGCGCGCAGTCCGGTTCATGAACGGGTCGATCACGTCGTGCGGGAAACCGTGCGGGTAGGTCGGCATGGCCTGAGGCGTGATGACGCCCATCAGCTCCCAGTGCCCGGTCGTCGTGTCCTTGCCCTTCGAGAGCTCCACGAGCCGGCCGGCGACCGCGGGCGCGCCGGGCTGCGGTGGGCAGCCCTCGAGCGGCATCACGTTCCCGAGGCCGAGTGCCTCCAGCGCGGGCAGGTCGAGGCCACCGACGGCGCGGGCGACGTTCCCGATCGTGTTCGACCCCTCATCCCCGTAATCGGCCGCATCGGGCAGCTCACCCGCCCCGACGGCGTCCAGCACGATGACGCACGCGCGCGGCATGCGGCTATTCTACGGCGCGCATGGACACTGTCCTCGGCCTCATCGGTTTGACGATCTACATGGCTGCCGTGATCGGCATGGCCAGCGCCGTCACGTACGCGGTCGTGAAGCTGAGCCCCTCGAAGGCCGTCAAGGACCAGCAGCCCAAGCCCGCCGCCGACTAGGAGAGTCTGGCGGAATGCCGCTCGTCGTCGGCACAGACTGCATTGCGCCAAGCCCTGCTAGGCGGGCGCGGCGAGCACGTCGTCGAGCGGCGTGAAGTCGAGCCCGTGCGCCTCGGCCACGGCCTCGTAGGTGATGCGGCCGTCGATCACGTTCACTCCGCGCGCCAGCGCCGGGTCTCGCGCGACCGCGTCGGCGAGGCCGTAGTCGGCGATCTCCTCGACGTAGGGCAACGTCACGTTCGTGAGGGCCTTGGTCGACGTGACCGGAACGGCTCCGGGCATGTTCGCCACGCAGTAGTGGATGACGCCGTCGACCTCGTAGACGGGATCGTCGTGGGTCGTCGGGTGTGAGGTCTCGGCGCAGCCGCCCTGGTCGATCGCGACATCGCAGAAGACCGCGCCCTCCTTCATCCCCGTCACCATCTCGCGGGTGAGCAGCTTCGGCGCGAGCGCGCCCGGGATCAGCACCGCGCCGATCACGACGTCCGCGTCCGCAACCGAGGCCTCGATCTGGAGGCTCGACGACATGACGAGGCTGACCCGGCCGTGGAGGATCTCCTCCAGGTGGCGCATCCGGTCGACGGAGCGCTCGAGGATCGTCACCTGGGCGCCCAGCCCGAGGGCGATCACCGCGGCGTTGTAGCCCACGATGCCACCGCCGATCACGACGACCTTGCCTGGAGAGACTCCGGCGACGCCCCCGAGCAGAAGGCCACGGCCTCCCTTCGGCTTCTCCAGGTAGTGCGCGCCGGCCTGGGCGGCCAGTCTGCCGGCGACCTCGCTCATCGGCGCGAGCAGCGGCAGGCGCCGGTCGTCCGTCTCGACCGTCTCGTACGCCACGCCCGCGACGCCGCTTTCGGTGAGCGCCCGCGTCAACGGCTCGTCGGCGGCGATGTGCAGGTAGGTGAAGAGGACGAGCCCTTCGCGAAGGCGCGGATACTCGGATGCGACCGGCTCCTTCACCTTGAGCAGGAGCTCCGCGTGCTCCCAGACCTCGTCGACCGAGACGATGCGCGCTCCGGTGGCCTCGTAGTCCGCATCGGGGAACGCGCTGCCGGCCCCGGCGGACGTCTCGACGAGCACCTCGTGCCCCCTGAGCACGAGCTCGCGCGCACCGGCGGGCGTCAGCGCGACCCGGTACTCCTGCGGCTTGATCTCCCTGGCGACGCCGATGCGCATGGCCGGGCAACGATACCTCGTCGCGAAACCCCTGCGCAGGGGGAGAAATCGGCACGAAGACTTCTCACATCCTGCACGCTTCCTTGAGCTTTCGAGGCAACGCCGGCGGTACTCTCAGCCCCACCCTTCTGTTGGGCGGGGGGTGGGTGGTGGGTCGGTCCCACGTCCAGGCTGAAGAGCCGCGCGGCGCGCTCGGGCAAGCGGCCTTCGCTCGTCCCTGCTCACCAGCCCGCGAGCCGCTCCACGTAGGCGCGCTCCTCGCGACCGAGCCAGGGCGGCGACCCGGCCGCCGCGTTCTCGACGACGTGCGCGGGACTGGACGTAGCCGGAACGACCAGGTCGATCCGTGCGTCGGAAAGCGCCCACTTGAGCAGTGCCTGCGCCCAGGTCTGGACGCCGAAGTCGCCCAGTGGCCCCAGCTGCTCCGCATCCGGCGGCCGACGCAGCAGCTCACCCTCGCCGAGGGGGCGCATCACGATCACCGCCACGCCGAGCTCACTGGCCAGCGGCAGGAGACTCTTCTCGCAGCTCCGCTCCGCCGGGTTGTAGGGGAGCTGAACCGCGTCGAAGCGGCGCGTCCGCAGCGCCCGCTCGAGCTCGTCGAAGGCCGACGGCTGGTAGTGGGTGACACCCAGACGCCGGATCCGCCCCGCGTCGCGCTCGCCCTCGAGCCACGGCAGGTGCTCCGCCCAGGCGACGAGGTTGTGCACCTGTTCCAGATCGACGTGGCCGTACCAACCGAGCTGGGCGTCGAGCTGGCGGCGCGCATCGTCCGGCGAGCCGCTCCAGATCTTGGTCAGGACACTCGCCTCGCCGCGTCGTCCCTCGAGCGCGGCACCGAGCGACCGCTCTGCGGAGCCGTACATCGGCGAGGTGTCGATACAGCGTGCGCCGGCGTCGAGGGCAGTGCCGACGACCTCGTTGGCGAGCTCCTCGTTCGCGCCGAACGTGTTCCAGGTGCCGAGGCCGACGACCGGTCCGAGCCGACGCGCCTCCATCAACCGATGAGCCTCCGCGCGACAACACCTGCCGCATACGCGGCTCGGAAGAAGTCCGGATCCTCCTCCGGCCCCCGCCCCATGTGCGCGAGCGGCAGCCCGGCACACGCGTCCTCCCAACCCTCGCCGTCCGAGGCGGCGGGAACGGTGACGACGCCGAGACAGAGGTCGAGGACGGCACGGCTGTGATGCGAGACGCCACGATGACGCTCGCGCGGGTCGGCGCCTGACATGCGCACTGCGAGCACCGGCTGTCCGCCCAGCGCGCTCGCGGCGTTGGCTGCGTCGGCGAGCGTGAGCGCGCCGTGGCCGAGCCGCGAGCCGGTGCCGACGATGCCCGGCCCGATGGAGCAGACGACGGCGTCGAGCCCGCGCGCCTTCGCCCACGCCAGAGCAGCGGGGGCCGTGACGAACTCGACGTCGCCGTCCAGGCAGGGCGCGACCGCCGCTGCCACCTCGAGCAGCCCACGCTCCTTCAGGCCACGAACGGCGTCCGAGAGCGAGACCGGCAGGGCTCCCCCGGCGACCTGCACGTACGCGACTCGCGCGTCGCCGAGGGCCGCGCACACGGGCGCCACCTGACTGTGCACCGTGCACAGCACCACGGGCAAACCGTCGAGCGACGCGGCGAGCTCGTCCGTCTCTTCCCCATGTCGCAGAGCCACTTGGCCCGGCGTGTAGGGCAGCTTCATCACGTGTGCGCCCTCGTCCACCGGGAGGCCGAGACCACGCGTCAGGTTCGCGTAGAGGATGTCGAAGCCCCCCGAACCGAGGTCGAGCACCCGCGCCTGCTCGTTCACCACCACGTCGTCACCCACCTCGACCGGCCCGGTCAACCGGGGGTAGGCGACGCACGGAAGCGCGTCCACCTCGAGCCGCACGAGCTCCGCGTGCGCCTCGTGCACCGCGGTGACGGTGCCGCGCCTAAGCCCGAGCGGCATCGATCAGCGCCAGCGTCACGTCGACCATCCCCTCGAGATCCGCGACGGCGATGTGCTCGTCGGGCGTGTGGATCGCGGTCATCCCGTTCGCGAGGTTGAGGCAGGGCAGCCCGCGCGCGTTGAAGACGTTGGCGTCTGCTCCGCCGCCGGAGAAAGTGGGGCTCACCTCGTAGCCGCAGCTGCCGAGCGCGGCCTCCGCCAGGACGAAGACGCGCTCGTCGCGCCGGAAGCGATAGCCGGCGTACGTCTCGCTCACCTCCGTCTCGACCGTGCAGTCGGCCAGGCTCGCCGCGAAGCCGAACGTGTCGAGCATCTCCTGCACGACGTCCGCGAGCTTGCGCTCGTCGTGGGAGCGCGCCTCGGCCTCGAGCACACACCACTCCGGAACGACGTTGCGCGCCGTGCCGCCCGAGATCAGGCCGACATTGGCCGTCGTCTCCTCGTCGATCCGGCCCAGCCGCAGGTCGGCGATCGCCCGCGCCGCCGCAGCGACGGCGGAGCGCCCCTCCTCCGGGTGCATCCCGGAATGGGCTGCGCGCCCGTGGAAGCGCGCCGAGATCGTGCGCCCGTACGGAGCTCCCAGCACGATGCCGCCGATCGGCGCACCCTGGTCGTAGACGTAGCCGAGCTCCGCTTCGAGCCGGGAGTGATCGAAGGCTCCCGCGCCGAGCAGTCCCACCTCCTCCTTGGGTGTGAAGAGCAGCTCGACGCCCGCGTGCGCGCGCTCCTCGGCGAGCACCCGCCGCGCTGCCTCGATCATCGCGACGACAGCCGCCTTGTTGTCCGCGCCGAGGATCGTGCCGCCCGCATTCCGGACGACGCCGTCCTCGACGACCGGCTCGATGGGGCCCTGCGGCGGCACCGTGTCCAGGTGGGCGCAGAGGAAGAGGGGTGTCCCACCGTCGACGCGGCCGGGCAGTCGGCAGAGCAGATTGCCCGCATTCGAGCCGATCGAGGCGCCGGCTGCGTCCTCGTCCACATCCAGCCCCAGCGCGCGCAACTCCTCCGTCACCCGGTCGGCGACGGCCCGCTCGTCGCCGGGCGGGCTCGGGATCGCGCACAGCTCGACGAAGAGCGAGAGCGGGTCCGACACCCCGCGATCCTAGATGGCTGCGGCGCGCTAGCCGGCGGCGCGCAGCTCGACCACGTCGCGCGTCCGGGCCCGGGCCAGGGCTGCGCCGACGAACTCGCGGAAGAGAGGCGCCGGGCGGGTCGGCCGCGACTTGAACTCGGGATGGAACTGGCTCGCCACGAACCAGGGATGGTCGGGCAGCTCGATCACCTCGACGAGCCGTCCCTCCTGGAACGTGCCCGAGACGACGAGCCCAGCCTCGACGAGCTGCTCGCGATAGTTGTTGTTCACCTCGTAGCGGTGCCGGTGGCGCTCGTGGACGACCGGCTCGGCATAGACCTCGCGCGTGCGCGTCTCGTCGGCCACCTCGACCGCCTGCGCACCCAGCCGCATCGTCCCGCCGAGGTCCTCGATCTCCTTCTGCTCGGGGAGCAGGTCGATCACGGGGTGCAGGGTCTCGGGATCCATCTCCGTCGAGTTGGCGCCCTCGAGGCCGCACACGTTGCGCGCGAACTCGGAGACCGCGACGTGCATGCCGAGGCAGATGCCGAGATACGGGATCTCGCGCTCGCGCGCCACCTGGCAGGCGAGGAGCTTGCCCTCCCAGCCGCGCGAGCCGAAGCCGCCGGGCACGAGCACACCGTCGACGCCCTCGAGCAGCTCGGCCGCTTCCTCGTAGGACATGTTCTCGGCATCGACCCACTGCACTCGCACCGCGCAGCCCTGGTGCACGCCGGCGTGCTTGAGCGCCTCGTGAACCGAGAGATACGCGTCGTGCAGCTTCACGTACTTGCCCACGAGCGCGATCGTCACCTCAGCTCGGCGCTCGGTCCGATCGATCTGGCCGATCCGGTCGATCAGGGTCTGCCACTCGCGCGAGCTCCGCGGGCGGCGTCTCGAGCCCGAGCTGCTCGCAGACGAGCTCGTCGAGGCCTTCCTGCTGGAGCACCTCCGGCACGAGATAGACGTCGGGCACGTCCGGACAGGCCACGACGGAGCGGATGTCCACGTCGGCGAAGAGCGCGATCTTGTCCTTGATCTCCTGCGAGAGCTCCTCGTGCGAGCGGCAGACGATCACGTCGGGGTGGATGCCGATGCGGCGCAGCTCGTTCACCGAGTGCTGCGTCGGCTTCGTCTTCAGCTCGCCCGCGGCCTCGATGAACGGCACCAGCGTGCAGTGCAGGTAGAGGACGTTCTCCGGCCCGACCTCGCGGCGGAACTGGCGAATCGCCTCCAGGAACGGGAGGGACTCGATGTCGCCGACCGTGCCGCCGATCTCGCTGATCACGACGTCCGCCGGCGTCGAGCGCGACACCCGCTTGATCCGCGCCTTGATCTCGTTGGTGATGTGCGGGATCACCTGCACGGTCGCGCCCAGGAACTCGCCCTTGCGCTCCTTGCGCAGAACCGCCTCCCAGACCGCGCCGGCACTGTGGCTGGCGTTGCGCGACATGTTCTCGTCGATGAAGCGCTCGTAGTGGCCGATGTCGAGGTCGGTCTCGGCCCCGTCCTCGGTCACGAAGACCTCGCCGTGCTGGAACGGGCTCATCGTGCCCGGGTCGACATTCAGGTACGGGTCGAACTTCTGCGCCTGCACCTTGAGGCCGCGCGCCTTCAGCAACCGGCCGAGCGAGGCGGCGACGATTCCCTTCCCGAGTGCCGAGACGACGCCGCCGGTGACGAAGATGTACTTGGTCTCGTCGGAGGCAGCCGTGTTCATACGGATTGCCTGCCCAGGGCGTCGAGCTCCCGAACCAGCGGTGTCTGCTCGATCAAGGCGCCGAGCGAGCGGCGCTCGCCGAGGAGGGTCAGGCTCGCGAGCGCCGCGATCGCGCTCCAGCGTTGCCTCCGTGAGAACCGCTCCACGGAACTGAAACCTAGCACGGCGCCGAGCGCGTTCGATCCCGAGTCGCCGAGCATCGCCATCTCGCGAAGATCGTAGGGCGCGAGCAGGACGGCGGCGGCGACCGCTCCGCGCGGCGTCCGGCCCAGCAGAAGGGAGCCGAGGCCGAAGGCCTTCAGCGCCCGCCCCGGACGCGTGTCGAGCTGGTTCAGCGTGTTCGCAGCGAGGCCGACGAGGAGCGCTCCGGAGGCCGAGCGTGTCCGCAGCAGCGCGTACGCGGGGATGCCGACGAGCTTGAGGACGCCGGTCGTCCGGCCGGAGCGGAGGTGTGCGCGGAAGCCCCGCTCGTCCCCGCTCCAGAGGTCGTCGGCGAGCCCGAGCAGCGCCACTGGGGCAATCCCCGGCTGCGCCACGCCCACGAGCCAACCCGCGAGCGGCAGCCGCAGCCCGCGGTGATTCGTCCCCTGCGGGCCGAAGGCGAACAGGATGTCGCGGAGCTGCCGGCCACGGTGCAGGAAGCCGCGCGCGTCACGCGTCGTCGCGCGGTGCTCGAGGTCGAGCTCGACCTCCGCCACGTCGAGCCGTGCCTGGACGGCGTCCACCGTCATTCTGGTCTCCACGCCGAAGCCGGCCGCGAGCGGGAAGCACGCGGCCCGCGCCCGCTTCGAGAGCCGGCGCTGGCCGGAGAGCGGCTCGCGGGCCTCGAAGCCGCAGGCGAGCAAGATCAGGCTCCTCGCCGTCTCCTTCGCCAGTCCGAAGCCGCCGCCCTGCCGGCGGGCGAAGGCCGCGACGGCAACGTCGGCCTCGCTCTGGAGCAGAGGGCGCAGGTCGCCGCGGAGATCGGCATCGCAGAGCAGCAGCGGCCCGGGCGGAGCCTCCCGCTCGGCGAGGGTCAGCGCCTGACCCTTGCCGCGGTGCGGCAGCCGCAAGACGCGCGCGCCCGCCGAGGCGGCGACGATTGCGGTCGCATCCCGCGACCCGTCGTCCGCGACGAGCACCTGGGCGTCGGGGAAGAGCCGGCGCAGCTCCGCGACGGTGGTCCCGATCCGAGCCTCCTCGTCGCGGGCGGCGACGAGGACGGTCAGCCCGGTCTCACTCACTCGTCGTCGCGGGCGGGAGCGGCTCGACCGTCGGCAGCACGCCGTCGACGGCGGTGTCCCGGATGCCGAAGTCGCCGCTCTCGGCGCCGGCGAGCAGCAAGGTCAGGGCGAGCCCGCCGAGCGGCGTATCGACCCCGTCCACGGTCGAGAGCCCGGCGCGTGAGAGCACCGGACGTGCGCTCTGGAGCACGCGCGTGGGCTCGACGCCGACGGCCGGCTTCCCCGTGCTGACGACGCCGCGGTAGAGGCCTGCCAGGAAGCGCGCGGTCTCGCGCTGCTGCGGCTCCGCCTGGCGGATCACGACGACGGCGTCCGCCTCGGGCGAGGAGCTGCCTTCGCGCTGGCCGACGATGACCGGTGTGAGCAGGTCCCAGAGCGGCGTCTCCCCGCCCTCCACGAACTCGCGCCCGAGGTCGCGGCCGAGGTCGTCCAGCTCGTCCAGGCCCACGTATTCACCGGTGTCCTCATCCGAGAGCAGGGCGCTCTGGATCTCCTCGGTCGGAATGGGAACCGACACGGCACGAACGCGCACGAGCGCCCCGTCCGCGGCGGCGACGGCCTCGCGCACCCGATTGAGGGTCTCGTCGTACGAGCCGACCACGAGCACTGCGACGTTCTTGCCCTCCAGGCGACCCGCTGCGAGCACCGGGTAGGCGCCCTCCACGAACTCCTGAGCCGCGTCCTGGCGCAGCTCGAGATCCTCGACGGCCAGCTCCTCCTCCTGGAGCTGCTCGTCGAGCGCGGCAAGACGGTCGTTGAAGTTGTCCCGCTCTGCGTCGGTGACGAAGCCGCGGCCGGAGATGCCGACCCCGACGAGGATCCCGATCACGAGCGCGAGAAAGACCGCCGTCAGAGAGGCGACGTGGTAGCGCAGGTCGAACACTGCCGCAGTCTCGCAGGGTTAGTCGGCGCAAGATGAACATCCGCGGAAGCGGACGCTCATCGCGCAAGATCCCTCAAGCGACCGCCCGCGGCCCAAGACCCGATCACGGCAAGCCTTCCTACAGCCAGGGAACGAGGGCGGTGAGCACGTTCCGCAACGCCGGCGACGCCACGATCGCGACCACGATCCCCGCGAGGCCGGCGGCGGCGATCGAGACGAGCGGCCACACGCCGATCCGGCTGCTGACGAGCCGCGAGACGCCCTTCGCGTCGACGAGGATCTCCCCCACCTTCAGCCGCGTCACGAACGTCGACGACATTCCCGCCCGGTTGCGTTCCAGGAACTCGACGAGGTTGAAGTGGGTGCCGACCGCGACGATCAACTCGGCGCCCTTCTCGTGCGCCAGCAGGAAGGCGATGTCCTCCGAGATCCCGGGCGCTGCGACACGGTGGAACGGCACGCCGAGCCGCTCCAGCCGCTCCTCCCCGGGCGCGTGCCCCTCGGTGTAGGCGTGGACGACGATCTCGGCGCCGCAGCGCAGGCCGTCGTCGGAGACGGAGTCCATGTCGCCGACGATCACGTCCGGCTTCCAGCCCGCCTCGAGCAGCGCCTCGGCACCGCCGTCGACGGCGACGAGCACGGGCCGAAAGTTGCGCACGTAGGGCCGGACGATGCGCAGGTCCCGCCGGTGTCCTGGGCCGCGGGCGACGACGAGCGCGTGCCGGTCGCGGAAGCTCGTTCGCAGCTGCGGAAAGTCCAGGCCCTGTGCGAGCAGATTGCCTTCCTCGCGCAGGTACTGCAGCGTGTTGTCGGCGAAGGCTTCCAGCGCCTCCGTCACGCGGCTCTGCTGCTCCACGAGCGCCCGCTCGAGCTCGTGCTCCTCGAGCGCGCGGCCGGTCGTAAGGCAGTCGCCGTTCCGGAAGAGGCTCGCGCCGCGGACGGTCAGCGCCTCGCCGTCCGAGATCGCGTCGAACAGGTCTGCCTCGGGCGCGTCGATCAGCCTGACGCCGCCACGCACGAGCAGGAGTGGCCCTGGGTTGGGGTAGCGCCCGCTCTGAGAGGCGGCCACGTTGACGACCACGCGGACCCCCGCCTCGACGAGCTCCTCCGCCGAGACGCGGTCGAGGTCGGTGTGGTCGATGATCGCGATGTCGCCGGGCCCGAGCCGGCGCACGAGCTCCTTCGTCCTGCGGCCGAGACGAGCGGTCCCGGTGTGCTCGACGAGGCTCATTTGAGGGCCGAGAGGAACTCGCGGCCGCCGAGCATCCGCTCCAGCTCGTCGCGGCGCTCGGCGTCGTCGAGGAGCGAGATCCGCGTCAGCGTGGGATCGCCGGGGATCTTCTCGACGCGGTAGTGGCTGTCGGCGACGCTTGCGATCTGCGGCAGGTGCGTGATCGTGAGCACCTGAGCGCGCTCGGCAAGCCGCTTCAGCGTGTCGGCGACCGCGTGCGCCGTCGTGCCGCCGATCCCGGCGTCGATCTCGTCGAACACCAACGTGAGCCCGCCTGCGACGGCGGCGATAGCGAGCGCAACACGCGAGAGCTCGCCGCCCGAGGCGGTCTCGGCCACCGGCCCGAACGGCAGGCCTGCGTTCGGCCGGATCAGGAAGGCGACCTCGTCCGCGCCGCTCGCGCCGGGCTCACGCTCACGCAGCTCGGCGCGGAACTCACCCTCGCCCATGCCGACGCCGCGGAGCTCGGAGGCGACCGCGTCCGCGAACTCCTCGGCCCGGCCGGAGCGGGCGGCGCGCAGCTCCCCGGCCAGCCGCTGCACGCGCTTCTCGGCGGCAACGAGAGCCTCGGCGGCCGCCAGGGCGGGATCGTGGCCCTCGGCGAGCGCGTTCAGCTCGGCACGCGCGTCGCCGGCGCCGGCGAGCAGCTCCGCGTAGGTCGCGCAGCGGAAGCGCCGCTTCGCGTCCGAGATCCGCTCCAGCTCCGACTCGACGTGCTCGATCCGGTCCGGCTCGGCCTCCAGCGAGAGCAGGAACGCCCGCAGGTCGGAGCCGAGCTCGCGCAGGCGCAGCTCGAGGTCGCGGAGCTCCTCACCTGCCCGCGCCAGCTCGGGCGCGATCCGCTCGAGCGGTGCGACGGCCCGCTCCGCGGTACCGGCGAGCGACGCCGCACCGTCCCCGTCCTCGGGCGCGAGCGCCTCGGCGGCGGCGATCGCGCCTTCCGCGAGCTCGGTTACGTGGCGCAGCCGGTCGCGCTCGGCGTTCAGCGCCGCCTCCGTGTCGGGCTCGAGCCCCTCGGTCGCGGCCACGAGCGCCTCCAGCTCGGCGAGTCTGGCCGTTTCCGCCGCCGCGTCGCGCGTCAGCTCCTCGTGGCGCCCGCGTGCCGCGCCGAGCTCGCGCCACGCGGCCCGCGCCTCACGCCGCCGGCGCCCCTGCTCCTCGCCGCAGAAGGCGTCGAGCACATCGAGCTGGTACGAGGGTCGCGCCAGCCGCCGCTGCTCGAACTGGCCCGACATGGCAACGAGCCGCTCGGTGGCCGCGGCCAGGTCCTCCCGAGCCACAGCCCGGCCCCAGGCGTAGGCGCGGGTGCGCCCATCCGCGAACACGCGCCGAGCGAGCACGAGGCCGGCTTCGTCCTCGGGAGCGAGCTCCGCGAGGGTGGTCAGCTCGTCGTCGTCGAAGAAGCCCTCGGGCACGTCGAACTCGGCCTCGACGTAGGCCTCGGAGGCCGCGGGCCCGACGGCCGCCGCGTCGCCTTTCTGCCCGAGCAGCAGGCCGAGGGCGTGCGCGAGAATGGTCTTCCCGGCACCCGTCTCGCCCGTGATCGCGTTCAGCCCCGACGTGGGTACGAGCTCGGCAGCCCGGATCAGCACGAGGTTCTCGATGCGCAGGCTACGAAGCAAAGGTCCGGTTGTAGCGGCTGAAGAAGGTCACTTCGGGCAGCGTCGCGAGCAGCGAGCGCTGCTCGCCGATGCGCGCGCGGACTCGGCCCCCCGGCGGCAGGTCGACGACCCGATGGCCGTCGACGATGGCCGCGGCGGCGACGTCGGGCGTGCGGTTCCACACGAGCAGGTCGCTGCCTCGGGGGATCACGAGCGGGCGTGCGTTCAGCGAGTGCGGCGCGACGAAGGTGACGGACATGGCGTCGAGCCCCCAGACGAGCACGGGCCCTCCGTTCGAGAAGTTGTAGCCCGTCGAGCCGGACGGGGTCGAGCAGACGACGCCGTCACACCCGCGCCGGCCGAGGCCCTCGCCTCCGACCGCCCACTCGAGCTGGATCATGCGGCCGACCTCCGCGCTCGTGACGACCAGGTCGTTGACGGCGACACGCTGTTCCTCGCCCACCTCGACGTCCAGCGTCGGCAGCTCGAACGAGGAGTAGTTGCCGGCGAAGGCGCGCGCCAGGCCGGTCTCCAGCTGCTCGGCCGGGATCGAGGAGAGGAAGCCGACCCGGCCGAAGTTGACGCCGATCACGGGCACACCGGTGCCGAGATAGGTTCCGAGCGCGCGCAACATCGTCCCGTCGCCGCCGAGGACGACGGCGAGGTCGGCAGCGTTGAGCTCGCCGCTCGCCGGCGTCAGCTCGTGCTTGGCCGCCTCGTCCTCGCCCACGAGCAGCTCCACCCCGGCTTCGCGGGCGACCGTCGCCAGCCGGGCCAGCGCAGGCCCGATCGTCCCGCGCTTGCCGTGGGTGATCACCGCGGCGCGCGTGACGGCCCTAGCCCCCGACTGCGGCGTCGATCCGGTGGTCGATGTCATCGAGCGGCTCTGCCTCCGGCGCATGGACGAGGTGGACGAAGAACTCACGGTTCCCTTTGGGGCCTGGAAGCCCTGAGTCTACGACCCCGACCGCCCGGGCATCCCACGCCGGGGCGGCCTCGACGACCGAGCGGAGCACGCGCCGGTGCACCTCGGAGTCACGGACGACGCCACCCCGGCCGACGTCGGCGCGTCCGGCCTCGAACTGAGGCTTGACGAGCACGAGGGCGTCCCAGCCGTCCGCGAGCAGCGGGAGCACGGGCTCGAGCACGAGTCGGACGCCGATGAACGAGACGTCGCAGACGAGCAGGTCGGGCCGGAACGGGAGCTCGGTGAGCGTGCGCGCGTTCGTCCGCTCGAGCACGACGACGCGCGGATCGTTGCGCAGCTTCGGGTGGAGCTGTCCGTAGCCGACGTCGACGGCGATCACACGGGCGGCGCCGTGCTGGAGCAGTGCGTCGGTGAAGCCGCCCGTCGACGCGCCCAGGTCGATGCAGTCACGCCCGTCGAGCTCGATCTCCACCTGCTCGAGCGCGTTCGCGAGCTTCTCGCCGCCACGCGAGACGAAGCGCGGCGGCCGCTCGACGGTCAGCTCGGCGTCCTCGGGAAGCTGGTGCCCGGGCTTGTCGTAGCCCGGGACGAGTCCCGCGAGCACGAGCGCCTGCGCCTGCGCGCGGCTCTCGGCGAGCCCGCGCTCCACGAGCAGCACGTCGAGTCGCTTCTTCACGACCGAAAGCGTAGTCCCGGCACTGGTACAAGAGGGTCATGGAACTGCGCGGAGAGCGTGTCGTGCTGCGCCCGCTTGCCGAATCGGACGTCACACGGATCGTCGAGCTCGGAGCCGATCCGGAGGTCGCGCGCTGGTGGCGGGGGCTGACGACGGAGCACGTGCGGGCAAAGGCGCGTGGCGAGGACGAGGGGGTCACCGTCTTCGCGATCGTCGTCGCCGGTGAGGTGGCCGGGCTGATCCAGCACTACGAGGAGGACGATCCCGAGTACGAGCACGCCGGCATCGACCTCTTCCTCGGCACGCCCTACCACGGCGGCGGCCTCGGCACGGACGCGGTGCGGACGATGGTGCGCCACCTGATCGACGACCGCGGTCACCATCGGCTCGTGATCGATCCCGCCGCGCACAACGAGCGGGCGATCCGCTGCTACGAGAAGGTCGGCTTCCGCCGCGTCGGGATCATGCGTGAGCACTGGCTCGATGCCGAAGGCAGCTGGCGCGACGGGCTGATGATGGACCTGCTCGCGTCCGAGCTCGATCGAGGCTAGGACGTCCGGGCGGCCAGGCCGCCGACGATCTCCGCCAGCACCGCCGTGTCCGTGGAGATCGCGTCGAGCCGCTGTTGAGCGCGTGTTGCTGCCTCTTCGGCGAGCGCACGGGCGCCGTCGGCGCCGTGCGCGAGCACGTAGCCGTCGCCGTCCAGGACGTCGTCGACGATCTGGAAGAGCAGGCCGAGCTCGTCGCCGAAGGCGCGCCACGGCGCCTGCTCGCGCTCGGGCACCTCGGCCACGTTCAGCGCCAGGCCGACGGACGCTGCGAAGAGGCAGCCCGTCTTCAGCCGGTGCAGCGCGGCGAGGTCGGAGGTGTCGCCGGTGACGTCCCGGTACTGGCCGCCGATCATCCCGAGCGTCGCCTGGGCGAGCTCGCGCGCGACGGCCGTGGAGGGATACGAGAGCGCGAGCCGGAACGCCTCCGCGAGCAGCGCGTCGCCGGCGAGCAGCGCAACCCCCTCGCCGAACGCGATGTGTGCACTCGGCCGGCCGCGCCGCTCGTCGTCGTCGTCCAGTGCCGGCAGGTCGTCGTGGACGAGCGAGAACGTGTGCACGAGCTCGAGCGCCGCAGCTGCCGGGAGGCACCGCTCCGCCTCCGCGCCCACCGCCTCGCCGACCGCGAGGCAGAGCACCGGCCTGATCCTCTTCCCGCCGGACTCCAGCGGGTAGCGCAGCGCCTCGTTGAGCGTTCCGAGCTCCGGCGTGAACGCGAGCTCGCCGAGATAGCTCTCGACGAGACCGCGTAGCGCGTCAGGGCTGCGGCGGTGCATCGGCTCGCGCTCGGGCCTTCGCCAGCTCCGCTTCGACTTCCTTGGCGAGCTCGGCCAGCTCCGTGAGCACCTCGACGGCCGCCTCGGCGTTCTCCTCCGCCGCCAGCCGCTCGAGCTCGGCCCGCGTCGACTTCAGCCGCTCGAGCAGCTCCTCCGCCCGCCCCAGGGCCTCGTCAGCCGTTCCGCTCATACCCGCTCCAGCGCCGGCAGAGCCGGCACCTCCGCTCTCAGAACGGCTCCGTCAAGCCTACGCCTCATGCCGCCTCCTCCCTGGCTATCCGCGCCAGGATCCCGTTGACGAGCCGCGCCGCGTCCTCGGAGGCGTAGCGCTTCGCGAGCACCACCGCCTCGTTGATCGCCACCTCCTGCGGCACGCTCTCCTCCTCCAGCTCGTGGATCCCGACCCGCAGGATGTTCCGCTCGAGCGTACCGAGCCGGTCGGCGGTCCAGCCCTCGGCGGCCTCCGTGATGCGCACGTCGAGCTCCGCGGCGCGCGCCGACACGGCCCGCGCGAGGCCGAGCGCGAACTCGTCCGGATCGCCCTCGTAGAGCGCGCTCAATGGCTGGCCGGTCAGGTCCCACTGGTAGAGCAGAAAGAGTGCGGTGCGACGCGATTGGCGCCGACCGATCATCGCTCCAGCTCCTCGATCGAGACGTCCACTCCGTCGACCTCGAGCCCGCCAGAGGTCCGCAGCGCCTCGGAGACGGCCCGCTGCACGGCAGCTCCGAGCTCGGGCAGCGAGATGCCGTACCGAACGGCCAGCTCCAGCTCGACGCGCGCGCGGCCGTCGGAGATCGCCACGGTGAGGCCGCGCCGCGGGCGCCGCACGCGCGCACCGTCGACATGCTCCGCCGCCGCGACGACGAGCGCCGCGAGTGCGTCGCCCTCGATCCGGATCGAACCGCCCGGGCCGGAGATGGTGTGGCCGTCGTGCTTCACGAGACTGCCTCCACGGGCACGGCCCCGAGCGCCGGCAGGCGCCCTTCCATCTCGTCGAGGAAGCTCGTCGAGTAGACGCCGCCCGCAAACTCCTCCGAGCGCAGGATGTCGAGCGCGAGCCCGCGCGTCGTCGGGACGCCCTCGAGCTCCAGCTCTTCCAGCGCCCGTACGCCGCGTGCGATCGCCGCCTCGCGGTGCTCTGCCCAGACGATCAGCTTGGCGACGAGCGAGTCGTAGTAGGGCGAGATCGACGAGCCTTCCTCGAGGTACGTGTCGACGCGCACGCCGGGGCCGAGCGGCGGCCGAAAGCGCGTGATCCGCCCGGGCGCAGGCGCGAAGTCGCGGGCGGGATCCTCGGCGTTGAGCCGGATCTCGAGCGCGTGCCCACGCCGCGGGGCGCGTCCCGTCAGCGGCAACGCCTCGCCCGAGGCGACGCGCAGCTGCTCGCGGACGACGTCGATGCCGGTCACGAGCTCGCTCACCGGGTGCTCGACCTGAAGGCGCGCGTTCAGCTCGATGAAATGGAAGGCACCGTCGGCGCCGAGCAGGAACTCGAACGTCCCGGCGCCCTCGTAGCCGATCGCACGGCATGCTCGCTCCGCCGCCGCCTCCATCTCCTCGCGCCTCGCCGCGTCGAGCGCGGGCGACGGGGACTCTTCCAGCAGCTTCTGGTGGCGGCGCTGGATCGAGCACTCGCGCTCGCCGAGCGTGAGCACGCCGCCGAGCCGGTCGCAGAGCACCTGGATCTCGACGTGGCGCGCAGGCACGAGCGCCTTCTCCAGATAGAGCGTGCCGTCGCCGAACGCGGCCTCGGCCTCGCTGCGCGCGGTGGAGAACGCAGGCTCGAGCTCCTCGGGCGCGCGGACGAGGCGCATGCCCTTGCCGCCGCCCCCCGCGACCGCCTTCAGCAGCACCGGGTAGCCGAGGTCGGCGGCCGCGGCCCGCACCTCCGCGAGCGATCCGCCTCCGCCCGTGCCCGGCACGAGTGGCACATCCGCGGCGCGCATCTCTGCCTTGGCGCGGGCCTTGTCGCCCATCCGCTCCATGACGTCGGCGGACGGGCCGACGAAGACGAGCTCGTTGTCGGCGCACGCGCGCACGAAGCCGGGGTTCTCCGAGAGGAAGCCGTAGCCCGGATGCACCGCCTCGCAGCCGGTCGTCTCCGCGGCGGCGATCACGGCCGGGATGCGCAGATAGCTCTCGGCCGCGGCGGGAGGCCCGATGCAGACAGCGCGGTCGGCGAGCCGCACGTGCAGCGAGTCGCGGTCGGCGGTCGAGTAGACGGCGACGGCCTCGACGCCGAGCTCGTGCAGCGCGCGGATCACCCGGACGGCGATCTCGCCCCGGTTCGCGACCAGTACTCGCGTGAACATCAGAGCGCCGGCGGCGGTGCGATCGGCTCGAGCTCGAAGAGCAGCTGGCCGAACTCGACTGGCTGACCGTTCTCGACATGGATCGCCGTCACCCGGCCGGCGGTGTCGGCCTTCAGCTCGTTGAAGAGCTTCATCGCCTCCAGCAGGCACAGCGTCTGGCCCGGCTCGACGGCGTCGCCGATCTCGACGAACGGTGGTGTCCCCGGCTCGGCCTGCCGGTAGAAGACGCCGACCATAGGGGACTCGACCCGCTGCGCCACTCCGGCCGCGGCCGGGAGGACAGGCAGCTCGCCCGGCTCCTCGTCTGCGAGCGGCGCGGCGGCGACCTGCATGGGCGTCTGCTCCTCACGCCGCCGCACCGAGACGCGCATCCCGTCGTCCTCGATCTCGACCTCGGCGACACCACTCTCCTGCACGATCCGCACGAGCTCGCGGATCCGCTCGGCGCGCGACTGGTCGACCCCGCCCGCGCCCAGCGAGTCGTCGCGGGAGTGGCGCATGCGGATCGTCCGCAGCAGGTTCTCGGCCTCCTCGCCGAAGAGCGCGATCAGGACGAGCTCCTCCTCGCTCGCGGCCAGACCCTCCGCCTCGGCTCGCACGTCGTCCGCCGTGGGCGGGTCCTCGTCGAGCGGGACGCCGTCCGAGAGCAGCACGACCGCACGGGCTACCGTCGCGTCGATCTCGCCCGGAGGCGCGCCGTAGCGGCCCTGCACGAGCGCGCGGAACTCGTCCACGACGTTGCCGTAGCGGCGCGCCGAGAGCACGTGGATGAGCGCCTGCGAGGCGAGGATCTGCCCGATCGGCGCCGCGAGCGGCGGCGAGCCGGCCTCGGCCCGGACCTGCTTCAGCTCCTCGAGCACCTCGAGCAGGCGGTCGCCGGCGGAATGGGCGCGCAGGTGCGTGTCGAGTGCGGCGACGAGGCCCGGCGGCAGGTCGAACTCGGCGGCGCGCACCGCAAGGCGCGGTGCCATCGGGGCGACGGGCTCGTCGCCGATGTGCTCGTCGACGAGGTCGGACGCCTCCCAGAGCCGGTCGATGTCGATCCCGGTCTCGAGCCCCATCCCCGCGAGCGCGGAGGCCAGCGACTCGCCGGACACGCGGTGCAGCGTCAGCGCGAGGGGATAGACGGTCGTCGCGATGATGTCCGCGCCGGCCCGGGCGGCTTCCAGCGCAGCGGCGAGCCCGCTCCCGGAGGCGCCCTGGCAGTAGAGGCCGACGGGGAGCCCCGATGCCTCGGCCACGCGGGACACGAGCTCGTGGGCGCGGTACGGCTCGAGGCCACCGGTGGGATCGTGGATGAGCGCGCGGGTCGCGCCGAGCTCGGGCAGCTCGCGGGCCTGCTCGACGAGCGCGTCGGCCTCGCCCATGCGACCAGGGCTGTAGACGAGCCCCGCGTGGAACTCGCCGCCCGCGTCGACGATCGCCTCCCCGGCCTCGCGCAGGTTCGAGACGTCGTTCAGCGGATCGTGCAGGCGGAAGACGTCGATGCCGTTCTCGGCGGCGGAGGCGACGAAGCGTCGGACGAAATCCGTGCTGACCGGTCGCGAGCCGACGAGGAAGCGGCCCCGCAGCGCGAGCCCGAGCGGCGTCTTCGTGCGGCTACGCAGGGCTCGGATCCGCTCCCACGGGCTCTCGACGCCCCGGCGCACGGCCGAGTCGAACACGCCGCCGCCCGAGACCTCGAGGCACGCGTAGCCGGCGCTGTCCAGCACCTCCGCGAGCTGGAGCAGGTCGGCGGTCGGCATCCGTCCCGCAAGCGGTTCCTGCGAGAGCAGGCGAATCGAGGTGTCGACGAGCCGCGGCACGTGGGAGAGCCTATCCGGCACGCCGCCGGTCGATTTCGCTACGGCTCGCCTGGCGCTCCGGCTCGTCGCTCGCGGTGCGTAGGCCGGTGGCACAGTACGGACGTACGGGCCGCCGGCTGGAGCGCCGCGAGCGGCGAGAGGGCAGCGGAGCCGGGCTCCGCCCGGCGGGAGCCGCCCGACCGGTGCGTCAGGCGCGCGATATGTAGCGACCTTCGCGCGGATCGACCTTGATGCGGTCGCCGACGTTGACGAAGAGCGGCACGGCGACGACGGCGCCCGTCTCGAGCGTGGCCGGCTTCGTCACGTTCGAGACCGTGTCGCCCTTCACGCCGGGCTCGGTGTCCGTGACTGCGAGCTCGATCGACCCCGGCAGCTGGACACCCGAGGGCTTGCCGCCGACGAAGAGCAGCTGCATGGTGCTCGACGGCTGCATGTACGGCAGCTCCGCCTCGAGCGAGGCGTGCGGGAGCGACAGCTGCTCATAGGTCTGCTCGTCCATGAAGACGACCTCGTCGCCCGAGTCGTAGAGGTACTGCATGTTCTTGACCTCGGTGTAGACGCGCGCGAACTTCTCGCCCGCACGAAAGGTCTTGTCGACGACGGAGCCGGAGTCGAGGCTCTTCACCTTCGTGCGGACGAAGGCTCCGCCCTTGCCGGGCTTCACGTGCTGGAAGTCGACGATACGCCAGACCGAGCCTTCGATCTCGACGTGCATGCCGTTCTTGAACTCGTTCGTGGAGACGACGTCGGCCATGAGCGCGGGCCAGCTTAGCTGACGGTCACGAGCTCCTTGCCCACCTGCGTGAGGCGCTCGCGCCCCTCGTCCGTGATCAGCACCATGTCCTCGATCCGCACCCCCGCGACCTCCGGGAGGTAGATCCCGGGCTCGCAGCTGAGCACGTTCCCGGCCTCGAGCGTGTCGGTCGACTCGGCGCGCGCGTTGGGCGCCTCGTGCACCTCCAGGCCGATTCCGTGGCCGAGGCCGTGACCGAAGTTCTCCGCCCAACCGGCCGCACCGATCACCTCGCGGGCGGCGGCGTCGGCGGCGACGCCGGTCACACCGGGCCCCATCGCCTCGAGCCCCGCGAGCTGGGCCTCCAGGCAGACCTCGTACATCCGTCCGAGCTCGTCGGGCAGCTCGCCGGTCGCAAAGGTGCGCGTGCAGTCGGACGCGTACCCGTCCACGCGGCAGCCGGCGTCGACGATCACGAGCGTGTTCGCCGGCACGGCGACGTCGCGGTTGTCCGAGTGCGGGCTCGCACCGTTCTCCGCAGCGGCGACCATCGTGTCGAAGGAGAGCTCGGACGAGCCGTGCTCGTGGAACAGCTCGCGGACACGCCACGCGAGCTCGATCTCCGTGCGCCCGACGAACCGCTCCTCGGCGAGCGCGCCGAAGACCCGGTCGGAGATCGACGCGGCTGCCCGCATCGTGTCCAGCTCGCCCTGATCCTTGACGGCGCGGAGCCGCTCGACGAGCCCCTGCCGAGGAACGGCGTCGACGCCGCCGGAGCGCAGAGTCTCGAACGCAGCCGCGGTCAGGACGTGTGCCTCGACCCAGATCGTCTTGCCGGCGAACCTCGTGGCGAGGTCGGCGATCACGGCACGCGCCGTCTGCTCGAAGCGGACGCCTTCGAGCGCGCTCGCCTTGCGCGCGTAGCGGAAGTCCGTGTAGACCGTCGCGTCGCCCGAGGGGTCGACGAGCAGGGCCGCGTTCGAGCTGGCGAGGCCGGTGAGGTAGCGCACGTTGACACCGCTCGAGACGAGCAGTGGCTCGTCGAGCAGGGCTGCCAATCTCTCGATCCGACTCATATCTTCTTCGCCGCCTCCACGAGATACTCGAGCGCCTCACGGTACCCGTCCGGCCCCTTTCCCGTGATCCGCTTCTTCGCGAGATCGGACAGCACGGAGTGGCGGCGGAACTCCTCGCGCTCCTCGATCTTCGACAGGTGCACCTCCACGACGGGCACCTCGAACAGCTCGACGGCGTCGCGGATCGCGTAGCTGTAGTGCGTCCACGCGCCCGGGTTGAGGATGACGCCGTCGGCCCAGTCGAGCGCGTCGTGACACCACTCCACGAACTGCCCCTCGTGGTTCGTCTGGCGGCAGCGCGTGGTCAGCTGGAGGTCCTTCGACCAGCTGTAGATGCGGCTCTCGAGCTCGGCGAGCGAGAGCTTTCCGTACAGGGAAGGGTCACGCCGCCCCAGCACGTCGAGGTTGACCCCGTTCAGGACTCCCACTCGCATCGCGCGACTTTATCCGGCGATCAGAGAGTCGAGCGCTGCTCGCACGTCCGCCTCGGGCACCTCGACCCCGATCCGAGGTCGGCCAGGCACCTCCAGCAGGACGAGCTTCGGGACGCCGCCCACCGCTTTCTTGTCGCGCGCGAGCGCAGCCCGCGCGCGGTCGCGGTCGACGCGCACCGGCTCGGGTCGCAGCTCCTCCTCGACAACCGCAGTGTCGAGCCCGGAGAGCCGGAGCGCTGCAAGCAGGCCGAGTGCAACGGCGCGTCCGTGAGGAAGCTCGAAGTCGGCGGCGGCCTCGAGCGCGTGCGCGAACGTATGGCCGAGATTGAGCTGCGCGCGCTCGCCGCGATCGTGTGGGTCGCGCAGGCACACGGCCGTCTTGAACACCGCGCAACGCCGTACCGCCTCCGGCAGGGGCAGCTCCCAGAGCGGCTCTCCGGCGAGCAGGCCCATCTTGACCAGCTCTGCGCGGCCGTTCAGCAGCTCCGCCTCGGGGAGCGTCTCGAGCAGCGCCGGGTCGATCACGGTGCGCACCGGCCAGTGGAAGGCGCCGACCAGGTTCTTGCCCTCAGGGAGGTCGATCGCCGTCTTGCCGCCGATCGCTGCGTCGATCTGGCCGACGAGCGTCGTCGGGACGGCCGCCCAGTCGATCCCACGGAGGTACGTCGCGGCCGCGAGCCCGGCGACGTCGGTGGTGCTGCCTCCGCCCAGCGCGACGAGCGTGCCTCCTCGTTCCAGGCGCAGAGCCTGCCAGAGCGATTCCAGGACGTGCAGCGCCTTGGCTCTCTCGCCGGACGGAACCTCGTACGTCGCCACGTTGCGCGACCCGAGCGCGAGTTGCGCCTCCATCCCGTAGATCCCGGCCACGTGCTGGTCTGCGACGAGCGCGACCGGACCGTCACCGGGGACGAGCTCGCCGAGCCGGCCCAGCGCGCCGCTCTCGACGTGGACGCCGCCGGCCGCGAGCACGGCGCCGTCCACGTCGGTCGTACGAGCGTCGGCCGCCTCCTCATACGCCTCCCGGCGCTCGGCATAGAGCTGGTGAAACGCGTCTTCGTCCTGGGCCAGGGGACGGTCGCTGCCACCTACTCGTCGCCAGGCCTCGTCTGGATCGACCTCGAGCAGGACGCAAACCGCGTGCTCGCGCACGGCAGCTCGAATCTGGTCGGAGCCCAGCGCACCGCCGCCGAAGGAGATCACCGCGGGCGTCGGGTCGCGCAGAGCCTCGAGCGCCCGGCGACGCTCGAGCACACGGAATCCCACTTCACCTTGGGTGGCGAAGATGCCAGCGACCGAGAATCCCTCCGCCCGTTCGATCTCGCGGTCGAGATCGACGAAGCGCCGGCCGAGCTGCTCAGCGACGGCTCGACCAATCGTCGTCTTCCCCGCGCCCATGAAGCCGACGAGGACGAGGTGACGGTCTAGCGCGGTGCCCACGGGATGCGTTCGAGATACGCGCGGTGAGCGCCGATGAAGTCCCCGAGCGAGTCGCCGCCGAACTTCTCCTTCGCGGCCCGGGCGAGCTCCCACGCCACCGCCGCCTCGGCGACGACCGCGAGCGCCTCCACCGCCGCGACGTCGCTGCGCTCGACCAGAGCCTGGGCGGCCTCGCCCGTGGTGAGATCGACGGAGTCGAGCGGCTTCATCAGCGTCGGCAACGGCTTCATCGCCGCGCGGACGACAAGCTCCTCGCCGTTCGAGACACCCGCCTCGATTCCGCCGGCGCGGTTCGAGCGGCGACGCAGCCCGGGCTCGATCTCGTCGTGCGCGGCCGAGCCCCGGAGCCGCGCGAGCTCGAAGCCGTCCCCGATCTCCACGCCCTTCACGGCCTGGATCCCCATCAGCGCGGCGGCGAGCCGGGCGTCGAGCCGATCTTCGCGCGTCGCGTACGAGCCGAGGCCCGGCGGCACCCCGGTCGCACGCACCTCGACGATGCCGCCGAGCGTGTCGCGATCGGCTTTCGCGGCGTCGATCGCCGCGCGCATCTCCTCCTCCCCGGAGGCGCCGCCGATCTCCGCCTCGCGACCTGCGACGTCGATCCCGAGCTCCCGCAGGAGCGCCTTCGCGACCGCACCGGCGGCCACGAGCACCGCGGTGTGGCGCGCACTCGCGCGCTCGAGGGCGTCGCGCACGTCCTCGTGGCCGTACTTGAGGACACCTGCGAGGTCGGCGTGCCCGGGCCGCGGCAGCGTCACCGGCTTCGTGCCCTTCCCCGACGGCTCGCCTTCGGGCGCCCAGGGGCTCATCCCCCACGTCCAGTTCACGTGGTCGCGGTTGCGGACGACGAGCGCGAGAGGCGTGCCCAAGGTGCGGCCGTGGCGGAGCCCGGCGAGGACCTCGACCGCGTCCTGCTCGAGCTGCTGGCGCGGGCTGCGGCCGTAGCCCTGCTGGCGCCGGTGCAGGTCGGCGTCGATCGCGGCCTGCTCCAGCTCGAGGCCGGCGGGCAGGCCCGTCAGGATCGCAACGAGCGCTGGCCCGTGCGACTCCCCCGCCGTCGTCAGCACAAGCGTCATCCGGGCAAATCTACTGCGGCGCGCATGACGGACAGCGGCGCCGGCACACCCGTCCACAGCGCGAACGCGGCTGCGCCCTGCGCGACGAGCACCTCCAGCCCGCCCACCACGCGCGCCCCGCCCGCGCGCGCCGCCTCGGCGGTCGCCGTGTCCGGGTAGGGCAGGTCGACCAGTGTCTGGCCCGTACGGAGCGTCGCGAGCACGTCGTCGCGCGCGCTCGTCGCGTTGACGACGAGATCGGCGCCGGCGACGTCCGGCGGCCACTCGCCGCGGCGGGAGAAGGTGCGCGCGTTCGGCAGCGCCTCCGCGAAGGCGCGCGCCGAGCCGCCGTCGCCGAGCACCACGGGCCGCTCCGCCGTGATGCCCGCGAGGATCGCAGAGTCCGTGCTGTGACCCTCGACGCGCCCGTTGCGGCAGACGAGCGTGTTCACCGAGCTCACCTCCGCTTCGACGAGCTCGAGCTCCCCGACCGCGAGCTTGTGCGGCGCCGTCACGTTGGCCCCGGCGAACCCGAGCGCGACGAGACCGCGCACCGCGTCCTCGAGCTGCTCCGGCGGCACGTCGAGCGCCACGTACGCAAAGTCGAGCCCCCGCGCCGCGAAGGCGGCGTTCTGCATTCGTGGCGAGAGCGAGTGCGCGACCGGATGGCCGAGCAGCCCCACGAGCCGCGTCGACGCCGTGACCGTCATGAGGGTTTGTGTTTCAGGAACACAAGCTCTCTTCTCGGCAGCCGAGTACGGCTCGTCTGCGCGAGACCGCCCGGATCGAGGAACGCTTGTGTTTCAGGAACACAAAGTTTCAATTGCAGCCGAAGCCGTATTCGCAGGCCTTGGCGTAGAACTCGGCCTCGCTCGCGGTGAAGAAGTGGTGGATCCTGTCCGGCTTGCGCACGAAGAAGAGGTAGTCGACGTCGGCCGGGTGCGCAGCAGCCTGCATCGAGGCGAGCCCGGGGTTCGCGATCGGCGTCGGCGGCAGCCCGGTGCGGTTGCGGGTGTTGTAGGGATTGTCGCTCTCGAGCTGGGAGACGCGCAGCGGCTCGGTTCCGGGCACGTCGAGCCCGTAGCGGATCGTGGCGTCGATGCCGAGCGGCATTCCGGCCTTGAGCCGGTTGTAGATCACCGCCGCGACCTTCGGGCGCTCGTCCGGCGCGATCGTCTCCTTCTCGACCATCGAGGCGATGATCAGCACGTCGTACGGCGTCAGGTTCTTCTTCCGCGCGAACGCCATGTCCACCTTGGCGAAGTTCTGGTCGAAGAACTCGAGCTGATCCGCCACGAGCTCCTTGGCGCTCGTCTTGGCGGTGAACTCGTAGGTGGCCGGGAAGAGGAAGCCCTCGATCTCGCGCGCATCCCGGCGGAACTGGGCCGGAATCGTCGCCTTCTCGGTGGCCGCGCGGTAGCCCTTCTCGGTCAGCTTCGGCGTGATCTTGCGTCGCTCCTTGGCGATGTTCCGCACCTCGCCCACCCGCGCCGCCATCTGGTCGCGCGTGAAGCCCTCGGGGAAGACGATCCGGAGGACGGGGGCTGCCGGCGCCGCAGTGGTCGTGGGCGGAGCGACCTCGTCGCCGCCCGAATCACCGAGCGCGGCGACCCCGAGCCAGAGCGCCAGGCCGAGGCACCCGAAGAGCACTCCGGCCGCGATCAGTCGCCGCAGCAGGAGCTGCGAGCGCGACGGCCGCTGCCTGGTCACACCCGGTTGCTCGACCACGTGAGGTAGCTCTCGAGAAGGTGGGCGGCCGCCCGTGCGTCCTCGGGCGCCCGGGAGGACGGGGCGCCGGCGGCGAGCGAGGTCGTGAAGCGCTCGTCGAAGCTCTCGACCGGCACGGGGACGACGGCGCGAAGCGCGGCGATGAAGCGGCCCGTCTCCTCCGCCTGGTGCCCGGCCTCGCCGCGCAGCGTCAGCGGCAGCCCGACGACGATCCGCTCGGGATCCTCGGCGGCGACGAGCTCGGCCAGCCGGCGCAGGCCCGCCTCCGAGGCGGCGCGCTCGACCACCGTCAGCGGCCGCGCGAGCGTGCCCGTCGCGTCGGACACGGCGACACCGGTGCGCGCCGAGCCGTAGTCCAGTGCGAGCACCTTCACGCCAGGATCCTCACGACAGCGCCGCCGTGATCAGGCGCTCCGCCGTCGTCAGCGCCTCTTCGAGCCCTTCCGGGCGCTTTCCGCCGGCGCGCGCCATCGTCGGCCGCCCGCCGCCGCCGCCGCCGATCAGCGGCGCGGCTTCGCGCACGACGTTCCCCGCGTGGACTCCGCGCGCCTCGAGGGACTTGTCGAGATTGATCACGAGCTGTGCCGTGCCGTCGGCCAGCGCGCCGACGATCACGGCCGCCGGAGCGTGCTGCTGCTTCAGACGGTCGGACACGTCGAGAGGGTCGCCGCTCCGCACCTCGACCACGAGCACGTTGACGTCTCCCGCCTTGGTCTCGCGCGTGACGACGAACTCGTCCGCCGCCGCGGCCGCCGCTGGTGCCTTCTTCGCCTCCTTGCGAACACGCTCGAGCTCGGCCCGCAGGTCGTCGGCCTCGTCGGCGCGCCCTCGCAGGAGCGCGAAGGCCTCGCCGGAGGTGACGGCCTCGATACGCCGCGCGCCCGAGCCGACCGAGCCTTCCGAGACGATCGCAAACGGCCCGATCTCGGCGGTGGAGCGCACGTGCGTCCCGCCGCAGAGCTCGCGGGAGAAGCCCTCGATCTCGACCACACGCACGACGTCGCCGTACTTCTCGCCGAAGAGCATCTGCGCGCCGAGCTGCTTCGCCTCCTCGATCGGCGTCTCGAAGATCCGCACCGGCCGGTTGCGGAAGATCTGCTCGTTGACGATCCGCTCGACCTCTGCGCGCTGCTTCGAGGTGAGCGCCTGCTCGTGGCTGAAGTCGAAGCGCAGCTTGTCGGGCCGCACGGCCGAGCCAGCCTGCTTGACATGGTCACCCAGCACCTGGCGCAGCGCCTCGTGCAGCAGGTGCGTCGCGGTGTGGTTCGCCGTCGTCGGGAAGCGAACCGACCACGGCACGACCGCGCGCACCCGATCACCGGCCGCGAAGCCCTCTCCTTCGAACACGAGCGCCTGGTCTTCGCCGAGCCGGTGCGCCTCACGCAGCGTCGCCGTCACGCCCGTCTCCTCGTGGATCAGCTCGCCCGCGTCCGTGACCTGGCCGCCGCCGGCCGCATAGAAGGGCGACTCGCGCAGCTTCGCCAGGAACGTGCCGTCGCCGAGCTCCTCGAGCGCCCCGATCTGCGTGAGCACGTCGGTCTTCTCCCAGCCGACGAACTCGCTGGCGAAACCCGCTCCGGCGCCAAACTCGGCGGCGCGCTGGATCCCCGACTCGGATCCGGCGCGCGAGACGTCGCGGTGGCGCGCCATCTCGTCGCGATAGCCGTCCACGTCCACGGCCTGACCGCGCTCCTCGGCGAGCTCCACCGTCAGCTCGACCGGGAACCCGTAGGTGGCGGCCAGCCGGAAGGCCTCCTCGCCCGAGATCGTCTCGCCGCCCGACAGCTCCTCGAAGACCTTGAGCCCGCGCTCGAGCGTTTCGGAGAAGCGCTCCTCCTCCGCGCGAATCACCTGTTGGACGTCGGCGCGCCCGGACGAAAGCTCGGGGTACCAGTGCCCCATCTGCTCGACCACGACGTCGGTGAGCGGCCAGAGGTGCTCGAGGTCGATCGCGCGCGCCTGCTGAACGGCGCGGCGGATGATCCGGCGCAGGATGTAGCCGCGCCCCTCGTTCGACGGCGTCACCCCGTCGGCGGCGAGGAAGGTCATCCCGCGGCCGTGGTCGGCGAGGATCCGATGCGCCTTCGTCGCGCGCTCCGACTCGCCGTAGGCGACGCCGCTCTGCTCGGCGATCCAGGCCATGATCGCCTGGTAGCCGTCGGTCTCGTACACCGAGAGGACGTCCTGGAGGATCGAGGCGGTGCGCTCGAGCCCCATCCCCGTGTCGACGTTCTGCTTCGGCAGCGGAGTCACGCGTCCGTCCGGGTGCAGCTCGAACTCCATGAAGACGAGGTTCCAGAACTCGAGGAAGCGCTCGCAATCGCAGCCCGGCGCGCACTCGGCGCGCCCGCAGCCGATGTCCTCCCCCCGGTCGTAGAACATCTCCGTGTCGCCGCCGCACGGCCCGGGGCCGCCGACCGACCAGAAGTTGTGCGAGCGGTCGAGGGCGAGGATCCGCTCGGGCGGCTGACCGACCCGGAGCCACGCCGCGCGGGCGACCTCGTCCTCGCCGAGCCCAAGCTCCGGGTCGCCGGCGAAGATCGTCACCCAGAAGCGCTCCATGTCGATCTTCAGGACCTGCGTCAGGAACTCCCACGCGAGATCCACGGCGCCGTCCTTGAAGTACTCCCCGAACGAGAAGTTGCCGAGCATCTCGAAGAACGTCAGGTGATGGCCGTCGAGGCCGACCTCGTCGATGTCAGGCGTGCGGAAGCACTTCTGCACCGTCACGAGCAGCGGTGCCGGTGGCGTCTCGCGACCGAGGAAGTACGGCATCAGCGGCTGCATGCCGGCGCTGTTCAGGAGTGTCGAGCGATCCCAGTCGGGCGGGACGAGCGAACCGGACGGGTGCCGCTTGTGACCCTTCGACTCGAAGTAGGCGAGAAAGCCCTCGCGGAGCTCAGCGGTGGTGCGCACGTCGGAAGTGTAGGTCTAGCCCGCGGCGCGCTTGGCGGGCGTCTCGAAGTCTTCGTCGCCCGCGATCTCGTCGCGGATCTTCTCGAGCGCTCGGCGGATCAGGCGCGAGACGTGCATCTGGGAGATTCCGACCTGTTGTGCGATCTGCGACTGCGTCAGTCCGTCGAAGAAGCGCAGGTGCAGGATGCGGCGCTCGCGCTCGTCGAGCGCTCGGAAGCCGGGCGCCAGGACGGCACGGTCCTCCGAGACCTCGTACTGGTGCTCGATCGTGCCGAGCGATTCGAGCGGATCGAGCTCGCCGTCCTCGTCGGAGCCGCCGGACGAGAGCGAGAGCGAGGTGTACGCGCGGCCGGACTCGAGCGCCTCGAGCACTTCCTCCTCCTCCACGCCGGCTGCCTTCGCGAGCTCCGGGATCGTCGGCGAGCGTCCGTTCTGGACGGTCAGCTCCTCCACGAGCTTCGAGAGCTGGACGTTCAGCTCCTGCAGCCCCCGCGGCACGCGCACGGCCCAGCCCTTGTCGCGGAAGTGGCGCTTGATCTCGCCGATGATGTTCGGCGTCGCGTAGGTGGTGAGCTCGACGCCGCGGTCGAGGTCGAAGCGGTCGATCGCCTTGATCAGGCCGATGCAGCCGATCTGGACGAGATCCTCGAGCTGCTCGCCGCGATAGCTGTAGCGGCGCGCCAGCGAGCGGACGAGGGACAGGTACTGCTCGATCAGCTGCTCGCGCGCAGCGAGGTCGCCCTGCTCGTGATAGCGGCGGAGGAGGATCTTGTCGGACTCGCGCGGCATCAGGCTCGCCCCGCCAGCTGGTAGCCCTTGCGCAGCTCCACCCAGCAGCCGTCCTCGCGGTCGTCGAGCACGACGTCGTCGACGACGGTGTCGAGCAGGCGGCGCAGGTCGAGGCTCTCGCCCGCGTCCTCATCGAGCTCGGCGACTGCCGCACGGTCGAACGGACCGACCGAGACCTCGACCGTGTCCGGCCCGACCCGCAGCACGAGCGTGATCTCGTCCGCGCGGGCGTCGCGCTCGAGCAGGCTGTCGAGCGCGAGCTGGAGGTCGTCGAGCACGTCGATCGTCAGCTCGTGGCGGGCGGCGACCCCACCGAGCACGAGCCCGGCGACAGCGCCGAACGGGCGCTCGCTCGGCATCGTCACGCGAATCTCGTCCATCAGTGCGAATCACCGTCTGCGGCGCGCAGCTCCTCCTCGAGCTCGCGCTCACGCCGGGCGGCTGCGTCCTTGGCCACGCGCACCGCGTCGTGCCAGTCGCGGCGCGTCTTGAAGGCGGCGATGCCGTGACTGAGGCCGGCTGCGACGCCGGACGCCTTCTGCACCGGGCGTGTGATCGCGAAGCTGACCGCCCGCACCGCGGTGTCGACGCTGTCGGCCATGTCCACTGCGCTGTCCGTCACGCGGTCCGCCTTGTCCAGCTGTTGGTTCACCCGGTCGACGCTCCCTCCAACCTTGTTGATCACGGGCAGGAGCTCATCTTGCGTTCCTCCGATAAACGCGGAAAGCCGCACAAAGGTTCCGCCGAGGCGGAAGAACGCATAACCGACGCCGAGGCCGACTGCGACGAGGAAGAGGGCCAGCGCGTAGTACGCGACGTCCCCCGCGCTGACGGCGAGAAGCGGCATGCCGGTGATCCTAGTGCTTCGTCCCGTCAGTCCGTTGACACTCTGGGGAGTGGCCAGGTGTGATCTGGCGGCGCACGGTGCCCGCGCGCGTGCTGGTAGCACGTGCGCGGGGTGCCGGGTGCCGCCAGGCGCGGCTGGACGCCGCCGGAGTCCGAGGGCCTGACGGGGCGGAGCGCTAGTTGCGACTCGCAGACGACACCACACCGGAACCGACGAGCGCGTCTCCGTCGTAGAGCGCGACGACCTGCCCGGTCGCGACGCCGTACGCCGCTTCCTCGAGCTCGAGGCGGTAGCCGCCCTCGATCGGCTGGACGCGCGCGGGCACCGACGGCGACCGGTGGCGGAGCTTGGCGTCGGCGCGCTCGAGGGAAACGTGCAGGCGTCCGCGCACCTCGACGCGCGTGCAGGCGAGCGAGCCGCGCGGGCCGACGACCAGCGTGTTCGTGGCGACATCGGTGCGGAGCGCGTAGAGCGGCTCGGCGGCGGCGACTCCGATTCCACGCCTCTGGCCGGGCGTGTAGCGCCACGAGCCGTCGTGGCGGCCGACCTCCCGGCCGCTCTCGTCGACGATCGGGCCGTCGCTCGCAGCCAGGCCGTTCCTGCCGAGGAACGCGCGGTAGTCGTCCCCGGCGAGGAAGCAGGCCTCCTGGCTCTCGCGGCGCTCGGCGGCTGCGAGCCCGGCACGCGCGGCCTCGGCCCGGGTGGCGGCCTTCGTTCCGTCGCCGAGCGGGAACTCGATTCGGTCGAGCAGGCTCGGGTCGAGCCTCGCCAGCATGTAGGACTGATCCTTGTCCGGGTCGGCCGCCCGGGCGAGGAGGCGAAGGCCGTCGCGCTCGACAATGCGCGCGTAGTGGCCCGTCCAGAGCTTGTCCGCCCCAGCGCGTTCGGCGAACGCCAGCAGCTCGGCAAAACGGAAGCTGCCGTTGCAGCGGCCGCAGGGGTTCGGTGTCTCGCCGCGGGCGTACGCGCGGACGAAGGGCGTGACGACGGCGCGCCGGAACTCCTCGCGCAGGTCGAGCGTGACGTGCGGCAGGCCGAGCGCGTGGCAGGTCTCCCGGGCCGCGATCACGGCCGCGGGGGAGCAGCAGGCCCGCTCGGAGTCGGGCCCGGCCGGGTCGAGCCACAGACGCAGTGTGACCCCGATCGCGCCGGGGCCGGCCCGCAACAACGCGACGGCGCTGTCGACACCCCCGCTCATCGCGACCGCGATCCGGCCGGGAACCGGCGGCGCGGCGAAGGCTGACCCGAGCGCGTTCGCGAGCGCGTCGGCAGCGAGCGTCTCGCCGGGAACCGCGGCCGCCTCGAGCAGCGTCAGCCCCTCGAGCGGGCGCGCGAGCCCGGGGGCGTCGGCGGAGACGATCCGGTCGCCGTCGACCGTAAGCCGCACGAGCGCGAACTCGGCCCCGCGCGCAGAATCCCCGACCAGCTCGACCATCGGACTCAGCCTAGCCGTGGTCTCCGAGCCCGGGAGCGAAGCGACCCTTCAGGGGTCTTCGCGCGATCGGGATCCGCTCCCGCGGATCCCGATCTTGCGCCAACGAGAACTGCCCCACCCTGCCGATGATTCCTTGCGCCGATGCGAACCTGGCTATACCAGGTGGGTGCCGTGCCGGACATCGACGGGTGAGGTCTAGACCGGACCCAGGCTCCCTTCACGTGAGCGTTGGTTCACGTTTACGCGCAAGGCCACGCACAGGGTCGAGCCCGCTCAGTGTAGCCCGTCCCCGCACACTGGGCTAGCGGTTCCTGGAGCGCCGCGAGCGACGCGAGGCTGCGCCGGAGGCCGGGGGCCGCTAGCGAGCGGCGAAGCGCCACTGGATCTCCTGCGTCCCCTCCAGCTCCAGCCTGCGGGCGAGCGCCTCGGTCAGCTCGAACTGCCGGCCAGGCTCCTTCAGCTTGGCGTCGATCACCTCGGTCAGGAGCTCGGTGCCGTCGTAGCTGACGAAGATCTTGGCGCCACAGGGAAGCGTCGGATGGGTGACGCCGAGCGAGCGTCCTGTGAGGATCTGGCGGCACGTCGTCCGCTCGGCGTCGCGCGCGAGCCCGCGCGAGCCGGCGAGCGCTGAGTACCAGCCGCCGTCGGGCGTCGGCACCGCGCGCGGGCCGGTGCCGGTGGCAGCTGCGTCGTCGCGCGAGGTCAGGGCGAGAGCGCCCACCGCCGCGAGGAGCGCGACCGCGGCCAGCACGATCGTCCGCTGGAGCACCGAGAGGTTCACCCGTTCCGACCCGCGACGAGCTCGCCGAACGATTCCCGGACGAGCGAGTCGAAGTCGAGCGGCAGGATCCCGTCGGGCGAGGCGAAGTCGCGGAGATACATGAGCAGGTAGTTCCGCTCCTCCTCGCGGGCAGGGTCGCTGCCCGCGCTGTCCCGCAGCAAACGCTCGATCTCCCACAGGTTCCAGGCCCGCGGCGCCACCGGCAGCGGCAGCGCGACGACGCGGCTCGGTGCGGCCTCAGTGACGGGCTCCGTGACGGGCTCAGTGACGGGCTCCGGCGCGCGCTCAGGTTCCGGCTCCGGTTCCGGTTCCGGTATCGGGCACGGAGACGAGCTGCGGCGCGGGCTCCGGTTCGGGCTCGGGCTCGGGCTCTGGCTCGGGCTCCGGCTCGGGCTCCGGCTCAGGCTCCGGCTCAGGCTCCGGCTCCGGCTCCGGCTCCGGCTCCGGCTCCGGCTCAGGTTCCGGCTCCGACTCGGGCTCCGGATCCGACTCGGGCTCCGGCTCCGACTCGGGCTCGGGCTCGGGCTCGGGCTCGGGCTCGGGCACCGGCTCCGACTCGGGCACCGGCTCAGGTTCCGGCTCGCGGTCCGTGGGCTCCGCCTCCGCGGGCGCAGGCTCGGCGACCGGCGCCTGCGCGGACTGCGTGCCTCGAGTCCGCGACGCCGTCCATTCGACGAGCACCGTCGCGGCGTAGGCGACGACCATCACGGCCACGATGCCCGCGATGCTGAGGTCGAGCAGGCCCGCGGCCACGGCGACCGCGACCAGAAAGAGCGCCTCGAGCGCGAACCGCGGCCAGGTTCGACCGAGCATGCCCGCGACCTACCGCTCGGGCTCGGGCTCCCCTGGCGATGCCGGCTCGTCGCCCTCGGCGGGCGCGTCCGGTGCGGCAGGGGAAACGGGCGGGCCCGAGCTCGAAGCCGAGGCCGGCTCCCCCTCGGCCTCCGCCTCGTCGGCCACCTCGGCGGCTTCTGCGTCAGTCGAGACCGGCGGCTCGGAGACCGGAGGCATCGCAGGCGCCGGCTCGGAGACCGGCGGCTCGGAAGACTGGGCCTCCAAAGACTGGGGCTCGACCGGCGGCGCGGCGACAGCCCGCGCGGGGGCAGGCGCTGGTGTTCCCGCGCGCACGTTGTCGGCCTCGTTCGCGCTCATGATCGCCTCGATCACCCGGGACATCGCCGGCTCGCCCAGACCTGCTGCGGTGAGCAGCTGCTCGGCGCCCTTCTGCGCACGCGCCATGACGGCGCCGGCCTGCGCGCGCGCCCACTCGAGTGTCTGCTCGACCTCTGCGCGAGCAGAGTTCGTGAGCTCCGTCGCCTGGTGCCGCGACTGCTCGAGCATCCGGCTGCCGCGCGTCTCGGCCTCGCGGAGCTCGCGCGTCGCGTCGGCATTCGACTTGGCGAGCAGCTCACGCGCCTCGGTCTTGGCGGCGTTCGTGATCTCCGAGCGCTGACGCTCGGACTCGGTGCGGTAGCGCTCGACGTCGGCCTCGCGCTCCTGGAGCTCGCGCTGCTTCGCGCGCACATCCTCCTCGGTGCGCTGGAGCTGCGATGCCGACGCGTTTTGCGCGTCGCGCTCGAGCACGTCGGCGAACTCCGCTGCCGCACGGATCAGGTGCAGCGCGTCCATGCGGACGGCGTGACCGGTGGGCTCGACATTGGCCGTCTTGCGCGCCGCCTGGAGCACCCGGAGCTGCGCCTGAAGCTGCGTCGTATGCCGCCGGAACGCCTCGAAAGCGTCGCGGACGCTCGACTCGTCGAAGCCCTCTCCGGAGCGCCGAAGCTGCTCCAGCGTTGGCAGCGAAGTCAACGACGGTGTGGTCGAGCGCTCGTGATCACGTGACGACATCTATCTCTCCGGGTTGTAGGCACGCCGCAGCGCGCGGCTCGAGGAAGTATGCCCGCTGTATCGGCTGTTCGGACAAGAAACTTAGGTCGGAGGCTCGACGAGACGTATTCCGAGCTCGTCCAGCTGTTCCTGCGTGACCTCGCTCGGGGCGCCGCTCATCGGATCGGCGGCAGCCTGGTTCTTCGGGAACGCGATCACGTCGCGAAGGTTGGGCTCACCGGCCACGACCATCGCCATCCGGTCGATCCCGAGTGCGATCCCGCCGTGCGGCGGCGCGCCCATCGCGAGTGCGTCGAGCAGGAAGCCGAACTTCGCGCGCTGCTCCTCGGGCGAGAGGTCGAGCAGGTCGAACACCTTCGCCTGGAGGTCGGGCTCGTGGATTCGGAAGGAGCCTCCGCCGAGCTCGTTGCCGTTCACGATCAGGTCGTAGGCGTGCGCAAGTGCGCGGCCCGGTTCCTCCGGGAAGCGCTCTTTCCACTCGTCGGCCGGGCGCGTGAACGGGTGGTGGACCGCCGTCCAGCGGCCCGCCTCCTCGTCCCGTTCGAACATGGGGAAGTCGTTGACCCAGAGGAACGTGAAAGCGTCCTCGTCGATCAGGCCGAGCTCGCGGCCGAGGTGGAGCCGCAGTGCGCCGAGGACCCGGGAGGTCAGCTCCCAGGTGTCCGCCGCGAAGAGCAGCGTCTCGCCGTCCTGCCCACCCAGAGCGGCGAGCTCCCCCTCGGAGAGGAACTTCGCGATCGGCGAGCGGATCTCGCCGCCGTCGTAGACGAGGTACGCGAGTCCCTTCGCCCCCCACTCCCTTGCAAGCTCCTCGAGCTTCGCGAGCTCGCCGCGAGAGAAGGTCTTCGGCACGCGCAGGAAGCGCACCGCCTCCGCGCCGGCGAAGACGCCGAACTGGGAGTCGCGCGTCGCCGGCGTGGCGTCCTCGAGCTCCAGCGCGAAGCGGGTGTCGGGCTTGTCCGAGCCGAAGCGGCGGTCGGCCTCCGCGAAGGTCATGCGCGGAAACGGCGTCTCGATCTCGATCGCGAGGCACTCGCGCCAGATGCGGGCAAACATCTGCTCCATCAGCGCGAAGAGGAGCTCCTGGTCGGGAAAGCTCATCTCGACGTCGAGCTGGGTGATCTCCTGCACGCGGTCTGCGCGCAGATCCTCGTCCCGGAAGCAGATCGCGATCTGGTAGTAGCGGTCGAACCCGGCGACCATCGTCAGCTGCTTCAGGATCTGCGGGCTCTGCGGCAGCGCGTAGAAGCGGCCCGGCTGCAGGCGGCTGGGCACGATGAAGTCGCGCGCGCCCTCGGGCGTCGGCTTGAAGAGGATCGGCGTCTGGATGTCGAGAAAGCCGGCGTCCTCCATCTCGCGCCGGATGATCCCCACCATCTGCGCGCGTAGGCGGATGTTGCGCTGCAGCTTGTCGCGCCGCAGGTCGAGCCAGCGGTACCGGAGGCGCAGCGTCTCGTCGACGTTCTCCTCGTCCAGCTGGAACGGCAGCGGGGTCGAGCGGCTGACGATCTCGAGCTGCTCCACCGCGAGCTCGACCTCGCCGGTCGGCATCGCCGGATTGACGGTCTCCGGCGAGCGCGCCACGAGCTTCCCTTCCGCGCGTAGGACGAACTCGTTGCGGATCCCGTGCGCGAGCTCGGCCGACTCGGGCGCGTGCTCGGGGTTGATCACGAGCTGTGTCACGCCCGTGCGGTCGCGCAGGTCGACGAAGACGAGCCCGCCGTGGTCGCGGCGGCGCGCCGCCCAGCCGGCGAGCGTGATCGTCTCGCCCACGAGCTCAGAGCGCGCGTCGCCGCACATGTGCGTGCGCCAGTTCATCGCAGGAGTGTGCCTACGACGTCCTCGTGGCTGAGCGGTTGATCTTGCGCGCCCTGACGGCGGAGCGTCGCTCCCTCTGCGCCGACGATCACCGTCGTGTGTGCGCCCGAGCGTCCGGCCTGCGTCAGCTGGCCCTTGAGCGAGCGGCCGGCGTAGTCCGTGTCGGCGACGACGCCGGCGTCGCGCAACACCTTCAGCCACCGCAGCGCGAGCGAGCGCGGCCCACCCGGCTCGACCGCGAGGAAGACGTCGATCCGTGGCGGGTCGGCCGTGACACCGGCATCCTCGAGAGCCAGCAGCAGGCGCTCGATCCCCGCCCCGAAGCCGACGCCGGGCGTCGGCGGGCCGCCGATCTCCTCGATCAACCCGTCGTAGCGGCCGCCGCCGGAGATGGTCGAGTTCGCTCCGGCGAGCGGCCCGATGAACTCCCACGTCGTGCGGGTGTAGTAGTCGAGGCCGCGGACCAGGGTCGGCACGAGCGTGTACTCGACCCCGAGCTCGTCGAGGAGCGCCCGGACCTCCGCGAAGTGAGCGATGCAGGCGTCGCAGAGCGAGTCCCCGATCGTCGGTGCCTCGCGCAGCACCTCCTGCACGTGCGCAGGCTTCGCGGCGATGTTGTCGAGCGCGCGCAGCGGGCTCGTCCGCAGCTTGCCGCGCGTGTCGTCGTCGAGCTCCGCTTCGCGACCGGCGAGCCACGCGGAGAGCTTCTCGACGTAGGCCGGCCGGCAGACGCGGTCGCCGATCGAGTTCAGCTCGAGCTGGTACTCGCTGACCCCGAGGTTGCGCAGGAGCGTGTCGTAGAGGTGGATCACCTCCGCGTCGAGCCCGGGGTCGTCGGAGCCGAGCGCCTCGACGGAGAGCTGCCAGTGCTCGCGGTAGCGCCCCTTACCCGGGCGCCCATAGCGGTACATGGGACCGATCGTGTACAGCTTCTGCGGCTGCGGTTCCTGCTGAAGCCCGTGTGTGAGGTACGCGCGGCAGATCGGCGCCGTGCCCTCCGGGCGCAGCGTGAGCGAGCGGTCGCTCCGGTCGGTGAAGGTGTACATCTCCTTCTGCACGACGTCCGATCCCTCGCCCGCGGTGCGCTGGAACAGCTCGGTGTCTTCGAAGACCGGGGTCTGGATCGGGCGATAGCCGTAGAGGGCGCAGAGCCGCTCGGCCTCCTGCGTCACCTTGCGCCACAGAGGCTGGTCGGCGGGAAGGATGTCGTGCGTGCCGCGCGGTGCTTCGATCTTCACGCGCGCAGCTCGGCGAGAAACGGGTTGCGGGCGAGTTCCGCGCCGAGCGTGGTCACGGGTCCGTGCCCGGGGTAGACGACCGTCTCGGGCGAGTAGGCGTCGGCCAGGCGGCGGATCGAGTCGAGCAGCGCGTCCCAGTCGCCGAACGGGAGGTCCGTGCGTCCGACGGAGCCTGCGAAGAGGACGTCGCCCGAAAACAGGCAACCGCCGGCGTAGAAGGCCAGATGTCCGGGCGAGTGGCCGGGCACCGCGGTGACCTCGAAGCCGATCCCGGCCGCTTCGATCGTCTCGCCGCCTGAGAGCTCCGTGCTCTCGCCCTCGTAGCCTCGGATCGAGACGCCCAGGTTGCCGAAGAAGTCGTTCGGCCGCCGGAAGACGTCCAGCTCGCCCGCAGGGAGCCACACTGGCGCGCCGGTGGACTCGGCGAGCTCGGCGAGCGCTCCGATGTGGTCGTAGTGGCTGTGAGTGAGCAGGATCGCGCCGCACGTCGCACCGGTCGCGGCGAGCGCCAGCCTGATCTCCGCGACGTCCGCCCCCGGGTCGACGACCGCTGCCTCGCCTGCCGTCCGGTCGCTCCGCACCAGGTAGCAATTCGTCCCGATCGAACCGAGCGGAAGCTGATGGACTGCGAGGGACATCGGGACGGATGAGTCTAACGAGGGGTGAGTTAGTATTTCGCCTCTCGTGCAGAGCTGGAACCTGATGGACGTGGTCGCTCCGGCCGGGACACGCGACCCGGTGGTCGTCCACTCCGGCAACGAAGCGCGAGCGGTCCTGCTCGTCCTGAATCCCGGCCAGGTGATGGGTGACCACCAGGTGAAGGAGAACGCCTGGGTGACCGTGCTCGAGGGGCGCGTGCGCGTGTCGGCCGGCGGCGAGACGGAAGACGCGGGCGTCGGGTCGCTCTTCCGGTTCGATCCGGACGAGCGCCACTCGCTCTCCAGCGAACACGGCGCGCGGATCCTGCTCCTGCTCGCGCCGTGGCCCGGCGACGGGCACTACCGCGGCAGCGTCGAGCGCGCCTAGCGCTCCTTGTCGGAGCCCAGCTTGGCGATGCGGCGCTGGTACGAGCGCCAGACGACCGAGTCCATGAAGTAGCTGAAGGGCAGGAAGAAGGCCATCAGAACGAACGTCTGCGCGATCTTTCCCCCCGTCGATGCGGCCTCGCCCGCGAGCAGGAAGACCGTCACCAGCATCAGCGGAAAGAAGAGCGCTCCACGGCGGAGCGTCTTGCGCCAAGAGGGCGGCTCGACTACCCGGCCGCTTCGGGTCTGCGCCCGGTCGGGCTTGGCTTTCGACGCGCGTGTTGCGGGCGGCCCGACCAGCTGTTCCGCCTCGTCGGGATCGAGCTCCCGACCCTCCTCGTCGACGTAGACCTCCTCCCACTCGTGCCGCTGCTGCTTGGCGCGGCGGCGGCGCTGCTTCTTGGAAGGCATGGACTCAGTATGCCGCTAGTGCGCGACCGCGCGGCCCCTCTTGACGACGCCGGCGATTACCGGTCCGCCGAGGTGGTAGGCCAGGTAGCGCCAGTCGGAGGCATCGATGAGCGTGATGTCGGCCACGTAGCCCGGCGCGAGCCGGCCCAGCCGGTCGGCACGCCCGAGCACGTGGGCCGCATTCACCGTGCAGGCGCCCAGCGCCTCGGCTGGAGACAGCCCCAGCTGCGTTGCCGCAAGCGAGCAGACGAGCGGCAAGCTCTCGCAGAACGCGCTGCCCGGGTTGAAGTCGGTGGCGAGCGCCACGGCTGCGCCGGCATCGACGAGGGCGCGGGCAGGCGGCATCGGCCGTGCGAGGAAGAGGGCGCTGACGGGCAGCAGGACGCCCACGACGTCGCTCTCGGCGAGCGCGCGCGCGCCGTCCTCTCCTGTCGCCTCGAGATGGTCGACGGAGCGTGCGCCGAGCTCCACGGCGAGCGGGATCGCGCCCGCTTCCGTGAACTGGTCTCCGTGGAGCCGCAGCGCGAGCCCCGCCGCTGCGCACGCCTCGAGGTAGCGCCGCGCCTGCGTCGCGTCGAAGGCGCCGCGTTCGAGAAAGACGTCCGCCGCCTCGGCGAGCTCCGCTGCCTCCGGCAACACGTCCGCGAGCAGGAAGTCGAGATAGGCGTCCGCGCCGTCGTACTCCGGGGGAACCGCGTGGGCGCCGAGCCAGGTCGGAACTCCTCCCGCCGCTGCGATCGCGCGGAGCGAGGCTAGCTCGGTGTCGTGATCGAGGCCGTAACCCGATTTCCCCTCGAAGGTGGTCGTGCCGGCGCGCAGCATCCAGCCCTTGTGACGCTCGACCGCCCGCCTCAGCCCCTCCTCCCCGGCGGCCCGCGTGGCTGCGACCGTGGCGAGGATGCCTCCTCCCGCTGCGTGCAATTCCTCGTAGGAGGCGCCGGCGGCGCGCAGCGAGAACTCGTCGACCCGGTCGCCGCCGAACGCCGCATGCGTATGGCAGTCGACGAGGCCCGGGATGGCGCAGCGCCCGCGCCCGCTGAGCTCCTCGACCTCCCCGTCGATGGACCTGAGCTCCCGCATCCGCCCGACCGAGACGATCCGGTCGTCCTCGCACAGGACGTAGCCGTCGTCGATCCAGTCGAGATCGCCGAGGGCGTTCCCGCGCAATGGAGCGGCGCGGCCGGACGGCGAGACGACCTGGGCGAGGTCGCGGATCAGCAGGCGCGACACGCGGTCTAGGGACCGCTGCCGGGCTCGCGCGCGACACCGGTCCTATCGACACTGGTCTGGTCGACACTGGTCTGATCGACACTGGGCAGCTCGACACTGGGCAGGTCGAGCCCGTGCTCGAAGGCTGCATCGAGCGCTTCGGGGTAACCAGCGTCGGCGTGCCGCATGACGCCCGTGCCCGGATCGGCTGCGAGGACTCGTTCGAGCCGGTCCGCTGCGTCGTCGGACCCGTCGGCGACCACCACCATGCCGGCGTGGATCGAGTTGCCGATCCCCACGCCGCCGCCGTGGTGGACGCTGACCCATGTCGCTCCGGCCGCGGTGTTCAGGAGCGCGTTCAGGATCGGCCAGTCTGCGATCGCATCGGAGCCGTCGCGCATCGCCTCCGTCTCGCGATACGGGGAGGCGACGGACCCGGCGTCGAGGTGGTCCCGCCCGATCACGACGGGAGCCGTCACGGCGCCGGAGCGCACGAGCTCGTTGATCGCCAGACCCGCTCGGGCGCGGTCGCCGTAGCCGAGCCAGCAGATCCGGGCAGGCAGCCCCTGGAAGGCGACTCGCTCGGGCGCGAGCTCGAGCCAGCGCTGGAGCAGGACATCGTCGGGGAACTGCCGCCGCAGCTCCGCGTCGATCACCGCGATGTCGTTCGGATCGCCCGACAGCACCGCCCACCGGAACGGACCGATGCCGCGGCAGAAGAGCGGCCGGATATAGGCCGGGACGAAGCCCGGGTATGAGAAGGCCTCCTCTACGCCCGCCTCATAGGCCTCCCCTCGAAGGTTGTTTCCATAGTCGAAGACATAGCTGCCCGCGCGGACGAAGCCGAGCATGCCCTCGACGTGCCTGGCGATCGACTCACGGGCGCGGCGGAGGTACTCGTCAGGCGAGGAAGCGCGTAACGAAGCCGCCTCTTCGACCGAGAGACCGGCCGGGACGTAGCCGGTCAGCGGGTCGTGTGCCGCGGTCTGGTCGGTGACGAGGTCGAAAGATTCACCCTTCTGTTGCAGCTGCGGCACGATCTCGGCGGCATTCCCCAGCACCGCGACCGAGAGGGCCCGCCGCTCGGCCGCTGCAGAACGCACGCGCCGGACCGCGTCGTCCACCGACTCCCCAACCTCGTCGAGGTAGCCCGTCTCGAGCCGCCTCTGGATCCGAGCGGGGTCGACCTCGATACAGAGAATCGCCGCTCCGGCCAGGGTCGCCGCAAGCGGTTGCGCGCCGCCCATGCCGCCGAGCCCGGCCGTCAGGATCGTGCGCCCGCTCAGATCGGGGTTGCCGAAGTGCAGCTCGCCTGCCGCAGCGAACGTCTGGTACGTGCCCTGGAGGATTCCCTGGGTGCCGATGTAGATCCAGCTCCCGGCGGTCATCTGCCCGAACATCGTCAGCCCCTCGGCCTCCAGGCGACGGAACTCCTCCCAGTTCGCCCAGCGCGGCACGAGCAGGGAGTTGGCGATCAGGACGCGCGGCGCACCCTCGTGGGTGCGGAAGACGCCCACCGGCTTGCCGCTCTGCACGAGCAGCGTCTCGTCGGCTTCCAGGCGCAGCAGCGTGCGGACGATCGCCCGCAGCGCCTCGTGCGAGCGTGCCGCGCGACCAGAGCCGCCGTAGACGACGAGCTCCTCCGGGCGCTCGGCGACCTCGGGATCGAGATTGTTCAGCAGCATGCGCAGCGGCGCTTCCGTCTGCCAGGAGCGAGCGTTCAGCTTCGTCCCACGCGGTGCGCTGATCGACCCGAGGTCGCCGACGAGCGCCTCGACCGTGGCGTCGAGCGACGAGACGCTCACCGCCGCCCCTCCTCCTCGATCCGCCTGTGGAAGCGCCACCAGCTCCAGGCCGTCGACACGACCAGGAAGCCGACGGCGACACCGAGCGCCCGTCCGAGCCTGCCGCCGGTCGCCCAGGCGACAACGAGGATCGTCGCCGAGAGCACCAGGTTGAGGATCAGGCTGTCCCGGTACGGTCGCTTCGGCAGCGGCGGCAGCTCGCGCGGGCGTCGGCGACTCACCGCAGCGCGCCGATCTCGGCCTCGGCGGCCGCGAGGATCGAGCCGTCGGCGACCGCGAGCGCCACCCGCTCGATGTCGTCTGCGAGTGGACGGTCATCCCGTAGCCGCTCGGAGCGCTCACGCACCGCCGCGTGCGTGGCACGCACCCCAGGGCCTGGCTCGAGCGGCGCCAGGAACTCGATCGCCTGCGCGCCGGCGAGTAGCTCGATCGCGAGCGAGCGCTCCGCGTTCGACAGCACCTGGAGCGCCTTCAGCCCGGCTGCGTTGCCCATCGACACATGATCCTCCTGACCTGCGCTCGTCGGGATCGAGTCGACGCTCGCCGGGTGGCAGAGCACCTTGTTCTCGGAGACGAGCGAGGCGGAGACGTACTGCGCGATCATGAAGCCCGAGTTGAGTCCGCCCTCGACCGTGAGGAAGGCCGGCAGACCTTCGGAGAGAGACGGATTGACGAGGCGCTCGACGCGCCGCTCCGAGATGCTGGCGAGCTCGGCCACGGCCATCGCGAGCGCGTCGAGCCCGAACGCGAGCGGCTGTCCGTGGAAGTTCCCGTTCGAGACGACGAGCTCCTCGTCCAGAAGGACGAGCGGGTTGTCCGTCGCCGCGTTGACCTCCACCGACACCGTCGCGTCGACGTAGGCGAGCAGGTCGCGCGAGGCGCCGTGCACCTGCGGCGCGCAACGGAGCGAGTAAGCGTCCTGCACCTTGTCGCACCAACGGTGCGACTCGATGATCGCGGAGCCCTCCAGCAGCCGCAGCACGTTGGCGGCCGAATCCAGCTGTCCCGAGAGCGGCCGCGCCCGGTGGATCGCGGGATGGAAGCTCGTCCGCGAGCCCTGGAGCGCCTCGAGCGAGAGGGCGCAGGCAAGGTCGGCCGTCCGTGCGAGGCGCCACGCGCGAACCAGCCCGAGCGCGGCCATCGCCGCCATGAACTGCGTGCCGTTGATCAGGGACAAGCCTTCCTTCGCCACGAGCCGGATCGGCTCGAGCCCGACGGCCGCGAGCGCGTCGCGCCCCGGCTGAAGCCGGCCCTCCACCGTCGCCCGGCCCTCGCCGACGAGCGGCAGCGCCAGATGGGCGAGCGGGGCGAGATCGCCGCTGGCACCGACGGAACCACGCGCGGGCACGTGTGGAAGCACACCGCGGTTGAGGCACTCGATCAGCAGCTCCACCGTCTCGACGCGAGCACCGGAGTAGCCCTTCGCCAGCGCGTTCGCGCGCAGGAGCATCGCGGCGCGGACGATCTCCGCCGGGTAGGGCTCGCCCACGCCGCACGCGTGGCTCCGGAGCAGGCGCAGCTGAAGCTCCTCCACCTGCTCGTCCGGGATCGTGCGCGAGACGAAGCGGCCGAAACCGGTGTTGACGCCGTAGGTGTGCTCGCCGCGCGCAACGCGGTCGACGAGCTCCCGCGCCGCCTCCATCTTCGTCCGGGCCTCGTCGGCGAGAGCGACCGGCGCACGACCGACTGCGACTTCCCAGACGTCCTCGATCCGGAGGTCGTCACCCGTCAGAGCAGGACTCGCGATCACTGGCCGAGTCTAACTTCGGCATGTCCCAACACCCGGGCCGCCGACCTCCTCCCCGCGTTTTCAGCCTATCGGCGAAATCCGTACGCGTGGGAGCCGAAAGCGTGCCGATTCAGTGACTTCTCAGCCGTCTTGCAGCAGCCGGAGCTCGAGCACGTGCGAGGCGTCGAAGTTGGCGATCCGGAGGAGCGAGCCGGCAGCCGCCACCGCCGCACCGGCCGGCATCAGTCCGACGAGCTCGGACCCGAGCACCTCCGCTCCGCGCGCCTCCGCCTCCGCAGCCACGCGCGCGACGATCTCGTGCAGCGCGGCGGCTTCCCAGTCCTCGACGTTCATCGAGACCTGGGCGACCCCGGCGCGCGGCAGGTCGAGCCCGAGCGCCCGCACGCCCGGAAAGCCGCCGCCACGCTCCCGCACCAGGGCCGCCACGTCGCGCGCCACCTCGACCGAGCCGCGAAGATCGACGTTGAAGGCGATCAAGGGCCGGCGCGCACCGACGATCACGCCACCGGCCGAGGAATGGAGGACGCGAGGCCCGAAATCGGGCTCGAGCTCTCCGGCCTCGATCCGTTGCTGGAGCTGCGCCGGCCCGCCGTGCCGAAAGAACGCCGGGCCGAGGCCGGACGCAGACTCGCCGTAGAGGAAGACCGGTAGCCCGAGCTCCTCGCCGACCCGCCGCGCGAGGGTCAGCGCCGTCTCCCGCGCCGCCTCCATTTCTTCCGGGCGAAGCGGGACGAGCGGGACGACGTCGGCGGCACCGATGCGGGGATGCGCGCCATCGTGCCGGCGCAGGTCGATCCGATCCGTCGCGACGGCGATCCCCGCGAGCAGCGACTCCACGAGAACGGTGGGCTCGCCGACCAGCGTGAAGACGGAGCGGTGGTGGTCGGCGTCGACGTGGACGTCGAGCAGCCGGGCAGGGTCCACCAGCGCGGCGCGCAGGGCGTCGACTACCTCCGGGTCCCGGCCCTCCGAGAAGTTCGGCACCGACTCCAGCACGGGTCGTACCCTAGAGCCGTGAAGGAGTACTACGAGGCGCGGGCGCCGGAGTACGACGACTGGTGGGACGGCACCGGTCTCTTCGCCGATCGCGAGCGGCCGGGCTGGGAGGACGAGCGCGACGCGCTGATCGCGACCCTGCGGAACCTGCCCCCGGCCCGGACGCTCGACGTCGCCTGCGGCACCGGCTACCTGACCGAGCACCTCCCCGGTCGCATCACCGGGCTCGACGCCAGTCCCGCGGCGCTCCGGATCGCAGCAAAGCGGATCCCGGAGGCGAGCTTCGTCGAGAGCGATGCGCTGCGGCTCCCCTTCGAGCAGGCGACGTTCGACCGGGTCTTCACGAGCCACTTCTACGGACACCTGGAGGAAGCGGAGCGCGGCCGCTTCCTGTCCGAGGCGGAGCGCATCGCGCCCGAGCTCGTGGTGGTCGACGCCTCGCGCGCGCACGCTCCCGTGGACGAGGAGTACCAGCCTCGGATCCTCAACGACGGCTCGCGCTGGACGGTCTACAAGCGCTACTTCACCGCCGCCGGTCTGGCCTCGGAGCTCGGCGGTGGCGACGTGCTGCACAGCGGCCGCTGGTTCGTCGTCGTGCGCGCGACCTCGTGACCGTGCGCAAGTCCTCGTACCGCTCGCTGGCCTCGCTGCGGCGCGACCTGGCGATCTGCCGGGCGTGCGTCGAGGCCGGCTATCCGCTCGAATCGTGGCCCGTCCGCGCCCCGACGAATCCCCGGCACGACACCCGGCGCGCGTATCTCTTCGGCCAGGCGCCGGGGATCGTCGAGGGCGAGGAGCGCCTACCCTGGCGCGGCCGGGCCGGCGCAACGCTGCGGCGCTGGCTCGAGCTCGACGGGGACGAGCTCTACGAGCACTTCTACTGCGCTTCGGTGACGCGGTGCTACCCCGGCCGCGCCCGCCTCCGGACGCGGCGACCGCACACCGACGCCGCGCGAGCAGGAGCTCTGCCGCTTCTGGCGCGACTGGGAGCTCGAACTGCTCCGCCCGGACCTGATCGTCACGGTCGGCGGACTCGCGCTCAGGCAGTTGCTCGGGATCAAGACGCTCACCGACGCGATCGGCAAGAGCTACGAGCACGACGGCGCGATCGTGGTTCCCCTGCCGCACCCCTCCGGTGCGAGCGGCTGGCTGAACGACGCGGCGAACCGCGCCCGCCTCGGCAAGGCTCTGACGCACGTGCGGCGCGAGCTGGCGCGGATACATTCGGAAGCGTGAGCACCGTCCCGTACCGCCGAACCTTCCGGCGGCTGCTCGGCTTCCTGCGGCCCTACAAGGCCTCGCTGATCGTCTCGACCATCCTCGCCGTCGGCTCGCAGGCAGCCGCGATCGCCATCGTCGTGCTCGTCGCGGAGGCGATCGACGGGATCGAGGAGCAGCGCGGAACCGGCACGCTCGCCTGGATCGTCGTCGCGATCCTTGCCGTCGGAATCGTCAAGGCAGCACTGATGGTGGGCCGCCGCCTGATCTCGGGCCGGCAGGCGCTCGGGATCGAGCGGGACATGCGCGAAGGGCTGTATGCCCACCTCGTGCGACTCTCGTTCGGCTTCTACGACCGGCACCAGACCGGCCAGCTGATGTCGCGCGCGACGGTCGACCTCCAGGCTGTGCGCTTCTTCCTCGGCTTCGGGCTGATCTTCTTCTTCCAGCACGCGCTCACGATCGTCTCGGTCACCGCCGTGCTCTTCGTCGTCGAGTGGCGCCTCGCCCTGATCGCGCTCGCGATCACGCCGGTGATCGTCGCGGTCGCCTACCGCTATAGCCACGTCTCCCACCCGGTGCTGCGCGACGTCCAGCAGCGGCTCGGCGAGGTGGCGACCGTGGCGGAGGAGTCGATCGTCGGCGTCCACGTCGTGAAGGCCTTCGCCCAGGAGGAACGGCGCCAGCAGGAGTTCGAGCGCGCGTCGGGCGGAGTCTTCGACGAGACGGTGCGCGCATTCCGGCAGCGCGCGATCTACGTCCCTCTGCTCGCGTTCCTGCCGATGCTCGCGCAGGCCGCGGTGCTGCTCGCCGCCGGGCGCATGGTCGTCGACGGGGCGCTCACGCTCGGACAGTTCTTCCTGTTCAACCTGCTGCTCGCGATGCTGATCGTCCCGCTGCGAAGTCTCGGCATGTGGATCGGCCAGGCCCAACGTGCGACCGCCTCGGGCGAGCGGATCTTCGAGGTGATGGACGAGCCCGAGGGTGTCGACGACCGCCCGGGCGCCGCCGACCTGCCCGCCGGCCCCGGAGCGATCCGCTTCGAGGGCGTCTCGTTCGCGTATGCGTCCGGCCGGCCCGTGCTGGAGGCGATCGACCTCGACGTAGCCGCCGGGCGCACCGTGGCGCTGATCGGGCACACGGGCTCCGGCAAGACGACGCTCGCCGCACTCGTGCCGCGCTTCTACGACGCCACCGAGGGCCGCATTCTCGTCGACGGCGCCGATATCCGCGACCTGACGCGGCGCTCACTGCGGCGCGAGATCGGCGTCATCTCGCAGGACCCGTTCCTCTTCTCCGCGACCGTGCGCGAGAACATCGCCTTCGGCGTGCTCGACGCGACGCACGAGCAGGTCGAGCAAGCGGCGCGCGCTGCGCAGGCGCACGAGTTCGTCGAGGCGCTGCCGCAGGGCTACGACACGGTGATCGGCGAGCGCGGGATCACGCTGTCGGGCGGTCAGCGGCAACGACTCGCGATCGCCCGCGCGCTCGTGATCGACCCGCGCATCCTGATCCTCGACGACGCAACGGCCTCCGTCGACGCGACGACCGAGGCGCGGATCCGCGCCGGGCTCGCCGCGGCGATGCGCGACCGGACGACGATCATCATCGCCCACCGCCTCTCCACGATCGCCCTCGCCGACGAGATCGTCGTGCTCGAGCACGGGCGCATCGCCGCCCGAGGAACGCAGACCGAGCTACTCGCGACGAACGCCGTCTTCCGCGAGATCCACGAGCACGGCCTGATCCAGGGCCTCCTGAAGGAGAGCGCGTGAAGGTCTGGCAGCCGGGAGGGCACCTCTCCGAGGAGAAGGGCGGAGAGGTCCAGGACTGGTCGTGGCGGCGCACGAGGCGCCGAATCGGCCTGCTCGTCGGGCTGACGCTCCCCTACCGCGGCCGCACGGCACTCGCGCTGATCACGCTGCTGGCCTTCACGCTCGTCGCGCTGGCGCCGCCTTACCTGGCGAAGCTCGCGATCGACGAGGGGATCGACGACGCCGACCTCGGCCGGCTGACGACGATCGTCGCCCTCTTCCTGCTCGCGGCGGTCGCCGCGCTCTTCCTCTCCGCTGCGAACACCTACTTCACCGGCTGGACGGGCGAGCGCGTGCTCGCCGACCTGCGCAACAAGCTGTTCCGGCACCTCGAGCGGCTCTCGATGGGCTTCTACGAGCGCAACCGCGCCGGCGTGATCATCAGCCGGATCACGAACGACGTCGAGGCGCTCGACCAGCTCGTCACCGACGGCGTCACGAGCCTCGTCCAGAACACGCTTCTCCTCGGCGGCACCGCGATCGTCCTCTTCTTCCTCGACTGGCGGCTGGCGCTCGCGACGCTGACCGTGCTGCCGCTGATGGCCGTCGCGACCGCCTGGTTCCGCACCCGCTCGAACCGGGCCTACCGGAACGTGCGCGAGCGGCTCGGCCTCGTCACCGCGACGCTCGCCGAGGACATCGCCGGGATGCGCGTCGTCCAGTCGTTCACGCGGGAGCCGGTCCAGGAGCAGGCGTTCCGCGGCGTCAACAGCCGCTACCGCAATGCGAACTACGAGACGACGGTCCTGAATGCGATCTACTTCCCGACGGTCGACCTGCTCTCGTCTGCGGCGACCGCGATCGTCTTCGGCTACGGCGGCTGGCTCGTCTACCACGGCGAGATGAGCCCCGGCACGCTCTTCGCCTTCGCGCTCTACCTGTCGAACTTCTTCGATCCCATCCAGCAGCTCTCGCAGCTCTACAACACCTTCCTCTCCGCGATCGCCGCGCTGGACAAGATCGTCGGCGTGCTCGACGAAAAGCCGCAGGTGGTGGACGCCGCCGGTGCGATCGAGCTGCCGCGCATCGACGGCCGTGTCTCCTTCGAAGGTGTCCGCTTCGGCTACGGCGCGGAGTTCCCGGAGGTTCTGCACGGGCTCGAGCTCGAGGTGCCCGCCGGCACGACCGTCGCGCTCGTGGGGCACACGGGTGCCGGAAAGTCGACGATCGCGAAGCTGATCGCCCGCTTCTACGACCCCACCGAGGGCCGCATCGCGATCGACGGCCACGATCTGCGCGACGTCACGCAGCGCTCCTTGCGGCGCCAGCTCGGGATCGTGCCGCAGGAGGGCTTCCTGTTCGGGTCGAGCGTCGCCGAGAACATCGCGTTCGGCCGGCCCGAGGCAGCGCGGGAGGAGGTCGCCGCCGCCGCACAGGCCGTCGGCGCCGAGGCCTTCATCCTGGAGCTCGAGGAGGGCTACGAGACGCAACTCGGGGAGCGGGGAACGCGGCTCTCGCTCGGCCAGCGCCAGCTCGTCGCCTTCGCGCGCGCCCTGCTCGCGGACCCGCGGATCCTGATCCTCGACGAGGCCACCTCCTCGGTCGACATCGGAACCGAGCGGCAGATCGAGCGGGCGCTGCGCCGCCTGCTGGCCGGCCGCACCGCCTTCGTGATCGCGCACCGGCTCTCCACGATCCGCGACGCCGACCTGATCGTCGTGCTCGAGCACGGTCGCGTCGTCGAGCAGGGGACGCACGACGAGCTGATCGCGGGACGCGGCCTGTACACCCGGCTCTACGGCGACTGGGCCGCCGAGGTGGCGTAGACTCGAACCCGTGAGCACGTCCTTCGGCGACGAGTCGAGCACCCCGTCGCCGCCCTACGCAAGCTGGACGAGACGGCTCGTGGCCGTGCTCGTCGACGGGCTGATCGTCGGCGCCGTCACCGCCGTCGCGATCATGTCGGCCGTCGGCCTGGAGGAGGCGAACGACGCGATTCTGGAGGGCAGCGCACTCTTCATCTTCGTCGCCTTCATCCTGGCGCCGGGCTTCTACCACACTTTGATGGTGGGCAACCGCGGCCAGACGATCGGCAAGATCGCGCTCGGGATCAAGATCGTCGACCACGAGCATCCGGAGAGCAGCTTCGGCTACCCGCGCGCGTTCCGCCGCTGGTTCGCGACCACGCTCTTCTGGTGGCTGCTCTATCTCCCGGGCATCGTCGACCACCTCTGGCCGCTCTGGGACACGAGGCGGCAGACCTGGCACGACAAGGTCGCCCGTAGCATCGTCGTCAGGCTGACGTGACCGAGCTCGACCCCACCGACGCGAACCTCGATCCCGAGACCGAACAGCGGATCGACGAGCCGATCCCGGAGGAGGCGCTGCGCGAGACGCGGCTGACGCCGGCTCAGGCCGTCGCGCAGATGCGGATCAACCTGCCGGTGCGCGGCAACCGCAAGCTCAGGCGGGTGATGGAGCGGGTGAACGAGGACCGCCAGCTCAAGGGTTGGTGGCACGTCTCGAACGTCAACGCGGTCGTGCGCCTGGAGATCAACGACCACTCCTGGGTGCACATCCAGATCGTCGCGAACATCGCGCTGAAGATCCTGCGCCAGCTCTTCAAGCACGGGATCGAGCCGTCGGCCGTGCGCGACTTCTCGCTCGAGCGCGAGGACGCCGAGGTGATCGTCACGCTCTCTGCGCTGCTCCACTGTGTCGGCATGTCCGTGCACCGGCACGGGCACGAGGACTTCTCGCTCTTCCTCGCCGAGCCGAAGCTGCGTGAGCTGCTCAACGGGATCTACGAGGAGCCGGAGCTGACGGTCGTCGTCTCGGAGGTTCTGCAGGCGATCACGAGCCATCGCGCCGACGGCCAGCCGCTCGCGCTCGAGGCGGGCATCCTTCGGGTCGCAGACGCGCTCGACATGGCCGAGGGCCGCTCGCGGATCCCCTTCGAGCGCGGCCGCGTCTCGATGCACTCGCTCTCGGCCGCCGCGATCGACGACGTCTCGATCGGCGACGGCGAGACGCATCCGGTGCGGATCGAGATCGTGATGAACAACTCGTCGGGTCTCTTCCAGGTGGACGGGCTGCTGAAAGCGAAGCTCCGCGGCTCGGGTCTCGAGCCCTACGTGGAGGTGATCGCGCACATCGACACGGAGGCCGAAAAGCGGCTCGTGCCGGTCTACAGGCTGGAAACCTAGTCGCTAAACTGAGCCGCGCAACGACCCTGCGGGATCGTCTAATGGTAGGACGCTCGGCTCTGGACCGAGTAGTCTAGGTTCGAATCCTAGTCCCGCAGCTCCGGTCCCCACCCAGCGGGGACCTTTTTTGTGAGCTGAACAGAAAGTTCACTTGACAAGACTCTTTGCATGAGCCTATAACGGTGGTGCGGGCGATTTCGTCTCTCCCCTGGAGCGGACAGCCCCACCCAAGCTGACGACGGGAACCCCAACGGGCTCCCGTCGTCATTTCCGCAAACTGCTGGAGATCGGCTTTACGGCTCCCGCGACACGTGATAGGTCTGTCCGGCCGATGGGCTTCCTTCGCCGCACCGCCCCCGTGCCGCTCGACGAGGCCGCCGCGTATGCACGCTGTCACGGCATGCGAGGCAGCGACGTGCGCGTCGTGAAGCTGCCGCCACGGCGCCCGCGCTTCGAGGTGCTCGCAACCGGCGAGGAGCTGCGGCAACTCTTCGAGCGCCGGCTCGACGAGCGCGAGACCGACCCCGCCGCCTAGCTCACGCCCGCGGAAGCGCGTCCACGCGCCGGATCCAGCCTTCGAGGCGCGGAAAGCGCCCGTCCGAGCGCAGGTGATCGCGCAGGATCTCATGGAAGCGATCCGGGTCTCCGTCCTCCCAGAGCAGCGCGTACTTGAGGAACGGGAACGCGGTCACGTCGGCGAGCGAGAGCTCGCCCCAGAGATAGTCGCGCCCGTCGAGCAGGTCCTCGAAGAGCGGCAGCGAGTCGGAGATCTTGCGGCCGAGCTCCTCGATCCTGGCCGGGGACGGCGCCGACTTCAGCTCCTCGGCAGCGAGCAGGTTCGGCGGCCGCTTCCAGACCCGGTTGAACCAGTCCACGAAGATCAGCACCTCGGCACGCCACGCCGCCACGAGCGGCAGCAGCGGCGGCTCCGGGAAGCGCCGCTCGAGGTACTCGAGGATCACGGGCGAGTCGGCGAGCACGATGCCGTCGTGCTCGAGCACGGGCACGAGCTCCTGACCGCTCGCCCGCACGACTGCGCCTCGATCGGCCGGGTCGACGTCCACCCACTCCACGCCGAGCCCCTTGTGTGCCAGCATGAGCGAGACGCGCTCCACATTCGTGGAGAACGGAATCCGGTAGACACGAATCGCGGGCGCGCCCACTCGAGCGAGCCTACCGGCCGACGGAGCCCGTGCTGTGCCCGAAAGGCCTTCGCTACACTGACGCCCGCCACGGCCCATTCGTCTAGTGGCCTAGGACACCGCCCTCTCACGGCGGCGGCACGGGTTCGAATCCCGTATGGGCCTTCTCTCTATTCGACTGAAACCCGGGGCCCCAGCTCAGGTCCCGGACTGCCTTCATCGCGTGCGACACGCAGCGGACGTTTCGGGATCCTGTCGAGGTGCAGGCCAAGCGCGTTCAATCCCGCCTGACAGCGGCAAGCTCGCTCCTACCGGCCGGCGAAGCTACTGGCGATGCAGCTTGGCCGCATTTACCATCGCGTCGACGATTTGCCGTTTGCAGACACCCGAAAGCAGATAGAGCTAAAGCTGAAGAATCCTTCGCCCCCCGCAAGTGCAGCCGCATCTTTCATGGACGCTCGACGGGGTTCGTTGTAGACATTCCGACCGCTTGATTTTCGAGGAGGCGCAGCATGGATCGATTCACGGGCGGTTGCCTGTGCGGCAACGTCCGAATTGTGGCGTCGGGACTCCCATACCGGGTCGGCCTTTGTCACTGTCTCGACTGCCGCAAGCATCATGGGGCCCTCTTTCAGGCTTCCGCGGTGTTTCCTCAGGATGCGGTGACGATCGCTGGCGAAACACGCGACTACGCCGGGCGGTTCTTCTGTCCCCGCTGCGGCTCGTCCATTTTCGGACGCAGCGCAGACGAAATCGAAGTGAACCTGGGATCCCTGGATGCCCCTGACCAACTGATGCCAACCTACGAAAGCTGGATCGTCCGTCGCGAGTCCTGGTTGCCGCCGTTTCCGCTCACGAGACGATACGACCGCGATCGTGACGCCACGGGTCGCTTTGAGGAGTAACTCGCACGACCGGTCGGCTGTTTGACCTTAGCCGGATCCTTCGGGTGACATCCCCGAACGCTGGCCCAGGCGAGCCTTCGCCCGTCGAGAGACGCTCACTTGCCACAGCCGATGTGAACGAGTTGCGCGACGACATCGCCGATCGGCTGCGTCGCGTCTATCTCATGTGTGCACGTCGCACGTAGCAACGGCTCAACCTCCGCAACGTGACGCAGGATTAGCGCACGCTCCTCAGCCGCCTTGCCGTAGCCGTTGGTCGTTCGGCCCTCGATACGGTGTAAGAGCACGTCGACCGGCGCGCTCAAGAGAACCACTGCGTCAAAACGCGGGTAGAAGCGGCCCTGATTCGAGACGGTTCCAGAGACGTAGAGCGTTGCTCCGTCGTCGCGAGACAGAAGTTCCGCGACGAGATCCTCGCGCCAGACGTACCCACCGTCTGCGTCCGACCACTCGCTCCAGGGTGCGTCATCGGTCTCGATCACCTCGAAGCCGCGCTTTGCAAGCTCGACCAACGCGGTTGACTTTCCCGTGCCCGACATGCCTGTCACGAGGACCCTCCGCATTCCGACCAGACTATCCGCGCAGCTCAGGGGACATTCCCGAACGCTGGCCCAGGCTAAGGCCCTGATCGCATAGAGCGGCACGGGCGTCCGCGACCTGGTCGGGGTAAATCCTTCGCGAACGCTGCGCCGTCGTCAGCGCTCTCGAGCAGGCATGATCTTGCCATGGATCCGGCGGCGAGGTAGCGGTTTGGCGCGGCGAGCAGCCGCGCGTTTCCGGCGCAGTTTGCCGAGTCCCCGCACTGCGGGGACTCGGGCGGCTGCGCGCCCACCGCTACGACTCGGAGGTACCACGATGAATCGTCAGAACCTCTTCTCCGACGCCTGGGACGGAGAGAACGAAGAGTTCGGGACTCGGCATCGAATCTTCTGGCGGCCGGACGACGCCAGGATGGGAGCAACGCTGTACGAACTGGCCCCCGACGCGCCTGAGATGCGGATCCATATGCACTTCGGAGCCGAAGAGATGTTCTTCGTCCTGAGCGGTCGACCCGTCTTCCGGAACCAACACGGCGAAGAGGAGTTGGCTCCGGGCGACTTCGTCTTCTGCGCCGAGGGACGTGCCGGACTACACACGTTCAGCAACCCCACCGAAGAACCCGCTCAGATCCTCGCGATCAGTGCCGGGAGCTTTCCGGACGTCGTCGCCTACCCCGAACACGGATATGCATGGGTGGCGACTCGCGATCCCGATCCCGAGCTACTCGCGAGCGGCGGCGACCCGGGCATCATCGCTCGCTTCGAGATCCCGATCGAGTAATTCGCTCGCCGTATCGACCATCGCCAGAGCCGAAGGGGCCGCACGAGCGGCCTCTTCGCTTACCCGGCTCAGGGTGCATTCGAGAACGCTCGCGCAGGCGGGAGGTACGGCACTAGAGAAGGCCCGGCGCAGCCGGGCCTAGACCGCCAGAGACTGGCAGCATCGCATCGACATCCACACCGCCGAAACCGATCACCGACCAGCCGACGCCCTCCTGATCCGCCCCGACGCCCACCTCGCCTGGGCCGCAACCGTCGACGAACCCACCGACACCGCCGCGCTCGCGCTGCGAGAAGCGCTCTCCTGCTGGTTCGGCAACCCCTGAAACCGACACTCCCCATCATCGATCGGCCAGGTCTTCACGAAAGCTGGCCCTGCAAGTCGAATCCTGTTTGCCTAGGCTCCTACGTCTCGCGCGCCGAGGCGCGTCGGGAGATTGCGGGCTTTCGGCCGGGGTTCTGGCTGCAGGGCCAGTAACACACCCTACTCCCATTGCGGCGGCAACGACGGGCAGACACCAGACGGATCGAACATCGCCGAACCAGTCGGCGACCACTAGAACCGTAACCCGGCGGCCTGTCTCTCCACGGTCGCCTGGGGCGGCCGGCGTCCGGGGTCCCCCGACCGGGCGAGCCGAGGTGGCTAGTCGGTCATGCGGAACGCGACTTGATACTTCGCGACCGACGTGCGCTCACCAGGAGTGTCGCTCGCCGGCATCGCGCTCAATGCTTCGTCCCCACGCACGTAATCGTCCTCGGTCTCGAAGAAGACGATCACGACCGACTTCTCGCCCTCTGGATCGTGAAGAACGATGATCTCCTTCGCCGGCACGTCGTCTGGACGGTCGCTCTCCTGCATTCGGCTCTGCATCTCCGCCATGCGTTCGGCGTTGACGCCATCAAAGGACACGACTCTTGCGAGCGCCATGACGGGCTCCTTCTCGAGAGGGGTGAAGCTGACTCTAGACCCTTCTGGGTGCGGCGGGTTCTCAGGCCGGAGCGAGTTCCGGAATTCGCAAGACCGTGAGGCTGTAGAACCAAAACGTGACGCTAAAGGGGCGAACCCAGAAGGTATGGCTCCCCGGGCCGAGTCGCACCACAAAGGTGGAGTTGTTAGGGCTCCCCGAAGCGATGCCGTGGTTCCCCAAGACGGTCTGATCGATCGCGAACTCGTACAACCCGATGAAGTTTGGGCGTCGCGATAACCGAACGGTGCAAGCGTAGGTGCCCGAAGAAGGCGCCTCGAACTCCGCACCGAGTCCTCGATACGGTGTGGCCCGCAAGCAAACCTCGTCGGTCTCGACAGCTGCACGACGAATCTCCAGCAGCTCCCACGAGCCGGCTCGACCGCGTGCTCGTTGCCCTTCTCGCGGAAACCCACGTCCCTTCGGCCAGGTCGACGTCGCGCACAGCCCAGCCTGCTCGCTGAGTCACGCCGCAAAGGGAGTGCGACTGCGATGGCGAATCCGACGCCCTACAGACGCAAAGCCAGCGTGAGCCCCCTTCACGACCCGGCTTCTGACGTTCCACAGGGAGGTAGGGATGAACTCCAAGAGCATGGCAGGCTGGATCGGCTTCGCCGGCATTCTGATGCTGATCATCGGTTCGATCGACTTCTTTCAGGGCCTGATCGCTCTGTTCGAGGACGAGTATTTCGTCGTCACCGCATCTGGCTTCCTCGTCGTCGACCTGACCGCGTGGGGCTGGATCATGCTGATCTGGGGCGTACTGCTCGTTCTTGCGGGCCTCGGCCTGCTGAGCGCGCAGGGGTGGGCGCGGTGGTTCGCGATCGTGGTCGTGTCCCTGAACTTCATCGCCCAGCTCGGCTTCCTCGGCAACAGTCAGTACCCGCTCTGGTCACTGACCGTGATGGCGCTGAACGTGATCGTGCTGTACGCGCTGACCGCACGCTGGAGCGAGAGCACGGCCGAGTTCAACGCCGCCGCCCGCTAACGGGCTTTCGTCGACCGAGGCCGTCGCGCGACATCATGCGCGACGGCCTCACCTTGTCGAGGCGCTCAGCTGGTCGACAGCTCGGCGGTGAGAACCACGTAGGCAGGGAGTTCTACGGCCCCAGACAGCTGCTGTCTGGGGCCGTGTCGCCACGTCCTTGTGCGTCCACCGGACCGATTGCGCTGATCGCACCGTGCGGACAGTCGGCTCCTGATTCAGACGCGGCTGCCTGAGCGAGGAACACGACCGACGCCAGCGTCAGGGCCATGACTGCGACGACGAGCAGCCAGGTCGTCTTGCGCGGCAGCCGCCGGCGCCGGCTTCTCCCGGGCTCCAGGTAACTCGTGATTCCTCGGTGCATCGGCGATGCCATCCGTGAGATAACGCGGCCGGGGGCGAACTCGGTGCGGGTCGAGCGCGCCGGTCGACCTACCCGTCACGGTCCGCTCAGCGCACGGCGGCGGTCAGGTGAACCGTCAGAGGTAGCGCCACGAGCGAGGACGCGCTTCGAGCTCGCGCTCGGCGCACGGTGGGCAGTAGGTGCAGACCACCGGCCCTTGGCCGTCCTCGGGGTCTTCCGCGATATAGGCGAGCCAGCCCTTGCCGGTCTCGGAACTGCAAGCGCACTCTTCGCACGTCAGCATCGCGGGAGCATTCCAGACCCGAGCGATCTTGCCTATGGCGCATCCGCGCTATCTGACACCCGCTCTCGAGCGGGCACGGACGTGCTGAGGGTGGCGCTCCCGGCGGCCCGGTGCCGCATTCCCTCCGCCGGGGGCGCACCCTCAACTACCCCCAATCATGATCCTCGTCCGGACGTCCGCGCGGGCAGGTTTTCGGGTAGGCCGGGTTCTCGGGTAGGTCGGGAGGCGCGCGCCCGTGGGAGTGCGGCCCTCCCAAACGCGATCGTCGACCTCGAGCGTCCACGCTGAGGCGATGCTCGGGCGGCAACGGTCGCACTGGGCGCGCGCCCGCTGTCTCGTTCTAGGCGCGGCTCCGGCCCCCTGCGCGAGCCGACGAAGACTACGGCCCGTCCGCACTCCTGTAGAAGCGGAACAGCGCTTCCGCGACACAGGCCGGCTTCTCGCTGCCCTCGAGCTCGATCGTCGCCGACACCGTCAGCTGCTCGCCGCCCGCGACCTCCTCCACCGCCTCGATCCGGAAGCGCCCGCGGATGCGGCTGCCCACCGGCACCGGTGCGGTGAAGCGGACGCGGTTGAGGCCGTAGTTGACGGTCAGGGCGTAGCCCTCGACCTGCGGGAGCGCCTCCTCGAAGAGCGGCACGACGAGCGACAGCGTCAGGAAGCCGTGCGCGATCGTCGTGCCGAACGGGCCCTGCGCGGCCCGCTCGGGATCGACGTGGATCCACTGGGGATCGTCGGTCGCCTCCGCGAACAGGTCGACGCGCTCCTGGGCGATCTCGCGCCAGCCCGAGACGAGCTCCTGCCCGAGCAGGTCGCGAATCACCACCGGATCACCGACGCTGCCCAGGTGTACCCGGTACCCGCGGCCAGGAGTAGGACCAGGTCGCCCTCCGAGAGCTCCCCCGTGCGCGACGCGCGGTCGAGCGCGAGTAGCGGGTCGACGCCGCTCATATGCCCGGTGTCGTCGAGGTAGGCCGCCCGCTTCACCCCGAGCGCCTCCAGGATCGCCTCGTGCATCGAGCGCTTCATGTGGATCCCGCAGACGTAGGACACGTCCTCGAGGCTCGCGTCCGACCGCTCGAGCGCGCCCCGCGCAGCGGCGACGAAGTTCGGCAGGCTCACCTCGTCGAGCCCGCCTTTCATCTGCGCCGGGTCGGCGACGTCGAGGTAGTGGCGGCGGCCCGCGACGCTCTCCGCCGAAGCGGGCTCGACCGACCCGCCCGCCGGCACCTTCACCTGGAGCGCGAACGAGCCGTCGGTGACCGCATGTGCGCCGAGGAGCTCGTGCGGGGCATCGCGCGTCAGCAGGCCCGCAACGGCGCCGTCGCCGAAGTTGAACATGAAGCGCGAGCGCTCGTTCCCGTAGTCGAGCAGGTACGACTCGCGGCACGCGGCTACGAGGAGGACGTTGCGCAGGTCGGGCTCGGCCAGCAGGAAGTTGCGCGCGAGGCGCAGCGCCACCGGCGTCCCGCACGAGACGTTCGCGTACTCGAGCGCGTAAGCGCTGCCGCAGCCGAGCCGATGCGCGATCCACGGCGCCGCCTGCCACACCGGGTAGTCCTTCCACATCGAGCCGTAGTAGAGGACGACGTCGACCTCGGCCGGGTCGAGGTCGTGCTGGCCGAGCAGCCGTGACGCCGCCTCGACGGCCATGTCACTGACATGCTCGTCCGCCCCGGCGATGTGCTTGCCCCGCAGGCCGAACTTCTCCACGATCACCTGCTCGGGGATCCCGCTCGCGGCGCCGATCTCGGCCGCTGACATCCATCCCTCCGGCAGATACGCGGCGGTCGCCGCAAGGCCGATCGTCACGGGTCGAGATCCTTCGCCCCGAGCGCACGCACGATGATCCGCGCCAGCTCGTCGAAGACCGGCCCGGGCATCTCGGTGCTGCCGTTCCAGAGGATCCAGCGCATGCCGACGAGCTCGCCGATCCCCATCAGGCTCCAGGCGAGCACCTCCGGATCGCCCACTGCAACCTCGCCCGCGTCCATCGCCGCGCGTAGACCCTGAACGTAGCCCTCGGTCAGCCGCTCGTAGTGAAGCTGAAGGATCTCGGGCGAGACGAACTCCGCCTGGCGGACGATCCGGTAGAGCGCCGGATGCTCCGCCGTGAAGCGAAAGAAGGCCCCGAACCCGAGCAGCTCGCGCTCGGCGCGGGTGTCTCCGCGGTCGGAGGCCTCCGTCATGGCGTGGCGCACTCGCGCGTTCAGGTCGAGTACGACCTCGTCGAAGATCACCTTCTTGCTCGTGAAGTAGAGGTAGAAGGTGCCCTGGCCCACGCCGGCGGCCTCCGTGATCTTGACGATCGAGGCCTCGTGGTAGCCCAGCTCGGCGAAGACCCGCTCCGCCGCCTCGAGCAGCTTCCGCCGGGTGCGCTCGCCGCGTGGTGTCAAGACCTTCGTCATCGGACGAGCTCCAACAGGTCGGTCTTGGCGACCTTGTTCAGGGAGTTGCGCGGGAGCACGTCGACGAAGCGCACCTCTCGCGGCACCTTGTACCGCGCGAGCCGCTCACGGCAGAAGGCGAGCAGCTCGTCCTCGCCGGTGCTCTCGCCGAGCGCGAGCACGACGAACGCGAGGCAAGCCTCGCCCCAACGCTCGTCCGGAACGCCGACGACTGCCGCCTCGACGACCGCCGGATGCTCGTGCAGGACGTTCTCGAGCTCGGCCGGGTAGACGTTCTCGCCGCCGCTGATCACCATGTCCTTCAGACGTCCGACGATGCGGTAGTAGCCCTCCGCGTCGCGCGCCGCGACGTCGCCGGTGAGGAGCCAACCGTCGGCGAACGCAGCGGCCGTCGCGTGGGGGTCGCGCCAGTAGCCCGCAAAGACGTTGGGGCCGCGCACGACGAGCTCCCCCTCCCCCACGCCCTCGACGAGCCGGCCGCTCTCGGGGTCGCGGAGCGCGACGTCGACGTGCGGATAGGGCTTCCCGGCAAAGCCGCGCTTGCGAGTCGCGTCCTCGGGCGGCAGGCAGAGCACGTTCGGCGCGGCCTCCGTGAGCCCGTAGCCCTGCACGATCTCGACCCCGCGCTCGTGCCAGGTCTCGAGCAGCGCCTCGGGCATCGGAGCGCCCCCGACAACCGCCCGCCGGAGGCTCGAGAGATCGGCGCTCGCAAACCCGGGCTCGCGCGCCATGAAGAGGTAGTTGGCAGGTACTCCCATCATCGTCGTGACTCGCCGCTCTCCGATCAGCTCGAGCGACCGCGCCGCGTCGAAGGAGGGCTCGAGCACGACGCGCGCGCCCTTCCACCAGGCGAGCAGCGGTTGCACGTTCCAGCCGCCGCAGTGGAACTGAGGCAGCACCGAGAGGACGACGTCGTCGTCGGCCAGCCCCGCGACGCGATCGAAGGAGAGATTCGTCCAGAAGCAGTTCGCGTGGGTGAGCAGCGCTCCTTTCGGCCGCCCCGTCGTGCCGGAGGTGTAGACGAGCAGCAGCCCGTCGTCGTCCGCTACGGGGGCGGCGAGGCGATCGTCGCTCCCCGCCATTAGGTCCTCGAGCCCCGCCACGCGGTCGTGGAGAGAGGAGCCCGTTGCTGCGTGATCCTCGGAGGCGAGCAGCACGGCGGGCTTCGCGTCCTCGAGCTGGTAGGCGAGCTCCGCCGGCGCCAGGCGCCAGTTCAGCGGCAGGAGCACGAGGCCCGCTTTCGCGCAAGCGAAGAAGGCGACGACGTGCTCGGGGCTCGTGCCGGTGAGCGTGGCCACGCGGTCGCCGCGGGTCAGCCCTGCCTCGAGCAGGCCGGCCGCGAGCCGCTCCGAGCGGTCGTCGAGCTCGGCGTAGGTCGTCTCGGCTCTCAAGTCGCCGCTGGGGAAGTCGATCGCGACGCGCGCCGGCGTCGTCCGCGCCCGGTCGCGGATCCAGCGGCCCAGAGTCAAGTCGGTACCGTTCAGCTCGCTCGCTGTCATCGGAGAAACGCCTCCAGCTCGGCCACGAAACGCTCCGGCTCCTGCCACATGAAGATGTGGCCGGCGCCCTCGTAGACCGAGAGCCGGGCGTCCGGGATCGCCTCGACGAGCAGGTCGCTGTTGCGAGGGTCGACCACGAGGTCGCCGTCGCCCGTCTGCACGAGCACCGGCATGCCCAGCGAGCCGAGCCTCGAGTGCGCGTCGAAGGCGGCGCCGGCCGCGGCCTGCGCCGCCCAGGCCTCGAATGGCTGCGCCGTCCGCTCGCGGTGCACGAGGATCCGCTCGATCACGTCGGGCCGCGGGTCGGGCGCGAGCGCGTTTTCGGTGAACTCGCGCAGGGACGCGCGCGCCTGCATCAGCTCGACGGTCGCCTGAGGCATCGGGAGCGCCTGCGCCCCGCCGGGGGTCGTGCTGGCGAGCACAAGCTTGTCGACGCGCTCGGGATAGGCGAGCGCGAGCTCCTGCGCGATCATGCCGCCGAGGCTCGTGCCGACGACGTGGGCACGCTCGACGGCGGCCTCGTCGAGCACCTGGATCGCGTCCCCCGCCAGCTCAGCGGCCGTGTACGACCCCGGCGGGGCGTCGCTCTCGCCGATGCCGCGGTTGTCGAAGAGGATCACGTCGAACGAGCGTGCGAGCGGCTCCACGACGGGCTCCCAGCCCCAACGGGCATACCCGAGCCCGTGGATCAGCAGCAGCGGCGGGCCGCTCCCGTGGCGCTCCCAGGCGATCTTCATCGCGCTCCCTCCAGCCCCGCGCTTCGCCGCAGCAGACGCATGCGACGGCCGATGCTCGCGAGACCGCCCGGCACGAAGAAGACGAGCAGGATGAAGAACGTGCCCAGGATGAAGAGCGGTTCCGAAAGTGGGGTGCGGATCACGTTCGGCAACCCTTGCACCTCCGTCGAGCCGGCGAGCGCACCGAGGCGCTGGTCGAGCAGCGTGTAGAGGAAGCCGCCGAGCAGGGCGCCGTAGCGCGTTCCCGCGCCGCCGATCACGACCATCACGAGCAACGTCAGCGTGAAGCTCGCCGTCGTCACCTGCGGGCTCGCCCCGGTGCCGAGCACGATCAACCACACGATCCCGCCCAGGGTGGCGAGGAACGACGCGAGCACGAAGGCGATCAGCTTGAAGCCGAACGGCCGCAGCCCGATCACCTCGACGCGCTGCTCGTTCTCGCGGATCGCCTGGAAGACGTGCCCGGGCGACGAGGAGACCGCGAAGCGGACGACGACGAAGACGAGCGCGGCGTAGCCGAGCGCCAGCCAGTAGAGGTACTTCGCGTTCAGGACGCCGACGAAGAAGTCGGGCAGCGCCTCGTAGTTCAAGCCGAGGCCCTCCTCGCCGCCCGTCAGCTGATCGGGGTTCTTCTGCACGAGCACCTGACCCGCCTGCGCGAACGCGAGCGTCACCATCGCGAAGGCGATCCCGCTCACCCGCAGGCTGATCGCGCCGAGCACGAGTGGTACGCCGATTCCCACCGCCGCGGTGAGCGCGAATGCCTGCCAGAGCGGGAGCTCCCACTTCGTCAGGGCGATCGCCATCACGTAGACGCCGATCGCGAAGTAGAGCGCGTGACCGAACGAGAGCAGGCCGGTGAAGCCGAAGAGGAGGTCATACGTGAGCGCCACGCCGGCGAAGACGAGGCAGAGGGCCAGCAGGCCCAGCGTCCCCGGGCTGTCGAGCGGGCCGCCGAAGACGATCGGGAGGTCGAGCGACAGCGTCGGGACGAGCGCGAGCACGGCGACCAGCACGACCGGGACACCGAGGCGCAGGACCCGCCCGATCCGCCCTGACATCAGTGCGCCACCTTCGGCGAGAGGCCCTCGGGGCGCAGCAGGAGCACGATCGCGAGCAACAGCACGACGGCCAGATCGCCGAGCCCGCTCGAGGCGTAATAGTTGGCGTACTGCTGGATCAGGCCGACGACGACCGCGGCGACGGCCGTGCCGCCGATCGACCCGAAGCCGCCGATCACGACGACGATGAACGCGAAGATCAGGAGCGAGGTGCCGCGGCTCGGGTCGACGACGCCGTAGTAGACGCCCGAGAGGACCCCGGCGAGCGCCGCGGCCATCCCGCCGAGCGCGAAGACGAGCGTGAACGCCCGGCGCACGTCGATACCGAGCGCGGTCACCATCGCGCGGTTCTCGACGCCTGCGCGGATGATCAGCCCGTAGCGGGTGTAGCGCAGGAACAGGGTCAGCCCGACGAGCACCGCAGCGGCGACCCCGATCTCCAGGAAACGGTCGTTCGGAATGTTGGCGCCGAGCACCGTCGTCGTGTCGATCAGCCAGGGGGGCACCGGGAAGGGGCGGGCGTCGAAGCCCCAGATCGCCTCGACGAGGGCGGTCAGCGCAAGTGCGAGTCCGACGGTGACGAGCACCTGCTCCACCGGGCGGCGGTAGAGCGGGCGAATCAGGACGAGCTCGACGAGGACGGCGATGATTCCGCCGACCGCGACGCCGGCCAGCGCGCCGACGAGCAGCTTCGTGCCCGGCCCGCCGCCGACGTGCGTCGACGTCCACCACGTCGCATAGGCGCCCACCGTGAGAAAGGCGCCGTGCGCGAAGTTGAGCACGCCCATGAGGCCGTAGATCAGCGACAACCCGGAGGCGATCAGGAAGTACATCGCCCCGAGCCCCAACCCGGTGATCGTCAGCAGGACGAAGGTGCTAATGACCGCCTCCGCTGACGCCGAGCAGCGACTGGATCCTCGCGCGGTCGCGCAGGAGCTCTGCCGCCGGACCTGTATGGACGACGCGACCACCGTCGAGCACGACGACCTGCTGCGCGACCCGCTCGACCACGGCCAGGTTCTGCTCCACGAGCAGTACCGTGGCGAGCTCCGCGGCGCGCTCCAGAGCGGCCGCGACCTCCGTCACGAGGAGGGGCGCGAGCCCCTTCGTCGGCTCGTCGACGAGCAGCACCGGATTGTCGTTCAGGAGCGCGCGGGCGATCGCGACCATTTGCTGCTGACCGCCGGAGAGCGTGCCGGCTCGCTGGCCGCCGCGCGAACGGAGCTCCGGAAAGAGCTCGTAGACCAGCTCGTAGCGTGGCGAGCCGTTCCGCTCGGCAAGACGGAGGTTCTCGTCCACGGTGAGTCCGGCGAAGACGTCCCGGTCCTCGGGCACGTAGCCGATTCCGCGGCGCACGATCTGGTGCGTCGCGAGTCGCGTCGTCTCCTCGCCGGCGAGTGTGACGCTGCCGCGGCGTGGAACCAGGCCCATCATCGCGCGCAGGGTCGTCGTCTTGCCGACGCCGTTGCGCCCCAGGACCGCGGTGACGCCGCCCTCGGGCACGTCGAACGAGACGCCTTGGAGGACGTGCGACTCGCCCAGGTAGACGTGCAAGTCGTCGATGCGGATCAGGCTCGCCGGCGTGCTCACAGCGGCTCTCCGAGGTAGGCGGTCTGCACGGTCTCGTTCGCCATCACCTTGTCGGGCTCGTCGAAGGCGAGCAGCGCCCCGTGGTGCATGACCGCGATTCGCTCGGCGAGGCCCACGACGACCTCCATCCGGTGCTCCACCATCAACACGGTGGCGCCCTCTGCGTGCACGGAGCGGATCAGCTCGACGAGATCCGCGACGTCCTCGACGGAGACGCCGGCCATTGGCTCGTCGAGGAGGATCACGCGCGGGTCGGCCGAAAGCAGCATCGCGAGCTCGAGCTTGCGCTTGTCGCCGTGGGAGAGCAGCCCAGCAGGCCAGACGCCTCGATCGCCGAGCCCGACGCGGTCGAGGGCGGCTGTCGCCCGCTCGACGCCCACGCCCGCGGCGCGCCGCCAGATCCGCATCGTCCCGCCGAGCGCGGCGTCCGCGGCGAGCCGGACGTTCTCGAGCACGGTCAGGAGCGGGAAGACGCTCGAGACCTGGAAGGTCCGGCCGAGGCCGGCGCGCGCGCGACGGAACGGCGCGTCGCCGGTGACGTCCCGGCCCGACAGCTCGATGCTGCCCGCCGTCGGGCGCGCGAGCCCCGAAAGCAGGTTGAACAGCGTCGTCTTGCCGGCGCCGTTCGGGCCGATGATGCCGACGAACTCGCCCGCGCGGACCGCGAGCGAGACATCGGCGACGATCTTGGCGCCGCCGATGTCGAGCCCGAGGTTGCGCGTGGCGAGGATCGGAGCGGAGGTGGCCACGATCCTGTGCCTGTGGTCAGCCGGCTACCGCGGTGCCGGCGGGGCGACGAACTGCCCCTTGATCCTCGAGACCACTCTGGGCTGCCACTTCCCGTTCGCGGCCTTCTGGAGCTTCACCTGGAACATCGGCTGGATCATCGCGTGGTCGGAGGCACGGATCGACTGCTGTCCCTTCGGGCCGACGAAGTTCCAGCCCTCGAGCGCTGCGATCATGCGGTCGACGTTGTCGCCCTTGGCGCCCTCGAGCGCGCGCACGATCATCTGTCCGGCGACGAAGCCGTCCGGCGTGAACAGATCCGGCACCTGGCCGCGCTTGCGCATCGACCTGACGAGGAAGTCGTTCACCTTGTTCTTCGGCGCCGTGGACACGTAGTGCGAGAGGAAGTCGATCTTCGCCGCAACGTCGCCGAAGGTCGACCACGTCGCGCGCTCCGCGAGCCCGGTGGTGATCTTGTTCGAGACGCCGAAGACGCCCTGCTGCTCGAGCGCACGCCACATTGCGGGTGCGGTCGCGCCTGCCCAGGCGACGAAGAGCAGGTCGGGATTCGCCTGCTTGACCTGCTGTGCGAACGGCGTGAAGTCCTGCGCCGAGAGCGGCACGAGCATCCGGCCGACGTTGTGCCCCTGGGAACCGACGATCGAGTTGACGGCGGCGTAGTTGCCCGCGCCGAACGCCGAGTCCTGCGCGAACACCGTCACCTTCTTGCCGATGCCACGCAGGAACGTGGCCGCGGTCTTCACGTCCTGGTAGGTCTGGCGGCCGGACCGGAACGTGTACTTGTTGATGCCTGTGACCGCGTCGGTCGCAGCTGGGCCGGAGATGAACAGCACCTTGTTCTGCTCGGCGAGCGGTGCCATCTGCAGCGCGACGCCCGAGGAGACGCTGCCGGCGAGGATCTTGTAGCCCTTGCCGATCAGGTCCTTGCCGGCGGCGACGGCCTTGACCGGATCCGTGCCGTCGTCGACGATCGTGAGCTCGATCTTGCGGCCGTTCACGGCCAGCTTGCCCTGCGTCGCGTAGGCGAGCCCGTAGCGCAGGCCTTGGATGTACTCGGCCCCGTAGGCCGCGAGCAGCCCCGTCCGCGAGTAGACGATGCCGATCTTGTAGGGCGCGGCCGCCGTGGTGCCCGTGCCCGCCGTCGGCTTCGCCTGGGCGCCGCCTGCGAGCCCTGCAAGCGCCGCGACACCGGTTGCCAGCACGACGATCCCGTGCCATCGCTTTCGCTGCATCTCTCCTTGACCTCCTGAAAGGGTTATCGGCCTCCGAACCTGAGACCTGATTCAGGTGTAGCAATGCACAGTTCGGACGCCCGTGTCAAGGCTCTGACGCCCAGCGGGAGGTTCGGTTAGTCCTGCTCGTGCTGAGCCCACGGGACGAGCCGAGCGCGGCGAGCACGCTGAGGGGAAGACCGCGACATCGGAACGTCCTGGACGACGGTTCGGCGAGAGCCGACTTGCATTCCCGGCCTCGATCTTGGAACGTCTCCGGTGACATGTCAAGAAAGCTCGCTCTGCTCGGCACGGGGCTGATCGGGGCGCCTGCTGCTTGCCGGCTCGCCGCCGCCGGAGACGACGTCACCGTCTGGAATCGGACCGCGGCGACCGCGGCAGCTCTCCGGCGCCGCGGAATCGGCGTCGCCGAGACACCCGCCGGCGCGGTCGCCGGAGCCGAGGCCGTGCTCCTCTTCCTGCTGGACGAGGAGGCCGTCGCCGAGGTACTCGAGCGCCTCCTCCCCGCCCTCGCGCCCGGCACGCTCGTGGTCGACTTCGCGACGACGAGCGTGGCGGCGGCCGGGCGGTTCGAAGCCGCGGTCAACGCGGCGGGCGGGCGCGCGGCGGTGGCGCCCTTCTTCGGCTCGGTCCCCGAGGTCGAGCAGGGGGCGCTCTATGCGGTCTGCGGCGGCGCCGAGGAAGACGAGGCCGACCTGCGGGAGCTCCTCGGCCGGCTCTGCTCCGGGATCCACCAGGCCGGCTCGCCGCCGTCGGCGGCCGCCTTGAAGCTCGCACTGAACGTGCTCGTCTTCCCGATGGTCGAGCTGATCGGCGAGTCGCTCGCGCTCGCGAAGGCCCAGGGGGTCGATCCGGAGCGCGTGCTCGCCGTCCTGGCCGAAGGAACCGGCGTGCGCTCTCCGATCTACAGCGCGCGCGGCCGGCTGATCCTCGACCGCGACTTCGCGCCGCGGGCAACGGTCGAGCTCGCGACCAAGGATCTCGCGCTCATCGCAGCCGCCGCCGCGGAGCATGGACTCGAGCTGCCGCTCACAGAGCGGACGCGCGAGCGGTTCGACGAGGCAGCGGCGGCCGGGCACGCCCGCGAGGACATGGCGGCCGTGGCAAAGCTGATCGTGGGTGCGAGCCTTGCGTGAGATCCCCTTCGACCCGCTCGATCCGGCTCAGCGCGCCGATCCGTTCCCGGTGTATGCCGAGGCGCGGCGCGACGCGCCCGTCTTCTACGCCCCGGCGTACGACCTCTGGGTCGTGACGCGTCACGACGACGTGCTTGCAGTCTTGAAGGACGATGGAACGTTCTCCTCGCGGAACGCGCTGCGCTCCTCGCCGCGCGAGCCCCTGCCCGAGGTGCGCGCCGTGCTCGACGAGGGCTGGCCACAGATGCCGATCATCGTCGACTCGGACCCGCCGCTCCACGGCCGCATCCGCCGGCCGATCACGAAGGCGTTCACGCCGCGCCGCGTCGCCGAGCTGGCGCCCCTGATCGAGGCGGTCGCGCAGGAGTTGCTCGACGGCTTCGCGGCCCACGGCGAGGCTGACATCGTCGAGCGCTTCGCCTGGCCGCTGCCGCTGCGCGTGATGGGTGAGCTGATCGGCGTCCCGCAGGAGGATCTCCACTGGCTGCACGAGCGCAGCCGCGACTGGCTCAGCCTCTACGGCGCAACCGGATCGGTGGAGGAGCAAGTCGCCGCGGCGGAGGGCACCGTCGCACTGCAGCGCTACTTCGTCGCGGCGATGGAGGAGCGGGCGCGCGAGCCCCGGGACGACCTCATGAGCGCGCTGCTCGCCGCGGTCGCGGAGGAAGACGACCCGATCTCGATCGTCGAGCTCGCGGGCGTGCCGCTCGACCTGCTCGTCGCCGGCCACGTGACGGTGACGCGTGCGATCGGCAGCGCACTCGTGCTGCTGCTCCGAGAGCAGGGCGCCCTCGACGACGCGCGGGCCGATCCCGACCTCGTCGCGCCCGCGATCGAGGAGATCCTGCGGCTCGAATCGCCGGCGCAGGGACTGTTCCGCGAAGCGACACGCGACGTCGAGCTCGGCGGAGTGCTGCTCCCGCAGGGAGCGCGGCTGATGGTGCACTTCGGCTCCGCCAACCGCGACGAGGCGGTCTTCACGGCCGCAGATCGCTACGACCCACGCCGCCCCGACGTCGGCAAGCACCTCGCGTTCGGTAAGGGCATCCATTTCTGCATCGGCGCGCCGCTGGCCCGGCTCGAGCTGTCGATCGCGCTGCCGCTCCTGCTCGAGCGGCTCCCCAACCTCCGGCGCGCCGACGACGGTCCGCTTGCCTACGACCCGATCTTCTTCGCCCGCGGCCTCTCCGCGCTACGCCTGCGCTGGGACGCTCAGCCGCCGAGCTCTTTCACGAGCGGCCCGGTGTCGAGCGGCTCGTAGCCGATCCGCCCGGCGATCTCCTCGCTCGTCGGGCGCGTGCCCTCGCGGAAGAGCGCGCGCAGGCGCTCACCCGTCTCCGGCCGCCGCCACCAGTCCTCACCGACGTCGGCGATCAGGTGCTCGCGCAGTTGAGCTGTGCGGATCCAGGCCCGCAGGTAGTCGGCCGAGTAGAAGCCGGCGTCCATGTCGGTGAGGAAGTTCTCGCTCGGATAGTGGATGCCCGTTGCTGCGGTCAGACGTTCCGAGTAGCCCCCGCTGGTGCCGCCGTCCTCCGGGAAGCGCGGCCAGAACTCGAGCTCGAACTGCAGCTTCGCGGCATAGCGCCGGAAGAGCAGCGCTTCGAGGAAGGTCGTCGCCTCGGCATTCTCCTCGGCTTGCGCGTCGGTGAGGCCGAAATGCTCTGCATGCCAGCCCGGCTCGCGCGAGATCGCCTCGAGGATGTACGAGTAGATCTCCGTCAGCGCGTGGTCGCGCGAGAGCTTGCGGAACGTGTAGGGCAGCTCGGGATCGCAGCCCGCGTAGTGGAGCGCGTGGCCGGCCTCGTGCAGGAAGGCGCCATAGTCGTGCAGCCCGCCCTGCGCCCGCGTGATCAGGTGGACCACGTTGGGCGGGTCGGAGGCGATCACGCAGGCGCGCGGCGACTTCTGCGGACGGTCGTCCAGGTCGAGCCGGATCCCCCGCTCCTGCTCGATGTCGAAGCCGAGCAGCCGCAGCGTCTCCGCGCACACCGGCACGGAGCGCTCCTTCGTATAGGTCGCCTCGAGCGGCGAGAGCCGGCGCAGATAGCTCGTGTGGTTCGAGGTCGGAATCTGCTCGCGGTCGGGGCCAAGGAGCTTCTCGAACCAGCGTTCCCGCAACCGCTCGTACGCGCCGGTCGACGCACGGCTCGCCGCGTCGAGTGCCCGCTCGAGCTCGACGAGCGAGATGCCCTTCTCCTCGGAGTTCCGCTCGACGGCGCCGGCGATCCCGGAGAGCTCTGCCTCGAGCGCGTCCGAAGCGGTCAGCAGCTCCAGCCGCTCGCCGTTGAAGGTCGCGTTCTCATCGTTGTAGAGCGCTCCCAGCTCGTCTCGCTCGCGGTACTCCGGCAGGACGGCGAGCTTCGCCTGGGCCGTCCGCAGCGGCAGCTCCTCACCCCGCCAGGGGACACGCGCCGCGAGGATCTTGTTCTCGAGCTCGTCCTCCTGGCCGGCGAGCTCGGCCGCGAGGATCCCGGCCTCACAGGTCTTGCGGAGGCGGTACAGGAGCTCGCGCTCCGCGTCGGGCGCAGAGACCTCGGCGTCGCGCAGACCCTCGAGCTGCGGCTTCGTGAAGAGGTCGCGGTAGCGCTCGACGATCGCCGCCTGCTCCGAGGTCTCCTTCTCGCCGACGCGCACAGCGCGGCCCTCTTCGGAGCGCTCGAAGAGGTAGCGCGCCAAGCGCTCCTCGTACTCCGCAGGTGTCCGAACGGCCGCGACGCTCACGCGCCGGAGACTCTATCCGACCCTTTGCCGCCGACGGCTGCCGAGAGCTCGGGCAGCGCGAAAGGCTTCCCGAGCACCCCGTCCACACGCTGCCGGAGCTCGGCGGAGATCTCGCTGGTCCCCGACAGCACGACCACCCGCACGGGGAGCTCGAGCGCCTCGATCTCGTCCAGCAGGTCGAGCCCGCTGTCGATGCCGACATGCACGTCCAGGAGGACCACGTCGATCGACTCCGCCGCGAGCTGCCCGCGCGCGAGCTCGACCGTCGCGGCCTCCAGCACCCGGTAGCCCTCGAGCTCGAGGTTCACTCGACAGAGCAATCGGAGCGACGGCTCGTCGTCGACGACGAGGACCGTTCGTTGCTGCGCTTCCATCTGGACGCGGCGAGTTTAGACGAGGACGGCGCTAGACTCGGACGTGGTGAGGGTCGCACAGTGAAGCCGGCCGTCGGATCGCGTGCTACGCAGACCTACGCGAGCGCCCTGGAGCACGTCCGCCGCGACCTCCGTCCGGCGCTCCACGCCCTCGACGAGCTGGCCGCCGACCCCTGGTCGCTCGCGGCGCACGCCGACGAGCTGCCGGCACTCCAGTACGCACTCCACGTGGCAGCCGAGCGGGCGCTCGACCTCCCGCAGGCGACGGACGCCGAGGACGAGCGCGCAGAGCTCGGAGCCGCCCTGGCGCTCGCCCGCGAGGAGACGGCCTACGTCGCAGCTGCGCTCGCGGAGAGCAGTGAATGCGCCGCCGCGCTCGTGTGGGAGTGGCGGGTCGCGCTGTTCGGCGTCCGCCTCGCCCTGCGCCGGGCGGACGGCACCGGCGCCGGGGCCGAGCCTCTGGATGAGCTGCGTCCGGCGTACCTGCCGGTCATCCTCCTCGCCCTCGCAGTCGCCGGGGTGCTCGGCGGCGCGCTGGCGGATCTGTGGCCGCTGTGGGCAGCCGGGTTCGCGCTCGTCGCGGCCTCGGCAGTCGCCTCGCACCGCCCCCGCCCGTAACGGGTTGCCCGATCCAGCCGTTCCTCTCTGTAAGTGGGAAAAACACGCCCCCAAGATCAGCGCGCCTGCAGCTTCGAGCGTCGGCGCGAGCCTCTGCCCGAGCTTCCGACGCCGACTCCGAGCTACCGCCGCCGTGCGTGGCTCGAGTTCCAGCGGGCGCTCGACCCACTCGGCCCGCCTAAGCGGCTGCGCCCTCCGCCCTCGTAGCCGCGCGCCGGATCCGCGCGAGCGCCTCCTCGCGGCCCAGGAGTGCCAGGCTCTCGTACAGGCCGGGCGAGATCTTCGACCCGGTCACCGCAACCCTGATCGGCGCAAACGCATGCCTCGGCTTCAGCTGAAGCCGCTCGCACACCGACTTCAGCGCCAGCTCGATCGCGTCCGGCTCGAATGGCTCGACCGCCTCGAGTGCTTCTGCCGTCGCCGCCAGCACGCCGCCGTCGAGCAGCTCGGGAGCCGGGTCGACGTCGCCGAAGAGAAAGCCGGCGAAGCTCGAGAACTCGCCGAGCGTGCCGATCTTCTCCTGGACGAGCGGCGCGGCCTCGCGAATGCGCTTCTCCGGCCAGTCGCTTCCGGTCTCGCGCAGGTAGGCGACGAGCGCGTCGGCGTACTGGTCGGCCGGAAGCGAACGGAGGTAGACGCCGTTCATCCAGTCGAGCTTCTCGTAGTCGAAGGCGGCGGGGCTCTTGATCACGCGGTCGAGGTCGAAGCGCGAGACGAGCTCTTCGCGAGACATCAGCGTCGTCTCCCCGTCCGGTGCCCAACCCAGTAGAGCCAGGAAGTTGAGCAGCGCCGGGGCGATGTAGCCCGCGGCGCGCAGCTCGTCCACGCCCGTCGCGCCGTGGCGCTTCGACAGCTTCTTCCCGTCGGTTGCGAGCACGTTCGGGACGTGCGCGTAGACGGGCAGGTCGGCGCCGATCGCGCGGATCAGGTTGATCTGCTTCGGCGTGTTCGAGATGTGGTCGTCACCGCGGATGACGTGCGTGATCCCGTCCCAGACGTCCTCCATCGGCGAGGCGAAGTTGTACGTCGGGCGGCCGTCGGAGCGGACGAGCACGAGATCCTCCAGCTGCTCGTTCGGGAACTCGATCCGGCCCTTGACGACGTCGTCCCAGGCCGTCACGCCCTCGTCGGGCATCCGGTACCTGATCGCGCCGTCGTCCTCGTAGGCCTTGCCCTCGTCCACGAGCCGCCGGGCAAGCGCCGCGCAGTCCTCGATCCGGTCGAGCTGGAAGGTGGGCGGGCGATCCCAGTCGAGCCCCAGCCACGCGAGCGAGTCGAGCGCGTGCTCCACGGCGCCCTGGACCTCGCGGCTCGTGTCGGTGTTCTCGATGCGGACGAGGAACTCGCCGCCGTGGTGGCGGGCGAAGAGCCAGTTGAAGAGTGCGGTGCGAACGCCCCCGACGTGCAGTGCCCCGGTGGGGCTCGGTGCCATGCGAACGCGAACGGACATCCGGCTAGCCTAGCGAGGTGCTCTTCGGCGGCCACTGCTCGGGCGGGATCAAGGGGTCGCTGGACAAGGCGGTCGAGATGGGCGCCGACGCGATGCAGCTCTTTGCCCAGAGCCCGCGCATGTGGCGCTTCCCCGAGCATGCCGAGGAGGACCTGGCCCGCTTTCGCGAGCGGCGGGCCGAGCTCGGCCTCGACACGGTGCTCGTCCACGCCCTCTATCTCGTCAACCTCGCCGCCCCCGACGACGAGATCTACCGCAAGAGCATCGAGACGATGCGCTCGACGATGCGCTCCGCGTGCGCGATCGAAGCGGACGGAGTCGTCGTCCACGTGGGCTCGCACCTGGGCTCCGGCTTCGACGCCGGGCTCGAGCGGGCCGTCCCGGCCCTGCGGCTCGTGCTCGAGGAGTGCTCTGACACGACCTGGCTCCTGCTCGAGAACTCGGCCGGCGCGGGAGGCACGATCGGGCGATCACTCGACGAGATCGCCGCGCTCGTCGACGCGCTCGACGAGCATCCCCGGCTCGGGGTCTGCCTCGATTCCTGCCACCTGTACGCGTCGGGGATCGACGTGACCGATCGAGGCGGTGCTCGACCACGCCATCGCCGAGGTCGACCAGCGCATCGGGCTGGAGCGCCTGCGTGCGCTGCACGTGAACGACTCGGCGGCGCCATGCGGATCGAATCGCGACCGCCACGCGAACGTGCTCGAGGGAGAGATGGGCGAGGGTCTTGGCGTCTTTCTCTCGCATCCGTCCTTGCAGGCTCTGCCCGCAGTGATGGAAGTGCCAGGCCCCGACAACCACGGGCCGGACGCCGCCGAGGTGCGCAAGGTGCGCGAGCTGCACGCTCGCTGGTCGACTAAGGCTAAGCCGCGGCCGCGATCGCGCCGGTGAGCGCGGCCCGGGCGGCGGCGACGACATCCGGGTCGAACTGCGTGCCGGCGCAGCGGTCGAGCTCCGCGAGCGCCTGCGGGAGATCCACCGCGTCGCGGTAGGGGCGGTCGGACACCATCGCCGAGACCGCGTCGCAGACGGCGACGATTCGGGCTGCGAGTGGAATCTCGAAGCCACGGATCCCATCGGGGTAACCGAGGCCGTCGAAGCGCTCGTGCGTGAACCGCACCGTTCGCGCGACGCCGGACAGGTCGGGAGCCGCACCGACGATCCGCTCTCCGATCACCGGGTGCTGGCGGACGAACGCCCACTCCTCGTTGTTCAGCGGGCCCTGCTTGAGCAGGATCGCGTCCGGGATCGCGACTTTGCCCACGTCGTGCAGCTCGGCCACGTTGCGCAGCTGCTCGAGATCGTGCTCGGTGAGGCCGAGACGGCGGCCGACGTCGACGGCGAGGTCGGCGACGTCGGCGATGTGGTCGACGAGCAGAGGATTTCGCTCGGCGAGCGCACGGATCAAGACGTCCTTGCTCTGACTGCCGGCCGAGGCCCGGCGCCGTTGCTTCTGTGCGTACATGCGCGCGTCGGCGAGCCGCAGAGCTGCGCTGGCGTCGGAGGCCTCCTGAGGAAGCGTCACGACGCCGTACGAGCTCGTGATCTCGAAGCCGTCTCCCTGCTCGCGCAGGGCGAGCGATGCGGCCAGCGCCACCGCGGAGGCATCGCCGATGCCACGGGCGAGGACGCAGAACTCGTCGCCGCCCATGCGGTAGGCGGCTGCATCCTCGGCGAGGGAAGCGGAAAGCGACCGCCCCAGCCGGTCGAGCAGGGCATCGCCCGCGACGTGACCGTAGGTGTCGTTGTAGGCCTTGAACCCGTCGAGGTCCAGGAGGACGAGCGTGCTGGGTGCGCCGACCTGCTCCAGGTGCGCGAGCAGCTTGCGGCGGTTCCCGAGCCCGGTCAGCGAGTCGGTGGTCGCTTCCTCGCGGCTCGCCGCGAGCATGTGGAGGTTCTCGCGGAAGACGAGGGTCATGCGCGCGAGCACGGCGAGGAGACAGCCCGCCGCGAGCACCAGGGCGAGCAAATGCACGCTGCTGAAGTGGTCGTAGACCAGCACTCCGAGCCCGAGCACGCCGAACACGCCCGGGAGGGCGAAGGCACTCCAGCCGCGCGCTTCGCTCTGGTGGGTCGTCTCCGGCAGCCAGGCCGCGGAGGCGAGCACCGCTGCGCCGAGCACCCAGCCGGCGTCGAGGACCGTCCCGACCATGTACGTCTCCTCGGCGATCTGGAACAGGTAGACGCTGTCCGCGACCCCGAAGAGGACGAACCCGAGAGCGAGTGCCGCCCACGTGTGGTCGATCCGCGCGGCCGTCGGGCAGACGAGTCCGACGACGAGAGCGACGAGCAGCAGATCTCCGAGTGGATAGGCGAGGTTCGTCGCCACGACGAGCGCGGAGCCGCCGGTGGCTTCGACGATGGGCGCGAAGACGGCCGCGGCGGCTGCCGCAGCGATGCCGAGGCCGCCGATGGCGCCGTCGAGCCACGAGACGCGTGACCCCACGCCTCCGCGGCGACTGCGGACGAGCACGAGGAGCGCGGCCACGGCGCAGGGATAGAAGGCGAGCCAAAGCCCGTCCGCGACGGAGGGGTAGGGCATCGGATCGACGTCCCACAGCACGACCGAGTAGTAGGTATCGCCGGTCCCCCACAGGATCAGAGCGAGCGCGACCAGCAGCCAGGCCGTGCGCTCACGAGGCTTGCCGACGCAACGGACGAGGATGGACGCGCCGGCGAGCAACGGTACGAATGGACCGAGCCAGCGATCGGCGAGCCCGTCGAGGGTCGGCCCGAAGCCGACGACGAGGCTGACGACGAGGGCGGCTGCGCCCAGGAGCGCGAGCCCGAACAGCGCGAGTCCGACGAGCTCGAACCGTGAGCGAGTACCCATGCGGGCGTCTTCGGCCCGTCCGACCGCCGACTTGAGCGGTTTGTCGCGAGTCCCCGTCTAGGCGTTCGGGGCGATCTGCGCGAAGACCCGGAAACTCGGGCGCCCGCGCGGAACCTCGAAGAACTCGGGGTTGCGGCAGCCGAGCTCGTCGCGGCGGCCCTCGTAGCAGCTGGCCACCTCGGTCCGGCACATCGGCAGCGGCGGACGCATGGCCTTCACCGCGCCGAAGCCGTCCTCGCGCGACTCGGCCGCGCGCAGCAGGTCGAGGTCGATCTCGACCTCGTACACCTTCTGCATGCAGCCCATGTAGGTGTGGCCCCAGGCCTCGTAGGCATAGACGAAGGGGCAAGCACGCTCGACACAGGCCCCGGGGTAGACGACCTTGTCGCAGTGCACCTCGCACCGGCGGCACTCGACCTCGTCCTGGGGCCGAAGCGGAAGCTCGACGGGTGCCTGTGCAGGCTCGTCCACCCCTGGATTGTGCGTACCCCTGCGCGGCGCCGCAAGACTTGACATTTGCGGCATTTTCAGGCACGGCCGGGCCGAAACGGAACCGGCTGGTCGCCGACGCGGCATAGCTAGGGTTGGCGCGTGGTCAGGCGGATCCTCTTCGGCTCGGTTGCACTTGCGCCAGTGGTGATCCTGGTCCACTACGTCTTCCACCCGCCCGAGACGGTCGAGTTCGCCCTCGCCGCAACGGCCCTGATCCCGCTCGCGTGGCTGATCGGCGAGGCGACGGAGCATGCGGCCGAGCACACCGGCCCCGGGATCGGCGGCTTCCTGAACGCCACGTTCGGCAACGCGCCCGAGCTGATCATCGCCCTCCTCGCCGTGAACGCCGGGCTGACAGAGGTCGTACGCGGCTCGCTCACGGGCTCGGTAATCGGAAACCTGCTGCTCGTGCTCGGCTTCTCGCTCCTCTTCGGCGGCCGGGGCGAGATCGACCGCCCGTCGAGCTTCCTCGCACTCGGGCTCGTGGCCGTCGCGACGCTGCTGCTGCTGATCCCCTCGATCCCCAGCTGGGAGGGAGACCCCGATCGGCACTCGCTCGCCGTGCTCTCGATCCCGGTCTCGATCGCGCTCCTCGTCGCCTACGTCATCCTCACGTGGTACTCCCTCCGCCGCCATGCCGCGCTGCACATCGCGAGCGATGAGGAGATCACCGGCTGGTCGCTTCGCTTCGCGCTGGTCGTGCTGGGAGCGGCCACCGTGATCACCGCGCTCGTCGCCGAGATCCTCGTCGCGGCGCTCGACACCTTCGCGGAAGAGGTCGGCCTGACCGAGTTCTTCGTCGCCGCCGTGATCGTCGCCATCGTCGGCAATGCGGCGGAGCACGGCGGCGCCGTCGTCGTCGCGGCGCGGGGCAAGATCAAGCTGGCCGCCGAGATCGCGCTCGCCTCGAGCGCGCAGGTCGCCGTCTTCCTGATCCCCGCCGTCGCGCTGCTCTCGTGGCTGATCGACCCACTCGCGCTCTCGTTCCGCGTCGTCGAGATCGCCGCGCTCGCCTTCTCGGTCGTGATCGCGACAATCCTGCTCGCGGACGGGCACTCGAGCCGCTTGAAGGGCGCGATCCTGGTCGCCGCGTACGTTGGCGTCGCGACCGCCTTCTACCTGGTGGGGGACCGACCGACCTAGTCTGGCCGGCGCACGATCCCTGAAGGAGGCGGCTTCGCCGCCTCGACCCTTCGGTTCACCCGATTAGAAGGTGGACGGCTCGCGACGCAGCGGGTACGTCGCGAAGTACATCTTCTCCACCCCGGCGTCCTCGCCCCGCACCACACGCAGAATCTCGCCGCGCTCGCGTCCCTCGACGCACCGCCACCTGTCGGCGTCGAGCTGCTCGAGGTACGACGTCTCGCGGCCGGGCGGGCCGTCCACGAGCCGCGCCTCGAGCCGGCCGTCCCGCCACGAGAAGACGAGCTCGGAGCCCTCGCTCCACCAGCGGCCGAGCAGGGGCTCCACGTCGGCCGGAGCGGTCTCGCCCGGCCGCCACCCGTCCGGCTCGGCGGGCAGCGCTTCGATCGCCGCCTTCGCAAGGTCGAGCGCCAATGCCTCCGGGCGACCGCCCGCGCTCGTGTTCATCAGCACCGCGGCGCCGATTCCGGTCTTGCGATTGACGACGAGCCCGGCGAGGTGGCCGGGCATCGCACCGCCGTGCCCGACGAAGACGTGCTCGCCGGAGCGATAGAGCTCGAGCCCCGTGCCCCACGCGAGCGCCCACCGCTCGTGATCGACCATCGCGCGGACGTGCGACATCTCCTCGAGGGTGGCGGCGGAGAGCACGCGGTCGTCGCCGGTGACGAGGAACGAGCCCCACGTCGCGAGGTCGCGGACGGTCGACCAGAGCTTCCCGAGCGCGCCCGAGCCGCCGAGATCCGGCTCGGGCTCGAGCCGGACTGCGTCGCTGTAGGGCTCCACGTAGTAGCCGAGCGCCGCGGGCTCGTCGGCGACGGGCGTCGTCCGAGTGAGCCCGAGCGGCTCGAGTACCCGCTCGTGCAGCGCGTCCTCCCAGCTGCGGCCCGTCTTCCGTGCGACGACCTCGCCGAGCAGGGCGTAGGCGAGATTCGAGTAGTGCCACCACGACCCCGGCGCGAGCAGCTGCTCCGCCTCCACCGTGCCGGCGACCAGCTCGTCGCGGCTGGGCAGCCGCATCGTCTCCCAGATCTCGCCCGGCGGCTCGCGCTGCAGCCCCGACGCATGCGCGAGCATGCGGCCGAGCGTAGGCCCGTGTGCGCTCTCCGGAATGAAGTCGGTGAGCGGATCGTCGAGCGACAGCTCGCCCGCGTCGCGCAGCTGCAGGATGCAGGCGGCAGTGAACGTCTTCGTGATCGAGCCGATGCGGTACTGGGTCTCGGGCGAGGTGACGCGCTCGGCCTCCACGTCGGCGAAGCCCTGCGCGTCCTGCCAGAGGATCTCGCTGCGGCGGAAGACCGACGCGGCGACCGACGGAAGGCGTTGCTCGGTCTGGGCCTCGCGCAGCCGGCGCGCGAGCTCGTCGCGCAACTCAGGCCCGGACACGGGCTCCGAGCGCTTTCGGGATCAGCTCGAGCGCGCGCTCGATGTCGTCGTCGTCGACATCGAGGTGCGTGACCGCGCGCAGGACGCCCGGATGCACCGTCGCCGAGAGGCCGACTCCGTGCTCGGCGAGCACGGCGATCGCCTCGGCGTGCGAGAGCGGCGCGACGTCGATCTGCACGAAGTTCGTCTCGACGTGATCCGGGTCGACCCCGAGGCCGGCTTCGGCAAGTCCGAGCGCGAGCCGCCGGGCACGCGTGTGGTCGTCGGCGATCCGCTCGACGTGGTGCTCGAGCGCATACGTCCCGGCCGCGGCCACGATCCCTGCCTGGCGCATCGCTCCGCCGAAGAGATGCTTCAGGCGGCGCGCGCGCCCGATCGACTCCGCCGGGCCGGCGAGCAGCGCACCGAGCGGGCAGCCGAGCCCCTTCGAGAGACAGAGTGTGACGGTGTCGAAGCGCCGGCCGATCGTCGCGGCGCTCTCCCCGCTCGCGACGGCGGCGTTCATCAGCCTCGCGCCGTCGAGGTGGAAGCGCAGGTCGAGCTCCTCGCAGAGCGCCCGCAGCTCGTCGATCTCCGCGAGCGGCCAGACGCGTCCACCGGAGGCATTGTGACTCGACTCCACCCAGACGACGCGCGTGCGCGGCGAGTGGATGGCAGGAACCCGGTAGGCGGCGCGCACCTGCTCCGGCGAGAACCGGCCGGCGATGCCCGGCAGCCCTCGTGTGACGACGCCCGAGTGGACGGCCGGACCACCGAGCTCGGAGATGAAGACGTGGCAGTTCTCCTCGCCGACCAGCTCGTCCCCCGGCTCCGTGTGCAGGCGCAGGGCGATCTGGTTGGCCATCGTCGCGGTCGGCAGGAAGACCGCTTCGTCCTGGCCGAGCAGCGCGGCGGCACGCGTCTCGAGCTCGTTGACGGACGGATCCTCACGCCGCTGTTCGTCCCCCACGGCGGCGTCGGCGATCGCGGCACGCATCCCTGCGGTCGGCCGCGTCGCGGTGTCGGAGCGAAGGTCGATCACGCAGCGGAGCCTAACGACTTGCAGTATCTATAACCGGCTAGTTATATTGCTGCCATGGACGCGCTGGCCGCACTCGCCGACCCGACGCGCCGCCGCATCGTCGAGCTGCTCGCCGAGCGCGAGCGAGACGCAGGTGAGATCGGCGCGCACTTCGCGGTCAGCCAGCCGGCGATCTCTCGCCACCTGCGGGTTCTGCGGGAGGGCGGCTTCGTCCGCGTGCGCCCGCAGGCACAACGTCGGCTCTACTCGCTCGACCCCGCTCCGCTCGAGCAGCTCGACGCGTGGCTCGGACGCTACCGCGGCTTCTGGGAGCAGCGGCTCGACGCACTCGACACCCAGCTGCGGCGCGCGCGCCGCACAACCGATGAGGAGAAACCGTGACCGACTCCCTGGGCGCCATGCGGCGCGAGGACGAACGGCTGAGCGTCCGCTTCGAGCGGCTCTACGACGCGACCCCCGAGGAGCTCTGGGCCGCCCTCACCGACCCGGAGCAGATCCGGGGGTGGCTCGCAGAGGCGACGAGGTTCGAGCTCGTGCTCGGCGGCGAGATCGAGCTCCGCTTCGGCGACACCGACGATCAGGTGACGCACGGCCGCATCAGGGAGCTCGAGCCCGGCCGCGTACTCGAGTACGACTGGAACTACACCGGCGAGACCGAGTCGATCGTCCGCTTCGAGCTGGTCGATCAGGAGCACGGCACGCTGCTCGTGCTCGACCACCGACACCTGGGCGCCGAGGCCGCCCCGGGGTACGGCGCCGGCTGGCAAGCCCACCTCGAGGCCCTCGCCGCTCCGTTCTCCGGCGACGGCGAGAGCTGGTGGCGGCGCTACCAGGAGCTGCGGCCGGCCTACGAGGCCGCGGCAGCCGCGCTCTAGCCGCTCCGCGCCACGGCTACCCTGGCCCAATGGACCTCGGATTGCTGGAGCAGACCCTTGCCGACCGCGGCGAGCCCGCCTTTCGCGCCCGCCAGGTGTGGGAGTGGGCCGCCCGTGGGGTCAGCGGCTACGACGGGATGACGAACGTCCCGGCCGCTCTGCGCTCGGCGCTCACCGAGACGGTGCCGTTCTCGACGCTGATCGTCGAGGACGAGGCCGTCGCCGCCGACCGAACCGTGAAGGCGCTCTTCCGAACCGCAGACGGGCATCCGGTCGAGGCGGTCCTGATGCGCTACCGCGACGGCCGGCGCTCGATCTGTGTGTCCTCTCAGTCGGGCTGCCCGCTCACGTGCACGTTCTGCGCCACGGGTGCCATGCGCTTCGGCCGCAACCTCCGCGCGTCCGAGATTCTCGACCAGGTACTCCACTTCCGCCGCATCGAGCCCGTCGACCATCTCGTCTTCATGGGCATGGGCGAGCCGTTCCTGAACTACGACGAGGTGCTCGCCGCCGCGCGGCGGCTGCCGGACGTCGGGATCACACACCGGCGCACCACGATCTCGACGGTCGGCTGGATGCCCGGCCTGAAGCGCTTCGTGGACGAGGTCGAGGAGCCGATCAGGCTCGCACTCTCGATCCATGCGGCCGATCCGCGCCTGCGCTCGACGCTGATGCCGGTGAACGACCGCTACCCGCTTCCCGCCGTCCTCGACGAGTGCCGGCGGTATTTCGAGCTCCGCCACCGAAAGGTGTTCGTCGAGTACGTGCTGCTGGCCGGCGTCAACGACTCGCCGGAGCGCGCGCAGGAGCTCGCAAGACTGCTGGACCCGAAGGTCTTCAAGGTGAACCTGATCCCCTACAACCCGACCGGGATGTTCGACGGTTCGTCGCGCGACGCAATCGCCTCCTTCAAGCACGTCCTCGATCGCGCGCGCATCCCCGCGACGGTCCGGCTGACACGGGGCCGGGACATCGCCGCGGCCTGCGGCCAGCTCGCAGCGACCCGAACCTAGACGAACGAGGGAGGCAGAACCACCACGACGCGTAGCGCGCCCTCGACCCGGACCGACGACACTCCGGCGAGGGGTAACACACGTACCGGGGGTGGTTGGTGGGGCGTCTGCGCAGGGCTGTGAAACGGGGCCGACTCGGCCTGGTGACGATCGCCGTCGCGGCTGCGGCGCTCCCTGCCGCGGCTCCGGTCGCCGGTGCAACAGGTTGCCCGTGCTCGCTCTTCGCCGCGTCGCTCCCGGCCGACGTCGCGCCGGGCAGTTTCGAGCTGGGCGTCCGCATCGAGGCCACAGCGCCGGCCAGGGTGACCGCCCTCCGATTCTGGAAGGACGTGCGCGAGGCGGGCTCCCACGTCGGTCGCGTCTGGGCCGACGACGGGACCGAGCTTGCGCACGTTGCGTTCGCGAACGAGACCCCGTCCGGCTGGCAGGAGCAGGCGCTCGCCACTCCGCTCACGCTCGTCCCAGGTTCGGTCTACGTGATCTCCGTCGGGGTCAACACCCACTATGTCGCGACGATCGACGGGCTGAACGGGCAGGTGACCGCCGGCCCACTGCAGACGGCTGCCGGCCCCAACGGCGTCTACGCGGCGAACGGCGACTTCCCAACCTCGACCTGGCTTGCGCAGAACTACTTCGTCGACGTCGTCGCGGAACCGGTGCCGGCGCCAAACCCCGTGCCGACACCGGCGGACAGTTCCACCGAGCTCCCCTCGGCTCCGGCTCAGCTCGCCGGAGACGGCGCACAGCCCACGCAGGGCGACTCCGAGCCGCAGGTCGTTCCGTTCCCGCTGGACGAGCTCTCGGTCGTGATCGTGAAGACGCCGTCGTGGCGGACGGTCGCGACGTCGAGTCGGCGTACCTGGGTCGCCGTCGCCGCGTCGGGAGCCAGGCCGGCTCGGATGCAGCTGGCCACGAAGCTCGCGCGGCCGTGGGCCTGGCGGTCTTACCTGTCCGCGTTCAGCTTCCGGACTCGGCAGCCGGCGATCTGGGCCCGCTTCGCCCTGGCGGACGATACCGTCACGTCCTGGCACCGGATCTCGCTGGCTCCAAAGCGCCGCTAGATCGTCCGTCGGTCGTCCGCAGCCGTCCGTAGCCTCTCGCGTCCATGCGCCGCGTCGCACCACCTTCCGTCCTCCGCAGCGGCGAGCCGCGGGTGCGCCGACTCGCAGAGCTCGTGGCCTTGCCGCGGCGCAGCCCGCTCCACTTGCAGCTCGTCCGCGCGCTCGCGGCCGCCGATGCCCTGCACTGGCTGCACACCGACCTCCATCCGGTCCCCGTTCGGCCGACGGCGACCACGCGCCAGAGCGGCTGCTACCGGATGCGCGACGGAGATCCCATCGACCTACGCGTCTCGAGGCGGCACGACCGCGTTCCGATCTCGTTCCTACACGAGCTCGGCCACCTGCTCGACCACCAGCTCGTCCCGCAGCCGCGACGCTTCGCTTCTCCGTCCCACTCGGCCTTCCGCCGGTGGCGAGCAGCAGTGCGCGAGCTCGACTCGCGGGCGCCGGCACATGCTTCGCGGACACACCGCCGCTACTTCGACTCCTACCGTGAGCTCTGGGCGCGGAGCTATGCGCAGACGGTCCTCGTCACCGCCGCAGACGAGGAGCTGCGCGGGCACCTGCGTTCGGTTCAGCGCGCCGGGGACGTGTTCGTCTGGCCGGAGCGCGAGTTCGACCCGGTCGCGGCGGAGGTGCTCGGCGTGCTCGAACGCCTAGAGCTGCTGCGAGTCCCGGCCGTTGCTGCCGCCTGATTTGCGGCCACGCTCGCTCCGCTCGGTGTCGGCCATCCGGCCGAAGGTGCGGCGAACCCAGCCCTTCGCCTCGAACCGGTCGTCGACGGCGTCCTCGAACGCACGGGCACGGCGGAGGAGGATCACCTTGAGCTCCTCGCGAGCGTCGTCATCCAGCCCGTCCGAGTAGCTGCGCACGGCGTCGGCGAACGCCGCGCCTTCGTACAGCGCGGCCAGCTCGTCGATTCGCTGCTCGAGCTCCCGGCGCGACGGCACTACGCGCCCTTCTGTGCCTCGAGCTGCCGCGGCTCGCCCGCATCGCCCGAGAGGTCGGGATGCTCGTCGAAGCCGTACTTCACGATTGCGCGCTTCGCCGCCTTCACCTCGTCCAGGCGCCGAACGGGCTGCGACCTCGGTGCCTCCTTCAGCAGCTCGGGACTCTCGGCCGCCTCGCGCGCGATCGCGAGCATCGCCTCGACGAACCCGTCCAGGCGCTCCTTCGGCTCGGTCTCCGTCGGCTCGATCATCAGCGCCTCGGGGACGACGAGCGGGAAGTAGATCGTCGGCGGGTGGTAGCCGTAGTCCATCAGCCGCTTGGCAATGTCGAGCGCCGTGGCCCCGTGCTCGCGCTTCAGCTCGCGCGCGCTGAGCACGAACTCGTGCATGCAGAGCCGGTCGTAGGGCAGCTCGTACGCGTCACGCAGCCGCGCGAGCAGGTAGTTCGCGTTCAGCACCGCCACCTCGGACATCTCCCGGAGCGCCGGCCCGTACATGCGGATGTAGGCGTACGAGCGGACGAAGACGCCGAACGGACCTCCAAACCCGCGGACCTTGCCGATCGACTTCGGCCGGTCCTCGTCCAGCCGGAAGCGGTCGCCGTCGCGCACGACCGCCGGCACGGGCAGGTAGGGCTCGAGCCTGTCGCGGACGACGATCGGGCCGCCGCCGGGCCCGCCGCCGCCGTGGGGCTGCGAGAACGTCTTGTGCAGGTTGATGTGGACGATGTCGAAGCCCATGTCGCCCGGCCGCGAGATCCCGCAGACCGCGTTCAGGTTGGCGCCGTCGTAGTAGAGGAGCGAGCCGGCCTCGTGGAAGATGCTCGCGATCTCCTCGATGTGCTCGTCGAAGAGGCCGAGCGTCGAGGGGTTGGTCAGCATCAGGCCGGCGGTGCGCTCGTTCACCATCTCGCGCAGGTGCGCGACGTCGAGGTTGCCGCGCGCGTCGGTCTCGACCTTCTCGAGCTTGTAGCCGGCCATCGTCACGCTGGCGGGGTTCGTGCCGTGCGCGGTGTCGGCGGTGATGATCGTGTCGCGCTGCTCTCCTTCGCCGCGGTCCTCGAAGTAGGCCCGCATCAGCATCAGCCCGGTCAGCTCGCCCTGCGAGCCCGCCGCCGGCTGGAGCGAGCACGCGTCCAGGCCCGAGACCTCCTGCAGGATCTCCTGCAGCCGCCACATCAGCTCGAGCGCTCCCTGTGCGCCGTCCTCCTCCTGGTGCGGATGCAGGTCCCTGAACCCCGGCAGCATCGCCAGGCGCTCGTTCACGCGCGGGTTGTGCTTCATCGTGCAGGAGCCGAGTGGATAGAAGCCGTTGTCGATCCCGAAGTTGCGGTTCGAGAGCGCCGTGAAGTGGCGCAGGACCTCGGGCTCCGCGAGCTCGGGGAGGCGCGGAAGCTCCGCGCGCCGCAGCTCCTCGGGCACCTCGACGGCGGGGAGGTCGTATGCGGGCAACGTCGACGCACGCCGGCCCGGGCGGCTCTTCTCGTAGATCAGCTCCATCTAGGTGGCTACCTCCGCCAGCACCTCGGCGAGGCGATCGATGTCCGCCGGGCTGCGCTTCTCGGTCACGGCGACGAGGAGCACGTCGTCCATTCCCTCGTAGTCCCGGCCGAGCGCGTACCCGGGATGGACGCCGTGCTCGCGGGCGGCCGCGATCACCTCACGGGCCGGCCGGCCGACCCGAACGGCGAGCTCCTTGAACGTCGCGCGCTCGGGGAAGGCGAGCGGCAGGCCGAGTCGCTCCTTCGCGTAGGCACCGAGGCCCAGGCACGTTTCCCCCAGCTCGCGCAGCCCCTGCGGGCCGAGCCACGAGAGATGGACGAGCCCGGCGAGCGCGAGCAGGGTCTGGTTGGTGGTCATGTTCGACGTCGCCTTCTCGCGCCGGATGTGCTGTTCGCGGGTCTGCAGGGTGAGCACGTAGCCTCGCTCGCCGTTCGCATCGGTCGTCTCGCCGATGATCCGGCCCGGCAGGCGGCGGACGTACTCGGACTTCGACGCGAGGAAGCCGTAGTGCGGGCCGGCGTAGGACTGGTAGTTGCCGGCGCTCTGCCCCTCCCCGATCGCAAGCGCGCAGCCGTAGTTGCCCGGAGCCTCGAGCACGCCGAGCGAGACCGGGTCGACGTGCGCGACCGCGAGCGCGCCCGCGTCGCCGGCGGCGGCGGCGAGGTCGGGCGCCGGCTCGAGGCAGCCGAAGAAGTTGGGCTGCTGGAAGATGGCCGCAGCCGCGCCGTCCACCGCTTCCGCCCACGACGCCGGGTCGATCGTCCCGCCGGTGTGCGGTACCTCGACCACCTGGAGGCCGAAGCCGACCGCGTAGGTCTTGACCACACGGCGCACCTGTGGATTGAGGGTCTCGGCGAGCACGATCTTCGAGCGGCCGGTGACGTGCTTGGCGACGAAGCACGCGTCGGCCGCCACCGTCGTGCCGTCGTAGCCGGACGCATTCGAGATGTCCATCCCGGTCAGCTCGCAGATCGCCGTCTGGTATTCGAAGATCGCCTGGAGGACGCCCTGGCTGAGCTCGGGCTGATACGGCGTGTAGGCGGTCAGGAACTCGCCCCGCTGGAGCACGGCGTCGACGACCGCCGGCACGTAGTGGTCGTAGATCCCGGCACCGAGGAACGAGAGCTCTTTCGTCGTGTCGACGTTGCGCGCGGCGAGCTCCTCGAGGTGGCGTACGAGCTCGGGCTCGGAGAGCGCCGGCTCGAGGTCGAGCGGACGACCGAGGCGAACGCCTGCGGGGATGTCGCGGAAGAGCTCGTCGACCGAGGCGACTCCGATCGCCTCGAGCATGGCCTCCCTGTCGTCCTCGGTGAGAGAGAGCTGGCTGCTCACGCCCGCTCCGGCACCGGCAAGCCGATACCTCCGCTCCTGGAGCGGCTCCGTCGAGCCTACGCCGCTGATTTCCCGCTCCGGCACCGGCAAAGCCGCCACCTCCGCTCTCTGGAGCGGCTCCGTCGAGCCTACGCCGCTGATTTCCCGCTCCGGCACCGGCAAAGCCGGCACCTCCGCTCCCTGGAGCGGCTCCGTCGAGCCTACGCCGCTCACTCGGCGAGCACCTGCTTGTACGCCGCGACGTCGATCAGTGCTTCGGCCTCGGAGGGATCGCTGAGCCGGATCCGGATCAGCCAGCCGTCGCCATAGGGATCCTCGTTCACGGTCTCGGGCGCCTCGACCACCTTCGCGTTCACCTCGAGGATCTCGCCCGACAGCGGCGCGATCACGTCCGATACGGCCTTGACCGACTCGACCTCACCGTAGGAGGCGTCCTTCGTGACCGCCGAGCCCGCCTCGGGTGCCTCGAAGTGGACGAGCTCACCGAGCGCGTCCTGCGCGAACCACGTGATGCCCATCGTCGCCTCGTCGCCTTCGATCCGCGCCCAATCGTGCTCGGCGTGGTACTTCAGCCCCTCGGGGTAGTCCTCGGACGCGGCCACCTACTGCTCCTCTCGCTTGTAGATCGGTTTCGGCACCACGGTCGCCGCGCGGTCGTTGCCACGGACGTCGATCGTCAGCTTGCCGCCGGCGCCGGCCAGGGCGACCGGGACGTAGCCCAGACCGATCCCACGGTCGAGCATCGGCGAGTGCGTGCCGGAGGTGACCTCGCCGCCGGTCGTCCCGTCCGCACCCTTGATCGGCATTCCCTGCCTGGGCACCGCCTTCTCCTCCATCACGAACGCGACGAGCTTGCGTTCGGGGCCGACGTCCTTGATCCGGCGCAGCTCCTCGACGCCGGTGAACTCCTTGTCGAGCGAGCAGACCCAGCCGAGCCCGGCCGAGATCGCGTCGGTGTCGGGCGTGATCTCGTTGCCGTGGAGCGGATAGCAGACCTCGAGTCGCAGCGTGTCGCGTGCACCGAGGCCGCACGGGACGGCGCCGCGCTCGAGCGCCCAGTCCCACAGCGCCTCGGCGTCCTCGGCCATGCACATGAGCTCACAGCCCGCCTCGCCGGTGTAGCCGGTGCGGTTGACCATCACCTCCACCCCGCCGAGCTCGCCCATGGCGTGCGTGAACGGCTTCGCTTCGGGCAGGCCGAGCCGCTCGAGCGCGCGCGGTCCCTGGACGGCCAGCAGCGCATATTCGTCGGAGGCGTCGCGCACCTCGGAGCCGCGAATCTCGCGCTCCTTCAGCCAGGCGAACGCGACCTCGCGGTTACCCGCGTTGACGACGAGCAGGTAGTGGTAGGCACTGATCCGGTAGGCGATCAGGTCGTCCACGATCCCGCCGCGCTCGTTCGTCAACAGCGTGTACTGCGCCTCGCCGTCGCCGATCCGGTCGAGGTCGTTCGAGAGCAGCGACTGCAGCAGCTCGTGCGCGTTCGGGCCTTCGACGTGCAGCTCGCCCATGTGCGAGACGTCGAAGACACCGCAGTCGGTGCGCACGGCCCGGTGCTCCGGGATCACGCCCGCGTACTGGACCGGCATCTCCCAGCCGGCGAAGGGCACGAGGCGCGCACCCGCTGCGGCGTGGCGGGCATGGAGCGGCGTCCTCAGGAGCGTCTCGGGCACGGCTTGGACTGTAACCACTCGAGAAAGCACGACGCCCCGGCAAGCCGGGGCGTCGGACCGGGTCTCCTAGACTCGCCGGGCGGCGAGCCAAGAGGGCATGCGGGCGTGATACCGCGCGCGCGAATCGTCAAACCTGCCCGGGTGTGTCGAGGCTCAGCGCGTCGTCGTCCGCGTGCCGCAGCCGCTCGCGAACCTCCGCATAGCGGACGGTCTCGAGCGCCACCAGCGCGGCGACGACGACGCCGGCAAGCGTCAGTGCGAGCAGCGGTGCGAGCCGGGCGCCGAGCGGCAGCGCCGCGAGCAACACGACTGCCGTCGCGAGTCGCGGCACGCTGAGGGCTGCATGCATGCGGCGCTTGAAGGCGACGTGGCCGACGAGGTACAGGGCCAGTCCGCCGAACAGCGCGGAGGCGGCGAACGTGCCGAACGCCTCGTCATCCTCGGCGTGCGCCAGCACCTCCTCGACACCGAGTGCCGTGAGCACGATCCCGGCGATGAGCGGGAAGTGCAGGTAGGTGTAGGCGTCGATGGCCAGCTTCACCCGCGCCTCGCCGGCGACGCGGGACAGGGCACTCTCCGCTGCGAGCGACACGACGTCGAAATAGAGCCACCAGAGCGCGACCGCCGTCGCCATTCCCAGGATCGCACCGACGAGCAGCGGGACGCTGATCGGCCGTTCGGCGGCCCCGGCACCGATCGCGACGATCGACTCGCCGATCGCGAGGATCACGAAGAGCCCGTGGCGCTCCGACCAGTGCAACGGGCTGTGCAGCCGCCAGTTCCCCTCCCTCGACGTCACGTAGGTGCCGATCCAGTCCACCGCGAGCCCCGCTGCGAAGAGCGCGGTCTGCAGCCGTCCGCCCAGCACCGCGCCGAGGAGCAACAGCGCCGCTCCCGACAGCATCGGCACCAGGGTGATGGCGAGCTGACGCCGGAGCCCACGATCGGCTCCGGCCGCCGCGCTGTAGACGCCGAGGTGGACGAGCCGGACCACGAGGTACGCCGCGACCAGGACGATCGGCCCGTCGAGCCCGCCCTCCGCGTCGTGCCACGCCTCCGGGATGGTCAACGCGACGACGAAGATGCCGGCCATCGCGACCGACATGCCGGCGCGCGTCAGCCCCTCGTCGGCCCAGGCCTGATTGCCGAGCCAGGTGTAGCCCGACCACGTCCACCAGACGAGTCCGAGCAGCAGAAAGCCCTGGAGCACACCGGCCGCGCTGTGGGCATGGGCCATGTACGCGGTGACCTGCGTGACCGCGAAGACGTAGACGAGGTCGAAGAAGAGCTCGAACGTCGTGACGCGATGGCGCTCGTCGGCGGCGCGGACGCGCCCCACTGCTCCGAGCGGGTTCGGCATCGTTCGAAGCGTACGGCGTCCGCCGGAGCGGACGCGGGAGCGGTCAGTCCTCGCGCAGGAAGGAGGGGATCTCGAGCTCGGTGTCGGACGGCTCGCCCTCCGGTCGCGGAGGCGCCGGGCTCGTCTCGTGTGCCGGCTGGCTGACCGGCGACTCGAGCCGGCGGCGGCGCTGGCGCGTTCCGAACCCGGTCGCGATCACCGTTACGCGCACCTCGTCGCCGAGCGATTCGTCGATCACAGCGCCGAAGATCACGTTGGCGTTCCCGTCGGCGGCACTCGTCACGACCTCGGCCGCCTCGTTCACCTCGAAGAGCCCGAGCTCGCTGCCGCCGGTGATGTTGAGCAGGATGCCGGTGGCGCCGTCGATCGACTGCTCGAGCAGAGGTGAGGAGACTGCCGTCCGGGCGGCTTCCGCGGCCCGGTTCTCGCCGGAGGCGGCCCCGATTCCCATCAGCGCCGAACCGGCGTCGCGCATGATCGTGCGCACGTCGGCGAAGTCGAGGTTGACGATCCCGGGCACGGTGATCAGGTCGGTGATGCCCTGGACGCCCTGCCGGAGAATGTCGTCCGCGATCCGGAAGGCCTCGGTCACCGGCGTCTTCTTCTCGACCACCTGCAGCAGACGGTCGTTCTCGATCACGATCAGCGTGTCGACCCGGTCACGCAGGTTCTGGGTCCCGACCTCGGCCTGCTCGGCGCGCCTGCGACCCTCGAAGGCGAACGGCTTGGTGACGACGCCCACGGTCAGCGCCTCCAATTCCCGGCCGAGCTCGGCAACGATCGGAGCGCCGCCGGTGCCGGTGCCGCCGCCCTCGCCCGCGGTGACGAAGATCATGTCGGCGCCCTTCAGCGCCTCCTTCAGCTCGTCGCGGCTCTCCGTCGCGGCCGCGTGGCCGACGTTCGGGTCCGCCCCGGCGCCGAGGCCGCGCGTGGCGTTCGAGCCGATGTGGATCTTCACGTCGGCGTCCGCCATCAGGAGGGCCTGGGCATCCGTGTTGACGGCGATGAACTCGACGCCGCCGAGGCCCGCGTCGACCATGCGGTTGACCGCGTTCGTGCCGCCGCCGCCGACACCGACGACCTTGATCACTGCGAGGTAGTTTCCGGTTGCGTCTCTCATCTGGGGTCCTGTCTCGAGCGCTCTCACCCTGAAGCTCGACTAGAGCATCGGGTGGCCGAGATACCTTTCCGCGTGCAGGGTACGTCTCCTTGTCGGCACTGTCAACGCAAACCTCAAGCCTAGGTCGAACCTGAAGCTTCGACCTCTACCTGAGGGTCGAGGGTTGAAGCGGCGACCGGGCGGGCCGGGACGCTCACGTCGACGTACCCGGTCGAGCCGGCGAGGGAGGGCAGGATCTGGCGCGCGATCGTCAGCTTCAACAGCCGGTCCGAGCCGTCGCCGAGCCGCACCTCGATCCCGGAGCGCAGCACGAGCGTCAGCTCCGAGTCGGTGGAGCGGACGAAGGCGACGCGCGGGAGCTTCGTTCCCTCCAGGGGGGCGACAGCGCGGGCGGCCCGAAGCGGGGCGCCGGTGAGGCTGAAGCCGGCGCCGAGCTGGACGTCGCGCTTCAGCCAGATGCGCGGCAGGCCACGCCGGGCACCCTGGTCGAGCGGTGCGATCAGGCGTCCGCTCGCGGCGACGAGCCACGCGGCGCTGCCCTGCCGCGCGACCGCGACCGGGAGCTCGGGCACGACGTGCACGTTCAGCGTGTGCGGGAAGCCCCGGTCGAACGCCACGGAGGCGACAGACGACACGTCCTCGACCGCGGCCTCGAGCGCAGGGAGGTCGAGGGCGAGCAGGCTTCGCCCCTCGACATGTGCCAGCACCTTGTCCACCTGCCCGCCGACCCCGGCCGGCGCACCGTGGACGGCGATCGCCTGGACCGCGAACGCGGACGTGCCTCGCGCCAGCCCGTAGGCACCGAGCGCGGCCGCGAGGATCAGGAGACCGGTCACGACCGAGCGGCCTGAGGGCGCGAAGCGGGAGAGCTGGATGCGATCGCGTGGGATCGGAGCCGTGCTGGCCCGCGGACGCGCGTTGTCCCGTGATCCCTTGCTTCCGGCCACGGTTGGCGAGTTCGCCGCTGCTGCAGCGCCTCCTACTCGACGAGCTCGATCTCGCCGAGCAGCTCGACCTCGTGGCGCAGCTCGACGCCGAACTGCTCGCGGGCGCGCCGACGGGCCTCTGCGATCAGGGCGAGCGCGTCGGCGGTCGTCGCGCCGTCGGCGTTCTCGATGAAGTTCGCGTGCATGGGCGAGATGATCGCGCCGCCAATGCGGTGTCCCTTCAGCCCACAGGCCTCGAGCATGCGGCCGGCGCCGAGCTCGTGCTCGGGATTCTTGAAGACGCTGCCGAAGGTGCGCTTGTTGGTCGGCTGGGTCGCCTTCCGGCGCGCGACCAGCTCCGCGACCGTCGCCTTGATCTCCTCCCGCGGCCGCGGGGTGAGCCGGTACTCGACCTCGGCGACGACCTGCCCGTGGCGAAGATCGGAGTGCCGGTAGGAAAGGCCCAGCTCGGCCGGGGTCAGCCAGCCTGCGCCCGCGGCCGTGACGACCCGGGCACGCTCCAGGATCTGAGACCAGTCGCTGCCGTAGGCGCCCGCGTTCATCCAGACACCGCCGCCGGCCGTGCCCGGGATGGCGCACGCGAACTCGAAGCCTCCGAGCCCTGCGCTGCGCGCGGCGTGCAGACAGACGGCGTTCGTCGCTCCTCCGCCCGCTGTCAGCGAGCCGGCGCCCGTCTCCACCGCAGCAAGGGCACCGGCCAGACGCAAGACGAGCGCGTCGACGCCGTCGTCTGCCGCGAGCAGATTCGAGCCGAGCCCGATGGTCGCAACCGCGAGCCCTCGCTCCTCCGCCCACGCCAGCGCCCCTTCGAGCTCGGCGAGGCTCGTCGGCTTCGCGAACGCGCGCGCCGGACCGCCGGTGCCGATCGTCGTCAGCCTCGCGAGAGCCACTTCTGCCTGGATCACGAGAGCGCCTCCAGGATCAGCGGGCCGGCGCGCTCCACGTCGCCCGCGCCGAGGGTCAGCACGAGATCGCCCGAGCGTGCCCACCCGGCGACGAGCGCAGCCCCCTGCTCCACCTCCGGCGCCCATCCCGCGCGCAGGCCCGGCCGCAGCTCGTCGACGACGAGCTTGCCGCTCACGCCCGGCAGCGGCTGCTCGCGGGCGCGATAGATCTCCGTGACACAGACGGCGTCCGCGGCAGAGAGCGCGCGACCGAACTCGTGCGCGAGGTGCCTCGTGCGGGTGTAGAGGTGCGGCTGGAAGAGGACGAGCACGCGGCCCTCGGCCCGCTCACGAGCGGCTGCGATCGTCGCTGAGATCTCGGAAGGATGGTGCGCGTAGTCGTCCACGACGGTGATGCCACCCACTGCGCCCACGGGCTCGAAGCGGCGGCCGGCACCCCGGAAGCGAGCGAGCACCGGCTCGGCGTCCGCGCGCGCCACGCCGGCGACCTCGAGTGCGGCGAGCGCCGCGGCGGCATTGCAACGGTTGTGCTCGCCGGGAATCGCCAGCTCGAGCTCGACGGGACCGAGCTCCCAGCCGCGTACGACCTGCGGCACCTCCTGCAGCCAGCGCTCGAAGAGCTCACGCACCTCGGCGACCGACGCGAAGGTCGCGTGATGATCGAGCTCGATGTTGGTCACGACCGCGATCTCGGGACGCAGGAGCGCGACCGTGCGGTCGGACTCGTCGCCCTCCACGACCAGCCAGCCCTCCCCCGCGCCGGCGTTGCCGCCGAGCTGGGGCAGTTCGCCGCCGACGAGCCAGGCAGGGTCGTGGCCGAGCTCGGCGAGGACGAAGGCGATCATCCCGCTCGTCGTCGTCTTGCCGTGCGCGCCCGACACGACGATCGAGCGGCGCAACGAGACGAGCTCGGCGAGGAACTCGGCCCGCGAGCGCCCTGGAACGCGATCGGCATACGCCGTCGAGACGACAGTCTCCCAGCCGTCCCTGACGGTCGGTTCGGCGCCGAGGTCGATCTCGACCCCGTCGAGCGCGGCGAGATAGGGCGTCGCGATCCGATCCCAGCCGCCCACCTCCGCGCCCCAGGCCCGTGCGAGGAAGGCGTACGCCGAGAGCCCAGCGCCGCCGATCCCGACGAACCAGATCCGCCGGCCCGCGAGCGGCTGCGGTGGGCGAGCCACGACATCACCTCCGTGCAAGCGCGATCAGCTCCTCCGCGATCTCGTCCGCCGCTTCCGGCCGCGCAAGCGCGAGCATCGCCGTGCGCATCGCTCGAAGCCGATCCTGATCGGCCAGCAGCTCGTCGACGAGCGCAGGGACCCGATCGAGCTGCTGCTCGGGAACGACGAGCGCGCCGCCGCCGCGCTCGAAGTGCCGGCCGTTCAAGGTCTGGTGGTCGCCGGTCGCGTGCGGATAGGGAACGAGGATCGACGGCATCCCTGCGGCGGCGAGCTCCCAGACAGTTCCGCCCGCGCGCGAAATCGCGAGGTCGGGCGCCGCGAGCGCGGCGCCGAAGTCTTCGGTCGAGGCGACGAGGACGTAGTCCTCGCGGTGCACACGCGCGCGCAGCGATTCGTAGTCGCGCTTCCCCGAGACGTGCAGCACCGCCGGTCCCGAAGAGCCGTACGTCTCGACGGCGAAGTCGTTCAGGCTGCGCGCCCCCGCGAGGGCCCCGAAGACTGCGATCACGGGCCGATCGGCCGGCAAGCCGAAGCGCTTGCGCCCCTCCGCCTGCGCGGAGCCTCGGTGCGCGCGAGGCACGGGCCTGCCGGTCACGCGGTACTTGGTCGACTCGAGGCCCGGGATCGCGTAGGCCAGGAAGACGCGTCGGGCGAACGGCGCCGCCAACCGGTTCGCGAGCCCCAGGCGCGCATCGGCCTCCGTCAGCGCAGCCGGGATTCGCAGCGCGCGGGCCGCTGCGACCATGGGGCCTGCCACGTAGCCGCCACCGCCGAGCACGACGTGCGGCTTCCGCCTCCGCAGGATTGCGATGCACGCGGCGGGTGCGACCCCAGCGCGCGCCAGCGAGCGCACGAGCTCGAGCGAAGGCGTGCGGGGGAAGCCGGAGATGCGGAAGGAGTCGAACTCGTAGCCGTGCTGCGGGACGAGCTCAGCCTCGACGCGATCCGGCGACCCGGCGAACGTCACCTGTGCGCCGCGCTCGCGTAGGGCTTCCGCCACGGCGAGCGCCGGTAGCACGTGGCCGGCTGTTCCGCCGGCGGCGATCAGGCATCGCAACTCGGGAGGGCGCGCGCTCATCGACCGCGATGTTAAGGAGGATCCCGACGGCGGCGAGCAGCACCAGCAGGCTCGTGCCGCCGAAAGAGACGAACGGGAGCGGAATGCCGGTCAGCGGCGCGATCCCGAGCACGGCCGCGAGATTCACGGCGGCCTGGCCGCAGACGAGCGAGGTGATCCCGGCTGCGAGCAGCTTCCCGAACGGGTCGCGACAACGCAGCGCCACGTTGAAGCCGGCGAAGGCGAACGCGGCGAAGGCGGCGATCACGGCGGTCGTTCCGATCAGGCCGAGCTCCTCGCCGATGATCGCGAGGATCATGTCCGTGTGCGCCTCCGGCAGGTAGTTGATCTTCTGCACGCTCTGCCCGAGACCCTCGCCGGTGAGCCCGCCGGAGCCCAGCCCGATCGTCGCCTGGACCGTCTGGAAGCCGGCGTTCTCGGGATCTGCCCAGGGATCGAGGAAGCTGAAGACGCGCTCGCGCCGGTACGGCGAGGCCCAGATCGCAACCACTCCCAGCGTCACGGCGAGGCCGCCGGCGGCGGCGAGCGTCCGGGCGGGCACGCCGGCGACGACGAGCATCCCGGACAGCATCAGCATCAGCGCAATCGTCGTGCCGAGGTCGGGCTGGAGCAGGAAGAGCCCGGCGAACACGGTCGCGATCAGCCCGATCGGCCGCCACAGCTCGCCCAGGGTCCGCGGCGCACCGTTGCGGGCGAGATAGCCGGCGACGAAGATGAGCACTCCCAGCTTGGCCAACTCGGACGGCTGGAAGGAGATCGGCCCGAAGTAGAGCCAGCGCTTGGCGCCGTTGATCTCGGGAGCGACCACGAGCACCACGAGACAGAGGACGATCGAGCCGAGCACGAGCGGCGGTGCGAGCAGCCGTAGGCGGCGATTGTCGAAGCGCGAGGCGGCGATCATCAGCCCGACGCCCAGGACGGCGTAGACCGCGTGCTTCTTCAGGTAGGTCATCGGGTCGCCGTCGCCGATCGCGGCGGACGCCGAGGTGGCGCTGTAGACCATCACGAGCCCGAAGGCGACAAGAGCCAGCGTCACGAGGACGAGCAGGCGCTGCTCGAGCTGGCCTCGACTCATTCTGAGAGGTTCTCTACGAGCCTCCTGAACTCCTCTCCGCGCTGCTCGAAATCGCGGAACTGGTCGTAGCTCGCGCAGGCCGGCGAGAGCAGGACGATCTCTCCCGGACGCGCTGCGCTCGCCGCTTCCGACACGGCTCGCTCGAGGGTCGTGGAGATCAGGAACGGCACGCTCGCATAGCCCAGAGCGCTCGCGAGCGGCTCGGCCGCCTCGCCGATCAGGTATGCCGTCACCACCTGCGACTCCGCAACCGCTTGTGCGAGCTCGTCGAAGCGCTCGCCCTTGAGGGAGCCGCCGAGAATCAGATGGAGCGGATCGGCGAAGGCGGCGAGCGCACGCCGGGCAGCCGCCGTGTTCGTCGCCTTCGAGTCGTTGACGAAGCGGACGCCGCCCAGCTCGCGCACCGGCTCGAGCCGGTGCGGGACACCCGGGAACGTGCGCAGGCCCTCCGCGATCGTCTCCTCGTCGACGCCGAGCGCGCGCGCGGCCGCAGTCGCCGCCGCTGCGTTCTCGCGGTTGTGCGCACCGGGGAGCAGCGGCTCGGCGGGCAGCGGATCGTCGACGGCGAACTCGATTCGTCGCGCGCTGCCCGGAATCGGGCCGAACCCGCGCGGCACGACTGCGGTCCCGGCCCGCTCGAAGACGCGGAGCTTCGCGTCCCGGTAGGCCTCGAAGCTGCCGTGCCGGTCGAGGTGATCCGGCTCGAGGTTGAGCAGGATGGCGAGGACCGGAGCGAACTCGTGCACGTCCTCGAGCTGGAAGCTCGAGACCTCGCAGACGACAGGCGTCCCGGCGTCGATTCGCCCCACGAGCTCGGTGAGCGCGCGGCCGACGTTGCCGGCGACCGGCGCGCTCAGGATGTGCCCCAGGAGCTCGCTCGTGGTCGTCTTGCCGTTCGTCCCGGTGACGGCGACGAGGGGGTTCGGCAGCAGCCGAGCCCCGAGCTCGATCTCCGACCACACCGGGATCCCGCGTTCGCGCGCGGCCGCCGGGAGCGGCGCCTCGCCCGGCACACCCGGGCTCTTCACCAGCACGTCGACGCCGTCGAGCAGCGTGAGGTCGGTGTCGTTGCCCATCGTCCGGTCGGCGACGACCACCTCCGCCCCGCTCGCCGCGAGCGCCGCGCGTGCCGCCGCACCCGAGCGCGCGAGCCCGACGACGAGCGCACGGCGCGGCAGCTCGGAAGGGATCACTGGAGCGAGAACTGGAGGTAGTAGCGGTAGTAGAGGACGAAGCCGCAGGCCGCGAGGATCGCGCCGACGATCCAGAAGCGGACCATGATCTTCGTCTCCGACCAGGCCTTCATCTCGAAGTGGTGGTGCAGCGGTGCGATCAGGAACACGCGCTTGCCGGTGTACTTGAACGAGAGCACCTGGATCATCACCGAGAGCGCCTCCACGACGAAGACGCCGCCGATCAGGATCAGGAGCGCCTCGGTGCCCGTGACGATGGCGAAGCCGGCGAGCGCGCCGCCGATCGCCATGGAGCCCGTGTCGCCCATGAACACCTCTGCGGGGAACGCGTTGTACCAGAGGAAGCCGATCGTGCCACCCATCAGCGCGGCGGCGAGGATGGCGAGGTCGAGCTGGAACTCGGAGCGGTCCGTGGGCGGGCCGGAGCGGATGTAGCCGATCACGTTGATCGCCAGAAACGTGAGCAGAGCGATGATTCCCGTCCCCGCGGCGAGCCCGTCGATCCCGTCCGTGAGGTTGACGCCGTTCGCGGCGCCGGCGATCACGAAGAAGAGAAAGGGATAGAAGGCGTAGGAAAGAGGCAGGTCGAAATCGGCGATCGGGATGTAGATCGACGTGCCGATCCGCGACTGCGACTCCACCGCGATGCTCACGACGACGGTGATCCCGAGCAGGAGCAGCAGCTTCCAGCGTCCCTTCAGCCCGAGCGAGCGGCGGTGACGCAGCTTGACGAAGTCGTCGAGGAAGCCGATCGCGCCGCATGCCACCGTGAGGAAGAGCACGGTGAGCGCCGGCAGCGTGTACTGCGAGAGCGCGAGGAAGGGCAGCAGCGCGCAGATCAGGATCAGGAGGCCGCCCATCACCGGCGTCCCCTGCTTGACGACGTGGCCCGCAGGGCCTTCCTCGCGAATCGGCTGGCCGAGCTCGTTCCGGCGCAGGAACTCGATGAACTTGGGGCCGATCACGATCGAGATCACCATCGCGATCAGGCCGGCTATGAGGACGCGAACCACTAACCGTCGTTCGCCAGGGCGGTTGCGATGCCTTCGAGGCCGACCGCGCGCGAGGCCTTCACGAGCACCGCGTCGCCGGCACGGACGAGCTCGCGCGCGGCCGCGAGGGCATGCTCCGCGTCGGGCACCCAGGCTTCCGCACCGTAGCCGCGGGCAAGCTCGCCGACCGCCAGCACCTCGATCCCGAGCGTCCGGGCGAGCTCACCGAGCTCGCGGTGGTAACCCTCGGCGTGGTCACCGAGCTCCGCCATGCCGCCGAGGATCGCGACGAGCCGCCGCCCGTTCCCGCGGAGCACGAGGTGCTCGAGCGCGGCCCGCATCGAGGTCGGGTTGGCGTTGTAGGCATCGTTGACCACGAGTCCGCCGCCTGGGAGCGGCAGCTCCTCCCCGCGCCAGCGCGAGAGCTCGACGGCGTCGGCGCCCTCCTGCAGCCGGTCGAGCGGCAGACCGAGCGCTTCGTACGCCACGAGCGCCGTGAGCGCGTTCTGGGCCTGGTGGCGCGAGGTGAGCGGAAAGCGGATCCGATCGCCGCCGAAGGCGATGTGGGCACCGCCGTCGCGCAGCTCGACGTCGACCGCTCCCACCCGGCGCACGTCGATCCGGCGAGGAAGGTATTGCTCCAGCTCCGGCGAGCGCGGCACGACGGCGATGCCGCCTTCGGGCAGCGCCTGCACGAGCTCGGCCTTCGAGCGGGCGACGCCCTCCACCGAGCCGACCAGCTCGAGATGGACGGGGCCGACCGCGGTGATAATGCCCACCTGCGGCTGCGCGATCTCGCAGAGCTCGGCGATCTGCCCGAACCCGCGCATCCCCATCTCGACGAGGCAGAGGTCGGTGTCGCGCTCCAACCGGCCGAGCGTCAGCGGCACGCCGAGCTCGGCGTTGTAGCTCGCCTCGGTCGCGACGGTGCGTGCGACCGGGGCGCAGAGCGCGGCGAGAATGTCCTTCGTCGAGGTCTTGCCGGTCGAGCCGGTGATGCCCACGACTCGCGCGCGGCTCCGGGCGCGGAGCAGGCGGCCGATCGCGGCCAGTGCCGCATGCTCGTCGTCGGGCACGAGGGTGGCCGCGCCGCGCTCGCGCGCCGTCGCCACGAACTCCAGGCCGCCGCGGACGGCCACGAAGAGGTCGCCGGGCTCGACGAGACGTGAGTCGATCTTCAGCCCGGTCACGTCCCCGTCGCCCACGAGCTCCCCGAGCTCGAGCGCGCGCAGCTCGTCGAGCGCGATCGGAATCACGTGCCGCCACCCGCTCCGCGGAGCACTTCGCGCGCAACCTCGCGGTCGTCGAAGGGCAGCTTCTCGGAGCCGACCTCCTGGCCCTGCTCGTGGCCCTTGCCCGCGATCACGACCACGTCGCCGGACTGCGCCTGGGAGAGCGCGTGCCGGATCGCGCTACGCCGGTCCGGATCGATCTCCACGTCCGTCCCCGTCCCCTGGAGGACGTCCTGGATGATCGCGAGCGGCTCCTCGCTGCGCGGGTTGTCGGACGTCACGATCACGAGGTCGGCGAGATCCGCCGCGACCTTCCCCATCAGTGGGCGCTTGCCGCGATCGCGGTCGCCGCCCGCTCCGAAGACGACGAGCAGCCGCCCGGTGGTGAAGTCGCGAGCCGAGCGCAGGACGTTGTCGAGCGAGTCCGGGGTATGGGCGTAGTCGACCAGCACCGTGAACGGCTGCCCTTCGTCGACTGCTTCAAACCGTCCCGGCACACCCGCGAGCGCGGCGATGCCGGCCGCGATCTCATCGTCGTCGACGTCCAGCAGCTGCGCCGCGGCGACAGCGCCCAGCACGTTCTCGACGTTGAAGCGGCCGCGCAGGCTCGTGCGCAGGTCGATCCCGCCGGCGCGGAAGCGCGCGCCCGAGCCGTCGAGCACGAGCCCGTCGGGCCGGATCTCGGCGTCGTCGGCGAACCCGAACGTGACGAGTGGCGCCCGGCGCGTCTCCGCGAGCTCATCGGCGAGCTGCCGGCCGAGCGTGTCCCCGATGTTGACCGCGGCCGGCGGAGGCGCCGCGCCGGTGAAGAGCCGGCGCTTGGCCGCGTAGTAGTACTCCATCGTCCCGTGGAAGTCGAGGTGATCCTGGGTCAGGTTCGTGAAGACGAGGGCGTCGAAGCGGACACGATCGAGGCGGCGGAGCGTCGAGGCGTGCGACGACGCCTCGAGCGCGACGCTGCGGTCGCCGGCGTCGAGCATCTCGCGGAATGTGCGCTGGAGGTCGATCGCCTCGGGTGTGGTACGCACGACGGGCCGCACTTCGCCGCCGACCCGACTCTCGACGGTGCCGAGCAGACCGGGCCGCCGGCCCCCGGCGTCGAGGATCGACCAGAGCAGGTAGGCCGTCGTCGTCTTGCCGTTCGTGCCCGTGACGCCGGCGACCTCGAGCTCCTTGGTCGGCTCTCCGAAGAACACGTCCGCCGCGATCGCCATCGCGGCGCGCGTGCTCTCGACGACGAGCTGCGGGACGGCCTGGTGGGCGGGTAGCTCCACCGGGCGCTCGACCACGAGCGCGACCGCCCCGTTCTCGACCGCCTGCGCGGCGAAGTCGTGCCCGTCGGCCCGCTCGCCCGGAACGCAGAAGAACGCCGCTCCGGGCGTCACCGCGCGCGCGTCGTAGGCGAGCTCTCGCACCTCGACGGGCTCTCGCCCGAGAACGGTCTCGGGTGCGAGCGCGGCGATCAGGCGCTCGAGCTCCACGGGCGGAGAGACTACCGGCCGGGCTCAGCGTTGCGGATCGGCGTCCGGTGCGACCTCCAGATACTGGAGGCCGAACTGGGCGATCTTCGAGAACGCGGGCGCTGCGACGACGCCGCCCCAGATCGCGAGCCGTGGCTCGTCGACCGAGACCAGGATCACGAGCCTCGGGTCCTTGGCCGGTACGACGCCGACGAACGAGGCGACGTAGCGAGACGTCGAGTAGCCCCCGGGCTCAGGCTTGGCTGCGGTTCCCGTCTTGCCCGCGACGGTGTAGCCCGGCACGGCCGCCGCTGCTCCGGTGCCGCCCTCGGCCGAGACCACGTCGCGCAGCATCGTCATCACCTGCGCCGACACCGTCTGGGAGACGACACGGCTGCCGGCCGCGCGCTTCCGGCGCTCGCCTCCCACGCGCTCGATCAGATACGGCTTGTGCAGCGTGCCGCCGTTCGCGATCGCCCCGTAGGCAGCCGCCATCTGCAGAGGGGTGACTGCGATTCCCTGCCCGATCGGAACGTTGCCGATCGTGGAGCCCGACCAATAGCCGGGCAGGATGCCGGACGACTCGCCGGGGAAATCGACTCCCGTCGGCTGGCCGAAACCGAACCGTCCGATCCAATCGAGCAGACGGTCCTTCTGCAGCAGCTGCGCCAGCGTGATCGTGCCCACGTTGGACGACTCGGAGAGGATCTGCGCGACGCTCATGGTCTGCGTCGGGCGAGGTTCGTGCTCGTGGATGATGCGGTCGGCCACCTGGATCGAGGTCTCGAGCCTGAACTTCGTGCTCGGCGCGACGAGCTTCTCGGAGAGCGCACCCGACACGGTGACGAGCTTGAACGTCGAGCCCGGCTCGTAGGTGTCCGTGATCGCACGGTTGCGCCGCCGGTCGGCACTGGCCGAGCTGAACTTGTTCGCGTCGAACGACGGCGCGTTCGCCATGGCCAGGACGGCACCCGTGTGCGGGTCGAGCACGACCGCGGTCGCCGCCTTCGCACCCCACTGCTTGACGGTCGCGCGCAGCACGGCCTCCGCGTTTGCCTGGATGCGGTGATCGATCGTGAGGAAGACGTCCTTGCCCGGGCGCTCCGGCTTCGTGTCGATCACGTCGATCGCACGGCCAAAGGGGTCCCGAACGATCGTCTGGCTGCCGGGCTTGCCGGCGAGCGAGCCTTCGAGCGTCTTTTCCAGCCCCTCGAGCCCGTCGTTGTCGACGCCCGCGTAGCCGAGCACGTGGGAGGCGACGCTGCGCTGCGGGTACGTGCGCCGCTCCTCAGGGTAGAAGCCGAGGCCCGGCAGCTTCAGCTTCTCGAGCCTGGCCGCTTCGAGCGGATCCGCCTTGCGCTGCACGTAGACGAAGTGCCGCGTCCGGTCGGCGAGCAGCGGATAGAGGTCGTTCGCGTCCAGATCGAGCGCGCGGGCCGCCGCGATCGCGACCTTGCGCGGGCTTGTCACCTCCCGTGGGTCGGCGTAGACCGTCGTCGCCTGCTCGCCGATCGCGAGCGGCTCTCCGGTGCGATCGAAGATCGTTCCGCGTCCGGCCGGGATCTTTTCCGTCCGCTTCTGCTGACTGGTGGCCATCCGCTCGAGCGTTCCCGCCTGCACCCCCTGCAGCCAGACGGCACGGGCGAGTGTGCCCGCGAAGACGACGGCAAAGAGGCAGAGCAGAAGCCGGATCCGCCGGTTCGAGGCGCGGACGGTCACCGCCCGGCAGGAGCCAGGTCGATGAACTCGGTCGTCTGGGCCGGCTCGAGCCCGAGCCGGTTGCGCGCCTGCGTCTCGATCCGGGAATCGGCGCCGGCGCTCGAGATCTGCGAGCTGAGCCCTGCGTTGTCGGCCCGCAGCTGGAAGCGGTCGCGGTTGAGGTCGTCGAGCCGGACGTTGAGCTGAAGCACCGCCACGTTGACCGCGACGACGCCTGCGAGCAGCGCACCGAAGACGACGATCCAGAGCACGCCTCCGAACGGGCGCGACCTGACGACCGGGCGCGTGGCGGGCCGCTTGCGCGTGCGCGGGAGAGCCGCAGGCTGAGCGGCGGCCGGCCGTGCGACGGCGGTGGCGCGTGCGGCTCCGGCCCAGCTCGCCATCAGGCTTCCTGCACCTTCGCCGCAACCCGCAGCTTGGCCGATGCTGCCCGCGGATTCGCCTCGACCTCTCGGGCCGACGGGCGCACGGGCTTGCGCGTCAGCTCGCGCAGGACGGGTTCGTTGCCGCAGTTGCAGATCGGGAACTCCGGCGGGCAGGTGCAGCCGCGCGCCTGCTCGCGGACGTAACGCTTGACGATCCGGTCCTCGAGCGAATGGAAGCTGATCACGGCCAGACGCCCGCCGGGGCGCAGCATCCGCACAGCCGCGGGCAACGCGGCCTCGAGCGCGCCGAGCTCGTCGTTGACGGCGATCCGCAGCGCCTGGAAGACGCGCTTTGCCGGGTGGCCGTCGCCGAAGCGCGCAGGTGTCGGAATCGCCTGCTTGATCGTGTCGGCCAGCTCGCCCGTCCGCTCGAACGGCCGCTCGGCGCGTCGCCGCACGATCGCGCGCGCGATCTGGCCCGCGTAGCGCTCCTCGCCGTAGCGCCTGAAGATCAGCGTCAGCTCGCGCTCCTCGGCCTCGTTGACGAGATCGCGCGCGGACAACTCGGCCGATGCGTCCATGCGCATGTCCAGCGGGGCGTCGGCGGCGTACGAGAACCCGCGCTCGGGCCGGTCGAGCTGCATCGACGAGACGCCGAGATCGAGCAGGATCGCATCCGCCTGGACGTCGTTCGCGGCCAGCTGGTTGAGCACGATCGAGAACTCGCCGCGCAGCAGCCGCGCCTGCACGCCGGTACCGGCCTTGAAGCGATCGAAGTAGACGCGAACGGACGGATCGCGGTCGATCGCGATCAGCTTGCCCTCGGACTCGAGGTCGGCGGCGAGCAGGGCCGAGTGGCCGCCCGCTCCGAAGGTTGCGTCGACGACGGTATCTCCGGGCCGGACGGCGAGGAGCTCGCGCACCTCGTCGGCGAGAACCGGGACGTGATCAGACGCGCTTCTGTGCAAGACGTTCGGCAACATCGTCAGCGCTCCCTTCGACCTTCGTCGAGTGTGCTGCCCAGCTCGTGCGATCCCAGATCTCGAGGTGATCATGGACGCCTGCGACGACCACCTCGCGGCCGAGCTGCGCGTGCTTGGTCAGGGCCGGCGGCACGAGCACTCGGCCCTGCTTGTCGAGCTCGGCGTCGGACGCCGCGGCGAAGAAGAACCGCTTCAGCTCACGCGCCTCCTTCGAGAACGGATCGAGCGGCGCCAGGTGCTCGGCGACGAGCGTGTCCCAGTCGGCACGCGCGAAGACGTCGAGGCACTCGTCGAGGCCGCGCGTCAGCACCACGCCTCCCGCGAGCGCATCGCGGAACTTGGCCGGCAGCGTGAGCCGGTTCTTGTCGTCGATCGTGTGCTCGTACTCGCCGAAGAACAATGTCGCTCGATCCCTTTCACGGCCGGTCGCTCGCTTCGGACCTGTCTCCCACTCCGCCCCACTCTAAACCACAATTCCCCACCTGTCTACCCTTTCGCTCCCTCCTTTTCGGTCCCGGCAGAATTGCGCCGGTGAGCGAGGTGCTGAGCCGTCGGGCCTTGAATCGAGCCACCCTCGAGCGCCAGCTGCTGCTCCGCCGCTCGCACCGCTCCCTCCCGGACGCCGTCGAGCATCTCGTCGGGCTCCAGGCACAGGTGCCGTTGAACCCGTATACGGCGCTCTGGTCGCGGCTCGAGGGCTTCCGCCCCGAGGAGCTCGGAAAGCTCCTGCTCGCTCGCCGGCTGGTACGAACCGTCGTCATGAGAGCGACCATCCACCTCGTCACTGCCGACGACTGCCTGCTGCTGCGCCCACTCGTGCAGCCGATCCTCAGCGCCGAGCTCAGGCGCCATCGCGATCTCTCGCCGAAGCTCGCGGGCGTCGACCTCGCACCCGTGCTCGCGTTCGCCCGGCCGCTGCTCGCCGTACCGCAGACGGGGCTGCAGCTTCGGCAGGCGCTCGCGGAACGGTTTCCGGAGCTCGATCCGGCTGCGCTCGCGTATGCCTGCCGCTGCCACCTCGCGCTCGTCCAGGTGCCGCCACGCGGCGTCTGGGGCCGTGGCGGCCAGGTCACGTCTGCGACCGCCGAGGCGTGGCTGGGTCGGCCACTTCTCGCCGAACCGCCGCTCGGCGACGTCGTCCTTCGTTACCTGGCTGCCTTCGGGCCGGCGAGGGTTGCAGACGTCGCGACGTGGTCGCGCCTGACCGGGCTGCGAGACGTCGTCGAGCGCCTCCGGCCGCAGCTACGGACGTTCCGCGACGAGCAGGGCCGCGAGCTCTTCGACCTTCCCGACGCACCCCGGCCCGAGCCCGCCACACCGGCGCCGATCCGCTTCCTGCCCGAATACGACAACCTGCTGCTCTCGCATGCCGACCGCAGCCGCGTGATCTCGGAGAACGACCGCGTCGCCCTCTCCCACGCCGGCGGCACCGGCTTCGGGTCGGTTCTGGTAGACGGCTTCGCCCGGGCCGTCTGGCGCGTCGAGGACGGCGCCCTCGTCGTCAGCCACCTCCCGCTCGCGAAGCGCGCACATGCGGCGGTCGCGGCCGAGGGCAGGAGGCTGCTGCGGTTCATGACCGCCGATGCAGCCGGGCACGACGTCCGCCTCGTCGCCCTCGATTGACGTCAGTCACCCGGCGCGACGGCATGGACGCCGCGGCCGGTCAGGGCTCCGGCGCCACAGCGGGCGGCGAGCGCGAGCGCCTCGGCGGTCTCCAGCCCCCGTGCGAGCCCGACCGTCAGGCCGGCCGCAAAGCAGTCGCCGCAGCCGTAGGTATCCTCGACGGCGCCGGGGGGCGGGGTCGCCTGATAGGGACCGCCCGGCTGGGCCCAGCCGCCGAGCACGCCCGACGTCGAGACGACGAGCTGAGGTGCGGGATCGAGGTCTCCCGACACGTAGCGCTCGTCCTCGTCCTCCGCACTGCCCACGAGCGCGTCGAGCTCCACGCCCGCGGCCTTCAGAGTCGCCAGCTCGCGCGCGCTCGCGACCAGGACGCGCCCGCGACGAGCCTGCCGCAGCGCCGCCGCGTCGCCGCTCGTGAAATAGACCGCGTCGAACTCGTCGAGCGACTCCCAGGGCAGCTCGCCGTCCACGCCGCGCGGACGGAGCTTCTCGCCGAGCACCGTGATCGTCCGCTCGCCACCCTCGTCGACGTGACAGAACGCGCGCCGCTGCGGCTCGGGCCGCGCCGACGCATGCACCCTGATCCCCTCGGCCTCCAACTCGGCCTGCGCCCGGCGAGCGAGCTCGTCCGCGCCCAGGGCCGTGAAGAGCGAAACCTCGAGGCCGAGTCGCGCCAGCTGGAGCGACGCGACCGCTCCGCCTCCACCGGCCTGCTCCCACGTTTCCCACGCGTGCGCGATCGCTCCGCTGCGCGGCATCGCCTCCACTCGCGCGAACTCGACCCACTCGACGTGGCCCACCACCGCGACCTTCACGAGGTCACTCTCACAGATGCGGCCCTCCCAACGTTGAACAGTGATGATGGAGGTCGTGACGAAGATTCCGCCGTTCGAGCGCTTCTACCTCGAGCAGCGCGAGATCGTGCTCGGATTCCTGCGCCGCCGCTTGGGGCGCGAGGCGGCCGAGGACGCGTTCCAGGAGACGTTCCTACGTGCGCTGCGCGGGTACCCGCGGCTCGAGCACGGCGAGCACCTGCGTGCGTGGGTGCTCACGATCGCGGCGCGACTCGTGATCGACAGCGGCAGGCGGGCCCGCCCGGCCACGGCCGTGCTGCCGGAGCTGCCGGTCGAGGACGGCCGTCCGGCGTACGCGCAGTTGGAGCACCTCGCGAACGGCCTGCCGCCGACGGAGCGCGCAGCCGTCGTGCTCCGCTACGGCTACGACCTCGCCTACGACGACATCGCAACGGCGCTCGGATCCACACCGGAAGCTGCCCGCCAGGCCGCCTCGTCCGGGATCCGGCGCCTGCGCGCAGGAGGTAGCACATGACCGTCTCACACGAGCTCGACGCCCGCTTCCGCGAGGCTGCAGCGGCCGCCGGCCTGCTCGACGTCGGCTACGACGTCGTCGAGTCGGAGATCGGACCGCTGTTCCTGGCGGCCACCGACCGCGGTCTCTGCCGGGTCGCGTTCCAGCCGGAGCCCGACGAGTACCTCGACCGGCTCGCGCAGGCGTTCGGCCCGCGGGTCCTGCGGTCCGGCTCGAGCGTCGACAACGCCCGTAAGCAGCTCGACGAGTACTTCGCCGGCAACCGGCACGGCTTCGAGCTCGACACCGACCTGCGTGGGGCTGCGCCGTTCGCACGGCGCGTCCTCGGCGAGCTCGCGCGCGTGCCGTTCGGCGAGACGACGACCTACGGCGCATTGGCGCAGCGGGTCGACGCGCCGCGCGCCGCCCGCGCCGTCGGCATGGTGATGAACCGCAATCCGATCGCGATCGTGCTGCCCTGCCATCGCGTGGTCGGCTCGAACGGGAGCCTCACCGGCTACGCGGGCGGCCTCGAGCTGAAGGAGCGGCTGCTGCGCCTCGAAGGCGTTCTTCTCTAGCGACCGAGCTACGGGTCTAGAGTGGCGCCGTGAGCTTCGCGGTTCCCGCCGACGCCTACGACCGGTTCATGGGTCGCTACTCGCGTCCGCTCGCCCCTCGGCTCACCGACTTCGCAGGCGTCGCGAGCGGGCAGCGAGCGCTCGACGTCGGCTGCGGGCCGGGCGCGCTGACGAGCGAGCTCGTCGCACGGCTCGGCCCGGAGCTCGTCGTGGCGGTCGACCCTTCCGAGCCGTTCGTCGCCGCCGCCCGGGAGCGGCACCCGGACGTCGACGTGCGGCAGGCGGGCGCGGAGGAGCTGCCCTTCGCGGACGACGAGTTCGACGTCACCGTCGCGCAGCTCGTCGTTCACTTCATGTCGGATCCCGTCGCGGGGCTGCGCGAGATGGCGCGGGTGACCCGGCCGGGCGGGGTCGTCGCCGCCTGCGTCTGGGATCACGCCGGGGAACGGGGTCCGCTCAGCCTCTACTGGACCGCCGTCCGGCAGCTCGACCCCGACGCTGACGACGAATCGAGGCTTGCGGGCGCACGCGAGGGCGACCTCGCCGAGCTGTTCGGGCAGGCGGGGCTCGACGACCTCGTCGACACCGACTTGGCCGTGCAGGTGGATCATGCGAGCTTCGATGCCTGGTGGGAGCCGTTCACGCTCGGAGTCGGCCCCGCGGGGGGATACGTCACCCGGCTCGACCCGGTCAGGCGAGACAGGCTGAAGGAGCTTTGCCGACAGCTCGCGCCGGACGCGCCCTTCACGCTCGACGCCCACGCCTGGGCCACGCGCGGCCGTGCCGGGACTTCCTCGTGAGACCGTTGCTCACCGGGGGCTGCGGTTGTGGTGCGGTGCGCTTCGAGATCGCGGAGCCGCTGGTCTCGGCCGGGTATTGCCACTGCACGCGGTGCCAGCGGCGCAGCGGAACCGCGGCGTCCGCGAACGGCCGCGCCGAGCCCGGCTCCGTTCGGATCGTGCAGGGAGAGCAGGAACTGCGCGCGTGGGCACCCGAAGGTGGCCGCGAGAAGGTCTTCTGCGGCCTCTGCGGCTCCGCGCTCTTCACCCGCGACCCCGGCACGACCGATCACACGGGCGTGCGCCTCGGCGCAATCGACGGCGACCCTGGCGTGCGGCCACAGTCGCACGCCTACGTCGCGTACGCCGCCGTCTGGGAGCCGCTTCCGGACGATGGCTTGCCGCGCTTTCCGGAGCAGCGGCCCGGCTAGTCGACGAGCTTGTAGCCCACCCCCCAGACGTTGACGACGAAGCGGTCGTCCGCGCCGAGCGCGAGCTTCCGCCGCAGGCGCGACGCGTGCGACTCGAGCGTCCTCGTCCGGCAGAACGACCGATAGCCCCAGACGTCGCGGAGGAGCTCGTCCTTCGTGAACACCCGTTGCGGATCCGTCGCGAGCCGGGCCAGCAGCTCGAACTCCTTGCCGGCCAGGTGGACTGCCCGCCCGCCGAGGGTCACCGTCCGCGTTCCCCGGTCGACGACGAGCCGCCCCGCTTCGACGCGCTCGGTGGTGGGCGGGGTTGCGCGCCGCAGCACGGCCCTGATCCGCGCCGCGAGCTCGTCGTAGACGATTGGCCGGTGCACGTAGTCGTCGGCGCCCCGTTGGAAGGCGCGAACCCGCTCGCGCGCGTCCATCCGCTCGGGGCCGAGCACGATCACCGGGACGTCGCGATTCCAGGAGCGGCCCGGCTCGCCCTCGCGGAGCCGCGCACACAGGTCGATCTCGGAGAGGAGGACGAGATCGGGACGCACGCGCTCGGCGAGCTCCAGCGCCTCCCGGTTGAACGCCGCCCCGAGCACGTGAAAGCCGTCGTCGGCGAGCTGCCGCTCGAGGAAGCCGCGGATTTCCGGCTCGGGCTCTGCGAGCAACAGGGCGGTATCCATGCGGCGAAGCTAGCATCGGTTTTCGAGCCTCGACAGATGTCCTTTCACGCAATTTTCCGACGATCGTTCCCCAGCCGTCGGTTGCGTCCACGGCGGGTCTGGGCGGTTCCGCTCGCCCTCGTCGTGGTCGGCTCCGGAGCGGGCGGCGCGGGCAACCAGTGGCAGCGGCACTCACCTCTACCCGACCCCCGGACCGAGGTCGCCGCGGCGGTCACCGGTGACCGGATCGTGGTCGTCGGCGGCTTCGTCGCAAGCGGTGCCAACTCGGCGCTCGCCGATGTCTACTCGATCCGCGAGAACCGCTGGCGCCGCCTGCCGAGCCTTCCGGTCGCCGTCGACCACGCCGCCGCCGCGGCAGCGCGCGGCCGGGTGTACGTCGTCGGTGGCTACGGCGGCGACCGGCGGCCGCTGAGGACCGGGTTCGTGCTCGAGGGCGGACGCTGGAGCCGCCTGGCGCAGCTCCCCGAACCGCGGGCGGCTGCGGCAGCCGCGATCGCCGGAGGACGGCTCTACGTGGTCGGTGGCGTCGAGGAGCGCGGCGGGCTCGCGCGCGTGACGCTCGTGCTCGACCTGGCCACCGGCCGCTGGTCGCGTGCTCCCGGCCCGACGTCCCGCGAGCATCTCGCCGCCGCGGCGGCCGGCGGACGCGTGTACGCGGTCGGCGGCCGCAGCGCCGGCTACGACACCAACACGAGGGCGTTCGAGGTGTACGACCCGGCAAGTCGCCGCTGGAGCCCCCTCCCGCGGCTCCCCTCCGCACGCGGAGGAACCGGCGCTGCGGTCGTCTCCGGCCGGATCGTCTCGGTCGGCGGCGAGGCGCCGTCGGGGACGATCGCCAGCGTGTACGCGTTCGACCTGCGCGCGCGACGGTGGCGGCGACTGGCCGACCTGCCCACGCCGCGACACGGGCTCGGCGTCGTTGCCCACCGCGACCGGGTCTACGCCGTTGCCGGCGGCCCGGAGCCCGGCCTGACGACGAGCGGCGTCGTCGAGAGCCTCCGCGTTCGCTGATGGCGAGAAGCCAGGCCTCCGTCGAGCTCACACGTCCGGCCGACGAGGTCTTTCCGTGGCTGCTGGATCCCGACCGGCGCCTGCGGTGGGTGAGCGGCCTCGTCAGCTCGCAGCCGCTCGGCGACGGCCGCTACCGGGAGACGCTGGAGCAGGCCGGTCGCCGGATGGACGTGACGAGCAGCGTGGTCGCACTCGAGGAGCCGCGCCGGCTGGCGGTACGCACCGAAGGACGCGGCGTCACCGCTCACATCGAGCATCGGCTGGAGCAGCGCGGGGACGGTACGCGGCTCACGTCGACGCTCGACGTCCAGCTCGGCGGCCTCCTGCGCCTGGCGGGCGGAGTCGCTACAGCCCGGGCGCAGCGCTCCCTCGAGCGCAGCCTCGCCCGGTTGAAGGAGCTGCTAGAGGCGCCCGGATCTGACGACGCCGAGGAGGAGCCAGGCACCGAGCAATCCTGAGATCAGGAAGCCGAGCAACGAGAGCACGTGGACGCCGAAGAGTGTCGGGCCGTCGGTGGCGAAGATCCCGATCATCGACGAGCCGAGCAGCCCGCCCGCGACGACGAGCGCCACGACGAGCCGGTTGAAGGCCACGTCGAGCTTGTGCATGAACTCGTCGAGCCCCTTGTGCACGAAGCCCACCTCGATCTGACCGTCGCGCACTTCCTGGAGCACGTCGTGCAGCTGGTAGGGAATGTCGCGAGCTATTCCGAAGAGCTGCCGCCCCTCCTTCGTCGCCTGCTGCGCGAGCCGGCCGGGCGTGAACCGCTCCAGCATCAGCGCCCGCGCGTAGGGACGGGCCACCTCGAAGACGTTGAAGTCCGGATAGACGTCGACGCCGACCGAGCCGAGCGTCGCGATCGCCTTGTCCAGCATCACGAAGCGGGTCGGCAGCCGCAGGTTCATCGCATAGATCAGCGCCATGCCCTCCCGGATCACCTGGATCGGGTCGATCTCCGCGAGGTTCGCGCCGTAGTAGCGGTAGAAGAGGTCGCGGAGCTCGTCCGTGAACTCCTCCTCGCGTTCCTTCGGATAGCGAACCCCGAGCTCGGCCAGCCGTCTGGGCAGCGCGTCGACGTTCTCGGTCGCCGCGTCGATGAAGAGCCGCGTCAGCTTGGCCATGTCGTCGTCCGTGAGCTTCCCGACGAGGCCGAAGTCGACGAGCCCGATACGGGCGTCGTCGAGCACGAGGATGTTGGCGGGGTGCGGGTCGCCGTGGAAGAAGCCGTGGCGGAAGATCATCTCCATCCAGGTCTCGCTCATCCGCTGTGCGAGCGCTCGGCGTGTCTCGAGCGAGGTCGTCTCCAGGTCGAGATCCGCGAGCTGGATTCCTTCCAGGAACTCCAGCGTCAGCACGTGCGGCCCCGAGTAGCTCCAGTAGACCTTCGGCACCCGCACGGTCTCGGAGCCGGCGAAGTTGCGGCGGAAGGTGTCGGCGTTCCTGGCCTCGAGCCGGTAGTCGAGCTCCTGCCGGATCGAGCGCGCGAACTCGTCGACGAGCGCGCTCGCATCGATGAAGTCGAGCGAGCGGACGCGCTCCTTGATGATCCGCGCAGCCTGGTAGAGCAGGGCGAGATCGGACTCGATCTGCCTCGGCGCGTTGGGCCGCTGCACCTTGACCGCCACCTCGTCCCCGTTCGGCAGCGTCGCGCGATGGACCTGGCCGATCGAAGCGGCGGCGATCGGCGCCTCCTCGAAGCTGAGGTATGCCTGCTCGAGCGAGAGCCCGAGCTCGGCCTCGACGACCGCTCGTACCTGCTCGAAGGGAAACGGGCGGACGTCGTCCTGCAGGCTGCGCAGCTCCGCCACGATGTCGGGCGGCACCACGTCTGGACGGGTCGAGAGCAGCTGCCCGAACTTGACGAAGGTCGGGCCGAGCTCGTCGAGCAGCTCCCGGAGGTGCCGCCCGCGCTCGGAGCCGATCTCAGCCTCCGTCTCCACGCGTGCAGTCCAGGGCAGGAGGTCGGTCAGCCGGTGGCGCTCGAAGAAGTAGCCGAAGCCATGACGCACCGCAACCTGTGCGATCTCCGACAGCCGGCCGATGTTGCGGGTGCCCTTGGGTCGCGTCGCCATCACGGAAGTGTTCCACGCGGCGGCCGCGGTTCCCACCAGGGAAGATAGGAACGTGGACGAGGGCACGATTCTCCTGCTCGTCGGGGCAATCCTGACCGCGAGCATCGTCGTCGCGCTCGGAGCATCCCGGACCGGAGTGCCCTCGCTCGTGGCGTTCCTGGGCCTCGGCATGCTGCTCGGCTCGGACGGTCCGGGCAACATCGAGTTCGACGACGCCGAGCTCGCGCGGACGGTCGGCGTGATCGGGCTTGCCGCGATCCTCTACGAGGGCGGGCTTTCGACCTCGTGGCGGCGCTTGCGCCAGATCGTCGTGCCGGCCGCGCTCCTGAGCACGATCGGCGTCGTGATTACCGCGATCCTGACCGGGGCCGCGGCCTATTTCCTCTTCGATCTGAGCCGACTCGAGGCGGTGCTGCTCGGCGCCGTCGTCTCCTCCACCGACGCCGCGGCGGTGTTCGCGACGCTGCGCTTCACGAACATCCGGCGACGGCTCGCCCGCACGCTCGAAGCGGAGTCGGGCGGCAACGACCCGATGGCGATCGCACTGACGATCGGCCTGATCGAATGGATCCTCGAGCCGACCTCCGGCTTCCCGGAGCTCGTGCTGCTCGTGGTCCAGGAGCTCGGGCTCGGCCTGGTCGTCGGTATCGGGCTGGGCGCAGTCGCGACGTGGGCCTTCTCGCGGTTGCCGACGTCGATCGGCGCCTTCGCACCTGTCGCGTCGGTCGCCGCAGGGGCGCTCGCGTTCGGGACCGCGGACGTGATCGGCGGCAGCGGCTTCCTGGCGATCTACCTCGTCGGGCTCGCGGTCGGCTCCACGCCCTCGCGGTACCGCCGGCAGATCGTCTCCTTCCACGAGGGCCTTGCCTTCCTCGCGCAGGTGACGATGTTCATCGTGCTCGGACTGCTCGTCTTCCCGCAGGACCTGCCTGAGGTCGCGGTGCCGGGGATCGTGCTCGCGGCGCTGCTCGTGCTGCTGATCCGGCCGCTTGCGGTCTGGGCTTCGACGGCGTTCAGCGACTTCACGCACAAGGAACGGGCCCTGCTGGGCTGGGCGGGGCTCCGTGGCGCCGTCCCGATCGTGCTCGGCACCTTCGTCCTCTCCTCCGAGATCGAGAGCCGCGAGACGATCTTCAACGCCGTCTTCTTCGTGGTCGTCGTCTCGGCGCTCGTGCAGGGCACGACGCTCGAGCGTGTCGCCGAGCGCCTGGGGCTCGTCTCTCCCGGGCCTGCGATCGTGCCCGCGCCGTTCGAGGTCGACGCGCTCGGCTCGCTCGAGCTCGTCGACTTCGCGGTCGCCAGCGACCACGCGATTGCCGGCTCGGCCGTGCGCGAGCTGGGTCTGCCGCGCAGCGCGCTGATCGCGGTCGTCGCCCGCGGAGGCGAGACGATCCCACCGCGCGGAAGCACCATCGTGCAGCCGGGCGACCGCCTGTTCGTGCTGGCCCCGCGCAAGAAGCGCGCCGACCTCGAAGACGTCTTCTCCCGCTGGCGCAGGCGCGTTTAGAACGGGCTGATGCGAGGGCTGGTGGGCCGCGGAGCGGCCCCTTCAGGGATCTTCGCGCGATGAGCAGCCGCTTTCGCGGATGCTCATCTTGCGCCAGCTAGGGCCGTTCCAGCAGCTTCAGGCGGTGCTCGACCTGTGCGAGGCGGAGCTCGAGCGCCTCCCACTCGTCGCGGGTGACAAGTCCGAGCTCGCGGGCGATCCGGTCGCCGGTCTCCTGCGGCAGGTCGCCGAGCCGCTCCGCTCCCGAGCGCAGCTGAGCACCGAGCTCGTCGACGAGCTGGCGCAGAGCGAAAGACCCGTTGTCAGCGGGATCGGCCATGGGGGCGCGACTTCCGGCGCTGTCGGCGCCGCTCGCGCTTCGTCTCGTCCGTCGCGCGCGGGCCGCTGGTGCGATGGTCGCCGTCCCCGTCGATGTCCGGATCGCCCGGGCCTGCCACGGGGACGAGCTCGGGAGTCGGCTCCGCGGCCGCGAGCTCCTCCGCCTCCTCGAGCATGAGACCCACCGACGTGACGCCGTGGAGGCTGTCGTCGCCCTTCTTCTTCGCGTACTCCGGCTCGCGCTCCTTGAAGACGGCGAGCAGTGGCGCAGCGATGAAGATGGACGAGTAGGCGCCGGCGCCGATCCCGATCAACAGCGCGAACGCGAAGTCCTTGAGCGTCTCGCCCCCGAAGAAGTACAGCGTCGAGATCGGCAGCAGCGTGATGAAGGTGGTGGCGAGCGAACGCGGGATCGTCTCCCACAGCGAGACGTTCGCGAGCACGCGGAAGGAGGCGCGCCGCATCAGCGGGATGTTCTCCCGGATCCGGTCGAGGATGATGATCGTGTCGTAGATCGAGAAGCCCAGCACGGTGAGGATGGCCGCCACGGTCGCGGTCGTCACCTCCCGGCCGAGGAGCGCGTAGATCCCGACCGTGATGATCACGTCGTGGGCGAGGGCGACGAGCACGGGCGCGGCGAATTTCCAGTGGAACCGGGCCGAGATGTAGCCGACGATCAGGAGCAGCGAGACGAGGATCGCGAGCACTGCGCCCTCTGCGATCTGGCGTCCGAAGCTCCCGGACACGCTCCTGACGCTCGTCTCCGCGTCGAACGTGCGTTGCAGGTCGGCCGTGAGGCGGGTCTGCTCCGCCTGCGTCAGGTCCTCGGTGCGGATCGAGAACTCCTGGTACCGGTCTTCGTTCGGGCCGCTCGCCGTGTCGCGTCCGACGATCTGGGCGCCCTCCTGGCCGATCGCAGCCGCCTCGGCGCGGACGGCGTCGAGCGCGACCGGCTGCGGCGTCGTGAACGTGATCTGAGTGCCGCCCCGGAAGTCGATGCCGAGGTTGAGGCCCTTGATGCCGATGGCGAGCAGCGAGGCCGCGACCAGCGTCGCCGCGATCGCGAACCAGATGTTGCGCCGGCCGACGAAGTCGCGGCGGATCCACTTCGGCGGCTCGCCCTGCGCTCCCATCAGCCTCGGGTTGTCGAACCAGTTGAATCCGCCGAGCAGGCCGAGGATGGCGCGCGTCGCGGCGACCGCCGTGAGCAGCGACACGCCGGTACCGATCAGCAGCATGAGCGCGAAGCCCTTCACGCCGGCGGTGGCGACGAGGAAGAGGATCACGGCCGTGATCGCCGTGACCACGTTCGCGTCGATGATCGTCGCGAAGCCCTTGCCGTAGCCCGCGGCGATCGCGGCGCGCACCGATTTGCCGGCGCGGTACTCCTCCTTCACGCGCTCGAAGATGACGATGTTCGCGTCGGCGGCCACCCCCAGCGTGAGGATCATCCCGGCGAAGCCCGGCAGCGTCAGCGTGACGTTGAAGATCAGGATCATCGCGTACAGGAACGCGGCGTAGATCCCGAGCCCGAGCACGGCGACGAGGCCGAGGAAGCGGTAGAAGATCAGCAGGAAGAGCGCGACGATCACGAGGCCGGCGATCGCCGCCTTCCATGCCTCGGTGAGCGAGTCCTGGCCGAGCGTGGCCGAGATCGTGGTCTGGTCGAGCGTCTGGAACCTCACGGGCAGGGCGCCGGTCTGGAGCACGAGCGCGAGGTCGTTGGCCTCCTGGATGTCGCCGATGCCGGTGATCTGAGCGCCGTTCGAGCCCTGGATCCCGTTCGGGTACTCCTGCCAGTCGATCGTCGGCCACGACTTGATCTGGCCGTCCAGCACGATCGCGAAGTGGTGGTTCACGTCCTGGCCGAGCAGGCTGGAGTACCGCTTGCCGCGCCGCGCCACCTCGGCGGTGATCTCGCCGAACTTGTCCGCGCCGGCGTTCGTGAACTGCATCAGCACGATCGGCTCGCCGCTCGTGGTGTCGAAGTCGGACTGCGTGCCGTCGAGATTGAGGTCGTCGCCTCTCATCTCCGGAACGACGTCCTCCGGATTGGCAGCGTTCGGCGTATGCCGGATCAAGTAGTAGAAGTCCTGCTGCGGCTCCTCGATGCCGACACCCGGGCAGACGACCTCGCCGATGCCGCACGTGAGGATCGTCGTGCGCGGCGGAACGCCGAAGGTGCGCCAGCCCTCCGGTAGCTCGCCGAGCTCTCCGGCGCGCTCGACGGCCCGGCTCTGCAGCAGCCCATCCCGGTTCTCGGTCGGCCCCGCAACCAGCTTCTTGTCCTCGTCGAAGAGGTACCACGCGTTGGTCTGGTCGTTCTCGACGAGCGCCTGCTGCCCCGCGAGGAGGCCGTAGATCGAATCGGTCGGCACGGGGAAGCGCTGGCCGTCGATCGAGGGCCGGACGAGGTTGTCCTCGAGGTCGTAGAGCTCGAGCTGCGCCGTCTGGCCGATGATGTCGATCGCGCGCTCCGGGTTCTCGATCCCGGGCAGGTCGATCACGATCTGGTCGTCGCCCTGCGTGCGGATCTCGGGCTCGGCGACGCCGAGCCGGTCGATGCGGTCGCGCAGGATCCCGACGGAGCGGTCGAGGTCGGCGCGGGTCAGCTCCTGTCCCTGCTCGGGCACGGCCTGCAAGGTCACCTCGAGCCCGCCCTGGAGGTCGAGGCCGAGGTTCGGCGTCTGCTGGAGCGGCGAGCCGGGGACCGCGAGCAAGCCGACCCCGATCAGGCCGGCAACGATCAGTGCAACGAGGATGAGGTGCGGTCGACGGTTCACAGCAGGGCGACGGACAGATTAGCGACGGATCTCGTCGATCGCGCTCGGCTCGTCCTCGACGAGCTCCTCGAGCTCTTCGTCTTCTTCTTCCTCGTCCTCGGGCGGCACGATCGCCGCGACCGCCCGCCGCGCGATCCGAACGTCCGTGCCCGGCGCGATCTCGACGACGAGATCTTCCTCCTCACCCACCTCGCGGACGACGCCGTAGAGGCCGCCGGCGGTGAGGATCTCGTCGCCCACCTCGACGTCCGCATGAAGCCGGCGCTGCTCCTGGAGCCGCTGCCGCTGCGGCCGGATCAGGAGCAGCCAGAGCAGGGCGAACATGGCGACGATGATGATCAGCTGTCCCAAGGATCCTCCTGAGGGCCGTCGGCGAGTCGCGCGAGTCGCTCGGCGGTATACGCCGCGAGCGCCCCTCGTTCGATCGCCGCACGCGCGCCCGCGGTCAGTTCGAGCAGGAAGTACAGATTATGCAGACTGAGCAGGCGCAGGCCAAGTAGCTCCTCCTGGTTGATGAGATGACGGACATAGGCGCGCGAGAAGCGCGTGCACGCGGGACAGGCGCAACCGACCTCGAGCGGCCGCGGGTCACGGGCGAAACGGGCGTTGCGCAGGTTGAGTCGCCCACCGGCGGTGAGCGCCGAGCCGGTGCGCGCGGTCCGCGTTGGCAGCACGCAGTCGAACATGTCGATTCCGGCCTCGATCACGCGCAGGATGCCCTCGGCATCGCCGATCCCCATGAAGTAGCGCGGTCGCTCGGCCGGCAGCAGGGGCGCCGCCCAGCGCGTCGCCTCGAACATCTCCTCGCGGCTCTCCCCCACCGCCAGCCCGCCCAGCGCGTGACCGTCGAAGCCGAGCGCCGTGATCTCCTCGATCGAGCGGCGGCGCAACTCCGGGTCGGCCGCGCCCTGCGCGATCCCGAAGAGGAGCTGACCCGGCGCCCGCTCGGCCTCGCGCTGTCGCTGGGCCCAGAGGGTCGTGCGGCGCACCGCCTGCTCGAGCTCGGCCCGCTCGACGCCGGCCGGCGGGCAGATGTCGAGGCACATGGCGATGTCGGAGCCCAGGTTGCGCTGGATGCGCGCGACCACCTCCGGGGTGAACCGCGCGGGAGCACCGTCGTAGACCGAGCGGAACGTGACGCCCTCGTCGTCCACCTCGAGCAGCGTGTCGCGGAGCGAGAAGACCTGGAAGCCACCCGAGTCGGTCAGCATCGGCCCCGCCCAGCCCGAGAACGTGTGCAGCCCACCGAGCTCGGCGATCACGTCGTCGCCGGGCCGGAAGTGGAGGTGGTAGGTGTTGCCGAGGATGATCTGCGAGCCAACCGTGCGCAGCTCGTCCGGATCGAGGCTCTTGACCGTTCCCTTCGTCCCGACGGGCATGAAGGCAGGCGTCTGCACCTCGCCGTGAGCGGTCCGGAGGATCCCGGCGCGTGCGGCGCCGTCGGTGGCGGTGAGGGTGAAGCTCAAGCCTGAAAGGGTACGGCGATGGGCAAGCAGCGCTCGCGCCGGACGCCAGAGCGCATTGCGCTCGGCTGGACACCGTTCGTGCTGGGCGCCGCCGTCGCCGTGTTCGCAGCGGGCGCGACCGTGCTGATGCTCGCGGATCTGCTGCTCGGACTGGTCGTCGCCACGCTGCTCGCGAGCTCCACGCGATCGACCGGACGCCTGCTCCGGCTGCTGCCGCGGCTCTCCGCAGCCGTCGTCGCCGCCAACGGAGCCATCCTCATCGCCCTCGCCGCGCTCGACCGCATCTAGACCGCCTACTCGCAGGCGGTGGTCCCGGCGACGAGCGCCGCGACCCGGCCGTTGCGCACTCTGGCGAGGAGACCCGGGTACGGCTGCCGGCCCCCGAGCTCGCAGGTCCTGCGGGTCACGAGCCAGTAACCCGTCCATGGGCCCAGATCGCGGTGGTAGGAGGCGCGGGGGTAAAGACGCTCGATGCGCGCCACGCTGTCGCCGACCCGGAGCCCGGCCCCGGTGCGCCAGGCGCCGCGGCTCGTGATCGTGGCCCGGACGACCACCCCGGTGCGGCAGGCGTTCCCGCCGGAGAGGTCGAGGAACGCGACCGTCAGCCCGATCCGCTTCCAGCTCCTCACGCACGCGTACGGCGGCTCCCTCCTGCTCGTCGACGGAGCGCCGAACCGAAGGCGAGCGTCGGCGATGTCCGCCTGCGCAATCCGGAGACCGCCCACGTTGGAGTCGCCGCGGATGACGTAGGGCGCGGCAGTCTCCGCCGCCGCTCCACCGGCCGAAGCCGCAGCGAGCACGAAGAGAATTGCGAGCCGAGCCCTCACAGGATCAGCATCGCATCGCCGAAGGAATAGAACCGGTAGCGCTCGTCGATCGCGAGATCGTAGAGGCGGCGCGTCTCCTCCACGCCGGCGAAGGCCATCACGAGCGCGAGCAGCGTCGAACGCGGCAGGTGGAAGTTGGTCAGGAGCGCATCGACGCGGCGGAACTCGAACCCCGGCGTGACGAAGAGCGACGTCCGGCCCGTGAGCGGGGCACCGCGGACGAGCGTCTCGAGCACCCGCACGGTCGTGGTTCCCACCGCCAGCACCCGCTCCGCGGCCTCGATCCGCTCCCAGGACTCCGGCTTGACCTCGTAGCGCTCACCGTGCAGCTCGTGCTCCTCGACCGTCTCGGTCGTGAGCGGCCGGAAGGTGTCGAGCCCGACGTGCAGCGTGACGCGCTCGACGTCGAGCCGGGCGAGCAGCTCCGGCGTGAAGTGCAGTCCGGCGGTCGGCGCGGCGGCCGAGCCGGCCTCGTCTGCGTAGACGGTCTGGTAGCGCGCCGGGTCGACGAGCGGCGCCGTGATGTAGGGCGGCAGCGGCGTCTCCCCCGCCGGCTCGCCCTCGAGCCGGACGCGCCAGCGGCCCTCCCCCAGATGCTCGACGAGCTCGACGGGGCCGTGACGGTCGCCGGGTCGCAGGCGGCGCGTCGGCCGTGCGAGCGCAAGCCAGACGCCGTTCCCTTCGTGCTCGAGCAGCAGCACCTCGCCCTTCGGCCGCTCGAGGCGGATGCGGGCGGGAACGACGCGCGTGTCGTTCACGACCACGAGCTCGCCGCCCAGCTCGACCGGGAGCTCCGCGAAGGCGCGGTGCCGCACCGCTCCGGTCGCGCGCTCGTAGACGAGCAGCCGCGAGGCGTCCCTGCTGGCCGCGGGGTGCTGGGCGATCAGCTCCGAGGGCAGCTCGTAGTCCAGCTCGGCCGCTTTCATCGGCGGGAGTCCATCCGACGGCGAGAGTACTCTCGCCGCCATGGACGCAGGAGCTCTCGAGCGGGCGAAGGCGCGGATCGCCGATGCCGCGGCGGGCAGGACTGCGCCGGCCGAGCTCGAGGCGGCGCTCGAGCGCTCACGAGCCCAGATCGAATCGCTCGCGGTCTCCGCGGCCGAGCTCGAGAGCACGTTGCCCGCGCGCATCGGCGCAGCCGTCTCCGACGGGTTGCGGGCGGAGGTGGTTCCGGTCGCACGCCACCTCGCAGAGATCCGCGGGCTGCTGAACCAGGCGATCAGGCGGCTCGAACGGCTCGAGGGCGACCTCCTCGCCGAGCGACACGCCCGCATCGACGATCTGGCGCTTCTCGTCGACCTCGTCTCGTCGGGCTGGCAGGGCGTCGACGACCGGCTCGAGCGGATCGAGCGGATCCAGGACGGCGACGCCGCCGTCCACCAGGCCCGCGCCGCGTAGGTCCTGGTTGGTGTGACCGCACTCCTGGGCCGCGGGCGGCCCGTTTAGGGATCTTTGCGCGGTGGCCGTGCGCCGGCTAGATCAGCTCCAGAGCAGGATCGCGCCGCACGCGACCGCCCACAGCCCGACTGCGGCCAGGATCGGCAGATCGCCGACGAGCACGTTCTCCGGCTCCTCGCCGCCGCCCGAGCGGTGCAGCAGGAGCAGGTAGCGGAAGACGCCGAAGACCACGAAGGGAATCGTCGCCGCGAGCAGCTGCGTCTCGTGGGCGGTGAGCGCGTAGACCGTGTACGAGAGCACCGTCGCCGCCGCCACGATCGTCACGAGCTGGTCGACGAGCGCCAGCGAATACCCCTCCAGCACTGGCCGGCCTGGCGTTTGCTCTGCCCCGACGAGCACGAGCTCGCCGCGACGCTTGCCGAGTGCGAGGAAGAGGGCGAGGAGCGCCGTGCAGACCAGCAGCCACGGCGAGATGCGCACGTCGACCGCGTCGGCGCCGGCCGCCGCCCGAACGACGAAGAGCGAGGCGATCGCCATCACGTCGATCAGGACGACGTGCTTCAGACCGAGCGTGTAGGCGCCCTGAAGCGCGACGAACGCTGCGAGAAACGCGAGCGCGGTCGGGCCGAGCGCCGCGGCCAGAGCGAAGGCGAGCACAGCGAGGCCCGCCGCCGCCAGCACCGCCGTGCGCGAGGAGATCTCCCCACGGGCGATCGGCCGCCGCCGCTTGACCGGATGCTGGCGGTCGGAGGCGCGGTCGCGCAGGTCGTTGACGACGTAGGCAGCGCTCGACGCCGCGCAGTACGCGGCGAACGCGGCGAACGCCTGCACCCAGCGCCCGGGGTCGGCGACCTCTGCCGCGAAGACGATGCCGGCGAACAGGAGCAGGTTCTTCGTCCACTGCTGGGGGCGCAGGGCGACGAGCAACGCAGCCGGAGGCGAACGGCGCGGCGGCAGCGACAGGACCTCGGCGACGGGCTCAGGGCTCGACACCCGCGGGATCCTACGGGCGCGGCGGCGGGCGTCAGACGTGAACGGCGGGGAGCACGAGCCGGAAGCGGCTGCCGGTTCCGACTTCCGACTCGAGCTCGATCCGGCCGCCGAGCGCCACCGCCAGCTCTCTCGCGATCGGCAGCCCGAGCCCCGTACCGCGGCCGTCACGCGACCAGAACGGACGGAAGATCCGCTCGCGTTCCTCCGCGACGATCCCCGGCCCACTGTCGGCGACGTCGACCGTCACCGAGCCGTTCGCGCTCCCGAGCGCGAGGTCGATCCGGCCTCCGTCGGGCGTCCAGCGGAAGGCGTTGGAGAGCAGGTTCGAGATGATCTGGAGCACGCGGTCGCCGTCGGAGACGATCACCGGCTCCTGGTCCGAACGGCTCGTGTAGTCGATCCCGCGCCGTCGCGCCTCCTCGGCGAACGTCGAATACGCGCGGTCGCAGAGCCGACCCATGTCGACCTCCTCGGTGAGCACCGTGAACCGATGTGCGTCCAGCTTCGCGAGGTCGAGCACGTCGCCGACGAGGCGTCCCAGCCGCTCCGCCTCCTCCGCCACGACCGTGAGCGACGCCTCGGCGAGCTCGGGATCCGTGACCACGCCCTCGCGCAGCGCGGCGACGTGGCCGCGGATCGCGGTCAGTGGGGTGCGCAGCTCGTGCGAGACGGACATGAGGAAGTTTCGCTCGAGCTCCTCGGCCTCGGCCAGGCGCGTCGCCATCTCGCCGAAGCGATCCGCGAGATGGCCGATCTCGTCGCCCGCCGGAACGCGCGGCACCTCGACGTCGTACCGGCCCTCCGCGATCTCGTCCGCGGCCTTCGAGAGCGCGAGCACCGGCCCGGTGATCCGCCGCGACAGGTACCAGGAGAGGGCGCCGACGACCGCCAGGCTGACGAGGAAGGCGAACGCCAGCTGCGTGAGCAGGTCGATCCAGGCATCTCGGAGCTCGTTTTTCGGCTTGGCGACGACGATCGCCCCGAACGCCGGCGTGTTGGGGCCGGCCGGGCGCAACGGATACGACGCTGCGAGCAGGACGCGGTCCTCACCCGGCGGCGTGAACTCGAAGGTGCGCCCGCGATCACCCGAGAGATCGACCTCGAGGTCGGTCGGCAGGAGCCTCGTCAGCCCCGCGTCCTCCCCGGGGAAAGGGGTGGCGCCGACATAGAAGATCCGGTCGCCGGTCGCCGCCTCCAGCTTCGCGGCTGCAAAGACAGGCGCGGCACGGTTCTCGTCGACCGTGCGAAGCGACGACTCCGCGTAGAGCTGCGAGATCCCGCGCGCCTCGCGACGGAGCTCGCTCAGGGTCTGCGCCCTCGTGTCCTCCTGGAACAACCGCAGCGCGATCAGGCTCGCGACCAGGAAGGCGAGCGCAATCGCTGCCAGGAAGAGCGCCGGCAGGCGGAAGCGGAGTGAGCGGAGCACGAGGCTCTCCTAGGCTGCTGCTGCAGGGGGCACTGGACCCACCTTGTAGCCGACGCCCCAGACCGTGACGATCGGCGAGGCGTCGCCGAGCTTCCGTCGCAGCTGACGTACGTGGACGTCGACGGTGCGCGTGTCGCCCGCGAACGTGTAGCCCCAGACCCGCTCGAGCAGCTGGTCGCGCGTGAGCACGAGGCCGCGGTGGTCGAGCAGCTCCCAGAGCAGGTCGAACTCCTTCGGAGCGAGCTGGATCTCGTCGTCGCCCACCTTCACCTCGCGCCGTCCGGCGTTGATCACGAGCTGGCCGTGGCGGAGCTCCTGCTCCTCGGTGTCGCGCCGCCGCTCGGTGGAGGATCTGCGCAGCACCGACTTGACGCGGGCGACGAGCTCGCGTGGGTTGAAGGGCTTCGTCAGGTAGTCGTCGGCGCCGACCTCGAGCCCGATGATCTTGTCGACGTCCTCGTCGCGGGCGGTCAGCATCAGGATCGGGACGTCCGACGTCTTGCGAACGCGGCGACAGATCTCGATCCCGTCCAGGTCGGGGAGCATCAGGTCGAGAATGATCAGCGTCGGCGGGTCGGCCGCCACGTGCGTGAGCGCTGCGCTGCCCGTCGAGACGGCGCGCACCTCGTAACCCGCGTTCTTGAGGTAGAGCGAGACGAACGAGGCGATCGACGCCTCGTCCTCGACGACCAGGATCGTCTGCGCTCCGCCCGCCATCAACCGTTTTCGCGCGAGGGTGTCGCCCGCTCAGGGGGCTCCGGCGTGCCGAGCCGGAAGCGTTGCATCGGGTTCGGCAGCTCCTTGCACTTGGCGCGGGGTGCGCTGCAGTCCTCACCGTCGAGCGAGTAGGCGCCCGGGAACCTCCCGCTGCCCTCGAGCGAGACGACGCCCGTGCCGACGGCGGAGAGATCGATTCCGGCGCCGTTGATCACGATCCGGAACGAGCCGCCGATCAGCCGGAAGCGCACGCCGGGCCCGTAATGGCGCTCCGCTTCCAGTCCGACCACGACTTCGCGGGCCGCACCCCAGACCTTCGGCTCGAAGGCGTCCTCGGGCGTGCGGTCGAGGATCGTGATGAAGCCGCGATCGAACCTCCCGATCACCCCGCCGCGGACGTCGATCACGATCCGGCCCTGGCCGTCCTCGACCGAGAGCGTGCCGTCACCCGCGCTGCGGATGAGGGCAGCCGACGCCACCGCCGGCAGGGCCAGCAGGCAGACGAGCAGGAGCAGCATGTGCTTGCGCATCGCTTCGGAGTATCTCGACCCGGAGTGAGTTGAGGATAAGCAGCCTGTAAGGAAAGTGTAACGGCCGCCTAGAGTGCTCGCGTGGCCGAGATCGGCGCGTTCGGGGAGATCGTACTCGTCGTCGCCGGCGCGTTCCTGCTCGCCCTGTTCGGCCGCACGATCACCGAGCGGTTCGCCGTGCCGAGCGCCGCCCTCCTGCTGCTCGTCGCGGCCGCGGCGTCGGACGTCTGGCCCGAGCTCGGGAGCGTGATCTCGTTCGTGACGGTCGAACGCATCGCGGTGGTCGCGCTGATCGTGATCCTGTTCGACGGCGGCATGCAGATGGGGTGGCGCCGCTTCTCGGCGGCGGCGCTGCCGATCCTCTCCCTCGGGATCGTCGGCACCTTCGCGACGGCCGGGCTGGTGGCGGTGGCGGCGCACTACCTGCTCGATCTCTCCTGGATCACGAGCGGCCTGATCGGCGCGGCGATCGCTCCCACCGACCCGGCTGTCACCTTCTCCGTGCTCGGCGGCCGCGAGATCCGCGGTCGCACCGGCACGATCCTGCAGGGCGAGTCGGGGATGAACGACCCGGTGGGGATCGCGTTGATGATCGGGATGATCGAGCTGGCGACGACCGACGACGGCTCGTTCTGGACGGTGGCGCGCGAGTTCGTGGTCGAGATGGCCGGTGGCCTCGCGGTCGGGATCGCGGCGGCGGCCCTGCTGCTCCCCCTGCTCCGACGGTTCGCGCTGCCCGAGCCGGCGCTCTACCCGCTGCGCGTGCTCGCCGCGGCCGGTGTGATCTACGGCGCCGCCACGGTCGTGCACGGCTCCGGGTTCCTCGCCGTCTTCGTCGCGGGCGTGCTGATCGGCGACGCGAGCATGCCGCGAAAGAGCGAGATTCGCAGCTTCCACTCGTCACTGGCGAGCCTCGCGGAGATCACGGCGTTCGTCGCGCTCGGGCTCACGATCGACCTCAGCGAGGTCGTGTCGACCGGGATCTGGCTGGACGGCCTGCTCCTCGCCGCGCTGCTCGGCTTCGTGATCCGCCCGCTCGTCGTCGGCACCCTGCTGCTGCCGGTCCGGCTCGACCGTGGCGAGCGCCTGTTCGTGATGTGGAGCGGGCTGAAGGGCGCTGTCCCGATCCTGCTCGCCGCGCTCGCCCTGATCGGCGGCGTCGACTACGGCACGGAGATCTACCGGATCGTCTTCGTGGTCGTGCTCTTCTCCGTGCTCGTGCAGGGGTCGCTGCTACCGGTCGTGGCCGACCGCCTGCGGGTGCCGATGCGCCGGATCTCCAGCGAGCCCTAGTCGTACGAGTAGAAGCCGCGGCCGCTCTTGCGGCCGAGCAGGCCCGCGTTCCGCATCGCGACGAGGCGCGGCGGCGGCGCCATCCGCTGCTCTCGGGTCTTCTCGTAGAGCGCCTCGGACGCGTGCACGTGCACGTCGATCCCGACGAGATCGACGAGCGCGCACGGGCCCATCGGCCAGCCCGCGCCGTGCTTCATGCCCGTATCGAGATCCTCCGGGCTGACGCGCGACTCGTCCAGCACGCGGATGCAGTCGTTCAGGAGCGGGATCAGAACGCGATTGACCACGAAGCCGGGCGTGTCGTGCGCGCGGATCGGGGTCTTGCCGATGCGCTCGCCGAAGGCGAACGCCGCCTCGAACGCATCGTCGCCGGTCAGCTCCGCACGGACGATCTCGACCAGCGGCATCAGCGGCGCCGGGTTGAAGAAGTGCATGCCGACGACGCGCTCGGGACGCCTCGTCGCAGCGGCGATCTCCGTCACCGAGAGCGCCGATGTGTTCGTCGCGAGCACCGCCTCGGGCGCCGTCAGCCGGTCGAGCTCCGCGAACAGCTCGCGCTTCGGCTCGAGCTCCTCGACGATCGCCTCGATCACGAGATCGCAGTCGGCGAGGTCGGCGACGTCAGTGGTCAGCGCCAGCCGTCCCACGGCCGCGTCCCTGTCCCCCTGCGCCAGCGTGCCCTTCTCGACCTTGCGCGTGAGGAAGTGGGCGATGCGACCGCGTGCCGCCTCGCCGAGCTCTGCGGTGACTTCCCGGCCCACCGTCTCGACGCCCGCCTCGACGCAGAGCTGCGCGATCCCGGCGCCCATGGCGCCGAGCCCCACCACACCGACCTTGCGGATCTCCACGGCGGCGATCCTAACGGCGCCGTCGCGACGGTCGCGGGCTCTACCGGCGCGTCGGGCCGGTATTCGTGTCGCGCGAGTCCGTGCCGTACAGGACCGCCAACGGGCCGAGCACGACGAGCAGCAGAATCAACAAGAAAGCCATGCCTCCAGTGTGCGAGAGCAGGGACTATTAGGGCAAGTCGGATTATGCTTCAATTTGATCGTGGAACCTGATCGCTGGCTCGGTGTCGAGGTTCGCCATCTGGCCGCGCTCGAGGCCGTCGCGCGCGAGGGCTCTTTCGGCCGCGCCGCCGAGGCGCTCGGCTATACCCAGTCCGCCGTCAGTCAGCAGATCCAGACGCTGGAGCGGATCGTCGGCGAGCGGCTGCTCGAGCGGCCGGGCGGGCCGCGGGCGGTCTCGCTGACCGAGGCCGGCCGGCTCCTCCTGCGCCACGCCGAGGCGGTCGTCGCCCGGCTACACGCGGCTCAGGCCGACCTGACCGCGCTGCGGGAAGGGCAAGCCGGGGCGCTGCGCGTCGGCACCTTCCAGAGCGTGGGCGCGCGCATCCTCCCCGAGCTGATGCGCCGCTTCCTCGCCGCCTGGCCGCGGGTCGAGATCCAGCTGACCGAGTCGACGATCGACGACGAGCTGCTGCGGCTCGTCGAGCGTGGCGAGCTCGACCTCACCTTCGCGATGCTCCCGCTGCTGGACGGCCCGTTCGCGGCGCAGGAGCTGCTGCGCGACCCCTACGTCCTCGTCGTTCCCGCCGAGCACGACCTCGCCGACCGGACGCACGCGAGCCTGGCGGAGCTCGACGAGCTGCCGCTGATCGGCAACCGCGCCTGCCGGAGCACCTCGCTCGCCGAGAGCGAGCTGACGATTCGCGGGGTCAATGCGGACGTCTACTTCCGCTCCGACGACAACGGCACGGTGCAGGGGCTCGTGGGCTCCGGCTTCGGCGCGGCACTCGTCCCGCTTCTGACGGTGGACGTGAACGACGAACGGGTGCGTGTGCTCGAGCTCGAGCCGGAGATCCCGGATCGCCGGATCGCGCTCGCCTGGCACGGCGACCGGCACCGCTCACCGGCTGCGCGCGCATTCCTCGAGGTCGCCGGCGAGGTCTGCGCCGAGCTGAACCTCGAGCTGCCCCAGCGCGTCTAGAACCGCTCGACGACGGCGGCGATCGCCTGGCCGAAGCCGATGCACATGCAGGCGACGCCGTAGCGCGCCTCCCGGCGGTCGAGCTCGCCCAACAACGTCGCCGTGACGCGCGCTCCGGTGGCGCCGAGCGGATGGCCGAGCGAGATGCCGCCGCCATTCGGGTTGATATCGGCGAAGCGCTCCTCGAGCCCTGCGTCCTTGGCGAACTGGAGCACGACCGAGGCGAAAGCCTCGTTCACCTCGATCACCGCAACGTCGTCCCAGGCGAGACCGGCCAGCGCCAGCGCCTTGCGGCAGGCCTCCGGGTTTCCGTGCAGCATCCGGTGCGGGTCGACACCGGAGAGGCCGAACGAGACGAAGCGCCCGCGCGGCTCGAGGCCGAGGCGGGTGGCGGCTGCTTCGCTGGTGACGAGCACGGCTGCGGCGCCGTCCACGATCTGGCTCGAGCTCCCGGCGGTCACGACGCCGTCCGGCAGGAAGGCGGGCGCAAGCGACGCGAGCTTCTCTGCGGAGGTGTCGCGCCTCGGCGCTTCGTCCACAGCGACGAGCACCGCCGCGCCCGCCGCGCCCGTCTCCACCGGGACGATCTCGTGCTCGAAGCGGCCCTCGTCGATCGCGGCGACCGCACGCCGGTGCGACTCGAGCGAGTAGGCGTCGAGCGCCTCCCGCGTCAGCCCCCACTCGGCCGCGATCACCTCGGCGGAGATCCCCTGCGGGACGATCTGCCAGCGCTCGTGCAGGCGGTCGGACAGGTCGCCGCCGTTCGAGCCCATCGGCACGCGCGACATGCTCTCGACGCCTGCCGCAACGACGACGTCGAGCTGCCCGGCGCGCACGGCCGTACCGGCGTTGAACGCGGCCTGGAGGGACGAGCCGCACTGGCGGTCGACGGTGGTGCCGCAGACGGACTCGGGCCAGCCGGCGACCATCGGCGCCATCCGGCCGATGTTCCAGCCCTGCTCGCCGATCTGGGTGACGCAGCCCATCTGGACGTCCTCGACTTCGGCCGGATCGAGATCGTGGCGGGCGACGAGGCCGTTCAGGACCTGACCCGCCAGCTCGTCCGCCCGCGTACCCGCAAGCGCACCGTTTCGCCGCCCGATCGGCGAGCGAACCGCGTCGACGATCAGCGCTTCCGTAGCCATGGTCGGAGCATAGACTTCGGCCATGGTCGCGACCGCAGCGGAGAAGAAGCTGCTGATCGACGGAGAGTGGGTCGAGACGGGCGACTGGATCGAGGTTCGCTCGCCCTACTCCGGCGAGCTCGTCGCCCGGGTCGCGAAGGCCGGCGCCGACGAGGCCCGGCGCGCGATCGACGCCGCCGAGCGCGCAATGCGCGATCCGCTCCCCGCGCACAAACGCGCCGAGGTCCTCGTCCGCGTCGCCGGACATCTCGGGCGCCGGCACGAGGAGGTCGCGCGGACGATCTGCGCCGAGGCCGGCAAGCCGCTGAAAGCGGCGAAGGTGGAGGCGGCGCGAGCGATGTCGACCTTCACGATGGCCGCTGTCGAGGCGCGCAAGCTCGCCGGGGAGATGGTGCCGATGGACGCCTCGCAGGCGGGCGCGGGCAAGCTTGCGTTCACGCTCAGGCAGCCGATCGGGATCGTGGGCGCGATCTCGCCGTTCAACTTCCCGCTCAACCTCGTCGCGCACAAGATCGCGCCGGCGCTGGCGGCCGGCTGCGCCGTCGTGCTGAAGCCGGCCTCGCAGACACCGCTCTCGGCGCTGCTGCTGGCCGAGCTCGAGACGGAGGCGGGACTGCCGCCCGGCTGGCTGAACGTCCTGGTCGGGAGCGCGGGCGAGATCGGCGACGTACTCGTGGCGGACGAGCGCGTGAAGCTGATCAGCTTCACGGGCTCGAGCGGCGTCGGCTGGGGCCTGCGCGAGCGCGCCCCGCGCAAGCGCGTCAATCTCGAGCTCGGCAACGCGACGCCGGTGATCGTCGAGGCGGACGCCGATCTGGAGGACGTCGCCGGCCGGCTCGCGGCGAACGCGTTCTCCTTCGCCGGGCAGAGCTGCATCTCCGTGCAGCGGATCTACGTGCAGCGGGCCGCGTACGACGACCTGCTCGCACGCTTCCTGCCGAAGGTCGAGGCGCTCACCGTCGGCGATCCGGCAGACGAGGAGACCGACGTGGGGCCGCTGATCGACGGCGACGCGCGCGACCGGCTGCTCGGCTGGATCGAGGAGGCGCGGACTGCGGGAGCCGAGATCCTCACCGGTGGCACGCTGGACGGCGAGCTGCTGAGACCGACCGTGATCGCCGGAGCAGGCCCCGAGCTGAAGGTCTCCTCCGAGGAGGTCTTCGGGCCTCTCTGCACCGTGACCCCGTACGAGACGCTCGACGAGGCGATCGAGCTCGCGAACGGGACGCGCTTCGGCCTCCAGGCGGGCATCTTCACCGCCTCACTGAAGAGCGCGCTCGCGGCGGCGCAGCGGCTCGACTTCGGCGGGGTGACCGTCAACGAGGCGCCCACCTTCCGGGCCGACCAGATGCCCTATGGCGGCGTCAAGGACTCGGGCAACACACGCGAGGGTCCCGCCTGGGCCGTGCGCGAGATGACCGAGGAGCGCCTCGTCGTCATCGAGCTCTAGCTGACCCCCTTGGTACACTCGCGCGGCTTGATGGCGCGTCTACCGCTGCTCCCACGCCTGCTGCGGCAGCAGTCCGACCCGCCGCCCGCCACCCCGGGTCGCCGGCGTCGGTCGGCACCTGCCGCGGGAGAGCTGCGGCGCGAGCGACGAGCGCTCCTGCGCCTGCGCGAGGAGCGGCTTCGCGACCTCGGCGGTCTCGCGCTCGAGATGTACCGGCGCGACCGGTTCCGCGAGGACCTCGTGCTCGAGCGCTGCGCCGAGCTGATCGGGCTCGAGGCCCGGGTTCAGGAGCTCGACGCGCTCCTGGGCGGCCCACGAGCCCTGCGGGGCGCACGGCAAAGCGCACGCTGCGACTGCGGAGCTCCGCTTCTTCTCGGAGCGCGCTTTTGCGCCAGCTGCGGCCGCCCGGTCAAGCCCGAAGCGGCCGGGGAGGCCCGATGAGCGAGCCGGAAGGGGATCAGCGTGCCGCGGGGCAGCGTGGTTGCCCGCGGTGCTCGGCCCCCGTCGAGCCGCACCAAGAGTACTGCCTCGAGTGCGGCCTCAGGCTGCCGCGCGAGCCGACGGCGATCGACCGCGCGTCCGCGCAGGTCGCCGAGCGTCATCCCTGGTCGGGAGGGTGGATCTTTCCGGCCCTGCTCGGCCTGTTGATCGCGGTCGTCGGCACGGGCGCTGCGATCGCGATCTCGGACGACGGCGAGTCCCCTGCCGCGGTGCCGACGGCGACCGGCGGCAGCCGTACGGCCACCGAGACGACGTCGACCCTGACCGCGCCCGAGCCCACCGCTCCCGCCCCCACGACAGCACCGACTGCGCCGCCCGCCACCACGGCACCGCGGCCACCCGCGACGCTGGCGTGGCCGACGGAGCGCCGCGGCTGGACGATCGTGCTCCTCTCGGTCCCGCAGTCGAACGGCCGGGCCGCGGCCAACGAACGGGCGGCGGAGGCTCGACGGGACGGGATCCCGAACGTCGGCGTCCTGCTCTCGTCGCGCTTCGCCAGCCTCCACCCAGGCTACTTCGTCGTCTTCAGCGGGATCTTCGACTCGCAGGCCGAGGCGACCAGCGCGCTCCCCCGCGCGCGCTCCGTCTTCCCGCTCGCCTACCAGCGCCAGATCGTCCCGTAGTCCGCGGGACCGTTCGGCGAGGTGTAAACAAGCCGCCGAGCGGGGATGCGCCTCGTCAGATCCACTGTCCGACCTCTCGCCGTTTTCTTGACCGGAAACAGAAGTTAAAGACTTTGTAACACCGCAGGGTTGTCCGTATACTCGGGTGTAGGACGCTCTCCGATACGAGAGTTTTTGGCCTGAACAGTGGTTTTGACCAGGGAGCAATGACCGCCTCGATGGAACCTCAGCAGCTGCATCTCCAAGCCTGCATGTATCAATACTCGCGAGCCATCTATCGCTCGATCAAGGATCTGATCGACCCGTACGCGGAGGCGAGCGTCCAGCTCGAGTCGCGTCGCGCCGTGCTCGAACAGTGCGAAGGGACGATGGAGCGACTCGCCGCCGACCCGCACTATTTCGCGAAGCCCGACCGGGCCCTGTTCCAGGACATCCGGCGGTATTTCCCGATCACGGCGCAGGCGCAGGTCGCCTGGGCGGTCACCGAAGGTGTCGGCGCAGCGGTCGGCTTCATCGAGGAGCAACTCGAGGCGGGCGCACTCGACGGCGGCGTCGCGCGCTGCCGCGCGACGACGCGCAAGGGCAAGCCGTGCCAGCGGACGCCGCTGCCCGAGCGCGACTACTGCCCCTCGCACCAGCACCTCGAGCGCAGCACGCTCGCCGCCTGACGTCCTCGGGCGGCGTTCGCTCCCGGCCGGCGGCGCCGGCCTCCGGGCGCGCGCCGCGGACGCCCGGTCGCGAACACGCCGGAACGATCAGATCGCACTCGCGACCGATAAGCTCGCGCTCTCGATGTCGCACGACACCGACAAGCTGATCCGGCAGCTCTCGCTCGTGGCGTTCCTGATGGCGGAGCGGCGCCCATTGACCGCACGCGACGTCAAGGGGAACGTCGAGGGCTACTCCGAGATGTCCGACGAGGCCTTCGCGCGGCGCTACTACTCCGACCGGGCAGAGCTGATCTCACTGGGCGTCCCGCTGCATTCCCAGCGCGACGAGTTCACCGGCGAGGAGCTCTACACGCTCCGCTCCGAGAACTACTTCCTGGAGAAGCTCGAGCTCGACGACGAGGAGCTCGCCGCGCTGCAGACGGCGCTCTACCTGCTCGAGGGCACCTTCGCGTATGCGGAGCCGTTGCGGCTCGCCCTGCAGAACCTCGCGCTCGGCAGGCCGGGCTTCGACAACGCGCCCACGGACACCGCCGCGAGCGTCCAGGTGCGTGACCCCGACTACTCGCCGGAGCTCGCCGGCCGGCTGAGCAAGCTCGAGGCGGCCATCTCCAAGCAGCGCACGGTCAAGTTCAGCTACTGGTCGCCGAGGCCGGACCGGGTGGCGGAGCGGACACTCAATCCGTACGCGCTCCGTCGCGACCGCGGCACCTGGTACGTCGTCGGGCTCGACCTCGACCGAGAAGCGATCCGCACCTTCCGGATCTCGCGAATCCGCAGCGACATCCGCTTTGCAACCCGGCGCGAGCGCGACTTTCGGCTGCCGGAGGACTTCGACGTCGACGCGCACCGTGTCGGCGAGGACTGGCAGCACGGCACCACGGCGGGGACGGCTCGGATCGCTGTCGCGGGCGACACGGCCTGGTGGGTGCACCGCACCCTCGACGCGGCCGGCGCCCTGAGCGACGGCGTCTTCGAGACGCGGTACGCCGACGTCGACGCCCTCGCCGGCTGGGTGCTGCGCCAGAACGGCCGCGCCGTGCCGCTCGAGCCCGAGGAGCTGCGCGTCGCGTGCGCGCGCGCCCTGGAGCGCGTCCGCGAGCGGCATGCTGGGGACTTGCCCACGCTCGCGCGCGAGCGCAAGGCCGACGGTGTCGTAGCCGGTTCGGATCGGCCCGCGCCTCCCGTCGCCCCCGAGCGCTTCGCCGTCCTGCAGGCACTGCTCGCGTACCTGCTCGCCGCTTGCGGTGACGGCCGCGACGCGGAGATCCCCGCGACCGAGCTCGCCGAGCGCTTCACCATCCCGCCCGACGAGCTGCAAGAGCATCTCTCGCTCCTGAACCTCGTCAACTTCGGAGGCGGCTGCTACACGGTCTACGCGGAGCTCGACGGCGACACCGTGCGCGTGGACAAGGAGCTCTACGGCGACGTCTTCCGGCAGGCCCCGCGTCTGACGCCGCTCGAGGCGCGGGCAATCCGGCTGGCGCTCGACATCGTCGGGCCGACGATCGCCGCGCGGGCGCACACCCCTCTCGACCGCGTGCGCAAGAAGCTCGAGGACACGTTCGGTCAGTTCGAGCTCGCGCAGGCACCCGAGTCGCGGCAGGTGAACGACGAGGAGCACCTCGTGCGCACGCTGAGCGAGGCGATGGAGCAGCACCGCGTGGTCGAGATCGAGTACCTCAAGGAGGGCGAGGAGGAGAGCTCGACACGGCGCGTGGAGCCATACAGCTTCGAACGCGTGATGCCGCACTGGCTCGTGCACACGTGGGACCTCACCGTCGCCAACTCGCGCAGCTACCGGCTCGACCGGATGCGCTCGGCGAAGCTGACCGACGAGACCTTCGCTCCACGCGAGGGCTTCGACCCGCATTTCCTCGAGGACACGCGGCCCGCGCGCGTGCTCTACTCGAAGCAGGTCGCGCGCTGGAAGGTCGAGCGGGGCGCGATTCCGCTCACGGACAAGACCGCGGTCGCGAGCCTCCGGGTCGGCAACGGCGACTGGCTCGTCGGCGAGATCATGGCCGACCGCGGCGAGGCGATCGTGCTCGAGCCGGCCGAGCTCCGGCCGACCGTCTCGAAGCGCGCGGCTGCGCTCCTCCGTGAGCTCAAGCTCACGCGAGTCCGCGTTCCCGGCTGACCTCGTCCAGTCGCGCGAGGGCCCAGCGCGCGTGCTCGCGCAGCAACTCGTCGGGATCGTCTGCGTAGCGCTCGACAGCTGACCGCTCGCGCTCACCGCCGACGTTGCCTGCCGCGACGAGCGCGTTTCGGCGCAGGAAGCGCGGATCGTTCCGCGGCACGTAGAGCCGCTCGAAGCGCTGCACGAGCGCGTCGCCGTCGGCCTCGAGCCACTCGACGAGCGACACGGTCGGCTCGGCTTCCGCGGGCAACGGCGCCTCCGCGCGCCGCTTCTCGACGCCGCGGTTCCACGGGCAGACGTCCTGGCAGATGTCACAGCCGTAGACCGAGCCGCCGAGCTCCGCGCGGTACTCGACCGGGATCGCGTCGGGCGCCTGCGTCCAGTACGAGAGGCAGCGCGTCGAGTCGAGTGTGCCGGGATCGTCGAGAGCGCCGGTGGGACAGGCCTCGATGCAGAGCGTGCAGGAGCCGCAGTCGGTCTCGAACCGGGGTGTCCGCTCGAGCTCCACGTCGGTCACGAGCGTTCCGAGCACGACCCAGGAGCCATGGCGCCTGGTGATCAGCAGCGTGTTCTTCCCGTAGAAGCCCACGCCCGAGCGGGCCGCCGCCTCCCGGTCGACGTGCTGGTTCGCGTCGACGAGCACGCGATACGTCCCCCCGAGCCGCCGGCCGAGCTCGTCGAGCTTCCGGCGCAGCTCGGCGTAGCCGTCGGACCACGTGTAGCGCGGCAGGCGCCCCTCCCCCGCTCCCGGCTCCGGCCCGCGGACGTAGTAGCAGTACGCAGCCGAGACGACGGTGCGCGCGGCCGGGAGCAGCGTCTCCGGATGACACGAGACCTCCGGTTGCGCCATCGTGAAGCGCATGTCTGCGAACAGGCCGCGCGCGCGGCGCTCCCGGATGTGCCGCTCGGTCTCGAAATACGGCTCGGCCGGTGCGGCACCGACGGCATCGAGCCCGAGCTCGTCGGCAAGCTGGGCGAGCTCCGCTGCCTTCATGGTTGGATTCTGCCCGTGAAGGCGATCCGTATCCACGAGGACGGCGGCCCGGAGGTGCTCCGCTACGAGGACGTCCCCGATCCGGTCGCCGGGCCGGGCGAGGTGCTGATCTCGCTGCGCGCCGCCTCGCTCAACCACCTCGACCTCTGGGTCCGCAAGGGGCTGCCCTCCGTGCCGAAGCCGTGGATCCTCGGCTCCGACGGGGCTGGCATCCGCGTCGACACCGGCGAGCGCGTCGTGATCAATCCCGGCCTGGAGCACGGCGCCACGATCACGACGATCGGCGAGCACACCGACGGCACGCACGCCGAGCTGATTGCCGTTCCGGAGCAGAACGTGTTCCCGCTCGACGACGAGCTCGACTTCGAGACGGCGGCTGCGTTCCCGCTCGTCTACGAGACCGCCTATCGGATGCTCGTGACGAAGGCTCGAGCTGCGCGAAAGCGAGACGGTGCTGATCTGGGGGATCGGCGGCGGCGTCGCGACGGCCTCGTTCGAGATCGCGCGGGCGCTCGGAGCCCGCACGATCGTCACGTCGGGCAGCGACGAGAAGCTCGAGCGTGCGCGTGAATGGGGCGCCGACCTCGCGGTGAACCACTCGAGCGGGGACGTGGCGGCCGCGGTGAAGGAGGCCGGCGGCGCGGACGTCGTCGTCGAGACGGTGGGCGAGGCGACCTGGAAGACCTCGCTCGCGGCGGTCAAGCCCGGCGGGCGCGTGACGGTCTGCGGCGCGACCAGCGGCCCGAACCCGCCGGCGCAGCTGCACCGCTTCTGGTGGAAGCAGCTGACGATCTACGGCTCGACGATGGGCACGCGCGACGACTTCCTCGGAGCCTACGAGCTCGTGCGCAGCGGCCGGGCGCGCGTGCACGTCGACTCGGTCTTCCCCCTCTCGGAGACCCGAGCCGCGCACGAGCGGCTCGAGGCCGGCGAGCAGCTCGGCAAGATCGTGCTCACCATCCCGGGCTAACGGCCCGGCTAGACTGGCTCCATGCCGACCAAGGAAGCGATCATCGAGGCGCTGCACACCGTCGAGGACCCCGAGCTCGGGATGGACATCGTCGAGCTCGGTCTCTTCTACGACGTCGAGATCGACGGCCCCAACGTCAAGGTGATCCACAGCCTCACGTCGATGGGCTGCCCCGCGGGCCAGATGATCCAGGACGGCATCCACGACGCTGCCGCATCCGTCGAGGGCGTCGACCAGGTCGAGGTGGAGCTCACCTTCGAGCCCCCGTGGACGCCCGACCGGATGTCGGACGACGCGAAGTTCATCCTCGGCTTCGGCTGAGTTTCCTGCAGCGAGCACGGGCAAAGCCCGCGCTCGCGCCAAGTCAAGAACTGCGTAGGCATGTGCAAGACATGCCCACGGCAAGACCCCTAAAGGGGCCGCTTCGCGGCCTCCTGCCGCTCTTCCGCAGCGAGCACGGGCAAAGCCCGCGCCCGCGCGAAGTCGAGAACTGCGTAGGCATGTACAAGACATGCCCACGGCAAGGCGCGCCGCGCCGCTACCCAAGCAGGCGCACTTCCTCCTTGCGGTCGCGCGCGAAGAAGTGGATCCCGTCGGTGAAGCGCACCCAGTTGCAGCGCATGCACATCACGAGCGAGTGAGTGCGGGCGCTGTCGGCATGGAACTGGACGCCGCGGAGGAGATCGCCGCCCGAGATCCCGGTCGCGACGACGATCACCTCGCCGGGGGCGAGGTCGTCGGAGGTGAAGACCCGGTTGACGTCGTCGACCCCGTGCGCGGCCGCGTCCTCGATCTCCTGGCGCGTCGTCGGCCAGAGTTGCGCCTGCAGCTCCCCTCCGAGACACCGGAGCGCGGCTGCGGACAGCACGGCCTGGCGGGTGCCGCCGATCCCGATCGCCAGGTGGTCGTTCGTGCCGCGAACGGCGGCCGAGATGGACGCCGTCACGTCGCCGTCCTGGATCAGCTTGATCCGGGCCCCCGAAGCGCGAATCTCTTCGATCAGATCGTGGTGGCGAGGCCGGTCGAGCACGATCGTGGTGATGTCGTTCACGTTCCGACCGAAGCCCGCCGCGATCGCGTCGATGTTCTCGGCGACCGGCCTCGCCAGGTCGATCTTCCCCTTCGCCCTCGGGCCCACGGCCATGCGGCGCATGTACATGTCGGGCAGCCGCAGCAGGGAGCCGGGCGGGCCGACCGCGATCATCGACATGGCGCCGTTGCCGCCGCGCGCGACGACCCCGCGGCCCTCGAGCGCGTCCACGGCGAGGTCGAATGCCTCGCCGCCCGCGCCGAGCGTCAGGCCCACGGCGAGCTGCTCGCCGTCCTCGGGCCCGATCACGACGGTGGCGCTGATCGGCAGCTGCGCCAGCCCGGCCAGCATCGCCCCCTCGGCCGCGTCCTCCGCCGCGTCCTGGTCGTCGCGCCCGAGCCAGCGCGCGCCGGCCAGAGCGGCCCACTCCGTCGCGCGCGCGAACAGCGCACAGGGACACGTGGGCCGCTGCTCCTCGTTCACGAGGACACCCGCGCGTGCCGCTCGGCCCGCTCCAGCACGAGCTCGAGCACCGCGCCGATCGCGTCGCTGACCTGCTCGTTCTCGATCACGGGCACGTCGCTCCGTCGCGCCCGCTCGACGATGTAGCGCTGGATCATCCTGATCTCCGGCAGCCCCGCCACGTACTTGTCGCCGGGGCGCACACCGTCGGAGTTCACGTCGCGAATCAGGAAGTGCGTGCGGTGGATCTCCTCGTCGTGGATCGCGAGCACGCACTGCACGACGAGCGCGCCCTCGAGCTCCGTCGAGAGCATCCCTGGGACGAGGTGGACACCTTCGAGCACCATCGACCAGCCTTCGTCGAACGCGCGGGCCAGCGCTGCCTCGACGCCCACGAGCACGTTCCGCGTCTGGTCGAGGAAGCCGAGCAGCGCCGCGTCGCCCGACTCCTCCTCCTCGGCCTTCGTCAGGCCGAGCGCCGCCTCGAAGCTCGAATGGTGGATCGAGGGCATGAACTCCTTGGCGAAGAAGGCGCGCATCGTCTGGCGGACGAAGTCGGTGGACGTGACGCGCGTGATCCCGAGGCGATACGCGACCTCGGTCGCGACCGTCGACTTGCCCGTGCCCGTGCCGCCCCCGACGAGCAGCACGACGGGCACATCGAGCTCCTGGAGGTCGCGGAACTGGCGCACGCGGCGCGCGGCGCGGGCCCCAGCGGTGTCGCCGAGCACGTCGACCGCCAGGTCGCGCAGGCGGTCGAGGTCGACCGACGTCGCCCCGCGCTGGGCCAGGTCGGCCTCCGTGCGCCGCGCGAGCTCGTAGGCGGGCTCCTCCGGAACCCCGACCGAGACGAGCACGCGCGCCATCAACCCCTTCGAGTAGCGCGCCGACTTGCCGCCGAGGAAATCCAGCTCGCCGTGTCTGCGCTCGCTCACGCCCCTGGCCGCCTTTCGCTCCTGCCCGGCAGAGCCGGGCTCCGCGAAAGGCTGACGCCGCTCAACGTGAGCAGGCTCACGCTGTCGCCTCCGCGGCGAGACGCTGCAGCTGCTCGTCCAGGCCGGGCCCTTCGCTGACCGAGAGCACGTCGCTCCCCGACAGCACCACATCCACCCCGCGCTCGCGCCCGGCCGCCGCGACGACGTCGACGGCCGCCGCCTTCAGCTCGACGAGGAAGACGTCGGCGTCGACGGAGTCCAGCTCCTCGCGCAGCTTCGGCCGGTCCGAGAGGTTGCCGGACACGTGCACGACCTCGGCGCCGTGCTCCTCCGTGAGGTGCCGGCGGAAGCGTTCGTGCGCGCGCTCGGGCGCGGTCGAGAAGAAGGCGACGCGCCTCCCGGCGACCGGCTCGGCCGGCCGTGGGCGCAGGATCGTGGCGACGACGCTCGGCGCGAGCTCGGCCGCACGCTCGCCCAGCTCCTCCCAGCCCGAGCCCTCCTCGGCCATCGTCAGCACGACGAGGTCGGAGATCAGGTGGCGGTAGCCGTTCAGGTAGCCCGTGACGACTGCCGGATCCTGCTGGGCGTTCACGACGAGGATGCGCCGCCGCGTCTCGACCGGCGGCAATGCCGCGCCACTCCCGTCGAAGAGGACGAGCTCGGGCTCGAGCTCGACTGCCCGCCGCGCACCGTCGTGCACGTTCGAGGAGAACACCGCTCCGGCCAGCCCGCCGCCGCAGCGCCGGCAGCCGACCGTGGTGACGCCGGCGAGCGCCGCTGTCTCGAGATGGTCGGACGCCGCGTGCCGGCCCGCGGCGGCCAGCTCGAGCAGCGCGTCGACGGTCGGCGCGACGTTCACCACCTCGGGCTCGGGCGGGCCGCCGCGACCCATGGCGACGACGACCACCTTGCGTTCGGACGAGAGCAGCTGCGCAGCATGAGCCGTGATCGCGGTCTTGCCCACGCGTTTGCCGGTGCCGACGATCCCGATCGAGGGCAGCTCGAACGGCTCGAAGACTGGCGGATCGAAGCGGAAGTCGGCTCCGACGTAGGGCAGCCCCCGCGCAAGGACGCGGCTCGCGACCGCGAAGCGCTCGCGCGGCCCCAGGACGGGCTCGTCGGAGAGGTCGACGACGAGCTCGGGCCGGTGCTCCTCGAGGGCGAGCTCCAGCGTGTCGGCGAGCGGCACGCCGTAGTCGTCGTCTCCGCGCAGCTTCTCCGTCCCGCCGAGCAGGTGCGCCGCGACGACGTCGTAGGGCAGCTCGGCGAGCGCCGCCCGCACCACGGGTGCGTAGTGCTCGCCGTCGATCAGCGCTACAGCTCTCGTCACGAGCGGCTCGTCACCTCGTCCTCGATCCGCCCCGTGTACTTCTCGTACGCGAAGGTGTCGAGCGAGAACTGGATGATCCGCTCCTGCCCGTGGAACGGGTGCTTGCGCCAGACGTCGACGTGGCTGCCCGAGACGTCGACGACGTTGTAACAGGGCCTCGTGTTGCCGCGCAGGCGCAGCGAGGAGACGGTGCCCGTGTTGACGACGAAGAGATTCTCGAGGCGCCACGCATAGGGGACGTGCTTGTGGCCGGAGAGTACGAGGTGGACTCCGGCACGCTGAAGCGTCTCGATCGTGTCGCCGGCGTCGTAGATCACGTTTCGCTCGCGCCCGGTGCCCGGAACGGGCAGCAGGTGGTGGTGGCAGACGAAGATGCGCAGGCGTGCGGCGGGCTCGAATTGCTCCTCGATCCAGCGATAGCGGCCGCGCCCGATCTGCCCGTGATCGAGGTCGGGCTCCGTCGAGTCGACGGCCACGACGGTCACGTCGCCGACTCGCAGGACCGAGTTACGATCGCCGAACAGCTCCTCGAAGTGGACGTAGCCGACGTTCCGCGAGTCGTGGTTCCCGGGAATCACGACCACCGAATCGCACTCGATCCGGTCGAGATAGCTCTTCGCCTCCTGATATTCGTGCTTGAAGCCGAAGGTGGTCAGGTCGCCCGAGCAGACGACGATGTCGGGGCTCAGGTCGTTGATCTCGCCGATCGCGCGCTCGAGCAGACCCGGGACGAAGTACTGCCCGCCGCAGTGGAGATCGGAGAGATGGGCGATCGTGAACGTGTCGGGAGGAGCGGCGCCCATGAGCGTGCAGTGTAAGAGCTTGCGTGACGGGGCCGTCCGGGACGGTGAGTACCCTGGAATCCGTGCCCTGGCAACTGCCTTCGTTCAGGGCGTACGCCGGAGCGACCCCGCCCAGGTTCGCAAACGAGGTCGAGCTGGAGTGCGCGAAGATCCTCGACTTCTACGGCCTCCGGTGGGACTACGAGCCGCGCACTTTCGTGCTCGCGCGGGATCCGGACGGGCGCGTCACGAGCGCCTTCACGCCGGACTTCTACCTTCCGGAGCAAGACCTCTACGTCGAGGTCACGGTGATGCGCCAGTCGCTCGTGACGCGCAAGAACCGGAAGCTGCGCGAAGTCCGCCGGCTCTATCCCGGCGTGAAGGTGAAGCTGTTCTACCGCCGCGACATCGAGCGGCTCGCGCAGCGGTACCGGCTGAGGCTGGCGTCCTGAGATCGGCCTCCTGATGCTCGAGACGCTGCGCGAGGAGGGCCACCCGATCGGGGCGGTCTACCTCTCGCGCCGGGAGATCGCCTGCCGGGTGGGTGAGCTCGGCGCCGAGTTGGCAAAGGCCTACGACGGTCGGAACCCGCTGCTCGTGGCCCCGCTCAAGTCGAGCGCTGTGTTCCTCGCCGATCTGTCGCGCGCGCTGCCGATCGAGCACGGGCTCGACTTCCTCGAGCTCGCGGCCTACTCCGGGGGCCGTAGCGGCTCCGTGCGGTTGCTGAAGGATCTCGACGAGCCTGTGACGGGCCGCGACGTGCTCGTCGTCGAGGACGTCGTCGACACCGGCCTGACGCTGAACTTCCTCACGCGGACGCTCTCGCTGCGCTGCCTCGCGTCGCTCTCGGCCGTGACACTGCTCGACCGGCCGTACCGGCGGCTCGTCGACGACGTTCCGCTCGACTACGTCGGCTTCACCGTTCCGGACGAGCTCTTCGCGGGCTACGGGCTCGGGCTCGACGAGCGCTGGCGCGCTCTCCCCGATCTCCACGTGGTCACCGCCGAGGTGCTGCCCGACTCGCTCACGGGCGACGGCTTCCGCCGCGAAGACCCCGGCGCTGCGGCCGCCTAGAGGTAGCCCAGGGGATCGACGGCGCCGCCGTTCACGCGCACCTCGAAGTGCACGTGCGGGCCTGTCGAGTTGCCCGTGTTGCCCGAGTACGCGATCACCTGTCCCTGGGCGACGGACTGGCCGACGCCGACGGCGAGGCTCGTGTTGTGTCCGTAGGCGGTGGCGATGCCGTTCCCATGGTCGACGACGACGAGGTTGCCGTAGCCGCCCATCCAGCCGGCGACGATCACGGTTCCGGCCGCCGACGAGACCACCGGAGTGCCGCTGCCGACGGCGATGTCGATGCCCTCGTGCATCCGGCCCCAGCGCCAGCCGAAGGGGCTCGTGAGGATGCCCTGCACCGGCCAGACGAACCCCGAGGCCGACGGCGCCGAGGTCATGGGCGTCGAGGACGAGCTCGACGACGCCGCGGCCTGCGCGGACTGGATCTTCGCCGCCAGCGTGGCGCTCTGTGCGAGGAGGCCCTCGACCTCGTGCAGATACTCCTCGCGCGTCGCCCGCGTCGAGGACAGCGCCTCGTTCTTGTCGCGGCGGGCGGTCGCCAGCTCGCGCTGGCTCCAGGCGAGCCGGTCGCGCACCTCACGCTGCTCCTCCGTCCGGGCCGCCACCTCGTTTCTCGTCTCCCGCTGCTGGTTGCGCGTCTTGCGCGTCGCGTCGCGGGTCTCGCGCATGGAGATCTTGGCCTCCTCGACCTCGCGCGCGATCTTCTCGTCCTGCCGGCCGATCGTGTCCAGGAACTCCAGCTGATCGAGCATGTCGCCGAAGCTCGCAGCCTCGAGCACGACGGTCAGCGGCTCGGTCGGATCGGAGGTGTAGATCTCGACGACGCGCTTGTTCAACCGCTCCGTCGCGGCCTTGTGCTGGCTCTGGAGGAAGATCAGCCGGCTCGTCTGGGTGAAGAAGAGCTCGTTCAGGCGGTCGAGCTTGCGCTGGTGCAGCGCGAGCACGCCCTCGAGCCGGTCGAGCCGTACCTCGGCGGCCCCGACGTCGTCCTCGAGCGCGCGGATCTTGGCGGTGACCTCGGCGATCTGCGTGCTGAGGACGCCTTCCTTCGCGCGGGCGCGGTCGATCTTGTCCTGGAGCCGGTCGATCTTGGAGTCGACTGCACGTTTCTTCTGCTCCGTCCCGTCCTGTCCTGGAGCGGCCGGCACCAGGAGCAGCGCGCCGCAGGCGCAGGCCGCTGCAAGACCGATGAGGAGACGGGACATCCCGAAGGTAGTTTCGTCGAGGGGTCGGCCGTCCCTTCCGGATGCGGCCGCCGGGAAGTCTAGCGAGCTTTCGGCAGGTTTTGCAGGGCTACCGCAGTTCCGGCTCTGGGAGTTGCGGCGGCTCGGGGAGGTCGATCTCCCCCGGTGGCAGCTCCGGATCCGGGAGCTGCGGCGGCTCGGGCGGGTCCAGCTCTCCTGGCGTGGGATAGGGCTCCGGGATCTCCGGCGGCTGGGGACCGAGCGGCTCCATCCTCCGTCACTACCCGGCGCACCGGTCGCTACACGTCGGTCGGGACGCGCGTCGCCGCGCCGGCCCGCAACTCGAGCGCCCGGAGCGTCTCCGCCGCCTCGCGGCGCAGCGGCCCCACCAGCGCGCGGTAGTCCTCGTCCGAGACCTTGCCGGTGCGGTGGTCGAGCTCCAGCTCCTTCAGGGCCGCGAGGGCACGGTCGCGAACCTCCGCCAGCTCGAGCTGACGCCGCTCCAGCTCGCCCGGCTCGTCGAGCACGTCGTCCACCGCCGACGGCTCGCGCAGGTACGGCAGCGCGACGAGCACCACACAGGCCGCAGCGAGCAGGGCGCCGAGCAGCAGCGCCAGCATCATGGCCTCGCGGCGACGCCTGCGCGCGAATAGCGCAGCGCGAGCCGCCGTTGCTCCCGCGCGTCCGGCCACAGGGCGATCAGCGACCCGAGCAGGAAGACGAGCCCGGCGAGCCAGATCAGGTTCACGAGCGGCTTCACGAAGACGCGAAAGTAGACCGTCCCGTCGGCATTCACCTGCTCGGCGATCACGAACAAGTCCTCCCCGGTGAGCAGGTCGCTGCGGATGCCGACCTCGTTCGAGACCTGCTGCTCGGCGGTGTACGCGTTCTTGCCCGCCTCGACGGTGCCCAGCTCGCTGCCGCCGCGCTCGACCCCGACGATCGCACGCACTTCGGTGGCGTTCGCAGCGGGTCGCTCGTCCAGGCGGAGATACGTGAGCCGGTAGTCGCCCACCTCGAGCGCCTGCCCGGGCGCGAGCCGTCCCTCCCGCACCGTGTCGTAGGCGCTCGAGCCGGCGATCCCGATCGCGAGCAGCACGATCGCGGCATGGACGATGTAGCCGCCGTAGCGCCGCCTGTTGCGGCCGACGAGATCCGAGAACGCGCGCGGCCACGAGCCACCGGCAAGTGCGCGACGCGCTCGTGTCCCGCGCGCGAACTCGAACACGATCGACGCGAGCACGAAGGCCGAGAACGTGTAGGCGATCAGGCCCGGGATCGACGAGCCGGCTCCGAGCGCGAGCAGCACGAGACCCGTCGCGAGCGCAAATCCGAAGGGCCAGAGGAACGTGAGCGCCAGGCTGCGCAGCGACGCTCGCCGCCAGGCGACGAGCGGGCCGATGCCCATCAGCACCAGGAGCGGCAGCCCGAAGATTCGCAGGAAGAAGTTGTAGTAGCCCTGGCCGACGAGGCGCTGCTCGCCGTAGACCGCCTCGTGCAGGATCGGGTAGGCGACGCCCCAGAGAATGGTCAGCGTCAGCGCGACGAGCAGCAGGTTGTTGTAGAGGAACGTCGCCTCGCGGGAGACGAGCGACTCCAGCTTGGAGCGCGCGCGCAGGATCGGGAGCCGCGAGAAGATCAGGGCGAGCGAGCCGGCGACGACGACGCAGATGAACCCGAGGAACCACGGTCCGATCGAGCTCTGCGTGAACGAATGGATCGAGCTGACGATCCCAGAGCGGGTGAGGAAGGTGCCGAAGAGCGAGAGCGTGAAGGCGAGGGTCACGAGCAGCACGTTCCAGACCCTCAGCATGCCGCGCTTCTCCTGGATCATCACCGAGTGCAGGAACGCCGTCGCGGCGAGCCACGGCATCAGGGCGGCGTTCTCGACCGGATCCCAGGCGTAGTAGCCGCCCCAGCCCACCTCCTCGTAGGCCCAGTGCGCGCCGAGCAGCTGCCCCACGCCGAGCGCCGTCCACGCCACGAGCGTCCAGCGGCGCGTGGAGACGATCCAGCGCTCGTCGGTGCGGCGGGCGAGGAGCGCGCCCATCGCAAAGGCGAACGGCACCGCGAGGCCGACGTAGCCGAGGTAGAGCAGCGGCGGGTGAGCCATCATGTACGGGTTCTGCAGGCTCGGGTTCAGCCCGCGCCCGTCCAGTGGGGCGACCTGGGTCGCGAACGGGCTCGCGACGGCGACGACGAGGAAGGCGAAGAACAGGGTGATGCCGCCGAGCACCGGCACGACCCAGGCGACGAGATCGTGCGCGCTGCGCCGGTTCAGCAACACCGCGGCAGCGGCGTAGCCGGTCAGGATCAGCAGCCACAGCAGCAGCGACCCTTCCTGCCCACCCCAGAAGGCAGAGATGGTGTAGCCGGTCGGCAGCTCGCGGCTCGTGTGCGCCGCGGCGTAGACGAACGAGAAGTCGTTGCGGACGAGCGCGACGAGGAGCACGCCCGACGCGACGAGCGTCGCGGCGAAGGCCCCGATCAGCGCGTTCTGGGCGGAGACGGCCAGCCGCCGGCGTCGCGTGCGCGCGGCATAGGCGCCCGCGGCGACGGCGTAGAGCGCCAGCCCGAGCGTGACGACGAGCGCGGCACGGCCGAGCTCAGGCATCTACTTGTCGGGTGCGTACTTCGACGGGCACTTCGTGATCAGCGAGTCCCGCTCGGCCACGAAGATGCCGTTCTGCAGCCGCCCGTCCACGACGATGTCCCGCCCTGGGCGGAACTGCTCGGAGACGGAGCCCGTGTAGAGCACCGTTATCCGCTCCGTCTTGCCGCCTTGGATGTCGCGCACCTGGAAGCGCATGCCTTCGCCGTACGAGTCGCCGCGCGGACTGCCTACGACGTGACCGGCGAGCGAGACAGTGGTCGTCCGGCCGTCCAGCTCGCTCGGCTGCACCATGGCCGTGCCCCCGCCCGCGATCGACGCATAGAGCAGGAACACCGCGAGCGCCGCGGCGACCGAGAGCGCGATCACGAGACGCGCCGGGCTGCGCTTCCTGGCCACTGCGGACGATGGTACCGAGGCTACGCAGTCTTGGGTGCGACTTCACGCCGCGCCGGAACGCGGTAGCCGTGATCCTGGCAGAGCGAGCCGGGATCGTCCTCGGTGAGCGCGTCGCAGTAGCCCTTGCCGTAGGCAGCCCGCATGAACGCGGCCATCACCTCGAGGTTCCACTCGGACACCTCGGATGCCTCCCGCCAGAGGTCGGCGAGCCGGAGGTCGATGTCGAGCTCGAGCAGGTCGATGCGCGAAGGACGCTGTGACATGCCGAAAAGGGTAGGACCCGCGTCGGACGACACTGCACCGGACGAGACCGGGCGGTAGCGTCCGCAGGGATGGGACGCCTGCGCTTCGGCCCCGCCGGGCTCGCAACCGACGTCGAGCCCGAGGTGGCCGTCGCCGCGGTCGCGGGCGCGGGCTACGACGCGTGCGAGGTCGGGTTCGGCGGAGGCTTCAAGCTCGACTACCCGCTCGCCGAGCGCCTCGGCGCGGCCGCGCGCGAGCACGACGTTCTGATCTCGATCCATGCGCCGCTCGCCGGCTTCATGGGCCACCTCGACATTGTTCAAGGAGAGTCGGCCAAGAAGTACCGCATGGCCGTCGGCATGCTCGACCACACCGCCGGTCTCGCAGCAGCCTGCGGCGCCGAGATCGTCGTCTTCCATCCGGGCTTCCTGCTCGGGCGGGAGCGGCAGGAGGCCCTCGACGCGGTCGTCGAGCAACTCAGCCTCCTCGGCGAGCGGCTGGAGGGAAAGGGCCGGCTCGTGCCGTTCGGCGTCGAGGTGATGGGCCGCGTGCGCGACCTGGGCTCGCTCGACGACGTGATCGAGCTGGCCGCGCGGGTGCCCTTCGTCCGGCCGGTGCTCGACTTTGCGCACATGCACGCGACCTCGGACGGCGCCTACACGGAGCCGGAGCCGTTCACGCTCGCGCTCGAGGCGGCCGACGGCGTCCTCGAGCCGGGGGCGCCCTTCCACATCCACTTCTCGGACATCGCCTACGCGAACCGAAACGAGACGAAGCACCTGCCCTACGGCGAGGGCACGCTGCGCGCCGAGCCGCTGGGCGCGGCGCTCGCGCGCTTCGAGCGGGCGGCAACGGTGATCTCCGAGGCGCCCGACCTGGGCTCGACTCAGGCGATCGGCGCGGCGCTCCGGACGAGCGCGGCCAGCTCTTCCTCGTAAGCGGCGGCTTCGGAGTCGCGACCCTGCTGACGCAGGAACCCGACCAGCGCCTCGAGGATCTCGCGGTGATGCGTGGCGAAGTCGGTCTCGTTGATGATGTCGACGGCCTCCCGCAGCAGCAGCTCCGCCTCCTCGACCTCACCCTGCGCCGCCCGGACGAGCCCGAGCGCCATGCGCGTCGTCGCGCGCGAGCTCTGGTCGTGCGGGCCGACCGTCCGCCGGGCTTCGAGCGCCATCTGCTCCGCTTCGTCGACCCGGCCCTGCTCGAGGAGCACCTGGGCGAGCCCACGCTGGCTCTCGCAGAGGGTGCCGCGATCCTCGAGTGACTTCAGGATCCTGATCGCGTCGCGGAAGAGGCGCTCGGCGGCGGCGAGATCGCCGCGCACGCGCGCGATCCGGGCGAGCTTGCTCAGAATGCGCGCCCGCGGCCAGGCCGCGCCGGCCTCCTCGAAGAGCGCGGCGGCCTCGTCGAACGCGGCCTCGGCCTCCTCGATCCGACCCCGCTGCGCGGCAAGGTCGCCCCGCGAGCCCAGTGCCTGTGCCCGCGCCGCAATGCTCCCGCTGCCCTGCGCGAGCTCCCAGGCACGGTCGATCAGCTGCTCCGCCTCTTCGAGCTCTCCTCGCTGGATCTGCGCGCTCGCGAGCCGCTGCATGGCGTCGGCCTCGAGATCCTCGCGCTCGAGCTGGCGCGCGAGCTCGATCGACGCACGCGTGTGGCGCTCGTCCTCGTCGAGGTCGCCGCGCCACCAGGCGATCTGCGAGAGCAACGCCAGGGCGTCGAAGCGGCCGACCGAGTCGGAGTCCTCGAACGTGGTGAGCGCTTTCTCCGCGAGCGCACGGGCGCGCGGCAGGTCGGCGTCGCGCAGCAGCGTCACGTGGGCGAGCGCGGTGAGCGAGCGGCCGAGGATCGTCTCGTCGCCCGACTCCTGCGCGAGCCGGTGCACCGTTTCCATCTCGACCGCAACCGCGGGGAGATCGTCGAGCCGCCACGCCGCGCGTGCCGCCTGGAACCGTCGGTCGAGCGTGGGCTCGAGCTCGACCGCTCGGAGCAGCAGGCGGCGTGCGGACCGATTGGCCTCGCGGGCGAGCGCGCGCCGTCCGGCGGCTTCGAGCGTCGCCGCAGCCTCGGTGACGAGCTCGGGCGGGATGACCCCGTCGAGCTCCTCCAGGAGCGTCGCCGCCTGTTCGAGGTGGTAGGCGCGGATCTCGACGAGCTCGTCGGCGGCGCGCTCCCCGAGCCAGCCGGCGACCACCTGGTGCAGATCGGCGCGCGCCCCCTTCGTCAGCCCGGAGTAGGCGACGTCCCGGATCAGCACGTGCTTGAACCGGTAGGCGCTCTCGCCCGAGATCGTCGACCTGCTCTCCCGGGTGATGAAGTCGCGCCCGAGCAGGTCGTCCAGTGCGGGCTCGAGCTCGAGCTCGGGTGCGAGCTGCTCCAGCGCGCCTTCCCAGAAGATCCGACCGACGACGGAGGCGCGCTGCAGCGCGATCTTCTCGCCTCGCGGGAGCCGATCGATGCGCGCGGCGATGATCGCCTGGAGCGTGTCGGGAATCCGCTGGCCGGCCGTCCCGCCCTCGAGCAGCATCCGCGTCGTCTCCTCGACGAAGAGCGGGTTGCCCTCGGTCTTCTCCAACAGGGCGCGGCGCTCCTCGAAGGTGAGCTCTCGGTGGTCGAGCAGCGCGTCGACGAGCTCCTCGCTGTCCGCCTGGTCGAGGGGCTCGAGCTCGATCGCGGTCGCGCGCAGGCGCCCGCCGCCCCAGCCCGGGCGCAGGTCGAGCAGCTCGGGTCGCGCCAGGCAGACGATCAGGAGCGGCGCGTCCTTCACCCGCTCGGCGAGGTGCTGGACGAGATCGAGCAGCGGCTCCTCGGCCCAGTGGATGTCCTCGAAGACGAGCACGAGCGGCTGCGCCGAGGCGAGCTCGGCAGCCCACTCGCGCGCAGCCCAGGCGATCTCCTGCTGGCTGCGCTCGGTCTCGATCCCCTCCAGCACTCCGGCGGCGAGCGCCAGCAGGTCGGCGACCGCATCGTCGCCGCAGCAGGCGCGGAGCTTCGAGACGGCCTGCTGGACGGGATCGTCGTCGGTGATCCCGGCCGCGACCTTGACCATCTCGGCGAGCGGCCAGTAGGTGATCCCCTCGCCGTAGGGCAGTGAGCGCCCGGCGAGCACCGTCGCGCCCTCGACGCCGGCCACGAACTCCCGCACGAGCCGGCTCTTGCCCACGCCGGGCTCGCCGTAGATCGTGAAGATGTGCGCGCGCTTGTCCTTGGCCGTCCGCGCAAAGGTCATCTGCAGCAATTCGAGCTCGAAATCGCGGCCGATGAAGGGCGCCGAGACGGTCGGCGCGCGGCTCGCAGACTCGCGCACGGACACGAGCAGGCGCACCGGCAGCGGCTCGCCGAAGCCTCTGAGATCGAGCGTGCCCTGCTCTGTCGCCTCGATGGCAGACGCGGTGAGGCGGTAGGCGAAGGGGCCGAGGAGAATCTGACCGGGAGCCGCGGCCTGCTGGAGCCGGGCAGCCAGGTTGACGGCCTCGCCGGTCGCGAACGTCGACTCTGCGTCGTCCGCGACGACCTCGCCCGACTCGATCCCGATCCGCGCCTCGAGCCCGAGCCCGTGGACGGAGTCCATGATCGCGACGGCCGCGCGGACGGCCCGCTCGGCGTCGTCCTCGTGTGCCTGCGGGATTCCGAACGCCGCCATCACGGCGTCGCCCGCGAATTTCTCGACGATGCCACCGTGCGTCGTGATGCAGTGCGAGACGTGCTCGAAGAACGAGGTGACGCGGCGCCGGACGACCTCCGGGTCGCGGGTGGAGACGAGCTCGGTCGAACCGACCAGATCGACGAAGACGACGGTGGCGAGCTTGCGTTCCACCGTGTGATTGTAGATAGGAGGGTGTAGCAGGCGGCGGTCGGCGAGGTCCCGTAGCATCGCCTCGTGCTCGACCCCAAGGTCTTCAAGGCGTACGACGTGCGCGGTCTCCATCCAACCGAGGTGGACGAGGAGGGCGCGTACGCGATCGGCCGCGGCTACGTGGAGCAGTTCGAGCCGCGCCGGATCGCGGTCGGCCGCGACATGCGCGTCTCCTCGCCGGCGATGGCGGCGGCGCTGATCGAGGGCGCGGCAGACGGCGGCGCGGACGTGCTCGACCTGGGTCTCGTCGGGACGGAGATGGTCTACTTCGCGGTCGGCGAGCTCGGCTTGGACGGCGGCGTCTGCGTCACCGCCTCGCACAACCCGAAGGAGTACACCGGCATGAAGATCGTCCGCCGCGGCGCGCTCCCGGTCGGCGGCGAGTCGGGCCTCCTCGACGTACGCGACCGCGCGTTGGAGATCGTTGCCCAGGGCAACCGTTCCTCCCCTCGCCGCGGCTCCGTGCAGGAGCACGACGTCTGGCCCGGGTTCGTCGAGAAGGTGCTCTCGTTCGTCGACGTCGGTGCGATGAAGCCGCTGAAGGTCGTGATCGACGCCGCGAACGGGATGGCGGGCGTGATGCTGCCGCCCGTGCTGGAGCGGCTCCCGGTCGAGGCGGTCACTTGCTACTTCGAGCCCGACGGCACCTTCCCGAACCACGAGCCGAACCCGTTGTTGCCCGAGAACCGCGAGTTCATCGTCCGCAAGACCACCGAGGAGACAGCCGACCTCGGTGTCGCCTACGACGGGGACGCCGACCGCTGCTTCTTCGTCGACGACACCGGCGGCTTCGTCCCCGGAGACTTCGTGACGGCGCTGCTCGCGGAGGCGATCCTCGAGAAGGAGGGTGGCGGCAAGGTGATCTACGACGTGCGCGCCAGCCGGTCCGTGCCGGAGACGATCGAGCGCGCCGGCGGCGAGCCGTTGATGAACCGAGTGGGCCACGCCTACATCAAGCACCGCATGCGCAAGGAGGACGCCGTCTTCGGCGGCGAGGTCTCCGCCCACTACTACTTCCGCGACTTCTCGCAGGCCGACTCGGGCGTCGTCCCCTTCCTGCTCATCCTGGAGCTGATCTCGAAGCGGGACCGCAAGCTGTCGGAGCTGCTCGCGCCCTTCCGCGCGCGCTTCTTCCTCACGGGCGAGATCAACACCCCGGTCGCCGACGTGGCGCTCAAGCTCCAGGAGCTGAAGGAGCGCTACGCCGACGGCCGCATCACGCACCTGGACGGCATCTCCGTCGACTACGACGACTGGCACTTCAACGTGCGCCCGTCCAACACGGAGCCACTGCTGCGGCTGAACCTCGAGGCCACGTCGCAGGAGCTGATGGAGGCCAAGCGCGACGAGGTGATCGGCCTGATCCGCGCATGAATCCCGAGCTCGGGCGTGTCACCGACCGCAAGCCGCCGTTTCGCTATTCCGCGATCGCGCGCGTCTGGTTCTCGGACACCGACGCACAGGGAATCGTCTACTACGGCCGCTACCTCCCCTACTTCGACCACGCCCGCACGGAGTACCACCGCCACCTGGGCATGAGCGGCCCCTGGCTCGAGGATCGCGACTTCGTCATGCGCGCATCCAAGGTCGAGTACCACGCCCCGGCCCGCTTCGACGACCTGCTGGAGATCTTCGTCCGCCTCGCGCGAATCGGGCGCACGAGCGCGACCTACGAGTGCGCCGCCTACCGGATGGAGGACGACGCGCTGATGGTGACCGCCTCGCAGACGCTCGTGCTCGTCGACCTCGGCCAGCGGCGCGCGTGTGAGATCCCGGACGACTACCGCGAGCGAATCCGCGCCTTCGAGGGCGAGGCGCTGGAGGCGTGAGCGCACACACGGGGGCGCTGGAAGCGGTCGAGCGCGCCCTCGGCCGCGGCGGCGAGGCCGACGACGTCCTGCGCGAGGTGGTGGCGATCCTGCACGAGAGCCTCGACCGCTTCGTTCGGATCAGCTTCGTCGAGAACGACCGGCTCTCCCCCGGCCCGGCAGCGGGCGACGTCGGCGAGACGACGGGCTTCCCGATCGAGTGGCAGCGGAGCCGCGTCGCGGAGCTGGAGGTGGGCGGCGCCGTGTCCGACGACGATCGCTCGCTGCTCGAGCGTGTCGCGATCCTCGTCTCTCCCTACGCGCTCGTCGGTTGGGACACCGGCGGCGAGGAGTGGACGCCGTAGGAGCGACCCTCGCGGGGCGCGCGCCCGTTCGACCTTGCCGCATCGAACGGGCGCCGCAGCTAGCCCGCATCCCCTCTCCCCCTCTCTATGTGTACTCGGATCGGCCGCCGCGTCTATCCCTGGAACGAGGTACAGCCTGCGGTCACCGGACGATCCCTCGTCCGAGCGATTCCGCTCGTTCGATTCGGCTCGACGGACGGCCGCGCTGACGGCCGGAACCTTCTTAGGCGGCTCTTAGCCGACTGTCGCGCCGCGCGGCCACAATGGTGCGCATGAGGATCCTCGTCGTGGACGACGACGCAGCCGTGCGCGAGTCGCTGCGGCGTGCGCTGCAGCTCGAGGGCTACGAGGTCGAGCTCGCCGGCGACGGCGCCGAGGCTCTCGACCGCCTCAAGCTCGACAGCGTCGAGCCGGACGCGCTCATCCTGGACGTCTCGATGCCGCGCCTCGACGGGCTCGAGGTCTGCCGGCGCCTACGCCGCGGCGGAAGCGAGCTACCGGTGCTGATGCTGACCGCGCGCGACGAGGTGGCCGACCGGGTGGCAGGGCTCGACGCAGGCGCGGACGACTATGTGGTGAAGCCGTTCGCGCTCGAGGAGCTGCTGGCGCGGCTGCGGGCGCTCCTGCGTCGCACCTCCGGCTCGCCCGAGGACGTCCTCCGTTTCGCCGATCTGGAGCTCGACCCCTCCACGCGCATCGTCACCCGCGGCGGCGACCCGATCGAGCTGACGCGCACGGAGTTCTCCCTGCTGGAGCTCTTCCTGTCCAACCCGCGCCAGGTGTTGACGCGCTCGGTCATCTTCGAACGCGTGTGGGGCTACGACTTCGGCTTCGGCTCGAACTCGCTCGACGTGTACGTCGGCTACCTGCGGCGCAAGACCGAGCAGGGCGACAAGCCCCGCCTGATCCAGACCGTGCGCGGCGTCGGCTACGCGCTGCGCGAGTCATGACGTTTCGCACGCGCCTCACGCTTGCGGTCGCAGTCTCGGTCGCCGTCTCCGTCGCCGGCGCCTCCGCACTCACCTACGTGCTCGTGCGCAACGAGCTGCGCGGCGAAGTGGACGAGGCGCTGCAGAAGAGCGCAGCGGTCGCGCGTGTGGGCATCAGCGAGGACGCGTTCACGGGCGAGGAGTTCCTGGGGCTCCCGCGCGACCCGCTCGGCGGCGCACCGGGCACGATCCAGCTCGTCAGAGCGTCGGGCCCACCGATCCGGCCCCGAGAGTCCCGCGTCACGCTGCCCGTGTCGGACCGCACCCGTGACACCGCCACCGGTCGTGGAGATGCGTTCTTCGAGGACGCACGCGTCGCCGACACACACGTCCGGATCTACACCGTGCCGACGAACCAGCCCGGGTTCGCGCTCCAGATCGCGCGGCCGCTGAGCGAGGTCGACCGCGCCCTGAAGAGGATCAGCAGGCTGCTGCTCCTGATCGCGGTCGGCGGGATCGGCCTCGCGGCCCTGCTCGGCCTCGGCGTCGCCCGCGCCGTCCTCGCCCCCGTTCGGCGGCTCACCGAGGCCGCCGAGGACGTCAGCGAGACGCGCGACCTCTCCCGCCGCATCGACGAGGGCGGCAGCGACGAGCTCTCCCGGCTGGCGGCGACGTTCAACACGATGCTCGCGGCGCTCGAGGACTCCGCGCGCGCGCAGCGGCAACTCGTCGCGGACGCGTCGCACGAGCTGCGCACGCCGCTCACGAGCCTGCGCACCAACATCGAAGTGCTGTCGCGCGCCGATGCGCTGCCCCCGGGCGAGCGTGGGAAGCTGCTCCACGACGTCACCGAGCAGCTCGGCGAGATGACCGCGCTGATCGCCGAGCTCGTCGAGCTCGCCCGCGGCGACGAGGCGCCCAGCGAGCCCGAGGACGTCCGGCTCGACCTGGTCACCACCGACGCGATCGAGCGCACGCGGCGCAACCGTCCCGGCATCGTCTTTCGCGCAGAGCTCGAGGAGACGATGGTGCGGGGCGTCCCGGCGAAGATCGAGCGCGCGATCTCGAACCTGCTCGACAACGCGGCGAAATGGAGCCCGCCCGGAGGCGAGGTCGAGGTGGCCGTGCGGGACCGGGAGGTGTCCGTACGCGACCACGGGCCCGGAATCGGCGCAGACGACCTTCCCTTCGTCTTCGACCGCTTCTACCGCGCCACCTCGGCCCGGGGGATGCCGGGGTCTGGCCTCGGGCTCGCGATCGTCCGCCAGGTGGCGGAGTCGCACGGCGGCTCGGTGACCGCCGAGGCGGCGGACGGCGGTGGGACACGCCTGCGGCTGCGCCTGGCCCCGCAGACCGACTCTTAGGCGATTTTTAGACCGATCTCAGGCTGGGCTTAGGGAGGGCTGGTCTCCTGGGTGACGACAGCCACCACCTTCGAGAAAGGCAGCATCCCGATGATCGACTTCCGCAAGCGACCGAGAACTACCCTGGCAGCCGCGCTGAGCGCCACGGCGCTCCTGGGCGCGGGCGGCGGCGCGGCTACGTATGCCGCGCTCGGCTCGGGCGAGACGACCATCGTGCGCACCACCGCGGTGGAATCCAACGCCCAGCCCGCGGCCGCGACGACCGGCTCCACCGTCGCCGAGATCTACAAGCGCGTGTCCGGCGCCGTCGTCGAGATCACCGTCTCGGCCGCCGGCGGACAGGCGCAGGGCTCTGGCTTCGTCTACGACGACGAAGGCCACGTGATCACGAACCACCACGTCGTCGACGGCGCTGAGACCGTCGCGGTCAAGTTCTCGGACGGCTCCACGTACGACGGCACCGTCCTGGGCAGCGACCCGTCCACCGACCTCGCCGTCATCGACGTCGACGCTCCCGCCTCTGTGCTCGAACCGCTCGACCTCGCCGACTCGGACGCGCTCGAGGTTGGCGACGGCGCGATCGCGATCGGCAGCCCCTTCGGGCTCGAGCAGACCGTCACGGCGGGCATCGTCAGCGCGCTTCACCGGCAGATCACGGCACCCGACGACTTTGCGATCGACGACGTGATCCAGACGGACGCCGCGATCAACCACGGCAACTCCGGCGGCCCTCTGCTCGACTACGAAGGTCGCGTGATCGGCGTCAACTCGCAGATCGAGAGCGACTCCGGCGGCAACGTCGGCATCGGGTTCGCCGTTCCCTCGAACACCGTCAAGGAGATCGCTTCGCAGCTGATCTCCGGGGGCAAGGTCGAGCACGCCTACCTCGGCGTCGGAATCGAGACGATCCCCGCCGCCGCGGCCGAGGAGCTCGGGCTCGAGGAAGGCGCTGCCGTGGCGAGGGTCAGCCCGGGCACGCCCGCGGCCGACGCGGGACTCCGCGCAGCGACCGGCTCGCGGGTCGTGGACGGCCAGGCGTATCTGACCGGCGGCGACGTGATCACCGAGGTCGACGGCGAGCGCGTGTTGAGCGCCGACGAGCTCCGCCAGGCGATCGACACCCACCGCCCCGGCGACACCGTCGAGCTGACCGTGCTCCGCGACGGTGAGCAGCAGAGCGTCGACGTGACACTCGAAGCCCGGCCGGCGGCGTAGCCGGAAACCCCGAACGGAGGAGCAGAATGAACCGCAAGACCAGGATCAGACTCGTAGCCAGCGCTGGTGCCGCTCTGGCAGTGGCAGGCGGAGGGGCGGCGTACGCCGCGGGCGAGCTCTCCCCCCGCCAGGAGAGCTCGGCGATCATCGACGACGCCGCGAAGCAGCTGGGAGTCGACTCGGCGGAGCTGGCCGACGCGCTCGAGCAGGCGCTCGAGAACCGCGTCGACGAGGCCGTCGCCGACGGACGGCTGACGCAGGAGCAGGGCGCAGCGCTGAAGGCCCGGATCGCCTCCGGTGAGGTTCCGCTGCTCGGCCTTCGCGGCGGGAAGCCCGACTTCGGGCACCACGGCCATGGTTTCGGAGCCCGGTTCGACACCGCGGCGACGTTCCTCGGCCTCACAGAGGCAGAGCTGCGCACGCAGCTCCAGGACGGCAAGACGCTGGCGGAGATCGCGACGGCCGAGGGCAAGACCGTGGCCGCGCTGGTCGACGCGCTCGTCGCTGCCGCGACGACGGAGCTCGCCGAGGCCGTCGAGAGCGGCAAGCTCACCGACGCCCAGCGCGACCGGATCGTCGAGGAGCTCGAGGACCGGATCACCGAGGGCGTCAACGCGACGCCTGGAGAGCACTTCCGCGGCGGCCCGCGGTTGCACGGCGGCCCGGGCTTCCGTGGAGGTCCAGATGCAGCACCCCCCGCCGGCGAGTCCGGCTATCGGTTCGGTGGTGGCACCGAACCGCCCGCGGCCGCCTAGGCCGCACAACCGTCTCCGTGGGGCGTGTCCGGGGCCAGGCCCTGGACACGCCCCGCCGGGACGGTCAGCGGTCTCGCAGGAAGACGAGCAGCTCGCCGTCCTCCTGCGTGCGCGTCCGCCCGGCGCGCTCGAAGCCGGCCTTCTCGGCGACGCGCAGGGAAGGGACGTTCTCGGGCTTGATCGTCGCCCGCACGAGCGTGACGCCCGGCTGGGCGAGCGCCCACTCGGTGAGCAGGTTCAGGAGCTCCGTCGCGTAGCCCTCGCCGCGATGGGCCTCGTGGACGTGGTAGCCGACCGTCAGGCGCTCGGTGCGGCCCGGCCGGCCGCCGAAGCCACCCGCCGCCACCTCTGTCCCGTCGGCGAGCGTCGCGAGCCAGACCCAGTAGCCGATCGCCCCCGGGTCCTCCCGCAGCCGGGCCGCGAAGAACTCGTGCACGCCGTCCAGGAGCGGGGACGCACCCATCGCCTCGACCCCGTCCGCGTCCAGCGCCGTCAGCGTCAGACGCGGCCCGCTCAGGATCACGTCGGCGTGACGCGGTACGCGTCGAACACGGCGTCGAGATTGCGCAGCGCCGAGAGCAGCGCGCGCAACTCCTTCACCTCGGCCACCTCGGCCGTGTACCAGTTGCGAGCCATCCCGTCCTCCACGACACCGCCGTACGAGACGATGTTCGCGCCGTGCTCGGCGAAGGTTCGCGCGACGTCCTCGAGCAGGCGCGGGCGGTCGAAGGAGTCGACGGCGATCTGGACACGGAAGCTCGTGGTCGTCCCCCCGTCCCACTCGACCGGCGTGAACCGCTCCGGATTGCGCTTCAGCGCGCGGACGTTCGGACAGTCCTCGCGGTGGATCGTGATCCCGCGGCCGAGCGAGATGTAGCCGAGAATGGGGTCGCCGGGCACGGGCGTGCAGCACTTCGCCATCCGCACCAGCACGTCTTCGATCCCCTGCACCTTGATCCCGAGCGAGTCGCCGGCGACCGTGGAGCGGGCCTTCGGCGCCTTCAGCGGGACGACCGGCTCTTCGGCCACCTCGTCGGTCTTCAGGCGCTGGAGCACCTTGTTCACGATCTGACCGGACTGGAGCTTGCCGGAGCCGAGCGCGACGTAGAAGTCCTCGGCCTTCTTGAAGCCGGTCTCCCGGATCACCTGGGCGAGCACCGCGGAGCCCTGGAGCTTGCGGTACGGGAGGTTCTGCGCCTTCAGGGCCGCATCGAGGGTCTCGCGCCCCTTGGCCTCGGTCTCGCCACGCGTCTCGCGCTGGAACCACTGGCGGATCTTGTTGCGCGCGCGCGACGAGGCGGCGAGCGACATCCAGTCGCGCGACGGGCCGCGGCCCGACTTCGAGGTCAAGATCTCGACGAAGTCCCCGTTCTTGAGCCGGTAGTGCAGCGGCACGATGCGGCCGTTGATCTTCGCCCCGACCGTCTTGTGGCCGACGTCGGTATGGACGGCGTAGGCGAAGTCGATCGGAGTCGCTCCGGTCGGGAGCGTCTTCACCTCGCCCTTCGGCGTGAAGACGTAGACCTCGTCGTCGAACAGGTCGGTGCGGAAGGTCTTCATGAACTCGCGCGGATCGGCCTCGTCCTGCTGCCAGTCGAGCAACGACTTCACCCACACGAGCCACTCCTCGTCGGCCTTGCCCTTGCCGCGCTTGTAGAGCCAGTGCGCTGCGATCCCGTACTCGGCCTCCTCGTGCATCTCACGGGTGCGGACCTGGATCTCGAGCGGCGTGCCCTCGGGCCCGATCACCGTCGTGTGGAGCGAGCGGTACCGGTTGAACTTCGGCATCGCGATGAAGTCCTTGAAGCGCCCGGGCATCGGCTTCCAGAGCGAGTGGATGAGGCCGAGCGCGCCGTAGCAGTCGCGCGTGCCCTCGTCGCCGCCGCGCTCGACGGTGACGCGCATCGCCGTGAGGTCGTAGATCTCGTTGAACTCGCGGCCCTTCTTGGCCATCTTGTCGTAGATCGAGTAGAAGTGCTTCGCGCGGCCGGAGATGTCGGCGGGGATGTCGACCTTGCGCAGCTCGGCGCCGAGCACCTCGCCCGCCTTCTCCACCTGCGACTCGCGGTCGGCGCGCCGGTCGGCCACCATGGCTTTGATCTCGGCGTACTTGCGCGGGTGCAGGATCGCGAAGGAGAGGTCCTCGAGCTCCCACTTGAGCGCGTGGATCCCGAGCCGGTGCGCGAGCGGCGCGTAGACCTCGAGCGTCTCCTTCGCCTTGCGCACCTGGGCCTGCTTGCCCTGGTACTCGATCGTGCGCATGTTGTGCAGCCGGTCGGCGAGCTTGATCAGGATGACGCGGACGTCCTGCGCCATCGCCACGATCATCTTGCGGTAGTTCTCGGCCTCGGCCTGCTCCCGGCTCTGGAAGCTCGTGCGCGTCAGCTTCGTGACGCCCTCGACGAGCTGGGCGATCTCGGCGCCGAACTCGGCCCGGAGCTCCTCGAGGTCGACCTCGGTGTCCTCGACGACGTCGTGCAGCAGCGCCGCCGCGATCGACTGCTCGTCCAGGCGCAGCTCGGCGCAGATCTTGGCGGTCGCCCACGGGTGGTGGAGGAACGGCTCTCCCGAGCTGCGCAGCTGCCCTTCGTGCGCTGCCGCGGCATAGTGGAACGCGCGTGCGAGCAGGTCCTTGTCGACGGCCGGGAAGTACGCCTCGACCGCGCCAATCAGCTCGTCGACGAGGTCCTGATGGTGCTTCTGAGCGTCGAGCACAGCCATGAATTCAGTGTACTCCGCCCTCCCGCCGGCGAATCTCCCCCGGAGGAGTAGGCGTTACAACAGGGAATGAGGACGCCCGTGCTGAGACGCAGACGACAGCTGAGGAAGGCCGAACGGCTCGCCCGAGCCCTCGTCGAGCTCGACGACTGCGCCCGTGAGCGGCGCCGGGGGCTTCCGCGGCGGACGCTGCGCGCGTCGCTCGCAGGCCGCTAGCTCAGGCGGCGCGCGGCAGCGCGTCGGCCGCGCCGGCGAGGAGCAGGCGGAACGCCTCCGACTCGTAGAGCTGCCGCTGGGCGCCGTCGGCCAGCTCGAGCTCGGTGAAGATCGCGCGAGCGTCGCTCGTCCACTCGCTCTCCCCCGCCCGCCAGAGCTTCGCCAGGTGCGCACGCAGCTCCTCGTAGCCGTCCGGTGCGTCGAAGAGCCGGCGGATCACGAGCTGCGGCGCCACCGTGCCGTTCCAGCGGTTCTCCTTCAGCCGGCAGACGAGGTCGAAGCGCGCGGGATTCAGGCCATCCGTGCGGCGAAGCCGGTCGAGCTGGCCGCCCAGGCCGAAGGCGATCGCGGAGCCCACGTCGCGACTGCCGTAGCGGACGCGGAAGCGAAGGTGCTTGCCCTCACCGACCACGCCGGGCTGGACGGCCTCGCAGCTCGGCACGAGCAGCGTCACGTCGGGGTTGCCGAGCCCGAACGGGGCCAGCCGGTCGAGCTCGTTCGCGAGCCCGAGTGTCAATGCCGAGCCGGGCACGATTGCGTCGATTCGCGTCACCGGTGTCAGGTCGCCGTCGCCGAGCTCCGCGTCCGCGTGAGCTGCGAACGCCTCCGCGAACGCGTCGAGTTGCTCGGTCTCGATCGAGAGACCGGCGGCCGCTCTGTGGCCGCCGAAGCGCAGCAGGTGCTCGGAGCAGGCGCCGAGCGCGCCGTGCAGATCGAAGGCGGGGATCGAGCGGCCCGACCCCTTCCACTCCTCGCCGGTACCCGCGATCAGCACGACCGGCCGGCCGAACCGCTCGACGAGTCGGGAGGCGACGATGCCGATCACGCCCTCGTGCCAGTCGTCGCCCCAGACGACGTAGCCACGGCGGCGGCGACGAGCCTCGGGCCACGACTCGACCTGCGCGATCGCGGCACGGAGGATGCGGTCCTCGACGGCCTGGCGGTCGCGGTTCAGCGTCTCCAGCTCGCCGGCCAGCGCCTTCGCCTCCTCGTCGCTCTCGGTGAGCAGCAGCTGGAGCGCCGCATCGGGCCGGCCGAGCCGCCCTGCGGCATTGATGCGCGGCGCCAGCCGGAAGCCGACCGACGAGGACTCGATCGCGGCCGGGTCGACGGACGCGGAGCGCATCAACGCGCGCAGGCCCGGCTTCTGCGTCCGGGCGAGCGCACGCAGGCCGGCGATCGCGAGCGAGCGGTTCTCGTCGAGCAGCGGGACGACGTCGGCGATCGTCGCGAGCGCGACGAGGTCCGCGTGCCGCGAGATCGCGGGGTGGTCGATGCCGAGCAGCGCCTGCGCGAGCTTGTGCACGACGCCGGTGCCGCAGAGCTCCGGGAAGGGGTATTCGGACGGCCGCGTCGCGACGATCGGGCACTCCGGCAGCGTCGGCCCGGGTCGGTGGTGGTCGGTCACGATCACATCGAGACCGGCCGCCCTGGCCGCGGCCACCTCCTCGACGGCGGTGATCCCGCAGTCGACGGTGATCAGGAGGCCGCAGCCCTCGTCGGCCAAGCGCGCGATCGTCTCGCCCGAGACGCCGTAGCCCTCCTCGAAGCGGCTCGGCAGGTGCCACTCCACCTCGGCGCCGAGCTCGCGCAGCGTCAGGACGGCGAGCGCGGTCGCGCAGATGCCGTCGACGTCGTAGTCGCCGTGCACGCAGATCCGGGTGCCTGCGGCGATCGCCGCACGGATCCGCTCGACCGCGACGGCCATGTCGCCGAGCAGGAACGGGTCGTGCGGCGCCCGCTCACCGTCCAGGAAGGCGCGGGCCGTCTTCGGGTCGCGAAGGCCGCGCCGGACGAGGATCGAGGCCGTGATCTCGCCGATCCCGAGCGCCGCGGCGAGCGCCGCCACGTCACGGTGCTCACAGCTCTCCAGCGTCCACGATCCGTCCTGCATGGGCAACCGACGCTACGGGCAGCATCGGACAGCGCTGGCAGGACTGCGCGGCTAGACGGTGTCGCCGCCCGGGTCGCGCCGCCGGCGCAACGAGTCACGCACGACCTTGACCCAGAGCATCACGATGGCGGCAAACGCGCCCAGTGCGACGACCGCGATCGGGGTGAGGATCGCCATCTCCCCGAGCGAGTACTTGGTGATCCACGTCCCGACGAGCCAGACCGTCAGAACGGCCGCCGTCATCGGGATCGTGACCCTCCAGTTCACGCCCCGAGGGTACCCTTTGCCTCCATGGGAGAGACGAACTACGCGTCCGGCGAGGACTACGTCGTCGAGTTCCTCGGCTACCGCTTCGGCTTCAACTCGACGGATTTCGAGGAGCGGATCACCGGTGCAGCGGTGCGGCTCGGCCTGATCGAGGCCAACGACCTCGACGACGACGAGACCGCCGATCTCGTCGAGCTCGCCGCCGACGGCCGCATCGCGGACGCGCGCAGCCCGCTTGGCCGGTACCTCGTGCGCCACTGGGAGCGGGTCGGCCTGCTCGAGGGCGAGTCACTCGTCTACTGGCTGCGTAAGCTCGTCTTCCGCGGCGCCTGGCTCGACCACCGGGTCAAGGAGGGCCTGCTCGAGATCGCATGGGACGAGGAGTCGGGCGACTTCGGCTACGCGGAGCCCCGCGGCGGCCGCGCCCTACTCGAGCTCGCGCCGGTGCCCTCGTGGCACGAGCTCCAGTTCCGGCGGTGACGCGGGCCGCAGCGATCCTCGGGTTTCTCGCGATCCTGCTTGCCGTCGACACGCAGGTTGACGCGCGGCTGCAGCTCGTACTCGGCGCGCTCACGTGGGTGGCGCTCTGGCTCGCCTGTCGCGGCGTGCCGCCGCTGCTCCGGGCTCAGGCGCTCGTCGTCGTCGTGGTCGCGACCTGCGCGGAGCTCGTCGGCTCGATCGTCTGGGGCGTCTACACCTACCGGCTCGAGAACCTCCCCAGCTTCGTCCCGCCTGCACACGGGCTCGTCTACCTGGCAGGAGTGGCGCTCGCGAGCGCGGCCCGAAGCCCCAGCGCACAGGCCTGGCTCGTCCGGGTCGCGCTCGTCCTCGTGCTCGCCTGGGGTCTCGCCGGCGTCACGGTGCTACCGCGCTCGGACGTGGGCGGTGCGCTCGGGGCCGGACTGCTTGCGCTCTACCTCGTCCGCGGCCGCGCACCGGCCATCTATGCGGGCGTCTTCCTCGTCGTCGCGTGGCTCGAGCTGTACGGCACGGCGATCGGCACCTGGGAGTGGGCCGCCGTGATTCCCGGCACGGGCGTGCCGCAGGGCAACCCACCGAGCGGCGTCGCGTCCGGCTACGTCTGGTTCGACATCGTCGCTCTCGCGCTCGCCCCGCGGTTGCTCGCCGGCTGGGGGCGCCTCCGCCGCCGCGCGCCGACGGACGTCGTCGCCCAGAGCGGCTAGGAGGGTTTGGCGGAATACCGCTCGTCGTCGGGGTGTGCTGCTCGTTTCGAGACAAGGACGCAGGGAGCGCCGATAGCTGAAGCTATCGGCGCGACTGAGGACGCCGCATCGGGGCGAGCAGCGCGGCCCGGCGGCACAGACTGTGTTTCGCCAAACCCTCCTACTAGCCCGGCTCGCTCGGGAGCGAGAAGCCGATGCGATGCGCCGGCTCCGCTTCCGCGATCGTCAGCTGGCGGATCGCGCCGACCGGGACGATCAGCACCCGCGGCTCCGACTCGGTGTGCGGGCAGAGCGTGACGAAGCCGAAACCAGGCTCCGCCGAGATCGACTTCAGCCTGTGCAGCGAGCCGTCGGCGAGCTCCACCTCGACCATCGCCTCCACCCCGTGCTCGGTCGCGAACTCCTTGATGCGGCGGTGGATGCGCCCAACGAGCTCGTCGAGCGGGCCGGCCATCCCGGGTATCCAGAGCTCGGGCACGAACCGAACTCTAGGAGAGCGGCGGCGGCAGCGGTCGCGCGTGAACGACGACGAGCGTCTTCGTCGGCCGGGTCAGCGCGACGTAGAGCTCGCGTAGCCCCTGTTCCCGCTGCGCGACAAGCGCAGGCTCGACGACGATCACGTGATCGAACTCGAGGCCCTTGGCGTCGCGCGCGGTCAGGAGCGGAACGCCCTCGAACGCGTTCTCCTCCTGGAGCGCGGGCTCGACGAGCTCGTCGGCGACGATCAGCGCGACGAGTCCTTCCTCGCGGGCGAGCCGCGACGCCTCGTGGTAGGCCTCGCGCAGGAGCGCCTCCTCGGCGACGCGGCGCACGAGGGGCGGGTCGGCGCCTGTGCGGTAGGCGACGGGGCGCTCGATCCCGGGGGCGATCACATCGAGCAGCGGCAGCGAGAAGTCCATGATCTCGCGCGGCACGCGGTAGGCGTGACGCAGCTCCTCCACGTCGGCGTCGCCGCCGCCCGGTAGGAACGGCAGCACCTCGTCCCAGCTCGAGTACGTCACCGAGCCGGTCGCCTGCGCGACGTCGCCGAGAATCGTCAGGGCGCCCTCGCGCGCCCGGCGGCCGACCATGCGCAGCTGCATCGGCGTCAGATCCTGGGCTTCGTCGACGACGACGTGGCCGAAGGTGGGCGGCGGCTGCCCGACGAGCGCATGCGCCTCGTCGAGCAACGCGACGTCACCGTCGCTCCAACCCGAGCCTCGGCGGCGCAGGAGGCGCTGCTCGTCCGGCTCCAGGATCCCAGCGGCGGCTTCCGCCAGGAAGGCGGGCGTGGAGAAGAGTGCCCGCACGAGCTTCTCGGGCGTGACCGCGGGCCAGGCCCGGTCGAGCATGCGGGTCAGGTAGCCGCCGGCACGCAATGCCTTCTCGACCTGCTCGCCGTCGCGGATCGCCGCGCCGCCGAGCACGTGGCCGTAGTCGGCGTAGAAGCTTCGGACGAGGCTCATCCGGAAGCGCTCGCGCGCGACGGCGGTCGTCCCGTGCTGCTCGCGAGTCTCGCGCAAGAGCTCGCGCACGTCCCGCTCGCGGACGCGGATGTACTCGCCCTCGAGCCGCAGCAACAGTTCCTCCGGTTTTCCGTCCAGCTTCAGCGCGGCGGCTCGTGCGAGCACGTCGGCGAGCCGCTCGTCCGCCTTCAGCCGGGCGACGTCGGGCGGATCGACGAGCGTCGGGGCGATCCCGTCCACGAGATCCGCCACGGCGCGCTGCTCGACCGCGTTCTCGCCGAGCGCGGGCAGGACGTGGGAGACGTACTCCATGAAGGTGCGGTTCGGGCCGACCACGAGGACGCGCGCGCGGGAGAGCTGCTCGCGGAATGTGTAGAGGAGCCACGAGGCACGGTGCAGGCCCACCGCGGTCTTGCCGGTGCCGGGGCCGCCCTGGATCACGAGCGGCCGGCCGGGGTCGCGGGTGATCAGGCGGTACTGGTCGCCCTGGATCGTGGCGACGATGTCGCGCATGTGCGCGTCGCGGCTCCGCTCGAGCTCCTCGAGCAGGAAGTCGCCCACGGCGGCGCCGTCGAGCGTCGTGCCGTCGAGGCTCTCGTCGGCGATGTCGAGGAGGCGCCGCCCCTGGGTGCGAAAGCGGCGGCGCAACGTCACGCGCTGCGGGTCGGCCGGCGTCGCGGTGTAGAAGGGTCGCGCGGCCGGCGCCTGCCAGTTCACGACGACCTGCTCCTGCTGCTCGCCGTGCACCCAGCGCCGCCCGACGTAGAGCGGGCGCTCGACGCTCTCGAAGTCGAGCCGGCCGAAGAGGAGGCCGCGCTCGGCGTCCTCGAAGGTGGCGAGCCGCTGGGAGCTCCAGGCGTCGAGGGCGGCCTGAGCGACCTCGCCGTCGGCCGCGTCGCCGGCGCGAGCGACGACGTCGCGCATCTGCTCGAGGTACTCGTAGGCGCGGTCGACGTACGCCTGCTCTCCCGGCAGGTCGGGATGGCTCATGCGTCCGAGCGTAGTCGGCTGGGCGCGGGCTCGACGACGCTGGTGCAGCGCCGGAGCGAAGCGACCCTTTAGGGATCTTGCGCGAACGGGATCTGCTCCTGCAGATCCCGTTCCTGCGCAGCGGAGATATGCGCACGGCCGAGCTTCGTAATCACACGGCCCCGCGGCGTGCGCTGGAGGAAGCCGAGCTGGAGCAGGAAGGGCTCGTACACGTCCTCGATCGTGTCGGTCTCCTCGCCGAGCGTGACCGCGAGCGTGGAGAGCCCGACCGGGCCACCGTCGAACTTGTGGGCGATCGCGTGCAGCAGCTCGCGATCGGTGCGCTCGAGGCCTTCGTCGTCGACCTCGAGCAGCTCCAGCGCCTCGCGGGCGATCTCGTTCGTGACCGCGCCCTGGTGCCGCACCTCGGCGACGTCGCGGACGCGCCGCAGGATCCGGTTCGCGATCCGCGGGGTGCCGCGCGAGCGGCGGGCGATCTCCTCGCAGGCGTCGCCTTCGATCGAGACGCCGAGGATCCCGGCCGAGCGGCGCACGATCGTGGCGAGCTGGGCCGCGTCGTAGTAGCCGAGCCTGAACGTCATGCCGAAGCGATCGCGCAACGGTGTCGTCAGCAGGCCCGTGCGCGTGGTCGCACCCACGAGCGTGAAGGGCGGCAGGTCGAGCGTCAGCGTCCGGGCGGCCGGGCCTTGCCCGACGATGATGTCGAGCCGGAAGTCCTCGAGCGCCGGGTAGAGGATCTCCTCGATCGCGCGGTTGACGCGGTGGATCTCGTCCACGAAGAGCACGTCCCGGTCCTCGAGCCCGGTGAGGATCGCGGCCATGTCGCCCTTGCGCTCGAGCGCCGGGCCCGCGACCGTGCGGATCCCCACGCCGAGCTCCTCGCGGACGATCTGCGCGAGCGTCGTCTTGCCGAGCCCCGGTGGGCCGACGAGCAGCACGTGGTCGAGTGCCTCCCCACGCGCCTTCGCCGCGGTCAGCGCGATTGCAAGCTGCTCCTTGACGCTCTCCTGGCCGACGAAGTCGTCGAGCCGGCGCGGGCGCAGCGAGCGCTCGAGCTCCTCCTCCTCGGGCGAGCACCGCCGCGGCCGTCACGGCGCTCATGCCGCCTCCCTCGCCTGCGGCTCAGTCGCGTGGGGGAAACCCGGTTTCCCCCACGGGCCCCCTCGCGTTGACGCCGCTGCGTCGCATCGGCGAGCTCCTGTCGGGGGAACCCTCCGGTTCCCCCACACCCCCTCCTGGCGGCATGACTTCGTCATGCCGCCTGCCTCAGCGCCAGCCGGACGCGCTCCTCGGCCGGAAGGTCGGGATCGACGGACGCAAGCGCCTGCTCGGCCTCGAGCACCGAGTAACCAAGCTCGACGAGCGCGTCGCGCGCGGTGAGGTGCGCGGGCGTTCCGGACGCGACCGAGATCGGCGTCACGTCCTCGGTGCCGAGCTTGCCCTTCAGCTCGAGCACGATCCGCTCGGCCGTCTTCTTGCCGATCCCCGGAATCGCCTGGAAGCGCGCGATGTCCTCGAGCGCGATCGCCCGGCGGAGCTCGCCCGACGACGAGCCGGAGACGATCGCGAGCGCGACCTTCGGCCCGATACCGTTCACCGTCAACAGCAGCGTGAAGAGCTCACGTTCGGACGGGTCGGCGAAGCCGTAGAGCTGGAGTGCGTCCTCGCGCACGTGCAGGTACGTCTCGACGACGACCTCCCCCGCTCCGTTCGCCTTGCGCAGCGCAGCAGCCGAGGCGGCGACGAGGTAGCCGACGCCGCCCACCTCGAGCACGAGGCCGTCGGCGCTGCGGGCGACCGGCGTGCCGCGCAACCGCGAGATCATGCTGAGATCCGCAGCAGCGGCGGCGCCAGCGCGTGGCAGATCGCGACCGCGAGCGCATCGGCGGCGTGATTCGGGGTCGGGATCGCGTCCAGCGCGAGAATCGCGCGCACCATCCGCTGCACCTGCGCCTTCTCGGCGCGCCCGTAGCCGCACACGGCCTGCTTCACGCGTGCGGGCGAGTACTCAGCGCACTCGACGCCGACGGATGCGGCTGCGACCAGCACGGCGCCGCGCGCCTGCCCGACGGAGAGCGCGGTGCGGGCGTCTGCCCCCACGAAGGACTCTTCCACTGCGACGGCGGCCGGCGCGTGCTCCGCAATGAGCCGCTGCACTCCCTCGAAGATCGTCTTGAGGCGGAGCTCCGGGCGCTCCCGGGCGGGCGTTTGCCACCACCCGTGGTCGATTGCCCTGATCCGGCCTCCGCTTTCGTGGACGATCCCGTACCCGCAAGCAGCAGTCCCTGGGTCGATGCCGAGAACCTTCACGAGGAGAGGTTAGGCGGGCGGTCGGACGTTCCTGCTCTGCCTCGCCGGCGCAAGACGAGCATCCGCAGGAGCGGATGCTCGTCGCGCAAACACCCCCTGAAGGGCCGCTTCGCGGCCACGAGCTCGATTTGGCTATCGGGTCAAGAAGCGACGGCCTCCAGGACCTGCTCGGGGATGTCGAAGTTCGCCCAGACGTCCTGCACGTCGTCGTTCTCCTCGAGGGCCTCGATCAGCCGGACGAGCTTCTTGGCCGACGACTCCTCCGCGATCTCGACGGTCGTCTTCGGAATCATCGAGAGCTCCGCCGATTCGATCGCGAAGCCGGCTCCCTCGATCGCAGCACGCACCGCGGCGAGGCTCTCCGGCGGCGCGGAGACCTGGAAGACGGAGCCGTCGAGCTCGAGGTCGTCCGCCCCACCCTCGGCCGCTGCGAGCATCAGCTCGTCCTCGTCGGCGCTCTCGGCATCGACCAGCACGACGCCGCGCCGCTCGAAGAGCCAGGCCACCGAGCCCGTGGTGCCGAGGTTGCCGCCGTTCTTGGCGAACGTGTGGCGGACGTCGGAGGCGGTGCGGTTGCGGTTGTCCGTGAGCGCCTCGACGAGCACGGCCACGCCGTCGGTGCCGTAGCCCTCGTAGATCACGGTTTCGAAGACAGCCGCGTCGGCCTCGGTGCCGGCGCCCTTCGCGATTGCGCGCTCGATGTTGTCCTTCGGCATCGAGTAGCTCTTCGCCTTGTCGATCGCGTTCTGGAGCGACGCGTTCCCGGAGGGGTCCGGCCCGCCCTCCTTGGCGGCCACGATGATCGCGCGCGAGAGCTTCGTGAAGAGCTTGCCGCGCTTCGCGTCGGCGGCGCCCTTCTTGTGCTTGATCGACGACCACTTGCTATGCCCTGACACCGCTCTCCTCTCGAACGAGATCCAGAAAACGCTCGTGCACGCGCGGGTCGTCCGTCAGCTCGGGATGGAACGAGGCGACGAGGAAGCGTCCCTGCCGCAGCAGCACCGGCTCGCCCGCGTGCGTGGCGAGCACCTCGACCTCCGGGCCGCGGTCCGTGACACGCGGCGCGCGGATGAAGACGCCGCGCAGCGGCTCGGCGTCGCCGGCCAGATCGAGGTCGGCCTCGAAGCTCGCGACCTGGCGGCCGTAGCCGTTCCGGTCGACCTCGACGTCCACGAGCCCGAGGTGGGCCCGGTCGAGCAGGATCATTCCGGCGCACGTGCCGAAGATCGGTGCGCCGAAGGCGCGGATCGCCTCCTCGAGCCCGTACAGCCGCATCAACCGCGTGATCGCAGTCGACTCGCCCCCCGGGATCACGAGCCCGTCGAGCCCGTCGAGCTGCTCAGGAAGGCGCACCTCGACCACGCTCTGCGCCGAGCCGCTCGAGCGCAGCCGCGTGCTCGCGGAAGTTCCCCTGCACGGCGAGGACACCGATCTTCATGTGCTGAATTCTAGGCCGAGCCGTGTTACCAGCCGCGCGTTTCGAGCAGCTCCGACGGGTCGAGCTCGGAGGCGGAGATGCCTACCATCGGCTCGCCGAGCCCGGCGGAGACGCGCGCGAGGATGTCCGCGTCGCGGAAGTGCGTGGTCGCCTCGACGATCGCCTTCGCGCGGAGCGCGGGGTCGCCGGACTTGAAGATCCCGGAGCCGACGAAGACTCCGTCCGCGCCGAGCTGCATGCAGAGCGCTGCGTCGGCCGGCGTCGCGATCCCGCCGGCGGTGAACGTCACGACCGGCAGGCGGCCGTTCTCGGCCACCCAGCGGACGAGCTCGTAGGGCGCGCGCAGCTCCTTCGCCTCGGCGTAGAGCTCTTCGCCGCGCAGCGACCCGAGCCGGCGGATGCCGCCGTAGACCGCGCGCATGTGCGTGACCGCGTTGACGACGTCGCCGGTGCCGGCCTCGCCCTTCGTGCGGATCATCGCCGCGCCCTCGGCGATCCGCCGCAGCGCCTCGCCGAGGTTCGTCGCGCCGCAGACGAACGGAACGGTGAACGCCCACTTGTCGACGTGATGCGCGATGTCGGCGGGCGTCAGGACCTCGGACTCGTCGACGTAGTCGATCTCGAGAGCCTGCAGGATCTGCGCCTCGACGAAGTGGCCGATGCGGCACTTCGCCATCACCGGGATCGTCACGGCCTCCTGGATCGAGGTGATCATCTCGGGGTCGGACATGCGCGAGACGCCGCCGTCGCGCCTGATATCAGCGGGAACGCGCTCGAGCGCCATCACCGCGACGGCCCCCGAATCCTCGGCGATCTTCGCCTGCTCGGCGTTGACGACGTCCATGATCACGCCGCCCTTGAGCATCTCGGCAAGCCCACTTTTCACCCGCATCGTGCCGGTTTCGCTCATGGCCTGAGTGTAGCCGTCTGGCATTCGTCCGCGCGATCTGAGAGGAATACGCCTACCGAACGCGACTCCTCTCCCCCTCCAGACGGGCCGTCCGTCTCGGCGGAAGGACCGTCTGGCCCAGAAAGGAGCGTTCGGGAGAGGGGTCCCGCCTATGGTGGGGCCCCTCGCCTGTTGTGCACATGGTTCAGCCGGCGGCCGCGTGCACGGCGCGCCGACCGCGCGCGGGCCGGGACCTTGGCCCGTGCCCGCGCGCGGCAGCGGCTAGGACAGAATCCCCCGCGCCTCGAACACGTCGCGGACCTGCGCCGCCGTTGCAGCGCCGTACAGCCGCTGGGCGGTTGCGACGGTCCGCTCGGCGGCGTACGCCATCGTCGTGACGAGCCCCATCGAGAAATGGGCCTCGAGGATCACGGTGTCGGCGGTGACCCTGCCGACGGCGTTCCGGATGTCCCAGAGCGCGCCCGACCAGATCAGGCCGTTGCTGTGCACGCTCGTCGCCGACAGATTCTCGGGATAGTGCGCCGAGGTGTCGGTGCGACGGAGACAGTGGGGTGCCGTCGGGTCGTATGACGTCGCATCCCAGTCCGCGACGCACGGCGCGTCCGGGGTCGGTGCGACGTGGGCGCTCACGGTGACGGCGAAGTAGTCGCCGAAGCCCTCGCCGATCCCTCCGGCTTCCACGCCCTGAAGGTCGACGCCCTGCGCGTCGTGGATGGCATGCCCGTACTCGTGCAGGATCACCTCGGCGTCCTCGGCGTCGTCGACGCCGCCCTTGCCGAAGCGCAACACGTCGTGCTTGTCCCAGGAGTACGAGTTGTCGGCGCCCCACTGGTTGATGCGAACGTCCTGCGATTCGTCGTTCACGCCGCGGTAGGTGCTGCCGAAGCCGAGCCCGCGCAGGTAGAGCTGCGCCTGCGTGACCCAGTAGTACGCCATCACCTGCTCGAACTCGTCCTGCGAGCGGTTGAAGTGAAACGTGTTCGTGGGCGAGTAGGCCGCGTTGCCCGTCTCGCTGCGGATATTCGCCCAGTCGCCGACGAGGCGGCCGCTGCCGTCCAGGTTCGTGAGCCTGACGATCCGGTACGCGGGTTGGAGCGCTGCGTAGTCGGCGTCCTTCTGGTCGGTCAGCGTCTGATCTTGCTGAGACGCGACCGGATTCGGCAGGAAGACCCTGCCGCTGCCCGTGCTGGTCCCTGGCCCCGGCTTCGCCGCGGCCGCGACGGCGACCACGACTAGCGACGCCAGGACCACGCCGAGCGAAGAGATGCGAATTCGGTTCATGCCACCCTCCCCCTGAGGTTCGAAGAGGAAGCAGTCTAGTCGCGGGTGCCCGAGCCGACCGGATTACCGAGCTGTTTCTCCCACCAGTCCGATTCGCGCCGGTCCATCTCGTTCTGGAGCTGGCCCACGTACTGCGCAAGGTCGCTCTCCTTCTTGCCGAGCCGGAGCTCGAGCTCACCGATCGTGCGCTCTCGCTCCTCGAGCTTGACGTCGCGGAGCTCGAAGTCGGCCTCCAGGCGGGCCCACCGCCCCTCGATCTCGGCCTCACGCTCGTCGAGCTCGCGCATCCGGTCGGAGATCGACTCCTCCGTCGCGCCCAGGCGCTTCTCGCGCCGCTCCACGCGGGCGCGCTGGGACTCCATCAGCGTCTCGCTGGATGTCACCTCGGCCTCGCGCGCCGTGAGCGCCCGGCGGAGGTCGTCGAACCGCCGCGCCTCGTCCTCGAGCATCGCCTCAGTCTTCGTGTCGGCCTCCTCGCGGCGCACCTGCGATTCGCGAAGGTTCAGCTCGGCCTCGCGGGCTGCCAGCTCGCTCTCCTTCGCCGCGATCTCGGCGGAGCGCTCGACGACGGCGCCCTCGACCTCCCCCGCGCTCGAGCGTGCTTCGTTAAGCCGCTCGAGGTCGGCCGCGAGCCGGTCCGACTGGGCGCGTAGCTCTGCCTCGCGCGACACAAATGTCTCCTCGCGCGCCGTCACCGTCGCGCGGGCCTTCACCAGCTCGCGCTCGCGTTCCGCGACCGCGCGGTCGCGCTCGGTGAACTCGGCCTCCTGCTCACGAAGTTGCGTCTCGCGCGTCTCGAGCACCGACGCACGCGCCTCGACACGGGCCGTGAGCTCGGCTTCGAGCGCGTCCAGCTCGGCGTGACCGCGCTCCAGGGCGCGCTCGCGCTGCGCCACCGCAGCCTCCTGCTTCGCGAGCTCCGCCGTCGCCTCGGTACGGCTCCGCTCGCTGCTCTGGAGGTCGCGGAACTTGGTCGAGATCTGCTTTTCGCGCTCGGCCGTGCGCGCCTCGGCGGCGGACAGCTCCGCCTTCAGGTCGGCCAAGCGCTGCTGCTCGGAGGCCGAGGCCTCGGCCCGCTCGATCAGATCACGCTCGCGCTCCTCGAGCGACGCCTGCAGAGCGGCCACCTTCGCCGCACGCGCGTCGATTTCGCTCGAGCGCACGTCTGCGCTGCGGCCGCCCTCGCGCTCGGTGTCCAGCAGCGACTGCAGCTCGGCCAGCTCGCCGCGCAGCTCCAGCTCACGCGCCGTGGCCGCGCGCAGCTCCTCCTTCAGCGCCTCGGCGTTCCCGGTCTCGTAGACCACGAACGCAGGCTCCGTTGAGAGCGGCTGCTTCGGCTCCTCGGGGACCGACGGCGGGGCCGCCTCCTCCTCGCTGCCATTCCGGCGCTGCGCGAGCTGAGCCCGGAGCCCGGTGCCGAAACCCTTCTCGGTGTCCATGCCCTTTTCCGAGTCGGCCACTGTCGCCGCCTCAGAAGATCTTCGAGATGCTGAGCATCGCGGGTCCGAGGATGACGAGGAACATCGCGGGGAAGATGAACAGCACCGTCGGGAAGAGCATCTTGATCGGTGCCTTCATCGCGACCTCCTCGGCGGCGGCCTGGCGCTTGTCGCGCGAGTCCGCTGCCTGGACGCGGAGAATCCGTCCCAGCGAGATTCCGAGCTGGTCGGCCTGGATGATCGCCCGCGCGAACGCGCCGATCTCGGGAGTCGCGGCGCGCTCGGCCAGCTTCTTGAGCGCATCGTGGCGCGACTCGCCGATCCGCATCCCGCCGAGGGTCAGAGAGAACTCCTCTGCAAGGGCGCCCTCCATGTGCTCGGTCAGCTTCGCGACCGCGCCGTCGAAGCCAAGCCCGGCTTCGACGCTCACGGCCAGCAGGTCGAGAGCGTCCGGCAGTTCCGCCCGGATCCGCTCCCGGCGGCGGCTCGCCCGCGCGGAGACCATGATCCCCGGCAGCTTGAAGCCGCCGACGCCGAGCGTCGCGGCGCCTGCCAGCGCGCCCATCGCGCCCCACGAGCCGAGGCCGAGCATGAAGCCAGAGATCGCTCCGAAGGACCCGACCGCGGCCTGAGCGGCCAGGAACGACGTCGGTGTGATGCTCCTGCCCATCCCGGCGGCGTGGAGCCTCAGGCCCACAGCCTCGACCGACACGCGCGGATTCAGCTTGAGCGCCAGGCTGGCGAACGAGGAGATCGCCGGCACGATCACCCGCTCGCGGAACTTGAGCAGGTCACGCCCCGAGCCGTGCAGCGTGATCCGACCGTAGCTGGCAGCGCGATCGAGCGAGCGCCGGCGCTCGCGGGCGGTGACGGTGGCCGCCTCCCCAACGAGATAGGCGGCGGTGGCGAAGAGGATTACGGCAAGTGCAAGCAGCATGGGATCAACCTTTGAAGGAGACGATTTTCTTGAGCACGAGCGAGCCGAGCGACATCATCACGACGCCCCCGACGATCAGGATGTGGCCAGCCGAGGTGTGGTAGAGCGGATCCATGTACTCGGGATTCATCAGCGTCAGGACGGCTGCGAGGCCGATTGGCAACGCGACCAGGACGTAGGCCGACAGCCGCCCCTGAGCGGTGAGCGATCGGATCTTGCGCGCGAACTGCTGGCGCTGGCGGACCGCGTCCGCGACCATGTCGAAGATCCCGGCGAGGCTGCCGCCGACCTGTCGCTGAATCGTCACGGCGGTGACCACGAACGAGAGATTCTTGGAACCGACCCGGTCGGCCATCTCGGCGAGCGCGTCGTCCATCGGCCGTCCGAGGCTCGTCTCGGTGAGGACCCGCTTGAACTCCTTGCTCGCCGGTGGCTGCCCCTCGTCGACGACGGCCTGAATGGCTTGACGGAAGCTGTGGCCTGCCTTCAGCGACGCGGCCAGCGTGATCAGCAGGTCGGGCAGCTGGGCGTCGATCGCAGCCAGCCGCCGGCGTGCCTTGTGCGCGACGAAGGCGACGGGCAGCGCAGCACCAGCCACCAGCCCGAGGAGCGCGGCGAAGGCGGGGAGACCGAAGAGGCTTGCGAGGATCGCGAGCACGAGCGCCGACCCGGTCGACATGTAGACGAGCTCGACGGTTCGCAGCGGTAGGTCGGCGCGCTCGAGCAGGCGGTGCAGTGAATGCCACACCTGCAGATGGCCGAACGCTCGCTCGGTTGCTCGCATCACCGTCGACGCGGTCGCCCAGCGCTCCTGCACGGTCCCGCGCGTGCGCTTGTTGTCGGTCAGGCCGAGGTGCGGCACGATCCGGCGGCGCAGGCCCGTACCATGAGGCGCCTTCAGGGCGAAGACGGCCGCACCGAAGATGCAGAGTCCGACCAGAAGCGCCGCCAGCACAGGACCGCCGCGGAGCAGCGAGTCGGGCACCCACGAGCCCTTGTCCTTCACCGCGACCGAGCGCCCCGGCAGGAGCAGGTCGGTCGAAGCCCCGCCGGCGGCGAGCTCGATCCGGTCTCCGGGCCGCGAGGACGTCACGTACGTGAGCAGCCACGTGCGACGAAGCTCCTGCGCGATCGACGCGTAGATGCCGGAGAGCGCGGCCGAGCTGCTCACCCCGGAGTAGCGTCCGCCCGTCTCGCGCGCGAGGCGCTGCAATGGGCCGGGCGAGAACTGGGGCCCCTCGATCGCGACGGGGTACACCGCGGCGCCGGCATCCATCGCGGCGGCGATCGCGTCCGCCATCGTCGCCGTGCTCGAGACGTCGCGGCCGTCGGTGAGCACGATGATCACTCGGGCGGCAAGCGACTCGGTCGTGAGCGCCTCGGCCGCGGCGACGACCGCGTCATGCAGCGCCGTTCCCTGCCGCCGGTCGACCTCGAGGGCACGCAGGGCGCCGTCGGCATCGATGCGCGAGGTGGAGAAGCCGGTGAGCTGGGCGGAGCGCGAGCCGAAGGTGACCACAGCGATGCGGTCGGCGCCGGACTTCGAGGTGACGAACGACCGGGCCGCCTCCGCCGCGTCCAAGAGCGCTTCGCCGCGCATCGAACGCGAACGGTCGACGGCGAGCACGATGCTCTTTCCCCGACCGAGGTTGACCGCGTCGAGCCCGACCACCGCGACGCCGTTTTCCGTCAGGCTGGGCGGCGTGGCCGTCGGTGCCTGCGTGATGAACGTGGCGCGGACGGATGGGTACGACGTCGTATCGACTCCCGCGAACTCGCCGGTCGCGGCGGATGCTGCGCCGGGCACCGTCGCCGCGAGCAGGCTCAGCGCGAGAACGACTCTCCTCATCCCGACTCTCCCGCGTACCCTCCGGGGACGAACGCAGCACGCCCCTGGGCCGAGTCCATGCGGAAGAACGTGGGCGGCAGGACGACCCCGTTCGCCGACAGCTTCTCGAGGAAGTGCGGTTTGAGGCCGCTGCAGGACAGTGGCAGCAGCAGCCGGGAGCCGCGGTTCGCCACGGCGCTGTGTTCGTCCGGGGCCTTGGAGGTGAACAGCTCCTGCATCGTGATCACGTCGGACTCCATGCGGAGCACCTCGGTCACGTGCGTGACACGGCGGGAGCCGTCCACGAGGCGCGAGATCTGCACGAGCAGGTCGAACGCACTGGCGATCTGCTCACGGATCGCCCGGAGCGGCAGGTCGACGCCCGCGGTCAGGACCAACGTCTCGAGTCTCGACAGCGCATCGCGCGGCGTGTTGGCGTGGATGGTCGTCAGCGAGCCCTCGTGGCCCGTGTTCATGGCCTGGAGCATGTCGAGGGTCTCCGCGCCGCGGACCTCGCCGACGATGATCCGGTCGGGGCGCATGCGCAGCGCGTTCCGGACGAGCTCCCGGATGCGCACCTCGCCCTTGCCCTCGATGTTCGGCGGCCGAGACTCCAGGGTGATGACGTGCTCCTGCTGCAGCTGGAGCTCAGCCGCGTCCTCGATCGTGACGATGCGCTCGTCGCCCGGCACGAACGACGAGAGCGCGTTCAGCATCGTCGTCTTACCGGTGCCGGTACCCCCCGAGATGAGGATGTTCAGCTTCCCCTTCACGCACGCGGCGAGCAGTTGCGCCGCCTGCGGGGTCAGCGAGCCGAAGTTGATCAGGTCGTCCATCGTGTACGGGTCACGCGCGAACTTCCGGATCGTCAGGGTCGGGCCCTTCAGCGCGAGCGGCGGGATGATCGCGTTCACGCGGCTGCCGTCCGGCAAGCGTGCGTCGACCATCGGCGAAGCCTCGTCGATCCGGCGGCCGACCTGCGAGACGATCTTGTCGATGATGCGCAGCACGTGGGCGTCGTCGGCGAACGTCGCGTCCGCCCGCTCGAGCCGGCCCCCACGCTCGACGAAGATCTTGTCGTGACTGTTCACCATCACCTCGGTGACGGTGTCGTCGCGGAGGAGCGGCTCGAGCGGGCCGTAGCCGAGGACGTCGTCGGCGATCTCGCGCTGGATTCGCCGCCGCTCTTCGCGCGTCAGCGGCGTCCGGTCGAGCGCAAGCTGCTCGGTCACCGCGTGCAGCACCCGATCGGACAGATCGCCGGCACTCTGCTGCTTGAACAGCTCCGGTCCGAGCTTTGCGATCACCTCGTGGTGGATGCGCGTCTTCAGCTCGGCGTACGGATCGCCCGGAGAGGGCTCGGCCGCAGCCGGGCGCTCCGCAGACGCGTATGTAACGGGGCCGGCAAGCGTGTCCGGACGCTCGGCGGTCACACCGCCGGCCCCGTTCCCGTTCTGCTTCGAGAGCCTGTCGTGGAGGCCCATGTCTACGACCTCGCCAGCGCGGCCAGCATGCGCTTCTTCTTCGGCTCGGCCGGCGACAGGAGCGACTTCGAGACCTCACGCACTGCGCGCGCGAAGTCCGAACCGGGATCGCCGATCACGGGCGGCTGCCCGCGGTTGACGCCGAGCGGCACTGCTCGGTCGGACGGCACCTCGAAGCGGATCTTGACGTCCAGTGCCCCTTCGACCTCCTTCTTGCTCATCCCGACCTTGGAGTTCGCCCGATTCAGCAGGAAGCGAATCCGGTGGGCCGGGAACGAGAGCAGCTCGAGGGTCTGCATCGAAAGGCGCACGTTCTTAAGGGTCGGAACGTCGAGCCCGCACACCATCAGCAGCTCGTCGGTCCGGTCGAGGGTGGCGAGCATGGGACCGTGGAAGAACGGCGAGGTGTCGACGACGATCACGTCGTACGACTCCCGCGCGACCTCCAGCAGCCGTGCGAGCTTGGTCTCCGTGACGAGCTCCGCATCCTCCGGACGCAACGGCGCCGGCAGGATGTCGAGGCCGGACGGGTGTTTCGTGATGTAGCCGGCCAGCTTTTCGGAGTCGAGCTCACCCGGAGCGACGACCAGGTCGTAGATCGTCTTCTCCGGCTCGATCCCGAGCATGATCGCGGCGTCGCCGAACTGCAGGTCGAGATCGAGCAGCAGGGTGCGCTTCTTCTCGTTCTTCGCGAACGACGCGGCGAGATTGGTCGCGGTGACTGTCTTGCCGGTGCCGCCTTTGGGCGAGAACACGGTCACGATCCGGCCGTCCCGTCCCTGGCCGCCCTCGGACACGAGCCGCCGCCCGGTGTGGCCGGCCTTGCGCAGCGCAAAGACGACGTTCTCCGTCAGCTGGGGCAACAGGATCACGTCGGCGATGCCGTCCGCCTCGAGCGCAGCCTCGAGCAACGTCGACGACTCGCCCGACGCGAGGACGACGATCGGTGCACGTGTCTGCTCGCCGATCGCGGCGATCTCAACGGCCGGGAGCGTTGTGTCGCGAGTGGCGTGAACCACCACCTGAAGGTGCCCGCCGGCAAGAGCCGCCGTCGCTTCGCCCACGTTCTCGCTCCAGCCGACGAAGTCGAGTTCGGGATGAGACGCGAGGGCCTCGCGGAGGCGGTCGAGCCCGTCGCACGACCCCGTCACGTAGATGCGGAGGCGCTCTTTGGTCGCGGTAGCGGTAGTCATCGTGCACCTCCCGATTCGAGCTGCTGGAGCTGTGCACCGCGAAGACCGTCGGCCAGCATCGAGCCTGCCCAGACCACCGCCTCTGGACTGTCGTTGGCCTTGAGGGCGGGCCTTAGCTCGAGCGACCACTCGCCGTGCTTCTGGACGTAGAAGAGCTTTTGAACCTGCGTGTCGGTGACCGCGAGCAGAACGGACAGGTTCGACGACGACGACGAGATCTTCACGTCGCCGTTACCGGGCGTCGCGGCCGCCTTCAGTACCTCGAGGTCGCGCAGGACGATTCGCGTCGCGAAGACATCCTTGTCGGGGTCGATCTTGATCGAGGCGACGACGTCGACGCGATCGCCACGCTTGAGCGTGCCGGCGAGCAGCTGGTGCTGGTCGCCCGGAACCTGCACGGCTCGCATCGTCCCGGTGAGCTGCGCGACGATGCCACGCTCGGCGGCCGTTGCAAACCGGCGCGTCGAGACCTGCTCGCCGGCCAGGATCGGCTCCGTCGCGACCAACTGCTCGACCTGGTCGGCGCTGGAGATGGCGCCGGGCACGACGCTGCGCCGGGCGATCTCGGCCGTCCGGAGCATGCCCTTCTGGGCAACATCGGCACCCGAGGTGCCGGCGGGGATGTCCTTCGTCGCGACGAACACCTTCACGTTCGTCGCTTCACGCTGGACGTTGCGCTGGTAGTTCGTCACGTAGAAGAGCGTCAGCATGGCCGCAACCAGCGCGAGCGCGACTGCTATGGAGATATTTCTGACTCTGTACGTCATGAGCGTCTCTTTCTTCCTTCGCTTATTCGGATGGTTATTCGACGAGCTCGACGGAACGGACGCCGAAGTCCGTCTCCGCACCAGATTCGGACAAGATTCCTTCCCAGATCACGCGCACGAAGTGTCCGTTCACTTTGCCTCCGTTGCCCTTAGCTTCGAAGGCTGTTACGACGAAGCCAACCCAGCCGACGACGAGGTACTCGAAGTTTGCGCCGCTTCCTCTCGTGGTTCGATAGATCGGAAAGAGCAACTCGTCGCCGATGCGTGCATTCATCGCTGACTTGATATGGGATGAATTGAACTTGGCGCCGGGATCGCTGAAGTACCAGTTCAGCGGCATGTAGCCGTCGTAACCGTTCAGGATCCAATCGGCAAGAATGTGCGGGCCCGTACCACCGTGCGAGTCGTCGAGATTCAGCAACCGGAACGCACCTGGACCGACCTTCTCGAGGTCCAGATTCGTCGCCTGGTTGAAGCACGGGCAGCCGGAGCCGCTGAGCAGGAGGTGCTTCTCGTCGACGGCGATCGGCGCTGCGTACCGTGCCGACGTTGGCATCCCGGAACGTGCACTTGCCTTCGCATCGACGGCCACGGAATCGACGCCGAAGATCTTCGAGAAGAAGCCCGGTGCGTCGCGCTCGACCTCGACTTTGACCCTGTCGCTCGTGGGAAACGTGATCGAGGCATCACCGCCACCGTTCTTGGCCACGTAGCTCGCGGCGAGCACACTTGCTTCGCTCTGACTCTCGGGCAGTGCCTGTGCGGCGGCGAGTGCGGCCGCATCAGCCGCAGCCTGCGTCGCGCGCTGCGCCTGATACCAAGAGCCGATGTCGAGCACCAGCGCGGACAGGGTGAGGAGAACTGTCAGGCAGATGACCGTTAGGGCCATGGCCTGACCGCGTTCATCGCGGAAGCTCATTCGATTCTCTCCGTGGTCGAGCTCGACAGTCGTCCGGCCGCCACTACGAGTCCGAGCAGATTGACTTCATAGGGATAGGAGGCCTCGACGGTGACGTCGGCGCCGTGCTCCCAGGCAGAGGCGCTCACGTCGACGTCCAGGTTTCCAAGATCGAGCCCGTTCGCCGCGCTCTCCACCCGGGCGACGGCCTTTCCTGCAGGATCGCCATCGTGGCGACTGACGACCGCGGTGCGCGCTCCTGCGCGGACCGCATCGGTGAGCGTCACGTAGTTGTTGAAGATGATCCCGAACTGGATGATGCCGAAGAGAACGAGACAGAAGAGCGGCAGGACCAGCGCGAACTCAGTGGCCGTCTGGCCTCTCTCATCGGCGTAGATCCTGTGGCGGCGGGTGTTTTTCATAGCGTCTTTTCGGTGGCGGTGGGCTCCGTTGCGGGAGCCCACCGCCAGGTCGTTCTTAGCGGCTTTAGAAGGCGTCGATGACCTCCTGGATGGCGCCCTGAATGGCGCCGGAGAGCGTGCCGAAGATGCCGACGAGCACGACGGTGATCACGGCGAGGACGACGCCGTACTCCGCCATCGTCTGGCCCTCCTCGTTGCGAAGCTCGGCCAGCTTGTTCTGAGCGGCGACGAAGAACTTGAGCATGTAATTCACCTCCTTCTCCAAAGAGACGTGGCAACTACCGGAGCAAAGCTCGTCCGGAGGGTATGGCGGTCATTCGAGGTGCAGGCGATGCAATCGGTCACGCGAGAGACTCCTGTCTCGTATTGCTCGGCGTGCCGCGGCGCCTGACTTGGGTACTTCGTTCGCCAACAATCGGGGAATACGCCAGGGTCGAGAAGCCCTCGAAAGGGTGACTTCTGCAACGTCATCTCGAACTTCACCCGAACGAGTGACAGGTGCTAAAGGCGCTGCCGATAAGAAGGACTCGACGACCGTTGCGGCGCGGTGGGAATCCTGCGCCGACACCAGATTCGGCGCTCACACGAAAGTGAGGAGCTGGATCTCGTGCCAAACCGGAAGCGAAGTTCACACCGCCTCTTCCTCGCGATCGCCGCGCTCGTCCTCGCCGGCATCGCCCTCGTCAGGAGCAAGCGCGAACCGGTTGCCGTGCTCCGGCCCCCGATGCTCGAGCCGTTGCCCGAAAGCGCGCCGCCGCCGATGCCGCGCCCGCGTCCGGCCGCAACCCGCATCGCGCTCGCTGCCACCTTCACCGCCCTCTTCTTCGGCGGCGCCGCCTTCACGGCCGGTGCCGGCGACCAGGTTGCGCAGCTGATCGAGGATCCCGGTGTCGAGATCCAGACCACCGAGTTCGCCGGCTCGTCCGACGGGCCGGCGGAGCAGACGGCTCCCGCCGAGGAGCCCTTGCCGGCCGAGGAAGCGGAGGTTGCCCCCGCCTCTGCGCTCCAGGCGGACGACGCCGCGCCGGCGGAGGCCACACCGGCTCCGGCGCCCGAGCCTGCCGCCGAGGCCGCCCCCGCCCCCGAGGCGGACCCCGTCGAGGTCGCCCCGAGTACCTACGAGCCCGCGCCGGCGGCCCCGGAGCAGACGACGTCTTCCCCGGCGCGTGCAAAGCCTGCCGCGACGAAGCCGGCACGCAAGGCAACGGCCGCGAACGAACCTGCCGCCTCCAACCGCAAGTGGGTCACGGTCCGCGCGAAGCTCCCGCCGGCCCGCCCGGCGGAAGTCGAGCACGAGCACGGCGGCGCGCCGACGATCTGGCTGAACCGTGCGCTGCCCGATCCGACCCCTGCCTCCGCACGGCTTTCGAGGCCGTTTGCCCGGTCGCTTGCCCGGGCCGCGCGTGCCCAGGGAGCCGACTGGGCGACCGTGCTCGGCGCTCTCCGTGCACAGGGCAACCGCGGCGCCGCTCCCGCGACCCGGCCTGAGCTGGATCGGCTCGCGGCCCGGCTCCAGGGCGACGCCTGGCGCAGCACCCTGGCGCTGTCGGGCCGGACGAGCTACGCCGACCGGGCGACCGCACTCGCCGACTACTACCGCGCCGTCGGCATCGAGTCGCTCGTCACGGGTCTCGAGAAGGCCAAGCCGCGCCTCGTGCAGCGGCTGCTCGCCGACGAGCGCGTCACGCTCTACGCGGGCGGTCGCGACGATCTCGAGGCAGGCCGGATCGACGTCCGCATCGTCGTGCTCCTCTCGTATCTCGCGGAGCGCCACGGCTCACTGACCGTCTCCAGCCTCTTCTCCGGCCACCGGCGCTTCGCCCGCCCCGGCGTCGTCTCGGCGCACATGTACGGCCACGCGGTCGACATCGCCGCCGTCGGCGGCACGTCGATCGTCAGCGACCAGCAGGCCGGCGGCACGACCGAAGCGGCCGTCCGCTCGATCCTGCTGCTGCCGGCCGAGCTCCAGCCGCAGCAGGTGATCTCGCTGCTCGGGCTCGGCGGTCCATCCTTCCCGCTCGCCGACCACGAGGATCACATCCACGTTGGCTTCTGAGCACGTCAGCCTGACCCGCCCAGACGGGCGCGTCGTCGTCGAGCGCTGTCTCGTCGCGGCGCGCCCGCTCCGGCGGATGCGCGGCCTCCTGGGCCGACGCGAGCTCCCGGCCGGGGAGGGCCTCCTGCTGACGCCCGCCGGCTCGATTCACACGTTCTTCATGCGCTTCCCGATCGACGCGGTCTTCCTCGACCGGGAGCACGTCGTCGTCGACATCGCGCCCCATGTGCGACCGTGGCGGGCACTCGCTCGGCGGCATGCCCACGCCGTGCTGGAGCTTCCGGCGGGCGAGTCGGCTCGGCGTGGACTTTGTGCCGGTGAGGAGCTGGTGCTCGCGTGATGGCTCTGACCATCTGGGCCGCACTGCTCCTCCAGCCCTGCACGATTCTTGGCACACCGGGGCCGGACTACCTCGTGGGCCGCGCCGCCAACGACGTGATCTGCGGGCTGGGCGGCGCCGACGTGATCACGGGTGGAGCCGGGCGGAACGTGATTCGTGCCGGCGCCGGCGACGACCGCATCGTGGCCAAGGAGGGGGCGGACACGGTCTTCGCAGGTCCCGGAGCCGACATCATCTGGTCCTGGGATGCGAATGCCGATCGGATCGACGGCGGGCCCGGCCGCGACCGTGCCTATACGAACTCGTTCGACACGGTCAAGAACGTCGAGAGCCGCAGTTAAGAGCGCGCTGTCGCGCCCTGCCACATCCGAATCGACCAGATGGCGACGCTGAACGCGTAGACGAGCGCGGGCAGCAACGCGCCGAAGAGCACCAGCCAGGTGGCGATCGTGGCACCAGCCGCGCCCGGGACGACGTTCAGGAGCAGGATGGCCAGGACGGCGTGCCCGACGATGCTCTGCAACTCGACCGTCGCCAGCTTCGGGACGCGTGCGTCGAGCCAGAGGGCGATGACGGCAGCCCCGACGACCAGGGCAACTCCAAAGACGGCGATCGACATTCCTTCCCCTCCCAGTCCGAAAGTAGTAGCGGGGCCACCGCAGGGGCCCCGCCTCGTTACCCGAGAGGCGCCGGAACCACCGCAGGGGTTCCGTCCGACTCGAATGCTGCTAGGAACACCTTGCACCAGCAAGGTCGCTTGACCCATCACCCAGGAGGTGGTTCACCTGGGTGCTTGACCGGCTACACCACCGCGAAGGCCCGCTCGTCGACGAGTGTGACCTCAGCGGTGCCGCTCGCCGCCTGCCAGCTCCGGAGGTACGCGCCGAGCTCACGACGCTCGGAGAGAGGGCTGGCCACGTCGGGCACGAGCGCCTCGACCGTCGTCTCGTTCAAGCGCAGGGCGATGCAGCCGCCCCGGCGCAGGAAGCCGACGAAGTCGTCCAGCCGCTCGGGGTTCTCGATGCTGATCTGCATGACGGGCTCCTTCTGAAAATTGGCCGCAAAGTAGAGCCGGGACAGCGCCGCAACTCCGTCCCGGCCCAGCCACTGTGGTCGATGGGCGCCGCTTTTCTCCTCACCCGACAGGTGGTTCACGCATACGCTTCACTCGTCGGACTGAAGCGCAGTCGGCGCTCTCACGGCGTTCGCCTTCCGGTGCGTCGGGGCGTCCGGCACGACTCACGGCACATGGCGGCGTATCATCGGGTCGTGGAGGAGCGGTTCGAGCGGCGGGTCCGGAACGAGGCGCTGTTGCGGACGGTGAACGAGCAAATCGCGGCTCTTGGACAAGGCGCAGCCGCCTGGGCTGGTCCCGAGCACCGGTTCGACTTCACCTGTGAGTGCGGAAGAGTCGACGGATGTGGCGGCCGAGTCTTGATGACGCTTGCGGAGTACGAGCTCGTACGCAGCCAGCGAGACCGCTTCGCGGTGCTGCCCGGTCACCAAACCGACGAGATCGAGGACATCGTTGAGCGGCGCACGCACTACGTCATCGTCGACAAGCGCGACCCCTACGAACACCTCGTCACGTAGCCGAAGCGCGCGACCGTTGTCCGGGGCACGGCCGTGCTGTCCTCGATCCGGATGGCTGGCTCAGGGGGCGGAGGCTGGGAAGCGCAGCGCTCGCGCCTCCGAGCGGGCGTCGCGCCACCAGATGAGCTCGTAGGCGTGCAGCGCGGCCCAGACGGCGGTCACGAGTGCGAGGCCGGCGATCGCCGGCACGGCGACTGCTACCGGAACGAGAAGCGCGCACGCGACTGCGGCGGTGAGGCGACCGCGGCCAGGAGTGCCCGTCACTCGGAGGCGAACCGCCACGAATGAGAGGAGGTAAAGGGCCGGCCCGCCACAGAGGCAGAGCGCCTGGATTGTGCCGAGCTCCTCGCCGACGTGGGCGAGCGTGTCCTTCATCGCGAATGCGAAGAGGACGATCCCCGCCACCATCGGCAGATGGAGGTAGGTGTAGATGTCGCGTGCAAGGGCGATGCGCTCCGCGCCGCTGCCGTCGGCGAGCAGCTGCCGCGCGCGGATCGGGAAGAAGTCGAAGTACGCCAGCCAGAACGACATCGCTACGAAGAGCCCGAGCACCGCCGCGACGATTTCGCCGGCGCCGAGTCGGGTGTCCCTTGCTCCGAGACCGATCGCGATCAGCGATTCGCCGATCGCGATGATCACGATCAGCCCATGTCGCTCGACAAAGTGGTGTGGATGCATGCGCCAGCCGCTCACTCCACCGAGGAGCGGCACGAGGAAGCCGACGATGAGCGCGGCCAGCCACAGCAGCGGCCGGGGCCAGCCGTCCACGAACCCGGCCGTGACGATCAACGCTGAGCCCGTGATGGCCGAGGGAGCGATCCGCAGGATCGCCGCGAGCAGGTCTCGGTCGCCGCGTGCCACGATCGCGTACAGCGTCAGGTGCATGACGTTCACGATCAGGAACGCGACGCCGAACACGACGCCGTGACGGCCAAAGGCGTCGGGCACGGACAGGGCGGCGACGAACATCGCCGCCATCGCGATGAACATCGTCCCCCAGACTGCGTCGTCGCCGGTGTCGGCCGTGTTTGTCAGCCAGGCGTAGGCGGCCCAGGCCCACCAGAGCGCAACGAGAATCAGTAGAGCGTGACCGAGTCCGCCCCACGTCGGATCGTCGGCCAGCACTGTCGTGACCTGCGTCAACGCGAAGACGAAGATGAGGTCGAAGAGGAGCTCGAGCGGTTCGACCGGGTGCTCATGCTCGGCAAGTCGCTCGGGCACAGACGGACGCTATCGCGACCGCGACACGCACGCTTGCAAGCGCTTGGCTAGCCGTAAGGGGCAGGTCGTACGGCGGTGAGGCGTCGAAGCGAGGCGCGAACCGCGCCTGGGCTCTCGACCCACAGGAAATGGCCCGCACCGTCGATCACCTCGACCCATGCGCCGGGAATCCGGTCCGCCGCGTCCCTCGAAGCGGCGACCGGCATCGGGCTCCGTGAGCCGTGGACGAAGCCGACAGGCACCCGGATCCTCGGCAACCCCGCCTCGAGCACCGGTAGCTCAGCGAGAATCGACCGCCCCATCTGCGCCGAGCGCTCGCTCGCCATTCGCAGCTCCGGCAGCGGTGGCGCCTGCTCCGGATCCGCGAAGTACGCAGGCCAGACAAGGCGCATCTGTTCGAGCGCCAGCTCGTCGTCGGCGGCGCCCTCCGTCGTCAGCACGTCGAGCTCGCGCGCCCGCGCGCGCACCTCCGCGGGCGTCCGACGGAAGATCTCCTCGTCGAACTCCGGCCAGCGTCCGTCGCCCACCGACCCGAGCGGGTCGACGGCGAGCGCCCCGAACAGACGCTCCGGCAAAGCCACCGCGACGTGCAGGGCGAGCTGCCCGCCCCACGAATGGCCCACGACCCACGCCTTGTCCCAACCGAGCGCGTCGAGCACGCGACGGGCGTCGTCCACGTCGGCCGCCACCGAGTACGGCCCTTCCGCCGCCGACGGCGCGAGCCCTCGCTGCTGGTACCAGGCGACGTCGTTCTCCTGCGCGAGCTCGTCGGCGAGATCGCGGAGGTAGTCGAAGCCCAGCCCCGGCCCCCCGTGCAGCAGGAGAACCGGCGGCCCGCTGCCGGCGCGGAGGCCTCCGATCAGCGGCCCCTCGTCGTGTGTCGTGAATTCCGTCCACGTCACGGGCGTCAATCGTCTCATGCCGCCGCGGATAGAGCGACGACACGCGTGATCCGCTTGCCTCTGCGATCGCACTAGGCATGCGGATCGCAATGGGCCCGCCTGGATTCGAACCAGGGACCAAGCGATTATGAGTCGCCTGCTCTGAACCGCTGAGCTACGGGCCCGCGCGATGAGCCTAGCGTCCGCGCCGGTTCGCGTACCCTCGGTCGGAACCCGGCTGTCACAATGTCGGCGCGCCCCCGACCCGCCACGAGGAGACGACCCAGACCGTGAAGGCCTATCAGCAGGAGACGCAGCTTCGAACGGCGGGCGGCCTGTCCGTCACGGACATCACCGAAGAGGTACGCGAGGCGGTCCGGGCAAGCGGGATCCGGGACGGGATCTGCTGCGTCTACTCGCCCCACACCACCTGCTCGGTCCGCGTGAACGAGTGGGAGACCGGCTTCCTCGAGGACTTCGCGGTGCTGCTGAAGCGGCTCGTCCCGAGCGACCACTATTACGCCCACGACGACTGGGATCGCCGCACCGAGAACATCTGCCCCGAGGACATGGACTTCGGCAACGGGCACTCGCACTGCATGTCGATGCTGCTCGGCCCGGCCGGAGAGTCCGTGCCGGTGCGGGAGGGCGAGCTCTGTCTCGGCACCTGGCAGCGCGTGCTCTTCCTCGAGCTCGACCGCGAGCGCGACCGCCGCTGGCTCGTGCAAGTCGTGGGCGTCTGATCTAGCCCGCAGCATGACCCCTGAAGTGTCGCTTCGCTCCGGCGGCTCGCCAGCGGATCGCCTGCTCACTCCGGCGTGACGTAGGCGGCGGTCAGCCCGCCGTCGACGACGAACGTGGAGCCGTTCACGTAGGAGGACTCGTCGCTCGCGAGAAAGAGCGCCGCGTTGACGATCTCGCGCGGCTTCGCGAGCCGGCCCATCGGCAGGTGCACGCGGCGCCGTTCGAAGGCCGCCGGGTCGTCGCCGAAGATCCGCAGCAGGAGCGGCGTCTCGACCGGCCCGGGGCAGAGCGCGTTCACGCGCACGCCCTGCCGCGCGAACTGCACCGCCAGCTCGCGGCTGAGCGAGAGCACGGCCCCCTTCGACGCGGTGTAGGAGATCTGCGACGTCGCGGCGCCGAGAATCGCGACGAAGGAGGCGACGTTGATCACCGAGCCACCGCCCCGCTCGAGCAGATGCGGGATCCCGTGCTTGCAGCAGAGGAAGACGCCCTTCGTATTCACGTCCTGCACGCGCTGCCAGGCGTCGACCTCGGTGTCCAGGATCGAGGCGTCGTCCTCGGGCGAGATGCCTGCGTTGTTGTAGAGGACGTCGATGCCGCCGAAGCGCTCCGCCGTCGCGGCCATCAGCCCACGCACGCCGTCCTCCGTGGCGACGTCCACCCGCACGGCGAACGCCGTCCCCTCCGGGCAGAGGGATGCGGTCTCCTCCGCCGCGTCGAGCGAGACGTCGCCCACGGCGACCCGAGCCCCTTCCTCCGTGAAGAGCTGCGCCGCATCACGTCCCATGCCCCCGCCGCCACCCGTGATCACGCAGACCTTTCCCTCGAGCCGTCCCGCCACGGTCACTCCTCCGTCGAGATGTAGACGCTCTTCACGTCCGAGTAGCCCTCGAGCGCATGCATGCCGAGCTCGCGGCCGAAGCCGGACTGCTTGACGCCGCCGAAGGGAGTCGAGACACGCACCGAGCTGTTGGAGTTGACCGAGAGCACCCCGGCCTCGACCGCGCGGGCCACGCGCAGCGCCCGCGCGCCGTCGCGCGTCCAGATCGAGCCGGAAAGCCCGTAAGGCGTGTCGTTGGCGAGGCGGATCGCATCCGCCTCGTCCTCGAACGGGATCACGGCCGCGACCGGGCCGAAGACCTCCTCCCGGGCGATGCGATCGTCGTTCGAGGCCTCCACGAGCGTGCAGGGGAACCAGAAGCCAGGCCCGTCGGGCGTCTCGCCGCGGAAGCGCGGCTCTCCCTCGACGAACGCCGCGACCGACTCGCGGTGTGCGGCCGAGATCAGCGGCCCCATCTCTGTGGCGTCGTCCTCGGGATCGCCCAGCCGCACGCCGGCGGTCGCATCCGCCAGCAGGTCGAGAAAGCGGTCGTAGACGGAGCGCTGCACCAGGATCCTCGAGCGCGCGCAACAGTCTTGACCCGCGTTGTCGAAGACGGCATACGGAGCCGCGGCCGCCGCCCGCTCCAGATCGGCGTCGGCGAAGACGACGTTCGCGGACTTGCCGCCCAGTTCGAGCGTGACCCGCTTGATCGTCCCGGCCGCGCCCTCCATCACCCTCCTCCCGACCTCGGTCGAGCCGGTGAAGCCGATCTTCGCCACGTCCGGATGCTCGACGAGGCGCTGCCCGACGACGGAGCCCTTGCCCACGACGACGTTGACGACGCCCTCGGGGATGCCCGCTTCGAGCACGAGCTCGGCCAGGCGCAGAGCCGAGAGCGGCGTCAGCTCGGCCGGCTTCAGCACGACGGTGTTCCCGCACGCGAGCGCCGGCCCCAGCTTCCACGAGGCGATGTTGAGCGGGAAGTTCCAGGGCACGATCAGCCCGACGACGCCGAGCGGCTCGCGGAAGGTGAGCGCCTCGCCGCCGGCGACCGGAATCGTCTCGCCGTACCGCTTGTCGACGGCGCCTGCATAGAAATGGAACACCTGCGCGACCATCGCGACCTCGCCGCGCGCACCCGCGATGGGCTTGCCGACGTTGCGGGACTCGATTCGCGCGAGCTCCTCGTGGTGCTCCTCGACGAGGGTCGCCAGCCGCCGCAGCAAGCGACCGCGATCGGCGGGCGCGACGGCCCGCCAGACCGGGAAGGCCTCTCGGGCGCGGGCGACAGCCGCGTCGGTCTCCTCGATCCCTGCCTGCTCGAGCTCCGCGAGCGGCTGTTCCGTCGCCGGGTTGAGGACGGTGAGCACAGCGCTATTCCAACAGAGTCTCCGGCTCAACCGAGTGTCAAGCCGCTCGCACGCGACGCCGATGTGGAGATCGTGGCCACAGCGGTCGACCAGCGGGCAATCGCCGAGCTCGCGGAGCACTACGGCGCGAGGGGCCGCGCGGTCGGGCGGACGAGCATCGCCGCGGGCGCGGTCGTCGGAGTCCTCGTCGGCGCCGTTCCGCTCAGCCCCCTCAGCTTCGCGTGGCCGATCCCGAGCAGCTACGGGCTCGCAACGGTTCTCGTCGGCCTCGGCTGCGGGCTCTTGATCGGCTTCGTCGTGGGCGACGCGCGCGGCCGGATGTACTACCGCATGGCGGAGCAGGCCCGCGCCCAGCTCGTGCTCGAGGAGCGAATCGCGCGAAGCGATGCGCGAATCGAGCAACTCGTAGCTGCTCTGACCGCGCGAGCGCGGGCCGTCGCCCAACAGCCGGCGAGCACGCAGCCGGTCAGCCTCGCCCCCGCTCCGCCAACGCTCCTGCGCGCGCCGGCCGAGCCGGTGCTCGCCGCCGCTCCGCCGCTGTCGCCACCTGTCTCGAACTGACGCGACACCGCCAGTACGATCGCCCGCGTGGACGTGGAGGCGATCGCTCAGCGCGTGTGGCCGGGGTCACAGCCCGTGCTCGAGATGCTCGGGGGCGGGATCACGAACCGCAACTACAAGGTTTCGGTCGACGGCGAGAGCTTCGTGCTGCGGATCGGGGGCAAGGACACCGAGCTTCTCGGCATCGACCGTCATGCCGAGCACGAGGCCTCGTGCGTCGCAGCGGAGCTCGGCATCGGGCCGGACGTCGTGCGCTTCCTCGAGCCCGAGGGCTACCTCGTCACTCGCTTCGTCGAGGGCGCGCCGGTGCCGCCGGAGGAGCTGCGCAGGCCCGAGCGCCTGCGGGAGCTCGCCCACACGCTCCGGCGCGTCCACGACGGCCCCGCCATCCGCTCGCGCTTTGACTCGTTCCGCGTCGTCGAGCAGTACTGCGCCACGGCGGTCGCCCATGGCGTGGCGATTCCGTCGGCGTTCGCAGAGGCGAAGGACGTCGCGGATGCGATCGAGCGCGCCCGCGGGCCGCAGCCCCTGAGCACGTGCCACAACGACCTCCTGAACGCGAACCTGATCCGTGCCGGCGAGACGCTCGTGATCGTCGACTGGGAGTACGCGGGGATGGGCGATGCCCTCTTCGACCTCGCCAACCTCGCCGCCAACCACGAGCTCGGCGAGGACGAGGAGCGGGAGCTGCTCGCCGCCTACCGGGACGAGCCGCGGCCCGGCGACCCCGACGCGCTGCGGCTGCTGCGCTACATGTCCGATTTCCGCGAGGCGATGTGGGGCATCGTCCAGCAGGGGATCTCCGAGCTCGACTTCGACTTCGCGGGCTACGCGGACGAGCACTTCGAGCGGCTCGAGCAGACGGCCGCCGAGCCCCGCTTCCGTAGCGCTCTCGCCGGCGCCGAACGGGCGCTGTAGGGTCGTCCGCCGTGAAGGAGCGTGCCCGGGTGGTGGTGATCGGCGGCGGCGTCGGCGGCTGCGCGGTCCTCTACTGGCTCGCCCGGCTCGGCTGCTCCGACGCGATCCTGCTGGAACGGGCCGACCTGACGAGCGGCTCGACGTTCCACTCCGCGGGCCTCGTGGGGCAGCTGCGCGGCTCGCTCAGCCTGACTCGGATGATGATGAGCTCGGTGGAGCTCTACCGCTCCCTCGGCGAGGAGGTCGAGCTCGAGACCGGCTGGCGCGAGGTCGGCTCGCTGCGCCTCGCCTCCTCGGAGGAGCGCCTGGAGGAGATCGCGCGCCAGGCGGGGTGGGCGAAGACGTTCGGGCTGCCGTTCGAGCTGATCTCGGCGACAGAGGCGCAGGAGCTCTTTCCGCCGATGTCCACGGACGGCGTCCTGGGCGCCGCGTTCCTGCCGACCGACGGCTACATCGATCCGAGCCAGCTCACGTTCGCGCTGGCGGAGGGAGCGCGTCGCCGCGGTGCAGAGATCGCGACGTCGACGCGCGTGACGGGGATTCGCGTCGAGCGTGGGCGAGTGACGGGCGTCGAGACCGATCGCGGGCCGATCGAGACGGAGGTCGTGGTGAACGCCGGCGGCATGTTCGCGGCCGAGCTCGGGCGGCTCGCGGGCGTCACCGTGCCCGTCGTGCCGATGGCGCACGAGTACCTGATCACCCGCCCGAGTGGGCTCCCGCTCGACATGCCGACGATGCGCGACCCTTCGCTGCTCGTCTACTTCCGGCCCGAGTCGGGCGGCCTGATCATGGGCGGGTACGAGCGCGACCCCGCGCCGTGGTCGCTCGACGGGATCCCCGGCGACTTCAACGGCAAGCTGCTCGAGGAGGACTGGCCGCGCTTCGAGCCGCTGCTCGAGAACGCGATCCGACGGGTGCCGGCGCTGGAGGAGATGGAGGTCGTCCGGCTGATCAACGGGCCCGAGGCGTTCACGCCCGACAACGAGTTCATCCTCGGCCCCACCGACGTGCGGGGCTTCTGGGTCGCGGCAGGCTTCTGCGCGCACGGCCTGGCCGGCGCGGGCGGGATGGGGAAGCTCGTCGCGGAGTGGATCTTGGAGGGGACGCCGAGCCTCGACGTGTGGGAGATGGACTCGCGGCGCTTCGGCGCCGCCTACCGCAGCCGCGACTACGCGCTCGCCCGCGCGACCGAGGTCTACTCGACGTACTACGACGTCAAGTACCCCGGCCACGAGCGACAGGCGGGCCGGCCGCTGCGCGTCTCGGCCGCGTACGCGCGCCTCCAGGAGCTGGGCGCGGTCTTCGGCGAGAAGTCGGGCTGGGAGCGCGCGAACTGGTTCGAGCCGAACGCCGCCGCCGGTGACGAGTCGCTGCGGCCTCGCGGCTGGGCCGGGAAGCTCTGGTCGCCCGCGGTCGGCGCGGAGCACCGCGCCTGCCGCGAGCGCGCCGCACTCTTCGACGAGTCGTCCTTCGCGAAGATCGAGCTCTCCGGCGAGGGCGCGGTAGAGCTGCTCGACCGGCTCTGCGACAACCGCGTCACCCGAGACGTCGGCGCGATCACGTACACGCAGATGCTGAACGCGCGAGGCGGGATCGAGTGCGACTTCACTGTTACCCGGCTTGCCGAGGATCGCTTCCGGATCGTCACCGGCACGGCCTTCGGTCAGCACGACCTCGCCTGGATCCGCTTCCATGCGCCGGACGACGGCTCGGTGCGCGTCGACGACGTGACGTCGCGCTACGCGTGCGTCGGCCTCTGGGGACCGGCGGCCCGCGAGATCCTGCAAACGCTCGTCGTCGAGCCGCTCGACTTTCCGTACATGCGGGCCCGGGAGCTCGCGGTCGGACCCGTGCCGTGCCTCGCGCTGCGCGTCACCTACGTCGGCGAGCTCGGCTGGGAGCTGTACTGCCCGGCGGAATACGGGCTGCGCTTGTGGGACGAGCTCTGGGAGGCGGGCCGCGAGCACGGCCTCGTCGCCGCCGGCTACAAGGCGATCGACTCGCTGCGGCTCGAGAAGGGCTACCGCGTCTGGGGCGCCGACATCTCGCCCGACGACAACCCCTACGAGGCGGGACTCGGCTTCGCGGTCAAGCTCGACCGCGACTTCATCGGCAGGGACGCGCTCGTTGCCGCCGGTGAGCCCGAGCGCTCGCTCGCCTGCCTCGTCCTCGCCGATCCGCGCTCGGTCGCGCTCGGCTCGGAGCCGGTGCGCCTCGACGGCGAGATCGCGGGTCGCGTCACGAGCGGCGGCTACGGCTACACGGTCGAGCGCTCGATCGCGTACGCCTACGTCCCGGCCGCGAAGGCGGCGCCCGGACAGCCGGTCGAGGTGGAGATCTTCGGTGAGTGGGTCGCGGGCGAGGTGGCCGCGGAGCCGCTCTTCGACCCGAAGGGCGAGCGGATCAGAGCGTAGCGGCGCGGTACTCGCGGGCCTGCTCGACCAGCGCCGTGAAGAGCGCCGCATCCTCCCCGGCCTCGGGATGCCAGAGCACACCGAGGGCGAACCGCTTCGTCGGATCCTCGAGCGCCTCGAGCGTCCCGTCCTCGGCGTGGGCGGTCGGGACGAGGCCGTCGCCGAGCCGGCCGAAGCCCTGGTGGTGGTGGGACTTGACGGGCGCGCGGTCGCCGAGCAACCCCCCGAGCCGGCTGTCCGGCACGACGTCGACGTCGTGGTCCGCAAAGACACCGCCGATAAATTTGTGTAGGTGCTTGTGCTTCTCGTCTCCGACGACGTCCGGTAGGTGCTGGACGAGGTCGCCGCCCCGCGCCACGTTCAGGATCTGCGAGCCGCGGCAGACGGCGAGCACGGGCAGGTCGCGCTCGAGGGCTGCGATGAGAAGGGCGAGCTCGCCGCGGTCGCGCCCCGCGCGCACCCCGGTCGTCTCGCGATGAGGCTCCTGCCCGTAGGTGTCGGGGTCGAGATCGGAGCCGCCCGAGAAGAGCAGCCCGTCCAGCACGTCGAGCGTCTCCTCGATTCCGTCCTCGCTCGGCGGCACGAGCAGCGGCCGCCCGCCCGCGCGCTCGATCGCCTCCACGTAGGCCAGCGGAATCAGCGCCGCCGGCAGCTCCCAGGCGCCCCAGCGCACCTCGGGCTCGGCGTAGGTCGTGATCCCGATCAGCGGCCTAGCCGCGCTCAAAGAAGCGCTCTCGCTCATAGCAGGTGACAACTTCGTCGAAGAGCCGCTGCTCGGTGTGGGCGTAGTTGAGGTAGTGGTCGACGACCTCGTCGCCGAATGCGCCACGCGCCATCGTTCCCCCCTCGAGCGCCGCGATCGCCTCACGCAGGGTGTGCGGAAAGCGCTCCGCGTCGGACTCGTACGCGTTGCCCTCGAGCGGCGGCGGCAGCTCGAGCCGCTGCTCGATCCCGTGCAGGCCGGCCGCGATCACCGCCGCAAACGCCAGATACGGGTTCGCGTCGGCTCCGGGGATCCGCGTCTCCGTCCGCAGCGCCGAGCCGTGGCCGACGATGCGGAAGCCGCACGTCCGGTTGTCGTGGCCCCACGCGAGCGTCGTCGGCGCCCACGAGCCCGCGGCGAAGCGCTTGTAGGAGTTGACGTTGGGCGCCTGGAAGACGGCCAGCTCTCCCGAGCAGGCGATCTGCCCCGCGAGCCATCCCTCGAACTCGCCGGTCTCGCCCGCGAACGCGCTCTCCTCACCCCGCCAGAGCGAGGAGTGGATGTGGCACGAGTTCCCGATCCACGTGTGGTCGGGCTTGGCCATGAAGGTGATCGAGCAGCCGTTCAGGTGCGCGATCTCCTTCGCGCCGTTCTTGTAGATCACGTGGTTGTCGGCCATCGTGATCGCGTCCGCGTAGCGGAAGTTGATCTCGTGCTGGCCGGGCCAGGCCTCGCCCTTCGACGTCTCGACCCTGATCCCGGCCGCGTGCATGCCGTTCCGGATCTGGCGGATGAACGGCTCGTCGTAGCTCGTCGCCAGGACGTGGTAATCCATCACGTAGGGCACCGACGGCGTCAGCCCGCGATAGTGCGCCGCGTGCGCCTCCGAGTAGGTCTGCCGCAGGAGGTAGAACTCGAGCTCGGAGCCGAGCATCGGCGTGAACCCGAGCGCCTCGGCGCGTTCCACCTGTGCGCGCAGGACCTGCCGCGGAGAGGGCGTCACCGGTGAACCGTCGTGGCGGCCGACGTCGCAGAGGACGAGAGCGGTCGCCTCGAGCCACGGAATCCGCCGCAGCGTCGCCAGGTCGGGCTGGAGCGCGAAGTCGCCGTAGCCCTGCTCCCAGCTCGCCAGTGCGTAGCCCGGCACGGGATCCATCTCCATCTCGAGCGCGAGCAGATAGTTGCACCCCTCGACCGGGTGCCCCGCGTCCACTTCGTCGACGAAGAACTCGCCGTGGAGCCGCTTGCCCAGGAGCCGCCCCTGCATGTCGGTGAAGGCCACGACGACCGTGTCGATCGAGCCCGACTCCACGTCGGCTCTCAGCTCGTCGAAGCCAAGCACGACGGCGATCCTACTCTTGTGCCGTCCGACACGTTGACAACGATCGTGACAGAAGCGCGTAATACGCGCTGACACGACACCGACGTCGAGGAGGGCTGATGGATACAGCGTCACCCCCGGGCCCGCGCCAGCAAGACAGCGACGAGCAGACCCTGCACAAGCTCGGCTACGCGCAGGAGTTGTTCCGCGGCATGGGTGGGTTCCAGAACTTCGCGATCTCGTTCACGATCATCTCGATCCTCGCGGGCTGCCTGACCTCGTACTTCGTGGCCTTCGAGCGCGGCGGCCCGGTCGCGGTCACCTACGGCTGGCTCCTGGTCGGCCTCTTCTCGACGATCATCGCCCTCGCGATGGCGGAGATCGCGTCGGCGTTCCCGACTGCGGGCGGCCTCTACTACTGGGCGTCGAAGCTGGGCGGCCCCGGGTGGGGCTGGGCGACCGGCTGGTTCAACCTGATCGGACAGATCGCAGTCACTGCGGCCATCGGCTACGGCCTGGCGACGTTCGGCACGGTGCTGTTCGATTTCTGGTTCAGCTACTCGGAGCACATGAACGACTGGTTCGGGTTCTCTGCGAACACGTCGATCTTCGTGCTCTATGCGGCGTTCCTGCTCGCCGCCGGGATCGTGAACATGTTCCAGGTCAGCCTCACGGCGATGCTGAACACGGTCTCTGCGTACTGGCACATGGCCGGTGTGGCGTTCATCGTGCTCGTGCTGATCATCGTCCCCGACAATCATCAGAGCATTGGCTACGTCTTCGGCGAGACGGTGAATGCGTCGGGCTACGGCAGCGCGACCGACAACTTCTCCAGCCCGGCGTTCTGGTTCGTCTTCGGTCTCGGTCTACTGCTCTCGCAGTACACGATCACCGGCTTCGATGCGTCGGCCCACATGGCCGAGGAGACCCACAAGGCCTCGCGCATGGCCGCCGTCGGTATGTACATGGCCGTCGTCGTCTCGGTCGTCGTCGGCTGGATCCTGCTGCTGGCGGTGACGTTCGCGATCCCCAGCACGGAGGGCGCGCTCGAGAACATCGGCGTGGTCGTTCCGTGGATCTGGGCCGAGTCGATGAGCCAGGGCTGGGCGGAGGCGCTGCTCTTCATCTGCGTCGTGGCGCAGTTCTTCTGCGTGACGGCCTCGGTGACCTCGGCGTCCCGGATGATGTACGCCTTCTCGCGGGATCGAGCGGTTCCCGGTCATCCGCTCTGGAGCAAGGTCGCGGCGAACCGCGTGCCGCGCAACGCCGTCTGGGCGATCGTGGTGCTGGCCGGGCTGCTCATGGTGCCGGCGATCTGGAACTATCTGGTCGGTTACGGCGTGGGCACGGCGATCGCGGTCATCGGTCTCTACATCGCGTTCGTGATCCCGGTGTACCTGCGCTACCGCCTGCACGACCAGTTCGTGCCGGGTGCGTGGAGCCTCGGTCGCCACTACAAGTGGATCGACCTCTTGTCGCTGGCCTGGGTCGTGCTGATCACGATCCTGTTCATCTTCCCGCTCTACAAGGCCGGGCTGCCCTGGCAGGACGACTTCAGCTGGGAGCTGACCAACTACACGGTGCTGTGGTTCGGGGCGATCGGAATCGTCTTCGGCGGCTGGTGGTTCCTGTCGGCGAAGAACTGGTTCAAGGGACCCGTTCGCCAGGGCACCGAGGAGGAGCTGGCACGGCGGGAGGCGGAGCTCGCAGGTCGCGCGGAGCTGCCGCCGCAGCCGGCCGCCTAGCTCGGCACGAGCTGCAACCGGTGGGAGGGACGCTCCGGCGCCCCTCCCACCGAAGGTCAGCCCACCCAGGCTCCGCCGTTCTGGTCGATCGTCTGCCCGGTGACGCCGCGCGCGTCGTCGGAGAGCAGCCAGGCGACGGTGCCCGCGACGTCCTCCGGCTGCCCCATCCGGCCCAGCGGGACCTCCCGCATCGCTTCGCGGTAGGCATCCTCGCGTGTGCCGCCGATCGCCTCGGCGAGCCCGTCGAGCCCCTGCCAGGCCATGTCGGTGTCGATCCAGCCCGGGCAGACCGCGTTCGCCTGCACGTTCTCCCGCGCGAGCTCGGCCGCGAACGAGCGGACGAGCCCGAGCAGCGCCGCCTTCGAGGCGCTGTAGCCCGTGTAGCCAGGCACGGCGATGCGCGCGAGGATCGACGCGATCACGACGAGGTGGCGCGCCTCGGGCCCGTCCGCCAGGTGGCGCAGCGTCGCTCGGACGCAGGAGTAGGTCCCGACGAGGTTCGTGGCGACCAGATCGTCGAACCGGTCGTCCGGCCCGCCCGCGTTCGGCCCGCCGATGCCGCTGTTCGCGACGAGCGCATGGAACGGGCCGTTCGCTGCGGCGGCCGCGGCGAAGACCTCGTCGACCTGCTCGCGGTTCCGGATGTCACAGGCGGCCGCGTGCGCACCGAGCTGGTCTGCAACACCCTGCAAGCGCTCGAGGTCGCGCGCGACGAGCGTCAGTGTCGCGCCCTCGGCCGCGAGCCGCTCCGCGATCGCACGGCCGATGCCGACGCCTCCGCCGGTCACGACCACGTGCCTTCCGACAAAGCGCTGCATCGACCTCCTTCACGAAAATCGCTCTTTGCGACAAGTTCCTGCGCTGACTGCCTTCCGCCCGTCCCGGCCGCAGCATAGATTGCTGATTCGCCCGAGCCGCCTTCCTCCAGCACCCGGCGGCCGCGAACTCAGCATCCGAGCGTATGGAATGAACGGCAAACTCGCCTGCGCGAAAAGAAAAAGTCGCAATTTGCGCACGACACCAATCCGCGACCCTTGACCGGCCCGGCCCGTGCCCCTAAGTTCCCTCTTGCAGCGAGCACGGAGCGGAACTAGGTCGAGGCTCCACCGGAAGGCGAGTACGCGCAAGCGGAAACGTCAGTCGGAGGAGCGGACGAAACCGCCACCGGCTCGCTGAATTTATTTGGCAAGCACAAAGGGATCCGCGGAAGCGGATCCCTTTGTGCGCCGTAGACCCCTGAAGGGTCGCTTCGCTCCCGCTTATTGGCAAGAACGAAGACCCGCGGAAAGCGGGTCTTCGTTCGCCGTAGACCCCTGAAGGGTCGCTCCGCTCCTGAATCAATGGCAAGACCTAGAAGACCCGCGGAAGCGGGTCTTCGTCCGCCGAAGACCCCTGAAGGGTCGCTTCGCTCCCGGGCTCAGTTCCGGACGGTTGACTTCACGTGTGGCTCCCCGGGCTCGGTCACGACGCGGTTGACTTCACGTGCTCGGTCGCCGGCGGTTAGAGTGCTCGAAGACCCTTCGACGGGTCGCCTCTCTTTCGGCTGCACACCTGCGTTAAAGGCGCGGATAGCAATGGTGCCTGCGTAAGAAGAAAAGATCGCAATTTGCGAGTTCTTCACTTTTCGCGCCCTTGACCGCGGCTCCCCGTGGCCCTAGATTCCCCCTTGCAGCGAGCACGGGACGCGAGTAGGTCGAGTCCACCCCGGTAGGCCGTAGGAAGAAGCCGCAAGGCCGAGGCCGAAAGTTCGCCGGAGCGGAGGACGAAAGCGCACCCGGCTCGCTGAATTTATTTGCAAGCAAAGAGGGATCCGCGGAAGCGGATCCCTCTTTGCGCGAAGACCCCTAAAGGGGGCGGCTTCGCCGCCCCGGCGACTCTGTCGAAGGCGCTCTGCCCGGGCTTTAGCGTCGATAACGTCAGCTTGTGCGCCGGCTGCTCGTCCTCGTCAGCTCGATCGTGCTCGTCGACGCGATGCTCTTCGGAGCGCTCGCCCCGCTCGTGCCCGGGTACGCGGACGAGTTCGGGCTCGGCAAGGCCGGCGCGGGCCTACTCGTGGGCGCGTTCGGAGCGGGAGCGCTGGCCGGCGGCATTCCCGGCGGGCTCGCCGCGGCACGCCTCGGCCCCAAGCCCGCCGTCGTGCTCGGACTCGTCCTGCTCGCGCTCGCGAGCTTCGCGTTCGCTCTCGCGGGCGGCCCCTGGACGCTCGGCCTCGCGCGCTTCGTCCAGGGCTTCTCGAGCACGATCACCTGGGCCGGCGCGCTCGCCTGGCTCACGGTCGCGACGCCGCGCTCCCGGCGCGGCGAGTTCCTCGGGATCGCCTTCGGTGCAGCTGTCTTCGGCGCAATCGTCGGCCCGGTGTTCGGGGCCGCAGCCGACGCGATCAGCGTACGGGGCACGTTCGGCGCCGTCGGCGGGATCGCGCTCGCGCTCGCCGCGTGGGCTGCATCGCGGCCGGCCGCGGACGCCGAGCCGAGCACACCGGGCGCCGCGCGAAGGGCACTACGCGACCCGCGTTTTCTCGGCGGTCTCTGGCTGAACACGCTGCCGGCGCTCCTCTTCGGGCTGTTGGTCGTGCTCGTGCCGCTCCGGCTCGACGCAGGCGGCTACGGCGCTCTCGCAATCGGCTTCGTCTTCCTCGCCGCCGGCCTGTTGGAGACGGCCGTCAATCCGCTCCTCGGGCGCTTCTCGGACCGGCGCGGCCGCCTCCTCCCCATCCGCGCCGCGCTGGCTGCGTCCGTCGTCGTGGCCGTCGCCTTCGCCTTCGTGCGCGACCCGGTGCTCGTGATGGTGCTCACCGGGCTCGCGGCCGTGGCGTTCGGCGGTTTCTACACGCCGGGCATGGCACTCGTCTCGGACCGAGCCGAATCGGTCGGGCTCGCCCAGGGGCTCGGCTTCGGGATCATGAACACCGCCTGGGCACTCGGGAACATGACCGGGCCCTCCGCCGGAGGCGCCATCGCCGGCGCCACCGACGATGCCGTCCCCTACCTGCTCGCCGCCGCGCTCTGCCTGGTGACGCTCGCGGCCACCCTCCGCGTCAGGGGTTGGGCGGAAAGCGCTCCAGGACCCACGCGGCATCCAGCGGACGCTTCGAGTAGCGCTCGCCGTTGACGAGCGCGTAGTCGCCCGTCCGCGGATCCATCGGCAGGCGCGCCTCGACCGGATACCAGCGGTTGTGCTGGTCGATCAGCGCGTTCACCTCCGTGAAGTCGCAGCGTTCGGCGTGCGCGCGCCAGGCGATCGCGTCGCCGCCGAGCGTCGCATAGAGCTCATCGAGCTCGCGCTCGTGCCGCTCAACGCGCGCCGCGATCTCACGCAGGCGCGCCATGTAGGGCAACGGTCCGCCCAGCGACGCCAGGTACGAACCCGCGTCCGCGGTGAAGTTTCGGTACCGCAGCCGCAGGGCTCGCCCGGACAGCGGGTGATCGATCAAGTCCTGCTCGAGCGCCGCCAGCTCGCGGCGGTCGCGCGGTGTCTCCGGCCGCACGACGCCTTGCCGCATGATCCGCTCGCGCTCGCGCCGGTCCATGCTAGCCGGCGCAAGGTGACCATCCGCAGAAGCGGATGCTCACCGCGCAAGGATCCCTAAAGGGGCCGCCCGCGGCCCTGGAAAATCGCCTCCACATCGACGCCTAGCTTGCCACGACCCGCGCCGGCTCGAGCCCCTCGCTCGCCCGCCGGGTGGTCACGCCACGGCAGGCGATCGCCCCGAGCACCGCTGCGACCACCGAGAAGCCGGCGAACATCCCCCACATCGCCCCGTCACCGAAGCTGTCCCGCACCTGGAGGCCGAAGAACGGCGCCAGGGCGAAGCCGGCGGCGGCCGTGCTGCCGAACGCGCCCATATAGGCGCCGCGCACGTCCTCGGGCGCAAGACCGGCGACCACGGACTGCGAGGTCGGCACCCACAGCATCTCGCCGATCACGAACACGACGATCACGAGCGCGACCACGGGGAGCGCGGCGCTCACCGACAGGAGCAGGAAGGGCAGCCCCATCAGCAGCATCGCGACGACCAGCTTGGGCGCTGTCGGAATGTGACTCACGCGCCGCGTCAGCCGCAGCTGGAAGACCGTGACGAGCAGGGGATTGATGACGACGAGAAAGCCCCAGGTCGAAGGCGAGATCCCATGCGTGTCGGTCAGTGAGATCGGCAGCGCCACCTCGAACGCGACGTACACGAGGTACGCGAGCATCCCGGAGAGCAAGAAGAGCCCGAAGACGCGGTCGCGCACGATCACGCCGAACGAGCCTCGTTCGGGCGGCTGCTCCGGCGAGTACGCACCGCGCGACGGGATGAAGCGATAGGCAAGTCCCGCCGCTACGGCAGCGAGCAGCGTCACGCCGACGAAGAGACCGTCCCAGCCGCCGATGAAGAGCATCGCTCCACCCAGCGGCGGCCCCATCGTGACGCCGAGGTTGGACGCAACGCGAACGGACGCGTACGCAGCCTCGTGCCGCTCCGGCGGGACGAGGTCGGCGACCATGGCCTGGTCGGCGGCACCGCCCATCGAGCCGAAGACGGCCATCCCGGTCATCAACCCGAGACCGAGCAGGAGGTTCTGACCGACGAGGAGGAAGAGCGGGATGTAGAGCACCTCCCCGCCCCAGCCGATCAGGATCAGCCGCCGGCGGCCGAAGTGGTCGGAGAGGTGGCCACCGAGGTAACCGGCCGCCGCAGCGAGGATCGCGCCGACGAGAAACGTCGTGCCGAGCTGCCGTCCGCTCGCGCCGAGCTCCCGGATCGCCCAGATGCCCATGAACGTGAAGAGGGACGAGGTCGCGATCGAGCCCGCGAGCGCGACGGCGAGCACCGGGCGCAGAGCGCGCTCGACCTCGCCTCCCCAGACGAGGTGGAAGAAACGGGCGAAGAGACTCACGCGCGCACCTCGCCGGCGCGATGGGTCCCCACAGCGAACGTCACGCCCTCAGCGTATCGACGTGCTCAGCGTCGCTTGAAGAAGCCGCGGAGCCCGTGCCGGCGCGTTTCCTCCGCGCGATCCGGCGGTTCCAGCGCTTCCTCGGCAGGCTGAGGCTCGGTCAGCACGCGGACGTTCTCGAACGACCGCTGACGCGCCTGCTCGGCCCGCTCGCGGTCGCCGCGGACCGCGGCCCGCATGTCCTCGATCTGGCTCTCCTCTCTCACCCGTCGGGGGTTCGCGCCTCGACGGAGGGTTCCTCCCTCTCGAGGAACGCGCACCGGCGGCGGTCTCCCGGAAGCGGCGAAGGCCCCACCCTGATGACTCGGAAGCCTCCGTCGGCGAGCTCCACCCGGTCGCCGCGCGACGGCGCCCGGCCTGCATGCTCTTGCAGGTGATAGCCGGATGCCGTTGCGACGAAGAGCAGTTCGGCCACTGGCTCCACCGGCTCGGCCGGCTCGGATACGGGCGCTGCGCTCGGCTCTGCCATCGCGGCTGGGATCGCGGCTGGACGAGGCTCCGCGCTCGGGGCGGCCCGAATCAGCTCCCCCGGGGGCCGCGTCGGCTGCCGGGCCGGCTGCTCCGGCAGGAGCCCCACGATCCGCTCGACCAGGTCTGCGAGCCCGTCGAGGGCGGATAGATCGAGCTGGGCGTGACGGCGCCTGCGGCGAAACCACATGCGGCGCGCTTTCGCCCTGCCGCCGCCGCTCCCTGCCGAACCAGGTTCCTGCCGCCTAGCCATCTCCACGGGAGCCTCACAGATTGCCGAGTTCAAGCTGATAAAGTCGCCCGGGCACGACAGGGTCAATCCACAGGAGGGTTTCGTTGAGCAAGCTTGGCAAGGGGTCCGTTTTTGTCGTCGGCGCTCTCGCGGCGCTCAGCGTGGCCGTCACCGGCGCCTTCGGCGGCCCGGCGACGCAGACCGCGACGAATGTCGCCGTGACGGCCGGCAAGCCGTCCGAGTTCAAGTTCACCTTGGCGCCGAAGACCGTGAAGAAGGGGGTCGTCACCTTCAAGGTCTCGAACAAGGGTGCGCTCGCACACGACTTCAAGATCGCGGGCAAGAAGACGAAGTCGATCGCGAAGGGCAAGACGGCCACGCTGAAGATCACCTTCGCCAAAGCCGGCAAGTTCGCGTACCTGTGCACGCTGCCGAGCCATGCGGCTGCCGGCATGAAGGGCACGCTCGTCGTCAAGTAGCGCTCGACGTCACGACCGCTCGTCCGCAGGGGCGCCGAAAGGCGCCTCTGCCCGTTTCAGTCGTCGGACTGGGCGAGCGGGACGGATTGCGAGGTGCCGAGCACCGCGCCGCGCTCGTTCAGCGCGCGCGCGGCGACGACCGCGTCGTCGGATTCGAAGGGCAGCGCGGTCTCGAAGCCCTGCCTGGCCCGCTCGGCAACAGGCTGCAGGCTCTGGTCGTTCCGCCCCGCGAGCACCTGCCAGCTCGCGACCTCGGTCGCGCCGTTCCAGCTCACGTGCGCGGTGCGACGTCCGTCATCGCCGTGCTCGACGACGATCGCGGGCGCCTCTGCCGGTCGGCCCGTCCAGGAGAGGCGGTAGGCGCGGTACGAGTCCGTCCCGTCGACACCGAAGCGCCCGTCGAGCAGGACCTCTCCCTCGCGGTCGAACTCGGTGAAGAACGGCTGTGCGCCCCAGCCGACGAAGACATGACCGTCCGGGAGGAACTGAGCGTTCCCCTGCGTCGTTGCGAGCAGCCCGGTCGGGTGCTCGTAGCTGCGCACGACCGTCGCGCGCATCTGCTCGTCGTCGAGGTCGAGCACGAGCACGCGCGAGGCGCCTTCCGCGTCCTCTTCGTCGGCCACGTTGTCGTACAGCGTCAGCGTCCCGTCCGGCTGGCGGCGGGCGTCGTGCTGCCAGGCGAACCGGGCGCCCGATCCGAGCGCGTAGTCACTCCGCTTCCCGCCGAGCCGCCACAGCACCTCTCCGTCGGCGCGGGCGAGCTTGTAGACCGCATGGGTGTTGCGCGCGGAGACGATGAAGTTGCCGTCGTCGTCGAGCGCGACCGAGTTGGGGTGGAAGTAGTCGTAGGCGTCCGCCTCCGCGCCGCGGTCGGCCCGTGGCACCTCCGCGTAGGACTCCTCGAGCTCCACGTGCTCTGCGCTGTGCCATTCGAAGAGGACCCGCCCGCTCGGGAGCTCCAGCTCCTGCACGATGCCGTCCCAGATCGCGCCGTCGGCAGGGCCGCCGAGCGCGCTCAAGTCGCGCGGGATGCGTTGGTAGACCAGGATCAGGGCGGTGTCCCGCTCCGTGATCAGGAACTCGTGGATGTCCCCGGTGAGCCCGTTGCCCGCCGACACGGTCGCGATCTCGCGGTAGGCGTCGTCGACGATCACGAAGTGCCCGTCGCCGATCCCCTGCTCCGACTGCCCACGCCACCACGTGAGCACCGGCCGGCCGTCGTAGAGCTGCGCGCGGAAGTCGGTCACGCCCTCCGTGTCGAGCGGACGGAACCAGACGAGCTCGCCATCGTCGTCGAGGATCATCGGCCCGGCCTGCGCGACCTTCCGCTTCGGCGCGAGAAAGACGTAGCCGGGCGCCGTATCGCTTGCCGCCTGCGTGATCTCGACGAGCGGTGGCCGCAGGTCGGGGCGTGAGACGTAGCTCTGCGCGGGCGGAGGCGGTTCCACAGGCTCCGCCGCCTCCTCGCTCTCGTGGCAACCTCCGGCCACGAGAGCGAGGGCGGCGAGGACGGACAGGCGGATGAAGGAAGCTCGCGCGATGGACGAGCCTAAACCGCCGTGCGTCGGAGCGCTCAGGAGATGCCGGCCGTCAGCGCCTCCCGTCCTCTTCGATCGTGTCGGCGAGCGCGCGCAGAGCCGCCCGGAGATCGGCGTACTGCGCACCCTTGAGCTGGTTCGCGAGCGCGTTCAGCTGCGCCTTCGCCGCTGACCCTCGACCGTTTTCGACCAACCGCTCGGCGCGGTCGACGAACTTGTCGACCCGGTCGAGCGTCTTGTCGTCGATCGCTTCCGCGCGGACGAGCTGGTCACGGTACGAGCGGACGACGGCGAAGCTCGGCTCGTTGACGAGCCTCGGCTGATGCTGCGGCGTCAGCCGCTCGAGCTGCACCTCGGCCGCCGCGTCGATCTCGTTCTGCGAGAGCTGCGCGGTCGGCGTCAGCCGCCAGGAGTCGAAGCCGCGGGCGATCTCGGAGCCGTAGATGCCGCCGTTGTAGTAGTAGCTCGACCAGAGTCCCCCCAGCACGAGCGCTGTGCCGCTGATCGGCCCGCGGTCGTAATAGGCGATCTCGTGCGGGTTGGACGAGTCGGTGAAGTCGATCACGGAGACGCCGCCCTGGTACCAGGCCTGGGTCATGATGTCGCGCCCCGGCACCGGGATCAGCGAGGGCAGGTGCGAAACGCAGTTCTCCTGGTTCACCTGCGCCACGGGGAGCTTGTTGTAGCTCCGGAACTGGAGCTGTCCGCCGACGATGTCGTAGATCGCGTTGGCGCCCCAGTTCAGCTGATCGGTGGCTCGGCAGCGTGCCGCCGTGCCTCCGCCCCACTCGTCCGTGAAGACCACCTTCGTGCCGTCGTTCGAGAACGTCGCCCCGTGCCAGTAGGAGAAGTTCGGGTCGGACACCTCGTCGATCCGCACCGGGTTCGCCGGGTCGCTGATGTCGAGCAGGAGGCCGTTGCCCTCGCACGCTCCGGCCGCGAGGTCGATCTCCGGGTAGGTCGTGATGTCGTGGCACGAGTCCGTCGACGGCGACGGGGAGTACGGCGTGCCCGACGGATGAAGCGGCATCGGCGGCCCGTTCTGGAGGCTGTTGAGCTGCCCCGTCGCGGCGTCCTTGAACAGCCGTGGCCCGTTCACGACGGCCGCGTTCTGCGGCGAGCCGAGCGGTACCTTGATCACTTCGATCCGGAACTGCGAGAGCCCCTCGTCGAAGTGCGGCGTCGTGACGTTCGTCCCCGCCGGCAGAGCCTTGCAGCTCGCCAGCTCGATCGCCGAGCGCACGCCACCGGTGCCCGACACGTACACGTAGATGTTCGCGTCGTCGTGAGGGCTCTTGAGCAGCGTGTGCGTATGGGAGCCGCGGCAGGTCTGGACCGTCGCCACCTGCACGGGTGCGTTGAGATTCGAGATGTCGAAGATCCTGACCCCCCGGAATCTGAGTGGATCCCCGGTGGGAACACCGGGTGAGCCGCAGTCGGTCCGTGCGCGTGTCTCCTCGGCCGACATGAAGAGCAGGTTCCCGTAGACCGAGACCTCGCCCTGGCCGCCCGGGCAGACGACCGCCGTGCGAAGCGTCGGGTTCGCCGGATTGGAGATGTCGTAGATCTGGAAGCCGTTGAAGTTCCCGACGAAAGCGTGATCGCCCTCGAACGCCAGGTCGGAGTTGACGAAGCCGAAGTCACCGGGGTTCGCCGGGTTGAAGAAGCCGGCCGGCTTCTCGCGGTGCGCGAGCAGCTCGAGCCCGTTCGCCGCGACACCGGCGTTGGCGTAGCCGGGGCTGAGCGTCGCCCGTGGATCGGTCGTGGACGGCAGGTCGGCGAGCGCCGCCGACGTCGCCGCCGCGGCGAGCAAGAGCGTGCCGAGCAGGACGAGCAGTCGTCCGCGCGGTCGGCGTCGCGCGGCGGATCGAGCCGAGTGCTTCCCCATCGTCATACCCCCAGAGAAAGATGACACTGCATGCTGGTTATGCGACCCTATACCCCGTGCAGGGTGCAAGCAACACACGCCACGCGGTGGTTGCCCTCGCCGCCACGCTGCTCCTCGCCGGCTGCAGCACGGGCTCGTCAGGCTCGGAAGAAGGTCAGAGCACGGGCGAGGTGGCGCCGAACATCGTGCAGCCCGGCGCCCCGGGCGAGCCGTCGCGCACGCTCTCCGTCGACGAGCTCGCGGAGCTCGAGGGCACCGAGCACGGCGACGTCGACGTCGCGTTCATGCAGGGCATGATCCACCACCACGCCCAGGCCCTCCGGATGACGGCCCTCGTGCCGGAGCGCAGCGCGAGCGCGAAGGTCGAGCTGCTCGCGAAGCGGATCGACGTCTCGCAGGAGGGCGAGATCGAGCTGATGAGCGACTGGCTGAAGGAGCGCGGCGAGTCGGCGCCGGAGCTTCACCGCCTCCACGGCCACGCGCACGGGGGCGGACAGGTGTTGATGCCGGGAATGCTCAGCGAGCCGGAGCTCCAGGAGCTGACGGCGGCGAGCGGCGCCGAGTTCGACCGCCTCTTCCTCGAGTTCATGATCCGCCACCACAAGGGCGCGCTGACGATGGTCGAGCAGCTCTATGCGGCCGGCGGCGGGCTCGAGTCGAGCGCGGACGCGTTCGCGCGGCACGTCGACTCCGATCAGCAGATCGAGATCGGGCGGATGCAGGGCATGCTCGCCGAGCGCACGCAGCCCTGAGTCAGCTCGGCTTGGCTCCCATCGCCCAGACAGCCACCACGTAGATGGCGACGAGCAGCGTCGCGATCACTGTGCTGGCCTTCAGCAGCCCACCACCGCTCTTCGAGTGGCCGCGCCGCAAGCCGATCCCACCCAGGACGAGCGCCACGAGCAGCAGAAGGCCGCCGAGGTCGGAGGTGATGTAGCCGATCCCGATCCAGTCCGGGTCCTCCGGCAGCTCGTCGAGCTGTTCCTTCCTGTAGACCCACTCGGCGCTCGCCCGCATCACGATGAAGGCGGGGAACGCGACGAAGAGGAGCGTCTTGTACGAGAGCCGGCGCAGCCCACCCGTCTCGTCGCGCCAGCCCACAATGCCGGCCGTGGCGGCCGTGACCAGCGCGCCGACCAGCACCATCGCCCCGAGCACGTGCACGAGGAGCGCGACGTTGATGTCGTCGGGGCGAACCACGGCGAGCACCGTCACGCCCATGGCTTGAAGATCATGTCGAGGAGCAGGAGCACGAAGAGCGCCACGGTGGCGTAGTGCAGCCGCGCGCCGGTGGGCGCACGGAGCCTCGCCAGCACCTCGCCCTCGGCGCCGGCGCCGCCGCTCTCGGCGAGCTTCTGCGTCGCGGTGTAGTACTCGCCGCTCCTCCTGCCCACCTCGCCGAGGATCGCCCACAGCACGATTGCCGCGATCACCCAGACGTCCCAGATTTGGAACTGGTCCGAATCGATCGCGAGCACGATCCCCAGCACGAGGACGAGCACCATGCCGGCGCCGATCAGACGGCCCGCCGACGGGCGCGACCCGGAAGAGCAGCCGCGTCTGCTCGAGCGTGTCCATCCGCCGGCCCGCAACCACGAGCACGCTGTACAGGACGAGCGCAGCCGCAATCGAGAAAGCTGCCAGCAGGTGCAGTGCGAGCACCCAGTCGTAGAAGCTCACCGGGCGACCCTAACCCGTGCGCCGGCGCGGCGCCGCATCCGCCCGCCCGAGCCCGAACCAGCGGTAGCCGAGCGCGTCGAGTGAGATCCGGTGCGTTCCACCACGACTCTCGGAGTGGTCGTCGACGATCAGGTCGACGAGGCGGTCGGCCCCGGCTTCGCCCTCGAGGCGCAGCACGACCTCGTGCGGCTGCTCGTCGAAGTTGTGCACGCAGAGCACCGCGCTCCCGCGCCAGCGGTAGAGCAACGCGAGGACGTGCGGCGAGCGGGTCGCGATCTGCTTCCACTCGCCCCAGCCGATCTCCGGGCACTGCGTGCGGAGCCGGATCAGGCGCGTCATGAAGCGAAGGAGCGAGTCGGGATCGCGCTGCTGACTCTCGACGTTGACGTGCTCGTAGCCGTAGGACCCAGTGGTAACCAGGGGGGTGACCGGCTTCGCGGCTGCGGTGAAGCCCGCGTTCGGCTCCGCCGACCACTGCATCGGGGTCCGCACGGCCGCGCGCTCGGCGAGCGCCAGGTTGTCCCCCATCCCGATCTCCTCGCCGTAGTAGAGAACAGGTGTCCCGGGCAGTGAGAACATCAGGCTGTAGGCGAGCTCGAGCCGGCGCCGGTCTCCGAGCATCGGCGCGAGCCGGCGGCGGATGCCGCGACCGTAGAGCTGCATCCGCTGCTCCGGTCCGAGGCGCTCGAAGACTGCACCTCGCTGTTCCTCGGTCAGCCGGCCGAGGTCGAGCTCGTCGTGGTTGCGCAGGAACTGCGCCCACTGAGCGGTCGGCGGCAGCCGGCGGGTTGCGCGCAGCGCCTGGGCGAGCGGCTTCGCATCGCCGGAAGCAAGGGCATAGAAGGCGTGCTGGTTGACCCAGAAGTTGAACATCATGTGCAGCCCACCGCGCTCGCTGAAGTACTGCCTCGCCTCCGTGGGGAGCACGTTTGCCTCACCGAGCAGGAGGGCGTCGCCGACGCGCCACTGGACGAAGCGGCGCATGTCCTCGAGGTACTCGAACCGCAAGGGCTGGGCACCGCCCTCCGCCGACGGCTTCTCGAGGATGAACGGCACGGCATCGAGGCGGAAGCCGGCCACACCCAGCGCCAGCCAGAATCCCATGATGCGGCGAATCTCCTCCCGAACCTCCGGGTTCTCCATGTTCAGGTCCGGCTGGAACTCGTAGAAGCGGTGGAAGTAGTACTTCCGCACCTTCGGCGCGCGCGTCCACGTCCGCTCCTGCACCCCGGGGAAGACCATCCCCGACTTCCAGTTCGGCGGCCGCTTCTTCGACCAGACGTACCAGTCGTGGTACGGAGAGGATTCCGAGCGGCTGGCCTCACGGAACCACGGGTGCCGATCGGAGGTGTGGTTGACGACGAGATCGATGATCACGCGGATCCCCCGGCTGTTGGCTTCGTGCAGGAACTCGACGAAGTCGCCGAGCGAGCCGTGGCGCGGATCGACACCGTAGTAGTCGGAGATGTCGTAGCCGTTGTCGCGGTTCGGCGTCGGCTGGAACGGGCCGAGCCAGAGCGTGTTCACGCCGAGGCTCTCGAGGTAGTCCAGCCGACGGCTGAGCCCCTCGAAGTCGCCGCAGCCGTCGCCGTCGCTGTCCTGAAACGTCTCCAGGTCGAGGCTGTAGACGACGGCGTTCCGATACCAGAGGTCGGGCAGCATCCTCTCGACGTACCGCGACAGGCCGACCCCTAATCAGGCAGCAGCGGCATCGTCAGTCCCTGGTCGCGGCCCAGGAGGACGGCTCGGGTGACGGCGTTCGGTCCGAAGCGGTCGCGCAGCTCGTCGAGGGCGGCGTCGAGGGCGGCGTCGCTGCGACGCTCGAACGGCAGCGCGAGCTGGACTGCGCGATCGTCCTCGAGATTGGCGACCGCAATGCCCACGAGTGTCAGCCCCCGACGTTCGATCGTTGGCATCGCGGTCGCGAGCAGGCCCCTCGCCGTCGCGAGAATCGCGCGGGTCTCGGCTGTTGCGAAGGGAAGCGTGTGCGAGCGGGTCGCGCGCGAGAAGTCGGCGAAGCGCAGCCGGAGCACGACCGTGCGGCCGACCCGCCCGGCGGCCCGCATCCGGCGCGTGACCCGATCGACCAGCCCGAGCAGGACCGCATCGACGGCCTCGAGCGATCTCGGTGAGCGGCCGAGCGCGCGTTGCGAGCCGATCGAGCCTCGCCGGCGGCCGCCGCGGACCGGCCTTGGATCGCGGTTGTGCGCGAGCGCATGCAGATGCCGCCCGGACGCGCGGCCGAGCATCGACACGAGTGCGATCTCGGGGAGCCCGGCGACCTGGCCGACGGTGGTGATCCCACGCGTGTTCAGCTTGTGGGCGGTCACCGGCCCGACGCCCCAGAGCCGTCCAACCGGGAGCGGGTGGAGAAAGGCCAGCTCTCCACCGGGCGGCACGACGAGCAGCCCATCCGGCTTGGCGACGGTACTCGCCACCTTGGCGAGGAACTTCGTCCGCGCGACGCCGACCGTGATCGGCAGACCGACCCGCTCGAGCACGTCTTGTCGCAGCCGCACGGCGATCTCGGTGGGTGTGCCCGCGATCCGGCTCATTCCGCGGACGTCGAGGAACGCTTCGTCGATCGAGAGCCCCTCGACCAGCGGAGTCGTGTCGTCGAAGACGGCGAAGACCGCCTTGCTCGCCTCGGAGTAGGCCGACATGCGCGGCGCCACCACGATCGCGTGCGGGCACAGGCGGCGGGCCTGTCTGCCGCCCATCGCCGTGCGGATGCCGAAGGCCTTGGCTTCGTAGCTCGCCGCGAGGACCACGCCCGCGCCGACGATCACGGGCCGGCCGCGCAGGCGGGCATCGTCGCGCTGCTCGACCGACGCGAAGAACGCGTCGAGGTCGGCGTGCAGGATCGTCGCCTCGCCCAACACGAACATATGTTCTCACGAAATCAGCGCAGCGCGTCGTCGAAGAACGCGACCACCCGACGCTCGTACTCCTTCGGGCGGGCGGTGATGCCCTGGATGTGCTCGGCCTCGGGAATCGCCCAGATCGACTTCGGCTCCCCGGCGAGGCGGTGGTAGTCGGGATTCATGTTCTCGCCGCCGCTGTTGGGTGCCCAGATCAGGAAGAGTGGAGTCGGCGCGATCCGCGGCACGAGGTCGGTCAGCTTGGCCGGCGGCAGGGTGTTCGAGAACAGCGCGACGGAACCGCTCTTGACCGCGAGGAACGGGAGCCCGATCCACTTGCCGGGGCTGGGGACGTCCTGGAGGTCCTCGGAGAAGGCGCGCGTGCCGGCTCCGTCGGAGACGACCGCGGCGAGAACATCGGACTCGGCAGCCGCCTGCAGCATCAGCTCGCCGCCCACGGAGAACCCGAGGCCGCCGATCCGGTCCGGGTCGACATCGGGCCTGCTGCGCAGGAACTCGGCCGCGGCATAGATGTCCTTCTCGCCGCCCCAGCCGAAGAGATTGGGATCGCCCTCGCTCGCGCCTTCGCCGCGCCTGTCGAAGAGCAGCACGCCGTAGCCGTGGCGGGCGAGCATGCTGGCGTGCTTTTGTGGGCCGCGCCGGCCGGGGAACGCGATCACGGCGGCCCCGTTCCGCGACGGGATGTACCAGCCCTCGAGCCGGAGGCCGTCGCTCGTCGTGAAGGAAACGTCCTCGTAGCTGGTGCCGAGATTCGCGGCAGGCACCTCGGCGCGCATCACGTGCGTACTGACGTAGCCGAGCGCCAACCCGCCCACGAGCTCCACGAGCACGAACAAGCCGGCCAGCGTCAGGAGCGCGCGGCGCCCGTATCGGCGCCAGAGACGGTCGTCCTGCTTGCGCGACCTCCACAGCGTGATCGCTCCGAGGGCGACCAGGAGTACTCCGGCCGGAATCGCGAGCAGCCCGGTGTAGTCGTCGCCGGAAGGCCCGCGCTCCAGCGTGTAGTAGCCGGCCTCACCGGCGCCGACGAGGATCCCGAACAGACCGAGGAGGAGCGCGGTCACTGCGCGCAGGCCGGGCCGGAGCCGCGGGTAGGCGAACGCCGCGCCAAGCAGGACGGCGATCGGCACGAGCCCGCTCGCCAGGTGATCGTCGGCCGACGTGCCGGGTTGGGGCTGCAGGAAGTTGTCGTCGACCACGTGAATCGCGATCAACACCAGGCCCGTGACCGCGAGCAGCGTCTCGAGGCGCGCCGACCGAATCGCCTCGAGGAGCCGGGTGCGCTGCGAGGTGACCTGGGCGACCGTCGTGTTCATGCGCCAAACGCTGCCACGGCCGGCGGGATCCGTCAGTGCGGCCAGCCGGTGGAAGCAGGTTCGGGAAACACGATCCGAGTCGCCGGCGAGTCTCCTCGGCTAGATTTCGGCCCGTGACCTCGATCCAGATCAAGCCGACCTACCGCGTCGACGGCGTCGAGTACGAGGACGTCGAGCATCTCGTGGGCGACGAGAATCCCGATCTCGCCCTCTGCGGCGTCGACCAGACGGATGTGCCCTGGAACCAGGGCTTCCCGCCCTGCCAGGCCTGCGTCGCCGTCGCGTCCGGCCGCATGAGCTAGACATGGTGGCTCGCGTTGGCGCCTGAACGGCCGCAGCTCGACAAGCCCGAGGGCGACATTCCCTTCGAGCTCGGGATCGAGGATCTCACCGTCGGCGACGGCGTCGAGGCAACGCCCGGCGCGAAGGTGGCGGTGCACTACGTCGGGGTCGCGTTCTCCTCGGGCGAGGAGTTCGACGCTTCGTGGAACCGCGGTCAGCCGTTCGAGTTCAAGCTCGGAAGGGGCCAGGTCATCCCCGGCTGGGACGCAGGGGTGCAGGGCATGAAGGTCGGCGGCCGGCGCAAGCTGACGATCCCCTCCGCCATGGCCTACGGCGCGCGCGGAGCGGGCGGCGTGATCGCGCCGCACGAGCCGCTCGTGTTCGTGGTCGACCTCCTGTCCGTGGATTGAGGCTTGCGTGTGGTCGATTCGCGCGCTGTGGTGCTCGTCGAAGGGATCAGCGACCAGGAAGCCGTCGAAGCGCTTGCCGAGCGCCGCGGGCGCAGGCTCGACGCCGAGGGCATCGCCGTCGTGCCGATCGGGGGCGCGCAATCGATCGGACGCTTTCTGGCCAGGTACGGCCCTCAGGGACTCGACGTCAGGCTGGCGGGTCTCTGCGACGCCGCGGAGGAGCGCGAGTTCCGGCGGAGTCTCGATCGGGCCGGCCTCGGCTCCGACCTCACCCGCGCAGAGATGGAAGCGCTCGGGTTCTTCGTGTGCGTCGCCGACCTGGAAGACGAGCTGATCCGCGCTCTCGGCGCCGCCTCCGTGGAGGAGGTCGTCGAGGCGCAGGGAGAGCTCGGATCCTTTCGCACCCTGCAGAAGCAGCCTGCGTGGCAAGGACGGGCGCAGGAGGAGCAGCTTCGGCGCTTCATGGGCAGCGGCGGCAGCCGGAAGATCCGATACGCGCGCTTGCTCGTCGATGCGCTCGACCTCACCCAGGTGCCTCGGCCGCTCGACCAGGTGCTGGCGCACACGCTCACGTGGCACGTTCCCGAGCCGGCCTAGCAACGAGGGAGCCGCCGCTCGGCGGCCCTTAGCTAGATCCTTCGGCGGCGACGCCCTGGCGTGACGGCAGCGGCCACCACGGCGGTCTTCGCAACCGGCGATCGGCCCGGAGTCACGGCCGCCGCCACGACAGCGGTTCTCGCCACCGGCGCGCCGATGACACCGACTCTTCCTACCCGTCCTCGTCTGAGCGGCATTCGTCAGTCTCCTTCGGTCGCAGGTGCTCCATCGGCCTCGATGGAGGCGATGATCGCCTGAATCGGAATCCGTCCGTTGGCGATCAGCTGGCCACCCGAACGCCGCGCCGCCGATGCGAAGGGCGCAGCCCACAGGTTCTCCCAGATCAGCACGCCGGCAACGCTACCCGGCTCCATCGCAGCGGCGAGGTGCACGACGTCGTCCTCGGCCAAGAGCTCCGCGAGCTGAGCCTCGACTTGCTGTAGCGGTCCGAGCTCCGGGATATCGGAAAGCTCCATGGCCTCGACCGTGCCGTCCTCGTTCTTGATGAGGATCAGCACGTCGATCACGCGAATGGTTCCGGCGTCGACCAGAGCGATCAGCTCCGCCGCCATCTCGCCCGTGAAGTTGCTCGCTCCCGCCGGAAACTCGACGACGAGGTAGTCGACGGGGCCGAGTTCGTCCAGGGACGTTTCCGTCATCTCCGTCATCGCTGCTTCCCTTTCGTCGGCTCGACTGAAGTCGGTTGCAGCGTATCCCGCGCGTCAACGCAGCTGCGCTCCGCGTCGCGGGAACCGGTGAAGGTCCGGTTAACCCCTAGGAATGCACGACGGGCGCCGGTAGCGTCCCAACCCGCATGTCCGAAATCGCTCCGACAGCCAGCCGCTTCGTCGTCTCCGCCCGTGAGCCGGCGTTGGCAGCGATCACGCCCGCGTGATCAGAGTCGCCCTCCGCGGCATGGCCGGGCGGAAGTTCCGCGCCATCCTCACAGCGATTGCGATCGTGCTCGGCGTCGCCATGATGAGCGGCGCCTACGTCCTCACCGACACGATCGACAAGGCGTTCGACACCATCTTCGTCGAGTCCTACGCGGACACCGACGCCGTCGTCACCGGCAAAGAGGCCGGCATCAGCTTCGAGGGTGAGCAGGCCGAGGCGCCGCCGATCTCAGAGGAGACACTCGAGCGGGTACGAGAGGTGGACGGCGTCGAGTTTGCAGCCGGCTCGGTCCAGGACTTCCAGACGAAGCTTCTGAGACCCGACGGCGAGGCGATCGGCACCGGCAACTCGCCCGCCTTCGCCTTCGGGATCGAGACCGAGGGCAACGCCGACCGCTTCAATCCACTCGACCTCGTCGAGGGCCGCTGGGCCCGCGGTGACGGCGAGGTGGTCGTCGATGAGAGTACGGCGAACAAGGAGAACCTGAAACTCGGCGACCGCATTGGCGTTGCCGCCCTCGGTCCCGCGGAGCAGTTCGAGATCGTCGGCGTCGCCAAGTACGGGGAGTTGAGCACGCTCGGCAGCGCCACGTTCGCCATCCTCGACCTGCCGACGGCGCAGCGGCTGTTGGACAAGGAAGGCCAGCTCGACTCGGTGCAGGCCGCGGCGGAGGCTGGGGTCACGCCGGAGGAGCTGACGCGGCGGATCGCGGCCGAGCTCGGCTCCGACGTGACGGTCCGCACCGGCGTAGAGCAGGCGGCGGAGGAGTCGGGCGAGATCGCGACCTTCACGAAGATCATCCGCTACTTCCTGCTCTCGTTCGCCGGCATCGCGCTCTTCGTCGGCGCGTTCGTGATCTTCAACACGCTGTCGATCACCGTGGCGCAGCGCACGCGCGAGTTCGCGACCTTGCGGATGATCGGCGCGTCCCGCCGGCAGATCCTGGGGTCGGTGATCGTGGAGGCGCTCGTCATCGGGTTCACCGCTTCGGTCGTCGGCCTCTTCAGCGGCCTCGGCCTCGCCGTCGGGCTGAGCGCGCTCTTCCGCGCGTTCGACCTCGAGCTGCCCCAGGCCGAGACCGTCTTCGCGATGCGCACGATCGTCGTCTCGCTGCTCGTCGGGACGCTGGTGACGCTCGTCGCCGGGCTCTTGCCCGCCGTGCGCGCAACGCGCGTGTCGCCGATCGCCGCCGTGCGCGAGGGCGCGACGCTCCCGCGCGGCCGCTTCGCCCGGTTCGTTCCCTACGTCGCCGCGCTGATCGTCGCGCTCGCCCTCCTGGCGCTCTCGTACGGCACGCTCGCGGACGGCATCGCAACGGGCGACCGGTTCGCCGTGCTCGGGCTCGGCGTGCTCGCGCTGTTCATCGGGGTGGCAATGCTCTCGTCGAAGCTGGTCAAGCCGCTCGCGAAGCTCGTCGGCCTCCCGGCTCGGCGACTGGGCGGGGTCGCCGGCCGGCTCGCCGACGGCAACGCGCAGCGGAACCCCGGTCGCACGGCCTCCACGGCCGCGGCGCTGATGATCGGCATCGCGCTCGTCACCTTCGTCGCGGCGCTCGCTCAGGGGCTGCGCGTCTCGAACGTGGATGCCATCGAGCGCCAGATCCAGGCGGACCTGATCGTGACCTCCAAGGACGGCTATTCGGAGTTTCCGGCCGCGGTGGGCACGGCGGTCGAAGACGCGCCGAGCGTCGAAACGGTGAGCAACGTGCGCCAGGACGTGGCCGAGATCGACGGCAACGCAGGCAACCTCACCGGCCTCGACGACCGGATCAACGACGTCTACGACTTCCGCTGGGAGCAGGGCTCGGACGACGTGCTGGCGGAGCTTGGCGACGACGGCGCTGTCGTCCCGAGCAACGTCGCCGAAGACAACGACCTCGCGGTCGGCGACAGCCTCACCGTGCGCTCGACCGCGAACGAGACGACGACGGTCGTCGTGCGTGGCATCTACGAGGGCAGTCCGTTCTATCCGCTCCTGGGCACCGCGAGCGTGTCGCAGGCGGCCTTCGACGAGCTCTACGAGCGGCCTCGCAATCGATTCACGCTGCTGAACCTGTCCGCCGAGCCAGGCTCGGCGAAGCCGGAGATCGAGGCGGCGCTGGCGGGCTTCCCGGATACGCGCGTCCAGACCCGGCAGGAGTGGATCGAGAAGGAGGACCGCGAGATCCAGCAGTTCCTGCTCTTCCTGTACGTGCTGCTCGCGCTGTCCGTGATCATCAGCCTCTTCGGCATGGTGAACACGCTCGCGCTCTCGGTCTTCGAGCGGACGCGTGAGCTCGGGATGCTGCGCGCGGTCGGGATGACGCGCCGCCAGGTACGCCGGATGGTCCGGCACGAAAGCGTGATCACGGCGCTGATCGGCGCTGCGCTCGGCCTTCCGCTCGGGATCTTCCTCGCGTTGCTCGTCACGCGGGCGCTCGCGCAGTACGACCTGCAGTTCGCGATCCCGACGGTCTCCCTGATCTCCTTCGTCGTGGTCGCGATCTTCGCCGGGCTGCTCGCGGCGATCCTGCCCGCGCGCCGCGCCGCACGCCTGCGCGTGCTGGAAGCGCTGCAGTACGAGTAGCTAGTGCCGCCTGCGCCTGAGCCTGCTCAGCCGCCGGCGGCCTGCTCGACCCGCGCTTCTGGCGCCGGCTCGGCGGAGAGCTCGGTTGCCACGCCAAGTGGGAGCCACCGGACCGAGCGTCGGAACTGCGCCGGCGCCCGCGCGAACACGCTCTCGATCTGCTCGCGGCCCTGCTGAAAGTGCTGCCAGCCTTCGTAGTGGATCGGGATCGCCACCCGCGGCCTGAGCAGCTCGCAGAGAGCTACCGCGTCGCGCGCCGTCATCGTGTACCGAATCGGCCCGGTGACGGGAAAGCGCACGCCGCCCAGGTGAAGGGGCGCCTCCGACCCGACCTACCGACCCTTGCCTAGTCCCCCGCGACCGGCCGATAAGTGGACACGTGCACGCCCGTGCCGCTGGTGACCGAGGAGACCAGCTCGAGCGTGCGCAGCGCGCCGTCGTCGGAGAAGATCGACTTGCCACCGCCGAGGATCACCGGCTCGATCATCAGCCGGAGCTCGTCGACCAGGCCCTCGGCCAGGAGGGTGCGCGCGAGCGTTGGGCTCCCCATGACCAACAGGTCACCGCCGTCGGCCTCGTGCAGCTCCCGGAGGCGGGCGACGGCCTGGTCGCCGGGGATGCGCGTGGTGTTGTGCCACGTCAGCTCGTCGTCGCCCAGTGTCGCGGACACGACGTACTTCGGGATGGCGTTCATCCGGTCGGCGAACGGATCGCCGGCTCGATCGGGCCACGCGGCAGCCATCGTCTGCCACGTGCGGCGCCCATAGAGGAGCGCCTCGGCTCCGTTCAGCGCGTCGTCGAAGCCGCCGCCCACCACCTCGTCGAAGAACGGGTGCGACCAGCCGCCGTGGGCGAAGCCACCTTCGGTGTCCTCGTCGGGCCCGCCGGGCGCCTGAACGACGCCGTCCAGGCTCATGAACTCGATGATCACGATGCGCACGGGACTCACTCCTCCTTGCTCGCTCGTGGCGTACAGCGATGTAGACGATCGCGGCGCTCCAGAATCATCGCCGCCGTCACTTGGCGACTTTGGCGACGTTCCGCTCACGACCTCGATGTAGGTCGAGACGGTCGACGGCGGTCAGGCCGAGCCACGCCGCCAGAGCCTCGATCTCGGCGTCCACGGCCCTCTTGACGGCGCGGCTGAAGCGAACGTCCTCGTGGATCGCGTCCACCCGCAGGACCGAGGCCTTGCGATCGGCGGTCGCGTCCACCTTGCCGACCAGCTGGTCGTTGTGCAGCACCGGAAGCGCGAAGTAGCCCCAGCGGCGCTTCTCCTTCGGCTTGTACATCTCCAGGAAGTACTCGAAGTCGAACAGCTCCTGCGCCCGGACACGGTCGTGGACCAGGCGGTCGAACGGCGACAGCAGGGCGGTACGCCCTTCGAAGGGCTGCCCGATGGCCGTCGCGTCGACTACCCAGCTGCCAGACGTCCCTTCGACCTCGGCCGGCTCTCCGGCGACCTCCTCGTAGAACTGCTCCCCCGCGACCCCGAACACCTCGGCCCGGGCAATTCCGAGTGCGCGCAACCGTCGTGCTGCCATGACCCGACGTGCCTCGGCCAACGGGACGACCTCGGTGACCGCCGGGTAGACGCGATCGGCGAGGTCCCACAACCGCTGCCGTCCGCTGCGCCGAGTGGTGGCGACCTCGCCGCGAGCGGACAGGAACTCCAGCATCTGAGTGACGTTGCGGTTGCCGGTCCAGCCCGTCGACTGCCACGGCACGACGCTCGTGTCCGGAACGTCGCGTGACAGCAGAGGCCCGGACCTCCGCAACAGCTCGAGGACGTCCCTGCGGAAGGAGTCGTTTTCCTCCACCCAGCGGCCGGCACGTGGGCCGGGTACCGCCGTCTGCCGCCCTTCCGCGTCCGCGAACGGCCAGGCAGCCATCGCCGCGAGGTGCAGCCCGAGGTCGGCGGTCGGCCGGATGATCGCGCGGATCTCGTACAGGGACCGGTCCTCCTCCAATGCCGCGGTCAGATCAGACGGGCGGTAGGCGTCGCCCAGCCGCGTCCAGGCAACCAGGTCGGCACTGGGCGCGATCGCGGCTGTCGGGTCGAGCTGCAGGAACGTCAGGTGGTCGACGACCGTCAGTAGGTCGGTCGGCCGGTGTGCGTCCAGGAGCTGGGCGCGGATCGCGATGCGCCGGGCCTCGGCCCGGTCGAGCCGGTGGACTGACACGCGGGGAGGTTAGTGCCTGGTGCCCGAGCGGGGCGACGAGCAGGCGTCCTCGGCGTGGTTGCGCTGCTCAGGCGCCGCCCGACTTGCCGTCTCCAGCCTGGTCGTCGCCGGAACTGTCCCCGGAATCGTCGTCACCGGCCTGATCGTCACCGGAACTGTCCCCGGACTCGTCGTCACCGGCCTGATCGTCACCGGAACTGTCCCCGGACTCGTCGTCACCGGCCTGATCGTCACCGGAACTGTCCCCGGACTCGTCGTCACCGGCCTGATCGTCACCGGAACTGTCCCCGGACTCGTCGTCACCTGCCTCGTCGTCGGCGGCGCTGCAGCCCGGTGTGTCGGAGCCGGTCGGATCACTCTCTTCGCCCAGACACGCCGGCTGTGTGCCGTTCACGGCCGGCGTCTCTGGCGCCGGGGCGGGTGTCGCAGGTTCGGGCGACGTCGGCGTGACCGCGGGAGACGAAGCCGGGGTGACGCTTGCGGGAACGGTCGTCGTGACGATGGGGGGTGTGCCCGGCCCGCTGGCTCGGACGGCGAGCATGGATCCGAGCCCACCCACGGCCACCGCCGCAGCGGCGGCTCCCACGACTATCGCTCCCAATCTCATTCGAGCCAGTCAACCTGCCGCGTGCTCCCGACTCGATAGGAAAAGCCGCTCGGCTGATCGTCGGTGAGCCGGCCTTGCTGGTCGAGACGCTCGATCTCAACCAGGTGGCGCGGCCGCTCGACCTGGTGCTTGGTCGGGAGGCTGCAGCGCACTCACCAGCCTGAAACCACCGCTTCACCATCCGCAGACCCAGTGAGCCGTACGCGCACCTGAGACTTGCTCGGGACACTGAAAACGACAACGGAGGGGGCACTTCGTGAGCACACGCAGGATGATCGTTGCTGCGACGACGGTGGCTGCCGCATCGGCAGGGGCGTTCGCAGCATTCGCCGCCGGAGGCGGCGACGACTCGATCTCACTGGCGCTGAAGGGGCGCTATACCGGAGGCGGAGCCGAGATCTCCGCCTACGACCGCGGATCGAAGCGCCTTTTCATCACGGACGCCGACAACCAGCGCGTAGACATCGTCAACATCGCCGACCCTGCACATCCCGTGCTCGCCGGCGCGATCTCCGTTGCTCCAGGCTCGCCCAACAGCGTGGCGGTCGACAAGGGCATCGTCGCGATCGCCGTCGAGGCGCCCACGAAGACCGATCCGGGAACCGTCCGATTCTTCGACACGAACGGGGCCGCGACTCATCCCGGCGTGACGGTGGGCGCGTTGCCGGACATGCTGACGTTCACTCCGAATCACGACTACCTGCTCGTCGCGAACGAAGGTGAGCCCAGTGGCTACGGCCCGACGTTCGCGGACCCCGAGGGCTCCGTGAGCGTCATCGATGTCCGAAAGGGCTTGAAGAAGCTCACGCAGGCGCAGGTCCGCACAGCGTCCTTCGCGGGCGTGTCCATTCCAGCCGGCGTGCGGATCTTCGGGCCTGGGGCAACGGCACCGCAGGACCTCGAGCCGGAGTCCATCTCGGCTGCGGACAACTCGCGCACGGCCTGGGTGACGCTTCAGGAAAACAACGCGATCGCGGAGCTCGACGTCAGGAACGCCGTCTTCACAGCGGTGCGACCGCTGGGCTTCAGGAATCACGACTCCTGGGGCAACGGCCTCGACCCGAGCGATCGTGACGGCGTCGGGAACGCCGGTCGCAGGGAGATCGTGAACCGACCCGTTTCCGGCATGTACCAGCCGGACGGCATCGCCGCCTACAGCGCCGACGACGAGACCTACCTCGTCACCGCCAACGAGGGCGATGCGCGGGACTGGCCGGGCCTCGTGGAGGAGTCCCGCGTCTCAGACCTCACGCTCGAGCCCGGAGTCGTCTCGCCGCTCGAGCTCGTCTCGAACGACCTGACCGCCTTCGGCCGGCTCACGGTCACCAACCGCCTCGGCAACACCGACGCCGACCCGGCGTTCGAAGCCCTGTTCTCCTTCGGCGCCCGGTCGTTCTCGATCTGGTCCGAGTCCGGCGCGCTCGTGTTCGATTCGGGGGACGCTTTCGAGCAGATCACCGCAGCACAGTTGCCCGCCTTGTTCAACTCCGAGAGCGGCGCCGGCTTCGACACGCGTAGCGACAACAAGGGACCGGAGCCCGAGGGCGTCGCCCTCGGCCGGGTTGACGGCAGGACCTACGCTCTCATCGGGCTCGAGCGCATCGGCGGCCTCATGGTCTACGACGTCGACGACCCTTACGCCCCCGAGTTCGTGGCCTATCTCAATCCGGATCCGACCGTCGACAAGGCCCCCGAGGGCATCCTCTTTATCGAAGACGACGACAGTCCCACTCGCTCCCCGCTCGTCGTCGTGGCGAACGAGGTGAGCGGCACGACGGCCATCTACGAGATCACCGAGTAGAGCCCGTCTCAAGAGGAGTGGAGGCGGCGGGAATCGCAAGTGATTCCCGCCGCCGCAACGTGTTACGAGGGCGGGGAAGAACCGGCGTACCCCCACCGTCAGGTAGAGCAGATGGTGTGGAGCGCGTCACTTGCTGCAGAAGCTGAGCCGACGCCGCTGCGGACGGCGTACGGCCCCGCGGACGAGGCGCGCTCCTTCGCGGCTTTCCTGCACCGCCACTCCGAGTTCGACGCCGCACCTCTCGGCGAGCTTCGGGAGGCGGAGTACGGGCGCCTGGACGCTCAGGGTCAGGTCTACCTCGACTACACGGGCGGCGGCCTGTTCGCGGAATCGCAGCTCTCCGATCATCTCGACCTGCTCCGAGGGACCGTGCTCGGCAACCCACACTCCGTCAACCCGACCTCGGCGGCGGCGAGCGAGCTGCTCGAGCGCGCGCGGGCGGCGGTGCTGCGCTACTTCAACGCGCCGGCGGAGTACAGCGTCATCTTCACGCCGAACGCGACAGGAGCTCTCAAGCTCGTGGGCGAGGCATACCCGTTCGACGCGGGCAGTCGCCTTCTGCTCACGTCCGACAACCACAACTCGGTGAACGGCCTGCGCGAGTTTGCCCGCGCGTCGGGCGCCGCGACGACGTACGTGCCCAGCACGCCGCCGTCGCTGCGCGTGAACGAAGACGAGTTGCAGGCGTGCCTGCGCGTGGCGGATCCGGGGCGAAGCAACCTGTTCGCCTACCCGGCACAGTCCAACTTCTCGGGCGTCCAGCATCCGCTCGAGTGGATCGCGCTCGCGCAGAGCGCGGGCTGGGACGTGCTCGTCGACTGCGCGGCATTCGTACCGTCGAACCGGCTCGACCTGGCGGCGTGGCGGCCGGACTTCGTCGCGATCTCGCTCTACAAGCTGCTCGGGTACCCAACCGGCGTGGGCTGCCTGCTCGTTCGCGAGCGCGCCCTGGCGCGGCTGCGTCGCCCCTGGTTCGCCGGCGGCACCATCACCGCTGTCAGCGTGCAGGGCGACTGGCACACGCCGGCCGACGGCGAGGCCGCGTTCGAGGACGGCACCGTGAACTATCTCGCGCTCCCGGCCGTCGAGCTGGGGCTTCGCTACCTCGAGGGGATCGGCATCGACACCATCCACGGACGCGTCCGCTGCCTGACCGCGTGGTTGCTCGACGAGCTGGCTGCACTGCGGCACGCGGGTGGCGGTCCCGTGGTGCAGATCCACGGGCCGCGCACGACATACAGGCGCGGCGCAACGATCGCATTCAGCTTCCTGCGTCCGGACGGACGGCTCGTGGACATCAGGACCGTGGACGAACGCGCCGCAGAGCTCGGCATCTCGCTCCGCACCGGGTGCTTCTGCAACCCCGGCGCGGCAGAGCACGCCTTCGGGGTCCCGCGCGAGGCACTGCTCCGGCGAGCGGAGTCGCCGGCTTTGGGCGACCACCTCCGCGCACTCGGCGTCGAGAGTGGCGGCGCGGTTCGCGTCTCCCTCGGGCTGCCGACCACCTTCCGCGACGTCCACCGGTTCATGCGCTTTGCGTCGTCGTTCTGCGAAGAGTGATCGCCCCGTGAGCCGCGCCTCTAGGCGCACGCTTCGTCGAGACGCACGGAGGCGCGCTCTCCGAACGCGATCTGCGTCACGCGTTTCTTTGGGCCCACGTCGACGCGCAGCTCCCAGTGCGGAGCACGTGCGCGACGCAGAAAATAGTTGCGGCCGCCGTGGATGTATCTGTCCGGCCGAGAGCTGAGCTGAGGATAGGCGCGCCGCAGCTCTGCGAGCGTCGACCCGATCCGGACCCCTCTACCCGTGACGGCGCCCTTCCGAAAGAAGACGGCGCCGAACCGCCCGCGCGGCATGAAGATCGCCTCCCCTACGATCCCCGGCCGCTCGAGACGTGCTGTACCGCACGTCGGCCGCACCTCATAGTTGGGCCGCAGGGGCACGCCCCACCGAGCCGACACCGCCGCGACGCTCATTCCGGGACGCGCGCCGCCCACACCGTCCAGCGTTACCCGCGCGGGCGTACTGAGCCCAGCGGCTGCCGCGCCGGTGACCGCCAACGTGGACGCGAGTGCGAGCACCGCTCTCATCCTGGAGATCGTAGGCGCGCGGCGAGGCGAAGTTGTGTAGCGCGATGGCACGCCCTGCGCGGTGCCCTAGGATTGCGCCGTGCCGTTCACGCTCAGGAACATCAAGGAGGATCTGGAGGACCTCGGCTCTAAGTTCGACGGCGCGCCCGACCTGGAGTTCCGCGCGGCGACCAAGGCGCTCGAGCTCGAGAAATCCGGCCTGAGCTACCAGCGCGTCCCGCCCGGCTATCGCTTTCCGTACGGCCACACGCACGAGAAGCAAGAGGAGGTGTACGTGGTCGTGCGCGGGAGCGGGCGGATGAAGGTCGACGACGAGATCGTCGAGCTCAAGGAATGGGACGCGGTGCGCGTCCCGCCCGGTATGTGGCGAGGCTACGAGGCCGGGCCGGAGGGCCTCGAGATCCTCGTCATCGGCGCGCCCAATCTCGGCGAGGCTCCGCGCGAAGACGTCGACGGCCAGCGCGACTGGTGGGCTGACTAGACGGCTCGAGAACGAGGCAGGACTCGCGCCACTCCGCGTCCGGGGCATCGAACGTGTCCAGCTTCACGCCGACCTCTGCATCATGGCCACGCTCGCACAAGCACTCGCACGACCGCGCGCCGTTCCACTCGCGGCATAAGCCGCCCGCCCTTTAGCCGTAGCCGTCCCCGCCGCTGCCCGAGCGACTCTCGACGTCCCGGCGGTGGTCCTCGGCTTCCCTTGTGGCCCGAGATGCGCTCGACCCGGATCCCGTACGGTTGACCCAGTTAAGGAATCGGGCGATCTCCCGGTACACCGCGCGGAACATCTGACGCTCAGGGTAACTCCGTTTCGCTATTCGTTTCGCTCACCCCTCCTAGTAGTACGAGACGAATCGCCTCTGCCGATCAACTCGCTTCCATCATCCGTCCTCCGCTGCGACCAACCAGACGCGTCTGTGCTCACCCGCGGCCGAACGAGAAACGGCGACCCCGGGCCGCCGTTTCGAGCTTGCTGACCCCTCCGGATCTGATTTCTGAAGCGATTTCTGGAGGAGTCCCGATGGAGGCGGCGGGAATCGAACCCGCGAAACGTTCCCGCCGACCGAGCCGGTCTGACACCCTCCATGGTAAGGAGGGGGTCGATGGTTCGAGTCCGTCAGAGGGCTTAGAGAAAGCCCTGCAAATCGGGCTTTTTGTTGTCTGTCTAGACGCCGTGTCGGTGTCTCGCGGGTACGAGACGGGTACATCTTCGGACTGGCGGCGCTCGCGAGCACACGCGACCTCAGGCGACCACCGTCGAGGCTTGCGAGTTCAGCTTCCAGCGACAGAAAGTGCCTGCAAAGGAACGTCTGCGCTGCCGGTGCTGGCGCAACTGCGACCACCTCTTTCGCTAGGGAGCGGGTCCCACCCCGTGTGTCCGCCGGAGAAGCGCCGCCTGTCACGCCGGAGGTCGCGGGTTCGAGTTCCACTTGCCCCCGAAGACCGCCCGGCCCTCCCGGTCCACCCGGCCCTCCCGGGCCTCAGGGCACACTACCCTCCTGCCGCCGAGGCGCTCGCGCTCGCCGCCGCGGTCGTCAGCTCGCCGGCCGAGCTGACCCCCGAGCTCATCCAGAAGTAGGAGACCAACTCCACTCGCGCGCCCGATGCGGATGTATGCGCGATCGGGCACGATCGGATCATGCGCCGACCTTCTCGCGCGCTGAGTCAGCGCTTCTTCGACATCGCGATCCCGGTCGGCGTCACCGGCGTCCTCTTCCTGGTCGTGCTCGATCCCAGCGTCGAGTCTGGGCCTGCGACGCTGCTGGGCCTCGTCCTCGCCCTTGTCCAGGGGATCGCGCTCTGGTGGCGGCGCGCGCAGCCCGAGCGGGTGATGGCGATCGCGCTCGTCGGTGGGCTCGGGATCCAGTTGATCGCCGTCGCCCCCGACGGCCTTCTGCCCTATGCCGGCCTGTTCGCGCTCGGCTCGCTGGCCTCCCTGCGGCCGCCGCGCGTATCGCTGCCGGCACTCGCGGCGCTGCTCGCCCTCACGGCGACGAACCTCTTCACGGCGAAGAACGAGGACACGGCATTCGCAATCGTCGTCGTGCTCGGTGCGTGGGCGTTCGGCGAGGTCGTGCGCAACCGGCGCGCGACGATCGCGGAGGCGGTGCGCCGCGCGGCGATCGAGGAGCAGGCGCGAATCGCGCGGGAACTGCACGACGTGATCGCGCACAGCGTCTCGGTGATCGTCGTCCAGGCGGCCGCGGCAGCGGAGGTCTTCGACGCGCAGCCCGAGCAGGCCCGTGCAGCGCTGCGCTCGATCGAGACGGCCGGGCGAGACGCACTGCGTGAGCTCCGTCTGCTGCTCGCCGTCGATCGACGAGGCGCGGACGCCGCTTCGGCGGACCCGCAACCCGGTCTCGACCGTCTCGACGAGCTCGTGGAGCCGCTGCGCGCCGCCGGCCTCGACGTCGCCGTGCGCTGGGACGGTCCGGCACGAGCGCTCCCCGCGGGCGTCGATCTCTCCGCCTTCCGGATCGTCCAGGAGGCGTTGACGAACACGCTCCGGCACGCACACGCCACGCACGCCGAGGTGACGGTGCGCGTTGCCGAGGACGTGCTGGAGCTGGACGTCGTCGATGACGGCCGCGGCCTGGCCGGCGAGCAGAGTGACGGAACCGGACGCGGCCTGGCGGGCATGCGCGAGCGGGCTGCGATGCACGGCGGCACGCTCGAGGCGGGCGCCGCTCGCCGCGGCGGCTACCGCATCCATGCACGCCTGCCTCTGGAGGCTCCTCCGTGAGCATTCGCGTCTTGCTCGCAGACGACCAGGCCCTGGTGCGTGGCGGCTTCCGGATGATCCTCGAGGCGAAGGACGACCTCGAGGTGGTTGGCGAGGCCGAGGACGGCGCCCAGGCTGCCGCGCTGGCGGAGCAGCACCGGCCCGACGTCGTCCTGATGGACGTCCGGATGCCCGTCATGGACGGGATCGAGGCGACGCGCCGGATCGTCGCGTCCGGGAACGACGCCCGCGTCATCGTCCTCACCACCTTCGACGCGGACGAGTACGTCTTCGCCGCGCTGCGTGCCGGAGCGAGCGGGTTCCTCCTGAAGGACGTGCGGCCGGCCGACCTGGTCGAGGCGATCCGGATCGTCGCGCGCGGCGACGCACTGCTGGCGCCAACGGTCACCCGGCGGCTGCTCGACCGCTTCGCCAGGGATCTCCCGGACAGCGACGCGGCGCCGCCCGACCTCGGCGAGCTGACCGAACGGGAGCTCGAGGTGCTTCGCCTCGTCGCGCTCGCACTGTCGAACGCCGAGATCGCCGCCCAGCTCGTCGTCAGCGAGGCGACGGTGAAGACGCACGTCTCCGCCGTGCTGCGCAAGCTCCAGCTGCGCGACCGGGTGCAGGCAGTCGTGCTCGCCTACGACGTCGGGCTCGTGCGGCCGCGCTCATCCTGAAGTCGGAGATGAAGTCCAGTCTCGCGCCCGATGCACCCTGCCGACGCTCCGCGTAGCGTTCGGGCATGAGCATTTCCCCGCAGCCCGCACCGGGAAGCGTCGTCTCGGCCCGCGGGGTCGTGAAGCGCTACGGCGGCACCGTCGCGCTCGCCGGCCTCGACGCCGAGATCGGCCCAGGGATCACCGGCTTGCTCGGCTCCAACGGCGCCGGCAAGACGACGTTCATCTCAGTCCTCCTCGGGCTCCGCTCCCGCGATGCCGGCGAGCTGACCGTGCTCGGCCAGGATCCCGCAACGGCCGACCCAGAAGGAGTGCCCATGAGGAGGGTCTAGAGGTGCAGCCTCGAGAGGACGAGGCTGCACCGGACACCATCAGCACTACTGCGTCACCTAGCGAGTGACGGCGGCTCGGAGTCCTCCCCGGCCGCCGTCACACATTCAAGCGAATTCGCTGCAAATGGGCAAAGTTCGGAACCCGGCCGGCTCTGTTGGGAACGATTTGCGATCACCGATGAACATCCTCCGCGGGCCGCAATGACCACACATCACTGAGAGGAACCTGCGGGAGGGGCCGGTGTCGGCGGCGGCGAGCTGGGCGACCTCGGTGAGCAGGGCCTCGCGCCAGTGCCGCTCGAGCACCGCCTCGTCGATGCCGGTCGATTCCGCGAGGGTGCGGAGCGCGGCGGCGGCGCTTCGCTCCCCGAGCGGGAGCTCGGCCCAGAGGGCGGCGAGCTCCGCGTCGAGTGGCGTCGTTGCGTCGCTCACCGGCCGCGTCCCCTCGTACCGGGTGCCGGGCTGCCAAGCGCCCGTGTGAGCTCGGCTACAAGCTCCTGTGCGTGCGTCGCGATCGCCTCGAGCGCGTCGCGATCGCGGCTCTGCTTCGGCAACCCGCGAGTGACGGCGCGCGCCAGCACCAAGATTCCGGTGACTTCATGCACCGCGTGATCACACGCGAGCGCGAGCCGGTCTTCCCGCGCTACGTCTGTGTCCGCCGGCCGGTGGAGCAAGCCGCCGGCCTGCTGATCCTCGATTGCTCTTGTCTCCCTGGCCATGGTGGCTCCTGGTGGCGGGCCGGGAGCGTGTGCTCCCCGCCTGCCGGATCAGGCTGCGGGCAGTCCGGTCGCACGGGCATCGCGGGCGTCGAGCAGGGCACCCAGCGCTGCCTCGTGAACGTCCTCGGCTCCGAGCGCGTAGGTCTCGTTGAACTCGACGGCGGCGTTCAGCTCGATCACGACCCAGGCGCCGGCGTCGTCGCGGAGGAGGTCGACGCCGACGAGGTCACACGCAACCGCGGCAGCGGCGCGTAGCGCGAGCCGGTGCGCCGCGAGCGGAGGCGAGACCGGCCGCCGCTCGGCGCCGAGCGACACGTTCGTGCGCCACTCGCCGGGACGCGCGACACGCTCGACGGCGCCGACGACCCTTCCGGCGGCGATCACCAGGCGTAGGTCGCGCCCCTCGGAGGACACCAGCTCCTGGACGAGTGCGCCCTGGCGGCGAAACCAGCCGCGCTCCCGCAGGCGAGTCAGCTGGGCGGCGAGGTCGGCCTCCGACTGGACGCGCTCGACGTCGCGTCCCCAGCTCCCGAAGCGCGGCTTGACGACGTAAGGGGGAGCGAAGGGAAGCGGTCCCGCGCGCGAGACGAGCGCCGTGCGCGGATGCGGCAAGCCGGCGCGTGCCAGCGCAAGGGCGGTGGCGAGCTTGTCGTGCGCGGTCAGCAGCCCGCCGTGGCCGTTCACGACGTCGACGCCCGCGGCCGCGACCTGCCGGAGTTCGGTCAGGCCGGGCTCCGGGCCGTCGAGGCTGCGACGGACGTCGATGCGGCCAAGCAGGATGTCGCCCGGCCCGGCCAGCGCGAGCGCTGCGTCCGGGGAGACGATCTCGGCGGCCAGCCCGAGCCGCTCGGCGGCAGCGGCGAGCGCCACGTTCGTCGGGGTCGAAAGCGTTGCGACGAGGAGGAGCCGGCGCCACGCCCAGACGGCAACCGACTGGGCTTGGGGGGTGGGCACAGCGCTCATCGCGCCTTTCGTCCGAGACTTGGTTGTGCGGCTGTGCGCTGCAGTCCGCTCACGCCGCCAATCGCTTGCCGTTGAGGGCGGCTCTTGCGGCCGCGAACGGGTGGTGGAAGGCGACGACCGCGTCTCTCCCCGTCGTCGGGTGGAGCACGAAGCGAGCGCCCGCGCGCTGGTCCACGACCTCGACGCGGAATTCGTTCGCGGGATTGCCGCGATCCCAGAACAGGTCGACGACGACGCCGTCGCTTTCGCGGTGTCCGAAGTGATCAGCTGCGTGCAACATGTGTCTCACCTCCGTTGGCGACCTCGACGCCCGAGCTCGTCGCGCGCTCGAGATCGGCCGAGAGCTGCATGAACATGCATCCGATCGTGCTCGAGCGAGCCGGGCGTCGCATCGTGGGCGCCCCCAGATCCGAACCGCAGTCTTTGGCTACACCACCGCTAGGCCGGAGGGCGGGCGCTCGAACTCCGTCCCGCCTCCGCCCGCTGCTGCGTCCGCTCCTCCTCGCCTCGGTGAACGCCTGTGCGGCGGGCTCGAGCACGACGGGCGTAACAGTCAGTTGGTCGGACATGTCGATCCTTTCTTTGAGGTGTTGACGCCGCCCGGGCGTCGGTCGGCTAGCGGTTGAGGAACTCCACGATGTCGTCGGCGAACAGCGCGGCGGGCGACGGTAGCCAGTCGCCAGCGCAGCTGTTCGAGCGTGCGCTCCTTGCTTTCCAGCTCGGCAGCGTCGGCTTCACCCTGACGGAGTTCGCGGAGTTCGAGCGTGAGAGCCTGAATCTGGCGAACGAGCCGGCCGAGCTCACGTCGCTGCGCGCTCGCGTCGAACTGGTTGAGGTCGCGGCGGTCGCGCATGGGCGATTCCCTCTCCATGTGCTACGCCGCCTTCCGCTCGGGCGAGCGCTCCGCACTCGGCGCGGGAAGCGCGCCTAGGCGCTCGCCGGCCCCGTTGGTGTCGGACGTCAGCGCGAGGTACACGAGCGTCCCGATCCACGCTGGGACGAGCAGCAGCGCGGGTGCGAAGAACCAGTTCGTCCATGCTGCTCCGCCCGCAGTCGCAAACGTGGCGCACAGAAAGGCGGACGCCGCGACGAACGGCGCCAGCAGCGCCACGATCCACCGGCGCTGTTCACGCTCGGCCACGTTCGATCCGCTTGGCGCGAGCACCGCGATGGCGGTGACCTCGTGCTGCTGATTCGTGATTGCTGTTGTCTCGTTGGTCATCGTGGCTCCTAGTGACGGGCCGGGAGCGTTTGCTCCCGGCCCGCCGGTGGGTCGTGGGAGCTGACTAGCGCTCGCCCTCGGGCGCGGGCTCGCCGCTGGGACGCGGCCGGGCGCGGGGATGGTCGCCGGCCGCGACGGGCTTTACAGCGTCCTGGTGTCCGGGCCACCAGACCCGCTTGCCGATCAGCGCCGACAGGCTGGGCACAAGGATCGTCGCCATGACGAAGCTGACGATGGTGACGCCGATCGCGATCGTGGCGCCCAGCTGCACGAGCAGGCTGATGCCGGTGAGCCCGAGCGAGGCGAAGGTGCCGGCGAGGATGACGCCGGCGGAGACGACGGTGGGGCCGGCGTGCTCGACCGCGAGATCGGCGGCGGTGCGCGGGTCGTTGCCCTCCTGCATCTGCTCGCGCAGGCGGGTGGTCATGAGGATGTTGTAGTCGGTGCCGATCGCGACCACGAACAGGTAGAGCATCACCGGAAGGATGAAGAGCAGCCCCGGCTCGGAGCCGAGGCCCTGGAAGAGCGCGACGCCGGCGCCCAGGGTGGCGACGAAGCCGAGCGCGACCGCGCCGAGCAGGTAGAGCGGCGCGACGACGCTCCGCAGGAGCAGGCCGAGGACGAGCGCGATCAGCAACGCGGCGATCGGGAAGACGACGAGGATGTCGCGCTCGAGCGCCGAGCGGATGTCGGCGAAGGCGGAGCTGGCACCGCCCACTCTGACCTCGTCTCCGGCCGTGGAGGCGTGGGCGACGTCGCGGAGCGGCCCC